>JBBAFU010000043.1:0-2513 GCA_041655275.1 Castellaniella sp. | reverse complement strand
GATGAAATACGAATGCTGGCGGCCGTGCTGTTGCTGTGATCAGAAACCGCATCTGCCATATATTCGATAATAATTCCGCAGCCGGGGCAATGATATTCGCTGTCGAATAATTCCATCGGAGTTTCACAATCGTCGCAAAAGTTATGGGCGACGGCGGTCGCCGGCTCCGGTTCATCGAGCGATGCGGCTGAAAATTGGTTGAATAAATCGGCTGACACGGCTTCAAACTGCATGGTGTAAACCCAATTATATCAAATCAATTAGCTACAAATAGCCGCATTTATACTTCTAAATGTTGGCTGCGCCAACTGCTCGCGCTTGAGGTCTCGCTTCGCTCGAACCTCATCGCACTGCGCCCAATAATATTACATATCGACCAACGGCCGACATACAAAGATGTTTACTAATACATAGTAAGCGCTATTTAATGGATGCCATTGTTGCGAAAGCGAAAGAATACGAATATATTTGCGTTAGCCGTGATCCGGAATACGAAAATATACTAAGTAGTATCGAGCTCGTTAAGGATTTCATTATCAAACATGATCTTGTTTTATACGGCGGAACCGGCCTTGATATGGCCCTGCGGTTGAAGGGCGACAAAATATATCCCGATACCGATGTTCCCGATTTGGATTTCTATAGTCCGAATTCTGTTGAGCACGCCTACGAATTGGCCGGTGCGCTATATAGGGCCGGCTTCGAAGATGCCGTTGCATTTCGCGCTAGATATGTTCGAACTATGCGAGTTGATATTGGCGGCGGTCATGTTGTTGCCGATATTACATATTATCCGGCCGAGTTATTCGCCAAATTGCCGACGCTGAAATACAATGGTATGCGGATTGTCCATCCGCTATATCAGCGCATCGACATGCATAATTCGTTATCTCATCCGTACGATAATCCGCCGATGGAAGTAATTTTCGACCGTTGGGGTAAAGATATTCGCCGATTTAATCAGATGAATTCGCATTATCCCGTCGAATGTGATTTACGGCCGGGCCATGCGACAGTTATATTACCGACGTCGATTCATAGATATGTGTTAGGCGGCTGGGCGGCGTATGCATTAATCTACCATCATTATCTCGAATTAATGGCGGCCATTACCGGCGACGCGCCGGCCGTTGCCAGCGACGATGAAGCCGACTATGATGATTTCGCCGACGAAAGCGACGATGAATTGATCGATGAAATCGGCGACGATCCGGCCGGTGGCGCCGCCGGCGGCAATTCCATTCTCGATTTTACTGGCGGGGCGACGGCGAAGAAATCGGTAAAGAATTTACCGTCGGCTAATCCGATATTATCGCGGCCGCAAATCAAAGTCACTGACACATTCGTTTTCGAGGCGCCGATCGATCATAAGAAAAAAGTTGTCGGCGCCGAGCTCGATATTATTTCGCTGAATCCGCAAAAACATATCGGCGAACTCGGAATAAAAAATGCCGTCGAATATGAGCCATATGTATCGATGATACCGTCGACGCATCGGGGTAAACTAACTTTCGGGTCGGCGACTATCAATGTCAGAATTTCATCGTCGAAAAACAAATTAGTATCGGTGAACACTGTTAAGGTCGCCGGCGTGAATTTCAAGATCGCCAACGTCCAGCTTCTGATGAAAGATTTGGCCGCGTTATTCAACGTTACTGGCGATGCAGTTTACGTCGCGCATTATTATTCGCTATTATCGATGATCACTTCCGTCGAATCGGCGATGAAGGATAGAGTGGGCGACCCGGCGTTGATGGAAATGATCGGCCGATCGCCGTTGTTCCCATCGATATATACCTACGGCGCCGACAACCATTCGCTGTCGTATCAAGTTCTTATTAATAAAGCGCAAAGCGAACTTGGCGAGGCCGAAGAAGATATTCTGCCGTGGAATTATTATCCCAATCGGTCAATTCCGAAAGGTTACGACCCGCCGAGCTGGCGGGCGGAAGCGTCAATTTATTTCCGCGAAAGCGGGAAAGCTATCTCGGCGCCGGCCGAATAATAATTGCGACGGGTTGTATTTTTTGTGGCGGCGGAAATATATAACATGAACTTAACTGCGCTCGTAATTGTTGCGATTTTTATTATCGCCGTCGGCGCCGGATATTTCTGGTGGTCGCGGTCGAAAGCCGAAGGCGCCGCTGGCAAGCCCGTAATTACGTTACATTATACCGATTGGTGCCCGGCCTGCAAGCGGATGAAGCCCGTATGGGAGCAAGTAAAATCCGAAGTCGGCGGCGCCGCCGTGTTTCGAGAGAATGACGAAGATCGCAAACGAACTCCCGGCGTGAAGGCTTACCCGACAATCTATCGCGACTACAACGGCCGGCGAACTCAATATACCGGCGGCCCCGATATCGCCGCTTTGCGCAGGTTCGTTTGAAGCTCCGCTGAAGCTTCGCTTCGGGCTTGATCGAACCCGGCGTCGCTCCGCTCCGCAGCGGCTTCTCACTGCGCCTAACAATACCGCTTACGGCCCGCTTGCGAGCTATAAGGCGCAGTGAGAAGCC
>JBBAFU010000042.1:0-2536 GCA_041655275.1 Castellaniella sp. | reverse complement strand
CGGCGCCAACTTCGCTCGAAATATTATTGGCCGCAAACCAATCTGTAATCCAGTTAAGTTTACAGCCTTGAGAGATAGCGTAATTGATAATTTTCGGATCGGCATTGCCGGATATAGCGGCATTATATGCTACCAATGTTAGTCTATGGATATTATCCATAAGCCGTATTATTTCGCCGGAATATTGGTTGTCGAAATCTTGGGGCAAATATCGAAATCTTGGTGAACGAATATTCCAACCATCAATCGCAACTGTTCCCATCCAATGTCGAATAACTGGAGTTCGCCAGACGGCGACGACGAGTTGTGGACGTTTGTCGTCGAGCCGCGTCATAATAGAATCTATCAAACTCGACTCGGTGGTTAGCGGCTTTTCATTGTCGGCCGATTGATCAACCGCGATAGCGAAATCGATAATCATGTTGCATACGTCAACGGATACGTTGATAACATACGGAACTAAATTAGCGAGAGTTTGCCCGGTAAGTATGCCCCATTTCCCCGCCGGCGGAGTCACAATCTGTAATTCTTTAACTCGATGAGTAACATTAATTTCTTCGCGGCAAGCCAGCAAAGTCAGAAATTTGTTGACGGCGACTTGATCCCAATAATAATCGGGCAGCGAATATGGATATTGTCGGCGCCAACTTTTTGACACGGCCATTATCACCGGCCCGTCGGCGATATCGCAGTAACGAAAAATACTATCGATAATTTCGTTGGGAATCGAATCCATTACATATAATTATTAACAAAAATCTCAATTGTTTGAGTGGCGCCCTTCGGGCTTGCTCAATGCTCGTTCGAACGTTGGCTTCGCCAACCTTCTCACTGCGCCCAATGATCAATCGATATATGCGGCGTATTTGATTGTAAACCGGCAGTTGATATGATATGGATAACTATTTACCTGCCAGTATCGCCGCAATGCCGGCCGAGATTATGACGATGATATTGTCGAACATACATCCGTTAAGCGCCGATTGGTCGGCGATACTGCGAACCAGCAAAGATTTCTACGAGATGGGCAGCGATATTCGCTCGCAAATTCCCATCCCGCCGAAAGATATTGTCGCCGCCGGGCCGAAAACCGTTGAACTATTCTTGTCGGCGGGTATTCACATTACAAGATTTGCGAATTATGCTATCGATTTATCGCCGCCGCATTTTACTGAGCTCATAAAATTCATCGCCGTCGGCGAAAACGAATTTGCCGAACTTATTACGCACCGGCCGGAACTTGCGCTGGCCGCATGGGTTGGCCCGCCGCCGGCCGAAAGTTGCCAATGTTGCGGCGACGCAGAGATGACTTGCCGAGAAATAAGTTTATACTTGTCGGTAAGAAATATCAATCGATGGTCGGCCGAATATGCAGACGAATATAATCCCTACGATACGGTCGAAGATCGATTCCATATGACAATACCCATTGATCATTCGCTGATAGACGGTTATTTTCGCAGCATCGAGCCGGCGACGGCGAACCGATATGTCGGCAGCAAGTGGAATAAGTTTGCCCGTGATCATCCGGGAATAACTCGATGTATTTTATTCAACTGCGTCAGCCGCGGCGAGATTACAATATTTACCGAGGTACTTATTCGCGCGGCCATCGTTGGCGCCGCATGCAATAATGTGTTATCGCCGGCATTTATCAATCTGCTGGTAAATTGGGCAGTCGTATTGGCATCGCAGCCACATCTCGATACTATCGCCGCCGTTTCTTATCTCGACGATATCGGCCAACTATCGGCGCGAGCCAAAATATTTCCGAGATATTGCGCGGATATCGACGGCGGCTGGGCCGGCCAACATGATCGAGTTATGGCCGTGAATATCGCCAGATCGGCGACGGGTGAATATGACAACGATTGGGCTTCTCGCCAATCGATGTATCTTGCAATGTTATCCGGCCCGTCGCCGGCGGCAATTGCCGATGTTCGCCGGATGTTGCCTTCGGCAACTGCTCGTTCGAACGTTCGCTGCGCGAACCTTCTCACTACGCCCAATAGCTCGCAGATGAATCGTAATTGGTGATATTTGGCGCAGTGAGAACGTTTGCTCCGCAAACGTTCGAGCGAGCATTGCGGCAGGCCAGGCGCGAAGCGCCGCAGCCGTCGCCGCAAACATTTGATTTTTGTAGCGGTCGATATATGTAATGTCTGCCCCCGATCTGCCAATCGATGTTATTCGCCTAATAATCGCCGACAGTGATTCGGCCGATTGGATGACTTTTCTTCGGCTAAATAAATCTTGGAACATCGCCGCTCGGCGGCAACTCGAATTTGCTTCGCTCGACGATAATTGCGCATTCGCTACTCGAACAGTGACATCGTATCATGACCGACCGCCGGCGCCTATTTGGCTGCTGCTCAACATTGCGTGGAAACCAAATATGTCAGCCGCCCAATATATGCCGCAGCCGCCGGCATGGATTACCGCCGATTCGGCGCTTCCGTATGTAGAATTAGCTGAGGATGAGATTGTCGGCCGGCCATCGATCATTTCGTTGATTCGGCGGACATGGAAGAAAATT
>JBBAFU010000041.1:0-2560 GCA_041655275.1 Castellaniella sp. | reverse complement strand
GATAACGTCGTCGATAATAATCAACTCATCGCCGATTGCGAAACTGCAATAGCAACGGCAGCAGCGGAGTTGGAAGCCGATCCCGATATCGAAATAACTTGGGCTCGCAACAACGGCGGCAGTGACGATGATTCCGATGACGATAACGACGACAACGACGGGCAAAGCGGCCGTCCAAGCGAATGCGCTCATCAGTGATTACCGGCTGGAATTCATTCCAACAACGGTTTTATTTTTTCGTATGCCTGCACCATACATTACCGCCGATGATTTGCTCACAAATCACGGTAAAAAAAAATAAATCATTCGGCGCGATAGTTATTGCGGCGGCACGAACATTACTTACCCGGCGCGCTGAAATTTGGGTACGAGAAATCGTCGGTCTCGCCGTAATCGTTTTCCTCGACCCATGCGAGAAATTCGCTGTCGTCGATTTGGCCGAGCCGTTCGGCAATTAAGTTAACATCGGCTTGCTGCCGATCGCCGGCCGACAAGTTTGGGTCGCAGTTATTATCGTATCCGTAGTTCATGTTTGAATATTATTGTCATCCCGCGAATCAATTTTGTTGGGCTGCGCCCAACTGCTCGGGCTGGCGGTCTCGCCTCGCTCCGCTTCGGCTTCGAACCCCGGCGCCCTGCGCTTGCCGACAAAATCGCTTGCGGGGTATAGCTGGATTATTAGCCGCGCAGTGAGAAGCCGTTACGAGGCGCAGCCGAGTCGGGTTCGAGCGAGCAGCGAGCGAAGCTCGCCTAAACGTTGGCGGCGATATATGTTACGCAGCCGCCGTACACGCCGGCCGGATCGCCGATGTTGGCAAAATCCGGCGGATCGGAAGAAGTAAAGAATACGATAAGTCCGTCGCTTCGCAGCCAAATATATCCGAGTTCGTCGTGATCATTATTCCGCACTCGTATCGGCATATACATATTGTCAGCGGGCATGAATACGTCCGGCATCACGGCCGTTGTTGTCATAGTCGACGGAATTCCGCCGGTGCTGGCGCTAAACATTTGTGGCCATTGCAGCGTAACTTGCGAGCCGATGCGCATAAACTTATATGTTATCGGCAACGGGGAAACCCATGGCCCGCCAATCGTAGTATTCCAAACATAATATTGATTATATTTGATGGCCAAACTCGTGCCGACGGGCGCCGTGCCAATAAGCGTTAAGCCGTCTATTGAATGGAATGAATGGTTATTAACCAATACTGATTGAGTAAGTTCTGGGACAATACGATTTACAATAAGATCGGCGACGCCGGTAACGGTTACATTTTCGTTAAACGTAGTTGTCCCGTACATAGTTCTGCCGCCGCGTTCCATTACGAATGCCGAATTCATTCCGGCGTCGGGGATAGTATATGTGCGAGCTGCGACCTGGTACGCCGCAACTATCGACGCCAATCTTAATTCGTCGGCGCCAAGTTTGAAGGATAATAATGCCCGAAAGTCATCGCCGACCGCGCCGGTATCGGGATCTATAATAAGTTTCGGAGGCGGGGGTGGACCTTCTCCGGGTATGGATCCGAATTTTACGATCCCCGTAAAATGTGTATCATCGAATATAGTTCGATTCCCGCGATTCATTACGAAATCGGAGGAGGCGACGGCCGGGATAGTATAATCGATTTGCGGGCCGGTAGTTGGCGCCGTTGCCCTAACTGTAACGAGCGAACCAACATCCGCCCCCGGCGATACTAATCTGAAATACGTTGTCGAATTCGAATAAATCCATGTTCCATTATTTGTGAAAGTAGCCATCGAAGTGTCATCTGCTGCGCGAACGCGGGCGAAACCGGTGCTTACATCGAGATACGAACCGGCGCCGGCGAATCTTGGTGCAGTGACGGCGGACGTAAATGTTTTTGCATCGGCGATAGTTTGCGCTCCGGAAGTTTTCACGACCACGCCATCGAGAGCGGCGATGTCGCCGGTATTGGTCGCAATATCGCCTTCAGCGGCGGCAACTCGGCCATCAAGCGCAGTGATATCGATGCCGGCGATTGTTACTGTCGAGCCGACGGGAGTTATTGTATCAGTAATTACAGCAGCGGCAGTGATATTGCCGGTGACGACGGCAGTTGCCATCGTCGTCGTGCCGGCTAATGATCGATCGCCCGCCGTCAATACGAAATTAGCATTGGCGCCGGCGTCAACGATAGTATATGTGCGATCGGCTGCGGCGGCGGGCGCCGAGATAATCGTGCGAGAGCCGACGGCGCCGAGCCCAATTTGGTTGGCGGCGGCGATCGTAGCAATCTGCCCCGTGACATTGAATCCGCCGGCAACTTGGATAGTTCCGGTTACAATCATGTCGCCGGCGATAGTTTTTTGGCCGCCGATAATTTGGTCGCCGGCCGTCATTACGAAATCGGCGGCGGCGCCGAAGTTGGGCACAACGGCTAGCGAATTCGTTGTTTGAGCAGTTTGGATAGTAAGCGTTGTCGCCGCCGCGCCGGCCGGAACTAATGTTATTTTTCTGCCGGCCTTGATTATTGACACATTTCCGCCGGCGGTGCCGCCCTCGAGATCGAGATCGGCCGTATCCGAAGTCGGA
>JBBAFU010000040.1:0-2720 GCA_041655275.1 Castellaniella sp. | reverse complement strand
GATGCCGCGCAAATCGAATATGTTCTTGACCGTGATAGTATCCGCCGATCGACGCTGACTACGCAAACTATGCGAGCCGTTCTGAAGGAGCTAAAACTATCGGCTTACAATGATCATTCGGCGCTGCTAGTTGTTCAGCACGGCGGGCCGTCGCCGCCCAAATTAACATTCCAGGAAAATATGCGAATGACTATGTTATTCAATAAGATTATGGATTTGTACGGCACGGCCGTTCCCAAGGGCGGTAATCGGCCGTATTATCCGTATTTCATATATAAGTTAATCGAGCAAGAATTCGGCGGCGGCGATGGTCGGCCGGCGGATCGAGATAAATTGCGGCTGCTCGACTACATACATTTGCAATCGCGCGAAACCGTCATCAAAAACGATAAAATATATCAGCGAATCTGCGAGCTGGCGGCGGCCGATGCTGGCGACGACGGCGAACCATTACTTCGATACCGGGCCACTGAACGGTTGTAATAAGCCTCCGGCTTATTACGGCTCGGGCTAGTCGAGCGTATCGCTGCGCGATACGGCGTTCGACGTCGCCACTCGCCCATGCGGTATTATTTTTTGCTGCTGATCGGCGATAAAAGTTCGCCGGCCGGCTTGCAAAAATTTATTGATCGGCGATAAAAGTTCGCCGGCCGGCTTGCAAAAATTTATTGATCGGCGATAAAAGTTCGCCGGCCGGCTTGCAAAAATTTATTGATCGGCGATAAAAGTTCGCCGGCCGAACTATGATGCGGCAAAAAATATACCCGAGAGGAAGTTGACCGGTTGATCAATATTTTTTTTGCCCGACGGTTATCGATTTTTGCCGGAATATCGAACGATGAAAATTCATCGGCCGACTTCGAAGCGAAAATTCGCCGGCGAGTATCTATCGAAGCGGCAAAACTTTTTCGCCGGCCGGCCTGCAAATATTTACCGATAGCCGAATAATGACAAAAAATAATTGGGTTTGGGTCGAGCAAGCGATCGTACTTATGCGAGAGGCGCCGCGGTTTGAGCGCAGCGAGACCGCAAGCCCGAGCAGTTGTGGAGCGAGTCGGCGAACGACCGAAGGTCGAGAGCTGCGCGAAGCGCGGCGAAGCCGACGTCGCCGGAGGCGACAGCGACGCAACTATGTTGAGTATCGGAGCACGGCCGAACCATCGGAAATCAACAAGAAGTTGATGGCCGATGCGACGACGATAAGCTCGGCATTGTTCGCCGATGAGACGAACGATGATTCGTAATGGAAATGGAATTCACGAGCTCGCGAAACATTGATATGCCCGCTGGGTTGATAAGTTCCGGGATACAAGCAGAAGTTGATCAGCAATGCGCCGGAATCTTTGGGCGTCAAAATGTTTGCGCCGCCGAATGTGAATGGCATATATTCGTTGAAGAATGCGGCCTTAGTATCGGCATAAATGTCGATTCCGTGAGCAACAATTCTAACCGTATCGACGGTGGGCGATGATACGGGATATGTAACTTTTTCGACGGGAGCTTGCGATACGACCGTAACCGATGTTACGGCGTCGATTCCAGTCAATGCATCGACTGCAACTTTCGACGAGAATTTGGCGGATGAATCCAAATAATGATCGTCGAGCTTGCTAAGTCGATGCCAATCCCGATATTGATTGGGATTAGTTGCGTTAGTGTTGTACAATGGTCGGAAACCGGAGCAGAGGTATTCGATGGGCCATTTAAGATTGGCCATCAACACGCCGCCCTTGTTAACGCTAACGGTTTCGTTTTGGACGCGATGAACTCTGATTAACGAGAATCCAATGCGCTTTATGTATATATCGTGTCCAGTGCTCGATTTAGAGCATTACCAGCTATTTCCTACATTATAGTTGCGAGTTTGATAACACAACGTTTTTGTAAAGAATGAAAACATGGCATTTCTTCCATATTTCTAGCCATCGCAGTTTCTCCGCCCCCGCGGCATGTTCTGCGATCATCCTCTCGGATGGGAGTAGACTATATCTTAAGCCCGGCAATATCGTTGACGGCGTCGTTAATCATGCGATTAATTTCGTCGTCGCCGACATCATCAGACCCACCGACATCTAGTCGTTGAACATTTTTCTGAGATTGAGTATCATTCCATTCTTGGATTAATTTATCGATTATTTGGGCTAGCCATTCGATGGCCGCGGCCTTATTTTCTTCCATCGAATATTGCCGATTTTCGAAGTTCTTGAAATACCGAATTCCCTTGTATTTTTTCTGAACTCGATATCCGTACTTAGTTTTGATAATACCCGGATGTTTATCGGGAGTTGGATACACGAGCGCCGGCGGTATTTTCGGAGCGGTCAGCGGCTTCTTCGGCTTTGGCCCGGCCATTTTCGTTGTTCTTCTAGAAACTCCACTTGCTTCGAGCTCAGCAAGGAATTCAAGAACAGCGGTTTTCGCATTTTCAAACGATCCGTATTTGTGAACGGAGAATACTATATCGTTGCATAACGGATGATTAACGACGCGTATGGCTTCGCCGCGTGACGGCGGATAATACGAAACATACATCGGCATTCCTCGAAGTTTTTCATGGCGATTTTTCTCGACGTTGGCGCGCTTTCGTTCCTTCATCAGCTCGATGGTTTTGGGGCTATGCTTGAAATTACCGCCGCCGGATGCAAGATTGTATCCGTTGGGCGCAAGCGTGCCGAAGCCTTCGATGCATTCGATTTCCAAATCGTTCAGTTCTTCATCGG
>JBBAFU010000039.1:0-2926 GCA_041655275.1 Castellaniella sp. | reverse complement strand
ATCCGCAAAGATTGATAGCAAGTGGATTTGCCGATGTTCCAATGTTGGCCGAAGGCTGGTCGGTCGGTTGATCAGCCGGTTGATTTACTTTACTAAATTTCATGGCCGAATCGACGGTAGTGCACAACCCCGGCATTATCGGAAGAATCATAGTATTGGGATTAGCCTCGTCGCCGTAACTAAATTTCACGATCATTGTACAGATGCTTAATAAAAAATCAATTTTGTGTTGGCTGCGCCAACTGCTCGGGCTGGAGGTCTCCGCTTCGCTCCGAACCTCGGCGCCCCGCGCCAGACTATGATGCTTCGCATACAATTTTGTCGGCCGGCGCAGGGCGTAGCATTAGGCAAAGCCTAATCAAGCCCGAGCAGTATGCCGAAGGCATACGAATTTTTCGAGGGCGGCCGGAAGTTCATTGCCCGCCGCTAAATATTTTTTGACGCAGGCGGGTATTCCATGATCGCCGACGAGTGCCGAAACGGTTTCTATAAAGTTGACGAATACGCCGGCCGGCCATTGCCCGCCGTCGACGGTGGATAAATCGATATTATGGAGAGCGTCGCATACTTGTTCGGTATGCGAACATAATTGCGCGATCTCATATGCGGGCATTGATTTGCCGTCAAATGATACTCTATCGAGCAAATCTTGAACCATATCCGCCTGCAAATAATCCGTCAGCCGATTGATGTCGATCCAGTCGGCGGCGGTTGTAACAAATGAAAATCTTCCATCGGTCGACCGCCGATCGGAAAATGCTTGCGACAGTTGGCCGGTTGTTTCGGCCGGCGCCGGCGAATAACTATGCGGAATAACGCCGACGTAAACTATGTATAGGAATAAATCGACGATATGCGCTGGCCATTCGGCGAGCGAGAATTCGACGGGCGGCCGCCGGCCGGCAATAGTATGCGCCCGGTTTGCGCCGGCGAATGCGGCAACATCGGCCAAATAACATCGATGCACACTGCGCTTCCCATCGGCCAGGAGAATAATAAAATCCGCATCGGCGCCGGCTGCCAATCGATCATAATGACGCTGCCGCCCGGTAAGTTGCCAATCGCCGCGAGGTTTTATCTTATATATAGCGAATTGTATTTGCTTGTAGTGGGCGTAATCGGTCATCATAACTCGGCCGGTTCGCGGAATTACATCGCCGCCGAGTTTGTTTCTCAATACAGACAGCCGATACAGGCAATCGGGAATATCGTGGCATAAAATTATTTCCCGACCCGAGGCAATCCCAATAATCTTTGTATGCGACCAAATAATATTCCATAAATCATCGCCGTTGCGAAACATAATAATGATGGCAACTTCCCTTCCATCGACTTCGCCGGCAGTTACGAACAATCCCGGCCGGGCCGTTTTTACGATAAGAAATCTTGGCGCGTGCGCAATTTCATTAATAAGTTGGCGAGAATTTACATCGGGCCGCTGAGCTGATGTTCCCACTAAATCGAAATCGGATATTCCCAGCCGATTGCCGGCTGAGGTTGTAACCGACTGCACCGTAGCAGCAAATCCTAATTGCCGCCAAATATGATCGGGATCGAAGTACAAACCTTCGCCATCAGTAAATACCGCCTCCGGCGGCAAATTGAGTAATGACATTTCTATATTATGATTGCCGGCGAATTTAATAGTTTATTGCCTACATATATGGTCAATTATGAGCATCTACATCGATACCGAATACGCTGATATTACTCTCGTCGTCGGCGGCGAAGAGTTCAAACTCCACAGCAATATTATGAAAAGCAACTGCGAATATTTTCGGGCGGCTATTAACTTCCGCGGGCTGGTGGATGCGGCGGCGCCGCAGTCAACTCGATTAGTCATCGACGATTATTCGGCGGCGGCAGCTCGATATGTTATCGACGTTATCTACGGAATTGTGTCGACATTCACATCGGCCACATTATGGCTTGAATCTATTAACTTGGCACATTACCTCGGCTGCCGATGTATTGACAAGATCGTCGACGCGAAAGTTGTATCCGTCATAGATTTTTCCGAGGCGATGCGAGTATTATTTCGGCTGCGGCTGCCGGCGATGTTGGTGCCGGCCGGCATATTGGCGAAGCCGAAATGGGAACAAGCAGTTATCGACGCGACGATGCAAAGCAGCGATATTGCCGAAATAACTTGGGTCACAAAAAATATTTACTCGAATGAGTCGCTGTCGAAAAAATCCCGATCATCGATGGTGGCAAAAATTATTGCCGGCGTTATCGGCCGATTTTCTGAACCCAGCGATACTCAAAAATTGCTGCGGTATTGTGACCCAATGGCATTTACTGTCGGGCAAATGCATATCATACTTGCCGCCAAACTCGATCCGACAACTTATAATTTCCTGCGATGCTTGCCGGCGTTCAGAACTGTTAAGAATTAATCGCCGGCGGTCGCTGACGTTATGTCGGCGCGAAGATGTAGTGATGAAGCGAAGCTTCATCAAAGCTCAACAAGCCTAGCATGAAGCTTCGCTTCATCGAACCAAACAAAAAAATAAAACACGCGGCTGCGGCCGCAACTTTTTTGCCGCCCAGATTAGGTGAATGGAGAAGTTCGGCCCGCGCGAAGCGAAGCTTCATCAATCATTCGCCCGGCGCTTTTTCTTTTTCGACTCGGGAAATGTTTCCTTAATCATTGCGCAAATCGGCTTGTCCAAGATCATTACTTTGATACATATTTTCCAGCTGCTGCGAGCCGGCGAATCGGGCCCGGCCATCATTTCCAAATCTTCGCGAACATAATCGAGATAATGAATCGGCGACAATATTAGTTTGCCGGCTTCGGCCTCCGTTTTTCGGCTCATGACGCCGGCGCAAACGAGCGAACTAATAGTGACGACGAATTTCGTTGCGGTCTCGCGATCTCGAAAACCTTGCACATTGGAAATCTTAAGTCGCATTTGGCGAA
>JBBAFU010000038.1:0-2976 GCA_041655275.1 Castellaniella sp. | reverse complement strand
TCCACGAGAATCGAATGCCGGATATCGATTCGCGATTGATTTTTGAATGGCGGGCCATTTCCATGAAGGAAATCCATCTATCGATCGATAGATAGGTCGGCCATTTACGGGCAACTAGGGAATCAATAAACCTAGTTGCGTCGGAGTGATGCCAATCGGAGAGATAAATCTCGCCATCGGCGGCAATATCGATTTCGACAGTACGCGAAATACGGGTTTTATTTTCCAAGAAGTTGAAGGTAATTTGCATTACGACAGCTGAGAAAATTTTAGCCACCGGCGAATCAATTCGAAGCTTCGCTTCGGGCTTGCTCGAACCCCGCCGCTTCGCGGCAAGGGCTTCTCACGGCGCTATATTGCTCGTAAGCGGCCCACAAGCGGTATTGCATGGCGCCGTGAGAAGCCCTTGCCGCGAAGCGGCGGGGTTCGATCAAGCCCGAAGCGAAGCTTCGAATTGATTTCGACGCGTTTGAGATTTTCTCAGCCGCAATGAAAAGCCGATTTGTAACTTTATTGGAATACGCCATTGCTGAAAAAAATCTCAAACGCGTTGAAATGTTTGTCGACGAATTCCTCCAATCGGGCGAACTTGTTCGGGCGACGTTTTACAACGAAATCCTCAACGGTAGCGAAGGTCAGTTGCTTGGCAGCAAGCCGCAGCTCTCCCGCATTCGCTGGTTGATAAATTCGCTGCGCGGGTATAGCCGCTTCAACCCGGCCGTGGAAAGAATTTGCTCGGCGATTCTTATTCGACAAACTGAAAATCTCGCCGAACCAAAAATTGCCGCCGGCGGAGAAACATTTACCTGCTGGCGCATCAACTTCTTCTTCGGCGATTTCATGCTTTACCATGCAACTCGCGACGAGTTGTTGAGATTAAGCCGCTTGAATTTGACCCCGCCCAATCGCGAAAAAATCTCCGCCGCGCTTAATATCGTTTCGAAATAAATCATGTCGACTGTCATCGATGATTTATTTTTTGAAGCTACGCCCAACAAAAAATAAAACATCTGCCAGCGGCAGCCGTTATTCGGTCGGCAGATAATCGAGAAGACGTTGCCGATCGGTAACGCTGTTGGGAAGCGGGATTAGCCCGTTCAGCGTATCGTCCCAATCCCGCCGCCGCCGCGCTGACATAATTCTGATGCAAGTCGGCCAGAAATCGGCAAAATCCCCCATCACCGAAATGATATTTTTTGATTCATTCAACAAATATTTGCGAACGGATTGCACTGCAAACCATGCAAACATATATCCGGCGCGAACATCATACTGCACAATAGGTTTCATCTCCCAATTATATTCGGTGAAATGTTCATCTTTGATATCTTCATCGAGCCGCTCGCCGACGTGGAATACGGTTTCGAGCGGGCAATAATCCGCCGGCAGTGAATCCCAAATAACATTGAATTCGGCGAAGCGCTCGCTGATCAAACATCTGGCAAGCAGATTAACCCAATCTCGATGATATAGCACCGGCGCCGCAAACTCGTATTTTATCGACGACCACGGCTGGTAGCCGGCGGCGGCTGATTTAGCCAGCGGTAATAAATTTCGCAGCGCTTCCTCGCCGACATATTGGCCGGGCCATGGATCGCTATAAAACCATCCGCCGGCAGAACGCCATACCTCGTTGGCTTCTTCCGTGCCGGTAATATCAATCGTTCGCCAGCGGCATTTGGCCGCCGCCATCAAAACTCGATTGGTCATCGGGCATCGATGCGACTTTGTAGTACATCGGCCGCCGCCGTCGAGCCATCGGCAATTGCAATTCGGCCAATTATTGTCGTCGCCGTCCGGCAGATTTGCATATTTTCGCATCGCCGTCGGGTTGAAATAAGCTTGCCAAGGCGCAAGCCAGCCGGGTTGAAATTCTCGATCGGCAATAGATTTCCATCGACGACATAATATCCTAACGGTCAGCCACTGGCTAGTATCGGGCGCTATCTGCGCAAAAACTAATCGTAAACATTCGTCGGCAAACATAGCTACATACCCGGCATAGGATTTTCATTTTTTGAAGCTAGGCTTCGCCGCGCTTCGCGCAGCTCTCGACCTTCGGTCGTTCGCCGACTCTCACTGAATAATATCTGGTCGCCGATGCGGGATTAAAAAACCAGAGCCTGATATTATCATAAAAATGGATAAATGCTATTGCGGCGAAGAATTTACGACGGCGACGCTATCATATCATAACATCGGCGGCAATAATTATGTACCATCGGCCGCCGAGATTATCGCCGCTGTACGGTTCGAAGCAAATCTGCCGGCAATCTGCTGCGGCAATCGAGTCGCAATAGTCGAAGCAACGCGGCGATGGTTTGAAGCAATCGGAGAAATCAATACCGGCACTGAATATGATATTTGCTGTATTCTCGACGCCGCATTTGATATTCCACAGTCGGCTGCTAAGCTGCTAGATTATTTATGCGGCCAAATAACCGCCGGTAGGTTGGCGATGTCAATGTTCGAAGATGCATTGAGCCGCGCTACAAAACAATATGGACTGCGTCATTATTGGGATCGAACCGAACATTTCGAAACCGCCGGCAGAAGTTTACTTCGTCCGTACGCCTGCTATTTTGAGCCGGCCGAATTGCCGGCCATTATTGCGGCGACCAACTTCGGCACGATACCGGCCAAAGTATTGACTCGCATTCTGAAAAAATTCGACGAATCGAATCTCGAACTGCGGGATATATTATTGCACATGATTGCAGCTCGATCTATTGATCTATCATACGACGCCGTGCAATCGGCCATCGGCCGCGGTTGCCGCCGCGGCAATTCCGATTTGTATGTCCGCGGCCGATTGGCTGCGGCGACAATCGACTAAAAAATAAATGGCCGGCGCCGTCTATACATCCGCCGGACTGATGCAACCATCGGCGATGAATTTGCTGATCGGATCGTCGGCGGCGGTTATGCCGCCAATGCATTTTGCCAACCATTGGCCAAACATATCGTCGCCGAAGT
>JBBAFU010000037.1:0-3045 GCA_041655275.1 Castellaniella sp. | reverse complement strand
CCGACATAAAGATTTCGCCGTATGGTATATTATGATGGCCCGTATCGAGGTACGCAGTCGAGTTAATCCTGCCAGATTGGAAGCGAACTGATCCGCGCTTTGGTCCATCATAAAACGGGTTGTCGAATACTGGGCAGGGTTCGGCGTTAAATACATTGGTAGGGCGATCTATTATCGATGATACCATTCGGCATTGCCGAACGGCATAACAAAATACCATATTCGCTTCTACCGATGTCAAATATTATTTTTTGCCGCGGCCTGGCGGGAAAATAAATAGCCCATAAGATATGAGCATAATGATGCGAAGTGTTATTGCCGGCGTTATAATAGTATTAGTGTTCATTATTATTGTAACGGTAATGAATCAAACAAAATACGAAGAATTTATCGAAGGATTATGGGTGGCCGATCCAGCATTTTGCGATCGGGCGGAAATCGCGTCTATGATGATGTATATCGGCAATGCTACTGACGGGCGGCAGCGCAATGGTTATATAGTCGTTGTCGACGAAGATGATTCGGTAATAATTAATCAAGGAATGGTACTAGATATCGGCCGCGGCTGGGTCGGCCCCGTAGTATCGACGTATAAAGCTAATGCGGAAATATTATTCGACGAAGAAAGATTATGGGCCGACGACGATAGCGAAGATGTCGACGATCCCGTCGCCGTTAAAATGTCATTCGATATGCCGACGGGCGTATTGCGAATTTACTCCGGCGACGACTTATATGCCCGGCTGCATAAGACACCGATGTAGTTCTCTCGGTCGCCGGCCTGCGGCCGACTTCCTCGTTCACTGCTCGGGCTGGCGGTCTTCATCTCGCTCCGCTCGATTCCGAACCCCGGCGCCCTGCGCTGGCCAACAAAATCGCAAGCGGGATATTATCTAGCGCAGGGCGCCGGGGTTCGGAATCGAGCGGAGCGAGATGAAGACCGCCAGCCCGAGCAGTTGGCGTAGCCAACGAAAATTGATTGCCGGGCGGTAATAAAGTGTTTAGTACGAAGATACGTTACTCGCAATTATGGAAATCCCCAGATACGCTTATGCTACTCTCGTTATGCTCACCGAAAAATACGTCGCCGGCGCGCTAGTGTTGGCGCAATCGCTTATTGATTCGGGCAGTACCATCGATCGTATTTGCATGGTCGACGCTACCGTTTCCGCCGCCGCGCGGGTGCGACTCAGCCGACTATTTACGCATATCGTCGAAATCCCCGTGATCGAAATCCGCGCCAATCGGCTAACTACTAAGCTGCAAGATAGCATTTACGGCGGATGGATTACCAAATCATGCACTAAATGGCATATTATGAATCCCGATCTTATGGGTGTCGATGGCGGCCAATACGATAAAATCTTATTTATCGACGCCGATATTTTGGTTCGGACCAACGTCGACGATTTATTCGAATTATCGGCGCCGGCGGGTTGCTACTCGTCGCCGTGGTCGTACCAATATCCCGGCGGCACTATGATTGATCGATTTCCCGGCCCCGGCCGAAAGTTCTTGGACCATGGCGATGAAGTTTCGCTCGACGAAATTCGTCAGGCGCTTCACTTCGCGCCGCCCGGCCGCATCAATGGCGCCGTGCCCGCCACTTTCGTCGCCGGCGGCGGTGCTATAATGGTTGCGCCGTCGGCCGAACTTTGGTCGAAGTTCATGGGATACGTCGAGAAATACAATCCCGGCGAATTCACGAAAGTTTGCAGTAAATGCCGCGGAGCTTGCCGCGGGCATTATAGCCCGTACTTGCCCAAAGGTCAAAAAATATTCAATGATTCGTTCGGCAATATATTCTGCGGATCCGGCACCGACGAGCAAATGGTATCGCAGATTGCGGTCGATATGGGCCGGCCGATGACTCACATTCATCAGCGATTTCATTGGACGGCTGGCAAGAATGATTGGTACGATGGCGAGAAATCCGCCATGATTCATTATTGCATCGAAAAGCCGTGGGATACTCGCGGCAAATGGGAAGATACCGAGCAATGGTGGGTCGTTTACGAACGAGTTGTCGTCGACGAAAACATTGCCGGCATCGTATCCCCGCCGATGGTTGCCGAGCCAACCGTATTATTGCGGCCGAAACGAGAAAAACCGCCGGCGCGTCGCCTATATCGCGAAGAATTTGTTGCAAGCGACGAATTCCAATTGCTGATTAGCTCGCCGCGGCTCGATGATGTTCGATTCGGATCTCCGAGAAGTCCCCGCGGTCGCGGCGGCGCCGCCGCCAACTCTTGGAGGCGCGATGGCCAACGTCAAAGCGATGATTGGCGGAATGATTCGCCGAAGCCGGCGCAATCTCAGCGCGGCGGCAACCGTGGTCGAGGCGGCCGCGGCAGAAATAACAAACCATCTCCGCCGATGAATCGATTTGCGAATTTATCTCTCGAATGATCGCCGATGATGATCCCCGTATTGTGTCAGCGATTTTATTTTTTGCCGCGGCGGAAAGAAACTTCGCCGGCCGGTGGGAATTAGTATCCGCCGATTGGCGAGTTAAAGCCGCATCGGTTATTGATACAGCCAACATGAATGACGACTTGCTATCGCGGCCGACGGAAGAACCGGAGAAAAAACAACGAAGCGGGAATTCATCCCATTGCGAATTTGCTCCCGGCGATATTATTGCCGGCAAAACTATAGTTCAGCGACTTGGCCAAGGCCGATTTGCTACCGTTTGGGAAACTATCGACGCCGGCAACCGTCAAGCTATAAAAGTTTTTCGAATTGGAAGTTCCAATCGGCCGTACTACGAGAATGAAATTTCCATCCACAGCCGATTATTTCCGCCCGTCGACGGCAAAGTTGGCGGCGGTGATCGCAGCGGTCACATTATGGGCTGGCGCGATTTCTTCACACATTCGACTATCGTCGGCGGCGAGCCTCGCGATCATCCGTGCATCGTTTTTGATTTGGCCGGCGATCATCTTGGTCGACTAATTCGCCGGCAAAAAGATGTCGGATTTCCGCCGTCCATTGTCTGCCGTTGGACAAAAGATATTCTCGCCGGCTTGCAAGAATTACATTCGG
>JBBAFU010000036.1:0-3223 GCA_041655275.1 Castellaniella sp. | reverse complement strand
AAGATAGTAATTCGAACATCGGCGGGTGGGAACCGGATATGCAGTCCGGCAGGCTATTACAAGTGCTAAGAAATCCGCAGCCGGGTTATTACGTCGTCGGCAGCGCCGCCAGCACGGCAATGATTGCGGCCGATTCATTCGGATATATCAATCGAGCAATTTTCGCCCTGCGGCAGCAAGATGTATACGCGAATGATATCGTTCGACTAAGCTCGACGAACCCGGCGGAGATGATCAACGGCAATCTACTATCCCGAATATGGAATATAGTTAATGAAAATCCCCGGCTCGGTCGCCGCGAAGCAGTGAAGCGAATCGCATTTTCAATCGACGAAACAAATCGTCAGTCATTTATTGTTATGTTCATCACGCCCGAAAATATGATTGACGCGATAAACATTTCGACTGGGTGGTTTGCCGAAGATGAATCGTAAGTTTGGCTGACACCGCCTATCAATATTTATTTTTTCGACGATTATATTTGTATGCGGTTTGCTAACTAGCGGAGTGAGAGTCGGCGAACGACCGAAGGTCGAGAGCGAAGCCCGGAGGGCAGAGCCTCGAGAATCGGGGCTGCGCGAAGCGCGGCGGAGCCTTCGGAGAAGGCGCAGTCGACGCCACAAAATTGAGTTTATCTTAACTATAATTTTCTGATCTGATTGATTATGGAAGTTAACACGATTACCATCCAGCAAAACGGTATTTTCCCGCATCATTTCGAGCTCGTCGATAATGCCGCAGTTGATTGGTGCGATTTCGCCAGCAGCAAAAAATTATCTCGCAGCGGCATGTCGATAATGATTACGGTGAACGATGCACGAGTATTGCTAAACATCCCATCTCAATCCGATATCATCGATATCTATCATGCGACCGGATATTCCATCATCGACCCGGAATATAATATCAAGTATTGGGATTCGCAACAATTCTTGTACGCTAAATCGCTGGCGCACAAGAAAAAATGGGTTGACCCCACATCGGTGATGGATGATACCGGCAATTGGCTATTCCTGAAGCAAGGAATATTGCAAATCGCTAAGCCCGGCGTGTATATCATTACTGCCGATTATCCCGCCGGCGAATTGCAGCCGAAGTATGTCGTCGTGGCGGCGAAATCGCAAGCGGAATTTGTTACCGCCGTTTATCATTTGGCTCGGCGAGCCGTGCGGGCGACGATGATCCTCGATTTCTTCGAAACGGAAAAAGCCGCCGAAGTTGGCGAACGAATGATGCAAAATATTGCCAAGCAGCCGGAAATGTTTGCCGATTTGCGGCCATCGTCGGCGTGCCCAAATGCTTTCATCATGGAAAATCCGGGCGGCAATTTTACTTGGCAGACTTTCTCGATGATTTGTTTCGAAGCTCTCGTTATCATCGATCCGGCCGCGGCCGTCAAGCGAACTCATGGATCGGAAGTTCCGACTTTGAATACGGCGACGCCGCCATTAACTTGGCCATGGTTTCGTCGACCGGCAGCTCCTCGCCCGCCGTCATCGCGCCCGCCATCGCCGATGCAACCGGCTGAGCAACCAAAAATGATTGGCCTGGCCACATCATCATCGGCGGCGGCACCGGCCAAGTCGACCGATCGCCGACTCAAAGTTGCGACGAAAAAAGCAACGATTCCGTATGCGGCGGTTGAATCATTGCTGATGCTAACTACTGGCCGCGATTCAATGGATATCGAGCCGAATGCGCCGGCGCCCGATCGTCCCGAACCGCCGCTTCGATCGTCTCGAAAACGGATGGCAACGGCGCGAGGCGCAGCTTACATCGCCAATAAGCAACCCCGCCGAGTTGCCGCGCCGAAAGCGCAAGCTGACTAATGTTGCCTTCGGCAACGGCTCGGGCCCCGCTCCGCGAGGCTCTGCCCCTTCGGGCTTCGCTAATCGAGCGAAGCTCGATGTCGCCGCTCGCCCTACATTATCACAGAATCGCGCAGGCGATTTATTTTTTCCCGCCGGCCAAGTTTGAATCTGCATATCCATACTCGTTACGATGCCAGTTACGATTACCCCATCAGCGCATTCACTTAGTACGTTCGAAAAATGGTTGACGCCCATCACCGCACTAGTTGTCGGTAAGCAAAAACGCGTCATCGCCGATTTCTGCCGCCGCCTTCCGGCCGCTCTACCCGGATTATTCGCCATCGGCGATATGCCGAAAACGCCGACGCTGACGCATGTAGTAATTTATGCCGTCGATATTCGGCTTGCGATACCTACTACTGACGTGACGGCGCTCGGTGAGATTTCGAAGCATCATCCCGTCATCATTGTCGGCGATGTTGCTACAAAAAATACGGTCAGCAGCTATCGAAAATGGCTCGACACTGCGATCAATGGGACGAAACATAAATTCCCCATATTCATGATCAACTCGGCCAAAAATATGGATTTTGATAACTTGGCGGCGGCTGTATCATCGCTGGCAGGATTTATTGTCGACCATATCTTGCGGGCTAAATCTGCCGACCAGCTTAAATGGGCGCTCGACATTAACTGGGAATCCGCCGTTATCGCCGCGATGCAAATTCTGCCGATGGTATCGGACGAACCCAATTTGGCAACATTTGGCAAGCAGTTATTGACGCTGCGGGCGGCGCAAGTCGGCCGATCTTGCCTTATCCCGCACGCCGAACTGGTCAAAACTCGGCCGCTGAAAAATGCAGTTCGGGCCGTAATGCTGCTGCCGGAATATTGCCGCCGACAACTTCTGGATTGTCAGTATGAGTATGAATTGCTTTGCATTAATGCCAACGATTTGTCGATTGGACAATATCTAACGCTAGCATCGAATCACATAATTTACGTCGACAATGCTCGTGATATCGCGTGGGGGAGGGAAAATTATACCGACTTCATGACTGCCGACGAAATTGTCGAATCGCAAAAGTATCCGTCGAAAGCAATATCGCTTCTCGCCAATTCGCGATACGGGCCGCTAATGACTTTGGCGTATGCTGCCGATGTCGACGCATCGATGTTGGCCATTATCTCGGAATTTATCGGCCGAACTATTAGCCCGGATGACGTCGCCGATATTCCCGCCGAAAAAGTTACGTTCCCGGCTTGGTGGAATGACGGCCAATCGACGACGGCTGATATTCCTCGATGGAATTTCCACATCCGATTGCTGCGCTTGCTCGCCAAATAGCTGACACGGCCGCCGGCCGTATTTATTTTTTTGTTGGGCCAAGCCAAACGGCTCGCAAGCGGCC
>JBBAFU010000035.1:0-3364 GCA_041655275.1 Castellaniella sp. | reverse complement strand
TCGCCCGCGATTATCGTTTCAACACCGCCGACTGGAATCGTGTAGAAAATTACGTCCGCGACGATGTTGCCGAAGATCGCGCCGGCGTCGACTACATTTGCCTGAAAATCGACATAATGGCGCCAAACGGCCGCAGCGAAGATGGCTATGCGACGAACATTTATCGCATAAACCAAGCTCGGCAGAAAAAATACGATGCGAATCCAACTCTCAAAACGCTGCTCAGCAAAGATCTTACTATGACGGCGATGTGGGATATCGAAACGTATCAGCAAGTGCAAAACGGCGAACCGCCGAAGCCGTCTGATTTGGATTATACCATTTTCATGATGTGCAGCGCTTACTTTCCGCATTATACATCTGATTCATACGTTCGCGTATGTTGTCAGATCGGCGATGCGCAGCCGCGGGCCGATGTCGACATCACAGTCGCCTGCCCCGACGAGCGAGAAATGATGCTGGCCGATATCGAAATTAAATCGCGAATGCGCTTCGATATTCTCGGCGCATTCAACGGCGGTTGTTTTGATTGGCCGATATTTCTCGAAAAACTTCGCCGCCAGCGGCTGCTCGGATATTTATTCGACCGGCTGTCGATGATACCGGATCACTATGTCGACGGCGAAGATACGATGGCTCCGCCCAACGCCCGTAATGAAGAACGCGTTATGCGCTGGAGTTTCCGTTCCGAGAAAATCAAGATATCGGCCGAACTCGATCACGAAATTATATCCGCCGCGCAAATTCCCGGCTGGATTGATACTGACGTGTTGCCGACATTTCTGAAACTTTACACTCGAATGGAAGTTAAGAAATTAGCATCGCTAAATTTCTTCCTCGAAAGCAACAAAATCGAGTCGAAGGCAGATATGCCTTACAAACGCATGTTTCGCATCTACGAACGCAGCCGCAAGTTGGCCGATTGTCACGAATGTCATTGCGGCGACGATTGCGATGTATGCGAAGAACATGTTCCAGATCTCGACGATGAAATTCCGCTCGATGATAGAACTAGTTGTTGTCATTGCATCAAACGGCCGATTAATCTTAAGCATATGGGCGATGTCGCCTATTATTGCGTTATTGATTGTGTCCGGCCGCAGCAATTATTCAACGCCCGCGTTATTACTTACGACAAACGCGAGCTGTCGACAATGTCGTTCGTGAATCTATACGATTCATTCTGGCGGGCCGATGGAATGAAAGTCCGAAATCTTATCGGCAGTTATTGTACTCGATACAATATTGCATTCCCCGCAGCCCCCACCGAAAACAAGCGCCAAGATGAAAAGATTCATTATCCGGGCGCCCACGTATTCCCGCCCGTGCGGGGATTAGTCGATCGGCCGTTAACTGGTCTCGATTTCGCATCGCTATACCCGAATCTGATGATCACATATAACTTATCTCCGGACGTATTAGTTTACGATCCGGCCGAAGTTGAAAGGCTTCGTGCCGAAGGTTATTCGATTCATCAAATCGGGCCCGTGCAATGCGAGCAAGGCGAGAAGAAAGGTTTGCCCTCGAATACACCCGTAACTGTCCAAGCATGGGTAGTTCGCCATAACGGCATCGTCGGCCGCAACGAAACGACGACAGTAGCCGGCTACGATCGCGTCGAAGCAACCCCCGATGGGAGCGTTGTAACGCGGCAAATTCGTAATGCGGCTATCCTGCAAACTGATCGGGCCGACGTCAAAGATTTGGCGCCGAGCAATCCCGAAGCGAAGTTTTCATATAAGCCAGTGCCCGGCCGCCAAAAATTGCCGGGCGAGCGTATGGGAATTTTCGCCTACGTCGTCAAAAAGATTTTCGAGAAGCGAGTACCGGTCAAGCGCCGGCGCGTGCAACTCGACGAGCTTATCGAGCAGATGGAAAAAGATAATCTTAAATCTTACGAAATCGACGGCGAAATCTTATCGCTGGCGGATATCGTATTCTTGGCGGCGAAAGTTAAGTCGAAAGAAGGCGCACTCAAAGTGCTGGCCAATACTTTCTACGGCGAAACCGGCAATTTCCGGTCGTCGATTTACTCGATCCATATCGCCGCTGGCGTAACTGAAATGGGTCAATACAACATTAAGTCGGTGCACGCCTATACGCTGGAATTGATGAACGAAACGAAATACGGCGACACCGATTCATTGTATACCGTCATTGCTTGGAATCGACTCCAGCATAGCTATGATTGGTATGAATCCGAATTAGTTCGGATAGCAGCGAAATCGTATACCGAAGCGGAAGCGAGGCAGAGAATTATCGAGCCCGTACGCCGGCCGAAGTATTGCGTAGCCACTGCATCAAGTCCGCTTCCCGATATTATTGCCGAAGTTCGCCGCCGTGATCGGCTGGCCGCTAGGCTAAAACATTGGGAAGAAATCGTACAAATTACGATGGATGTAATCGCAGTTATTCGCAATCAAGTCAACGAATGGCTTATTACCGATAACGGCTGCAATTATTTGACAATGGCCTACGAAGAAGTTGGTTGGCCGGCCGTATTATGCGGCAAGAAGAAATATTTCATGACGCCGCATATCGGCAAAATTAATTTCTACAACGAAAAGCCCATGGTTAAGGGCATCGATATCATTAAGCAG
Organism: Castellaniella sp.; assembly: GCA_041655275.1. GTDB lineage: Bacteria > Pseudomonadota > Gammaproteobacteria > Burkholderiales > Burkholderiaceae_B > JAJYRX01. The sequence continues at coordinate 764 of JBBAFU010000035.1, read as the reverse complement.
GGCAAAAGTCAGCTCGTCAAAGATATCGGCATGGAAGTTATTCTCGAGGTGCTAGCGCCCGAGAATGAAAAATCGTTATTCGATATTGCTACCGGCAAAATTGCGCGGATTCATGGCGGCGATTGGCCGCTGGAAATGTTCAAGCAAATGGCGCGTTATCAGCCGCATAAGCAGAACAAACCCGTGCTGCGATTTGTCGGCCGAATGCAGCAAATGCATCGGCGATACGAAGCTTTGGCGCATAATGCTCCCGCCGAAGCTGATCGCGAGGAAGCGCACCGCTTGCGGGCGCTTTACACTCCGCCGGACGCCGGCGACAAATTCGCTTATCTTATGGTCGAGAAAGAACAACAATGGATGCCAACCGGCAAAAAGATCGACATGAAGAACGGCGATTTTATGGAATTTATCCATATTTACGAGGCCAGCCAATCGTCGGCCGACCCGATGAAAATCAATCTGAATTATTATGTGAAGAAATCGGCCGTCGGCGTATTGGCCCGATTCATTGTCGGCGCCGATGAGTTTCAGCCGCCGGATGCACAGCCCCACGAAACGCTTACTCTCGAGGAATACGAAGCGCTCGACAAATATTGCGTCAAGGCGGCGACAAAATATCTTTCCGAGTTGAGCGATAAAATCGTCAACATCGATAAGAAAGCAACTTTCCGAAGTGGCGTCGAGTATCGCCGAATTTACCGGCTGGCCGATGCATTATTGCGGGCCGACCTTCTCGCCCGATACGGTTGGGCTGGATTTCCGCT
>JBBAFU010000034.1:0-3544 GCA_041655275.1 Castellaniella sp. | reverse complement strand
ACAGCGAGTAATATGCCAAATACCGTGTAATAATTGCAGCTGCTGCCATTGCCGATTTGGCTGCATTTGCGAATGCATCTGCGGCGCCGCATGCAAAGAAAGCTGCGACTGCTGCAAATGTTTGCACGATTGCGTCTGCGGCTAACCGGCGAACTCCATTTATTGTTTTTTTTCGAAGCGAAGAATCGAAAATTGATTATTCAGTTACATTATTGGAACGTAGTAATGTCATCAGTTCGGCCACTGATCGATATTTTGAATTACATATTTTCGTATCTGGAGTTGCCGCCGGACGTATTTGGCCTGAATAAATACTGGCGCCAAGCGGCAATTAATTACTATAAATGCCGGCCGTTAACTCTCGCTTGGATCGATCGGCCGCGCGGAGTTTCAATCTCGCTGGCGATTTATAGTGCGGATGATTTATCGAAATTGCTGGTGAGATGGGAACATAAATATATGCGATACATTTATTGGTACAGCGGCGACGATTACCCGTTTTACGGCGACTTCAAAAAAATACCGATTCATGTCGATGCATTGCGATTGATCGCGGCGGCGCCGCCTCCGGCGCAAATGGCGGTTTATCGAGATTTAATTACGAATTGCAGCAATTATGAAACCGCCGCTCGTATCGAGGGTGCAACTGATGTAGTCGCCGTTAAGAACGTGCCCGCCGGCCGGCAGATGGAAGCGATAATGAACGACAACGTATATGCCATCGCCCGCATGCGAAAAACTCGCGGCACATTCGCCGATGATATTTTGCTCGGAGCAGCCGTCGAATACGGAAGTTGGCGCATTGCCCGGCATATTTTATCGACGCCGAATTCTCTCAATTACATTTCGCATCTTGAGTATGTTCGCGAATACGAGCCGACGAGACGAGTTAACCAATGGATAGCACTGATCAAACGGCGCGATGACTGCTGCTTTCGTCGCGATGATGGCTCGTTCGAAACTTATGGCGAACGTCAGCGGCGGCTAAAAAATTCCTAGCTGCGTCAACCCAATTTATTTTTTCGACATCGACTTGCAAAAATTTGTTATGATCGGAGTTGCTTCGCAACATCGGCGGTAAAAATTTGATTGCAAACAAATATCGGTTATAGCACAACAAATTCGCCGGCGATGGCCAAGCCTTACTATAAAATACGTCGAGATATAGATCGGCCGTTATGCGCAATAATTATCGGGCCCGGCCGAGAGAAATTTATTGGCCGACTCGCTCAGATATTTTCGCCGGGCGGCGACGCCGCCTTCGAATGTTTATGCGGATATGAAATCGATGTCGAGACGGCCGGCCGGCTAAATATTGTCGCCGATTGGCCAGATTGTTGTGGCCCAAGTTGCATAGATGTCATCATTTATTGCTGTGATGTTCGGCGATTATCGACCATCGACGCCGCCGCCGTTCGCCGTCAAATGACATGGGCCGGCGAATATTACATCGAATTCATCATCGCCGGCATGGCTCCGCAGATGAATCTTGAATACCAAAATCATCTCCGCAAAACTTTCGGCGACGAGCAAATAATTTATCATAGCAAGGGGCAAGAATCATATTGGACGTGCAATGCGTTTCTAGTCGTCGACGATGCGCCGGCCGGCCGGGTAGAAAATTATTTATCGGGATCGTATCTGCAATTTTGGGTTCGAGTAATTATCGATCGGCCGGCCGTGAAAGGCAAATATGATTATTGGATGATGCCGTCGAATAACGATTTTCATTCCAAGCTCGCCGCAGCGGCCGTAGAAATGGGCGACGACATCGCCGCCAAATTTACTGCCGCATTATTCGCCAAAACGCATGTATACATACTCACCGAAGTAATCTTCGTAATGCCGACGAACATTCTCCGGCGGATATTCGACGCAATGCAAGACGACAACGACCCGTCTTATAGTTTATGCATGTTGCGAATATTGATGATCGATTTCGTATCGCCAAAATTATTCTTATCGATGGCGGCGCTATTTTGGTTCTACAGTCACATTCGCGAAAACGACAAAATATATGCCGGCCATTGCCGGGGAAATAACTTGCTCGAGCATGTTCTCGGATCGAAGTATGGATTTATGATATTGGCGGCGCATATGACTCGCGACGAACTTCGTCATTCGGCGATCCGCCGCCGCGTCACCGACACATTTATCGAATGGGATCGGCCCGATCTCGCCAAAGCATTCGATTATAGATTAGATGCTAACGTCGGATTCGACCAGTCAAGCCGTTGGTTCGAGCCAACTCATGTCCGAATGCTTCGCGAGAATTTATTCGCTTTGCCGAAACGAAGGCGGCCGACGCCGCTCGGCAGGGGAATCGCCGGCGAACTTGCGAAATTATCGATCGATATTTGATCGGCCAGCAAAAAAATAAAACGGCCGCAACACGATTATGTTTTTTGGTGGAAATATAATTTAAGCGCTTCGTTGACATCCCAGCACGGGTCGTCTCCGAAGGGCGATAGCCATGGATCACGGTAAAGCGGCGGGATTTTATGCTCGTCCATAATCGAAGTCAATGTAATTATGATGTCCGCCGCTTCCCACATAATTGCATACTTGATAAGCAGCATGCAAAACGGCGGAGTCAATACTCGCTTAATGAAATTTGCATCGGCATTGATTTCGCGGATAAAACACTGAACATTTAGTCTTGAGGAAGTCGTTCGCCGAACATATTCGAACAATATTAGCCGGGCAGTATCTTCGCCGCCATCGAAATCAATGCGTATCGGCGGGAGTTGGCTCCACGCGTTCATCATGTCTTCGTCCCAGACGGCGTTTGCACGGCCGGGCTGATGCTTAACTAGCCGATATGTGGTTTGTATCGGAATAATTGTTTTAGCATTTACCAGTTCGATAAATAATCGGCGCGGCAGAACGTCGGCATATTTTGCCAGCGCCGACAGTGGCGGCGGCGAATCGCAGCGCCACCAAGTATACTCCAGCAGAGATTTTATCCTCGCGGCGGCGATCAAATCAATGTCGTCCGTACTTTTGATTACGCAGTATATTTTTTCTACTTTGGCCACCGCATCTTCCCAAGTCAGCGGCGCTAATTCATCTGCGGCGGCGACCGATTGGCGCCAAATCTTGCAAGTTTGTGCGAGCCGATAGCGGCTATTATCCAATCGAGGAATATAGCCGATGATTAAGTTTCTGATGTCGGCCGAATGCATGTTTTGTTACCTTCGGCAACCGCTCACTATGCTATGCAATAGCGCTTTCAAATTCGAGCTTCGCTCGATGCTCGTTCGAACGTTCGCTGCGCGAACCTTCTCACTGCGCCCTACGAACCGTAAACGAATTTGTCGATGATATTGTTTGGCGCAGTGAGAAGCCGTTGCGGAGCGAAGCGACGCCGGGTTCGAGTGAGCATTGAGCAAGCCCGGAGGGCGTCGCTCAAACATTTGATTTCGTATATGTGGAATTATATACGCTGTCATGATCGACGATTTACTGAGAAAACTGCCGGCGGAACTGAGATCGAATGAAATCTTCGGCTGGCTAAATCCGCCGACGCTCGGCCGAATAGCCG
>JBBAFU010000033.1:0-3574 GCA_041655275.1 Castellaniella sp. | reverse complement strand
TCACGATCGGTATTTTTTGCCGGCGATTTTACATCGGTTTTTTGCCGGCGATTTTACATCGGTTTTTTGCCGACGCCATCATAAAAAAAATAATCAGCAGAATTTCTATCTTCGATAATAATTTTGCCAAAGCGAGTTACTAATTTCGCCGGCGAATATGTTGGGCGCAGTGAGGAGGTTCGCGTAGCGAACGTTCGAGCGAGCAAGAAGCGAAGCTTCTACCATAGCGCCTCCGAAACATTCCAGCCGAGTTGCAATTCCTCGCGAGGATTAATTTTGCGGGCCTTAAATCGGCCGACGAACTTTTCATGTAAATCGCTGATATACTCAATCGCTTCGCGATGATCATCTTCAAGCTCGATAAGTTTGGCCGGGTCGATCATCATCGACGCGCCGCCGCCATCGTATGTGGGGCCGTCGATACCCATTTCGGCGACGACAATGCCGACTTGCGAAGCGTCATCATTGCCGTTGTATGATCTCACGATCGTCGATTTTGGGGCTAACTTATAATCATCGAGAATTTCTGGGCAATATTCGCCGATCAGTTCGTCGAATAAATCGTCGAATTCAATGTCGACAAATATTCCATATTGGACGGTAATGTTGCATTCGCCGCTATCACTATCGCTGCTGCCGCTACCGCTTTCGCTGTCCGATTCCTCGGCTTTCAATCGTGTGCTATCGTTCTTCCCCATTGAATGATATTATCATATCGATCATTTATTTGGGAGCTGCGCTCCCTGCTCGGGCTGGCGGTCTCGCCTCGCTCCGCTTCGGCTTCGAACCCCGGCGCCCTGCGCTTGCCGACATAATCGTAAGCGGAATAATAGCTGGCGCAGGGCGCCGGGGTTCGAAGCCGAAGCGGAGCGAGGCGAGACCGCCAGCCCGAGCAGTTTGGGAGGCGAAGCCGACCAAACATATTTGATATAACAATGCGGGATATTATATTCGATGGACGGCGGCGATAATTTGGAATTGCCAACTCTCGGCCGAGGCACGCATTCGCTAGTTCGCGGCGACGGCAAAATCGCCCGCAAGTATTTGACTTGTATGGACGCCGCCATCCGGGAAGTTTGGGCGACATCATTGCTCGATCATCCGTCGATAATTAAGTTTGATAGCATTGAATGGGCGATTTCGTCAACCGATGCCGCAGCCGATGCGCCGGCCGCCGTGCTGACGATGCCGCAGATGACGCCATTGCGCGAATGGATAGCGGCGAAGCCGGCGCCGGCTGACATTATTCGATTTATCCACGATATGGGCCAAGCGCTGCAGCACTTGCAGCGCCGCCAAGTTATTCACTGCGATATTAAGCCGGCCAATATACTGATGGATGCCGACGGACGAGCAGTTATCTGCGATTTCAGTGCGTCGGCGCCGCTTATCTATTCTCATAATTCCCGTTACGAAGCTTTCTACGCATTTTCTTACCGGCCGCCGGAGATGAATTCGGCAACGAAGCAGCTATCGGTTTATTCGCTTAGCGATGTATGGGCATTCGGCTGCACCGTCGCCGACATATTCGGCATTCCATTTATCGGCGTTAGTTCCACGCCCGAAAATCTTCTCGACTCGACCGAATATATTTGCCGTGCGATGGGCGTTAAGCCGAGGACGACGACATCCGCCCGCATTTCGCAATTGCGATCGCTATCGGCGGCAACTATCGAGCAAGCTGTGCGTCGCCGGTATGAAATCGTCGTCGAAGATAAATTTCGATCCGACCCCGAAATGGGAATCGCCGTCATGCGGTTATTAGTTCGATGCCTAACTTGCGATCCGAAGCGGCGATTTACGCCGTCGAACATTATCAATCTGTTGGCTATCATACCCGGCATCGATAAAATAATTCCCGGCTATAGATCTGTACCCGATTTTGCTCCGACTACTGACATTTGGTGGCGGCCGCAAAAAGTATCGATCAGCCCGCTGACGAAATATTGGGTCGGCAAACATACCGAAAAAACGGCGCTGGCCGCGGTAATAAATCGCGCATACGAATTGGTTATGGCAAATTGCGATGACCTGCCATGTGCCCACGATGTGATATTTATTGCTTGCTGCAAAATTGTTCACATCGCCGCCGGCCTGCCGTGGAAATGTCGGAATAATATTGCGGCCGCAGTCGATAAGATGGTTCCGGCAATCGTCGGCCGAATCGATATCGCGGCAATCATCGACGGCGAATAATGTATGCCGGCCGGCACCATTTATTTTTTTGTTGGGCTTTGCCCGATTGTGATATACAATGGCGCTATACATTACCGCTTACGAATCGTATGGCGCCGTGAGAAGCCGTTGCAGAGCGAGGCGAAGCTGAAGCGAGGCCGGGTTCGATCAAGCCCGAGCCGAAGGCTCAAATTGATTATATGTTAAACTGTTATATGCTATATATAGATGGAAGATATTACCTCGTTTGTCGATTCTGATGCCGTTACGGCAATCAATGATGCGCCGGCCGATACTCAAACCCGCGATAAAACTATGAAACCCCGGCCCGTGCCCGCCATTTCCGAGGGCGACATGATGATGCTCGTACTCGCTGAAATCCAGCGTAAAGGCATCGCCGGCCATCATATCGATTCGATGAATGCTTTCATCACTACCGGCATCAAGCAAATTATTACCGAGATATTTACGGTTGAAGCTCGCATAAAAAATCTGCGGGATAAAACCGAGCAAGATCGGGAAATTACGGATATTACTTTCAAGGTCCAATTTACCGATGTGCAACTCCAGCCGCCAATGACTAATATGTTCAAAAGCGGCCATCCTACGCAGCTCACTCCGAATGCAGCTCGCCAGCGGCAGCTAACTTATTCGAATCAGCTGCTAATCTCGGCCGTTATCGAGGCGACGGCGAAGTATCAAAACGGTACTACGAAAACTCGCACCGATACTATCACCAATCATCGCATCGGCAGCATTCCGTGCATGGTCGGCAGCGATCTTTGCGTAACGGCGAATATGTCGCGAGAAGCAAAGCGTGCGCTGCAGGAAGATCCCGCAAACCCCGGCGGATATTTCATCTTGAAGGGTTTGGAATGGTCCATCGATTCGCTCGAGAATATTACGAATAATTCATTCCATGTGCATCACAATATGCACAAGAATGAAATTGCCCGTGGAACATTCTTATCCAAGCCCGGCGACGGTTTCGAAAACTCGTATATGGCGATTATTCGACATCTGAATACCGGCGCGATTACACTCGAAATTACCCGCGGCAAAAATAACAAATTCGACTTGCCGTATTATTTGGTATTTCGGGCGCTGGGCATGACTCGCGATAACGAGATCACCGACAATATCGTTTACGGCGTTAACAACACTGATCCGGTCAGCCGATTTATTATCGGCGAACTCGAGAAAGCAATGGAAGTCGACGATCCAATTTTCCGAAAGATTCAAAAAGAAACTGACGGCAATGTTATCGTATCTTTCATCGCCGATAGAATTCAGGAAGCTACGGCGTCGGCGAATTTGGCTACGGCCCGCAAGGATGAAAATGTATCGAAATATATTGACGCGAACTTGCGATCGATTATCGACAGATATATTTTCCCTC
>JBBAFU010000032.1:0-3895 GCA_041655275.1 Castellaniella sp. | reverse complement strand
GAACTTTGCCGCTGCCGGCGCTGCATAAAAGATAATAGTTGATTAGTTTATCCATACTATATAAATCGGATTAAAAGGCGGAGCCTTTATTATACCATGTACGTGATATTACTTGCCGATAATAACGTAACCAAAGTTGCCGTCCAGCAGTCGTTAGACGTTCGCCGGGCGGCGGCCGATTACGCTATCAAACTTAATAAGCAGCAAAATATTCCATCGGCCAGCGGCGTGTTAGCGGCCGTGCCAACATCATCGGAGCTGACGTCGAAAGTCGAAATACGGCTCGGCCGAGGAAGTGTTTTCGAAGAACAATTTGCGGCGGGAATGTATTTCGTCGTCGATGTTGGCCGGCTAAAATTAATGCGCATTGCCGTCGCTGACGGATGGATCGGCAAATATAAGACTATCGTCGACGCCGGCGTATTTCATTTTATCGAGGTTGTGCCGATGGCGCCAGCGGCGTCAGCGACCACGTCGCAACCAAACGATATATCAAAAGCATCGGTCGATAATGAACCGGCGTCGGCGCCGACGCAATTGTCGGCTGCCGCATTGTCAGTAGAAAATGCCGTAATGAAAGTTAAGCTCGAAGAAGCCGAATCAAAAATCCGAGTGCAGGCCAATATATTAACTCGATGCCGCGATGAAATCGCTCGACTGCAAAATCTTGTCGATAGATGGGGCGCCGCCCGTTCATTCGCCAATCGCGGCGGGCGAAGTCAACCTAACAATTACAATGCATCATAAACAAAAAATAAATTATATTTATGGGCGGGAACGCCACTAACCATCGACATTAAATCGCACATATAATTCCAGGTCGGCGATATCGGACGAACAAACTGTGCCGACACGCTTTCCTTTACGGGCAAATATATGCGCCGGTATAGTCGCCAAATCACTTGGCCGAGCATCATCGGCATTTAGTTGATAAAAATCCACTCGGCCAATCCATCGTTTTACCAATTTTTCAAACGCGTCGGAAGATCGCCGGCAAGCTCCACACCAATGGGCAAAAATGCGAACGATAACAAGTGTTGTTGATTCATCGATTATCCGATGATACTCGGCAAGTGATTTGATATTAGTAATGGACATGTTTCTATATACGACATGCCCTTTTAATCCCGCTTAATAAAGGGCAGATAAATTGTATTTTCACCCTTTATTTTTTGCCGACCCGACGGCTGGCTTCGGCGAAAATTATTTGGCAAAAAATACTAACCGGCGAACAGCCGGCCGGCTTTACGCTAAAAATGTATCATCGATATTGACGAATCCATCCATCGCCGATACGGCGCCGGCGATGACTTCGTAATTACCTGCCGGCAATTGCTGCACCGATAGGCCGGCGTGAATCAATACTTTCGGCCGAACTTTTAGCGTCCATCCGTATTCGGATTCGGCCGCTGCTTCGACTTCATCTTTTTTGAATATCGACGGAGTGGCGATTTCAACGCCGCCAAGAGATTTGCCGTCGGCCGGGTTGAAAGGCGGAACGCCGCCCGATCGATAAACCCCGTCGCCGCCGAGTCGCAGAATATTGCAGCGATATCCGTCGTAAATGCAATGTTTTAGTCTAGCCAAAGTATCGATGAAATTATTAGGATGCGCATTTATCAGCGCCGTTCCTTCGTTGGCGAATACGTCAAAACCCGCAACTAACATTTGCTCGATAATCTCATCTCTAGCGGCGAAGAATGCCATTAGCGAATGCCAATTTACTCGATATTCAGTCGCCCATTCGAATAATCGCAAAACCATATCGGTATTTTCTACCTCGGCCAGCGCCCGCTTCGCCGCGTTGAGAATGAAAATGCCGTCGATAAATTCGTCGCCGATGAGCATTCGAGTTCGATAAAGCTGGCCTTTGCCGCCGAGAAATCCGGGCTCGCCCAGCGCATATAATTTTGTCCAGTTAATTCCTGGCTTAACTTTGCGTTTCGGCGGCGCTTTATGATTCTGCCGGCGGCCTCGACTGCTCGGCGCGGCACCGACATATTCGGCTTCGATAAACTCGGCATCATCGCCGCCGCCGGCTCGAGATTCATTCGCCGGGTTAAAGGGCAGAGCCCTAGATTCATTCGCCGGCTCAGCTTCATCCTCGCCCATTTTCGCAACGCCTTCGAAGCGAGTTGGCCCGACGATCAGATATGCGGCGATTGATATTAAGTCGAGAATAGATGCGCCCCAAACATAGCCGGCGAGAATCATTCGAATCGATTCCGGCGGGATCATTCGAAACTGGCCGGCTAATACTCCCAATTTTGTCAAACCGAAGCCGGCCGTATAATCGCCGGCCAACATTGTTTCGGCGTCGACGTTGAATGGCAGGGATTTCGGGGCAATCATTCCCAGCGCATATAGTTTTTCGAGCGCCGCCCATAATGCGTCAGGAGCCGGCACGTCGACCATATCAATATCGGCGATTGAAAACGATGGCGGCGTCGACGATGTTGTGGTTGATGTTCCGGCCTTAAATCTCAGCTGCTCGACAATAATTCCCATCGCAATAAGCGAAGTATCGCCCAATAATATTGTCGGCAATTGGTTTACCGGCAGCCGTTCGTAAAGATATTTCGGATATAGCGGATAGAAATGGCCCTTGAATTTCCTGCCGGCGCGGCCCATTCGCTGCTTAATGCGAGATTGTGGCGCCGGCCGCACTATCAGCGACGCCAGCCCGTAATTCGGATTGAACTCGACTTCTTTGTTGTAGCCGGAATCGATAACATATTTTAGCGACGGAATTGTCAAACCCGTTTCGGCAATGTTGGTCGAGATAACAACGCGCCGGCCGGCCGGATATATATTGCCGCCGACGGCGACCCGATGCTCGGCGAGCGGTATATCGAGCAGCCGGAAAGATAAATTTTCGTCTCGCTGCGCCGGCGAATCGATACTTAATACCGACACCGGCGGCAAATTCTTCGCTACCAACTCGGCGTTAGTTTGCTCCAACCACTTGGCCGTCGCCTTAATTTCCGCCGCGCCGGGCATAAATATCAATATATCGCCTTTGCCATCTTCGTCGGGTTCGTTATTATCTTCATTCTTGACAATTCGGCCGACGATGGTCGCCGCCGTGCGGGGATAATCATTGATCGTACGATCTTGATTCCACGCCCAATGTTGGTCGATACCAAATGCCCGGCCTTCACACCAGATAAAATTATCGATCGGATCTAATCCGTAGTAAGATATAAATTGCTGCGGCTCGAAAGTCGCCGACATTAACATTACGAACGGGCATGCCGGATTGCTACCGTTACGAGTCAAGAAATTCTTGAGCATATACATTACCATGTCGGTTTCGAGATCGCGTTCGTGCGTTTCATCGATCAAGATAAATTTGTAGGCGGCCATAACTTCTTCGTCGGTCCATACTTTGAGCTGCTGCGCCAGCGTGCCGATAGTTGCCGATAGCAGGCCATATCGTTTGGCCCGCAATTTATTGTATCTAGTCGACCAGCCAACCGTTTCGCCGATCTTGAGAAAAGTTCCATAATCCGATACTTCGACGAGCTGAATTATATTACGGATGGCCGTTAGCGTTCGCGGCTGAGTGCAGATAATGCCGGGCATTTTACTGCCGGCGACGGCGCCGCCCTGCCTAACGACAAAGTTCGGCGATTAGCGCCGACGATTTGCCGCTGGCGGTTTCAGCCTTGAGCACTAAAACGCGATTACGCGGCCCAACTTTCGTTTCCTTATTATGCACCCATTCGTTAATGTAATCAACCGGCACGTATTCGTCCATTCGCCGCTGCAATTCGGGATCGCCGTTGGGCGCCCGAAGGCTGCCTTTGATCATCAATGTCGGAACATTCGACATTATATCCTATATATAACTCGACAATGTTTTCATTGCCTACGGCAATTGCTCGCTCGAACC
>JBBAFU010000031.1:0-4410 GCA_041655275.1 Castellaniella sp. | reverse complement strand
CCGGCATATTCGCCTTCGGCGGCTTTCCATTCCTCGACGGCGCCTTCTATTATATCCATAAACCGATCAATGGCTCGCATTGCAAGTATATTGGAATGGATATCTTTACAGTTTTATAAAAGGCGGAGTCTATAAAGTGGCTTCCAATGAATATCGATAATTTGGGTCAAGAAGTTGCGAGCGAAATGCTCGACGCGCTTATGCGCGGAACAAATTCAATCGTCGAGAATATTTCTCGTGAGTCGAAAGTCGAATATATTATCGATAGAATCCCATCGGCCGATGCCGATACATTATTCGAGATTGGTTATGTGCTTATTAAGCGGGAACGATGGAATGATTTGCACGAATGCAACGAAGGAACCGTTATCAATCTCGACGCCGTCGGCGATGATATTATCAATGAAATGTATGATATTCTCATCACTGCTCCCGTCGGATAGGAACTCCGCTCTTCGAGCTGCGTTCCTTGCTCGCTCGAACCTTTGCTGCGCAACGGCTGTCGCTGCGCGACGTCGGCTTCGCCGACTCTCACTGCGCCCGACAAAAAATAAATAGTCGATGCTGGCCGGCAATAATCGCCGGCGACGGTGGCAATCATTTCTGCGCCGACATTGTTTTGACGCGGCTGATCATTCGCCAAACATTCGTATGTTCTTCCAGCATTTTCGGAGTATTATATACTCGCACATGGTCGATAATAATTTGCAGTTGATTGCAATAATCTCGAAGCATCAGCAACAATACATCAGAAGTCGGCAATAATGCATTCGATTTTTGATCGGCGGCCTCCAAAACTACTGGCGAAAATGATGGGCAACCGCCGCGAGTAACATTAATTTGCCGAGGAGCGGCGATCAAATCGCGAATATTGATAAATTTATTGTCGCCTTTTGGCACCGTCGCCGGCACACCCGCCGGCAGCAATAAATCGGTAAAGAATTTTTTGGCCACCGGATCAGCCGCTTCCATGGCGGCTTCGAGTTCATCGGCGCGGCGAAGTTCTTGGCCGAGATAATTGGCCAGCGCTTCAACATCTTTTACGGGCCTAATGCTATAAACGATATCGGAAGTTTGCGGAATATAGGGTACGGCCGATACGCTGACTGCGCGGGCGATATCGTATCGGGCGTTGACAACTTTCACCGAAATGAAATGTTTGTTGGGTTCCAAACTATTCAGCAATTCGTGTGCGTTCATAAGAATGGCCGCATGCGGATGAGTGCAGCCGATAATCTGCGCCGTTTTCGAGACAACTTTGCAGCCGACCAATACTTCGCCCGGCTCGAAAACCGTCGCCGTAACTTTCATCTCGACCGTTATAGTGCCATGCGTAGGATCGCCGTCTTGATCAATGTAGCACGGCGAAATCCTCGGCAAATCGTCGATCGATTCGATGAACGCGCCGCGAAAACATTTGCCGACGTAGCGATCAGTCAATATGCCGATTAGCTTTTCCTTATGATTCGAGTAAATGCTAATCGTATCTCGCACATTGATAGAAATCGTAAAGATAGCAGGAATTTTCATACCCGCTACAATATGTAATATTATATACATAATTCAAATCTTAATTATGAAATTGCCTCGATCGCCGTCAATACACGATATAACCGGTATGGCCATACCCGATAGCATCGGCGGAGTTGGCGTGGTCGCCGAGTCGGCGGCGCCGAAGCGCCTGCATAAAACCCGGCCGGCGGGCACGCCGTGTATGGTCTGCGGCGCATGGATTACGGCCAATCCGTGGTATTCAATCGAATTCGACCATGAATGGATCGGCGTCGACGAACCTAGTTTCGCATATTTCTGCGGCACAAAATGCATGCGGGCGGCCGCCGCCGAACTACGCTGAAGCTGCGCTTCAACTGCTCGCTCGAATCCGGCGCCGCTTCGCGTCGCAACGGCTTCTCACTGCGCCATACATTACCGCTTACGGGCCGCTTATGAGCCGTTAGGCGCAGTGCGATGAGGTTCGAGCGAAGCGAGACCTCGAGCGCGAGCAGTATGCCGAAGGCATACAAAATTGATTCCCCGAAATCACAGATTTAGCAATGTCTGATAGATGGATTTGCCCGCTTAATACCGCCACTTGCGGCGCGTATCATACTAAAATGCATCATCTCGAAGGTACTTGTTATCACGGCGCCGCCTGCCGAGCTAGCATAAAAAATCCCGACAAGGAAACGATAGAAAAAATCAATAAGCATTGCGATACTCATGTACATATTGTTCAGCCGAAATCCGAAGTTATCAAATATTTCAAGAGTAAAGTCGCGCCGTATATTCCGCAAGGAAATCGCAAGTCGGAAAATCTTATTGCCGACCAGCATAACGTATTCGAAACTCCGGCGGCGCCGACATATATTCCGTCGATACCAAATCAAGTCGAGCAATGCACCTACGTCGCGCCGATGCCGGTTTTCATCAATGGCCGATGGTGGACGCTGCGATGTTCGTCGCCGCCGGCCGTTGGTTGGGATATGTGCGCCGCATGTTTCAATGTTTACGGCAGCATGAAACCGAAAACAAAAAATAATAACGAAAGTTAATAACGAAATCTGATAATTATGTGCGCCGATGAACACTAAGCATTCGTTACTTGTTTTTTGTGTGGCGTCGACTGCGTCGGCTTCGCCGCCTTGTCTCCTCCACTGCTCGCTCGAATCCCGGCCGACTCGCTTCGCTCGCCGACCAGGGGCTTCTCACTGCGCATCGGCAAAATCATTTGCGGGGCATCGGCCGGATCATAATGCTCGCCGGTGGATATTTATTTTTTATGCCGATTAATTGCCAGTGCGAAGTGAGCGGCCCTTGGCGAGGCGAAGCCAATGTTCGAGCGAGCATTGAGCTACGCCCTCCGGGCTCGCTCAAAGAATTGAACGCCGGTTAACGGCTCTATATAGCAATGGATACTTCCACCGACGTTTCTATCATCCATCTCGCCGATTTACATATCGGCAGCAGTTCTACGCGCTCGGCCGAGTATCGAGAAATATTCGATACTTTCGAGCGTCAACTTAATGATGTTCGCCGGCCGGCCGTTGCCGTCATCGCCGGCGATATATTTCATAATAAGGTTCAGTATTCCGGCCAAGATATTGCCGATTTTAACTATCTTATTTCGATTCTGGTTCGGAAAAACATCCCAACGCTAATCATTCCGGGCAATCACGACGCGAACTTGGCGGCGAATACGGTTGGCGCCAGCGCCAATACCGGCATTCCCGATTTAATCTCGCCGCTTATTCGCGATGAATGGACCGGCGTCAAATACCTAAAGCATACGGCGGCAACCAACTTCGCCGGCGTTGATTTCTATCACATTAGTGTTTTCGACGAATCCGACCGCGATGAAATTATTGCCACGGCCAAACTCGGCTGCGGAGATACCAGCAAATATATTTTGCTATATCACGGCATGATCGACGGCGCGAAATTCGGAGTCAATACGGTATCGGGCAGTCGCATTAACGCCGAGATTGTTGGTATGTTTCGCGGCTGCATCGCCGGCGACATTCATCAGCGGCAAATATGGCGAATTACTAGCAACGATACTTCAACCCCGATTGCGTATTGCGGAAGTATGGTTCAGCAAAACTTGGGCGAAGATATGGTAAAAGGTTATATGGTTTGGTCAGCGCCCGCCGCCGGCCCTATAATCGCCGATCCAATATTTCGACAAATACCCAACAAATACGGATTCGTCCGCCTCGATCTAAGAGGTTTATCCGCCGCCGAAAGCAAAGCCGCCATCGCCGCCGCACCGCGGCCGGCATCGCTTCGCAAGCTATCGGTTTTATCGGATTATGATTCTGCCGGTTTGCAACAACAGCTCGCCGACATCGCCACTACATTCGGCCGCCGGCCCGATAACATTATTCAGCGATATGAAGGCCTTAAAGTTCGGCCGACCGAAGATACGATTTCCGCCCTGCACGAATTACTCAAAAAACATTCGGCCAGCGAAACGCATGCCAAACTTATTCTCGAACTTCACCGGGCGTCGATAACCGAATCACGCGCCGGTAAATGGCATATTATCAGAATGGATTGGGACGATCTGCTGGCTTATGGGCCGGGCAATAGCATCGACTTTCGAGCACTTGAGGGCGGCATTAGCGGCGTTATTGCGCCCAATCGCGCCGGCAAATCTTCCATACTCGATATTATGGTATTGGGCTTATTCGGCCAAGTAATCCGCGGCGACATGAAAAGCGTGCGCCGCGACGGCTGCAAAAAAGCATTTGTGCGAGTGATATTTTCAGTCAACGGGACGGAATATTCTATCGAACGAGTGGAGAAAGGCAGTAATCACGGCGCCAAAGTAACGCTAATCCGCCGTGATGCGGCCAACCCCGACGCTTGGGAAAACATTTCCGGCGCAACATCAGTTCAAACTTATGAAAA
>JBBAFU010000030.1:0-4753 GCA_041655275.1 Castellaniella sp. | reverse complement strand
GGCGTATTGAGCAAGCTAACGAACTTAATTTCCACGGGCGATGGCACTACTTTATGATACTTAATCACCGCCGGATGATATAAGCACATCGCGTTATCGACCCATCGCCGATAGATTTTTGCCTGGCAATTTTCGTACTTAGTCATCTGATCGAATAAATATGCACCGGCGGCGGCCGACCATTTTTCGATGCTGGCGTCGACAATAATTTTCCATCGGCGGCATATTCTTCGAGCCGATATCCAATCAAGCGGCCAACAATACTCCATTATGGCGGCGATTATATCATTCGGCTGCGCCGTTATTGGCGATGATCCATCCAATGCGGACATGATTATACTTTACTGCCGCGATAAAATCAATTATGTGCGGCAACGGCCCGCTGCGCGAGGCTCTCGACCTTCGGTCGTTCGCTGCGGCGCGAAGCGCCTTGTCTGCCGCACTGCTCGCTCAAACGTTTGCGGAGCAAACCTTTTCGCTGCGCTTTACAATATTGCTTACGAGCCGCTTGGCGCAGTGAGAAGCTTTGCGCAGCAAAGGTTCGAGCGAGCAATAAAGCCTGCGGCTTTATCGGGACATTCATTTCGATTTCGCCGCGGCCGGATTGTATTCGCCGCACGGAAAACGGTCGCCAGCCCGGCGACTTCTGGCCGATGTATGATCCAGGAAACGAACCAATTATATATCAGATTAAATGCGTCAGCTTCCATTTCGTCGAGCACGGCGGCGAGCACACCCGGTTCGTTGTTGATAATCGGCGACATAGCAACGCAAACTAATATATGCTGAGGCGCCGGCGGCGATTCACATCCGTACTTAAATCGCTGATATAATTCGTGGACTTTAGTTCGAAATTCCCGGCCGCGGTCGCATGCCAAATGCGAATTAATGCCGGCGTCGACGACTACATTGGCGCAGCCTATGTCGCGCAAATGTTTCCCGCCTAAATGATATGACCCCGCTTCGGACCATGGTAGAATCGCACGGGCGCAATCGATTGCGCCGATATACAAATAATGATGGCCAAGAAACCATCGATCGTCCATCGATAATGGAACTTCGAGACGGCGAGATAACTTTTTTACCGCTTCGACCCCGGACCAGCCGATCGGATATAACTTTTCGAGATTTGTACATTGATATTCGGCGGCATCATTATAGTCCGGCAGCCATGGATCTGGCAATTTACGGCGTTCGTCAATCGATATCAATATGTTACCTCCGGTGGGATCGTAAACATGCTTCTCATACCAAGATTTGACACGCGGCACCGGCGCTTCGGCATATTTGCCGATTGCCGCCCACTTCAGATCAAAAACTCGCGCCGGCATATTATGCCTCGATAATGCATTGCCATCGTAAAATAATTGCCGCCGAGTTAGTATCGTGATCGGCCAATCGGCGATAATATTTCGCCAGCATTTGCAAACGGCGGCCAGCGCCGACCAATGATGGGCTTCGCCGGCCGACTTAAAATAGCTGAGAACTTCGCTCGCCAGGTTAGGCGATTCCAATGCATTGCCGACGAGAATCTCTGAATCTATTTCGGCCATAATTATCTATGCATCGTCGGCCGCATTTTTTTATGATGCGCCGATTAAAAATATTACATCGAGGAAATTATAACATGTTTTCGTGGGCAAAATCATTCTTCGGCCGGCCAGGAAATTCAATATCGCCGGCGGCCGAGTTACAAAATCATATCGACGACGGCGCCGAAACTGATTTGATCAACATCGTCGGCAAGGACAATGCCGAAATATTGTTCGGCGATCGGCACCCAACACTCGCCGATATGCAAAACTTCTTTCGCGATGTCGCCGATCCAAAATACCTGGCGGCCCTGGCCGAAAAACTTATCATAAAATTTATCGAAGTCAACGCCGCCGAAAAATCATTCAACAAATTAATCGCCGCCGTTGCCGGCGCATGGATGTTTCACGGGCTGACAAATTGCGTGCGAATGATTCCCAGCGAGTATAAATACAAACTCAAGCTCGCCGGCGGGTGTGTTGCGGCCGAATATAATTTGACCGACGATGTTTTGCGGCCGAACAACGGCGAATTGATCGGCGAGAGTAAAACGATTTGGGAATATGTCAGCGGCGATGATGAACTCACCGGCGGCTATTACGAAGACCCGCGGCTATTTTGGTGTCTGAAACGATCGTTGGCCTACGGCGTCGAAGCGCGGGTTTTTCGCCGCCTCGTTGCCGCCGCCGATGTGCATTTATTCAACATCATTATCGAAAAAATATTCGACGATGATTGGTCCGATACTGCCAACAAAAAAATCGTGATCGAGTCAAACATTACGCGGCCGCGTTTTGATCCCGCCGGCTCGCGAAAATACATTTCGCCCAAATGGTGGAAACATACAGTACCCGCCGCCGATAAATTCGAAACTATGTCAAGATTATATGTTGCCGAAAATGCCCGCGCGGCCGGCGAAGATGTGCGGCTGAGCGAAGTCGCCGTGCCAATATGGGATGGCAGCATGCTGGCGCCGGCGCCAATCCGGTTATGGCATAATCCCAAATGCAGCTATTGCGCTGAAGCGTAGCTTCATGCTCACTCGAACCTTGTTGCCTGCGGCAACTGCTCGCTCGAACATTGGCTTCGCCAATCTTCTCACTCCGCCGGCCGGCAAAATCGCAAGCGGGAATATTAGTGCGGAGTGAGAAGGTTGGCTTCGCCAACGTTCGAACGAGCAGTCGCCGTAGGCGACATCGAGTGAGCAGTGGAGGAGGCGGCCGCGCAGCGGCAAGCCGACGCCACAAAAAAATAAAGGGTACGAAGCCGGCCGGCGGGATAATACAATTCCCAAAATACATTGGCCAAGCGTTTTTTGGTCGGCTGCGGCCGACGGACATCATCTAGTTAGAAATCATCGGCGGCAAATTCGTCTTTGCCTTTGGCCTGCGCCGGAATTATATCCGACTTTCGGCCGTATTCTGTTACACGTTTCTCGAAGAAATTCGTTTTATTCGGCATATTGATCATTTCCATAAAGCCGAATGGATTGGTAGATCCGTAAAGCAGCGGCACTCCGAGCAAAGTGAGCAAGCCGTCAACTTGGCATTCCAAATATTGCGTCATTAACCGCTGGTTCATCGACAACATGTCGAATGGAATTGCTTCGGCAACAAATTCGTTGGCAATTTCCATTGCATCACGCATGAGCTCGTGAATTTCGCCGTCGCTGAGTTGATGTTCGGGCCGGAGCATCGAATACAAATGAATGGCGAATTCGGTATGAAGCGATTCATCGCGCTGAATAAGCTCGTTAGCTTGCACGAGACCCTTCATTAACCCGAATGATCCGATCCAATAAATTGCGCAGAATGCGCCGATGAAGAAAATTCCTTCAACCGCTACCATTCGCAGCAGGCGGCGGCCGATACCTTCTTGCGAGTCGGCCGTGTCGGTGATCCAACTGCCCATACGTTTGATTACGGGGATAGTTTCAATCGACTTGAGCAAATGCTCGCGCTTCGCAGGATCGCGAATGATGGTATCGATTTGCAGAGAATAAGTATGCGCGTGGATATTTTCCATCATGGTCTGAAAGTTGTAGAAGAACTCAACTTCCAATATCGGAAAATCTTTTAGGAAACGCTCAAGAATATTCACGTTTACCAGCTGATCGAGCGATGCGAAAAACGCCATCACATAATCGATAAACCGGCGCATGTCGTCGGTCATCTTGGGCGAATTCTCATAATCTTCGGGATCTTGACTAAAATCAATATCCTGCGGAACCCAAAAGCAATTCACGGATTTCAGATACCATTCCCAAGTTTCCTGGCGGCCGATTGGCAGTGCCGTAAGGCGAGTATCCTCGGGAATCGGCTCAATTGCCGATAATGATGGTGCGGCCGGCGAATCGATGGTCGATTCAACGTTTACAGAAGTATCCAATAAATTAGCTGATGATGTCATTATAATATAATACCGTTTATGCGACTTCAATTTTGTGGAGCGAAGCTCCACTGCTCGATCGAACCCGGCGCCGCTTCGCGTCGCAACGGCTTCTCACTCCGCGTTAATATTTCGCTTGCATTCCTTTCGTAATATATTAACGCGGAGTGAGAAGCCGTTGCGACGCGAAGCGACGCCGGGTTCGAGCGAGCAGTGGAGGAGGCGGCCGCGCAGCGGCAAGCCGACGCCACAAAAAATAAAGTTTGGTATCGGCGGCAGTCGTTATTTTTTAGTGATCGTCCGCACGTCGGAATATTGGATTCCTTCGCCGGAGAATATTACCGTACCAAGTTCTTTCGAGAAATCTTCGTAAGAATCGGCATTTAGTTTCGTAAGCCGATGAATTTGCTTCGGATTACAAATATCCGAACCCATATAATGCATCGGATATTTGCCGAGTTTGCCGAGTTTTACTAAGCCTTCCTTAATATTCACGCGATTCAATCCGATGGCGGCGAATGTAAGATTGTCCGGTAGAGCATATACGTAAGTACATTCTTTGTTCCACGAATCGCCGCGGAAATAAACCGACATCAGCAACATTTTTGGCATTTCCGGAATCCATTTATGTTGCGCTGCGCGCATAATAATGCTTCGGCCGAGTTGCCAATCGGCGTATACGACCCCGTCGATTTTGACGGCCGATCCCTTGAGATGCGGATTTTTGCCGCGAAATTCTTTGGGCGTATTCGTCGCTTCTTCGAGATGCTTAATAGGGAATATGCACGATCCTCGTTCGTTGAATTTCAGTTCGGCGAAATCGAGAGCAAAT
>JBBAFU010000029.1:0-4762 GCA_041655275.1 Castellaniella sp. | reverse complement strand
GGTCATGGCGATAATGACGATCCCCCAGAAATAAATACCGTAGCGTCATTTATTGGGGGAAACACATGATTGGAAAGCCCATATTTTATCATCAAATCAAGAGCTTGAGGGTATTTCAGGCGCGACTCTTTCCTGCGCCGTCAGCCGTTTGGGTTTGCCCCGGTGCACAACACGAACATCCGGATTGTCCGCATCCACGCCCCGGTAGCCCAGATCCACAAAGGCCGTCTTCGGCGCAGCTGTGCAGTCCTGCATCAGAATCGCAGCCTGCTCGATCTGGGATTGCAGCGTATGGCCATCGTAGGGGTTGCGGTGAAACGCCCATCCATGGGGAAGCTTACGGGAGCGCATACCGTAGCTCATATGCGGCGCGACCGGGGAACGAAGTTGATGGCTTGCGAACGTGGTTCGGCCAGCGAGGCCAGGAATTCAGCATCGAAGCTTACTGGCAGCTGAGGATTATCCAGAGCTACCCGGCCAACTTGCGCCCAGTATTCGATCTGCTCGGAGATACGTAAACGGTGCATCTACACCATTATTCCCATGCAGCCAGATTCGTGGCTAAATCCAGGTCATGGGTATTCCACGGCAACAAGGCCTCGATCTCGTCGGCACTCTGGGCCATCGGCAGCTGCTCCAGCACAAAGCGCAGCCAGGCATAGGGCTCGCGGCCATTGGCCTTGGCGGTCTCGAGCAGCGAGTACAGCACCGCACTGGCATGGGCACCGGCCGGCGTGTCTGCAAACATCCAGTTCTTTCGCCCGATCACGAAGGATCTGAGGGAATTCTCGGCCAAATTATGCCGCCTCCCGGATTATGCCGCTTTGCAATCGGCGGGCCACATTCTGACGGGCTCATGGTAGAGAAGCTGGCGGCATAATCAGAGGCCTTCCAGGAACGCAAGCAAGGGATCAGTCGGCTTGTAGCGAGCCGGAATGGCACCACCGGGCTGTGTGTGAGCCAACGCACGTTCCTTCAAGCCCATATCGGCATGAAGATAGATTTGCGTAGTCTGCGAGGACTCGTGACCCAGCCAAAGGGCAATCACGCTCAGATCCACCCCATGAATCAACAAGTTCATGGCTGCCCCATGCCTCAAGGTGTGGGGAGTGACGGACTTCTTCTGCAGCGACGGACATGACCGACCGGCCGCGACAGCATGACGCGATACCAGCTTCTGGAGCGCATCCGCACTCATGGGCCCGCCGCGACTGCTGGGAAAGAGCGGATCTTCGGGTTGTCCCGGATGGCGATGCAACCAGTCCTTCAAAACAATCAGGACGTCAGCCCTGATCGGAGTGCATCGCATCTTTCTACCCTTGCCAAAGCAGCGGACGTGCGCGCCGGTGCCGACGATCAGATCCTGGCGTCGCAGTGCCCGCAGTTCGCTATTGCGCAGACCGGTCTGATAGGCGAGCAATAGCAACGCCCGATCACGAGCACCGATCCACGTGCTCGCATCCGGAACCGCAATCAGTGCTGCAGCTTCATCTTCCGAGATAAATTCCACAGGGTCATGATTGTGGCGCTTGGTTGGAATCGCCAGAATGCGCTGGCACTGGAGTGCGAGCGCGGGTTCATTGATTGCGACGAACTGAAAAAAGCCGTGTATTGCGCACAGTCGCGCGTTGCGCGTGCGTACCGAGTTGCCACGCTCCTGCTCGAGGTGATGAAGAAACCGTTCGATCAGCTGAGTATCGAGGGCTTCCAGTGGCAGGCGCGAAGGCGAGCACTTCGTTGTCTTGGCGGCAAACGCCAGCAACAACCGGAAGGTGTCACGGTAGCTTGCCACGGTGTGGGAGCTGACCCCCTGTTGCTCGATCAGCCGTTGGGTAAAAAAGCGTTGAATCAGAGCCGGCAGACGTGTCATGATCATGGCTGTTCTCCGGGCTGAATCGGGTGGCTCAGATATGTCGCGGCCAGTTCGAGCAACTGGGGCACAGCCTCTATGTACCAATAGGTCAGACCGACGTCGACGTGGCCAAGATAGGTCGAAAGCCTGGGCAGTTCACGCGTCACATCACGCCCTTCCCGATACCACTGGAGCATGCGCCCGGTCGCAAAGGCGTGCCGGAAATCCTGCAAGCGAGGACCGAAACCGGCCTTGCCCTCAGCGTTCGTGGCGCGGATGCCTGTGGCCCGCGATATCCTGACGAACAGGCCACGAGTAGCGCCTGCTGTCAATCGCCCGCCGAATTCGTTCAGAAGAAAGGCTTCGCTGAGTCGTTGACGACATATCCGGTCGCGCGCCTGAGCGTACCTGATGAGTGCCGACAGGGTGGACTCGTGCACCGGAACGAATCGTGACTTCCCGAGCTTCGACTCTCGAACGGACAGAATCCCATTGGATAAGTCCACATCCTGCCGATTCAGCTGTATCGCTTCGCCCGGTCGCAGTCCGGTCGATGCCAGAAGCCCGATGAGCGTCTCCATAGTCAAGGCACGAAGTCCGGTTGGTGAGCGCAGCTGTGCCGCGCGACGCATGAGCCGAGCTATCTCGTCATCAGTGTATATATGAGGGGGATTGCGGCGACGACGCGCACTCAGCAGGTTGGCCGGCGGCACTTCCGTGCGGGCGTCGATGGGCTTCATCCATTGTGCGAATCCTCGTACCTGCGAGAGGCGACGTCCCCAGGTCGCTCGTTCCACTTGCACAGGCTCCATCGCCCATTGGAGCGATAGCGTGTTGGTGATGAACTCGGCACCCGCCTCATCCAGCCGATCAACGAATCGGTTCAGCGACAGGCCTGGTTCATAGAAAGAGGCACCCAGAGCGCGGCGTGCCGCGATGTATTGGGCGAGGCAATCACGAAGCGTGCTCATGACGACACCTCTGTTGTGGGCCATGGCCTTGCCACTGTTCGCAACGTCTCGAACGCCACCTTGGCATAGATCGCAGTGCTGTCCTCTGATCGATGGCGCAAGACTTGTGCAATCTGCGGCATCGTCGCGCCCTGGCGGATCATGGTGGTGGCCAAGCCATGGCGAAACAGATGGGCTGCGCCACGACTGGCTGGATGAAAGCCGGCACGAACGAAGGCGCGGCGCACAATGTGGCCGATGGCGGCAGGTCCAGTGAACCCGACATGAGGGGCGTACGTGCGCAGAAAGACGCGACGTGAGGTGCTGCCTGGGCGGGCGTGACGTAAATAACAGGCAAGCGCTTCGCCCACCTCGCTGAGCAGCGGAGCATGTTCAATCATCCCGCCCTTGCCGTGGATGATGAGCTCGCCCTTACGCCACAAGATGTCCTCGAGCATCAGGAATACCACTTCGCTTGCTCGCAAGCCCAGATGGGCGAGCAACAACAGGATGGCATAATCCCGAGCGCCGCTGAACGTTGCGCGGTCAATGGCGGCAAGGATGACAGATAGCTGCTCGGCAGTGATGAACGCCGGTACCGCTGACTGGCGCCACTTCTTGACTGACGGTATTGATCCAGACATGTCAGCCGGGGTCTTGCCTCGCAGGAACAGAAATCGGCAGAATGCGCGCAAGGCAACGCCCGTCAGTCGCGTGACCTCGCTGGACTTCACGCCAGCCATGGTCAGCATATGCTCACGCATCGTCGTAACATCAAATGCGTTTGCAGCAAACTGCCCGTGGCCCAGGTCCTGGGCTTTGAGATACTGCAGGACGTAGGGGCCGTAGACTTGGATCGAGTTCTCGGCGAGACCCCGTTCGTCCCTCAGGTAGGCAACAAAATCTGCATGCAGCCCTTCGCTTGCCCCGAGACATGCTCCTGAGCGCGACGGCAAACCGATGCCGTGTGTGCGCAGATGGCGCAGCAGTCGTTGGATCACGCCGCGTTCGAGTTGGATTCGGTCTGCGGGTGCATTGGGCAAACGACTCAAGAATACATTGACGACGGCGTCGTCAAGATGATTCAGGGTGAGGCCCTCGTTCGTTGCCCATCGGGCAAACGTTGAAAGTACCCAGCGCCTCTTCTCCAGCGTGTGCCTGGAATAAGCGGCCGGGTACAGCTCATGCAGAAGAGTGTTGATGGTATCAAGCTGGAAGTGGATTGATCCAGCCTGCTCGGGTGATTGAATAGCGGCTTGCATGTTGATCTCCTGGGCGGTGTGATTGCCGACCTGAGAACAGCATAAATATTATGCCGCCAACTTCTCTACCATGAGCCCGTCAGAATGTGGCCCGCCGATTGCAAAGCGGCATAATCCGGGAGGCGGCATAACCACGCTTATGACGCTAGCGCCATAAGCCAAATTGTTATCAACGGGCAGGTCACCGCGCTCGGTATAGCGCACCAGCCTAGGCCAGATATTGTGCAGATAGCCCAGGGCTTCGCCGAGTTTCCCCTTGGGCGCCACCACGGCAAGCGTATCATCGAGCCAGCTGCGCAGCGTCTTGAGCACCGCCAGGCTGTGCTCCTGCCTGCCCGCAAGGCGCTGGGCCTCGGTGGCACCCTTCAGACGGGCTTCGATGCGATACAGCCGACCGATCAGATCCAGCGCATGATCGGCCCGCGCGCTCTTGCCTTTGGCGCCGGCGCGCTTGGCCTCGATGAACTTGCGCCGCGCATGCGCCATGCACGCAAGGTGCTCCACGCCCGGCGTGCGTGCCAGCGCCGCATAGCCCTCGTAGCCGTCGGTCATCAGGTATCCGCGCCAGCCTTCCAGCAGGCGCAGGGGCACCTGCCCCGAGCGGCTGGGATCATAGTCAAACAGCACCACCTGCCGGCCGGGCGGCCCGCCGCGCTGCACCCACATATAGCTCTTGCTGCTCGGGCTGCGCCCGGGCT
>JBBAFU010000028.1:0-4897 GCA_041655275.1 Castellaniella sp. | reverse complement strand
CTCCGCCAAGGGCTTCTCGCTCCGCTCGACAATATTGTTAATGTATTTTAGTGTTGGCGGCCGTTTCGACTTAAATTTATAATTTATTCCAATTACTATACGGAGTTGCGTCATGACAAAAAATACCGACGATAACCGTAAAGCAGAAATTAACGTCGGCTATATCGATGCGACTGCAACATCGCCGGCTGATGATCATAATCGGCTGACCGACAAAAATGCCGCCGCCGTTTGGCGAACGCTGCTTCGGGAATCGCCGTGGAAAGAAAATACCGATTTCGATGAATGGCGGCGGTTATCCGACCTCCATAAACTGCCCATAGAAATGGTTGAAGCTTGCAAACGGCTTGATATCAACGGGTTGGGGTCGGCATTGCAGCGAAGAAATGATTCCTGCGAAGGCGATTTGCGAAATCTTTACATCGAATTTTACGCGAGAATTGTTCTCCAACACGACTTGGTCACGCCCGCGCTCGCGCTGCCGCACAACGGCAAAGCTCTGCCAAGCTGCTGGCCCGGTATTGATGTTACTTACGAAGTTGTTAAAAACATCGCATACATCGGAGGAACCGGCACTGATATGACTAATTATCACTACGCCATGGGCAATCTCAATGAAGAAGCGCGTCTCCGCGGCGAAGATATTGATTGGCCGGCTAAACAAGAGTACGTCAATATCGACACCGGCGACGGCGATAGTTCTTGCGACGGCGGTATTGATCGTTGGGGAAATAAATCGACATTATTGCCGCTGCCAAAAATCGGATTGATGCCGCCTCGCCGGCTCACTGAATACGCGAATTACGATGAACTTATCGAAGCCGAATACGCAATAGATGAAGCCGAGCATGCGTATCGGCAATATTGCAGCACTATCGACAGCGAATCTTGGCCATATTCGATGGTCGGATTGAAACCGGCAACGAAAGCGGAAAAACATCTTATCGAGTTATCGCGATTTCGAGACGAAGAAGCGCGGGCGTAAAAAATAAATCGGTCGCAGCCGGCATATTATTGGGTCGGCTTCGCCGTGTTTTTTTATCCCAAACTGTAATCGGGTAATGACGAAACATCAACCGGTGGTGCGGCGGCCGGTGGTGTAGCAGCGGGTAGTGCGCTACCCAACGGATTAATCGGGCTTGACCTCGCCGGCGATCCGACAGGTGTTGAAACCGGCGATGCTCGTGGTGTGCTTACCGGCGTTGAAACCGGCGTATATTCTGCCGATGTTCCGGCCAGCGAATAATAATTGTCGGGGCGGGGTTTGAATCCCGGCGGCGTCGGAACTTTTGCCGCCGCCTTGCCGATTACCATTCGTTGCTCGACGTTGATATTGATAGTTTTTTGGATATCATCGGCCAGACCAGCTTCGATCGGCGGCTCGGCCGCTTCGGGAATATATTTATGTTCGACGCCATCTTTCAGAGCCTTGACGTCGGCGAGCCGCGATTTAACATAATTCGCGATCTGATCTTCGGGAATGGTATACGGAATCTTGATTAAATGCACGCCATTGAGCGACGCCAGCGATTCCTTAATCTTATCATTAGCTCGGCCGTTGATAAATTGCTTTTGCTTAGTGGGATTCGGCGACGATTTATAGTGGCCGGGCCCTTGATATTCGAAAGCGAGTTTGTCGTCGGCATTATAGCCATCATAGTCGAGATAATGCGCTACGCCGTTGGCATCGAGTCGATAAAGCCAAGATAACAATTGGCTATCGCCATGATAATCGATAAATTTGCCGGTCTTAACATATTTGTTGAACATTTCGCGAACGGCTGCTTCTTGCTTAGTTCCCATCGGCTCATTATGATAAGCGGTTTGGAATTCGATCATTTCTGCCGGCGTAATCGTGCCGTCGGAATAATCGGGAACCCATGACAAACCGGGAACTTGAACCCATTTGCCGAACTTCGGCTTTTGATTAAGAGTTTTTCCGAATGGTTGGCGCGGCGCCGGCTTGCGGAGATTAGATTTAGCCGGCGACGTCGGCCATTGTCGGCCGGTTGGTACGGGCTTCGGCGCCGGCTGCGAAGCTGATGGGGTTGCCGCCGGCTGCGAAGCCGCAGCCGACGATTTAACTCGCCATTCCGGCGCACCACCGATGGCTTCGCCGCTACCGCCCGTTTTATCGCCGCATCCGTTGCCAATAATAATTGCCGCGGCGGCACCTCCCGCTACTAGCGCGCAATATTTCGGGAAAAACCACAGCAAAATAATTGCTATAACAATGACGCAAGCTATCCACATAGTATATTTTGATAGCCAAAATAATTACAAACCGGGCTAATAAGCGGCCGGCGCCTCAATATCGACAAAAAATAATTGATTATTGGCCGGACAATTATTAAGCATTATTTGGCCGAGATAATATACGATGGATTTTATCCTTATTGAGATCACTGCTGGCGGGTATGAAGAGATTTACGATCGCGGCAGTGCCGTCGTCGGCGATAAGATGAATTTATGCGGCGTTGACGAGGATGATATTTCGTTAGTAGAAATCGATCTTGACGGCCATCAAGCCATCTACGCTCGAGTAACTTACACGCCATGCGTTGCGGATGCGATCGAGGCCGGCAAAGTAAATTATATTACGCAAGATACATATGAAGAAATCCTCTCCTTATACGGCGACGATGTCGTAAAAGCAGTCAACATCGAAGATCGGCCGAAGATGTGCTCGATCATGTAAGCCGAAGGCTTACTGCTCGCTTCAACCCTGGCTAGCTCGGCCGCCGCGAAGCGGCTCTGCCTCGCCGACCAAAGGCTTGTCGCTGCGCCGAACAATGTTATACGCATTGCTTTTTTTACCGCATTAATGACGCAATTCGGCGCCGTGAGAGTCGGCGAAGCCGACGTGGCCGGGTTCGATCAAGCCCGAAGCTTCGAATTGATTTTATGAAGTATCGATAATATACTTGATAATGTCAGTAATCTCAACCCCCGCCGAGAAATTAACCGCCCGCGATATGGTCGCCGCCTCGCAACCGACCGCATATCAGCTCGAATTATTTGACGTGCTATGGGAATTGACGGCGGATATAACTTCCGAAACGATGTGGAAAACTTACGAAAATCAGCCGGAAACCGATGATGAATTCGACACTCGCCGATGCACGGCCGACATTGCAAAAATCGTTAATCAACTTGGCAGGCAATTTTGCTGCGGCGTCGTGTCGAATAAATCGCCGCCCGGCGAACCCGAGCCGGCATCGGATAATGATTCTGCAGAATCGGCCGATTCATCTATCGAAAACCTTTATCGGCAATCATTCGAGCGGGCGGATATAATTGCGGCGAAGATTGCCGGCGAAGCCCATTTCCCGCGAGAGCAATATGCCGCACTCATTGCGCCGATGTGCCTTCGCCTTATTATCGAGTTGGAATTTAATGTCGACGAAGGTCCGGGCCATTTGCGTTCGCTAATTCTCACCGATCGCAATCAATGGATTGGCGCCGCTTCGTCGCTGGCCGCATGCGAGTGCGATTTATCGCCGACTCAGTCGGCGCATGATTTCGCCCCGCTCGAGATGGAACTTCGCCCCGCCGTATACGATGATGTTGCCAGTGAAGTTAGTTACATTAACCGGGTCGGATATTGGTGATCGTAAATAGCCGGCTTAAAATCGTGTTTTTTGTGTTACATATTACTACCGATGAATTTACATCCCGATATATCATCGGTAATCGACGGATTAAAAAACCTCGGCAGCACCATAACTGCTCAGAAAGTTGAGTTACCGTCGCCGCCGCCAGTTCGCAAACGCGGCCGGCCACGTAAAAACCCGCCCGCCGGCGACGTCGAATCGGCCGCGGCCACAATACCGATCGGCGATGGATCGGCTGATAAACCGGCAAAGTCGGCCAATAAATCGGCAGACGCAATGCCGCCCGTCGACAGCACAGAAATTGCCGGCAGCAAAGATGATATTGATCGCCGCTTGGCTGAATCTTCGCTCAAAATGATATCCGTTGCCGGCGCTAATATCGCCGCCGAATGCGTCGCCGGTCATTCTTGCCAGCTAACTTTTTCGGAAATTATGGGAGGCAAAGCGAAATGCAGGACTTGCGGCGCGGCAAAAAACATAACAATTATCCGGCAGCGGGCCGAAACGCTGCTCGGTGTACTGTCGATGATAAACGCTGACAAACTCGCCGCCGTTTTCGAATCGAAATGCGGCAAGTTCCAGATATCAGTCGGCAAAACTGCTGATCACGGCCGGGCGGAAATGATCGGTGGCTCCGTAACCACAACCGATGCTTCATCCATTCTTCGCATCCATCTTCGCACCGGCCGCGGTTTCGTCACGAATATGATCATCAAAGCCGCCGCCGATCATAATATGACATTGCCGAAGCAGCCGGCGCCAATACGGCGAGGTCGACTGCCGGTCACTGCCGAAATGGCCGAAGCGGCATCATCAACCGCCGCCAATCCGCTGGCAGCTCGGCTCGACATGAATATAGTTTATGATGATTCGATATGCTTTGAAGATCGGAAATGAAGTCGGCGCCGGCAGGCATCTATCTTTTTTGACAACAGCTAAATATACCGTCGATCATATAGCATAAAAATGTCAGTAACATTCACGATTGGCGGCGAGATAAAATTCGCCCCCGGCCAAGTTATCGAAGTTGATAATATTGCCCCAACATCGCCAACTTCCGATCTCGATCTTAGGGGCGGCGCCGACGGTGGAAATGTATCGGTCATCAAAGGCGATACAAAAATAACGCTGGTGCCGGCGGGTGCGGCGGCGACGGTGCTCACCGTTCAAACTACTCAAACGGCGAATTCGCTCGCCATCGTTCCCGACTTCGGGGCGGCGGCTCACTTCGTAATGACGGCCGGCGATCAAATAATTTCGGGTCAGAAAACTATCGCCGGCGA
>JBBAFU010000027.1:0-9882 GCA_041655275.1 Castellaniella sp. | reverse complement strand
TCGCGTCGTGCCTATGGCTTCAGGAATTTTGAGAATTACCGGCTGCGGGTCTTGGCCACCTGCGGCTGGGATGGTGTAATCAACAGGGTTTGATGAATGCCCGTCCCCCGTTTGCGGGGTAGAGCCGGTTTACGATAGTCCATAAAATCAGACAATTGGCGGACAGAGGGGGATTCGAACCCCCGATACGCTATTCACGTATACACGCTTTCCAGGCGTGCGCCTTCAACCACTCGGCCACCTGTCCGGATTCGGGTCTCTGGAGCGGGCGCCCCGGACGCGAAGTCGCCCATTTTAGCAGAGATCAGGGCTATGCTGGCTTGCCCGCCGCGGGCACGGCATTGGCACCCAGCATGCGCTCCACATAGCGGGCGATCATGTCCACTTCCAGGTTCACGGCGTCACCTTCGGCAAGCCGGCCCAGGGTGGTGACGGCCACGGTATGGGGGATGAGGTTGATGCGGATCTCGCAGCCCTGGGGGTTATCGGCCACGTGATTGATGGTCAGGCTCACGCCATTGACGGTCACCGAGCCCTTGGTGGCCATGTAGCGCGCCATCGATGCCGGTACCTGCAGGCGCAGATCCCAGGACTCACCCACGGGGCGGAAGTGGCTGACCCGCCCCAGGCCATCCACATGGCCCGACACCAGATGACCATCCAGGCTGTCGCCCATGCGCAGCGAATGCTCCAGGTTGACAGGGCCGGGCTGCGCCAGGCCCACGGTGCAGCGCAGGCTTTCGCGGGAAACGTCCACGATGAAGCTGTCACGCGACGCGTCCATCTCCACCACCGTCATGCAGGCGCCCTCGATGGCGATAGAGTCACCGATACGGGTATCGTCACGCAGAAAGCCCCTGGCCAGGATGCTGAGACGCACGCCTGCTTCTGCGTCATCCTTTACATCGGCCTGGGGTGTCACACGGGTGATTTCACCCACCGCCGTCACAATTCCCGTGAACATGGCTGCCTCTCCTTCAAACGGTGCTGCCCGCCGGAATCACACCGGCCTCGCGGCACAGGCTCTGCCAGTGCTGCGGCTCGCGCAGGCGCAGGCGTACATCCTCGCCCATGCGTTGCAGGTCCATGAGACGGAAGCGCTGGGCCTGATCCAGGGTTTCGGGTGCCGGCATGCCGGCCATGGGAATGCCTTCACCCAGCAGGCAGGGGGCCATGTAGACCAGCAGTTCGTCCACGCAGCCCGCCTGCAGGAAGGCGCCGCTCAGCCGCGAGCCGGCCTCTACATGCACCTCGTTGATCTCGCGTTCCGCCATCCACTCCAGCATCGCCTGCAAATCGACTCGCCCGTCGATCTCGGGCACGGTAATGACTTCAACATTGCGCCCGGCCAGACGCCTGGCCTTGTCCCTGCCATCATGGCAGGTAAACAGCCACACCGGCCCGCCATCGAGCATGCGCGCCTGCTCGGAAATCTCGAACCGCGTATCCACAATGGCGCGTATGGGCTGGCGCGGCGTGGCAATATGACGCACATTCAGCTGGGGGTCGTCCGCCACCACCGTGCCGGCACCGGTCAGCACCACGCAGCTGCGCGCGCGCCAGTGATGGCCATCGGCGCGGGCGGCCTGGCCCGTGATCCAGCGCGACTCGCCGTTGGGCAGCGCAATGCGGCCGTCCAGCGAGGACGCCAGCTTCAGCCATACCCAGGGGCGCCGGCGCAGCATGCGCGACACAAAGCCCGGGTTGAGCGCCAGGGCCTCTTCGGCCGCAATGCCCACGCTCACCTCTATGCCCGCCGCCCGCAGCCCGGCCACGCCCTGCCCCTTCACCCTGGGGTTGGGGTCCAGCATGGCCACGACCACGCGCGCGGGGCGCGCGCGGATGAGCGCTTCCATGCAGGGCGGGGTACGCCCCTGATGGCTGCAGGGCTCCAGGGTGAGATACACCGTGGCGCCGCGCAGCTGGCGATGCGCGCGTCGCGCCTGCTCGATGGCCATGACTTCGGCATGCGCCTGGCCGGCGGGCTGCGTGGCCCCCGAGCCCAGCACCTGGCCATTGCGCACGATGATGCAGCCCACACGCGGGTTGGGCGCCGTACTGTACAGGGCGGTCTGGGCCATGGCCAGGGCCTGCCCCATCCAGTAACGGTCGGACTGCATCAGGGAATCGATCTGTTTCACAACATCGACCGCTGCCCGACACCTCAGGAATAGACGGGGAAGCGCGCCGTGAGCTCGTTCACGCGGGCACGCACGTCTGCGATGGCGGTGGCATCCTCGGGATGATCCAGCACATCGGCGATGAGGTGGCCCGTGAGCTCGGCCTCGGCCTTGCCGAAACCGCGCGTCGTCATGGCCGGACTGCCCAGACGGATGCCGCTGGTGACGAAAGGGCTTTCGGGATCATTCGGGATGGTGTTCTTGTTCACCGTGATATGCGCCTCGCCCAGCACAGCCTCGGCCTGCTTGCCGGTGATCCCCTTGGCACGCAGATCGACGAGCATGACATGACTTTCCGTGCGCCCCGACACGATGCGCAGGCCACGGCCGACCAGGGTATCGGCCAGCGTGCGCGCGTTCTCGACCACCTGGGCGGCATAGTCACGGAAGGCCGGATCCAGCGCTTCACGGAAGGCCACGGCCTTGGCCGCAATCACATGCATCAGGGGCCCGCCCTGGATGCCCGGGAAGATGGCCGAGTTGATCATCTTCTCGTACTGCGACTTCATCATGATCACGCCCCCGCGCGGTCCGCGCAGGGACTTGTGTGTGGTGGATGTGACGAAATCCGCATGCGGCACCGGGTTCGGGTAGGCCCCCCCCGCAACCAGACCGGCGTAGTGGGCAATATCCACCATGAACAGCGCGCCGTTGTCATGCGCGATGCGCGCCATGCGTTCGAAGTCGATATGCAGGGAGTAGGCCGAGGCCCCGCCCACGATCAGCTTGGGCTTGTGATCCCTGGCGAGCTGCTCGAGCTGGTCGTAATCCAGCGCCTCGTTGTCATCCAGACCATAGGATATGAAGTTGTACAGCTTGCCGGAAGCGTTCACGGGCGAGCCGTGCGTCAGGTGACCGCCTTCGGCCAGGCTCATGCCCAGCACGGTGTCGCCGGGCTCGAGCACGGCCATGTAGACGCCCTGATTGGCCTGGGAGCCCGAATTGGGCTGCACATTGGCCGCCTCGGCGCCAAACAGCTGCTTCAGACGGTCGATGGCCAGATTTTCGACCACATCGACATATTCGCAGCCACCGTAGTAGCGCCGGCCCGGATAGCCTTCGGCATACTTGTTGGTGAGCTGGGAGCCCTGGGCTTCCATGACGGCGGGGCTGGCATAGTTCTCGGATGCAATCAGCTCGATATGCTGTTCCTGACGAACATTCTCTTTCTGGATGGCCGCCCAGACGTCAGGATCAACCTGGTCCAGCGTGCGCGCGCGATCGAACATAAGACTTCCTAGAATGAAAAAGGAGAGGGGCAAGAAAGGAAAGCAGCCATTTTAACCCGCCTGCGGGAAGACCCGCAGGCGGCCCTGCATCCCTGAAGGCTCAGACGCCCGCCAGACGCGGGTTGAGCGTATACAGGCCCGTGATGGACGCGCTGGCGAGCACATGGCCTTCCATGGCCTTGCGCACATCGTCACCGGTGAAGCGCCCTTCCACGGGCAGCTCGGACACATCCAGCGCATAGACAGTGAAGACATAGCGATGCACGATGGAATCATTCCACGGCGGGCAGGGCCCGTCGTAGCCGAAATAATCGCCACTCATGTCGCGATCGGCGGCAAACCACTGCGTGAAGTCGTTCAGACCCTGACGCGTACCGTCCAGCGCCAGCGGCCCGGCCTTGCCGCGCGGGGTAATGCCCTGTGAATAGGCGCCCTGGGCAATCTCCATAGTGCCCGCCGGAATGTCGATGAGCACCCAGTGATCGAAGCTGACGCGCGGCAGGCTCTCGGGAATCTCGCGCCCCTCCTGGTTGACGTCATCCGGTTTGCCGGGCACATCCGGATCATCGCAGATGATGACGTAGGAGCGCGTGCCCTCCGGCGCCCCTGACCAGCTCAGCTGCGGATTGGCATTGCCCGCCAGCGCCACGTGCGACTGACTGTCCATCTTGCCAAAGGCGAGTGCTTCGGGAATGATGCCCTGATCGACAAAAGATTCACTTGTGATTTGCATGCCAACCTCCTCGAACGTTGGGGCCCGCAGGCCGGGAGTTCAATGCTAGGGGTTCAATGTTACGCGCGCAAGGCGACGTTTGCCCACCTGTACCACGTATGTACCGGCCTCCAGGCGCAGGCCCTTGTCCGAAATGCGCTCGCCATCGATGCGTACACCACCCTGCTGCACATTACGCTGGGCCTCGGAAGCCGAGGATACCAGACCGGCCTCGCGCAACAGCACCAGCACGCCCATGGGCGCCCCTGAAAGTGCCGCCTCGGGCATGTCCTCCGGCAACACGCCGTGACGAAAGCGCGCGTCGAAGCGCTCCTGCGCCTCCTGCGCCGCGACCGCACCGTGGAAGCGCGTAACCATCTCCCGGGCGAGCAGTACCTTCACTTCGCGCGGGTTGCGCCCCTGTTCGGTCTCGTCGTGCAGGCGGCGGATTTCCGCCAGGCTGAGCGAAGACAGCAATTCATAGTAGCGCCACATCAGCGTATCGGAAATCGACATCAGCTTGCCGAACATGGAATCCGGCGCTTCGGTGATGCCGATGTAATTGCCCTTGGACTTGGACATCTTCTCGACGCCGTCCAGACCTTCCAGCAACGGCATGGTCAGCACACATTGCGGCGCCTGGCCGTATTCCTTCTGCAGCTCGCGCCCCACGAGCAGGTTGAACTTCTGGTCCGTACCGCCCAGCTCCAGGTCGGATTCAAGGGCAACGGAGTCATAACCCTGCAACAAGGGATACAGCAACTCGTGGATGGAGATGGGCACGCCGGCCCGAAAGCGCCGCGTGAAGTCATCGCGCTCCATCATCTGGGCCACGGTGTAGCGGGCGGCCAGGCCAATCAGGCCACGCGCACCCAGGGCATCGCTCCATTGGGAGTTGTAGCGGATCTCGGTGCGCTCGGGATCGAGGATAAGGCTCGCCTGCTGGTAGTAGGTCTGTGCGTTTTCCTTGATCTGCTCGGCCGTGAGCGGCGGGCGCGTCACGTTGCGGCCGCTGGGGTCGCCGATGGTGGCGGTAAAGTCGCCGATCAGGAAAATGACCGTATGGCCCAGATCCTGCATCTGGCGCATCTTGTTGAGGACCACCGTATGGCCCAGATGAATATCCGGTGCGGTGGGATCCAGCCCGAGCTTGATGCGCAGGGGCACACCGCTTTCATGGCTGCGTGCCAGTTTGGCCGCCAGCTCGGATTCAACAAGCAGTTCGTCGCAGCCGCGTTTCACGACCTCGAGCTCGGCCTGGACCCGGGGGGAGATCTGTGCTTCTATTTGTGACATATGCAACCAGACGTTAAATTGAATTGTCAAGGCTCGAAAAGTCGGGCCTGATGGGTTAGGATAGCGGGCAGGTTATCATGCCCGTCCGGGCAGGTCGTTGGCCGCAAGCTGTCAACCATTCATTTTATCAGAGCTGCTGTCGCGGGCTCTGATAGCGCCAGGAAGAAGCACCCCTGTCGGGTACCGGTCTAACTCAGGTTCGGAAGCTTATGCACAGAAAAGGGATGAAAGAAGTGCCCTCGTATCGTGAACTGGTCAGGGCACGTCAGAAGAACCGTCATTTCCTGCGCAATGGAGTCGTCATGCTGGCGCTGGCCATGTTTGGCACAGCAGCGGCCCTCGCTGTGGTCAAGCCCAGCGACGCTCCCGTCATCGAATACACCCAGGAACGCCTGGCACTGCCCATGCCCTTCCCCGAGCCGCTCGGCCAGAGTGCCGAAGCCGCGCCGGAAGTCAATGCACCCTGGCTGGCTGAAACCCGCATCCGCCGGGGCGACACGCTGGCGGTGCTCCTGCAGCGCCTGCAGGTGCACGAGGAAGGCCTGCAGGCCTTCCTCGTGCAGAACAAGGCCGCACGCTCCATCTACAAGCTGTATCCCGGTCGCAGCCTGCAGGCCGCACTCGATGACGAAGGACGCCTTGTCTGGCTGCGCTACCATCACACCACCTCGTCGGTGGAAGATGGTGTCACTGTGGCCAAATGGCTGGAAGTGCGCCCCGATGGTGATAACGGCTTCGTGGCGACGGAAGAAGTACAGGCTGTTGATGCCCAGGTGCGCATTGCCGAGGGCGAGATCGAATCCTCATTGTTCGGCGCCACCGACAAGGCCGGCATCCCCGACGCCATCACCATGCAGATGGCCGACATCCTGGCGAGCAAGATCGATTTCATGAAGGATCTGCGCAAGGGTGACCGCTTCCGGGTCATCTATGAAACGCTCTCGCATGAAGGGCGTGACAGCGGCGCCGGCCGCATCCTCGCCCTGGAGTTCCTCAACAAGGGGGATTCCTATCAGGCGGTCTGGTTCCAGCCTGAAGGGGGCACCGGCGCCTATTATGATTTCGAAGGCAAGGGCCTGAAAGGCGCTTTCCTGCGCACGGCGCTCAAGTTCTCGCGCATCAGCTCCACCTTCGGCATGCGCAAGCATCCCATCCACGGTCGCTGGACGGGGCACAAGGGTGTGGATTATGCTGCGCCGGCCGGCACGCCCATCCATGCCACGGCCGATGGCACGGTCCACTTCGTTGGTGTACAGCGCGGCTACGGCAATGTCGTCATTCTGTCCCATGCCGGCAATCACACCACCCTGTACGCTCACCAGAGCCGCTTTGCCAAGGGGCTGCGCAAGGGCCAGAAGGTCAGCCAGGGCCAGCTCATCGGCTATGTGGGCGCCACAGGATGGGCGACCGGGCCTCACCTGCACTATGAATTCCGTGTGGCCGGCAAACCCGTCGATCCGCTCTCGGTCAAGTTGCCGGTTGCCAAGATACTGGAAAAGAACCAGCAGCCGGCTTTCGAGGCCGTGATGGCGCAATACCGCGAACAATTCGAACTGGTTGCCGCGCGCCACGACGCCACACTCCTGGCCAGCCAGTAAGGGCTGTCGTGGCCGCCGACGCCACCGGCTCCCCTGATGCCGACATCATTACCATCGGCCTGATGTCGGGCACGAGCACCGACGGCGTCGATGGCGTCCTTGCCCGCTTCGATGCGCCTGGCCGGCCGCAGCTACTGGCCGGCCACACGCAGGCCATGCCCGCCAGCCTGCGCGAGGAAATGCTCGCCCTCAACCAGCCCGGCCACAATGAACTGGAGCGCGCCGCTCTGGCAGCGAACCAGCTGGCCGATGTGTACGCGGACACCGTCAACGCCCTGCTTGACCAGGCCGGTCTCACGGCTGACGCGGTCGATGCCATCGGCGCCCACGGGCAGACGGTTCGCCACCGGCCTGAACGGGGCTATTCCCTGCAGCTCAATGCCCCCGCCCGGCTGGCGGAAAAAACGGGTATTGCCGTGATTGCCGACTTCCGTGCGCGCGACATCGCCGCCGGTGGCCAGGGCGCCCCGCTGGTACCTGCCTTCCATCAGGCGATGTTTGCCGGTGCCGAGCCACGCGCCATCCTCAACCTGGGCGGCATCGCCAACCTCACATTGCTGCATCCGGGCCGGCCGGTCACCGGTTTTGACTGCGGCCCGGCCAACATGCTGATGGATGCCTGGATTCGCCGCTGCCGGGCGCTGGATTTCGATGCCGGCGGCGCCTGGGCCGCGGGCGGACACTGTGACACCACGCTGCTGGAACGTCTGCTGGATGACGAACCCTGGCTGGCGGCGGCGCCGCCAAAATCAACGGGGCGCGACCTGTTCAATCTGGATTGGCTGGCATCACGATTGGCGTCACGGATGACGCAGGATGCCACACCGCCGGCCGATGCCGACATACAGGCCACTTTGCTGGCCTTCACCGTCACCACCATCACCCGGGCCCTGGAACGCCACGCACCCGACACCCGGCGCGTGCTGGCCTGTGGCGGCGGTACGGCAAATCCGGTATTGATGCGGGCTCTGGGCGATGCCCTGCCCTGTCCGCTGGAAACCACCGAAGCCCACGGCCTGCATCCGCAATGGGTGGAGGCCGCAGCTTTCGCCTGGCTGGCGCGGGCGTGGTTGCGGGAACAGCCCGCCAGCCTTCCCGAGGTCACGGGTGCGCGCGCGGCGCACCGGCTGGGCTGCTACTGGCCGGCAGGCTGACCCTGCCCGGCGGGCGCTTCAAGGCGAGAACGAGGAGCCGCAACCGCAAGTGGTGTTGGCATTGGGGTTGCGGATGACGAATTGCGCCCCCTCGAGATCGTCCTTGTAATCAATCTCGGCACCGATGAGGTATTGAAAGCTCATGGGGTCGATCAGCAACTGCACGCCGTACTTGTCGATAGTGGTGTCATCTTCATTGACCACTTCGTCGAACGTGAAGCCATACTGAAAGCCCGAACATCCCCCGCCTTCGATGAAGACGCGCAGCTTCAGCCCGGGATTGCCCTCTTCTTCGAGCAATTCCCTGACCTTGACCGCCGCCGCATCGGTAAACAGCAGGGGCGCGGGCGGCGCCTGCAGATCAATGGTTTCAGTGATGGACGACATGAACCCTCCATGGCGATCCGCTGGATCGCTCAACAATAGATAACAACGGCCTGCGACCTGCGTACGCCATCAGGGCAGCAGGCCCGGCTGACCCAGCCCCGCCGTTTCCGGCAGGCCGAACATGAGATTCATGTTCTGGATCGCCTGACCCGAAGCACCCTTGACCAGATTGTCCTGCACCACCAGGATGATGAGCTGGTCGTCGTCGTTCGGGCGATGCACGGCAATGCGCAGCTGGTTGGCCCCGCGCACGGAGCGCGTATCGGGCAGACTGCCTGCCGGCATCACATCCACAAAGGGCTCGCCGGCGTAATACTGCTCGAACATGGCCTGGAAATCCGTCTCCATGGCCTGGGGCGCAATGCGCAGATACAGGGTGGAGAACATGCCGCGAATCATGGGCACCAGGTGCGGGACGAACAGCAGCTTCACGGGACCGCCCGCCAGGCCGCCCAGATGCTCGGTGATTTCGGGGTGGTGACGATGGCCGGGCAGGCCATAGGCCTTGAAATTATCATTGGCCTCGGCAAACAGCGTGCCTACCGACGCCTTGCGCCCGGCACCCGACACCCCCGATTTGCAATCGGCCACGATGTGCAGGGGATCGATGCACGTCGGCGAGGACTGGAACAGCGGTGCCAGACCCAGCAGTACCGTTGTCGGATAGCAGCCCGGATTGCCCACCACGCGCGCGCCGGCGATAGCCTTGCGGTTGAGCTCGGGCAGCCCGTACACCGATTCGCGCAGGATGTCGGGGCAGCTGTGCGCCATCTTGTACCACTGCTGGAAGCTGGCAGTATCCTGCAGGCGAAAATCCGCCGCCAGGTCGATGATGCGTACACCATTGGCCAGCAATTCGGGCGCCTGCTGCATGGCCACACCGTGAGGCGTGGCAAAGAATACGACATCACATTCGTTCAGGCCGGCCTGCTCGGGCGTCTGGAAGCTCAGATCCACGTGTCCGCGCAGATTGGGAAACATGTCGGCCACCGGCATGCCGGCCTCAGAGCGCGAGGTGATGGCATGCAGGCTCACATTCGGGTGCGCGGCCAGCAGGCGCAACAGCTCAACCCCGGTGTAACCCGTTCCCCCGACAATGCCTGCCTTGATGCGCTGATCAGCCATGATGCAACCCTGTCTGCGAATTGAAATGATGAAACCCTTCTATTGTAGGACGCCACGCCGCCAGGGTGAAGCCGAAGTCTTTTCCAATATGACATGAGTCTGAGCGAGGTCTCGCGTTTCCAACATGAGATGAGTCTGAAGCGTTCGCGGTTTGGCTTTAAGTGGTCGATCATTAGTCATGGTGATCGATATGCAAGAAGA
>JBBAFU010000026.1:0-10426 GCA_041655275.1 Castellaniella sp. | reverse complement strand
CCCTATGGATAGCCCGTGGATAACGCTTGACGCGTTACCCACCGCCTACCCACAGGGCGGCGGCTGTACACATCAACACAGGCTGCTAGCCAACAAGTTCAGACTCATCTACGGATTGGAATCGACTCCCCGGCATTCTTGCAGTGGCGGTTCGTGCACCCAACCGCCACTGCTTTTCTTCTTTTTCCCCTTCCCGCGTTGTTCTGTGTTCTTTTCCGGAAGCGAGTTGCCATTGTTATTGTTCTCGGACAGGCGGGACTTGCCGGCTCCCGCCCGTCAGCCTAGTTTGTACCCCATCTCAGCCAGGCGCGTCATCGGGGGAAATGCCTAGGGACAAACCCGCGCCCGGCCGTCGCC
Organism: Castellaniella sp.; assembly: GCA_041655275.1. GTDB lineage: Bacteria > Pseudomonadota > Gammaproteobacteria > Burkholderiales > Burkholderiaceae_B > JAJYRX01. The sequence continues at coordinate 10,069 of JBBAFU010000026.1, read as the reverse complement.
CCCCAAACCTCAGGCCTCCACCACCTGCGCATCCATCATGAGGCGATGATAGAAGGTGGGCAGGGCGAACAGGGCGCCGTGTACGTGGCGGTTGTAATACTGCAACTCGCCGATATCGCGATGCTTCAGGCGTTGTGCCACGATGGCTGCATCAATGGTCGTCGGGTCCAGCGTATCGGAGGCGACAGCCAGCGCCCAGTAGGCGCCGTACAGCGGGATGTGCAGGCCGTAGCCGTGTACCTGGTCGAAGACTTCGTGCAGCTCACCGGCCAGGCTTCGCACCTGGTCGGGCTCGAAAAAGGGCGAGCCCAGATGCAGGACGATGGCACCCCCCGGGGCCAGCACGCGCTTGCATTGCGCAAAGAAGGCCTGGGTATACAGCGGGCCGGCGGGCGTTTCCGGATCGGTCAGATCGAGCAGCACCAGGTCGAAGGTTTCGTCGCAGTGTGCCACGAATTCCGCCCCGTCCCCGATGTGTACGCTGACGCGCGGGTCGTCGAACGCCCCCTTGTTGATGGACGTCAGGTGCTCGCGCGAAACGGCGATCACCGCTTCGTCCAGATCGACCAGGGTGACGGATTCCAGCGGGTGCTTGAGCAGCTCTTCGAGCGCACCGCCGTCACCGCCGCCGATGATGAGCGCGCGGCGCGGTGCCGCGTGGGCGATGGCGGCCGGGTGGACCAGGGCTTCGTGATAGAAGAACTCTTCGGTCTCGGCCGTCATCAGGCAGCCGTCCAGGCGCAAGGTCTTGCCCATGTCGGCCGATTCGAGCAGCTCAAGATGCTGGTACTGCGTCTGACGCGACAGCAGGCGGCGCGCAAAACGGAAGCCGTAGACGCTGTTCTCGTTCAGGGTTTCCAGCAGTAGTTCGCCCTGCGGGCCGGGGCCGTCGGCCTCGCCGCGCCACAGGCGGTTGCGCTGCGACTGGCCGGGTGCAAACACCGATTCCAGCGCGTTCATCAGGCGCTCGGCCTTGCTGGAGTTGTCACCCTCGAAGTTGCAAACATAGACGTCCAGTGTTACACCATTGCGTTCGGGCCAGGTATGGATGGCCAGATGGGATTCGGCAAGCAGCAGCATGCCGGTCACCCCGCCAGGTTCGCCCTGATAGTCGGGAAAGGTATGCCATTTCTCACCCACGAGCGTCAGACCGACGTCCACGGTGTGTTTTCGGCACAGCGCCGCCAGAGTGTCGGCATGCGTCAGTATGGACGCATCACAGCCACAATGATAGAGATCTGCGGTGAGGTGCAGGCCTTGCATAGTCGAGTGCTCCCTGTGAAGGATCCCGCTGTGCCCCGGGATGGGGCGGGCACGGGAAAAGGCCGGAGCCATGGCGGCATGTGCATGCCAGAGTGGTTGCCATGGAGTCCCGTAAAAAATGGTCATACCGGTTGTGCGCATGCCGCGCGGTGCCGGTGAAAATGAGAGATGCGTGAGATGTGCGCGCTCTCACGTGCGCGAAGTATAGTGCAAAACCGGATACGTTTTGGAGAAACCGCGAATTGTAATGCAAAAACCCGTTTTCGTATCAAATCAAAGGAGGATGACGCATGGAAACATGGCTGTTCATCGTCCACAATATGGACGAGATTGCACGGCGTACTGTGGAACACGTCTCGCTGGTGGGCGTGGCCATAGGGCTGGCAATCCTGACCGGGGTGCCGCTGGGCATCTTCATCACCCGTCATCCGCGACTGGCCGGCCTGGTGCTGTACACCGGTGCCGTCGTCATGACGATTCCTTCCATCGCCCTGTTCGGGCTGATGATTCCCATCCTGTCTCCCATCGGCTACGGCATCGGCTACGTGCCCGCCGTGATTGCGGTCCTGCTGTATTCACAGCTGCCCATCATCCGTAATACCTATACCGCCATCAAGAATGTGGACCCCGCCCTGCGCGAGGCCGCACGCGGCATGGGCATGACGCCGCGCCAGCGCCTGTGGCAGCTGGAGATTCCGCTGGCGATCCCGGTCATCATGGCCGGCGTGCGCAGCGCGGCCGTGCTCAATATCGGCATCATGGCCATTGCCACCTACATCGGCGCCGGGGGCCTGGGCATCTTCATCAGCCGCGGCATCTCGCAGACCGACCCGCGCCAGCTCATTGCCGGCGCCCTGGCAGTGAGCCTGCTGGCCATCATCGCAGACCTGCTCCTGCTGTGGGCGCAGCGCCGGCTCACGCCCACGGGCCTGCAACCGGCGGGCACGGCATGAACTCGATAAAGGAGTCGAAGCCAACATGATCAGACTCGAAAACCTGAACAAGACCTTTGAGACCCGCCAGGGCCGTACGGTTGCGGTGGACGATGTATCGCTGCACGTGCCCGAGGGCCGTATCTGCATTCTGCTGGGGCCGTCAGGCTGCGGCAAGACGACGACGCTGAAGATGGTGAACCGCCTGATTGCGCCCACGCACGGCCGCATCTTCATCGACGGCCAGGACACCAGCGATCACGACGCCATCACGCTGCGGCGCAACATGGGCTATGTGATCCAGCAGATCGGCCTGTTTCCGAACATGACGGTGGCCGAGAACATTGGCGTGGTGCCGCGCATGCTGGGCTGGGCGGGCGATCGCATCCGCCGGCGCGCCGAAGAGCTGCTCGAGATGATGGCGCTGGACCCGGGCGTTTTCGGGCGGCGCTACCCGGCCGAGCTTTCCGGCGGCCAGCAGCAGCGCATCGGCGTGGCCCGCGCGCTTGCGGCCGACCCGCCCGTGCTGCTGATGGATGAGCCTTTCGGGGCGCTGGACCCCATCAGCCGCGAGGCCATCCAGGACGAATTCCTGAAGATGCAGGCCGGGCTGGGCAAGACCATCCTGTTTGTAAGCCATGATATCGACGAAGCGGTGAAGATGGGCGACATGGTTGCCATCTTCCGCGAAGGCCGCATCGAGCAGGCGGACACGCCCGATCGCATCCTGGCGTATCCGGCCAATGATTTCGTGGCTGAATTCGTGGGGCGCGATCGCAGCCTGAAACGGCTGTCGCTGGCCTGCGTGCACCAGGCGATGTGCCGCAAGGCACCGCGACTGCGGGCCGGCATACGGCTGGACGAGGCGCGACGCCTGCTCGCGTCCACCCACCATACGGATGCGGCCGTCGTCGACGAGCGCGAGCGCGTGGTCGGTGTTGCCCGCCAGGACGGCCTGGGTGGCTCGGGCGCACTGAACAGTGCCCACTGGCGCCCCGCCCCCGCGGTGGCGCACCCCAGCGATGATTTGCGCACGGCCATGTCGCTGATGCTGGATCACCGCCAGGACTGGCTCGCCTGCGTGGACGACAACGGCGTCTACCTCGGCGGCCTGGCCATGGAGGACCTGGCCCGCTTCCTGGGGCGTGACCGCAGCCGGGACAAGGCGGCATGAGTAGCCTGGGCGACGGACTGTGGGCAAGCGGATTGTGGACAACATATGGTGAAGACATCCTCTACCTGGGGCTGCAGCATATCGAGCTGACGCTGATCTCGGGCGGACTGGCGATCCTGACCGGGATTCCCCTGGGCATACTGCTCAGCCGGCCGTTCATGCAGGCATCGGCCGAGGGCATGATGCAGATGCTCAACATAGGCACCACCATCCCCACACTGGCGGTGCTGGCGCTGTCCATGACGCTGCTGGGTATAGGCACGCCGCCGGCGCTGTTTGCGCTGTGGCTGGCCTCGCTGCTCTACATCGTGCGCAATACCTATTCCGGGCTCAGGGCCGTACCTGAGTTCCTGATCGAAGCGGCCCGGGGCACGGGCATGACACCCCTGCAGATCCTCATGCGCGTGGAGCTGCCCAACGCCCTTTTCGTGATCTTCGCCGGCATGCGCACGGCGCTCACCATCAATGTGGGCACCGTGCCCCTCGCCTTCCTGATTGGCGGCGGCGGGCTGGGCGAGCTGATCTTCACCGGTATCGACCTGAATGAGCCTGCGATGATGCTGGCCGGTGCCATCCCGACGGCGCTGCTGGCCGTGGCCGTCGATACCGTTCTCGCAGGCCTCGCGTTCATGCTCATACCACGCGGTGCCAACCCCCTGCGCCAGGCGCATTGAGCCTGGCCCACCATCAACAACGGAGACCACCATGAAACTCACACACCTTCTGCCGGCGATCACGCTGGCGCTGGCCACTTCCGTGGCCCATGCCGACACAGTGGTCGTGGGCGGCAAGAACTTCACCGAGCAGCAGATCATGGCCGAAATGACCTCGCAGCTGCTGCAGGCCAAGGGCTATGACGTGGATATGCGCGCCGGTATGGGCAGCGTGGTGCTGCGCCAGGCGCAGGAAAACGGCCAGATTGATGTGTGCTGGGAATACACCGGCACGGCGCTCATCACCTACAACAAGATCTCGGAGCCCATGGGCCCGGACGAGACCTATGCAACGGTGAAGAAGCTGGACGCTGAAAAAGGCCTGGTCTGGCTGAACGCCTCAAGCGCGAACAACACCTATGCACTGGGCATGCGGCGCACGGATGCCGAGGAACGCGGCATCGCCTCGATCAGTGATCTGGCGGCCGCCGTCAACAGCGGCAGTACGTTCAGCCTCGCCTCGACCCCCGAATTCGCAGCGCGTCCGGACGGGCTCAAGCCGCTGGAAGTCACCTACGGTTTTGCCTTTGGCCGGCCCAATGTAAGGCGCATGGATGCCGGGCTGACCTATCAGGCCTTGCGTGACGGACAGGTGGATGTGTCGGTGGTCTTTTCGACCGACGGGCGCATTCCCGCCTTTGATTTTGTTGTGCTGGAGGATGACAAGCAGTTCTTCCCGGCCTACGCACTGACGCCGGTGATCCGCAAGGCGGTGCTGGACAGCAAGCCGGAACTGGCTGATCTGCTGAATGCCGTGTCGGCAAAGCTCGATGACCAGACCATGGCCGCGCTCAATGCCAGCGTCGATGTGGACAAGATCAGCATCCGTGACGCCGCACGCGGCTTTCTGAAGGATCAGGGCCTGATCTAGGGTTTGATCTGAAATCGCGCAGGGTCCATGACGGCGGGGTCCACGCCCAGCCTGACCAGGCTGTCGGGCAGGGCCCTGCCTTCGACAAGGCTGGCCGCGAACAGCGAGACACCGGCCGAGGTCTGTATGCCATAGCCGCCCTGGCCGGCAAGCCAGAAAAAACCGGGTACGTCGGCGTCCCAGCCGATGACCATTTCCTTGTCCGGCGCGAAGTTGCGCAGTCCGGCCCAGACGTGGCTGGGCCGGCGTATCTTCAGCGTCGTCATGGCTTCGATATTATGGATGCCGATGGCGATGTCGAGCTCCTCGGCCACGACATCATGGGGCTCGACGGGATCGGTGTTGGACGGAGAGCCCAGCATCATGCCGGCATCGGGCTTGAAGTAATAGCTGTTGTCGAAGGCGAGCACGGCCGGCCAGCCGGTGTGATCCACCCCTTCGGGCGGCGAAAACAGGAAGGCCGAGCGACGGAAAGGCTGTATGCCCAGCGCGGCCACGCCGCAGCGCTGCGCCACGTCGTCGGCCCAGGCGCCGGCGGCATTCACGAGCGTGCGGGCGCGCAACACCGCTTCTTCGCCTTCAAGCTGCACCGTCCACAGACCGTCTTCATCACGCCGGGCCGAAACGACGTCCGCATTCAGCCGCAGCGCTGCCCCCTGCCGGCGCATGCCGCGCAGATAGGCCTGATGCAGGCCGTGCACATCGATATCACAGGCGTTCGGATCATGGATTGCGGCCGCGATCAGATCGCCCCGCAGACAGGGTACGAGCGCCTGCGCCTGCTGTCCGTCCAGCCATCGCACATCGATATCCTGGGCACGAAACGCCTGGAAGTCGCGTTCCATGGCGGACAGGTCGTCGGGGCCACCGACGAACAGCATGCCGCGCGGCGTCAGAATGGGCCCGTCGCAGAAGCCGGCGGGCGGGTTCTGGTAGAAATCCCAGCCGGCGATAGTGAGCGCGCGACCGGTGGGCGTACCGTACATCTCCAGAAACAGCGCCGCTGAACGACCGGTGGAATGGTAGCCGGGCTGGGCCTCGCGCTCGAGCACCATGACTTTCTTGCCGGCGGACAGCCGCCAGGCCAGGGATGCGCCCGCGATGCCGGCGCCAATGATGAGAATGTCATGAACCATGGCGCCCCCCCTTGCTGATGTGCTGATGTTCAGCGCTGACCATAGATCGTATCGCCGAAGATGCGCGGTGTACCCGACGGCAGGCCGCGCCAGTACTGCCTTGCCCCGTCGACGCGGGCGCCCAGCTCGGCGGCGGCGTGCCAGGGCCAGCGCGGGTTGTACAACATGGCGCGCCCCAGGGCCACCATGTCTGCCTGGCCTTCTTCGATAATAGCCTGCGCCTGGCGTGCTTCCGTGATCAGCCCCACAGCCATCGTGGTAAGGCCGGTGGCCGCGCGCACCGCCTGGGCAAAAGGCACCTGGTAGCCGGGCCCGACGCTGATCTTCTGCAGGGGCGTAACCCCCCCGCTCGACACGTCTATCCAGTCGGCACCAGCGGCCTTGAGTGCATGCGCCAGGACGATGGTCTGCTCCAGATCCCAGCACGGGCCATCGTCATACCAGTCGGTGGCCGAAACGCGCATGCCAACGGGAATGTCAGCGGGCACGGCGTTGCGCACGGCATCGAAGACCTCGAGTGCAAGGCGTATGCGATTTTCGAGCGAACCGCCGTAGGCATCGTTACGCGCATTGGCAATGGGCGACATGAACTGGTGCAGCAGATAGCCGTGGGCACCGTGCACTTCGATGGCCTGAAAGCCCAGGCGCACCGCACGCCGGGCAGCTGCGGCAAAGTCCTCGCGTACGCGGGCGATGTCGTCCAGGCTCATTGCCTGCGGTGCTGCTTCCCGCGCACCATGGGCCAGGGCACTGGGCGCGATGGTTTGCCATCCGCCTTCCTGCGGGGCAAGCAGGCCGCCCCCCTCCCAGGGCGACGCGCTGGCGGCCTTGCGCCCGGCATGCGCCAGCTGTATGGCCAGCGCAATGGGCGAGACCTTGCGCAAAGTGTCGAGCACCGGCCGCATGGCGGCTTCGTTTTCATCACTCCACAGGCCCAGGCAGCCCGGTGTGATGCGCCCTTCGGGAGAAACGGCCGTGGCTTCCAGACACAGCAGGCCGGCACCACTGAGCGCCAGACCACCCAGATGCGCATAATGCCAGGCACCGGCATTGCCGTCACTGGCCGAGTACTGGCACATGGGTGAGATCATGATACGGTTGGGAAGCGCAAGCTTGCCCAGGGAGATGGGATCAAACAGATTTGGCATGAATCGACCGCCTGAAGGGTGAGGAATGCAGAATAATAGTAGCAAAGCTTTTGCGGCGCACAGGGGTTTGATTCAGGTCATTCCATTGTTCGTGGAATCTACGTAACATGGATGGCTGGCCTGTCGCGTGCAGGCTGTGTCATGGTTTTTTGCAGGAGTTGTCATGAGCGAACAGGGCGAGTTTGATTGGGATCCCCGCTCCGAAACCGTACAGGCCGACCAGATCAACGCCTATGATGAGATGCGCCGGCGCTGCCCGGTGGCACGCAGCCGCCACGGCTACGCCTCGGTATTTCGCCATGCCGACGTCCTGCGCCTGGCACTTGATCATGACACTTTCAGCAGCGCCGTCTCGCGCTTTCCGGCCGTGCCCAACGGGATGGATCCGCCCGAGCACACGGAATTTCGCGCGCTGATAGACCGCTACTTCAGCGACGCGGAAGTGGACGCCTTCCTGCCGGCCTGCCGGCGCCTGTCGCAGCAGCTGCTGGACACCCTGCCCGAAGGCGAAACCATCGATTTCATGGCGACGTTCTCGCGCTATTTCGCCATGGAGGTCACCTGCGCCTACCTGGGCTGGCCCGAGCACCTGCACGAGCCGCTCATGGCCTGGACGCGCAAGAATTACCGCGCCACGCTCAAGCGCGATGAAAAGGCCCTGAGTGCGGTGGCGCTCGAGTTCGACGGCTATATCACCGCCCTGCTCGAGGAGCGCCGGCAGGCGGGCGAACAGGCACCCAATGACGCCACCACGCGTCTGCTGCACGAGCGCATCTTTGACCGGCCGCTGACCGACACTGAAATCGTCAGCATCCTGCGCAACTGGACAGTGGGCGAGCTGGCCACCATCGCGGCCTGCGTGGGCATACTCGTGGAATATCTGGCCGGGCATCCGGATCTGCAGCGCCAGTTGCGCGAGCAGCCCGCGCTGCTGCCACCGGCCATCGACGAGATCCTGCGCATTCACCCGCCGCTCATCATGAACCGGCGTGTGGCGACGAAAGCCACCGAGGTCAGCGGCGTGCCCATCGCCGCCAATGAGCGCCTGGCGCTGCTGTGGGCCTCGGCCAACCGCGACGAAGCCGTATTCGGCGACCCTGACGAGTTTCGCCTGGATCGCGATCCCGCGCTCAATCTGCTCTACGGGGCGGGCATTCATTACTGCCCCGGCGCCTATCTGTCACGCGAGCAGTTGCGCGTGGTGATGACGGTGCTGCTGGAAGGCACGCAGAATATCCGCCCGGCACCGGATGAAAAGCCCACGTTTGCCAGCTATCCGGGCAGCGGCTTTTCGACTTTGCCACTACAACTCGTGAAGAAATAACACGATTCCTCTTTTTCGTGGATATACTGGGATCACACCAACCACTGAAAAAAAGGGGGATCCCATGTTTCGACTGCTGACCCGCGCATCCGTGCGGCTTGTCGAGCGCTATCTGCCCGACCCATATATCTTTGTGCTGTTGCTCACCATCATTGCCGCCATTGCGGCCATGGTGGTGCAGCAAACCACGCCCCTTGCGCTGATGCGCATGTGGGGCGATGGCTTCTGGGGGCTGCTGGTCTTTGCCATGCAGATGTTGCTGGTACTGCTGACCGGACACATGCTGGCAAGCACGCCGCTGGTCCGCGGGCTGCTCACCCGCCTGGCTTCAACCGCAAAATCGGCAGGCGGCGCCATCATCCTGGTCACGGTCGTTTCACTGGCCGCCAGCTGGATCAACTGGGGTTTCGGTCTGGTTGTCGGTGCGCTTTTCGCCAAGGAAATTGCACGTCAGGTACGCGTCGACTACAAGCTGCTGGTCGCCAGTGCCTATTCGGGCTTCCTGATCTGGCACGGCGGTCTGGCGGGCTCGGTGCCGCTGACGATTGCCACCAAGGGACACTTTGCCGAAGAGAAGATGGGCGTCATCGGTACGGGCGACACCATCTTTGCCTTCTTCAACCTGGCCCTGGTGCTCATACTCTTTGTGGTTGTGCCGCTGGTGAACCGCATGATGCTGCCGCCCGAGTCGGAAAGCGTCTATGTCGATCCCAAGCTGCTGGAAGAACCCGACGATGACCCCACGCTGACCGACCACCGCCCTGCCGACAAGCTGGAAAACAGCCGGGTGCTGGCATGGATTGTGGGCTTTTCAGGCATTGCCTATCTGTTTGACTATTACATCATCAAGCAGGGCGGGCTCAACCTGAACGTAATCAACTTCATGTTCCTGATGCTGGCCATCGTGCTGCACGGCAGTCCGCGGCGCATGCTCATCAGCCTCGCCGAGGCGATCAAGGGCGGGGGCGGCATCGTCATCCAGTTCCCCTTCTACGCCGGCATCATGGCCATCATGATCCAGTCGGGCCTGGCAGCCACGCTGTCCGAATGGATGGTGTCGTTCGCGACCGCCAAGACACTGCCGTTCTGGACCTTCATCAGCGCGGGCATCGTCAACATGTTCGTACCTTCGGGCGGCGGACAATGGGCTGTGCAGAGTCCGGTGGTCATAGAAGCCGTACAGGCACTGGATGCGGACATGGCGCGTGCCGCCATGGCGGTGGCCTGGGGTGACGCCTGGACGAATATGCTGCAGCCGTTCTGGGCGCTGCCCGTGCTGGCCATTGCCGGCCTGAAGGCCAAGGACATCATGGGTTATTGCCTGATCCAGCTCATCGTTTCGGGTGTCATCATCTCCATCGGCCTGACCTGGTTCTGACAACAGTCGATTCCAATCCGTAGATGAGTCTGAACTTGTTGGCTAGCAGCCTGTGTTGATGTGTACAGCCGCCGCCCTGTGGGTAGGCGGTGGGTAACGCGTCAAGCGTTATCCACGGGCTATCCATAGG
>JBBAFU010000025.1:0-17787 GCA_041655275.1 Castellaniella sp. | reverse complement strand
CCTATGGATAGCCCGTGGATAACGCTTGACGCGTTACCCACCGCCTACCCACAGGGCGGCGGCTGTACACATCAACACAGGCTGCCAGCCAACAAGTTCAGACTCATCTACGGATTGGAATCGACTGATGGGAATCAGCGGCCGCTGTGTGGGTTATCATCTCGGTGTCCCGGCGCGCCGCGCGCCGGCGTCTCGTCTCGGGTGACTTCCATATGAACCTGCACATTGCCTCGCTCGAAGATGACAGCGCACAGGCGCAGCTGATTGCCCGCATCCTTGAAAATGCCGGCTACCGGTGCACCATCTACACCACCGGGCGCAGTCTGCTCGCCGCCCTCCCCCGCGTTGCCCCGTTCGACCTGCTCCTGCTGGACTGGGAAGTCCCCGATATCTCCGGGCTCGAGGTCCTGCGCTGGGTGCGATCACGCCAGGGCCATGCGCTGCCCGTGATGTTCCTGACCAGCCGCTCCAGTGAAGCCGATCTGGTCGAAGGGCTCATGGCCGGTGCGGACGACTACATGATCAAGCCTATACGGGAACATGAACTGCTTGCACGCGTAGCGGCGCTGCTTCGTCGCAGCAATTTCGGCCAGGCGAGCGAGCGCCAGGCCTTCGATGTCGGCCCTTACCACATCGATCCTGCGCAAGGCGTCATTTCCCTGCATGGACAGGAAATCGATCTGGCACCCAAGGAATACGAGCTCGCGCAGTTGTTCTTTCGCAACCCCGACCGGCTCTTCTCTCGCGATGTGCTCAGCAATTCCGTGTGGAACCGGGATATTCCGGCAACATCACGTACCATTGATACGCATCTTTCCAATATCCGGCGCAAGCTCTCGCTGCGTCCCGAAAACGGGGTACGTCTCAGTGCATCCTACGCGCTGGGCTACCGGCTAGAACTCGTGGAACCATCATGACCGTGCGCTTTCGCCTGCTACAGGCCATTCCCGGGTTGATTGCAATAGCGGTGCTGACGCTGATGGCGGCAATGCCGGCACAGGGCCAGCCCTCGGGTGCCCAGGGTGATGACTTCATCTACGGTGTGCGGGCGGGCGACACGCTCATCGACCTGTCGCGCACCTATACCGGCACACCCGGTAACTGGCCCCTGCTGCAAACGCTGAATGCGGTTGCCGATCCCTATGCCCTGCCGATCGGCAAGGCGCTGCGCATTCCGTTTTCGCTCATCCCTGAAGAGGCAGCGAACGCCCGCGTCGTGCACATCGACGGCCAGGCCCGCATCAACGGCCGTGCGCCGCGGCTGGGCGATACGGTCGTCGAAGGCGATATCCTGCAAACCGGCGCCGCAAGCTTTCTGACGCTGCAGCTGCCCGACGGCAGCCAGGCCACGCTGCCGGCCGGTTCGAAGGCGCAGCTGCGCCGCCTGCGCAGCTTCGTGGGCACGGGTCTGGGCGACACCATTCTCCAGCTTGAATCCGGCGCCGTGGAGTCCGATGTGGCACCCGACGGCCAGGGTACGGGCCGCTATGAGATCCACTCGCCCATCAGCATCACGGGCGTCAGGGGCACCCAGCTGCGCGTGCGCATGGGGCAGCAGGGCGGCAGCCTGAGCGAAGTCATCGAAGGTGTGGCCCACATGCAGGCCGGGCCCGGTACCACTCGTCGCCTGCAGGCGCTGCAAGGCGCCGGCGTGCGCGCTGACGGGCAGGTCCTGCCGGTGCGCGCCCTGCCTGCAGCACCGCGGCTGCACCCGCCCGCCGCCTCGGAGCGGGTCGTGAATTTCGATACTGTGCCGGGGGCGCAAGCCTACCTGGTGCGCGTGGCATCCGACGAAAAAGGCATGCGTCCCGTATACACACGCCGCATCAGCGGTCCGCCGGCCGAATATCCCGTACCGGGCCCGGGTGACTGGTACCTGCTGGTGCGCGCCATCGACGACGCCGGGCTGATGGGTGAAGATGCCGTGTGGCCCTTTGAAGGCCACGCCGTCCTGATGACGGGCTTTGGCGAGCCTGTGCGCGCAGGCCAGGGCGGAACGGTTCAGCTGACCCTGTACTGACCTGCCAGATGGGCACGTCCACGCCGGCGCAGACAGGGCTGGCCCTGCAGACCCGCCTGAAACGGCGGATGCTGCGCGAATGGCTGAGCACGACACTCGCACTCATGCTGCTCGCACTGACACTGGTGCTGGCGGCACAGCCGTCGGGGCTGCAACGCCTGGAGAATACGCTCTACGACTTTCTCATCAGCCGGCAGAACCCGGGTGCGGCACCCGATGACATCATCATCATCGGCATCGATGACGACAGCCTGGAATCCGTGGGCTACTGGCCTTGGCGACGGTCTCTGCATGCGCGCCTGATCGAGCGCCTGGCACAAGCCGATCTGGTGGCCCTGGACCTGTTGCTCAGCGACCGGCACCCGGCCTGGCAGGAAGATGATACCGTCCTTGCCCGCGCCATGAAGACGCACGGGCGCGTGGTGCTTCCCGTGATGCTGGACACCGTACGGGCACGCGCGGTGCGCCCGTTGCCGGAACTGGCGCAGGCGGCAATGGCTTTGGGACATATCAATATCGATCCGGATGCCGATGGCGTCATCCGCCGTTTCAGCCCGCAGCTCAGGACACCGGAAGGCGAGGCCTACGACCACCTGAGCATTGTCCTGATGCGCGCCCGCGCTGACGTCCCCCGTCTGCCCGACACCTTTGCCGGTCCGAACGGCTTGCGCATCCCCTTCATCGGTGCCCCCGGCTATTTTCGCAGCATTCCCTATGCCCGGGTGCTCGACGGCAGCGTGGATGCCTCGGTCTTCCGGGGCAAGACGGTGCTCGTCGGTGCCTGGGGTTCCGGGCTGGGTGATGTCTTTGCCACCCCGCGCAGTGTCGACGGCGAAGTCATGCCGGGCGTGGAAATTCTTGCCAATATCCTGCAAGGGGGTCTGGACGGGTCCTGGATACGCAACGCGTCGACGTTCTGGGCGGTACTGGGCAACCTGTTGCCCGTACTGCTTGCCTGCCTGGGCTGCCGCAGCCTGTCTCCCCAGCGCCAGCTGCTGCTGACGACGAATCTGCTGATCATTGTGCTGGGGGTATGCGCCGCCCTGCTGTATGTCTGGCATCTCTGGTGGCCGCCCGTGGCCAGTCTGCTCACGCTCATCATCAGCTACCCCTTGTGGAGCTGGCGCAGCCAGCAGGCGGCCATGCGTCATATCGATACCGAATTGCGCCTGCTCAACGCCATGGAATCCACCGACGGCATGTCCGTCGCACTGCCCGCCTGGCAACAGTCCCTGACGCAACGCGTGGGACAGCTGCACGTGGCGCTGGAGCGCTTCCGCCGTGCGCAGCAGCAACAGGATGAAACCCTGCGCTTCCTGTCGCATGATATGCGCGCGCCCCTGAACACCCTGCTCGCGCTCACCGAAAATGAAAGACATGGCGGCAGGCAGGACAACCCGGAGCTGCTGGACCAGATCGACCATCATGCCGCACGCACGCTCAGGCTGGTCGATGACTTCGTGGATCTGAGCCGTGCCTCGGCGCAGACACTGCAGGCCCGCCCCGTACATCTGGGCGATCTGCTGCTTGCATGCCGGGACGACAGCTGGGCACGCGCACAGCAGAAAGATATCCGCCTGGAAACGGAAGGCCTGGAGCAGGACGCCTGGGTGATGGCCGATGCCGGCCTGCTGGAGCGCGCCCTGCTCAACCTCGTGGACAACGCCATCAAGTACAGTGCGCCCGGCACACGGATACGCCTGGTGCTCGAGGCCCAGGGCAGGCATGAATGGAAAGCCTGCATCATCGATCAGGGCCGGGGCATGCAGGCCGATGATCTGGCGCACATCTTCGCTCCGTTTACCCGTGTCGATACCGATGCACCGGCCAATCCGGGCGGCGCCGGCCTGGGGCTGGCCTTTGTGCATACCGTGGCACAACGCCATCAGGCCGGCCTGGAAGTCGACAGCCGGCCGGGCCGGGGCAGCCGCTTCTGTCTGCGACTGCCCCGATACCAGCCCGAAGACTGATCCGCGACTACTGAGCGTCGGCGAGCGGATCCTGCAGGACGTCGCCCTCGTGATGCTCGACCGGCGATGCTTCCCCTGCCGCTTCCGGTGTGTCCTCGAAAGGATTGGCCAGCGCGCGTGCCGCTTCCCGCTCGGCCGCCTCGTAGGCTTCCTTCTCTCGCCGGGCTGCATGGAAAGCCATGCCGGTGCCGGCGGGAATCAGGCGACCCACGATGACGTTTTCCTTGAGTCCGCGCAGCTCGTCGCGCTTGCCCATGATGGCGGCTTCCGTGAGCACCCGCGTGGTCTCCTGGAAAGAGGCGGCGGAGATGAAGGAATCCGTCGACAGCGATGCCTTGGTGATACCCAGCAAGACGTTCGAGTAGGTGGCCGGGATCTTGCCCTCGGCCTCCATGCGATCATTCTCGTTGAGCAGCTCGGAACGCTCCACCTGCTCGCCCTGGATGAAGTCCGTATCACCGGAATCGATGATGTTGACGCGGCGCAGCATCTGGCGCACGATCACCTCGATGTGCTTGTCGTTGATCTTCACACCCTGCAGGCGATAGACATCCTGCACTTCGTTGACGATGTAGGTGGCCAGATCAGCAATCCCCTGCAGACGCAGGATGTCGTGCGGATCGGGCGGACCATCGACGATGAGCTCACCCTTGTTCACGACCTGGCCGTCATGCACCAGCACCTGCTTCTCCTTGGAGATCAGGAACTCATGCGGGTCGCCGTCGAGCTCGGTGATGATGAGACGCTGCTTGCCCTTGGTTTCCTTGCCGAAGGACACGGTGCCCGTGACCTCCGCCAGCACGCCGGCATCCTTGGGTGAACGCGCCTCGAAAAGCTCGGCCACGCGCGGCAGACCGCCGGTAATGTCGCGTGTCTTCTGCGACTCCTGCGGAATACGGGCCAGAACCTCGCCCACATTCACCTGCTGGCCGTCGCGCACCGTGATGAGCGCACCAACCGGGAAGGAGATGTTGACGGCATGGTCGGTGGAGGCCATGCGCACTTCTTCGCCGGCCTCGTCGAGCAGCTTGATCTGCGGACGGGCAAGCACGCGGCTGCCGCGCGTCTTGGGCGTGATCACGACCAGGGTGGACAGGCCGGTGATCTCGTCCATCTGGCGGGCGACGGTCACGCCTTCCTCGATGTTCTCGTAGCGGACCTGGCCCGCATACTCCGAAATGATGGGTCGCGTCAGCGGATCCCAGTGCGCCAGTCGCTGGCCCACCTTGATGGCATCGCCGTCACCGACATCGATGGTCGCCCCGTAGGGGATCTTGTGGCGTTCGCGCTCGCGGCGGTTCTCGTCAAAGATGATGATTTCACCCGAGCGCGAGATGGCCACACGCTCTCCCTTGGGATTGGTGACGTAGCGCAGACCGATCTCGAAGCCCACCGTACCGGTGACCTTGGTCTCGACACCGCTGGCCATGGCGGCGCGCGAAGCGGCACCCCCGATGTGGAAAGTACGCATGGTCAGCTGCGTGCCCGGCTCGCCGATCGACTGGGCGGCAATCACCCCGACGGCTTCGCCGCGGTTGACCTTGGTGCCGCGCCCCAGATCGCGACCGTAGCAGCTGGCGCACAGGCCGTGGCGTGTTTCGCAGGTCAGCGGTGTGCGTACCTTGATCTCGTCCACACCGATGCTGTCGACGAACTCGACCAGGTCTTCATCAAGCAGCGTACCCGCCGGAATGACGGTTTCCTGGGTATCGGGATGGATGATATCCACCGCCGTGACACGACCCAGCACCCGGTCCTGCAGGTGCTCAATCACCTCGCCGCCATCCACCAGGGCCTTCATGTTGTAGCCGTCAGTGGTGCCGCAATCATCTTCGGTGATGACCAGGTCCTGGGTGACATCGACCAGCCGGCGCGTCAGATAGCCCGAGTTGGCGGTCTTCAGCGCCGTATCCGCCAGCCCCTTGCGGGCGCCGTGCGTGGAGATGAAGTACTGCAGGACGTTCAGGCCTTCGCGGAAGTTGGCCGTGATGGGCGTTTCGATGATGGAACCGTCCGGCTTGGCCATCAGGCCGCGCATGCCGGCCAGCTGGCGGATCTGTGCCGCCGAACCCCGCGCACCGGAGTCGGCCATCATGTAGATGGAGTTGAAGGACTCCTGCTGGACTTCCTCGCCGAAACGATCGACCACCGGCTCGCTGGCCAGCTGCTCCATCATGGCCTTGCCCACGCGGTCACTCGCCTTGCCCCAGATGTCGACCACGTTGTTGTAGCGCTCCTGCGCCGTGACCAGGCCCGAGGAATACTGCTTGTCGATCTCCTTGACCTCGCCATTGGCCTGGGCCAGGATGTCTTCCTTGACCGCCGGCACGAGCATGTCGTTCATGGAGATGGAAATGCCGCCATGGGTCGCCAGGCTGAATCCCGACTGCATGAGCCTGTCCGCGAAGATGACCGTGGCACGCAGGCCGCAGCGGCGGAAGGACATATTGATCAGGCGCGAAATCTCCTTCTTCTTCAGCGTGGTGTTCAGCGCCGAGAAAGGCAGCCCCCGGGGCAGGATTTCGGACAGCAAGGCACGCCCGACGGTCGTCTCGACCCGCTTGCGCTCCGCAACCCATTCACCGCTCTCGTCCTTGCTCGTGTATTCATTCAGGCGCACGGTGATGCGCGTCTGCAGCTCGACGATCTTGTTGTCGTAGGCCCGGCGCACTTCAGCCACATCGGCGAAGAAAGCGCCCTCGCCCTTGCCGTTGATGCGCTCGCGCGTGGTGTAGTACAGACCGAGCACAATGTCCTGCGAAGGCACGATGGACGGATCGCCATTGGCCGGGAACAGCACATTATTGGAAGCCAGCATCAGCGTGCGCGCCTCGAGCTGGGCTTCCAGCGAGAGCGGCACGTGCACGGCCATCTGGTCGCCGTCGAAGTCGGCGTTGAACGCGGCGCAGACCAGCGGATGAAGCTGGATGGCCTTGCCCTCGATGAGCACGGGCTCGAACGCCTGGATGCCCAGACGGTGCAGCGTCGGTGCCCGGTTGAGCATGACCGGATGCTCGCGAATCACTTCGTCGAGGATATCCCAGACCACGGGTTCCTGGGTTTCCACCAGGCGCTTGGCCGCCTTGATGGTGGTGGCCAGGCCCATCATCTCGAGCCGGTTGAAAATGAAAGGCTTGAACAGCTCCAGCGCCATCAGCTTGGGCAGGCCGCACTCATGCAGCTTGAGCTGGGGGCCGACCACAATGACGGAACGACCCGAGTAGTCGACGCGCTTGCCCAGCAGGTTCTGGCGAAAGCGCCCGCCCTTGCCCTTGATCATGTCGGCCAGCGACTTGAGCTGGCGCTTGTTGGCGCCCGTCATGGCCTTGCCGCGGCGGCCGTTATCGAGCAGCGAATCCACCGATTCCTGCAGCATGCGCTTCTCGTTGCGCAGGATGATATCGGGTGCCTTGAGCTCGATGAGCCGCTTGAGGCGATTATTGCGGTTGATGACCCGGCGATAGAGATCGTTCAGGTCCGACGTCGCGAAACGCCCCCCGTCCAGCGGCACCAGCGGGCGCAAATCGGGCGGAAGCACCGGCAGCACTTCCATGATCATCCAGTCGGGCTTGATACCGGACTTCTGGAAGCCTTCCAGGACCTTGAGCCGCTTGGAGATCTTCTTGATGCGGGCGATGGAGCCGGTCACCTTGAGCTCGGCGCGCAGGGTTTCGATCTCGCGATCGAGGTCGAGCGAGCGCAGCAGCTCGCGCACGGCCTCGGCGCCCATCAGAGCGTGGAAATCATCACCGTACTCTTCGGTCTTGGCGAGAAAGTCGTCATCGGACATGATCTGGCCGCGACGCAGCGGCGTCATGCCCGGCTCGATCACACACCAGGCTTCGAAATAGAGCACGCGCTCGATGTCGCGCAGCGTCATGTCGAGCACCATGCCCAGACGCGACGGCAGGCTCTTGAGGAACCAGATGTGCGCCACCGGGCTGGCGAGCTCGATGTGGCCCATGCGCTCGCGGCGCACCTTGGCCTGGGTGACTTCAACGCCGCACTTCTCGCAGATGACACCCCGATGCTTGAGGCGCTTGTACTTGCCGCAAAGGCATTCGTAATCCTTTACCGGCCCGAAGATCTTGGCGCAGAACAGACCATCACGCTCGGGACGGAAGGTGCGATAGTTGATGGTCTCGGGCTTGCGTACCTCTCCGAAGGACCAGGATCGGATCTTCTCGGGAGACGCAATGCCGATGCGAATGGCATCGAACTGCTCATCCTGCGAGACCTGCTTGAACAAATCCAGTAGCGCTTTCATTATTTACGCTCCAAATCCATGTCCAGGGACAGGGAACGGATTTCCTTGACCAGGACATTGAATGATTCCGGCATGCCGGCATCGATCACGTGATCGCCCTTGACGATATTTTCGTAGACCTTGGTGCGGCCGGCGATATCGTCGGACTTCACGGTGAGCATTTCCTGCAGCGTGTAGGCCGCGCCGTAGGCTTCCAGGGCCCAGACCTCCATCTCGCCGAAACGCTGGCCGCCGAACTGCGCCTTGCCGCCCAAGGGCTGCTGGGTCACGAGCGAGTACGGTCCGGTCGAACGGGCGTGCATCTTGTCATCGACCAGGTGATGCAGCTTCAGATAATGCATGTAGCCAATGGTCACCGTACGCTCGAACTGCTCGCCGGTGCGCCCGTCATAGAGCCAGGCCTGGGTGCGATCGGGCGTCAGCTGCAGGCTGTCGGCAATCTCCTCGGGGTAGGCGATGTCGAGCAGCTCACCGATTTCCTCTTCAGTGGCGCCATCGAACACCGGCGTCGCCACGGGCATGCCGTCCTTCAGGTTGCGCGCCAGCTCGAGCACTTCATCATCACTGAGCTCATCAATGCGCGCACTGCCGCCGGTGGCGTTGTAGACACGATCGAGATAGGCACGCACATCGGCCAGCTGGCCCTCCTTTTCCCGCGCCATCATCCCGGCGATGCGCTCGCCCAGCCCCTTGGCGGCCCAGCCCAGATGCACTTCAAGCACCTGGCCCACGTTCATTCGCGAGGGCACGCCCAGCGGGTTGAGCACAATATCCACCGGCGTGCCATCGGCCATATGCGGCATGTCCTCGACCGGGGTGATGCGCGAGACCACGCCCTTGTTACCGTGGCGCCCGGCCATCTTGTCGCCCGGCTGCAGGCGACGCTTGACGGCCAGATAGACCTTGACCATCTTGAGCACACCCGGCGGCAGCTCGTCGCCCTGGGTCAGCTTCTTGCGCTTCTCTTCGAAGGCAATGTCCGATTGCTGCTGCTTCTGCTCCAGCGACTCCTTGGCATGTTCGAGCACGATGGCATCGTCCTCGTCGGCCAGACGAATATCGAACCACTTCCAGACGTCGGAGGACGCCAGCTCATCCAGATATTCCCGGGTCAGCACCGAACCCTTGGGCAGCTTGCGCGGCCCGCCGTTGACGGTCTTGCCCACCAGGAACTTGCCGATGCGGTCGAAGACGTCCTTCTCGACAATGCGAAGCTGGTCGGCCAGATCCTGGCGATAGCGGCGCAGCTCATCGTCGATGATGGACTCGGCCCGCTTGTCACGCTCGATACCTTCGCGCGTGAACACCTGGACGTCGATCACCGTGCCCACCATGCCGGACGGTACGCGCAGCGACGTGTCCTTCACATCGGAGGCTTTCTCGCCGAAAATGGCGCGCAGCAGCTTCTCTTCGGGCGTGAGCTGGGTTTCACCCTTGGGTGTGACCTTGCCCACGAGCACGTCATCGGCACGCACTTCGGCGCCGATGTAGACAATGCCGGAATCATCCAGACGGTTCAGCTGGGTTTCAGCCAGGTTGCTGATGTCACGCGTGATTTCCTCCTCGCCGAGCTTGGTGTCGCGTGCGACCACGGTGAGCTCTTCGATATGGATGGAGGTATAGCGGTCATCGGCCACGACCTTTTCGGAGATGAGGATGGAATCCTCGAAGTTGTAGCCATGCCAGGGCATGAAGGCCACCAGCATGTTCTGGCCCAGGGCCAGCTCGCCCAGATCGGTGGAGGCGCCATCGGCCAGCACGTCGCCCCGCGCCACCTGATCGCCGCGGCGAACGATGGGACGCTGGTTGATGTTGGTGTTCTGGTTGGACCGCGTGTACTTGGTGAGGTTGTA
The DNA here is from genome assembly GCA_041655275.1 of Castellaniella sp. Taxonomy (GTDB): domain Bacteria; phylum Pseudomonadota; class Gammaproteobacteria; order Burkholderiales; family Burkholderiaceae_B; genus JAJYRX01. Next base: position 7,677 of record JBBAFU010000025.1, on the reverse strand, counting down.
GATATCGACCCCGACCTCGCCGGCGACGTTTTCGTCGTCATTCACGCGAATGACCACGCGCTGGGCGTCCACATGATCGACGACACCGCCGCGCAGCGCCTGTACCGTTGTGCCCGAGTCCACGGCCACCGTGCGCTCGATGCCGGTACCGACCAACGGCTTTTCGGGCCGCAGGCAGGGCACGGCCTGACGCTGCATGTTGGCGCCCATGAGCGCCCGGTTGGCATCATCATGCTCGAGGAAGGGAATGAGCGAGGCGGCCACCGACACGATCTGCGACGGCGCCACATCCATGTAATGCACATTGTCGGGCGAGGTGAGCATGGTTTCACCGGCCTCGCGGCAGGCGACCAGATCATCCACGAAGCGGCCCTGATCGTCGAGCGCCGCGTTCGCCTGGGCGATCACGTAGTGGCTTTCCTCGATGGCCGACAGATAGTCGATCTGCTCGCTGACGCAGCCATCGATGATCTTGCGGTAAGGGGTCTCGAGGAAGCCGTAGTCGTTCAGACGCGCATACAGGGCCATGGAGTTGATCAGGCCGATGTTGGGGCCTTCCGGCGTCTCGATGGGGCAGACGCGTCCGTAGTGCGTAGGGTGTACGTCGCGCACCTCGAAGCCGGCACGCTCGCGCGTGAGCCCGCCCGGTCCCAGGGCCGAAACCCTGCGCTTGTGCGTGATCTCGGACAGGGGATTGGTCTGGTCCATGAACTGCGAAAGCTGGCTGGAGCCGAAGAACTCCTTCACTGCCGCCGAAATCGGCTTGGAGTTGATGAGATCATGCGGCATCAGGTTCTCGGACTCCGCCTGGGAGAGGCGTTCGCGCACGGCGCGCTCCACCCGTACCAGGCCGGCCCGGAACTGGTTTTCGGCCAGCTCGCCGACACAGCGCACACGACGGTTGCCCAGATGGTCGATATCGTCGATGTTGCCGCGGCCGTTGCGCAGCTCGACCAGCACCTTGATGGACTCGAGGATGTCTTCGTCGGTGAGCGTCATCGGGCCTTCGGCGGTATCGCCACGGCCCAGGCGGCTGTTGACCTTCATGCGCCCCACGCGTGACAGATCGTAGGCTTCCTCGCTGTAGAACAGGCGCTGGAACAGGGCCTGGACGGCATCTTCGGTGGGCGGCTCGCCCGGGCGCATCATGCGGTAGATGGCGATGCGTGCGCTCATCTGGTCCTGGGTCTCGTCGGTGCGCAGCGTCTGCGAAATATAGGCACCACGATCCAGCTCGTTGACATACAGCGTCTGGATGCGACGGATGCCGGCATCACGCAGCTCGGCGAGGATGGTCTCGGTGATCTCGTCGTTCGCGTTTGCGATGACTTCACCCGTTTCCGGATTGACCATATTGGTTGCCAGGATGCGGCCCAGCAGGTAATCCTCGGGTACGGAAATGCTGTCGACACCCGCCGTCGCCAGGGCACGCAGGTGGCGCTGGGTGATGCGCTTGTCCTTCTCGACCAGCACTTCACCGTCCCGATCCGTGATGTCGAAACCGGCAACCTCGCCCTTCCAGCGCTCGGGCACGAACTCGAGCCGGCCGCCATCCTTGTGCAGATCAATATGATCGAACTCGGAGAAGTACGCCAGGATGGCTTCTATGCTCATGCCGATGGCCTTGAGCAGGATGGTCACCGGCATCTTGCGCCGGCGATCGATGCGGAAGAACAGCAGATCCTTGGGATCGAACTCGAAATCGAGCCACGAGCCGCGGTAGGGAATGATGCGTGCCGAGAACAGCAGCTTGCCCGAGCTGTGCGTCTTGCCACGGTCGTGTTCGAAGAACACACCCGGCGAGCGGTGCAGCTGGGAGACGATGACACGCTCGGTGCCGTTGATCACGAAGGAGCCGGTATCGGTCATGAGCGGCATTTCGCCCATGTAGACTTCCTGCTCCTTGACTTCCTTGATGGTCGGCGTGCGGACTTCACGGTCCATGATCACCAGACGCACCTTGGCGCGCAGCGGCGAGGCATAGGTGAGCCCCCGCATCTGGCATTCCTTGACATCGAACACCGGCTCGCCCAGCGAATAGCTGACAAACTCGAGCCTGGCCATCTGGTTATGGCTTACGATGGGAAATATTGAGGTAAAAGCAGCCTGCAGGCCTTCATCTTTGCGTTTCGACGGGGTAATATCTGCCTGCAGGAAAGTCTTGAAGGAATCAAGCTGGGTCGCCAGGAGATAAGGCACATCCTGAACGTCCTCGCGCTTGGCGAAGGTTTTGCGTATGCGCTTTTTTTCGGTATACGAATAAGGCATGAGCACTCCGACTCTATGGGTTGCATCGGCCGTCAACCACGGCCCTGGTTTACGACTCTAGAAAACCTGCCTGCAAACGCCACCGAAACCAGCCGTACAAGCCACGGCGCGGGGGTTCAGGCAACAGGTTTTCTGGAGACGCAAAAGCCCGGGAAGGCCTGAAGGCTTCCCGGGCGCGCCTTTACAGGCTTACTTGAGCTCGACTTTCGCGCCGGCGTCTTCAAGCTTCTTCTGGGCCTCTTCAGCCTCGGCCTTGGAGACACCCTCCTTGACCGGCTTGGGAGCGCCGTCCACCAGGTCCTTGGCCTCCTTCAGGCCCAGACCGGTGATCTCGCGTACCACCTTGATGACGCTGACCTTGTTGGCGCCAAACTCATTGAGCATGACGGTAAACTCGGTCTGCTCCTCGGCAGCGGCGGCTTCGCCGCCTCCGGCGGGTGCAGCAACAGCCACGGCTGCAGCGGCAGCGGAAACACCAAACTTCTCTTCCATTTCCTTGATCAGCTCGGACAGCTCGAGCACAGTCATGCCGGCGATCGCGTCAAGGATTTCAGCTTTATTTGCCATTTCAAGAACTCCAGAATAATCAAAACGTCCAGATGGATATCGCTCTGCGTGTTCGACAGGTTGCGGTCAGGCCGCTTCCTTCTGATCGCGCACCGCCGCCAGACCCCGTACCCATTTGCTGGGAACTTCGTTGAGCGTGCGTACGAATTGCGCGATCGGTGCCTGCATGGTGCCCAGCAGTTTCGCCACCAACTCGTCACGGGTGGGCATGGTGGCCAGCGCTTTCACGCCGTCCAGTGCCAGAATGCTGTTGGGCAATGCCCCAGCCTTGATCACCAGTGATTCATTGGTCTTGGCGAAATCAGACAACACCTTGGCGGCAGCGACCGGATCTTCACTGATGGCATACATCAGCGGACCCGTAAGCTGCGACGAGATCTCCTCGAAGGGAGTCCCCGCCAGGGCGCGGCGCACCAGCGTATTCTTGAGAACACGCAGATACACACCCGACTCGCGCGCCTGTTTGCGCAATACGGTTGCAGAGGCGACGTCCAGACCACGGTACTCAGCGATGATCATCGCCTGGGCCCGGGCAAGCTCTGCCCCGACCTCTTCGATGATGACCGCCTTCTCATCACGATTGAGACTCACGGTATGAACACTCCTGTAAACGATGGCGGGGGCATTTCCCCGACATCAACCGAATGCGGCGCACCTGGTCGAGTTCTTGACGAATTCTTCCCTGGGGCGCCGTCTGCGCTGGACCCGGGCAACTGCCCGGTATTAAGCCATCGATACGACAGCTCCAGCGGTCTTTGACAGCTGTGCCCGGCATGCCGGGCACGGCCCAAAGCTCTTTCCTAGCCTGCCTGTTGGGGCAGGCTGGTAATTTCTACACGGGCACCGCCGCCCATGGTGGAGGACACCGCCACCTTGCGCAGATAGACACCCTTGGCCGCCGTGGGGCGTGCCTTCACCAGTGCATCGATGAGCGCCGCCAGATTGCTCTTCAGCTGCTCAATGTCGAAGGACGCACGCCCGATGGTGGCATGAATGATGCCGGCCTTGTCGGTGCGATACTGGATCTGGCCCGCCTTGGCATTCTGCACGGCAGTCGTGACGTCCGGCGTCACCGTACCGACCCGCGGATTGGGCATGAGCCCGCGCGGACCCAGAATCTGCCCCAGGGCACCCACCACACGCATGGTGTCGGGCGTGGCGATGACGATGTCAAAATCCAGCTTGCCCGCCTTGATATCCTGGGCCAGGTCATCCATGCCCACGATGTCGGCGCCGGCTTCACGTGCCTCGTCAGCCTTGTCGCCCTGGGCGAACACGGCAACACGCACGCTCTTGCCCGTACCGGCGGGAAGGACGACCGAACCGCGGACGATCTGGTCGGATTTGCGCGGGTCCACGCCCAGCTGCACTGCCACGTCGATGGACTCGTCGAAACGGGCGGTGGCGGTTTCCTTGATCAGACTCAGGGCCTGCTCCAGCGGATACAGCGTGTTGCGATCAATCTTGGCGGCAATGGCGGCCGCGCGCTTGCTCAACTTGGCCATGCTCATTCCCCCTCGACCGTGATGCCCATGCTGCGTGCCGTGCCGGCGATGGTGCGCACGGCGGCGTCCATATCGGCAGCCGTCAGATCGGGCTCCTTGGTACGGGCGATTTCCTCGGCCTGCTCACGGGTGAGCGTGCCGACCTTGTCGCGGTTGGGCGTTGCCGAACCCTTCTGCAGACTGGCCGCCTTCTTGATCAGAATGGTGGCCGGCGGCGTCTTCATGATGAAGGTGAAGCTCTTGTCGGCAAACGCAGTGATGACGACGGGAATCGGCAGGCCGGGCTCCATGCCCTGGGTCTGGGCGTTGAAGGCCTTGCAGAATTCCATGATGTTCAGTCCGCGCTGACCGAGCGCCGGACCGATGGGGGGTGACGGGTTGGCCTTACCAGCTGGCACTTGCAGCTTGATGAAGCCGACGATCTTCTTCGCCATGCTTGAACTCCTTGCGGGTCATAACGCCGGGCCTCATAGCAACAGGCACCGGCTTCCCGGGGTTGAGGAAATCAGGCCTTCTCGACCTGATCAAAATCCAGTTCCACGGGCGTGGCACGCCCGAAGATGGTGACGGATACCCGCACCTTGCTCTTTTCGTAGTTGACTTCTTCGACATTGCCGTTGAAATCAGCGAAAGGCCCTTCCTTGACACGTACCAGCTCGCCCACCTCGAACAGCACCTTGGGTCTGGGCTTCTCGACGCCCTCTTCCATCTGGGAGAGAATCTTGTCGACTTCCTGGTCGGAAATCGGCGTCGGACGATTGCCCGAACCGCCCAGAAAGCCGGTGACCCTGTGGGTATTCCTGACGAGATGCCAGGTTTCGTCGGTCAGCTCCATCTCGACGAGCACATATCCGGGAAAGATACGTCGCTCGGAAATGGACTTCTTGCCGTCCTTGACCTCGACAACCTCTTCGGAAGGAATGAGGATGCGGCCGAAGGCATCTTGCAGTTCGGCCCGCTCGATGCGCTCGAGCAATGCGCGATGCACGCTTTTCTCCATGCCGGAATACACATGGACGACATACCAGCGTTTGCTCATGGATTGCCTTTATCTCCAGCCCAGCAGCAGGCCATAGATGACCCACCCCAGAACCTTGTCAAACAGCCACAGCAGTATGCCCATGGCCACGACAAAGGCAAATACGATGCCCGTCATCTGCGTGGCTTCCTTGCGGCTGGGCCATATGACACGCTTGACCTCGTTGTTGGCGTCGCGTGCGAAACTGATGGTGCGCCGGCCCGGCTCGCTGAACCAGGCAATGACGCCTGCGATCACCAGACTGGCCAGGAAAACCCCGACCCTTGCCACAGCGGGCTGGTTTTCGAGCAGGGAGTACGCAACAATTCCGGCAGCAATGACCACCACCGCCAGCACCAGCTTGACGCGGTCTGCTGTTGATGTAACCGTTTCTACGTTGCTTTTGGACATATTCTGGCGACCTGCGTCTGGGGATGCGGCCGCAACATGACAGGATGTGTGGCAGGGGCAGTAGGAATCGAACCTACAACCTTCGGTTTTGGAGACCGACGCTCTGCCAATTGAGCTATACCCCTGAAAACAAAGGGCCAACACCACACGAGGCGGGCTGGCTGAAATGGCAAGCAGCTTGCTGAACAAGCAGCAGGCCGTCTGCCATTATACCTTACTTGATGATTTTGGCGACGACGCCGGCGCCGACGGTGCGACCGCCTTCGCGAATGGCAAAGCGCAGGCCTTCCTCCATCGCGATGGGCGCAATCAGGCTCACCTTCATCGACACGTTGTCACCGGGCAGTACCATCTCCTTGTCCGCCGGCAGCTCGATCGTACCCGTCACGTCCGTCGTGCGGAAGTAGAACTGCGGACGATAGCCCTGGAAGAACGGCGTGTGACGCCCCCCTTCCTCCTTGGACAGGATGTACACCTCGGCGTCAAAGTCCGTGTGCGGCTTGATCGAGCCCGGCTTGGCCAGCACCTGGCCACGCTCGACCTCTTCGCGCTTGGTACCGCGCAGCAGAATGCCCACGTTGTCGCCCGCCTCGCCCTGATCGAGCAGCTTGCGGAACATCTCCACACCCGTGCACGTCGTCTTGGTCGTGTCGCGAATGCCCACGATCTCGATCTCGTCGCCCACCTTCACGATGCCGCGCTCGATGCGACCCGTCACCACCGTGCCGCGGCCCGAGATCGAGAACACGTCCTCGACGGGCATCAGGAAGCTGCCATCGACCGCACGCTCGGGCGTGGGGATGTAGCTGTCCAGCGCCTCGGCCAGCGCCAGAATCGCGGGCTTGCCCAGCGGGCTCTCGTCGCCTTCCAGCGCCTTGAGCGCCGAGCCCTTGATGATGGGCGTGTCATCACCCGGGAAATCATAGTTTGACAGCAGCTCGCGAACCTCCATCTCCACCAGCTCGAGCAGCTCCTCGTCATCAACCATGTCGGCCTTGTTCAGGAACACGATGATGTAGGGCACGCCCACCTGGCGTGACAGCAGGATGTGCTCGCGCGTTTGCGGCATGGGGCCGTCAGCGGCCGAAACCACCAGGATCGCGCCGTCCATCTGCGCCGCACCCGTGATCATGTTCTTCACATAGTCCGCGTGGCCCGGGCAGTCAACGTGCGCGTAGTGGCGCGCAGGCGTCTCGTACTCGACGTGCGAGGTGCTGATCGTGATGCCGCGCGCCTTCTCTTCGGGTGCTGCATCAATCTGCGCGTAGCCCTTGGCATCGCCGCCATAGGTCTGCGCGAGCACCGTCGTGATCGCCGCCGTCAGCGTCGTCTTGCCGTGATCCACGTGCCCGATCGTGCCTACGTTCACGTGCGGCTTGTTCCGTTCAAACTTACCTTTTGCCATGGCGGACTCCTGGACGTTGCATGGATGATTTCATATGGTGCCCATGACGCGGATCGAACGCGTGACCTCTCCCTTACCAAGGGAGTGCTCTACCACTGAGCCACATGGGCGTTAGCCGGACATCCCTAAGGTCTGCCGACGCAAAACTTCACACTTGGAGCGGGTGAAGGGAATCGAACCCTCATCATCAGCTTGGAAGGCTGTTGCTCTACCATTGAGCTACACCCGCTGAAATGAGTTGGTGGCGGGAGTTGGATTCGAACCAACGTAGGCGCAGGGCCAACAGATTTACAGTCTGCCTCCTTTAACCACTCGGACATCCCGCCGAAAAAACGAATCCCGAATTATGGTTGATTATTTTCTCGCTGTCAAGCGAAAGTCTTTTCCAATATGACATGAGTCTGAGCGAGGTCTCGCGTTTCCAACATGAGATGAGTCTGAAGCGTTCGCGGTTTGGCTTTAAGTGGTCGATCATTAGTCATGGTGATCGATATGCAAGAAGA
>JBBAFU010000024.1:0-19220 GCA_041655275.1 Castellaniella sp. | reverse complement strand
CAGACCTTAAGCGGAGAAAATATAATCAATCTCCGGCCGATCCGGCAAAATCGCCCCTCGACCGGATACGATTACCGATCCAATCTCCGATGTAAGAAAATTGAGATCAAAACGGAAACGATCTCGGGAAGTAAAATTGAGATCAAAAAAATTTTCATCTCGGGAAAAACTGATATGAAAAAAGTTTCCGTCTCAAAAATGCCGCGGAAGCTGCGGGGCCGAGGTCGAGCGCGAGCGTAGCGAGCATGCGAGGCCGTGGGGGCGGCCCCTCGAGCGTTGGCGCTGCGTCGGCTGGGCGTCGGCGAAATATCGGCGGCGCAAAAGTGAGATGAAAACGGAAATGATTTTGGCGCGGAGGCAAAAATGTTTTTGGTCTCGGAAATAATATTAAATTTGCTAATATATAGCCGATGAGTGTCATACTTACTACCGATTCCAGTAACTACCCCAACGCCGATCCGGCAAACTTCCGAACGCAGCTGAGCCCGGCCCTTCAAGCGCCGCCGCACGCCGAGCTTGCGCTTGTATCTGCGCAGATTTGGTATAGCATCGATAACATCGCGGCCAAGTACAACAACAATCAATTCCGATACTTCGATGGTACGGATTATCAAATCATTACAATCCCCGATGGCATTTATCAGTTTACTCAAATCAATTCGTACATTCAAGGCGAGATGAAAACCAACAGCGATTACGATGTTGCTAACGATGAGCCATACATTGCGCTAACGCCCAATATCTCAACGCTTCGGGCTCGAATCGAGTTTACGCAAGCCGCCGTCGTTAAAGGAATCAAAGTTGATTTTGCGCACGGCGAACTTCGAGATATTCTTGGCTTTGATGCCGTAGAATTCGATGCTACGGCCGAAGGCACTCGCAAAGTTGACATTACTCGCGGCGTTAATTCGATCCAAATTCATCTCGACATTATCAGCGGCAGCATCGAATCCGGCCGCGCCGATAATGTGATTTGGTCATTCTCGCCGAATACCATTCCCGGCGCATTAATGGTTATCGAGCCTAGAACTCGCGTATATTTGCCGGTGCCAATCAATTATATATCATCGTTTGGCGTATATCTTACCGATCAAATGGGTAGGGCTATCGATGTTGGCGGCGAAACAACCGCATATACGTTCCATATGCGAACCAATGCGTCGCTGCAGCAGCAGGAGAATACCGACGCCGTCACCGAACTTACCAACACATTATCGGCCGCATTCAATCGCGACCGACAATAATAATTAATTCGTAGTTTATTTCCACAAGTATACGATGCGTCATTACCGAAATATATCGCGAGTAAAAAACGCCCGGCGGGCCATTGATCCCCGGCTTAAAGGGCAAAAATATGTAAGCGGCGGCCGAATTGGCCAGACTATTCGGCGACTTGGCAACCGATATGTTCTTACTCCGCTGAAGGGATTAATGCAAACCTTGCCAAAAATGATGCTCGATACCGCTACAAAAGCGGCCACCGATGCGCTTGTAAATAAGTTTACTAAGTCGTCCGGCGGCGCGCTAACTGCGCCAGATCCCCATGCCACTGCCAAAATTCAAAGAAAAATTGCGGCGATGCAATCAAAATACGGATATTGAGATGACTTAATTATTAATTATTTTTTTCGCCGCAAAGCTATAGCCAAGAATTATGACAACCATGATGGGCGACGAAATCGAACGTCAAGATGACGAAATTTGGGATATCCATTATCGACCCCCAGTCGACCGTAGCATCGAAGAATTCGAATACCACGAGTATCGTAACGAACGAAATGCCGTCGATGCTAATCTCGATGATGGTCCAAAGGAAATCAAATTCCGATTCAAGGATAAGGATTTGTTATCGCTGCCATCGGAAGCTATGTTTCAATTCCGATTCCGAATTACTGATCAAGCCGGCCAGCCATTAGCAGCTGGAACAAACATTGCGCCAGTCAATGATATTGGCGTTCGATTTTGGAATCAAACGCTTCTCACAATTGATGGTAAGCCTCACGGGCAACATGCCGATTACGCCGGTTTATCGGCGTACGTAGCTGGCCTGCTCGAACAAGGCAAAGAATATTCCGAAACCGCCGCGTCGAATATGGGCTGGTATAAGGATACCGATCAAGGCAATGCCGCATTGATTAATGGCCCATATCGACGGGGTTTATCGACCGGCGCCGTCACTTCCGGAACCAGCGGTTTTGTTAATATTACCGCCGCAGGAAACGGGGCACCGGTGCGCTTCAAAGTCACTGGAGGTAATGGTTCGCTCGTCGTGCGAAATGCCGCCGATAATGCCAACATCGCCGATGATCAATTTATCGTACCGCAAGTACCCGCCAACGATTTCTTGACGTCGCCATATGAAATCAATAAAGGTCATCGAAAACGTTATCAATGGACCCATCGCAATCAATTTACTTGTTGGGTTCCTCTCAAGCGTTTCTTCGCCTTGTTCAAAGAATACGATAAAATCGTTACTGGAAGAACATTGGATATTAGCCTTATCAGAAAATATTCCGGCAATGAACATGCCCACGGATTGCTTCTTCGGGATGGCGGCGCTGACGCATGTATCCGATTATTTGGCGCATCGCTTTGGATGCCAATCGTAAAACCAAATCCGCTTACCGAAGCAAAATTGTTGAGCGATCTTGGAAGCGGAACACGACTTCCATTCTTGTATGAAGATTGGGCAATCGAGCATGTTGGCGTTGATTTTGACCAAGCGCGAACATCTCATCGATATGATTGCCAATTCGGAATCAATGTTCCAACGAAAGTTTTCGTATTCTTCCAAAATCGGGGCAGAAGCACATCACAAACCGCGAACGGCGGCATATTCGACCATAGAAATATCCGCGAAATGATGGTTGAAGTTAATCAACTCAAATATCCGGCGACCCAATTGCTCACCGAATTTCGCGAATATACTGCTGCCGATCCAAATACATACGAATCCGAATGGGGCCGGGCATACATGCAATTGCTTTCGCTCATGCCAACGGCGTATCCAACTGCCGGCCCGCAAATTTCCCACCGCGAGTTCAAAGATTTATTCCCAATCTTCGGATTCGATCTCCGCCGAAAAAACCCCCAAGCTTGGAGCGCTACAACTTCGCCCCGCATTGCAGTTACATTCCGGCGGGAAGCCGATGCTCTCGGCGTTTTCGATATGTATGTGCTATGTATGTACGAGAAGAAGGGCGATTTCGGCGCTGTCAACGGAAAAACCGTATTCGATATTGGTCGCGCTTAACCAAAAAACCAATTTCAATTATTATTTTTTTATCTGAATAAGTATAAACGCAGAATGCAATCTTACGGGGTAACATTAAAACCATCCCAAAAACGATCGCTCGCCAGAGCTATCAAAAAGGGCACGTCCGTCGGAATTAGGCTTTCCCCCGATGCGCTTACCGGCCCCGATGATATTATGATTAATGCCACGCATAAAAATCGAATCGATAAAGCCAAAAAAGCGGGCACTGGCGTTCTGCTGCAATTTAGCGTTCATCATCTGAAGGAAGCTTATAAGTCCGGCGGATTCGCATTCATCAAAAAACTTGCGGAAATGGCCGGCAAAAAATTACTCGAAGATGTTCCAAAATTATTTCAAGATACCGGATATCAACCCGGCGAACGTGCAACTCCATTCGGAGCGAATCCGTTCAAGCGCGGCGGATCGTCTGCTATCGAAGGCTCCGGTATTCTCGACATTCTTCAGCAACTTCCACGCAAAATAAACAATTTGATGAGTCCCACAAAGTTATTCGGATTGCCCGGAACCGGCGATCTTATCAATAAACTTCGACATACCATTCGCGGCTATGGATTTTCTGCCGACGAAGCCAAGCTATTCGATCAAATTCTTGGCAGCGGATTAGCCTTACCCGGCACTGGCGGCGGGCTTTTCTTGCCCGGAACCGTCCGCGGCGGCGCATCAATCGGCGATATTATGGTATATTCCGGCGATGGGCTTTGGCTTCCCGGCACCGTTGGGGTATACAACGGCGATGGTATTCTTGACGATATCGGAAATTATGTCGGCAAAGTTGCAAAGCGAGTTAAGCCCAAGCTCAAATCCGCCGCCCAGGATCTCGGCGACGAACTTCTTGATGAAATCGAAGATATTGCTACCGATGATATTCTTCCGTTCATGCAGCAAAAATTTGATAAAGCTCGCAGCAAAACCAAAAAAAAAGCTTAGGTGGAGCGACCAAGCCGCCCGGCAATCTATCGAATTTTGATCTCGACCAACTGCTCGCCGATATTCCGTCTTATCAAGGAACATTTATGCGCGACAAAGCCCATCAAATTAAATTCCCGAAATCGAAGATGTCGAGCGCGATTATCAATCTCGATGATTCCCAGGGCACGGGCACGCATTGGGTCGCCATAGTTAACGATCCGAAGCAAACATTTATCGAATATTTTGACAGCTATGGAATGCCGCCGCCGCTCGAAGCGCTCGAACTTTTTCGCCGCCACAAACGCAAGCCGCTATTCCAAGATGCCCAGCTGCAGCAAACCAAATCCGATTACTGCGGATATTTCTGCGCTTATTACATTGCCGAACGCGCCAAGGGCAAATCGCCGCATCAAGTAGTTTACAGCCTAACCCAAAAACCATCGCAACAAAACGAGCAAATGGTATCGAATTATTTCTCGACCAATGTATAGCATAATGTCGCAAAAAACTGGTATCGGAATCGTTAACTACTATAAGCAATTGCCCAAAAAATATGTGCCGAAGCATCGCCAGAAGCATCCCCTAGCCCCGCTACATCCATTCCAAATGATTATCGCCGGCCCGACCGGTGCCGGTAAAACGAATATCGTCATGCATTTAATCAACCGTTTAGTCGATTTCGACAAGCTTTATATCTACGCCAAGAATTTGGACGAGCCGCTATACAAGGAATTAACCGATCGTTTCCGCAAGCTCGAGAAGGAACTTATCGACGATGCAAAAAAAGAAGCATTCGCGAAAGGTCATAGCCTCGAGCATATCGCCGACAAATACAAAATCCTTACTACGGCCAATTCCATGGCTGATATTCCCGATCCCACCGATTTTGACAAAAACTTCCAACATTTCGTAATCATCGACGATATGATTACCGACAGCAAAAAAGCCCACAATCCGGTTGAGCAGTTATACACATACGGCCGTAAGAATAACGTCTCCATCGTTTACTTATCGCAAAACTACGCCGATATCCCCGATAACATCCGCAAGAATGCAAATTACATCGCTTTCATCAAAATCGATAACAAACGCGAGCAAACCGAAATGCACAAAACCCACGCCAGCCGAGTCGACAAAGATCAATTCATGCAAATTGTACGTTCCGTCAATCAAGCAAATTCCGATCACTATCAAAAAACGGGCGAACAGGGAATGCATTTCATGCTCATCGATAAGAAAACGCAATATCTGCCGCTACATTTGCGAATGGATTTCGATCACATCCACGAATCGCTAGTATCGCCGCCGCCGGACAAAAAATAATCGGTTGCCGGCCGCTGGGCTTATTTTTTTGCCCGTTTCTTGACGGCGGGTTTTGCTCCGCCCATACCGAAGCGAACTTTCGAGCCGATCAATCCCTTCACCGTTCGCGCCTGCGCCCGCTCGTGAAATCCCGTGCTCGGATCGGCAATAATTGCATCCATATCCGCCAACATTTTCCGGTCGGCGACATGTCGACTAGCAGTATCGGAATGATCGCGATAAGCTAAATCATGATGGTAGGCCGACTGATCAACGCGATTAATCGGCTTGCTATGCGGCAATGGCTGATCATTTTCGTCCAATCGCTTGTGCAATTTCGTATACGGTCCCGTGAACGAATGTTTGCGCGGCCATCCCCGCGACATGTCGACCATATGCATTTCCGGCATCGGCAATTTATTCAACATTGTATTGAAAACGCCGTCGCCGTCAACAGTCGCTTGCTTTGCAGCCAACTTCGCAAGCCCGCGAGCGCCGGCCCGCCCGGTTTTCGGCCCGCGAACGATTACATGCTTTTTCCCGCCGCAGACAGCGCATCTAGCCCGCCGGCCAATCCCGCCATTTTTCATCACATAATCTTCGACATCAACGTTCTCCGTCTTGAGGCGGCAGTTTTTGCCGAAACAGTTGATCATAGGCGCATGCTCGACAACGCCCGACGAATCGATATTATCAGTATCTGCCATTCTTGCTACTAACAAATATTAATATCTATAATATACAAAACGTTAAATTAATTACAGAATAATTTTCTCGCAGCGGCTATATAATGTCCGATCAGTGGAGACAAATAAATTCGCCCGAGCAGATGCAGGACGTGCTCCGGCAGATTGCCCAGGGCCGGCAAGCGATTTTCGAGCAAGTTAAAGCTCAAAAAACCGGCGACATCGGATATCTCGAAGAAATGCGAAAATTTCATCAGCCGACTACCGAAGCTATCGCCAAGCAAACTGAGCAGCAAGCGCTTACAACCGCCGAGCAAACGACCGCCCTTACTGCGGCGATGAAAGCCCAACGCAAAAAGCTAAAGCAAACGATCAATAATGCGAGCAATGCGACCGTCGCCGAAATTGCCAAAGCCGTCGCCGAAATCAAAAATACAAATACCATTGCCCAAAGCACTGAAGAACTTACCCAGCAGTTGCTAAACATGACCGGCGATCAGCGCGATTTGTTGAAGGCCGGATTCGCATCGAATCTTGCTGCCCAAGGCATTATCAACGAATCCCTAAAAGTTATTCAATCGAATACGCAGCCGGCACCAGCACCCCGCGCACAACCGCCGCCGCCCAAATCGATCCTACTCGCCCCCGATCCAACAAATTTTACGCCGCAATACAAAGATGCTTACGATACTATCGCTAAACAAATCAATCGCAAAACCAATCGCAATCCCGTATACGATCTATTTCCCAATGATCCCGATTTTGGCGATGCGGTAGTTGCTACTGCGCCGACCCCCGACAATACCGGTTTCCAATTCGTTGTCACGAAGGGCGAAAACGAATATCGATTTGATGCGACACCTGGACTTGCACATTTTCTCACCGCATCATCGGGCAGCTTCAAACTACATCCCGTAACAACGCCTAGCGATGCGATGATATATCTCGATATTCTCCGATTATCCGGCTCCACGGGTATGACCGGAACAAAAGTTAAGGAAGCATTCGCCGTTCTCGGCACGAAAATTAACAACGTCGCCAAGCAAACTTTGCGCCAAGAAATGCAAGCTGTCGGTAACCCCAACGAACCATCGAAAACCGCCATCAAGCGAAGGGAAGATGAATTGAAACGAATTGGTCCAACTGCATTCGGCCAAGCGTACGGAATCCCGTATCAAACATTAGTCGAAACCGGCACAGTTTCGCATCCGGCACCGCAGCCGCCGGTAAGCCAGCCATCTTTCGGATTGCTGCCAACCGCCGATACGGATTACACGAAATGGGATCCCGCCGATTTCACTGCCGTGAGGGGCGAAGCATTCAAGGAATTTACTAGCGGAATCAATAGCCAAACGCCGCGCAATGATGATCTCGATTTCAATCCGCTTACCGGTGCACTTGGCCGGGCGGTGATCGAGCCAAGGAAAATGCAAAATATATGGCTATTCCGCGTAGCTGGCCCCGATATCGTTACATCATTGAAGGCAACGCCGGGGCTTGCAATTCTAATCGGAAAAGCAGACGATGATATTACTACCGCCGACGATGATAAGATCACCGCCCAAGATGCGATGGCATATTTTGATATTCTCCGCCAAGGCGGCGTTATCGCTACCGGAAAGAAAACGAAAATCATCTCCGCTAAGATCGGTCCGGAAATTGCTCGGCTAACCAGCTCAACATCGGATGCCGACCCCGCATTTCAAGATTTTCTCGACAAAGGGCCAACCGCATGGGCAGCTGCTAATAATGCCGATATCAAAAACGTTATCGGCGACATTGTTTCATTCCAGGGCGCAACTCCGCGACGACGAAACCGGCCAAGCGGCAGCGGCGTTCGCCGCCCCAAACCGCCAAAGCCGCCCCACAAAGCCGGCCCAAGCCATGCCAGCAATGCGTATAAGATCGGCCCGGTTAATAGTCTCGGCTGGGCGCCATTCGGCGATATTCATATCAACATGCGGAAGCTTAATCGCCATCCCCCAAAACTTTCGGTGTACAACGGCGACGGCAAGAAATTGATTTCGAAAACACTGCCGCCCAAAGTCGTCGACGATCTCCGCCATTTGCTGACCAAAAAATATTACAAAGGTCGCGGCTACGATCCCAAAGCTAAAAAGCAATTCAAAAAATTGGTCGATCTTGGCCGACTGCCGCCCGAGCCGCGCAATAGCAAATACCAACATATCATCGCTGTGCATCAAGATCCAGCGATATTGCTTGACGGCGGATATACGCCAATGATGGGCGGCCGGCCAGCGCCCCAATTCGGCCAGATCCGCAACATGGGCCCCGAGAATACGCCGGGCGATCCCCGATACATTCCGGCCGTCGTAACGCCCGAGCAAATGGCGCAATTCGGACTTCGCAGTGGCGGCGCCGGCGATACGCTGAGCAAGCTAGTTGGCCCGCTATCCGACCGGCTCGATGTCGTAATGGGAATCATTAGCGCCGGCAATAATAGCCACGAGCTTATCGGCGAGGCATTGAAAATTATCGATCGGCTGGGCGAGGCCGGAGTTATGGATCGCAAATTGCACAAAAAATTATTCAAGTGGATTTCAAGCAAAGCTTGATGCTCGCTGCGCAATTTAGTAGCGGCATAATTCGAGTTCATGCCATTTCTTATCAGTAAATTGATTGCCGCGGGCGCAGATCATTGATAAGAAATGGTTGCCGCTGTTCGGTATCATTGATAAGAAATGGCTGATGTTGTTCGGCATCATTTTTTGACGCATTGATATCAGCTCATCAAAGCTAACGCTCAGCTCGGGGATTCCATTGTCGGGACAAAATGGGCATTTTGCAACTTGGTTAACAACTTTGGCAATTTCGCAGAATTCGGGGTTATCCATATAATACGGGCCGACTAATCCAAACCACCGCAAACAACTTTCCTTATTGCCCAACGCTATGTTTCGCTTTTCAATTTGCCGGGCCATGGCTAAAGCTTCCATCTCGACAATCGACAATGCCAGTAAACGATCTAGAGGCGCGCCGGAGTGAGCGCTGGCCCTAATGAGTATTGATGCGATTTCCGCGCTTCGATCGGCCCCGTCGCGAACTCGATTATTGGTGTCAATTTCATATACCATTCGCCGATTGGGGATTACATGATCCGTATTGGGAATCAGATGATCCGAAATAATTTCATCTGGAGCATTCTTGCACGCAATCAATTTTCGTTGTTCGGCTCGATCACTGATTAGATCTTCTAGTTGGCGTAATTCGCCGGGAACTGCTGGCCTGCAGCAATGGCAGCTTAACTCTCGTTTCATTGCTATAGTTGATTGAATATTAATTACCCAAATTAATATTAATTGAAAATATATGTTTGCTTGAATATATACTTGATAATGGCTGACGAAATTATCGATAAACTTTCCCAATCCAACTTAGTTGCATCGCCGCAACTTGATCGTATCGACCAATTGCTGGAATCGCAGGCGGCCAATTCGCTTAGCGCTGAGGAAATGGAGCAGGAAATGGACGAGATTCTTGCCGATGAGTTGGCTACCGATGATGAAAAATCGCAGGCCGCAATGCTGAAAAAAATGTATCGGGCAATGGCGGCGATGTTGATTCGCGAGCGGAGCATTGCGAAAGCAGCCGCTGAAGATGATGAATCGGCCGAGGAAGCGGAAGTATCGACGGCAACAACGGTTAAAGTTGAGGTGACAATTTCGTAATCGCCGATTGTGCGGCGATATTTTTTTTGTCGATGTTATTATAGTTCCGAATGTCATATTCAGTATTTGGCTGGATCGATCAAGCCGGCGGCGCTGGCACGCAAGGCCCGCCCGGCGTAGGCTTTAAGCTCGACATCGACGGCAATTACGATATGGAAGGCAAGAAAATTACAAACATTGGCGCCGCTACGCTGCCCGGCGACGTCGCCACTCGCGCCGCAGTCACATCGGAAGTTGGTGCGCTCGAAGATAGTATCGAACTGCAGCTTATCGATAAAGTTTCGGCGGCCGAGCTATCTTCCGAGCTCGATAATTTCGTCGACTTGCCGAGCCAGCAAACCGTTCCGGGGCAGAAAACTTGGCAAGCGCAGCAAAATTTCATGGGGCCAATTATGGGCATTTCGGCGATGCTCGGCAACGACAAAGTTTCTTACACGCCGGCGGCCGATGTTAGCGTTCATATCCAAAAAGCATCGGGCGCTAAGCTATGGCTCGAGGGCGATGCTTGGCCCAACGATTGGGGAACGCCGCCCGTCGAATCGTTCAACGGCGCAATTACTTACTTATCGGCCGGGCATACGACCAAAACATTATCGCGAACGCAGATGATGAGCAATCATTCGATATCGTTATACTCGCAGGCCGATCAAACGCTGCCGGAGTTTCAAGTGCGTACCGGCGGGCTTATCGATGTGGCGGCAGATGCCGGAATATTGCCGGCCGTTCTTAGCGAGCCGGCCGTGCGGCTAACTATCGACAATGCGAATACTCGCATTACTAATAAGCTGGGCGTTAATGTAGCTGCCGGAAGTTCGCTTACGGGCGGGCTAACGGTGCAGTCAATAGCCGCATCCGGTCGCCAAGATGCAATTACGATCAAGGATGATGGCGGCGTTAATCAATGGTATATAAACCTCGATCCGATCAGTAGCTCGCTGCGCTTTGGCAAGGCGGGCGTTGGCTATAACACTGTTGTGCTATCGAATAGCGGTAATATCAACACCATCGGCACAGTCAAGGCCGCTGCTTACGATTGGGGAACGGGAACGCCAACGCTAATCGGTAGTAGTACATCAACACTCCGGCTATACAATAGCGCCGGCGTTGGGCTTACTAATCGCATTGCCGAGTTTAGCGGCGATAAGCTATGGCTTTGGCGGGCGAGCAGTCAGCTCGGATTTGTTCGGCCGGGCGAATCCGCCGGCGCCGGAAGCGTTAGCATTAGCGTGCCGCTGGCGGGTATTTCAACATCGGAAACGGTATCGATGCTGCCGGTAACTTCGACATTGATCAATGATGTTAGCGATCAAACCGTTGGCGGTAACAAAACATATACGAATGATATCACCGCCGGCGGCATATCGCTAGCGGCGGTTGACGGCCGGGTTACTGCGCTTGAATCGGCGCCAGTATCGTCGACTATTACCGTTCCGTTTACCTACAGCGGGTTAATAGGCGGAACTATCAATCTGAAGCTCACCAAAATCGGCAACATTGTGACGTTGTTCCTGCCCTACGTAAGTAAAACGGCAGATATTAGCTATGACAAAATATCCGGCACGCTCACATCGGCGGAACTCGCATCGTCGTGGTTTCCGATGGGCGGCGGCAGTGGCGCAACTTTGTTTCGCTGTATGATGCTTGCGCGGGAAGGATCATCGGTTAGAGCCGCCGAATTCCGAGTTACTATTACATCGCAGCTTCTTCTCAACATCGGGAATAAGCCGGGCGGTTTAGATTGGGGAAACATTCAAGGCGAATTTGTCGGCTGGCCAGCACAAACGATTACGTGGATGACATCCAGCTAACGCTTGATGCTCGCTCGAATCCCGGCTTCGCCAGGGGATTCTCACTGCGCCCGACAATTAATTGATTTATTTTTTATGCCATATCGTATATAGCGCAGCGAAAAGGTTTGCGAAGCAACGTTTGAGTGAGCACGAAGCGCAGCTTCGAATGGATGCGGCGACGATAGCATTATTGATTGGTTTGGGAACGCTGATGATCGAGCGAATGTTTACGTGGGCGGCTAGAATACGGCGATCGCGATGTATGGGCGTCGAGTTCGAGCTAGCATCTTCGCGGCCGGCATCGCCGCCTGTTGACAAAGCGTTAGTTCGGCCGGCGGAGATCGTATAAACTTGGGAAAATTCGTTCCCATTGGGAATTTGGGAAATCGAAGAAATTGTCTGAAACTGTTCGAGACAGTTTATTTTTTGCAGCGGATTTGCGAACTGTCTGATGGAGTCCGTTTCTCGGCCGCAGGAAACTTTCGCTGGCGGCGCGTCGAGTAGCGATGATGAAGAAGATAAAAGCGGTTTTGACGAAGCGCTGCTTCGAGCGGCAAACGAGCGCGAAATTGCCGTTAGAGAAACGATGCTTGAAGATTTGCGATTGGCTGAGGAACGCGCGCGAAAAAAGAATATGGTCGATCCAATGCGCTGTAGCTTCTTCCCATCGATAGGAATGGCGAAGGGGAAGCGCTGCAAGAATCGTCGGCAAGTCGAAAGCCCATATTGCTTGTCGCATAAAGCATATGTGCGGCGGCGGGCGAAGCGGGCCGAACAAACGCCCGTGAAGCGGCGAAGTCGGCGGTCGCGTAATAGTCGGCAGCGGGCGAAGCAGCAGCGAAGCCGCCGAAGTCGCGAGCGGAATCGCCGTCGACATGATTTGGGACCACCGCCAGCGGCCGTGACTATCGCCGATTTCGAGCCGGTTGCGGAGCCGGTGGAGGAGGAACCGGAGATGGAGATCGATATCGAAAGCTTAACTCCGCCGGTATCGCCGGAGATGCAGATGCTTGAGGAGCGATTCAGGAATCTGTGAGATTTGTAATAAATCGTTGTTTATTTACTTGGCAGTTTAGCGGCGCCGGCGGATCGCTTTTTTTCTCAGCTTTTGCTTAGCTTTTTCATCGGCGCGTTTTCGCAGCTTGGCTTGTGCGGCGGCGGCTTGTTCTTGCGCAAAGATTTCTTGGGCGGCGGCGAATTCGATCATCTGCGTTTGGGCCATGTCGATATCGGCGAGCGTATTGGTTAGGCCGCCCCATTTCGAGAATAGGATTTGCTGCGTAGTTAGCTCGAATGTTTGGTCGGCAGAAGCAATTGAGCTGAATACTTGCTTGCCGGGCTGCAATTGATCATGCTTGGCGGCGAGATCGTCGATCGTTTGGAAATGCCGTTGGAGAATTTCGGGCTCGGCCGGCGAGTAGTATAGCGGCAGGAAATAAGCTTTATGAACATCTGTTTCGACGTCGATTTGGGCTCGTGGGGAAAAGCCGGCGAGGTCGTATTTGGCGATAAGTTCATTCGCTTGCTGGCGATATTTGGCAAAGTTTTGATTGCGGAGATTAAGCTGGTGGCCGTATTTGGCGATGAGGGCGGCCGGATCGGCCTTGAAAATGTTGAGAAATTCCGATGTGGGGTTATCGATGCTCGACATTTTTTGATTATATCTAACGAGGCAAAAAATATTTAATACGAAAATTAATAATTATTCAGATATCGAAAATCTTTGGGGGTCGGCGTTGCCTTGGAGTCGTCAGTATATTGGCCGGATCGATACCTTCGCGGCGTTCCTGCTGCTGTACTCTGCGCTGGCGGATAAGTTTTGGCCGCGCGGGTCGGGGCATTGATGGCGGCTTAGGCTCGGCTGATGCCGGCCCCTCGACAACTTGCAAATCGTCGTAGCGGGCTTTGATTTGGGTGCCGGCCGGCGATTCGATGATGAATGATATGGGCCTGGAATATTCGATGATTTTGTATATGGTATCGCCCCAATTCGGAGTTGCGCCTTTCTCGAATTGATTTTTCTGGCGGCGGCGGAGAACATTGGCGCCGATGGGAAAAGCTTTTCGGATTTGATCGATGCGAGCTGCGGAAATGGCCCGGCGCTGGTCGAGCAATTGGTCGACTTGGTCGGCTGTGATATTGGCCGGTGCTATTTCCCTACCATCGATTTTCAGCGATGAATGCGGGCTATGATTGTATTCGTAGATAAGGTCGGGCAGTATATCGATCCAATTGTAGCTGTTATTCATTTCTGCGGCGCGTTCGATAAGATCCCGGACTGTGCGATTAACTCGCTCGACAATGGCCGTGCCGGTTTTTGATGTATGCTGGCGGAGTTCGATGTTATGTTTTTTGAGCAGCGGCGGCAGGTCGCCAAGAAATTCGCTGCCGCGGTCGACATCGAGCCGGTGGATTGTTGGTTTTTCTACTTGGAGGAAATGCTGGAATGCGTCACGAGTTTGCTTATTCTTGATCGGATACGAATATAGGTAGCGGGTATTGATATCGATGATATTTAGGATTGCGTCGCGGCTGCGATTGTAGCCGGAGTAGTTTGGCAGAAACATTAGATCGGCTTGGAATGTACCGGGCGGCGCAGTAATTGGAACGGGCTCGAGCTTAAGTTGATTATTTTGCTGGCGGCGGTAGAACATATCTTGCAAATGCTGCTTTGTTTTCGAGCTCGTCGGATATTTCGATAGCCATAATTGCTTCGTTTGCTTGCGATCCATAGCTTCGCTTATATATTCGCAAACAAAAAATGGGGTATTGGTCGGGGATAATTGCACAGTTTTCAAGCGAAGCTTACGCGGCGGCGGTTGCAATCGAGGCAGGCGAGTACAACATTGTCGGCAGTGTGCGGCAGATTGTTATCGATGCGATCGAGCGTAAGCTGCCGGGGATCGCGGCTTACATGCTTGCGCGGATTGATCGTAAGCGGCGTGTAGCAGTGGGTACAGTATGGCGATTCGTCGATCATTTGGCGGAATTGCTTGACGGTGATAAATGTTTGATCATCGGGCGGGGCTGCGATTGTTGGGGCTGGCTTCGGCTTGCGATCTCGCGGCGCATACGGATCTTGCAGATAACTATGGAAGCTGGGAACGTTACCGCGGCGGCGCAAGTATAGCCAATCGAGCGCTAATTCTTCATCGTCGCCATCGTAATCGGAAATGATAGCTACGGATGTTGGCCGGCGGGTTTTTTGGTCGAGCTCGGCATGGATATGGAAATCGGCCCAAGTCGGATCGGGTGTGCGATAGAATGTTTCTACATAGCTGCCGGCGTACGGATTAGGATTGTACGGCGGCGGGAATTCGTTAAGCAGCCGCGGAAGCTGGCGAGTTTGCAGCCGGCGGACTCGGGAGCATAGCGATCGGCGCTGACCTATTGCTAGCCAGCGGGCGTGATGTCGGGATGGAGTTATCGGCCGATACATTCGTTTCTTGGCTTCGGCTATGGCGGCCGGCGTTGGGCGCATTTTCGTTGAGGATGGCTTCGGGGGTGGCAGTGGGGATGCCGGCGCCGCCGCTAATCTGTACGCGCGCTCATCTTGCTTTTTGTAGGAATTGATTTTTCGCTGCAGATATTTGGCGGATACGGTTTCGGATTGGGCTAGCGGGCTGATGAAGAATCGGAGATTAAGACTTGTTTGCCGGGAGATGGCGGGGATTACCCAATACTTGGTGATGAAATGGAAATTGATATCGAAGATATTAGCGCGATCGCCAGCGGTTGTGCCTTGGAGGGAATGGCAAGTTCGGGCGTATGGCAGCGCGAAGTTTTCTTCGAAAGTTTTGTTGGAAAGTTTGGCATTGGCGGGCGGCAAATCTTCGAGGACTCCGGCGCGATTCATAAATTTGCTTGCGGGAATTTGCAGCGTTGTATGGGTCGGGCCGCGGCTGACGATGGTATATGGCATATTTACGTAGAAAGCCCGGCGCTGGCGATTTTGTTGAAATGTCGTATGAGTGCGGCAGATATATTCGTCGCCGGGCTGTGGGCTGGGATTGGGCCGGAATTGATGGAAATAATTGTTGACGCGATCAACGGTGGCATGCGTATAGCAAACATTGACGACATTATCGGCGAACATATTTTCGAAGCTGTCGACGAAACATTCGGCCGGCAAATGTTTTTTGAGGACGGCAAGAATATCGGCGGATTTAGCATTGTCTGCCAGCGCTTTCAGATCATCCATTAATCGGTAGTAAGTCTGCTTTTGGGTTTCATCATTGATACGTTTGTTAATGCGAAGCCGAATCTGTGTGGGGAACAGTTGGTCGATCGCATTAGCGTAGTAGCTGGGATGAAATCCATCGCCGACTGGCGGGTTTTGATATTCGTCGCCCGTAGCGATTACGTGGAGGTCCGGATATTTAGCAAGCATTGTCACAAGCCGGCCGATACTGGCCATATTCAGAAGATTGATTTCGTCGATAAGCATATGCGTATAGTTGGATAAATCGATGGGCTGGCGATTATGCTCATCCTTAATGCCAATGCCAAGCAAATGATTAACCGTAATCGCTGGCATTTGCTGGCCGCGGGTTTGCAGTGATAGCCGAAGATTGTTGAACGGCGCGACTATGATTGGGTTTGGCTGCTGATTGTTTTCGGACAAATAGCTCATATAGCGAAAGAATGCTTCGGTCTTGCCACAGCCGGCGTAATCGGCCTTGACCATCGTGCGATTATTTTTGTTGAAGATATCGATAAATTCTTGGTTGTCGTATTCGTCGGCGGGAACGATAATGTTTGGGGGGTTTGGTTTGATGATATGATCGGCAAGCTCATCGTCGTTGGATCGGCGATCAATTTCCTGGCCTGGCGGCTTCGAGTTTTCGAATTTGTATTTGCCCATATTATCCCAAGTTTTGGCTTGCGGGTTCATCATTTTCTGGGGGTTGGCGGATTTGTATCGTTGCTGCAAGTCGGCGATACTTGCTTTATCGGTCGACTGGAAATATACAGCATCGGTTCTGACGGCAAATGGTTTTAGCGTTGGGATATTCTCGATCGACTTGTATAGCTGGTAAAGGCTAATGCGGCTAATATCGTAGATAAGCAGGCCGATGAAGTAGAATCCGTCGGTAAGCTGCACGGATTTGTGATCACTGCCGAGATAGTATTGGGGCGTTTCGCGGCGGCGATTATTTTTATCGCGGATATCGGCAGTTGTGTTGTACTCGGCTTGATCTAACTTTTCGAGAGGATGCACGGCGGGGAATTGCTCGCGGGCGTATGCGAAGCTTCGGAAGATCGCCGCCATCGTTTTATGATTTTTTCGCTTGAGCAGCATTCCGGTGAGGATATTGGGAATGTTTTTCTTATCCTGCGCGGTCAAATCGTTATTGGATAGGATTTCGTTAAGCGCTTGTACGATCGGGAAATCAATTATCTTGCCGGGTGCAAGCATATATTTGATATCGTATTTGCTGCGGGGTAGATGTCGCAGAAGTTTGCCGCTAACCATTTCATAACTATTAGCGACGAGAATGCGATCGGCTTTGGGCTCATCTTTGCTGTAGTGTACTTTGATGACGAAAAACGATAGATCGTATGTTTCGGCGGATAATGCGGCAATTTTTTGTGGGGTCGCATGCTGGAATTCATCGAACTTAGTGAAGATTGGGATGCGAGTAATTTGCCGGAGATAAGATGTGTAAGCTCGGCAGATATCGAGACTTGCAGTTGGCGCATTGGGAATAGCTTTTTCGATTCGGCCAACCATCGGCGGGCGGGAATAAGTATTGATAGCTTTAGCTACCGAGTTTGAGTATACAGATCGGAATAGCGGCGTGATAAGCTTAGTCTCGAAGTTTTCCTTCGCATGGGCGAAATTATTGAAATGATTGTCGTTTTCGAAAGCTAGCCGACCGGCTGCTCCGCCATCATATTTGATGATGGCGTAGTCGGCATTATTGGTTTTGAAATACGCGCCCAAGATTTCCTTATTGCTAGATGTATGAATGCTCGGGATAAGATTGTTATCGATCAGCGATAATACAAGATGCTCAACATTATTGGCCGCGATGCGAACTTGCTTGCGGGGCTGAGGTTCATCTTGATCCGGAATATTGGCGGCTTCGGCAAGATCCGGGATTGGCTCGTTAGCTTCGTTGTCGATGAATCGATCTTGAGCTTGCTGATCGGCGATAGTAGCATCGGGCTGCGGCGCAATTGGTTCGACAGGCGCGGGAACATCATCGTCGGCAGTAATAATATCAATCAACTGATCGTAGTTGGCGGCAAATCGCTGAACCGCTTTAGTTTTTTTGGGCATCCGATATGTAGTGCTAACATTCTCGATTTTGCGTTCCTTGTAATCGGGGCCAAGCCGCTGAGCTAGCTGCTTCGACGAAGCCGTTACCGGATAGATATGATCATCATGTCGGATAACGGTAATAATGCGTGGAGACAAATGCTTCTGGAATGTTCGCTTATGATCGGCCGGCCAAGTAATATCCGGACAAAGTTTGTTGCCGAAGTTATCGATAATTCGCAGGCCAAGCCCCCATTCGATGAGAACTTTATCGTATAGCTGCTGCAGAGTAAGCCCCCAATCGGCATTATCGGCCGGTTGATGGCCGTGAATCATTTCATACAAATATTCGTATGTCGGCAAGATGCGCTTGAGATTGGCTTTTTCGCGCTCGTAATCGGCCGCAAAGCAATCATAAACAGCATCAATAATTGCCGTGTACAAGCAAGCATTCGCCCGATAGTTGTCGCGAACGTATTGGGATTTGTAATCGGGCCGGAATGCTCGATGCTCGCGATCGAATTTCGTAGTCGTATACGGGCTATCAATGCTATCGAAATGATACGATTTATGCCACCAAATTGGTCTAGTAACATTTTGGGGAGCGGGCAAGCGCTCGGATCGGCGGCGGGTTTTTGCTGGCTGAGCTTTCTTCTTGGCCGGTTTTTTGGCGGTAGTGGGGATACCATGAAAAACCGTTTCGAATAATGGCTTGCCGGCGCCGCCGGTTTGTTTGGTGACGCTAGTAATTTCCATGTTGGAAAGCGACGATGAAACCGCCGCATATTGATTGACGAAATTCGGATCGCTGCTGAGCATGTTGACGGCAATTTGTGCTTCGGAATTGCTGAGCATTCGGATATGATTGTTAAACCACTGCGCATCGCTGGCATCAAGTTTTGCTCGATAAGAATTATGCGACCAAATCCGAAGTTGCGGGTTTTTGGAACCAGTCATACTTTTTTGGTCCGGAATGTAGAAAATCACGCGGATTTCATAGTCGCTTTTGGGGACTAACGTTTCGGAAATGTATCGATGGGCGCCGGTCAGATTTTGCTGATGTTCGGCCGACGCAATCCGGCGCTGATATTCGGCCTCGGCTTGCTGATGCTGGCGCTGGCGATTAGCGATTGTAGCGGCTTGCAGTTCGCCTCGGTAAATTCTAGCGAGCTCGGAGACGTAATCGGCTCGAGTCGCAGTTCTTGGCAATCGGATAAATTTTGATCTCGCAAGCGATCGAAGTTCGTTCCACTTCATGTGGGGAAGTCCGCGGACGATATTCTGATATGCTGAGAAATCCAT
>JBBAFU010000023.1:0-27143 GCA_041655275.1 Castellaniella sp. | reverse complement strand
TCGATGGTCACGATGCCGGAATGGCTGGTCACGATGTCGGAATCGGAAAAATCAGATTTAAAAGAATGACTGGTCACGATCACCGGAATCGGTGGTCACAATCATCGGAATACGCAGCACGGCATCAAAAGCCTTGCGCACGAGGAGCTTCTTTTGTTCAAGCCCCCAGTTGTGCAGGATGTTGCTCATGATGACGATATCGGCGCGCGGCAGCAGCTCCTGAAGAAAATCACCGCTGGCTGTAACAACCCGCCCGGACAGGCCGTCGGCGGCGATATGGCGGGCCGCCAGCGCTTGTACCTGGGGAAGATCCAGGCTGATGCAGTGTATGTGCGGGTGTCGCGCTGCGATGGTTCGCGATAGCAGCGCCAATGCGCCGCCAACGTCGCATAGCGTCTGGTAGCGTCCAAAGTCGAAGCGCTCGGCCAGCAGTATGAAGTTCTGCTTCTGGATTGCGCTCATGCCGTCAAGAAATTGCTCCAGCTGTCCGGGGTCGGCGTACAGGGTGTCGTAGAGCGTCTGGCCATCTTCGGCGGTGGTGCCTTGCGGCCGACCGGTCCTGAGCGTTTCTTCCAGGCCGACCCAGGCGGGGTATTCGCGCGCATCGAGCATTTTCAGAAAAGCCGTGACGTTCTGTGGATTGTGCTCATCCAGATACAGGACTGCTTCGGGTGTGTTGCGATAGCGCGCACCTGATCCGTCACCATCGCGATCCAGAAATCGCATTGCGACGAGGGTATCCATAAAATCGCGTGTGCCGGCGGGCTCAAGGTTAAGGGCCGCAGCAAGTTCCGCGCCTGTCATCGTCCCCTGGCTGAGGCGTGTAAACACGCCAAGCCGGACGGCTGTCAGCAGTACCCGGGATTGCCAGAAGGCCGTCGCGGTCTGGAAGATGCGTTCGGGATTGAGGGGTTGCATGCGGGCCTCTCCCTGCCTGAAAAGATGCATGCCATCCGAGCTGCGCTCAAGACAATACAACAACATTCAGGCCTGCGACCTTGCGGAATGCGGTATCGCCCGTAAAAAACAGATGACCCTGACCAAGCTGCAAGCAACTGGCTGCCTGCAAGGCCTCCGGGGTGCGTAAACCATGCCGGGCACGCACTACGGTTGCCAGCTCGACCACATCACGGGTTAACTCCACCCATATCAAGTCGCGTTGTGCAAAAAATTCATCATACAAAGCCAGCGTCGAATGGTTCTTGGTTTTCAGCGGTTTCACACGGACCTCCAACCAGGTCAAACGGCTGACGGCAACTTCTGAACCAGGATGCGCCCGGACCGTTTCAGCTATTTTTGATCGGACTCGATCAACGAGTGTTGTCTTGCCCTCAATCAGGTATATGAGGGCGCACGTATCAAGGAAGATGATCACCAGGCGCGCTCTTCGGCCAGGGATTCATCTATGTCGGTCTTGTCGCGCGTGCCAGCGGTTGGCTGGGACATCAACCAGCTCAGCGCACTCATTCCTCGCGTTTGCGGTTGCTTACCAAGCAGGCGTTGATACTCATCTTCAGAGAGGATCACGGCGGCGGGACGATTGTGCTTGAAGATTCGGACGGGCCCGTCTCGAAGCTTTTCTTCAATGGCAGCCATGCCGCGTCGCTTGATTTCGGCAGCTGTCACGGTATTGTTCATTGTCAAGTTTCATTAAAAGTACTAGATTTCAGCAAATGGTACTGCTTGGAGTACTAAAGCACAAGCTGCGTCCAGAATGAGCCTGACCTCAGCCCGCCTTATCCGCCGGGCCGGCACGCATCAGAATCCATAGAGTTCTGCGGGATTGTCCACCAGTACCTGCTTCAGCAGAACCGCATCACCGTTTGTCCAGCGTCCCAGCTCATCGACCAGTGCGCCATCATCGGGCATGGATGTGCGCAGGCGAACATGCGGCCAGTCCGTGCCAAAAACCATGCGTTCGGGCGCTGCCGCCAGCAATTCACGGGCGATGGGCTGCACATCATCAAACGGAACGCGGTCAAGGGCGCTTGTACGATTGGGGCCGCTCAGCTTCACCCAGCAGCGGCCTTCCTTCAGCAGCGCAATCAGATCACGAAATGCCGGATGTCCGGTGCCCAGCCGCGCATCGAAATGTCCCATATGATCGATCACTACAGCTACGGGCAGCTCGGACAGGTGTCGGGCAAAGTCACCGAAGCTGCTGATGTCGATTAGAAATTGCAAATGCCACCCCAGAGGCTCGATGCGACTGGCCAGCTCACGCGCCTGACTGAAATCGACCTCTGCACCCTGGAATACCAGGTTCAGGCGCAGGCCGCGCACGCCGAGTGCATGCCAGGCTTGCAGGGTATCGTCTGCCACGGCTGTGCTGGTGACCGCAATGCCACGCCACCGAATGCCCAGGCTGTCATGCGCTACATCCCGGAGGGCGTCCAGCAGGCGACGATTGTCAGTGCCATAGACGCTGGGTTGAACCAGCACGGCGCGCTCGAAACCCAGGTGCAGCAGCAGCCCGGCATAGCGTTGCAGTGAGGCGTCCGGCGGCGTGTATTCACGTGTGGGACTGTATGGATAATCCTGGGCGGGGCCGAAGATGTGCGCATGAGTGTCGCAGCTGCCTGCGGGCAGGCGCAGCCCGGGGCGGGCAGGGTGCTCCACTGGTCCGGGGATGTCCGGGATGTTTGCTTCGTTTCGTTGTTCGGTCATGGTTTCTCTCCAGCATGGCGTTCAGCCCATCAGCCCGGGAAGCCAGGTGGTGATGGCAGGGACATAGGTCACGAGCAGGATGACCGTTGTGAGGACCAGCATGAAAGGCCCGAGACGCCAGGCGATATCTTCGATCTTCAGCTTGCTGATGGCCGAGGCGACAAAGATGGAATAGCCGACAGGCGGCGTGACCATCCCGACAGCGAAGTTGATCACCACCATGGCGCCTAGCTGAATGGGGTCCATTCCCAGCATCTCGCCAATGCCTGTCAATACGCCGTTCAGGATGACCATTGCCGAAACATTGTCCATCACCGCGCCCAGGATCAGCAGGAACACGTTGACAAGCAGCAATATCACGATCGGGTTTTGCGTGAGCGCGAGCAGGCTTTCCACGATTTGCTGGGGAATCTGCGCATCCGCAATCAGGTAGGCGTATCCGTAGGCGGTTGCGATGATGAAGACAATCATGCCGCTCATCTTCAGACTGCGTTGCGTGGCGTCATACAGGGTACGCCAGTCCAGCTCGCGGTAGATGAGTGTGCCGGCGACGAGACCGTAGGCAACGCCGACCATGGAGGCTTCGGTCGGCGTGAAGACGCCGCCATAGATGCCGCCAAGGATAATGACGGGTGCCAGCAACGCCCAGAAGCCTTCTCGTGTCGCCTGCAGCAGCTCGCGCCCGGTCGCACGCCGATGGGGCTGGATATTGTGGCGCCGGGCGTAGTAGATGCTGACCAGTATGAAGCCGCCGGCCGCTATCAGGCCGGGCACCACACCAGCCAGGAAAAGCTTGGCAATGGACTCTTCAGCCAGCACGCCCCAGATCACCATCGGGATGGACGGCGGTATCAGCTGGCCCAGGGGTCCCACCGCTGTGGACAGGGCTGCCGCGTATTCGCGCTGGTAGCCTTCTTTCTCAAGCTCATCAATCATGATGGTGCCAACCGCCGCCGTGGTGGCCGGCGCCGAGCCCGAAATGGCGCCGAAAAATGTGCCCGCGAGCACTGTGGCAATGCTCAAGCCGCCCGTCAGGTGACCGAACAGCGCCGAAGCAAACCGCACCAGGCGGCGTGACAGGCCGCCGGCCCCCATCAGATCGCCCGCCAGGATGAAGCCGGGAATGGCCAGCAGGCTGTTCACGTCCGTGCCGGCCATCAGCTGCTGTGCAAAGATGATGGGGTTGGTATCGGTGATGTACAGCCCGCCCAGTGTCAATATCGACAGCGTGAAGGCGATGGGCACACCCAGTGCCAGCAGGATGATCAATCCCAGGCCGAGAAAGAGGGTCAGGACGCTCATGACGGCGGCGGCGGTCCTTTCGGGCCGGCGTCATCATCGGCCAGCGCGGGGCGTGACAGCTGCAACAGGCTGAAAAACACGATCAACACGCCTGACACAGGCAAGGCCAGATTGCGCACCCAGATGGGGTAGCGGGTGGCGGGTGCGGTCTGGCCTACAGTCATCATCATGAAATCCCAGCCTGTCCAGACCATGTATGCACCCGTGGCAAGCACCAGGAGTTGAATGAGCCGCCTGAGGATGGCAAGCCCCCGCTCAGGCAGCGCTGATTCGATCAGCTCCACCCGAACGTGGCCGGATTCCTGCACCAGCAGCGCCGCCGCAAGCAGCACGGTCCAGGAAAAACTGAGCATGGCAACTTCATCCGTCCAGGACAGTGCATTGTGCAGCACGTAGCGATAGAACACGCCCAGTACCAGCACCGTCACGATGACGGTGCCGCCCAGCACGGTCAGGGCCGTCACTGCGCTTGCCAGCCGGCGCTGTACGGTGTCGAGCATGTTTCAGTCCGCCCGTCAGTCGCCCAGGGCCGCCTCCAGCACCTGCGCACCGATCGTCGCCCGGTACTTGTCGTAGACGCTGGACTCCATGTCGCGGAAAATAGTCAGGTCGGGCACTTCATTCACTTGCATGCCGGCGTCACGGATCTTGTCCAGGATCTCGGTGTCGCTCTCGGCCATGGTGGCACGCTGGCGCGTGATGGCATCGCGTGCCGCCTTGCGCACCTGTTCCTGTGTGGCGGCATCCATTTTTCCGAGGGTGCGATCCGAGATCAACAGGGCCAGTGCGTTGTAGCTGTGACGCGTGAGTGACAGGTGTCTGGTGACTTCAGGAAACTTGTTCGCGTAGATGACCGCCAGCGGGATTTCCAGTCCGTCTATCGTGCCCTGTTGCACGGCTGTGAATGCATCGCCCCAGGGCAGGGGTACGGGATTGGCGCCCAGGGCGCGGAAGCTGTCGATGAACATGTCGCTTGGCTGGACACGCAGACGAATTCCCTTGAGATCATCTGGTATCGCGATGGGACGGGTGTTGTTGATGACATGTCGAAAGCCGGCTTCGGCAAAACCCAGGTTGGTGACTTTCTTGGCCTTGAGGTCTTCGGTCAGGATGTCTCCGGCCTTGCCGTCAAGCACCCGGTGTGCCTGTTCATTGGATTTGTAGAGGAAGGGGAGGTCATTGAGCTGGTATGAAGGAATCAGGTTGCCGATCACCGTGCCGGTGATGACTCCCATGTCCAGCGTACCCAGCTGCAGGCCTTGGAGCATCTGCATTTCATCGCCCAGCTGATGGCCGCCATAGAATTGGACCTTGAAATGGCCAGGCACATTCTTTTCCAGCGCTTCGGCAAAATAATGTGCGGTGATCGCGTAGGGATCGGATGGGCTGTCGGCTGTCGTCCAGCCAATCTTGATGACTTGCGGCGCCGCCTGTACGGACGTGGCCAGGCCGGGAGCGCCGGCGAGCGCCAGCGCGAACGACAGGCCCGGCAGCCAGCGGCGAAATGGAAGGGGTTTTCTGGATGATCGCATGATGGTCTCCTTTCTATCGATCTGCATATGGGGATGGCAGAAGCGATGATTTGATGGTACATCCGCTGTGTCTGAATGTGAACAGCACTCTCGAGAGGCTGCGCCGCTGCCATCAGTCGTGCGCTTGTACCGGTATCGGTGCTGCAACCAGCGCGCAGATTGCGTCCGTCACTTCGCGGGTGGTGGCTTTTCCACCCAGATCCCGGGTATGCAGCGCCGGATCGGCGGTAATGGCTTCGATGGCGTGCATGACACGCGTGGCTGCGCTGTTTTCACCCAGATGCTCCAGAAGCATCACGACGGACCAGAAGGTGCCGATCGGATTGGCCAGCCCCTTGTTCATGATATCGAAGGCCGATCCGTGGATAGGTTCAAACATGGAAGGACCGCGTCGTTCCGGATCTATGTTGCCGGTAGGCGCGATACCCAGACTGCCCGCCAGTGCGGCGGCCAGATCGCTGAGGATGTCGGCGTGCAGGTTTGTTGCCACGATGGTGTCCAGCGAGGAAGGCCGGTTGACCATGCGGGCGGTCGCCGCGTCCACCAGCTCCTTGTCCCAGGTCACGTCGGGAAATTCCAGTGCAATCTCGGCCGCAATGTCATCCCACATGACCATGGCATGACGTTGTGCATTGCTCTTGGTAATGATCGTGAGGTGCCGGCGTGGCCGTGACTGCGCGAGCCGGAAGGCATAGCGCATGATGCGTTCGACCCCCGCCCGCGTCAGGATGGAGACATCCATCGCGGTTTCCATTGGCAGGCCCCCATGGACACGACCTCCGACGCCCGAGTACTCGCCTTCCGAGTTTTCACGCACGATGACCCAATCGAGATCCTGGGGCTGGCAGCGCTTCAGGGGTGCGTCAATGCCCGGGAGGATGCGGGTAGGGCGCACATTGGCGTATTGATCCAGCCCCTGGCAGATCTTCAGGCGTAATCCCCACAGCGTGATATGGTCCGGAATGTCCTGGTCTCCGGCAGAACCGAACAGGATGGCGTCCTTGTCTCGAAGTTCGTTCAAGCCATCTTCGGGCATCATGACACCGTGCGCCCGGTGATGGTCTGCACCCCAGTCGAAGTCTTCGAAATCGAAAACAAACCCGCCGTCTGCGCGTGCCACCACCTCCAGTAGCTGTCGTCCAGCCGGAATGACTTCTTTGCCGATGCCGTCACCGGGAATGGTTGCAATGCGATATGTTTTCATGATGGGGTTCCTTGTTGGCAGAATGCAGGACGGAGGCGCAGTGGGGGTGATATTCGCGATGAAATATCTATTGTTACCCTACTATCAGTTGATAGAATGACCTGATATGCATAGCATGCTTAACGATAATTCATAGATGATGGCATGAAGGAAACGGTACGGGCGGCAGATTTTGGTTTTTTTTCCATGCTGGCCTCGGCGGGCAGCCTGAGCGCAGCCGCCCGTGAGCTGGGTCTGACGCCGGCGGCTGTGAGCAAGCGTCTGGCCCAGATGGAACGCCGGGCGGGTGTATCCCTGGTCAACCGGACAACCCGGCGCATGTTGCTCACGCCCGAGGGCGAGGTTTACCTGAAACATGCGCGGCATATTCTGGAAGAGATCGATGCGCTCAGCAGCCTGCTGGGTGGTGCCGGAAAGCGTCCGATTGGCCTGTTGCGGGTCAATGCCACGCTGGGGTTTGGGCGTAGTCACGTTGCGCCTGTGATTTCACGATTTGTGGGTGCCTATCCGGATGTTTCGGTGCAGTTGCAGTTGTCCGTGACACCGCCGTCGCTGACTGAAGATGCCTATGACGTCTGCATTCGGTTTGGAGAGCCGCCCGATGGCCGGGTGGTGGCGCGGCGCCTGGCAGCCAACCGGCGCCTGTTGTGTGCCACGCCGGCGTACCTGGCCCGCCGGGGGGTGCCCAGGACACCGCATGATCTGGCCCGCCATAGCTGTATTGGAATCAGGCAGGGGGATGAAGCCTACCACGTCTGGCGTCTGGCTGGCAGTCGCAAGGCGCAGGGTCGGGTTGAGTCGGTTCGCATCAATGGGCCGCTGATGACAAACGATGGAGAGATCGCTGTCAAGTGGGCGCTGGATGGGCATGGCATCCTGATGCGTGCCGAGTGGGATATCCGGGAATATCTGGCGGACGGCCGTCTCGTTGCCGTATTGCCCGACTACACCACACCGGATGCAGATATTTATGCGGTCTATGCACAGCGCTACCAGTTTTCGATACGGGTTCGTA
Source organism: Castellaniella sp. (assembly GCA_041655275.1). Classification (GTDB taxonomy): domain Bacteria; phylum Pseudomonadota; class Gammaproteobacteria; order Burkholderiales; family Burkholderiaceae_B; genus JAJYRX01. The sequence continues at coordinate 19,423 of JBBAFU010000023.1, read as the reverse complement.
CCTTCGTTGATTTTCTGGCCGCCGCGCTCGAGGAAGCGGCCTGATTATCAGTGGTCGGCTCAGCCCAGCGTCTGCATTTCCCGGTAAAGGTCGGCCTTGCCTTCAAACCCGATACCCGGCAGTTCCGGCATCGTGATATAGCCATCGTTGACGCGCACACTGTCCGGGAAGCCGCCATAGGGCTGGAACAGGTCCGGATAGGATTCGTTGCCGCCCAGGCCCAGGCCGGCAGCGATATTCAGTGACATCTGGTGACCTCCGTGCGGTATGCACTGGCGGGCGGACCACCCATGTGCCTTCAGCATATCCAGGGTGCGCAAATACTCGACCAGGCCATAGCTCAGGGCGCAGTCAAACTGCAGGATGTCACGATCGGGGCGCAGGCCGCCATAGCGCAGGAGGTTGCGGGCATCCTGGTGGCTGAAGAGATTTTCTCCCGTGGCCATGGGGCCGCTGTAGTGCTGGCCCAATACTGCCTGCAGGCGGTAGTCCAGCGGGTCGCCCGGCTCCTCGTACCAGTGCAGGGGATAGTTTGCCAGCATCTTTGCATAGGCCAGCGCCGTTTCCAGATCGAAGCGGCCGTTTGCGTCCACCGCAAGCCGTGCCCTGCTGCCGATCTCGTTCAGTACGGCCTCGATGCGTTGCCTGTCTTCGTCCAGCGGTGCACCACCGATCTTCATCTTGACGACGGTGTAGCCGCGTTCCAGATAGCTGCGCATTTCTGCCTTCAGCGCCTCAAGATCCTTGCCAGGATAGTAATAGCCTCCGGCGGCGTAGACGAAGACCCTTGGATCCGCCGGAATACCGTGCGTCTCGGCCAGCAGCCGAAACAGTGGCTTGCCGGCGATTTTTGCGCAGGCATCCCAGAGCGCCATGTCCAGGGTGCCGACTGCTACCGAACGTTCGCCGTGGCCGCCCGGTTTTTCGTTGGCCATCATTGTCGCCCATGCCCGTTGCGGGTCGAGATTGTCCCCGGCATCATCCAGTAGCGATGCCGGCGCTGCTTCCAGCAGGCGGGGTGCAAAGCGCTCCCGAATGAGCCCACCCTGACCATAGCGGCCGTTTGAATTGAACCCGTAGCCGATGACCGGGCGACCATTGCGCATCACGTTGGTATGGATGGCAACCAGGCTGATGGTCATCCTGGAAAAGTCGATGTAGGCGTTACGGATCGGAGAGGCGATGGGTCGCGTATCTTCGCGAATATCGGTGATGCGTATTGGCATGAGGACAGGTCTTGTGATCGAGGCGGGCGGGATTAATCGAACAGGAAACCCGGGGGCAGGGGCACCAGCAGGAAATAAGCGAACACCATATAAATGATGAAGCTGACAAGCATTCCAAAGCCCAGCGCCCTGTACAAGTCTCGAAGGCCATGGCTCCGGTCACCCAGATAGAGGGCGATGGCGGCAAATCCCAGCGTACCGGTGATTGCAAAGCCTACAGAGCGGTATAGCCCGGTCCACAATGCAAGCAGCACAATGACGACCAGAACCTGACGCAGACGACGGCCGGACGAGGTATCGCCTTCCTCCGTCTCATGGTCGCTGCCACCGGTGTCCTCCAGCATGGCAGGCCAGCGAGTGAATGACAGGATCAGCGTTATCACCAGAAAGACAGTCATTATGCCCATGATGGTGTCGGGGAACATGCCGCCAAAGGGACTGGTGTAGCTGCGCTGAAACCAGAGCACGAGCAGGAATCCCGCCATCAGCAGGGATCCCAGACGGTCTCGAAACAGTGGACTCATGGTATATACCTTCTTTTTACGAAGAAGTGCGGGTGCCCGAGCGCCGCAGCCGGGCTTTCAGGGGACGGTAATAGGGCCACAGGAAGGAGAGCAGCGACAGGCCGATGAGAACCCAGGACAGCGGGTTGACGAACAGCGCATACCAGGAGTGGGTGTAGCCGGCTCCCATCAGATTGGCCTGTACGAGCCCGGTTTCCATGATGGGCCCCAGAATCAGCCCCAGGACAATGGGTGCAGCGGAAAAGCCCAGCCAGCGCAATATATAGCCGGCTACGCCGAAACCCAGCATGAGCTGCACATCAAGGAAGTTGTTACGGATGGCGTAGGATCCGACGATGGTCAGGATGGCGATGCCGGGCACCAGGTAGCGTACCGGCAGCCGCGATACGAATCGGGCCAGCAAGCGCCCGCCGTACAGACCGACAGGTACCATGACGATGGCCGACAGACCGACGCCCAGCATGAAGGTATAGGTGATGTCTGCATGTTCGGAGAACAGCTCCGGCCCCGGGCGCAGCCCCTGCATCATCAGGGCGCCGTAGATGATGGCATCCGGTGGTGCGCCGGGGATGCCCAGTGTGAGCAGCGGGATCATGCCGCCGCCCACGACCGCATTGTTGGCGGTTTCCGTTGCCACGATGCCATCGAGTTTGCCGGTGCCGAATTCCTCGGGGTTTTTCGCGGCCCGCTTGGCTTCGTTGTAGGATACAAGGTTGGCGATATTGCCGCCTGCGCCGGGCAGAATGCCCACGACAGTACCAATGATGGACGATCGAAGCAGGTTTCCGGGCATGGCAAAGACACGTCGCACGGTTGTGCCCAGAACCCCTTTGGCGCGCCGGTAGTCAATACTGTCCTTGCCGCTGCCGGAGCGAAAGACAAGATTCAGCAGCTCCGGGATGCAGAACAGGCCGATCAGGATGACAATCAGATCCACTCCGGCCTGCATGAGCGGGGAACCGAAGGTGAAGCGCACGTCACCGCCGACGGGGGCGATGCCGATGGTGGAGATGAGGATACCGAAGCATGCGCCAGTCATACCCTTGAGAAACGCGCCGGTCGACAGGCTGGAGATGATGGTAATGCCGAAGACGCCAACCCAGAAATACTCGGCAGGGCCGAAGCGCAAGGCGATATCGGCCAGCGGTGGGCTGAGAAAAATCAGGCAGATGACGCCAAATATCCCGCCGACAGCCGAGCCGACGGTGGCGCCGATGACGGCTTCTTCTCCACGCCCCTGACGCGCCATGGGGTAGCCGTCAAACGTGGTTCCGATAGAGCTGGGTGTGCCGGGAGTATTGATCAGGATGGCGCTGAAACAGCCGCCATAGATGGCGCCCATATAGATTGAGCCAAGCAGGACCAGCCCTCCGACCGGATCCATATTGAACGTGAAAGGTACGAGCAGGGCCACGGCCATGGTGGCCGTCAGCCCGGGAAGGGCGCCGATCACCATGCCGGCAACGGTCCCCGCCACAATCAGGGCCAGGTTCTGAAAAGATACGAGATGGACGAGACCCATCCAGATGGCTTCAGTCATGAGTCACCTGTATATAGAAGTGGCGGGGAGTGGTTTATTTCTTCAGTAAGCCCATGTCCTCCAGGATGGCGGTGTACTCGATGGTTTTCTTCTTGACCAGTTCGAGCGAGGCCTCGGGGCCCATGAGTTCGGTCTTGAAGCCATTGTCGTCCATTTTCTGCCTGACTTCGGGATCCTTCATGACTTTCTCGAAAGCGTCGGCAAGCACCTTGATCCGGTCATCCGGGGTTCCCGGAGGGGCAGCGACCCCGCGATAAGCGCCTTCAACCACGTCATATCCCAATTCCTTGAACGTAGGCACATCGGCCAGCACATCCATTCGCTCCTCGGCAGCGATGGCCAGGGCACGGAATTTGTCCTTGTACTGGACACCCATGGTGGAGTAGGTCATGAGTGCGGTCACGTGGCCGCCAAGCAGGGCCGGGACGGCCGCACCACTGCCGCTGAACGGAATGTAGGTGAGCTTGATGTCGGCGGCCTTGTTCAGCATGGTGGTGCCCAGGTCATTGGCGGTCGACGAGCCACTGCCACCGACCGTGACTACGCCGGGCGGCTGGCTCTTGGCGTAGTCCACAAAGTCCTTGAGTGTCTTGAATGGGCTGTCCTGACGCACGACCAGCAGATCGGGTGTGCTTTCAAAGAAATAGATGCTTTTGAGATCCAGGGTGTTGTAGCCCGCATCGCCCCGTATCAGCGGTTGCAGTACGATGTGCGGCAGATTGTGCCCGACGAAGGTGTAACCGTCGGGTTTGGTGGTATTGACCACCTCTGACCAGGCCACCGATCCGCCACCGCCGATCTTGTATACGATGTTGACGTCCTGCCCAAGGACTCTTTCCAGAGGCTGCTCCTGAAAGCGGGCCGTGATATCGGATTCACCGCCGGGGTTGAACGCCATGATGTAGGTTACGGGCTTGTCGGGAAACTCGGCCAGGCTGGAGGTGGTGAATCCGGCAGCCGCGAGCGTCATTGTGATACTCGCCAGGGTACGGATGGGTTTCTTCATCAGCATATCTCCTCGTGTGTGACCGTGTGGATCCGGAGGAGCCGGAAGCACCGGTCTTCTTTATGCGGCGCGACTGCCGCCGCTGTTGCCTGCTGAGTTCTATTCTAATCAACCGGCTTTTAATGATGCCGGGGAAGATGCAAAGCTTGTTTAACTAAAATTCACAGATACCGACAGCAGGGAGCGCACGCGCATTCGGCACGGAGGTACGGAGAGTGTAAGCTTGCATATCAGTGCGCATAGAAAGTACAATTTGTACAAGATGTACGGAGAGATCACGGAGAGATCAATATGCGAGTCGTGTCTGCAAGTGAGGCGAGGCAAGGTCTTGCCGAGCTTATCGAAGCTGCCAGGCGGGAGCCCATTATTATTCAGCGCCAGAAGCGAGATGTGGCGGTAGTGATGTCCGTGGACGAGTACGAGCGTCTTGTGCATTTGAACGTGGCTGAATTTCAGCGTTTCAGCGATCAGGTGGGCGCCAGGGCAAAGAAAGCAGGTTTGACGGCGGACGCACTGCAGGAATTGCTTCGCCATGAGGACTGAACGCAAGTTGGTGATTGACACCAATCTGTGGATCAGTCGTTTGCTGGTACCCGGTGGAACTGCTGCCAGGGCAGTGGATCATGGACTCGCCTGGGGTATCCCGCTTATGTCCGAGCATACGTTGGCAGAATTGACCGATGTTCTTTCCCGGACAAAATTCGATGGATATGTTTCCCGAGAGGATCGGCAGCACTTTATTCGTCTGCTTGGTGGCGTCGTGCGGATGATTCCCATCCACCAGCAAATACAAGCGTGCAGAGACCCTGGTGATGATAAGTTCCTCGATGTTGCTCTCAGCGGTGAGGCACAGATCATTGTGGCCGGGGATCAGGATCTTCTTGCGCTTCATCCGTTTCACGGCATCGATATACTGTCTGCAGATGATTTCCTGCGCCGGTCGGTCGATTGAAGCTATCAGTTGAGGAATCACCATGACCTATCTGCTACCCACCACGAGTGTCGACCGTTGCACCGTCGATGAGCGCCATGCGCGCGAGCTGGAGCGCTGGCCCACCCGGGAGGCCGATCTCGGGGCGGGCCTGACGGTACGGCGTGCCCTGCCCGTACGGGGCCACAAGCGGCTGATTGGCCCCTGGTGCTTCTTCGACCATTATGGTCCGCTGGATTTTGCCGAGGGCAAGGCGATGGATATTGCACCGCATCCGCATATCGGCCTGCAGACGGTGTCATGGTTGCTGGCCGGCGAAGCGCAGCATGATGACAGTCTGGGTTGTGAGGCGGTGGTGCGCCCGGGCTGGATGAACCTGATGACGGCGGGCAATGGCATTGCGCACTCGGAGCAGACGCCGGACAAGCATTCGGGCACGCTGCACGGTCTGCAGCTGTGGGTTGCCCTGCCCGAGGCGGCGCGTCACGGCGCGGCATACTTCGACCAGTACACGGACCTGCCGACCTGGGAGCCGGGCGGGGGCAGGGTGCAGGTATTCATGGGGCGGCTGGGGCCGGTCGACGCGGCCACGCGCGTGTTCTCGCCCATAGTGGCGGCGGATATCACGGTTGCCGCCGGCGGTGCCATGCAGATTCCGCTGGAGGCGGGCTGGGAGCATGCTGTCTACGGCATCAGTGGCGAGGTGACGCTGGACGGGCAGCCGCTCGCGGGCCCGGGTCTGTCCTATCTGGGTACGGCGCGCGCGGGTCTGGAGTTGCGCTCGCGCACGGGTGCCCGCCTGATCCTGATCGGTGGCGCACCGTTTGGGGAGTCCATCGTCATGTGGTGGAATTTCGTGGGTCGCAGCACCGATGAAATCCTCCGGGCGCGCACCGACTGGGAAGCCGGGCATGATCGCTTCGGGGAAGTGGCCGCCTATGACGGGCCGCGTCTGGCAGCGCCGGAACTGTCGGGCAGGCTGGCAGCACGCGCCTGAACATTACAGCCCGCCATCAGCGGTGCAAAGCCGTCGGCCAGGGCGTCTATCAGGGCCCGTACCGCCGCGCGCTGGCCGCTGCGGCTGGCATAGGCCACCTGGATCACGCCGGGTGGTGGCGCCCATTCCGGCAGGATGATCTGCAGGCTGCCGCCGGCCAGTGCGTCCTGCAGCATCAGGCGCGGCAATATGGCACAGCCCACGCCGTCGATGGCGGCATGTACCAGTACGCTCATATCGTCGACCACCAGTCGCGGGTTGTGCTCGTACTCGATCTGACGGCCGTCCGCGTGGCGCAGGCTCCAGACGCGCGCCTCCGGTGAGTTGCCCAGGCCCAGCGTGGGCAGGGCGTGCAAGTCCTCCGGTGATGCCAGGGGCGCAATGCCGGTCAGCAGCGCCGGCGCGACGGCCAGGACATGTTCGCTCGGGGCCAGTGGGCGCACCACCTCGTCCAGCGGCAAGACGGCATCCGGCGCCCTGGCACGCAATACCAGATCGACGCCGTCCTGCCAGACATCCACATTGCGGTTGGTTGCCTCGATCTGCAGCTGAACCTGGGGCCAGGATTTCACGAAGGCCGTGAGCAGCGAGCCCACCCCGGCATGCAGCAGCGCCGGCGGGCACGCCAGATGCACGCGTCCGCGCGGTTCGTGCGTCTGTTCATGCGCCAGTGCACGCACCGCTTCGGCCTCGGCCAGCATCGCATGCGCATGATCCAGGATCTGCTCGCCCAGCGGCGTGAGCGCGAAGCGCCGCGTGCTGCGCTGGGCTAGGCGTACGCCGAGGCGGTCTTCCAGCTCGGCCACGCGCCGGCTCAGCTTGGACTTGGGAATGTCGGTAGCGCGCTCGGCGGCAGCGAAGCCGCCATGTTCCGCCACCAGCGCAAAGTAAGCCAGATCGTCCAGATTCTGCATCATTTATTGTCCTGTATATAAGACAGTATAGAGCTTACATGCTTATTTCGCCCTTATCGTCCCGTTGGCATAATAACTTTATCCTTGGAACAGGAGCTACATATCATGGGATTGCTAGTTGACGGACAGTGGAAGGACGAGTGGTACGACACCCGCAGTACGGGTGGGCGCTTCGAGCGCAAGGCCAGCCGGTTCCGCAACTGGATCACACCCGACGGCAGTGCCGGCCCCACCGGCGAGGGCGGCTTCAAGGCCGAGCCCGGACGCTATCACCTGGTTGTGTCCTACGCCTGCCCCTGGGCCCATCGCACGCTGGTCATGCGTGCATGGAAAGGGCTGGAAGCGCACATCGGCGTGTCTTCCGTGCATCCGCTCATGCTGGAGAATGGCTGGGAATTCCGTACGGGATTCGATGCTGCCGACACTGATCCGCTGTATGGTCTGGGCAAGCTCTACGAGCTGTACCAGAAGGCCGATCCCGGCTACACGGGCCGCGTCACGGTGCCGGTGCTGTGGGATCGGCAGCGCGAGACCATTGTCAGCAATGAATCCTCGGAGATTGTCCGCATGCTGAACAGCGCCTTTGATCACGTGGGTGCGACGCCGGGTGATTATTATCCGGCGGATTTGCGCAAAGAGATCGATGCGATGAACGCCTTGATCTACCCCAATGTGAACAACGGCGTGTATCGCGCAGGCTTTGCCACCAGCCAGGCAGCCTATGACGAGGCCATTGTTGGCCTGTTCGAGACGCTGGATACGCTGGAGCAGCGCCTGCAGACGCACCGCTACCTGCTCGGCAATGTGCTGACCGAGGCCGATCTGCGCCTGTGGACCACCTTGCTGCGTTTCGATGCGGTTTATGTGACACACTTCAAATGCGATCGCAAGCGCATCGCCGACTATCCCGGCCTGAGCGGCTTGCTGCGCGACATCTGCCAGATGCCCGGTGTGGCCGACACAGTGCACATGGACCATATCCGCAACCATTATTTCCGCAGTCACCCGACCATCAATCCATACGGCATCGTCCCCATTGGGCCGCAGCAGGATTTTTCCGCAGCGCATGGACGTGAGCAGCTGGGCGGGCGCATCATCCGCGGGCTCTGATCCCGAACGCAGGGCTTCCCGCAGTATTTTCAAACACAGAAGGAGAATCAATATGAGCAAGGTCAAACTGGCTATCGTTTACTACAGCAGCTATGGCACCAACCATGCCATGGCAGAAGCCGCTGCCAAGGCCGCAGAGGAGGCCGGCGCCGAGGTGCGCCTGCGCAAGGTTCCCGAGACCGCCTCGGCTGAAGTCGTCAAGTCTGTCGCGGCCTGGCACGAGCAGACCGAAAAGACGGTTCACATCGCCGAAGTCACGGCCGATGATCTGATCTGGGCCAATGCCTTCCTGTTCAGCGCCCCGACGCGCTTTGGCGTCATGGCGAGCCAGATGCGCGCCTTCATCGACACGCTGGGAGGTGTATGGCAGGAAGGTCACCTGACGAACAAGGCAGCCAGTGCCATGAGCAGTGCACAGAATGTGCATGGCGGCCAGGAGTCCACACTGCTCGGGATGTACACCACCTTCATGCACTGGGGCAGCATCATCGTTGCCCCCGGCTACGCGGATCCGGTCATCTACGCATCCGGCGGCAACCCGTACGGCGCCAGCGCCAACATGGGCGACGTCAACGATGCCGTGCTGGCATCCGTTCGCTTCCAGGCGCAGCGACTGGTCGAATACGCGGGCAAGATCGCGTCATGATGCTTGTACGGCGGCGATGATCATGATCGGCTCAGCCAGTGTTCCACCTGCTGTCTGAGCCGTTGGATCTCTTCGCCACCAACCACATGGATACCGCTTTCCAGGGCCCGGTTTCGATCGGCCCTGCCAAGACCGCCGCGATAGTCGAGCAGCATGGCGCGAGTACGCAAGCCGCCCAGTCTCAACAGTGACTGAAGTTTGTAGATCGCCTCGGTGGATCGTTGCTCGCCGCTGGAGCCAAGGGTGTCCAGGTTTCCAGATTTCGTCTCTATGATGTTGAGACGATTTTCGTGCATGAAGGCGACATCAAGCTCGTTGCGTGTACTGCCATCCGGTGCAATGACCTTCAGATTGACGCAGGCATCACCGATGCCGAGCCTTCGTGTCGTGCTTGTGACCACGTCATAAGCCAGGTATTCCAGCCATCCGCCGTTGACGAATTGACGGGCTTCTTCGCTGGGAAAGACCAGTTGGTTATCCTTGTACGAGAGATAGCCGGCTTCTTCAAAGAGCCCTGCAATACGCTCAAAGTCCTTGATTTGCTTGTGATCCGGTGAAATCTTCGATGAGCGACGGCTTTCAATGGCTTGCTGCGCGTGATAGTTGATCATTCCCAGTGCCTCGCTGCCAGGCCCGCCGGCGTCGATTGCAAGACGGTGGATAAGGTCACGTACAGCGCGTGTGATCTGTGGCTTCTGAAGCGCGCCTTCGATCTGATAGCCGTGTGCTTCGAGATAATCGCGCAATCCGATTTTCACATCCAGCTTTCGGGATTGAGCCCGATCGCCAAGGTAGAGGATCTCGTCGGTCTCGGCGTTGATGTAATAGATGGGTTTGCCGGATGAGGTAAAGACAGCCTGCGCGGCCATGGCCATCAGTTTGGTGCCGCCGGTAACGTTCAGCCCGACATCCTGATCTTCGTGCTCGGCAAGCCAATCGATCAGGGTGTCCTCAATGGCCGGGTAATCGTAGGCGTTGCTGATCTCCAGAAACTCCACGGACATGCGGTGTCGCTTCAAGATCGAAGCAAGGGCGCGGGAACGACCCTCCATGTCGGGAGAGGTGACAAGAACCATGTGCTTTGGCTGGATTGCGCGATCAAGCACAGGAATGAGATTGGGGGTGGTCTGTGCTGAAACCAGGCAGACATGTATATCCATGAAGGCCATTATCTTCTGTTTTGGTGCTATTTGCGAATACGGCAAGCTTGCCGGACATGGCATCTGCCATAATCACAGGAACGTTTTCTCCAACCATTGTTAGAGGTTCCCGTGGCATTGGATATTGATGGTATCGCCAGGCAGATTCTGGACGCCCAGAACGCAGGGCGCAGCATTGCGCCCATTTCATCCAGGGAGCCGGATTTCACCCTGGATGCGGGCTACGCTGTGGCGGAGCGGCTGTGCGCACTGCGCAAGGCGCAAGGGGCGGTCGTGGCCGGACGCAAGATCGGCTTCACGAACGCCAATATGTGGGCCGCCTTCGGGGTGGAAGCACCCATCTGGGGGGCGATGTATGCAGACTCGGTCGTGCAGGCGTCGCAAGGCCGCGTCGAGCTGTCTCTGGACGCGTTCTGCGAGCCGCGCCTCGAGCCGGAAATCGTCTTTCATTTTCATCGCACACCGCCTGCGGATGCGGATGCCGATGCGCTTCTGGACTGCATCGACTGGATGGCGCATGGCGTGGAGGTCGTGCAGTCACACTTTCCGGAATGGAAATTCACGGCGGCCGATGCGGTGGCGTCCGGCTCGCTGCATGCCGCGCTGCTGCTTGCTGCGCCCCTGAGCCTGGAAGGACGTCGCGCCGGCCTGGAGCAGGCGCTGGAGGCTGTCAGCGTCGATCTGCTGCGCGACGATACCCTGGTTGAAAGCGGCAGTGCCCGCCTCGTATTGGGCAATCCCTTGCATGCCGTGCGTCATCTGATTCAGGTGCTGCAGGCGCAGGGCGCGCCTGCGATTGCGCCGGGTGAACTGATCACCACCGGCACCATGACCATGGCGTATCCGATAGCGCCCGGCCAGCGCTGGCGCACGCGGATTGCCGGCCTGGATCTTGAAGGCCTGGAGATGGTTTTCACCGGGGAAGGCGCTTCAGGGGAAGACGCATGACGCAGCCACCGGATGTACGGGCGATATTTACAGGCCTGAGCGCTTTTCCACTGACGCCGCTGCGGGATGGCAGGCTTGATGAGGTGGCATTTACAGCGCTTGTCGAGCACCTGGTGGCAACCGGCGTGGACTCCATCGGCGTGCTGGGCTCTACCGGCAGCTACGCCTATCTGTCGCGCGAGGAGCGCCGGCGCGTCATCGCGCTTTCCATGCAGGTGGCAGGCAATATCCCGGTGATGGCCGGCATAGGGGCGCTGGCCCAGCGCGATGTGCTGGTCCTGGCCGAAGATGCCCAGGCCCTGGGCGCAGACGCACTCCTGCTGGCGCCCGTATCCTATCAGCGGCTGACGCAGGATGAGGTCTTCGACCTGTTCAAGCAGGTGAGCCGGACAACGTCCCTGCCGGTATGTGTCTACGACAACCCGGGCACAACGCACTTTGATTTCACGCCCGAGCTGTACGGTCGCATCGCGCAACTGCCCGGCGTGGCCTCCATCAAGATTCCGCCCATGCCGGGCGATGTCGCCGAGATCAGAGCACATCTGGCGCACGTGCGCGCCTGTGTGCCCGCGCATGTGACGCTGGGCATCAGTGGCGATGCCTGCGCGGCCCGCGGGCTGGCGGCGGGGTGCGAGGCCTGGTACTCGGCAGTGGCCGGTCTGTTTCCCGAGCTGCCGCTGGCGCTGGCGCGGGCCGCCCGGGCGGGACACTTCGAAGAGGCGCACCGGCTGTCAGCGCAGTGGGACCCGCTCTGGGCTTTGTTTGCGCAGCACGGCAGCGCGCGTGTGATCGCAACGGCCGCCGAGCTGTGCGGGCGTGTTGTCAGTCCCTGCCTTCCTCTGCCGGTGCAGGCGCTTCAGGGCCAGGCGCGCAATAAGCTGGCACAGGTGCTGGAGGCGCTGGCCCTGCGCTAAACCCATGTTGCCGCCATTACTTCATGGCTTGTCGATGTCTGCCGGACCTATACTGGAATCAGGCATTTTGCCCTATGTGACCTCAAGAGGCATGCCATGACGACCTATGATGTGACGCTGACCGGCAAGCGTGAAGTAGCCGAGGCGACGATGGAATTCAGCCTGCAGAAACCCGCTGACCTGACGTACCGCGCCGGCCAGTTCTGCGACATTCAGCTCCCGGCAAGGGAAGGTGCTCCGCAAAGGGACAGCCTGCACGGGTTTTCCTTCGTCAGTGCACCTTTCGAGCCAGATCTGCGCGTGGCAACGCGCATGCGCGGATCACGTTTCAAGGAAGATTTCCGCAAGCTGCCCACCGGCAGCACAGTGCAGCTTCTGGCTGCCTTTGGCGACTTCACCCTGCACAGGAACGTTGATATTCCAGCCGTTTTCATCATCGGCGGCATCGGCGTCACGCCGGTGCGCAGCATGATCGTGCAGGTCCTGCATGAAGGCACAGCGCATCGTCTGACGCTGATTCACGCCAATCGCACGCCGGCGCAGGCGCCCTATAAAGAGGAGTTCAGGCGTCTGGCGCAGGCCCACGAGAATTTCACGTTTGTTCCCGTCTATACCGACACGAAGGTGGCGGGTGTTGAGCACGGTCGTGTCGATGGCGAACTGATCCGCCGTCACGTCACTGATTTGAAGACACCTCGTTTCTACATGTCAGGGCCGGAAGGCATGGTCAAGGCCATGCGTGCCCTGTTGCTCGAACTGGGTGTGGACGAGGATAATCTGCGTACCGAGGAATTTCAGGGTTATTGACGAGGATGGAAGAGGCCATGCCGGCACAGGAATTGATGGACGGGATTGATGTTTTCGTGAGCCGGGAGCTGGCGTCGGGGGCCGAGGCCCTTGATCGCAGCGGCGAATTGCCCGATGGCTATTGGCGAAAGATGGGCGAGTTCGGGCTGACGGCCCTGCTGGTGCCGGAGGCCTTTGACGGGCTGGCTGCAGATACCGAAACCTATTGCGCGGCCCTGGCCAAGGTGGCCGGTGCCTGTGCATCCAGCGCCTGGATGCTCATCGGCCATTCCGTGGTCTGCGCCGCAATCAGCGCGCTGGGCAGCGATGCGCAGAAAAGTCGCTATCTGCCCCGTCTGGCGCGAGCCGAACTTGTGGGCGGCACGCTGGCGATGACCGAGACCGGTGGCGGCTCCAATCCAGCTGCGGTAGTCGCCCAGGCACGCCAGGAAGGCAACACCATCATTCTGGATGGCGGCAAGTTCTTCATCACCCAGGCGGGTGGGGCGGACGTCTATATCGTGATGGCACGGATGCCCGATACGCCGGGGTTGAGCTGCCTGCTGGTGGAAAAGGATGACGCAGGCCTGTCATTCGGGCAGCGCGAGCACACTCTGGGACTGCATGGTGTGCAGGTCCGTGAAATGCACTTCGATCAGTGCCGCCTGCCGTCGGATCGCCTGCTGGGTGTTGCCGGAGGCGGCGGTGCCATCATGGCGGTACTGGGCAGTGCCGGCGTGCTTGCCGCCGGGGCCGCAGCCCTGGGCATGGCAGAGGCGGCCGTGCAGCAGACCCGGGCCTTCCTGGAAGCGCGCATTGTGGCCGGGCAGCGCCTGGCAGACATCCCCGCCATACGGACACGGATGGTGCAGATGGTGCTGGAGCTGGAAGGCGCACGCGCCTGGCTGGGCCATGGCCTGGACTGGCTGCGCAACCCGCGCCCCGGTGCGCCGCTTCCGCTATGGATGGCCAAGGTGTCCCTGACGCGTACGGCCTCGCGGCTGATAGACGAGTGCCTGGGCCTGCACGGGGCCATGGGATATTCGCAGGCCCTGCCGCTGGAACGTTGGTGGCGGGACGCGCGGGCGTTCCAGATTCACTGGGGCAACAATGAGGTGCTCATGGATGGTGCGGCCCAGACCCTGTTTGCGCCCAGGCCGTGATTACCGGCGCACGGCCTCGACCTCGATAACGATGCGCACCTGGTTGGGGATGCCGGGAAGCCCGAAGGTCATGCCCCATTGGTCGCGCTCCAGCACGGTTTGAAAGTCTCCACCGCAGACTTCCTTGTCGATGCGCTTGTTGTGATAGCAGTTGAAGCGGATGGCATCCAGCGTGACGGGACGGGTCTGGCCCAGCAACGTCAGCTCGCCCTGTACAGCCTTCACTTTGTCGCCGTCGAACAGAAGTCCGGTGGATTCGAAGCGGGACTGCGGATATTGTGCGGTGTTGAAGAAATCGGCATCGCCAAGGTGCTTATCAAAGCCTGTTGAGCCGGTGCTGATGGAAGCCATGTCGATCTGCATGCTCACCGTACCGGTTTTCGCTTGCGGGTCAAAGTGGATTGCGCCGTCGATGGTGTCGAAGCGTCCGCGCACGGTGGAAGTGCCCTGATGCAGCACTTCAAAGAACACGTAGGTGTGCTCGGCATCGACGGCGTACTCCGCCGCCTGGGCGCCCGGTGCGAGCGCCAGTGCCAGCAGAACCGGCGCGGCAAGAAGAGAGAGGGATTTCATGATGGATTCTCGCGATCCGTGGAAACATAAGGTAATGAATCGATGCTATCGCCGGCATATTGCGGCGTCAATGGATTTGTGCTCGCTTGATGATCTTTCGCAAACTACTGGAAATTACCTGCCGATGCCGTCGTTTGCGGAGGCGGGAATAAGCCATGGATGACACCCGCCAGTGGCTTTCCCAGATCCGTGCATGGGCGCAGGAGCTGGGTTTTTCGGATGTCGGCGTCTCCGATGTGAACCTGTCTTCTGCAGAGCCGCGACTGCTGGAATGGCTGGCCCGGGGCTATCACGCTGATATGCACTATATGGCGCATCACGGCCTGAAACGCGCCCGCCCGGCCGAGCTGGTTCCGGGTACGCTGAGCGTGATCACGGCACGCATGCCGTATCTGCCCCGAGGCACGGCACCGGGGTGGCAGGGGCGCGAGCGTGCGCGATTGTCCAATCCGGGCGAGGGGGTCGTGTCACTCTATGCCCGTGGGCGCGACTATCACAAGGTCGTGCGTGCCCGCCTGCGCAAGCTGTGCGAGCGCATAGAGACGCTGGTGGGCGAGTTTGGCTATCGGGCGTTTTCGGACTCGGCACCCGTGCTCGAGAAGGAGCTGGCGCGCCGCAGCGGCCTGGGCTGGCGCGGCAAGCATTCCATGGTGTTGTCGCGCGACGCCGGTTCCATGTTCTTCCTGGGCGAGATCTTCGTCGATTTCGCGCTTGAGCCCACAGAGCCCGTGAGCGCGCACTGCGGCAGCTGCACCGCTTGCATCGACGTCTGTCCCACGCAGGCCATCATAGCGCCCGGACTGGTCGATGCGCGTCGCTGCATCTCCTACCTGACCATAGAGAATCGCGGCCCCATCCCTGAGGAATTGCGCCCGCTGATGGGCAACCACATCTTTGGCTGTGACGATTGCCAGACGATATGCCCCTGGAACAAGTATGCGCAGACTACTGAAATCCCGGATTTCGACGAACGCTCGCCTCTAGTGGGCCAGCAGCTTGTAGATCTGTTTGCCTGGGATGAGGAAACCTTCCTGAAGCGTACCGAAGGTTCACCCGTGCGGCGTATCAATCACGAGCGCTGGCTGCGCAACATTGCCGTGGCCTTGGGTAACGCCCTGCGTGAGGCGGATGGCGAGGCGGCGAATGCATTGCGCGCTGCCTTGCTGGGCCGGGCCGATCATGACAGCGAAATGGTGCGTGAGCATGTGGCGTGGGCGCTGGGGCAGGGGGAAGGGTGAGGGGTTGATGATGCCAATTTTGTGTTCTCAAATACTGCTCAAGTTTCGAATAAGTCCATGTGGTTTGGCGCCTTCCTATTGTGCAATCTCTCCTGAGGTTTTGCTGGATGATGGGTTGCCGTTTAAGGTCAGATTGGGTATGCGTAGTACGTAGAATGGGGAAAAAATGAATATGTACGTCAATTCCCGATATAAACAGTGTCCCCAAAAATTTACTATTTGAGAAAGCACATTCCAGCTTGTTGTTGATCTCAATTCCGCTGTCCGCCAGGCAGCTTTGACAAATAGCATTCTGTAATTTTAAAAATTCGATGTTTTGCTGACAAGATTGACAACTACTGAACATACTTTCTCTTATTCCTCTGATATGGCACGGCATACCTTCCCGGGTAATGGGTAATCGTGCACTTATCAATCGACATCCTGTGCCTGCAGGAAAAGTGATTTGCTCAGCCCATCAAAGAAATCCTGATAAGGTTTTGGATCTTCTACCGGTATGACATTGTATTGTGCATTCGCACGGACAATACTTTGTTCGCCCCGCTGACGTACAGATACTGTAATACGCAGAGAGTACACATTGAGTTTGGTCGCGCTGACGCTTCCAAGTGTCAAGTCTGCGCGATCGATGACGAAGCCAAGGTCTTGTAGTGTGGCGATGACCGCCCTCAAGACCTTTTCCTTATCGACCGTATCAAAGGCTCGGGTTTGGTAACTGCGTTTTTGAAGCTGGCTTTCGCTTCCTGAATCTAGAACTTGCTGATTCATGGTTGCCATGCAGCCAGAAAGAATAGTGGCCGATAAGCAAAGAATCAGCGCTGATATTATTTTTCTCACGATTTATACCTGCTGTGCCTCGATGAACATGGATTTTGATAGTTTGTCAAAAAATTCGTCATAGATCTCATTCTCATTTATCGTTTCAACTCTGACTGAATTGTTTGACAGGGTGACTATTCTTTGGAAGGTTGCGCGAATGACGTAATCGCCATGGTCATTGGAGGACAATGTCATATTAGTGGTTTCTAGAACTTCAGCTTCTGATGGAGTGGCTTCCGTAGTACTTTCGAATGTCGGGGATGGTGCGATCACGGACTGTCCGCCCGCTGGTTGGATCACAATCGAAACACGGATGCGTTGCGCTATGCTGACCGGTACCGAGACTCCGAACATAGCGGCAACCAGAATTGCCCCGAACATTTCTCCAACATTACTTGCATCGCGGTCTTTACTTGCAGTGACTACACCTAGGGCAGTTTCGCTGTTTTCAAGATTGAAGCCCATGTCCTGTAACAGGTCTGCGCTTGCAATTAACAGAGAACGTTCGGAGACACCATCGAAACGCCTCGATTGCATCTGCCGTTGTCCGAGCATTTCCTCGTCGAGCGTGAAGGCATCGGGTGGGACAACCGGGCCGACACAACCTGCGATAGCCAACGGCAGGCCGAGCAATAGTGCCCGTCTGCGAAGAAGGTGGAGCTGAGTGTTCATGCGTACTCTTAAAATTTGGATTGATGGTAGGCAAAGTCGCGCACTCGTTGCTCGCGATCGAATTTGATGATGACTGTCAATGTGCGCTGTGAAGTTGATCTTGCACCTGCGCCCTGATTTGCGCCGAGCCCGCCGAAAGCCCCACCCCGCGAGCCCAGACCCAGAAACAGTGTTGACAGACCTCCGCTGCTGTGTGAGTACGCCTGATCTGTGGCGATTTTGTCGTATACCCAAACCTCCCGGCGCTGATCGTCGGTGGTCACGATATTCGGCGCGCCGAGCACAGCGATCACGTCGGCGTTTGTCATGCCCACTTGTATTTCGCGCTGTACGGTGCCGACGCTCAAGGCTTCGCCGGTCATTCCGTGTTGCACCTGGTTCATGTGCTGATCTGCAGTCTGGCATCCAGCCAGCGCAGTCAGCGCAATAAGGGTCAGCAGATATTGGTATTTCACGTCATCTTCCCCAGCGTTTTTTTGTTTTCTTACAGATCGGCAAATTTTAGTAAGAAAAAATTAATTTTGCAACAAAAATGACTTATTATGCTATTTATCTAGCAATTGTTTGATGTTTTGCTGAGAGAGTAACAACTGATACCTACGTTGATGCTTGGATCGGCACACATGCTGATGGTGCGCGAGTGTGTTGGACGGGCGTCGGGACAGGAGGGGTGAGGGGGTAGTAGTACGGGGTTTTGGGTTGCTTAGATTCGAGGCTACAGAGCAAACTTGCCCTCATCTTCGACGACAACGGGACGACGACAAAAAAGGTCGGTATCCGTCTGCGGCAACTCAATCAGGGACGCCCAGGATGGGCGAGCAGGGCGCAAGGTGATCACATCCCCGTCCCGGGAAATTTCAAGCTCTTTGACGCCTTTGTAGACTATATCGGCCGGCAGCTCGATTATCTGATCCTTGCCGTCCTTGCGAATAGTTACGGTGTGCATGTGTCTGACCTCCGAGGTTGTCTGGGTCATTTTTTTCGGATTTGTCTCAACGGTGATTTTGATAAGAGAAACGCTCGAAAGCGTCAATCTGGATCCATCGTAATGTGATTGCATTGATGTGACAAGGGGTTTGCATTATTATACGGTCGTCCTCTGCATTCCCTTTTGACCCAAGTGCACCATGCCCACCATCATTGACGCCCAATCTACACTGACCGATCGCTATCAGACTACGGTGCCGGAAACGGTGCGACGCGCTCTCAAACTGGGCAAGCGCGACAAAATTCAATATACGATCCGTGCTGACGGTGAGGTCGTGCTTACTCGCGTCGATGTGGCCGAGCCAGATGATCCGGTACTCGGCCACTTTTTGGATTTTCTGGCCCACGACATTGCAAATCATCCCGAGCGGTTGCAGGCCGTGGATGCGGGCTTGGTGGAGCGGCTCCAGTCGCTGGTTGGTGGCATCGAGGTCGATCTTGATGCTGCCCTTTCGACAGATGATGAATGAGCATGGGTGAGTCCGCGCCTCTGGTTATCCACGGCTGGACCGTTTTTGCTCATCCTCTGTTCCTTGCGCAGGTCGAGGCGTTGACACAACAGGTCGCATCCTTCAAAAAGAAGGATCCGATTGGCTACGCCAAGAAGAATGACAGCAAGCGGTTGGCGGCAATCACGAGACTTGCTTTCGACGTTATTCCGCAAGATCCAGCTCGACCGGAGTACCGGCAGGGCAGCACCTTGGGTGATGGGCACAAGCACTGGCTCCGGGCAAAGTTCTACCAGCAGTACCGGCTGTTCTTTCGCTATCACGCGTCAAGCAAGGTGATCGTATTTGCGTGGGTCAACGACGAGAACACCAGGCGCGCCTACGAGAGTCGCGATGATGCCTATCGTATATTTCGCAAGATGCTGGAAAGCGGCCATCCGCCGAGCGACTGGAGCCAATTGTTGGCCGAAGCGCGCGCCGAAGGACTGCGCTTGCAGCAGTTCGCTGCCGGCTTCAAGAAGCCGTAACGCCTGGCTTCGGTGGCGAACAGCGTTGGGCGCTCCAGAAACAAAAAAGCCCAACCAGAAAAGTCGGGCCATTTTGGGCTCTTCATCGTTAAAGGGGGACAGCGGCAATCATTAAACTTGTTTTTTCGACGAAACAGGTTCAATGGAGGTTATGCCGATGTCCCCACTCGATTCTATCGTAGGCATCCATGGTTTGGTGATCGAGGCTGTCAAGCGTGCGCAGCATATTGAGGTGTGGAGCCGGCCGCGCAAGCGAGTGGCCCACTGCGTGCATTGCCACAGCGCTGCGCTGC
>JBBAFU010000022.1:0-29916 GCA_041655275.1 Castellaniella sp. | reverse complement strand
CCTATGGATAGCCCGTGGATAACGCTTGACGCGTTACCCACCGCCTACCCACAGGGCGGCGGCTGTACACATCAACACAGGCTGCCAGCCAACAAGTTCAGACTCATCTACGGATTGGAATCGACTGTCCATAAATAATTTGTGTTGAAATCATTTCTCGAGGTATGATTTTATTCGGAATTATTCTCAAGCCAATATTTCGGGAAGGACACAACCATGAGCAAGACTTCTTTCACCCGGACCGCCGGTGCAATGGCGATCGCCCTGGCAGCCGGTCTGGCCGCAGCCCCCCAGGCACAGGCGGCAAGCCTGGAACAGATCAGGGAAGCGGACAGCATACGCATTGCCCTGGCCAATGAAATCCCCTATGGCTACACCGACCTTGACGGCACGGCCAGGGGCATGGGGCCCGATGTGGCGGCCCATATCATGGCGCAGCTGGGCATCGCCAACATCGTCTGGGTCACCACCAGCTTCGGCTCGCTCATACCCGGCCTGCAGGCCGACCGCTTCGACATGGTCGCGGCGGAAATGGCGATATTGCCCCAGCGCTGCAAGCAGGCCCTGTTTTCGGAACCCAACAGCTCCTACGGCGAAGGGCTCCTGGTCGCCAGCGGCAATCCCAAGGACCTGCATTCCTATGAGGCTTTTGCGACGTCGGCCGACAAGATCGCCATCATGGCCGGCGCCGATCAGCTCGAAATGCTGCAAAGCCTGGGCGTGGACGAGTCCCGCATGGTGACCATCACCAATAATGCGGACGCGATCTCCACCGTATCGACCGGGCGTGCAGATGCCTATGCCGCAACCAGTCTGACCGTGGGTGAGCTGGCCGCCAAGAGCGACAAGGTGGAGGCCGCCGCGCAGTTTGTCGACCCTGTGGTCGATGGCGAGACCGTACGCAGCTGGGGCGGCTTCGTATTCGCCATGGGTTCGGAGTCGCTGCGCGACGCGGTGAATGCCGAGCTGGCGAAATACAAGCAGACCGGGGCCTGGGCCGACACCATGCGTCGCTACGGCTTCAGCGATACCGATGCCGGCGAATCATTCAAGAAGACCACCGAACAGCTCTGCGCCGGATAAACCATCATGCAATGGCTCAGTTACACCGCGCCCCTGCTTGAAGGGGCGTGGGTAACCGTGCAACTCACGGTCTACTCCAGCATCCTGGGCACAATCTTCGCCTTTGCCTTCGGCATCGGCAAGCTGTCGGCCAACTGGCTGATCAAGGGCCTGGCCGTCGCCTTCATCGAAGTGTTTCGCGGCACCTCGCTGCTGGTGCAGCTGTTCTGGCTCTATTTTGCCCTGCCTGTCTTCGGCCAGGTCATCGGCGTGGATCTGCGCCTGCCCGCAGTGGCCGCCGGCACACTGGCACTCAGCCTGAACATCGGAGCCTACGGGGCCGAAGTCGTGCGCGGCGCCCTGCAGGCTGTGCCCGTCGCCCAGCACGAGGCCGCCAAGGCGCTCGACTTCACGCCACGCCAGACGCTGTGGCGCATCGCCCTGCCCCAGGCCATCCCTGAAATGATGCCCAGCTTCGGCAATCTGGCCATACAGAACCTGAAGGACACCGCCCTCGTGTCGCTGATCGGCCTGGGAGACCTGGCATTTCGCGCCGAGCAGGTACGCAATTTCACACAGGACAGCACCACCATATACAGCCTGCTGCTTTTCATGTATTTCGGCATGGCGCTGGTGCTGACCGCATTCATGCAGCTGCTCGAGCGCACCGTCGGGCGCTGGCGCGCCGGGAGCCACTGACATGCTTTTCGGCATTCCCTGGGACACGAGCAACGACTGGGCCTTCGCCGTCTCCATCCTGCCCATTCTCTTCAAGGGTCTGATCGTCACGGTACAGGCGACTGCGCTGGGTTTCGTGGTCGCCGCCATCCTGGGGCTGGTACTGGCCGCCATGAAATCGGCCGCGTCGCGCATCATTGCCTGGCCGGCACGGCTGATCACCGAGTTCATCCGTGACACGCCACTGCTGGTGCAGCTGTTCTTTCTCTATTACGTGCTGCCGGACTACGGCCTGGTCCTGCCGGCCTTCCTGACCGGCGCCCTGGCCCTGGGGCTGCAATACAGCGCCTATACGTCCGAGGTCTACCGCGCCGGCATAGAATCCGTCACCCGCGGGCAGATAGAGGCCGCGCATGCCCTGGACCTGTCCGCGCTGCGCACCTTTGTGATCATCATCGTGCCCCAGGCCATTCCACGCATCATTCCGGCCCTGGGAAACTACCTGGTGTCCATCATGAAGGATGTACCCGTGCTCTCGGTCGTCTCGGTGCTGGAAATGCTCAATGTGGCCAGGATCATCGGCGACCGCACCTTCAACTACCTGATCCCGCTGTCCCTGGTGGGCCTGCTCTACCTGATCATGACACTGCTGGCCGCCTGGGCGATACGCAGTCTGGACACGCGCCTGCCCAAAGATGGGATACCACTGAAATGACCGACACCGACCTGAATGCGCCCATCATCCGTTTCGAAAAAGTGGTCAAGCGCTTTGGCGAAGTCACCGTGCTCGACGGGCTCGACTTCTGTGTGCGCAAGGGCGAAAAGGTCACCATCATCGGCCCGTCCGGATCGGGCAAGTCGACGGTGCTGCGCATTCTCATGACACTGGAGACCATCGACGACGGCGTCATTCACGTGGCGGGCGAACCGCTGTGGCATGAACGCAGGAACGGCCGCCTGGTGCCCGCCGGCGAGGCACATCTGCGCCGCATGCGCAAGGCAATGGGCATGGTCTTCCAGCAGTTCAACCTGTTTCCCCACATGACCGTGCGGCGCAACATCACCGAAGCCCCCATGCATGTGCTTGGCCTGAGCCGCGACAAGGCGCGCCGGCGCGCCGAAAAATACCTGGATCTGGTGGGCCTGGCCGACCAGGCGGACAAGTTTCCCAGCCAGCTCTCGGGCGGCCAGCAACAGCGTGTGGCCATTGCACGCGCACTGGCCATGCATCCCGACATCCTGCTCTTCGACGAGCCCACATCGGCCCTGGATCCGGAGCTTGTGGGCGAAGTGCTCAATGTCATCCAGCGCCTGGCGGGCGAACACGACCTGACCATGCTGCTGGTCACGCATGAAATGCAGTTTGCAAAGGAGATCTCGGACCGCGTGTGCTTCTTCGACCAGGGCCGCATTGTCGAGGAAGGGCCGCCCGAACAGGTCTTTGGTGCGCCGCGTGAGGCCCGCACCCGGGCCTTCCTGAAGAACTTCCTGGAGGCGGACTAGTCCGACCAGCCCAGCACGCGCGCCAGACTGGCCTCGAAGATTTCCATGCCCTGAAGCAGCAGCGGATCGGGAATCGTCAGCGCCGGCATGATCTTGACCACCTGATCACGCTCGCCTGCCGCATGCAACAGCAGGCCCTGCGAGCGCGCCTCCTGTATCAGACGCCCGGCAAGCTGCGGGCAGCCGGAAATATCCAGCGCCTGCACAAGGCCGCGGCCGCGTACGCCCAGACCATGGCCCGGAAAGCTGTGCACCATATTATCCAGCCAGTCGCGCAACAAGGCCTCCTTGCGGCGCACCTGCGTGGTCAGCTGCTCATCGCGCCAGAACAGCTCCAGGGCGTGTCGCGCGCCCAGCAATGCCAGGGCGGCATCGGGCGTGCCCGGCCAGGAGACGCTGGCCAGCTGGTCATGGCGCGGCAAGGCCAGCGCCGGATCGCTGAGCAGCAGCGACAGGGGCAGGCCCAGACCCGAGAGCGCCTGCGAAAGCACGACAATATCCGGCCGGACGCCGGACGCCTCGAAGCTGAAGAAATAGCCGCTGCGCCCGCAGCCGACGCGGGTCTCGTCCATGATGAGCAAAATACCGTGACGCCGGCACAGTGCCGCCAGCTCGCGCAGCCAGCGCCAGCTGAGCACATTCATCCCGCCCTGGGCCAGAATGGTCTCCACCACCATGGCCGCCGGCAGGCCGCGCGCACTGCGTCTGAGCCGCTGCAGACACTGTTCGACCAGGGCAATGGTATCGATGTCGGGACCCAGGCACTGGTCGTAGGGCATGAAGTGGACGCTGGCCGGCTGTGCACCGCCGGCCACGCGCGCCAGGCAATCCGTCACCATGCCCGACACCCAGCCCTTGCTCACATCCTGCAGGCGTGAACCGAAGGCGATCACATCACGGCGTCCCGTGGCCCGGCGCGCGTGCTGCAGGGCAAGTTCAAGCGCATGCTGACCGCCGGGACCGGCCAGCTGCATGCGCATGCGCCAGCCGCGCGGGCGCAGCAGCGTACGGTCGAACAGATCGAAGAAATCGTGCACCAGGTCCTGATGATGCACATGCCCCAGCGGCAGGCCGCGATGGGCCAGACGCCCGTCGACGCAGGCCAGCAGCATGGGATTGGCATGCCCGTAATTGAGCTTGCCTTCGGCGCTGTGGAAGTCGATCAGATCGCGTCCGGCGTGACGAAGGCGATAACCGTCGATGGCCTGTGCCGGACCGGGCAGGCCGGTGCCGGCAGCCAGGGCGCGGGCAAGACAATGCGCGAGGCGCGCGTCCATCAGAATATTTCCCGGCAGTGCCTAGACGGCAATGCCCGACTCGGGCTGTGCACCGTCGGCCACGGGCACGTCAAGAATGGGAGAGGCGGGGACATCCGGTGCCTCGGTTGCCACTTCGCTATCGGACTCCATGAGATCGACAATCCGCTCCAGTGCCAGCGTGATGGTGGCCCTTTCGAGCTCGGGCAGTGCATTCAGCGAATCGGCCAGTTTCTGCTGCAGGGGCGACGGTGTGCGGTGCGCCAGCGCCACGCCTTCGGGTGTGGCCGTGATGAAAACGATGCGCCTGTCTTCGCGCCCGCGTTCCCGCTGGATCCAGCCCTTGTCTTCGAGACGGTCGAGAATGCCCACCACGGTACTCGGACTGACGTGGATCTCGCGGCTGATGGCGGTTGCGGTAAGCGGCCCGTTATCCACGACCGCACGCAGGCATACGAGCTGCGGTGCGGTGATGTTGCTGTATGCCGACAGCTGGCGCGAATGCAGGGCGATGGAACGCGTGATGCGACGCAATGCCCGCAGTATGCGCAAATCATAGGACGCCACGGGCGCAGAGGTATTTGACATGAAGCCCACCAGAAAGCAAATTTGTCTATGAATCAACCATATACCCGCAAACCACCAAGGTCAAGCCGTGCCGCCCACGGTCAGCCCGTCAATGCGTATCGTGGGCATGCCCACACCGACAGGCACACTCTGGCCGTCCTTGCCGCAAGTGCCCACGCCGGAGTCCATGCGCAGGTCATTGCCGACCATGGCGACACGCGTCATGGCCTGGGGGCCGTTGCCGATCAGGGTGGCGCCGCGCACCGGGCGCGTGACGCGCCCGTTCTCGATCAGATAGGCCTCGGAGGCCGAGAACACGAACTTCCCGCTGGTGATATCGACCTGGCCCCCGCCGAAATTGACGGCATACAGGCCGCGATCGACCGACGCAATGATTTCCTGCGGGTCTTCCCTGCCCGCCAGCATATAGGTATTCGTCATGCGCGGCATGGGCAGGTGGGCAAAAGATTCGCGCCGGCCATTTCCGGTAACCGCCGCGCCCATGAGCCCGGCATTGAGATGATCCTGCATATAGCCGCGCAGGATGCCATCCTCGATGAGCACATTGCTGCGCGTCGCATTGCCCTCGTCGTCCACATTCAGCGAGCCGCGCCGTCCCGCCAGCGTCCCGTCGTCGATGACGGTGACGCCGGGTGCGGCGACGCGCTCGCCGATACGCCCGGAAAACACACTGGAACCCTTGCGATTGAAATCGCCCTCCAGACCGTGACCCACGGCTTCATGCAGCAGTATGCCGGGCCAGCCCGAACCGAGCACCACCGTCATCTCGCCCGCCGGCGCCGGAGCGGCCTCGAGATTGACCCGGGCTTCGTGCGTGGCCCTGTCCACATAAGCCTGCAGCAGTTCATCGGTGAAGCAGTCAAGCGCGCAGCGCCCGCCGCCACCGGCCGTGCCGATTTCACGCCGGCCGTCACGCTCGGCGATGACGCTGAGCGACAGCCGTACCAGCGGCCGCACATCCGCCGCCAGACGCCCGTCGGACCCCGCCACCAGGATCACGCTGTACTCGCAACCCAGACCGGCCATCACCTGGATGATGCTGTTGTCCGCCGCCCGCGCCATGCGCTCCACACGCTCGAGCAGCGCCACCTTGTCGCGCGCCGGCAGGCTGGCGACCGGGTCCAGCGCCGGGTACAGCGGCATGGCGGAATCCGGCATGCGCCGTGCCACATGGTGCCGCCCCGCCCCACGGGCGGCAATGCTGCGCACCACGCCCGCCGAGGCCATGAGCGCCTCCGGCGACAGGGCGTCGGAATAGGCAAAAGCCGTCTTTTCGCCACAGATGGCGCGCACGCCCACGCCCTGCTCTATGGAGAAGTTGCCGGTCTTGACAATGCCCTCTTCCAGGCTCCAGCCTTCACGGCGTATGTACTGGAAATAGAGATCGGCGTAATCGACGCGATGACGGAAGATGTCACCCAGCGCGCGCGCCATGTCGGTTTCGCTCAGCCCCCAGGGCTGCAGCAACAGGGATTTGGCGGTGGCCAGGGCCTGGAAAGCCGGCTCGGACGGATTCATAGATACCCACAAACGATGAAATTGATGCCATCAGGCGAGGCCCGTGTGCCGGTCCGGCGTATCGCCTGAAAACCTCAGAGCCGGCGGTGCCGCAAGGCAGGCAGGCGCTGGCGCACCGCAGCCAGGTGTTCGGAGTCCAGCTGACCCGTCACCAGACCCGGCCCCTGCGCAACACTGTCGAGCACTTCGCCCCACGGGTCTATTAGAACAGAACGACCCCAGGTGCGTCGCCCGCTGTCATGCCGGCCACCCTGGGCGGCGGCGAGCACATAACATTGATTCTCTATCGCGCGTGCCCTGAGCAATACTTCCCAATGCGCTTCTCCCGTCGTCCAGGTAAATGCCGAGGGCACAACGATCAAGCCGGCTTCATTGAGGGCCCTATAGAGTTCCGGAAAGCGCAGGTCATAGCAGATGGACAGGCCGACATCGCCAAAAGGCGCACGAAAAACCTGGGGCGCGTTACTGCCCGGAACAATAGTATTGGATTCGGAAAACACTTCCGTACCATTATCAAAATCAAATAGATGAATCTTGTCGTAGCGGGCCACACACTGCCCTTCGGGATCAAACACCAGGCAGCTGTTGTAAATACGATCCGGCTCCCCTGATTCAAGGGGAATGGTGCCGCCGATCAGCCAGATGCCATGCTCGCGTGCACTTTCCCGGAGGAAGGCCTGCAAAGGCCCTTCTCCCATGGGCTCACGCACCGCCAGCTTGTCGGTATCACGCAAACCCATGAGGCAGAAGTATTCCGGCAGCAATACCAGTTGCGCGCCTTCTGCGACGGCGCGCCCAATCCAGTAGCGCGCCTGATCGAGATTCTCCTGCATATTGGAAGTGGACACCATTTGCACGGCCGCCACTTTTATGGATTCAAGAATTGTCATGGCTTCCTCCATTCACGCATTTTCATTCCTTGCTGTTTTATACTATTATTTCATTCCTTTTGTTCCGCCAGCAATGGTTTTCATTATCTTTACAAGGATCTCAAGATGATTCCTGGTCAATATCTGGACGAAAAATCCAAAATAGAAAGCGAGATACAGAAGCTTGAAAAAGAAGTCGAGGCACTTCAGGCCCGCCATCGCGGCCCGGCACTGGACGCCATCGTGAAAGCGATGCAGGAATATGACATCAGCCCGGAAGACATCGCCCAGGCGTTTCGCAAGGGAAGCAAGCCCGCGCGGCGCAGCACGCGCATCGCGCCCAAGTACATGAATCCCGCCAGCGGCCAGACCTGGTCCGGGCGTGGCCGCACGCCGCGCTGGATGGCCGAAGCCGAGGCCCGGGGCGAGCCGCGCGAGCGCTTTCTGATCGAGAGCGCGGCGCAGTCCTGAAATGCGCAGCGATCTGTCCCCCGCAATCTCGCGTCATGACTACGAGCCATTCGGATATCGCCTGCATCGCGTCCACCTGTGTTTCGAGCTGGACCGCGAGCAGACCCGGGTCGAGTCCGAGCTTGAATTCGAGCGCCTGGGAGATGATGATATCCCCCTGGTGCTCGATGGTGAAGCGCTTGACCTGACGCATATCAGTCTGGATGGCCGCACACTGGCGCCATCGGCGTTCACGCGGGATGCGGGGCGGATCACCCTGCTGCCGCAGGCGAGGCGTTTCGTCCTGCGCATCCACAACCATTGCCACCCCCGGGCGAACACCAGTCTCATGGGCCTGTACGCCTCGGGCGAGCACCTGTTCACGCAATGCGAAGCCGAAGGCTTTCGGCGCATCACCTGGTTTCCCGACCGGCCCGATGTCATGGCGCCCTACCGGGTCACACTCCGGGCGGACCGTGCCGAGTTTCCCGAGTTGCTGTCCAATGGCAATCCGGTATCGCTGCGCGAACTGCCTGAAGGCCGTCACGAAGCCGTCTGGGAAGACCCCCACCCCAAGCCCAGCTATCTGTTTGCCCTGGTGGCCGGGCGCTTCGATTGCCGCGAGAAGACGCTTTCCACACGCAGCGGGCGCGAAGTCCTGCTGCAGGTGTTCAGCGATACGGGGACACGGGATCAGACGGCCTGGGCACTGGAATCCCTGGAGCGCGCCCTGCGCTGGGATGAGGAACACTACGGTCTGGAGCTTGATCTGGACCGCTTCATGATTGTGGCGGCGCGCGACTTCAATATGGGCGCCATGGAGAACAAGGGGCTGAACATCTTCAATTCAGCCTATGTGCTCGCCAGTCCCGACACGGCAACCGATGCCTCCTACCGTGCGATCGAGGCGGTCATCGGTCATGAATACTTCCACAACTGGACGGGCAACCGGGTCACCTGCCGCGACTGGTTCCAGCTTTCGCTCAAGGAAGGGCTTACCGTCTTTCGCGAGCAGAGTTTCTCGGCCGACATGCTGGCCCGCGGCCTGGAAGGCGAGGCCGCGCAGAGTGCACGCGCAGTCAAGCGCATCCAGGATGTGGACATCCTGCGCAGCAACCAGTTTCCCGAAGATGCGGGGCCGATGGCACACGCCATCCGCCCTGAAAGCTATCGTCAGATCAGCAACTTCTACACGGCAACCATCTACGAGAAAGGTGCGGAAGTCATCCGCATGCTGCACACCCTGCTGGGTGCCGACGGTTTTCGTGCGGGCATGGACGAGTACTTTCGCCGCCATGACGGCCAGGCCGTCACCTGCGATGACTTCCTCAACGCCATGCAGGCCATCATCCGGCAGCAGGACCCGGACGCCAATCTGGACATTTTCCGCCGCTGGTACGGGCAGGCAGGCACACCCCGGGTGGAATTTGACCTGGAGCACGATGCCGCCGCCCGCAAGGTGCGCCTGACGCTGCGCCAGTCCAACCCGGCCGTGGGCATGGAAAAGCTGCTGGCCGGCGACGCGGTCAAGCCGCCGCTGCACATTCCGGTCGCCATCGGCTTTCTGGATGGCGAAGGCCGGACCCTGCCTTTTGATGATGGCACAGACACCCGTATCCTGCCCCTGACCCAGGCAGAGCAGACATGGTGTTTCGACGACATGGGGGCGAAGCCCGTATTGTCGATACTGCGGGGCTTCTCGGCGCCCGTCATCCTCGGGACGCCGCGCAGCGAGGCGGAACTCGCGCTGCTGGCCCGCCACGATGTCGACCCTTTCGCGCGCTGGCAGGCCATACAGGACCTGGCCGGTGCCGAACTCCTGCGCCGGCTTCGTGAGCATCAGCAGCGTCCAGGGGCTGCACTCGCAGGTCACGAAGCCGCCGGTCCGGTACTGCTGGCCATCTGGCAGGGCCTGCTGGATGATCCCGGCCTGGCGCCCGACTATCGTCATCGCACATTGCAGCTCATGACGCCCACCCGGCTGATGCTGCAGGCGCCCGAGATGGATCCGGCAGGGGCCAGCGTAGTGCACCACGGACTGCACGGCGCACTCGGACACGCGCTGCAGGACAGCTGGCATGCCCTGTATCTGGCGCAGGCAGAAGTGGCCCGGCGGCCGTTTCGCCCGCACCCGGTCGACGCGGGGCAACGCGCACTCCGGGCACTGGCCCTGGGCTATCTGCTGGCCGGCGGCCATCCGCAGGCCCATGCGCTGGCGCAGGCGCACTATCGCGAAGCCAACAACCTTACGGACCGCCTGGCGGCACTGGCCGCACTGGCACGCCATGCATCCGAACAGGCCGGCAGCACACTCATGGCCGATTTCTTCGGGCGGCACGCCCGTCGCGACCCGCAGGTGATGGATGCCTGGTTCCGTCTGCAGGCCACGGCACGCTGGGCCGGTGTGGCGCATATGCGGCGGCTGATGGCGCACCCTGAATTCTCCCTGCGCAACCCGAACCGCGCACGCGCGCTGGTATTCCAGTTCTGCCTGAATAATCCCGAGGCGACGCACTGCCCCGAAGGCTATGATTTCTGGGGCGAACAGATCCTGGCGCTCGACAGCCTCAATCCTGAAGTGGCTGCGCGTCTGGCGCGCGGACTTGACAACTGGGCGCGCCACGTTGAGCCGGCACGCAGCGGCATGCGCGACATCCTTCTGCGCCTGCAGGCCCATTCCGGGCTTTCGCGTCCCGTCTCGGAAATCGTCGACAAGGCGCTCAGCCTCTGAACAACACTTTTGCGGAGCATTCGATGATTCACACTCCCCTGTCCGGGTGGCTGCAGGCGCAGACCACGGACACCCGGCTGCAATCACTCATACAGACCGTGGCCGACACCTGTCGCAGCATTAGCACCCGTGTCGCCCAGGGCGCACTGGGCGGGGTGCTGGGCAGTGAAGGCACGGAAAACGTGCAGGGCGAAATCCAGAAGAAGCTGGACGTACTGGCAAATGACATGCTGCTGGAGGCCTGCGCAGGCAATCCCGCCATACGGGCCCTGGCATCGGAGGAAATGCCGGACATGCAGCCCCTTGCCCATGCCGATGCCGACGGCTATCTCCTGCTGTTCGATCCGCTGGATGGCTCATCCAATATCGACGTGAATGTGTCCATCGGCACCATCTTCTCGGTACTCGATGCGCCGGCCGGCCGCGAGGTCCGGACCGCGGACTTCCTGCAGGCGGGCACGGCCCAGCGGGCCGCCGGCTACGCCATCTACGGCCCGCAGACGCTGCTGGTGCTCAGTCTGGGCGACGGGGTGAGCATGTTCACGCTCGAACCCGGCAGCGGCGAATGGCTGCTGACGCAATCCGGCGTGCGCATTCCGGAAAAAACACGGGAATTCGCCATCAATATGTCGAACCGGCGCCACTGGGAAGCACCGGTAGGCCGTTTCATCGACGAATGTCTGGCCGGAAGCGAAGGCCCGCTCAAAGAGGACTGGAACATGCGCTGGGTAGCCTCCATGGTGGCTGACGTGCATCGCATCCTGTCACGCGGCGGCGTCTTCATGTACCCGCGCGACCAGCGCCCTGCGGTACGCCAGGGCAAGCTGCGCCTGATGTATGAAGCCAACCCCATGGCCTTCCTGGTGGAGCAGGCCGGCGGTGCCGCCATCGACGGCGGCACGCGCATCATGACGCTGACACCGGGCGGCCTGCATCAGCGCACGGGCGTCATCCTGGGATCGCACGAGGCGGTGGCGCGCCTGCAAGGCTACCACCGCAACTGAAGCCCGGCCTGCTACAGGGTCACACTACACTACAGGGTCAGTACCGTGGCGCCCACAGTCTGACGGCCGGCCAGTGCCTCATGCGCCTTGCCCGCATCGGCAAGCGCAAAGCGCTGGCCGATATGCAGGCGGATACTGCCATCGAGCACATGCCCGAACAGTTCGTCGGCCGCCGCCTGCATGGTCTCTTGCGTGGGCACATAGGAGCCCAGCGTGGGCCGCGTGACGTAGAGCGAACCCTTGGCCGCCAGTATGCCCAGATTGACACCATCGACGGCGCCCGAGGCATTGCCGAAGCTGACCATCAGGCCACGCGGCTGCAGGCAGTCGAGCGAGACCAGCCAGGTATCCTTGCCCACGCCGTCATAGACCACAGGCAGGCGTGCGCCATCGGTGAGTTCGCCCACGCGGGCGACCACATCCTCGCGCGTATAGTCGATGACTTCCCAGGCACCGTTCTCGCGCGCCAATGCCGCCTTTTCGGGGCTGGAGACCGTGCCGATGAGCTTCACGCCCAGGGCGCGCGCCCACTGGCAGGCGATGAGGCCCACACCGCCCGCAGCGGCATGAAAGAGAATGGTTTCGCCCTTGTCGAGCCGGTAGCACTGGCGGAACAGGTATTGCACCGTGAGCCCCTTGAGCATCATGGCCGCCGCCTGCTCGAATTCGATGCCATCGGGCAGCTTGACGACCTGCGCTGCAGGCACGTTGTGCGCTTCGGCATACGCACCCAGAGGGCTTTGCCCGTAGGCCACGCGATCACCCACCTTCAGATGGCTGACCCCGGCGCCCACGGCCTCGACCACGCCGGCCGCCTCGGAACCCAGGCCATGCGGCAGCGGGCGCGCGTACAGCCCGGTGCGAAAATAGATATCGATGAAATTGAGCCCTATGGCCTTGTGCCGGATGGTAACCTCATCATCCTGCGGTGCAGGCAAGGTGACATCCTGCATTTCCAGAACTTCCGGCCCACCATGCTGACTGACGCGAATCGCCTTGATTTGAATGCTCACAACCATCACTCCTTGATTGAGGGGATCCTCACGGTTCCGCCGCCCCGCACCCTGCCATGATGACTCGTTCACGCGCCCTGGCCAGCATCCACCTTGCGGCGGTGCTGTTTGGGCTCACCGCCATTCTGGGAGAACTGATCAGGACCGATGCCATTGCCATCACGGCCGGACGATCGGCATTTGCCGTTGCCACCCTGTTGCTGGTGTTGCGCTCGCAGGGCGGTTCGCTCTGGCGCAACATCACGCCAACCAGTATAGCGCTTCCCACTCTGGCGGGCGCCCTGCTGGCCGTGCATTGGGTGAGCTTTTTCCTCGCAGTGAAAACGGGGGGCGTGGCCATGGCCACGCTCGGGTTTGCCAGCTTTCCGGCCTTCATCACACTGGGTGAGCGCTTCCTGTTTCGCGAGGCCATACACCGGGATGAATGGTGTGTGCTGGCGCTCGTCAGCCTGGGGCTGATCCTGGTGACACCTTCGGTCGACCCGGCTGACCAGAACGCCGTCGGCCTGGCCTGGGGCCTGTTCTCGGGCTTCTCCTTCGGGCTCTTCACGCTCGCCAACCGGCGCGCCGCCGGCGGATTTTCAGCATCCCGGCTGGCCGCCATCGAAAACCTCGTCGTCCTCGTGCTCACCCTGCCGTTTGCCGTCTCCGGGCTGGGCGGCATGCACGCCATCGACTGGTTCTGGCTGGCCGTACTGGGCACCTTGTGCACCGCCTTTTCGCACGCCCTGCTGGTGGCCAGCCTGAGCGTGCTCAAGGCGCGCAGCGCCGCCGTGGTCATTGCGCTCGAACCCGTCTACGCCATCGGTTTTGCCGCGCTGCTGTTCGGCCAGATTCCGGATCTGCGCGCACTCGCCGGCGGCTGCCTGATGGTGGCCGCCATTGCCTGGTCGGCCCTGCGCCGCGCCGACTGAGACTGGATCAGGCACGCAACAGGGCTTCGACCACGGCCTGGCCGACTTCCACCGTCGTCGCCTTGCCGCCCAGATCCGGTGTGCACACACCATTTTCCAGCACCGTCTCTATGGCCTTGACCACCGCCCCGGCCGCCGGCGCATGGCCGAGGAAATCCAGCATCAGCGCACCGCTCCAGATCTGGCCTATGGGATTGGCAATGCCCTTGCCGGCAATATCGGGGGCCGAGCCGTGCACCGGCTCGAACAGCGACGGGAAACGGCATTCGGGATTCAGGTTCGCCGATGGTGCAATACCGATGGTGCCGGTGCATGCCGGGCCCAGATCCGAGAGGATGTCGCCAAACAGGTTGGAGGCCACGACCACATCGAACCAGTCGGGGTGCTGGACAAAGTGGGCGCACAGGATGTCGATATGATATTTGTCCCAGCGCACATCGGGGTAGTCCGCGGCCATGGCCTGCACCCGTCCGTCCCACCAGGGCATGGAGATGGAAATGCCGTTGGACTTGGTGGCCGCCGTCAGGTGGCGGCCGCGCTTCTGCGCAAGCTCGAAGGCAAAGCGCAGCACGCGGTCCGTGCCTTCACGCGTGAACACGCTTTCCTGGATGACGATCTCGCGCGGTGTGCCCTCAAACAGGATGCCGCCGCTGTTGGAATACTCGCCTTCGGTGTTTTCGCGGACGATGAAGAAATCGATGTCACCGGGTGCGCGGTCGGCCAGCGGCGAGCGCACGCCTGGCATCAGGCGTACCGGGCGCAGATTGATGTACTGATCGAACTCCCGGCGAAAGCGAAACAGTGATTCCCACAGGCAGATGTGATCGGGCACGATGTCCGGCCAGCCCATGGCGCCGAAGAAGATGGCCTCGTGCCCGCCGATGCGCGCCTTCCAGTCCTCGGGCATCATGCGGCCATGGCGTGCGTAATAATCCGAGCTCCAGTCGAGCTCGTCCCACTCGAAGGCAATGTCGTAGCGGGAGGCGATGGCCTCGAGCACGCGCAAACCTTCGGGCATGACTTCCTTGCCGATGCCATCACCGGCAATGACTGCAATACTGTGTTTTCTGATCATGATGTTCCTTGTGTTTCTCAGCGCCGGCCCGTGAGGGTGCCGAAAAGACCGCGCAACAGGCGGCGGCTGGTGCGACGCGCCTCGGTCTTGAGCACCGATTGCACGATGCCGTCGCGCCGGCCGCCGCGCGGCCCGACGGAGCCGAAGAAGAATTCGCTCACTACGCCCACCACCCCGCTATCCGCCGGCCCGGCCCTGGCGGCCTGCTCGTGCGCCGCCTGTGCCTGCGCCTCGCTGCGGGCCTGCAGGATCTCGTAGGCGGATTCGCGGTCGATGGCGGCCTCGTACTTGCCATGCAGGGGCGAGCTGCGGCGCAAGCCGGACAGCACCTCGGGATCCGCCGGCCCGATGCGGCTGCCCGGCGCCATCATCCACACCCGTTCCGTGGGCGTGGGCCGTCCCTGCGCATCGAGCATGGAGACCAGCGCCTCGCCCACACCCAGCTGGCTGATCGCCTGCTCGATATCCAGGCCGGGATTGGGACGCATGGTGGATGCGGCAGCGCGCACCGCCTTCTGGTCACGCGGCGTATAGGCGCGCAGGGCATGCTGGATGCGGTTACCGAGCTGGCCCAGCACCGTATCCGGGATATCGAGCGGATTCTGTGTAACAAAGTAGATACCTACCCCTTTGGAGCGCACCAGACGCACCACCTGTTCCACCTTCTCGAGCAGCGCCGGCGGCGCCTGGCGAAACAGCATATGGGCCTCGTCGAAGAAGAAGACTAGCCGCGGCTTGTCCAGATCACCCACTTCGGGCAGGCCTTCATACAGGCTGGAAAGCAGCCACAGCAGGAAAGTCGCATACAGCCGCGGCGACTGCATGAGCCGATCGGCAGCCAGGATGTTGACCACCCCCTGCCCACGGGCATCGACGCGCATCAGATCGAAGATATCCAGGGCCGGCTCGCCGAAGAACAGATCACCGCCCTGGGACTCCAGGCGCAACAGGCTGCGCTGGATGGCACCGATGGTTGCCGGAGAGACGTTGCCGTAGCGCAGACGCAGCTCGGCCGCGCGCTCGGCCGCGTGGGCCAGCATGGCCCGCACGTCCTTCACGTCGAGGACCAGCATGCCCTCCTCGTCGGCCAGGCGGAACACCATGTTGAGCACGCCTTCCTGGGTGTCATTGAGCTCGAGCATGCGCGCCAGCAGCAAGGGCCCCATATCGGAGGCCGTGGCGCGCACCGGGTGTCCCTGCTCCCCGAAAAGATCCCAGAGCACCACGGGACAGGCACCCCATTGCGGCTCGGGCAGTCCCAGCTTGTCGAGGCGCTTCTGCAGGCCGGCGCTCGGGCCGGCGGCCTGGGCCACGCCCGTGAAGTCACCCTTGACATCCGCCATGAAGACAGGCGTACCCATGCGCGAGAAAGCTTCCGCCAGCACTTGCAGGCTGACGGTCTTGCCGGTACCGGTGGCGCCGGTAATGCAGCCATGGCGGTTGGCCATGCGGGGCAGCAGGATGGACCGGGCTTGCGGGTTCTGGGCAATGACGACGGAATCGGGCATTTTGACTATGATCAGGAGAGAAGGCGGGAACAAGGCGGCAGCGCCGGTTTCCCGAGTGTAAACAATCCGGGCGGGCATTCGCGGTTAAAATGTCTTTTTTTCACTTTATTGAATCGATTGATATTTTATGGCCGGTCATAGCAAATGGGCGAACATCCAGCACAGAAAGGGGCGCCAGGACGCCAAACGGGGCAAACTCTGGACGAAGATCATCCGCGAGATCACCGTCGCGGCGCGTGACGGCGGCCCCGATCCCGAATCCAATCCTCGCCTGCGTCTGGCCTGGGACAAGGCCACCATCGCCAACATGCCCAAGGACAACATCCAGCGGGCCATCCAGCGGGGTGCAGGCGGTGCCGATGGCCAGAACTACGAAGAGATCCGCTACGAAGGCTATGGGGTGGGCGGTGCCGCCGTCATCGTCGACTGCATGACGGACAACCGCCAGCGCACCGTTTCCGAGGTACGCCATGCGCTCACACGCCACGGCGGCAACCTGGGCCAGGACGGCAGCGTCACCTTCCTGTTCAAGCACTGCGGGCAGTTCATCTTTGCCCCCGGCACCGACGAGGATGCCGTCATGGAAGTGGCGCTCGAAGCCGGTGCCGAAGATGTCGACACGGACGAGGACGGCGTCATCGAGGTCATTTGCGAACCTTCGGACTACGGCGCCTTGAAATCGGCCTTCGAAGCGGCCGGCCTGGTGCCGGAAGTGCAGGACGTCATCATGAAGCCGCTCAATGAAACCGAGCTGACGGGCAAGGACGCGCAGACCATGCAGAAAATGCTGGATATGCTCGAGAGCCTGGACGACGTGCAGATGGTCTACACCAACGTTGTCTTCGACGAGACGGAAGAATCGCTCAACTAGGCGCCTCTCGGGTGCCGGCGGACATTGTTATGAAGATACTGGTAGTGGGCGGCGGTGGTCGTGAGCATGCGCTGGCCTGGAAGCTCGCCCAATCGGAACGCGTACGGAAAGTGTATGTGGCGCCCGGCAACGGCGGCACCGGCAGCGACGCCCGTATGGAGAACGTCGCCCTCGCCGCGCCCGAAGCGCTGGCGGCATTCGCACGCGCCAACGATGTGAGCTACACCGTGGTCGGGCCCGAAGCGCCGCTGGCCGCCGGTGTGGTCGATGTCTTTCGCGATCAGGGCCTGGCGATCTTCGGCCCCACGCAGGCGGCGGCACAGCTCGAAAGCTCCAAGGACTTCGCCAAGGCCTTCATGCTGCGCCACGGCATTGCCACAGCGGCCTATCAGAGCTTCACCGATGCCGAAGCGGCGCACGCCCATGTCGATGCGCATGGCGCGCCCATCGTCATCAAGGCGGATGGCCTGGCGGCCGGCAAGGGCGTGGTGGTGGCGCAAAGCGTCGACGAGGCGCATGCCGCCATACGCCACATGCTGGGTGATGCGGGCCTGGGCCAGGCGGGTGCGCGCGTGGTGATCGAAGAGTGCCTGGAAGGCGAGGAAATCAGCTTCATCGTCATGTGCGACGGCGAGCATGTGCTGCCCCTGGCCAGCAGCCAGGATCACAAGCGCCTGCTGGACGGCGACCAGGGCCCGAATACCGGCGGCATGGGTGCCTATTCACCCGCACCGCTGGTGACGCCGGTGCTGCATGAGCGCATCCTCGCCGAAATCATCCACCCCACGCTCGACGGCATGCGCAAGGATGGCAATCCGTTTTCCGGCTTCCTGTATGCCGGACTCATGGTGGGCCCCGGCGCCGACGCCGGGCGCAGCCTGCGCCTGCTGGAATACAACTGTCGCATGGGCGATCCGGAAACCCAGCCCATCCTGATGCGCCTGCAATCCGATCTGGCGGAAATCTTCGCCCGGGCCGTACAGGGCCGACTCGACCCCCGGGCGGCGCGCTGGGATCCCCGTACGGCACTGGGCGTGGTTATCGCTGCGGCGGGCTACCCCGGCACGGTACGCACGGGTGATGCCATCACCGGGCTGCCGCCGGAAAGCGCGGACTGCGTCTGCTTTCATGCCGGCACCCGGCTGGAAGACGGCGTGCTGCGCAGCTCGGGCGGACGCGTGCTGTGCGTGACCACCCTGGGTGATTCGGTGACCCAGACGCGCGACAAGGCCTACGCCGCCATCGATCGCATCCAGCTCGACGGCATGCAGTTTCGCCGCGACATCGGCTGGCGCGCCCTGCCCTCCACCCACGGATAGACATCATGCCTGTACCCATCGCCACCGCCCACGAATATTTCCTGGACCTGCAGCAGCGCATCGTGAGCGCGCTGGAAGCGGCCGACGGCACGCCCTTCAAGGCGGATCACTGGAAGCGCGACGAAGGCGGTGGCGGCATCAGCCGCTATCTCGAGGACGGCCCCCTGCTGGAGCGCGCCGGCGTGCTGTTCAGCCATGTGCAGGGCAAGGCCCTGCCGCCTTCGGCCAGTGCCCACCGGCGCGAGCTTGCCGGCCGTCCCTGGGAGGCCATGGGCGTGTCGCTGGTGTTGCATCCGCGCAATCCCTGGGTGCCCATCACGCACATGAACGTACGCCTGTTCGTGGCCCACGCCATGCCGGGCAGCACGGACGAGGAAGTGTTCTGGTTCGGCGGCGGCATGGACCTGACGCCCTGCTACCCTTTCGAGGAAGACGCGGTGCACTTCCACACCATCTGCCGCAAGGCGGTGCAGCCATTCGGCGAAGACCGCTATCCGGCCTACAAGACCTGGTGCGATCAGTATTTCCACCTGAAGCACCGCAACGAGACGCGCGGCGTGGGCGGCCTGTTCTTCGATGATGTGAACACGCCCGACTTCCATCACAGCTTTGCCATGACGCAATCGGTAGGCGATCACTTCCTGGAAGCCTGGTTGCCCATCGTCGAACGCCGCCGCAACCAGGAGTACGGCGAGCGCGAGCGCGACTTCCAGGCCTACCGGCGCGGGCGCTACGTCGAGTTCAACCTCGTCTTCGACCGTGGCACCCTGTTCGGCCTGCAATCGGGCGGGCGCACCGAGTCCATCCTGCTGTCCATGCCGCCGGTGGCCCACTGGCGCTATCGCTGGGAGCCGGAGCCGGGCAGCCCCGAGGCGCGCCTGGCGGAATTCCTTACCCCGCGCGAGTGGCTTTGAGCGCAAGCCGTGTCGGCCTCTTGGGAGGCAGCTTCGATCCCGTGCATCTGGCGCACATCACCATTGCGCAAGCGGCATACACCCAGCTGCATCTGGATGAAGTCCAGCTCATACCCGCAGCCCGGCCCTGGCAGCGCAGCCCGCTGCAGGCAAGCAGCGAGCACCGGCTCGCCATGCTGGCCCTTGTCTGCGAGCGCCGCGACTGGCTGCGCATCAACACCCTGGAAATCGAGCGCAATGGCCCCACCTATACGATAGACACGCTGCGTGCATTGCCGCCCGACATCGCTTATTACTGGATACTCGGCGGCGACCAGCTGCGCAATTTCTGCAGCTGGCATGCCTGGCAGGAGATCGCCGCAAGCGTGCAGCTGGCGGTGGCACCCCGTGCAGACGGCCTGACTGCCATACCCCGGGCGCTGGAAGCGCACCTGAGCAGTCTGGGACGCAGGCTCATACATCTCGAGCTGCCGTGCCAGCCGGTCTCGGCCACCGATATCCGCGCGCGTATTGCCGGGCGCCGGGAAGTGGCCCACCTGCTGGATCCGGCCGTACTCGACTATATCCGCGAACACGGCCTGTATCTTGAATCCTGACACGGCTGACACAACCCGCGCACCCATCACTTCGGAGACAGACCCCCCATCATGAATCTACAGAGAATGCAACGCCTGGTCATCGACGCCCTGGAAGACGTCAAGGCCCAGGACATCAAGGTCTTCAACACCTCACACCTGACCGGACTCTTCGACCGCGTCATGATTGCCAGCGCTGCATCCAACCGGCAGGCACGGGCCATCAGCAATCATGTGGTGGAACGCGCGAAGGCGAAGGGGCTGGAAGTCATCGCCATCGAAGGTTACGACGCCGGCGAATGGATACTGGTCGATCTCGGCGACATCGTGCTCCATGTGATGCAACCGGCCATGCGCCAGTTCTATCATCTGGAAGAACTCTGGGGCGACAAGCCGGTACGCGTCAAACTGCTGCCCCAGTCCACGCTGCCATCAGCGGACGTGGCGGCCCAGGGCAGCTGGAGCGACGGCACGCCGGCATGAAGCTGCACGTGCTGGCCGTGGGCACGCGCATGCCCGCCTGGGTCGATGAGGGCTGGAAGGAATATGCCCGGCGCCTGCCTGCGGATTGCGCGCTCATGCTGCACGAAATCCGTCCCGAGCCCCGACGCTCGGGAAAGACGGCCGCCCAGCTGATGCAGGCCGAAGCCACGCGTCTGCGTGGCGCCATTCCGGCCGGTGCCCAGGTGATTGCCCTGGACGAGCGGGGCCGGCGCCGGCGCACGGAAGATCTGGCGCGGGATCTGGAAGACTGGCGCCATGACGGGCGCGACCGCGTCTTCCTGATCGGCGGCCCGGATGGCCTGGCGCCGGCGCTCAAGGCCGAGGCCCAGGCGCTGTGGCAGCTCAGCGATCTGACGCTGCCCCACCCGCTCGTTCGCATCGTGCTGGCCGAGCAGATCTACCGGGCCTGGGCTATCATCAACAATCACCCCTATCATCGCGCCTGACGGAGACAGCAAGGCATGAATCAACGCCGCACAAAAATCGTCGCCACCCTAGGTCCGGCCACTTCCGATGCCGACACCATAGAAGCGCTTATCCTTGCCGGCATGGATGTTGCCCGGCTCAACTTCTCTCATGGCAGTGCCGACGACCACCGGCGTCGCTGCACGCTGGTACGCGAGCTGTCCGCACGTCACCAGCGCCATGTCGCCGTCATGGGCGATCTGCAGGGCCCCAAGATCCGCATCGCGCGCTTTGCCGAAGGCAGCGTCATGCTGGAGCCGGGCCAGGCCTTCACCCTGTCCAACCGGCATGACAAGCAAGCCGGCACTGCCGGCGTGGTTGGTGTGGACTATCCGCCGCTGGTCTCGGACTGCCATCCCGGCGACGAGCTGCTGCTCGATGACGGGCGCATCGTGCTCCAGGTCGAAAGCGTCGAGGATGAGGCCGTACACACGCGTGTCGTGCAGGGCGGGGCCCTGTCCGACAACAAGGGTATCAACCGGCGCGGCGGCGGCATCTCCGCGCCCAGCCTGACCGAGAAGGACCGGCAGGACATCACGCTGGCGGCCGAGCTGGCGCTGGACTATATTGCCGTGTCCTTCCCGCGCCGGGGCAGCGACATGGAGCAGGCGCGCGAACTCATCCGCGCCGCCGGCAGCGATGCCTGGATCATTGCCAAGATCGAGCGCGCCGAGGCCGTCGCCGATCACGAAGCGCTGGACGGCATCATCGCGGCCAGTGACGGCGTCATGGTGGCACGCGGCGACCTGGGCGTGGAAATCGGTGATGCCCGTCTGGTGGGCCTGCAGAAGCGCATCATCCGTCACGCGCGCACACGCAACAAGCTCGTCATCACGGCAACGCAGATGATGGAGTCCATGATCAACAACCCGCTGCCCACCCGCGCCGAGGTCTCGGACGTCGCCAATGCCGTGCTCGACTACACCGACGCCGTGATGCTGTCGGGCGAAAGCGCCGCCGGGCACTATCCGGTGGAAACCGTCAGCGCCATGGCGCGTATCTGCGTCGGTGCAGAGAAGGAACCCTCCATGATGCGCTCGCGCCATCGTCTGGATGAGGTGTTCACGCGCTGCGACGAGACCATCGCGCTTTCGGCCATGTATGCCGCCAACCATTTTCCCGGCATCAAGGCCATCATCAGCCTGACTGAAAGCGGGCATACGCCGCTCATCATGTCGCGCATCCGCTCCAGCGTGCCCATCTACTGCTATACGCGCCATGCACCCACGCAGCGCCGTGCAGCACTGTTTCGCGGTGTCTATACCGTGGCCTTCGACGCGTCCACCCTGGATCCCGTGGAGATCGGCCAGCGCGCCGTCCAGGCCCTGCAGGATCTGGGCCATCTGCAGACCGGTGACAAGGTGGTGCTCACCCATGGAGACTTCTATCGCCAGAACGCCTTTCACAGCGGCGGCACCAACACCCTCAAGATCCTGACTGCAGGCTGATCGCGTGGCTGCGCTGGAGCTGCTGCTGGCCTCCGCCAGCCCCCGACGCCATGAAATCCTCGACCAGCTGGGCATTGCGCATCGCGTCGTGCATGTGCCGGCGCCCGAAGGCGAGGACGAACCCCGTCTGCCGGGCGAAACGCCCAGGTGTTATGTCTGCCGTACGGCACGCGAGAAGGCACAGCAGGCACTCGCCTGGCTGCAGGGTCTGCACACATATCCGCGCACGCATCATGACGCGCCGGCACTGCCCCGCCCCGAACACGCCCTGGTACTGACGGCCGATACCTGCGTCGTGCTCGATGGCGAGAT
This sequence comes from Castellaniella sp., assembly GCA_041655275.1. Classification (GTDB taxonomy): domain Bacteria; phylum Pseudomonadota; class Gammaproteobacteria; order Burkholderiales; family Burkholderiaceae_B; genus JAJYRX01. The sequence goes on along the minus strand of JBBAFU010000022.1, from coordinate 7,339 downwards.
CCTCGGCAAGCCCGCAGATGCCGACGATGCCGCCGCCAGCCTGCGCCGGCTCTCGGGGCGCAGCCACCAGGTGATGACCGCCGTTGTACTTGCGCATGGCGACCGGCGGCTCGAAGCCCTTCAGGAAAGCATTGTCCAGTTCGCCGTCCTGGACGACGACATGATTGCGCGCTACTGCGCCGGCGGCGAACCCATGGGCAAGGCCGGCGCCTACGCCATCCAGGGCCGGGCCGCCGCCTTCGTGCGCCATCTTTCCGGCAGCCATTCCGGTGTCATGGGCCTGCCGGCCTACGAAACCATCCAGCTGCTGCGCCGGGCCGGCATGCCCGTTTGAGCCTATGCCCTGCAAGGGTTTGCGGGCTTGGACCCAACATCTTGGTGTACTATGGCGTGCTCAGTACTCGCGTCCGCAGCAAGGGGTGCGGGTGCGAGCGCTCGAGCATCAAGTCAAGAATCAGAGAGGTCAAATCATGAAGAAATTCGTACAACAAGCACTGGTTGCAAGCTTGTCCTCGCTGGCACTGGGGTTGTCCGCACAGGCGGCCGACTGGCCAGAGCCCGGTCATACGGTCGAAGTCATCCTGCCCATCGGCGGTGGCACCGGTACGGGTGACGCCCTGGGCCGCATCGTGGCGGACGGGCTGGAAAAACAACTGAACATCAAGGCGGTTCCGCTGAACAAGCCGGGCGCCAACGGCATCATCGGTGCCACGGAAGCATCCAAGGCCAAAGCAGACGGCTACCACCTGCTCTTTTCCTGGGCCGGCACCCTGGCGGTCAATCCCAGCATGTTCAAGAAGCTGAGCTACGATCCCGTCAAGGATTTCGAAGTGATCGGCCTGGTTGCAGAAGTCCCCAACATCCTGGTAATCAACAAGGATCTGCCGATTCATTCCGTGGATGATCTGGTCAAGTACGCCAAGGAACACCCCAACGAGCTCAACGCCGGCTCTACCGGCATCGGCAGCTCCATGCACCTGGCCGCCGAGCTGTTCCAGAACGAAACCGGAACCAAGCTCGAGCACGTACCCTACAACAGCCCCGCCGAAGGCACGACTGACATGATCGGCGGCGACATCCAGATGATGTTCCAGTTGGTGCCCGGCATCCGTGCCATGGTCGAGGCTGACCGCGTACGCGCGCTGGCCATCATGAGCGAGCAGCGCTCGCCGGTGCTGCCGGATGTTCCGACAATGGCCGAGCAAGGCTATCCCTCACTGCTGTCCTCGACATGGTTTGCACTGCTGGCCCCCACGGGCACGCCGGACGCCGTTCTGGACAAGCTCAACGAAGGCCTGAATGGCCTGCTCAAGGACGAAGCCGTTCTGGAGAAGCTGAACAGCCTGGGCGCCAGCCCCCTGGGCGGCACGCGTGAGCAGGGCAACAAGCACCTGGTGGATGAAACCGCCAAGTGGGCCGAAGTCATTGAAAAGGCCGGTATCCAGAAGCAGTAAGCGTGAGCAGCAACACGCCCGTTGGATGGCTGGGCCTGGGGGCCATGGGCATGCCCATGGCCCAGCGCCTGGTCGATGCCGGCTACCGCCTGATGCTATGGGCGCGCCGGCGCGAGGCGGCACAGCCCCTGCTTGAACAGGGTGCCCTCTGGGCTCCCGATCTGGCGAGCCTGGGCCGGCAATGCCGGCAGGTCTTCACGATGCTGCGCAGTACCGAAGATGTGCTTGAGGTGCACAGCGCGCTGGCGCCGCACCTCGGCAGCGGCAGCGATCTGATCGACCTGACCACGGCGGGGCCCGTAGCCGCCGACCGGCTCGCGCCACTCATGGCGCAGCATGGCCTGCACTGGCTGGACAGCCCCGTCACCGGCGGCGTCCGGGGCGCACGGCAGGGGCAGCTCACGCTGTTCGTCGGCGGTGAGGAACCGGTGCTGGAGCGCCTGAAGCCATTGCTCGCGCCACTGGCCGGCCAGATCAGCCATTGCGGCCCCGCCGGCAGCGGTTATCGCATGAAGCTCATCAACCAGGTCATGATGGCGGGCGCGCTGACCGGCGTGGCCCAGGGCGCTGCGATGGCACGCGCAGCGGGACTGGATGCGGAGCGTGTCCATACCGCGCTGTCACACGGATCGGCATCGGGCTGGATGTTTTCCGCCTATGTGCGCAAGATGATTGCCGCCGATCCCCAGGTCGGCTTCACGCTCGGAATGCTGCGCAAGGATCTGAAGCTCGCCCGGGAGGAAGCCCTGGCACTGGGCATCAACGCACAATTGCTGGATGGCCTGCTCGAACGGATTGAGCAGGCCTGCAGGCAGCACGGCACGCAAGCCGGGGTACAAAGCCTCGCCTGGACGGCCTGAGCTGCCCGGATGACACCCGTCGGGCCCGTGCCCGATCCCGGGCGTCTTGTTTCAACACAATCATTGGTATTTCGACGGCATGAAGAAAATGGATCACTGGGAACGCGTCCAGGCCTGCATTGCGGGCGAAGCGAGCGATTATCCGGCGGTGTCGCTGTGGCGTCACTTTCCGGAAGAAGACCTGCATGTATCCAAGCTGGTGCTGCGCACACTGGAGTGGCAGCGCAAATGGGATTTTGACCTGGTCAAATACTCACCTTCGGGCACCTACAGCGCCGAGGCCTGGGGCGCTTTCTCGCAATACCTGGGCATCAGCATCGGCGCGCGCTCGGTAATCGAGCCGGCCATCCGCAAGCCGTCCGACTGGGATCTGATCAAGCCGGTATCGACACGCATCGGCCCGATCGCACGCCAGAATGAGGCGCTGGCCCATATCACGCGCAACCTGCGCGGCGAAGCACCGGTGCTGATGACCATCTTCAGCCCGATCACGACCGCCTTCAAGATGGCGGGCGATCGCCTCTACGCCGATTTGCGCCTGTACCCGGACAGCGTCGAGGCGGCGCTGGCGGCCATCACCGAAACGACCATAGAGACGATCAACGACAGCCTGGCCGCGGGCGCGGATGGTATCTTTCTGGCCACCCAGCAGGCCTCGCATCGCCTGCTTGACGTGGCGGAGTTCGAACGCTTCGGCAAGCGCTTCGACCTGCAGATCCTCGCGGCTGTGAAGGATCGCACGCGCGTGAACATGCTGCATGCCCACGGTCATGACATCATGGTGGAAAGCCTGGCCGACTACCCGGTGCACATGATCAACTGGCATGATCGTGAAACCCTGCCCTCCCTGCGGGAAGGCATGGACGCGTTCAAGGGCAAGGCGCTGGTTGGCGGCCTGAGCGAGATGCAGGTCATGATGCAGGGTTCGCAGGATGATATACGGCGCGAGGTCGAAGACGCCATCGAGCAGACGGGCGGCCGGCGCCTGATGCTGGCACCCGGTTGCGTGCTGCACATCGAGACGAGCGACGAGGCCATCCGCACCGTGATCGACACCGTACGCCGGCCGCGCTAGCGACTGGCACGGCCCGGCAACCCGGGCCGGCAACTCAGGCGGGTGCGAGTACCATCAGGAGATCCCTGGACTCCACCCGCGTGCCTGCAGCAACGGTAATGTCACTCACGACGCCGTCGCAGGGGGCACTCAGGGTGGTCTCCATCTTCATCGCTTCGATCACCAGCAGGGGATCCCCGGCAGTCACACGCTGACCGTCCGTTACGGCCAGACCGGCGATCATGCCGGGCATGGGCGCCGCCACATGCGCCGGATTGCCCGGGTCGGCCTTGGGACGGGCGCTCGCCGGTGCCTTGCCTTTTTCGGCCACCTGAACCACACGCGACTGCCCGTTGAGCTCGAAGAATACGCGCCGCCAGCCATTCTGATTCGCTTCGGTGCTGGTCAGATAGCGGATTACCAGCGTCTTGCCCGCTTCGAGGTTGACTGTGATCTCGTCATGCGGCTGCATGCCGTAGAAGAAAGCGCTGGAGGGCAGTATGGACAGATCGCCATAACGGGCCCGCTGTGCGGCATATTGCTCGAACACCGCCGGATACATCAGATAGGACGCCAGGTCGGTGTCGCCCGCAGCTTCCGCCTCCAGCATGGCGCTTGCCCGGGCACGGGCGGCCTCCAGATCCTCGGCAGGCAGCAAGGCACCGGGCCGGCCTTCAATGACCGGCTGTCCCTTGAGCACCTTCTGCTGCAAGGCCTCGGGAAACCCCCGCTCCGGGCGACCCAGCGCACCGCGGAAGAACTGGGTGACGGATTCCGGGAAGTCAAGTTCGCGATCCGGGTCGAGCACATCATCGGCCGTCATGCCGCTGGTCACCATGTACAGCGCCATATCGCCCACAACCTTGGAGGTGGGCGTCACCTTGACGATGTCGCCGAACAGCTGGTTGACCGTGGCATAGGCATCGGCCACTTCCGGCCAGCGGTGCTCCACGCCGAGCGCGCGTGCCTGGGCCCGCAGATTTGTATATTGTCCGCCCGGCATGGCGTGATGGTAGACATCTGCAGTGCCGCTGCGCAACTCGCTCTCGAATGCGGAATAGCCCTGGCGCACCACTTCCCAATAGCGTGATATCTGACGCAGGGCCAGCGGGTCCAGGCCGGTGTCGTGCCGCGAATCCCGCAGGGCCATGACGATGGCGTCGAGATTTGGCTGCGAGGTGACGCCGCTCCAGGGTGCCATCGCCGCATCCACAGCGTCGCAACCGGCCTCTATTGCCGCCAGCACCGAGGCCGAACCGATACCGCTGGTGTCGTGCGTGTGAAAATGCAGGGGCAGGCGGGTCTCGGAGCGCAGCGTACGCGCCAGCAGACGTATCGCCTCGGGACGGCAGACACCCGCCATGTCCTTGATGCAGAGAATATGCGCTCCGGCCTTCTCGAGCGCATGCGCGTGGCGCACGTAATAGGCAAGATCATAGACGTTGCGCCCACCGTCCAGCACGTTGCCGGTATAGCAGATGGCCGCCTCGCACAGTGCGCCCGTCTCGAGTACCGCGTCGATGGCGACGCGCATATTGTCGACATCATTGAGCGCGTCGAACACGCGGAAGATATCGATACCGTTGAGCGCAGCCTGCCGCACGAAGTGGCGCACGACATTGTCAGGATAATTCGTATAGCCCACTGCATTGGAAGCGCGCAACAGCATCTGCAGCAGAAGGTTGGGCATTGCTTCACGCAGGCGGCGCAGACGATCCCAGGGATCTTCGTGCAGAAAACGCAGGCTCACATCGAACGTGGCCCCGCCCCAGCACTCCACGGAGAGCAGCGCCGGCAGCATGCGGGCATAATACGGCGCAATGCGCACCATGTCGTCCGTACGCATGCTGGTCGCAACGAGCGACTGATGCGCATCACGCATGGTGGTGTCCGTGATGAGCGCCTTTTCATACGCACGCATCCAGCGTGCAAAGGCTTCGGGACCATCCGAGCGGAGCCGGTCACGCAGGCCCGTGGGCGGGGCATCGCCATGCAAGACGCTGCGGCCGGGCAACGGCGCAACCGGCACATGCGCCGGCAGCTTCCGGCCCTGGACAAGCGGATTGCCATTGACGATGACTTCCGCCAGAAAACCGAGCAGGCGTGTCCCACGATCCCGCCGGGGTTCAAACCTGAACAGCTCCGGCGTGCGGTCGATGAAATCCGTCGTGCAATCGCCACTGCGAAAGACGGGATGATTGATGACGTTGAGCAGGAACTTCAGGTTCGTGGACAGGCCACGCACCCGGAATTCACGCAGTGCACGATCCATGCGGGCAATGGCCTCTTCGTCATTCGTGGCCGAAGTGGTGACCTTGACGAGCAGCGAATCATAATACGGCGTGATGACGGCGCCGCCGTAAGCCGTCCCGGCATCCAGCCGCACACCCAGGCCGGCCGGGCTGCGGTAGGCCAGCAGGCGTCCGTAATCGGGCACGAACTGGTTTTCAGGATCCTCGGTCGTGATGCGGCATTGAATGGCGCTGCCCCTGAACACGATATCCTCCTGGGCCGGAACGCCGGACTCGGGCGTGCCGATGCGCGCGCCGGCTGCGATACGGATCTGTGCCTTCACCAGATCGATATCGGTCACCATCTCCGTCACCGTATGCTCCACCTGTATGCGGGGATTGACTTCGATGAAGAAGAATTCGCCACTGTCGCGATCCAGCAGGAACTCGACGGTCCCGGCATTGCTGTATTGCACGCGCCGCCCGATCGCCAGCGCGGCATCGCACAGGGCCTGGCGAATCTGGGGATTGGCGCTCAGAAAGTGCGCGGGTGTACGCTCGACCACTTTCTGGTGACGCCGCTGCACCGAGCAGTCACGCTCGTACAGATGCACGAGATTGCCATACCCATCGCCAAGCAGCTGGATTTCTATGTGCTGGGCCCGCCGGATACGCCGCTCGAGATAGACTTCGTCATTGCCAAAGGCAGCACCGGCCTCGCGCCGCGCCTGTTGCACGCTCTCGAGCAGCTGCGCTTCGTGGTCGATCTCGCGCATGCCGCGACCGCCGCCGCCCCAGCTGGCCTTGCACATGAGCGGATAGCCCACTGCAGCGGCCATCTGCGTGATGGTTTGCGCATCTTCGGGCAGTGCGGCACTGGCGGGAACCACCGGAGCGCCGGCCGCCTGCGCCAGCGCGCGCGCCGCCACCTTGTTGCCCAACTGGCGCATGACGGATGGCGAAGGTCCGATGAAAGTGATACCAGCCGCGGCACAGGCTTCGGCGAACTCCGGGTTTTCCGAGAGAAACCCGTAACCGGGATGAATCGCGTCCACGCCTACAGTACGCGCGACGGCCAGAATGGCCTCGATATCGAGATAGGCTGCCAGAGGTTTTCCAGGGACTCCGATGCAATAACTCTGATCGGCCTTGAAGCGATGCAGCGAAAACCGGTCTTCGTGTGAATAGATGGCCACCGTCTCGATACCAAGCTCTGCGGCGGCGCGCATCACACGAATTGCGATTTCACCGCGATTGGCAATCAAAAGACGATTAAATGAGAAATTATTGCTTTTCAACGAGGTATTCATGACGGCTCTGAAAAGTTCAGTGCCAAATATACCTTATTATTTATATTTGTCACAAACAAAAACACCCCGCATGTATTGATGCGGGGTGTTTTCGTTGTATCGGGTTGCCTGACGATGACCTACTTTCACAGACGCGAGGTCCACTATCATCGGCGCGAAGGCGTTTCACGATCCTGTTCGGGATGGGAAGGAGTGGGGCCACCTTGCTATGGTCGTCAGGCGAAAAAAGGGGAATCAGCACGGATATGAGGTAGTGCATGTGCGCAGTTGATTTGATGCGCCTGCATGCGGATTGTGTTTGTGTGTGTTGTGGCACGGCACTTCACAAAGGGCAACGCACCCTTTGGCCATAACCTCTCATCAAGGTTATGGGATCAAGCCGCACGGGCAATTAGTACTGGTTAGCTCAATGCATTGCTGCACTTACACA
>JBBAFU010000021.1:0-34498 GCA_041655275.1 Castellaniella sp. | reverse complement strand
CGATCACCAGACCATGGATGCCTACGATAGAATCGAGTGGGGACATCGGCATAACCTCCATTGAACCTGTTTCGTCGAAAAAACAAGTTTAATGATTGCCGCTGTCCCCCTTTAATGATGAAGAGCCAATCTTGATGAGACTAAGGCTTGCCTTCAAGCTGATGATTTGGCTGTTGCATCGGAATCGACTCTAACTATGGTATGTCACGGCACGTTCAACTCCTTGGCCATGTCAGTAATCGTGCGGTTGCTGCGCAGCAACATTTTGCGCACTATCGCTACTTTGAAACTATAGCTGTATCTCGTCAGATTCATCTCATCGACTCAAATGAAATACGACAACGATGCTGGCATAGGAGGCCTAACCCTTCAAATGCCTGAAGTAGGCCTCTCGTACGATTGTGGCACCTTGATCTACATCGAACTTGGGTAATCCCGGCCTCAACAGGGTGTCCATATCCCGCCGAAAAGCTGTTTTGCGCAACCTCGCATCAAGCAGCGCATTAGCTTCATCACGCCCGAGGAAAGTGCCTTCTTTCTCCAGATACCAGGAAAAAGCACCCATGGCTTTGATGCCGTCCACCGGATAGGGTGTAAGTCCCGCATCGCTCAGTTGCCATGCATGAGAAAGATCAAAAAGATCGCGCCCCTGTTCGCGTTGCATAAGCGCCCGTGTCTTGGTGCCCAGCATTTCATTGATATCGTAGGAACGCACGGGGACCCGCATATACTCCCCATCATCATTCAAAACGTCGATCTCGACATCGAGCAAGGAATACAGTGAGACACTTTCGTTGAGGTTGACCTCAACTTTTATGGTTTCTTCACGCTGCAGCCCCAACGGAACGAAACAATAAGCGGTGCGCAATATCCTGGATGGACGCAACACATTACGGATTGCAAGCCAGATGCGCCTTGTGCAGGACCGTACCACCGCGCAATGCCAGACACTCATCCAGAACAGGATCGGCAAAAATGGCAGCCAAGCCGCGAGACAATCGCAAATCCTGCTCGATCTGACTGCGCTTGAGCCATGGTGCACGCGCTTGCCAGGCAGTCAGATGGTCATGCTGGATAATGTATTGGCACTCCTGAAATCTGCGGGCAGACGCACCTTGAACGTGGCATCGACTTCATATGGTGCGCTCCCCGTTTCTCCATGCTCGAGCGGGACGAGACGCTGCGGCTTACCATGCAGCCAATCGCTGACCTGCCCGGCAAGAACATTCTGATCATCCAGAGCAAGCAGGGCACCAAGTCGTTGAGCAATCGGAATTTCCTGCAAAGCCTCAAGCGCTGTGACCAGCCCCTGCCGGGAACAGGATGGGAATAATGCTTGCAAAACCGCTCTGACACGGGCTATGCCCCCTACCAGCCCCATGCGCTCAACCAATTCCAGAGCGGTCAGTTCCGGTGTACCAACCCGAAAGCGCCCGTCAGCTGTTGCATACCAGCGCGTCGGCATATCTCCTGCTCGTGCCCGGGTGTAAAACACCACATTGTTACGTCCGACCACGATAGGTCGTCGACGTTCGGGCACCATCACCTGCGTCGTCATCACAGCATAAGGCGAAGCGCCATAGGTTTCGGCTGCACTCAGCAAGGTAACGTAGTATGGAATACCCAGTGTCTTGCGCAGATAACGGTCCAGCCAGACCTCCAATGGAGGGGCACCTGCGGTAGCGTATTGCAGCGGCACGATGAGCCAATGACCCGAGCCGCGTGAAATTCTGATCAGACGACCTCGTTGCTGCTGGCGATACAAGGCTTGATTCAACGCCGTCGGGCGAACCCCCGGCATTGCGGCACTGATGTCTTGAGTGCTCAAGTTCAGCGTTCCAGACCGCTCGGCAGCGTCAAGCACGGTTGACAAAGAGTGCGGGGTTTTCATGGCCTTTGCAATCAATTCGCATAACACATCAAATCATAATAGATTACGCGAACTGACTGCGATCTCTTGTGACTACCCCCGGCCCTGATGTTTTCCGAGGGCCGCAACACTGGTCAAGCCGCCCAGCGCCGCACCAGACGCCACAGGCCGGCCAGGGCGACAGGCACCACAGCTGCGCTGACACCAACAAGCACAATGGTGTTCAGGTGTTCGCGCACCAGGGGCACATTGCCGAAGAAATAACCCAGCGTGATCAGGCCCACCACCCAGGCGAGCGCGCCAACCACGTTGTATATCTGGAAACGCAGGAAATCCATTGCCGCGACACCGGCCACAAAGGGCGCGAACGTACGGAAGATGGGCAGGAAGCGCGACAGCACCAGGGTCTTGCCGCCATGGCGCTGATAGAAGCCGTGGGTACGCAGCAGGGCCTGCTGATCCAGAAAACGCACGCCACCCGAAAATGCACGCGGCCCTATTGCCCGGCCAACGGCATAGTTGACGGTATTGCCCAGCAGGGCCGCAAGCACCAGCAAACCGGCCAGCAGTACCGGATCGATCAGGCCGCCGGCACCAAAGGCCCCGGCGATGAACAGCAGCGAATCACCCGGCAGAAAAGGCAGGACCACAAGCCCGGTTTCGCCGAAGACGATCAGGAAGAGGATAAGGTAGATCCAGGCGCCATACTCGCCCACCCAGATGTCGAGCGTGCGGTCGATATGCAGAATCATGTCCAGGAATTCGGCCATGGACTCTTCACGGAAAACGTTAGAATGGCTCCCATCATAGCGCGGCGACCGCCCTTGCCGGCCGCTCTGGAGGACACCTTGACCGAAAAACCCCGTATCGCCCTGCTGCCCGATCCGCTGATCAGCCAGATCGCGGCGGGCGAAGTCATCGAGCGGCCGGCTTCCGTGCTGCGGGAATTGCTCGACAATGCACTGGATGCCGGCGCGGGCGACATCGAGATTCGCCTGGAGGCCGGGGGCATACGGCGCATCCTGGTGCAGGATGACGGTGACGGCATTCCGGCCGAAGAGCTGCTCATGGCCCGCACGCGCCATGCCACAAGCAAGATCCGCAGTCTCGGCCAGCTGGAACAGCTGGTCACCATGGGCTTTCGGGGTGAGGCGCTGGCCGCAATCGCCTCGGTGTCCCAGCTGAGCCTGAGCTCGCGTACGCAAGACGCCGATCAGGCATGGCAGCTTGCCCCGGGCGCAAGCACACCCGAACCCGCTGCCGGTACCCGCGGCACACGCGTTGAAGTGCGCCAGCTGTTTGCCGAGATTCCGGCACGACGCAAGTTTTTGCGCTCCGAGTCCACGGAATACGCGCATTGCCTGGACACCGTGTCGCGCACGGCCCTGGCATGGCCGGACGTCAGCTTCCGGCTGTTCCACAACGACAAGCTCCAGCGCCAGTGGCGCGCAAGCAGCATGACGGGGCGCGTCGCCCAGGTGCTGGGCCAGGAGTTCATCGACGAAGGGCTCACGGTGGAGGCCCGCCACGGCCCGCTGGGTCTGGCCGGCATCGTGGTGCATCCGGCGCATGCCCGCGCGCGCGCCGATCGCCAGTACCTTTTCGTCAACGGCCGGCCCGTGCGCGACCGCACCGTCTCGCATGCCTTGCGCCAGGCCTACGCCGATGTGCTTCACGGCAATCGCCAGCCCGCCTACGTCCTCTATCTGGACATCGAACCTTCCCTGGTGGACGCCAATGTCCACCCGGCCAAGCAGGAAGTGCGTTTTCGCGATCCCGGTGCCGTGCACCGGGCCGTCGTCAAAAGCGTGGAAGCCGTGCTGGCCGGCACGCCGGGCGGTATCTCTCCACAGATGGAAGCAACGCCGCCGGCGCCGGCACCACATCACTTCCCGTCCCATGCCGCCCAGCCCGGCCTGCGCCTGTCTGCAGCTTCCAGCCTGCCTGAATCAGCCTGGCAATCACTCTACCGGCCGCTGGCCGAAGGCTCGCAGCAGGCGCAACCCGTATCGGAACCTGTTGCGGGTGCCGACGAACATCCGCTGGGCATGGCGCTGGCGCAGCTGCACGGCGTCTACATCCTTGCACAGAACCGCGACGGGCTCATCCTGGTGGACATGCATGCGGCGCACGAGCGCATCACCTATGAGGCGCTGAAGGCGGCCTGGGCGCGGCGCGAGCCCGCCAGCCAGCAGCTGCTGGTGCCCCTGGTGCTGGATTTCAGCGAAGGCGATGTCGCCCTGGTGAGCGAGCATGCCGCTGAACTGGAAACCTTCGGCCTGTCGCTGGGCGTGAGCGGACCGCAAAGCGTGGTCGTGCGTGCCGTGCCCGCCCTGCTCGCCCAGGCGGATATCGAAGCGCTGGTGAGAGCCGTTGTGGCCGATCTGGCGGGCATGGGGCGCAGCGCGCGGCTCGATGAGGCCGGCAATGCCCTGCTGGCCACCATGGCCTGTCATGGATCGGTGCGGGCGCACCGGCGTCTGGGCATCGATGAGATGAATGCACTGCTGCGGCAGATGGAAACCACCGAGCGCGGCGACCTGTGCAATCATGGCCGTCCCACCTGGCGCCTGTGGACACTCAACGAGCTGGACCGCCTGTTCCTGCGCGGACAATGACAGCCGGCGTGAGAATCGACCCACCCGTACTGTGTCTTACCGGCCCGACGGCGGCGGGCAAGAGTGCCGCCGTGCGGGCGGTTGCAGAGCGCTGGCCCGTGGAGATCATCAACGTTGATTCCGCCACCATCTATCGCGGCATGGACATCGGCACAGCCAAGCCCGGTGCAGACGAGCGCGCACGGATACACCATCATCTGCTCGACATCCGCGATCCGGCGGAAAGCTATTCAGCCGCCGCCTTTCGCACGGACGCGACCCGTCTCGTCGCAGAAATCCGCGCGCGCGGGCGTATTCCCGTGCTGTGCGGCGGCACCATGCTGTACCTGAAGGCGCTGGAGGAAGGCCTGGCAGAGCTGCCCGAGGCCAGGCCTGAAATCCGCGCCGCCATCGATGCGCAGGCGGCCCGCGAAGGCTGGCCTGCCATGCACCGCCGGCTGGCAGGCCTGGACCCGGAGACCGCCGCCCGGCTGGCGCCCAACGATCGCCAGCGCATCCAGCGCGCGCTCGAAGTGGTCCAGAGCTCAGGCCGCAGCCTGTCCGACTGGCTCGCCCGGGCTGCAGACCGTCCGCCGGCCGGCATGGCCATGCAAGTCATCAGTCTGGAGCCGAGTGTGCGGGCGGCGCTGCACGAGCGCATCGCACTGCGCTTTCATGAAATGATGGAACAGGGTTTCCTGCAGGAGGTGCAGGCCCTGCACGCGCGGGACGACCTGAACCCGGACCTGCCGTCCATGCGCTGCGTGGGCTATCGCCAGCTCTACGCGCACCTGGCGGGGGAATATTCCCTGGAAACCGCCGTCATGCGCGCCATTGCCGCAACGCGCCAGCTTGCCAAACGTCAGCTCACATGGCTGCGCGCCCGGCCCGAACGGACCCGCATCGACTGCCTCGCAAATGACGTAACAGCGAATGCAACCGCGCAGGTCATCGATGCCTTTGCCGCGTTCAGACCAGCCTGACGCGCGGCGTTTCGGGCCCGGTATGCGCCTCCACCGCGCCGAGCACATGCACGGTCTCGCCCTGGGCCGCCAGCGTCTGCGCCACGGCATCGGCCTGTGCAGCGGCCACGATGATGACCATGCCGATGCCGCAATTGAAGACGCGCAGCATTTCCTCTTCAGCCACATTGCCGTTTTCCTGCAGCCAGGAAAACAGCGGCGGCCAGGTCCAGCCGTCCCGGTTCAGATGCACGGCCAGCCCGGGCGACAGGACACGCGGAATGTTCTCGAGCAGACCGCCGCCGGTGATATGGGCCATGCCGCGTATGGCACGCCCGTGGGCGGCCAGCGCCGCCAGCATGGACCGTACATAGATGCGCGTGGGTGCCATCACCACATCTTCCAGTGGCTGGCCGTGAAAATCCTGGTCGCGACGCGCATTGGCATGCGTCAGGATGCGGCGCAACAGCGAAAAACCGTTGGAGTGCGCACCGCTGGAAGCCAGGCCGAGCACGACATCGCCCGGCACTATGCTGCGCCCGTCGATGAGATTATCCCTTTCCACCACACCCACGGCAAAGCCGGCCAGATCATACTCGCCGTCGGGATACATGCCGGGCATCTCGGCCGTTTCGCCCCCGATGAGGGCGCAGCCCGCCTGCTCGCAACCCCGGGCGATGCCGCCGACCACAGCGGCTGCGGTATCGACCGACAACCGGCCACAGGCAAAATAGTCCAGAAAGAAGAGCGGTTCGGCGCCCTGGACCAGGATGTCATTGACACTCATGGCAACCAGGTCGATGCCTACGGTATCATGACGCTGCCACTCGAAGGCCAGACGCAGCTTGGTGCCCACCCCGTCGGTGCCCGACACCAGCACGGGCCGGCGATAGCCGGCGGGCAGCTCGAACAGGGCCCCAAAACCGCCTATGCCGGCCATGACGCCTTCACGCAATGTGCGTGCGGCCAGCGGCCGGATGCGCTCCACCAGCGCTTCGCCGGCATCGATATCCACGCCGGCATCGCGATACGTCATGGTGGTGCCCGGGGTGGCACCTGGTCTGTCTGTCATGAAAAACCTCGAAGGATGTGCAAGAATCAGGCCGATTCAACTGTAATGACTACTGCAGTGACCGCCGCAATGACTGCAATTTTAACCCGCTCCCCATTGATGCCACACCGGATGCCCCATCGTGCGACAACAGCTGCTGCCTGACATCCTGCCCGAGCCCGCCCAGACGCTGGAAAACTTTGTCACCGGCGCCAATGAGGCGCTCGTCGCGACGCTGCGCGAATGCCGCCCCGGCCGCGCCATCTACCTCTGGGGCAGCCCGGGCGCCGGACGCAGCCATCTGCTGCACGCTATGAGCCGGGACGCGGACACACGCTACCTCGGGCCGGACGACGCCCGGGCCCTCCAGGCTCTGGCCCAGGCCGAGCGCCACGGGCTGCAACGTCTGGCCATCGACGATGTCCATCTTCTGGACGATGCCGGCCAGGCCGCCCTGTTCCGTCTGTACAACCTGTGGCGCAGCCAGGCCGGTTCGCGCCATGCCTTCTCGCTCATCCTGGCGGGCGATCGTGCGCCGCTCGCCCTGCCGCTGCGCGAAGATCTGCGCACCCGGCTGGGCTGGGACCTGGTCTTTCGCGTTGAACTGCTCAGCGATGACGATCGCGCGCGCGCCCTGCATGCACTGGCGCAGGAACGCGGCCTGCAACTGGCTCCCGCTCTGGTCAACTGGCTGCTCACCTACCATGCGCGCGACATGCGGGTACTGCAGGAACTGGTGATCACCCTGGATCGCTATTCCCTGGAACAGCACCGGCCGGTGACGCTGCCATTGCTCAAGGAGCTTCTGCTGCAGGTCGAGCGGCGACGATCCCGAGACACGCCCGCTACAAAACCTTAAAATGGCGTTCATGCTGAAAAAAACCATACGGGGCCTGGTGGCCCGACTGCGCGCCGCACCGCGCGTGCCATCCGGCCCCCTGCGTCTGGCACGTGAGGCGCACGGCATCAATCCCCGCCATGTCTCGCGCCACGCCATCAAGGTCTGCGATGTACTCAAGCAGCACGGCTATCAGGCCTACATCGTCGGCGGTGCGGTGCGCGATCTCATTGCCGGTCTGGAACCCAAGGATTTTGACGTTGCCACCAATGCCACGCCGGAGCAGATCCGCCCGCTGTTCCGGCGCGCGCGCATCATCGGCCGGCGCTTCCGCCTCGTGCATGTGGTCTTCGGGCGCGAAATCATCGAGACCTCCACCTTCCGCGCCGCCGCCGACGACGACACACCCACCGATGACCACGGGCGCCTGCTGCGCGACAACCTCTTCGGCACACACGAGGAAGATGCGGCCCGGCGCGATTTCACGCTGAATGCCCTCTATTATGATCCGCTGACCGAGGAAGTGATCGACTTTCACGGCGGCGTGCAGGACCTGCAGCAGCGCGTGGTGCGCATGATAGGCGACCCCGAGACACGCTATCGCGAGGACCCGGTACGCATGTTGCGCGCCCTGCGTTTCGCAGCCAAGCTTGATGCCCGCATCGAACCGGCAACGCAGGCCCCCATACGCGCGCTGGCGCCCCTGCTGGACAACGTTCCGGCGTCGCGGCGCTTCGATGAGCTGATCAAGCTGCTCACCTGTGGCCAGGCCATGAACTGCCTGGAGGCGATGCGCCGGGAAAACCTGCATACCCCGGTGCTGCCCATGCTCGACGAGGCGCTGGCGCTGGAGGGTAATGAGGAATTCATCGCGCTGGCCCTGGAGCGCACCGACGTGCGCGTGCGCACCGGTCAGTCGGTCAGTCCCAGCTTCCTGTTCGCCGCCCTGCTCTGGCGTCTGGTGCAGCAGCGCTGGCATGCGCTGTGCCAGGACGGTGAACCGCCGGCCCAGGCCCTCGCCCAGGCCGCCGACGAAATCGTCACCCGCCACAATCGCCGTCTGCCCATACAGAAACGCATCCAGGCCGACATGCGCGACATCTGGTTCATGCAGGCCCGCTTCGAGCGCAGCACGCCGCGCGCCATCTGGCGCATGCTGGCGCAGCCCCGGTTTCGCGCTGCGGTGGACTTCCTGCAGCTGCGCGCCGAAGCCCGCGAAGTGGACAGCGTCCAGGCGCAATGGTGGATGGATCTGGCCGACGCTGATCAGGCCGGTCGCAGCGAAATGCTCACCGCCCTGCAGGAAAAGCAGCAGGCCGGCGGCAGTACCGGCAAGAAACGCCGGCGCCGTCCGCGCCGCCGGCCTGCCGCCGCTCCCGCCACTGAAACGGCAGGAAAGGGAGAGGCCGGCGCATCATGAGCCGGGCATATGTGGGCCTGGGGGCCAATCTGGGTGACATGCAGGCGAGTCTGAACAGCGCCCTGCAGGCGCTTGACGCCCTGCCGCAAACCCGTGTTGAAGCAGTCTCGTCACGCTATGCCAGTGCCCCGGTCGGCGCCGAAGGCCCCGACTACCTGAACGCCGTGGCCCGCCTGGAAACCGGGCTGGCACCGCTTGCACTGCTCGACGCCCTGCAGGCTGTGGAAACCGCCCACGGGCGCCGGCGCCCCTACCCGAATGCGCCACGCAGCCTCGATCTCGACCTGCTGCTCTATGACGACATTCATCTGGACACGGCCCGGCTGATCCTGCCCCATCCCCGCATGCACGAACGCGCCTTCGTCCTGCTGCCCCTGCTGGAGCTGGACGCCGCGCTGCATCTGACACAGGGCGAGCCGGCACAACTGCTGGCCGCCTGTGCCGATCAGCGCATCAGGCGTCTGGCGGACCCCCGGCCCGCGCCAGCACCTGCCGCGCGCGCGCAATGACGGGCGCATCCACCATGCTGCCTTCGAGCTGAAAGGCCGCCGCCCCTGTCGCATCGGCGGCATCAACCACCTTGTGCGCCCATTCGAGTTCGGCCGGCGTCGGCGCAAACCCGGCATGAATGGGTGCAAGCTGCGCCGGGTGTATGCACAGCATGCCACCAAAGCCCAGTTCGCAGACGTGACGTGCATGCGCCTGCAGGCCGGCGGTATCGGCAAAATCCGGATAGACACCATCGATCGCGGCAGGCAGGCCATTGGCTGCAGAATGCAGCAGGATGCGGATGCGCACATCTTCGAGCAGGCCGCGGGCGGCTGCAGTATCGGCCGTCGCTCCCAGATCAAGCATCAGATCCAGACTGCCGAAGGACAGGCGCAGCACACCCGGCTGTGACGCCAGCACCGCCAGGGCCAGCACCCCGCGGGCACTTTCCACGATGGGCATGACCGGCTTGCCGCAGGCCTGCATCACCGCATCGATCTGTGCGGCGGTTTCCGCCTTGGGCAGCACCACGGCACTTGCCGCCGGCAATTGCGCACACAGGGCCAGATCATCGGCAAACCAGGGTGTGTCGGCTGCATTGATCCTGAGCATGAAGCCGGGCCCGGACCAGGACTGCGCAAAAGCCCGTATGTGTTCACGCGCCTGCAGCTTGTCGCCGGCTGCAACCGCATCCTCAAGATCGATGATGACCGCATCCGCACCCGACGCCAGCGCGCGCTGGAAACGGTCGGGGCGCGCACCCGGCACAAACAGGGCCGTGCGCATCACACCACACCTCCCGCCTTCAGGCGTTCGATCCCGGCCGGATCATGGCCGAGCTCCGCCAGTATGGACGCCGTGTGCTCGCCCAGCGCCGGCACAGCATCCATGCGCGCGTCAAAAGCCGTGCTGCCGGCGGGCGGAATCAATGCAGGCAGCGGACCGGCGGGGCTGCCCACCGTGCGCCAGCGTTCGCGCGCCTGCAGCTGGGGATGGGCCCACACATCCTTCATGGTGTTGACGCCGGCATTGGCAATGCGTGCCTGCTCCAGGCGGGCGATGACCTCATCGCGCGTCATCTCGGCAAACACCGCAAGAATAATGTCGCGCAGGCGCTCCTTGTTGGCCACCCGCTGCGAGTTGCTGCTGAAGCGTGCATCGTCGGCCAGCGCCGGCCGGCCCAGCACGCCGCTGCAGAAGAGCGCCCACTCGCGCTCGTTCTGCAGGCCCAGCATGACCTCGCTGCCATCGCCCACCGCAAACGGGCCGTACGGATAGATGGTGGCATGGGCGGCTCCGGCGCGCGGCGGTGGCGGCGCGCCGTCAAAAGCGTAATACATGGGAAAGCCCATCCACTCCACCATGCTCTCGAGCATGGACACATCGATGCGTGCACCGGTGCCGGTACGCTCGCGCAGGAGCAGCGAGGACAGTATGCTGCTGTAGGCATACATGCCGGCGGCGATGTCCGAGATGGAACAGCCCGCCTTTGCCGGCTGATCCGGCGAACCCGTGACCGACAGGAAGCCGCTCTCGCTCTGGATGAGCAGATCATAGGCCTTCTTGTCCTGATAGGGGCCGCCTTCCCCATAGCCGGAAATATCACACACGATGAGCCGCGGATGCCGGGGGGACAGGGCCTCCCAGGACAGGCCCATGCGCGCCGCCGCTCCCGGAGCCAGATTCTGTACCAGCACATCGGCACGGGCGAGCAGGGCTTCCAGGATGGCGCGCCCTTCGGGCTGTTTCAGATCCAGGGTCAGGCTCTCCTTGGACCGGTTGATCCACACGAAGTGCGAGGACAGGCCCTTGACGCGCTCGTCATAGGCCCGCGCAAAGTCGCCCGCACCGGGGCGTTCCACCTTGATCACGCGGGCACCGAGGTCGGCGAGCTGGCGCGTGCAGAAAGGCGCCGCCACCGCATGTTCCAGACTGATGACCGTAACGCCATCGAGCGGACGGGCGGCCCGGGAGCCGGGCGAAGCATTGGAAGCAAGCGTCATGGTTCAATAAATCTTATATGGGCGCTCTGCGCGAGCGTGCCGTCCTGTTCGGCCCACAGGTGGGCCTGTCTGATGTTGTCACCCCGGTTGTCACCCCGGTTGTCACCCCGATTGTCACCCGCGCCGTCTCCGGCATTGGTCTCGAGGCGGCCGGCAACACGGAAGGGCGCGGGCGCAATCAGGGGACGCAGGCCGCGATAGGACAGGTTCACGATGCGCCGCCCGTGATGGGCGTTGCGAAACGCCTGGCACAGCAGCGTGGCGATGAGCGGCCCGTGCACGACCAGACCGGGATAGCCTTCCTCGCGCGTCACATAATCCAGGTCGTAGTGAATCCTGTGGCCGTTGAAAGTGACTGCCGAATAGCGGAACAGCATGGTTGTCGTGGGGACGATCTCCTCCGACCACTCGGCCTCGGGTGCCGCTTCACGACCCTGCAGCAGCGGCGGAGACGGCTCGCGGTAGACGATGTCCTGCTCCTCGCGCACGCAAACGACGAAATCCTGCACGTATTCATGCTGGACGGTCACGAACAGCAACTGCCCGCTGCGCCCCTGCTTTTCGGTCACGGCAAGAATGCTGGACTTGCGCTGCGCGGGCTTGCCCACCAGCAGCGGATGGATGAATTCGACGTGACCGCCGGCCCACATGCGATTGCGCCCCGGCGCCACAGGCAGGAAACCGCCGCGCTCCGGATGACCATCCCTGCCCAGGCTGGAATAGGGTTCGGGCTGCACGAACAGACCCCAGTGCCAGAGCGCCGGCAAGGGGTCGCCGCTGAGCGGCACGACGGAATTCAGGGTGCTGGCCATCTTCTCGACATGGCCCACATCGATATTGTCGTCACAGGTCTCGGTGTGACCGATCCAGTCTTCAGGTTTCTCTCGGGTCATGTCCAGAACCTCCTTTCAAACGGGATGAATGCGCATGCGCGCTATTTTCGTCTTCCAGGTGCGCGGGCCCGATTCATGCACCGAGGTGCCGGTGGCATCTACAGCCACTGTGACCGGCATGTCGCGAACCTCGAACTCGTGGATGGCCTCCATGCCCAGATCCTCGAAAGCGAGCACACGCGCCGCGCGTATGGCGCGCGACACCAGGTAGGCTGCACCGCCCACCGCAATCAGCGAGGCGGCACCGTGACAGCGTATCGCCGCCACAGCACCGGGGCCGCGCTCGGCCTTGCCCACCATGGCGAGCAGACCGGCTTCGCCCAGCATGAGCTCCGTATAGTCATCCATGCGCGTGGCGGTCGTGGGTCCGGCGGGGCCCACGGCCTCGTCACGAACCGCCTTGACCGGGCCGACATAGTAGATGACGCGATCACGGAAATCGACCGGCAGGGGCCGGCCTTCGCGCAGATATTCACGGATGCGCGCATGGGCGGCATCGCGCCCCGTGAGCAGGCGCCCGGACAGCAGCAGCGTCTGGCCGGCCTGCCAGCCGGCGACCTCGTCCCGCGTGAGCGTATCCAGATTCACCCGCCGGGCATGGGCCACATCGGGCTTCCAGCCCACCTCGGGCCACAGCGACAGGGGCGGCGGATCAAGCTGCGCAACGCCCGAGCCATCGAGCACGAAGCGCACATGGCGCGTTGCCGCGCAATTGGGAATCAGGGCCACGGGCTTGGAGGCCGCATGCGTGGGAAAGGTGGCGATCTTCACATCGAGCACCGTGGTGAGCCCGCCCAGCCCCTGGGCGCCAATGCCCAGCGCGTTCACTTTCTCGTACAGATCGATACGCAGCGCTTCCAGCGGATTGGCCGGCCCGCGCGCGATCAGCGCGGACATGTCCATGGGCTCCATGAGCGATTGCTTGGCAAGCAGCATGGCCTTTTCCGCCGTACCGCCCACGCCGATGCCCAGCATGCCCGGCGGACACCAGCCTGCACCCAGGCCGGGCACCGTCTCCAGCACCCAGTCGACCAGAGATTCCCCCGGATTGAGCATGGCCAGCCTGGCCTTGTTTTCGGAGCCGGCGCCCTTGGCCGCCACATCGATCTCGAGCACATCGCCGGGCACCAGTTCCACATGCACCATGGCCGGTGTGTTGTCCCCGGTATTGCGTCGCTCGAAAAGCGGGTCGCCCACCATGGAAGCCCGCAGGGGGTTGTCGGCATCCAGCGTGGCGCGGCGCACCCCTTCATCACACAAGGTCTGCAGGCTGTGCGCGCTGTCGATGCGCGCCTGCATGCCCATGCGCACGAAGACATTGACCACGCCCGTATCCTGGCACAAGGGGCGCCGCCCTTCGACACACAGGCGGGAGTTGGTCAGTATCTGGGCCATGGCGTCCTTTGCCGGCGCGCTTTGCTCGCGTGCCCAGGCCTGCGCCAGATGCGCTATGAAATCCGCGGGATGATAGAAGCTGATGAACTGGACGGCATCAGCAATGGACTGGACGAAATCCTCCTCGCGGATCACGGTAGTCATGGCAACCTCGCCTCTAGCGGCCCTGCCACACGGGCGCGCGCTTCTCGGCAAACGCCGTTGCCCCCTCCTTCGCATCGGCCGAGGCAAAGATGTGGGCCACACGCGGGCGCTGCAGGTCGAACATATGGGCCAGCGGCCAGTCGCGCGACTCGACCACGATACGTTTGGCCGTACGCACGGCCAGCGGCCCGTTGACGACGATACGGGCGGCCAGCGCGCGGGCGGCCGCCAGGGCCTGGCCGGGCTCGACAAGCTGGTTCACCAGACCGAGCTCGGCCGCGCGCGGCGCCGGCAGCATATCACCGGTCAGGATATATTCCATGGCGACATGGTAGGGAATGCGCCCGGGCAGGCGCATCATGCCGCCCGCACCCGCCACGATGCCGCGCTTGACTTCCGGCAGGCCGAAATGCGCATTGCGCGCCGCCACAATCATGTCGCTCGCCAGGGCCATCTCGAAGCCGCCGGCCAGGGCATAGCCTTCGACGGCGGCAATCAGCGGCTTGGCCGGCGGGCACTCGCACAGACCGGCAAAGCCGCGACCCTCGACCAGCGGACGCTCGCCATCCCGGGCAAAGGCCTTCAGATCCATGCCCGAGCAGAACGTGCCGCCTGCACCGGTCATGATGCCCAGGACCACATCCTCACGCGCATCCAGGGCAACAAACGCCTGTGCCAGCGCCTGTGCAGTGGGCACATTCACCGCATTGCGTGCCTCCGGACGATTGATGGTGATGACCATGACGCCATCGGCCACTTCGGTACTGACCAAATCCGACATCTCGACTCCCTGGGCAACCCGCCCGCAGAGGCGCTGTCCGTCTGTGCACAGCGTGCCCTGGACAGAACCAGTTAAAATCAGAGCATTTTGTCGACCTTTTCCAGCCGAATCTCCCCATGCCCACGTTCCAGCACATCATTCTAACGCTTCAGCAATACTGGGATCAGCACGGCTGCGCGCTGCTGCAACCCTACGACATGGAAGTCGGTGCCGGAACTTCGCACACCGCCACCTTCCTGCGTGCCGTGGGTCCGGAGCCCTGGCGCGCCGCCTACGTGCAGCCGTCGCGCCGGCCCACCGACGGGCGCTATGGCGACAATCCCAATCGCCTGCAGCACTACTACCAGTATCAGGTGGTGCTCAAGCCCGCTCCCGCCGACATTATCGACTTGTATATCGACTCGCTGCGCACCCTGGGCATAGACCCCGCCGAGCACGACGTCCGCTTCGTCGAGGATGACTGGGAAAACCCCACGCTGGGTGCCTGGGGACTGGGCTGGGAAGTCTGGCTCAATGGCATGGAGATCACCCAGTTCACCTACTTCCAGCAGGTGGGCGGCCTGGACTGCAACCCGGTCATGGGCGAAATCACCTACGGGCTGGAACGCCTGGCCATGTATCTGCAGAAGGTCGAAAGCGTCTACGACCTGGTCTGGACGACGACGCCCGACGGGCGCACGCTCACTTACCGGGATGTCTTCCACCAGAATGAAGTCGAGCAGTCCACCTACAATTTCGAATACGCGACTGTAGAGACATTGTTTCGTCATTTTGACGATTACGAAGCGCTCGCACGCAAGCTGATCGCCGTGCCGCTGGCGCTGCCCGCCTACGAGGCCACACTCAAGGCGGCGCACACCTTCAACCTGCTTGATGCCCGCAGGGCCATCAGCGTGACCGAACGCGCCGCCTATATCGGGCGCATCCGCCAACTGTCGCGCGCCGTCGCCCAGGCCTATTACGATTCACGCGAAGCCCTGGGCTTTCCCATGCTTGGCGCCACCACTCCAGAGACCCTGTAATGCCGCAGTCGCAACCCACCACCCAAGCCCTGCTGATCGAACTGCTCACCGAAGAACTGCCGCCCCGTGCGCTGCACACCCTGGGCCAGGCCTTTGCCCGCGGCATCCATGACGGGCTGGCGGCACAACAACTGCTGGAGCCCGGCTGCAGCCTGCAGGATTTCGCCACGCCGCGACGCCTGGCGCTGCGTCTGGACGCCGTGCGCGAACAGGCCCCCGATCAGCCTTTCACGGAAAAGCTGATGCCGGTGAAGATTGGCCTGGATGCCGACGGCAAACCCACCCCGGCCCTGCTCAAGCGCCTGCAGGCCAAGGGCCTGGGCCACCTGGAGGCGAGCGCGTTGAGCGTGGCGTCCGACGGGCGCCAGGATTTCCTCTTTGCCCACGGCCAGGCCCGCGGCGCCCGCCTGCAGGATGCGCTGGAAGGCATACTGCAGCACACCATCGCCCATCTGCCCATCCCCAAGGTCATGCATTACACGCTCGACGGCGGCGATCTGCTGCACTTCGTGCGCCCGGCGCACGGTCTGGTGGCATTGTGGGGCAGCCGGGTGATCGATGCAAAGGCGCTGGGCCTGTCGGCCGGCCGGCACACGCGGGGCCATCGCTTCATGGGGCAATCCCGTATCGCGCTGGCCCATGCCGACGAATACGAAGATCGCCTTCTGGACGAAGGCTGCGTCATCGTCTCCTTCACGCGGCGACGCGCCATGATAGAAGCGCAGCTGCACGCGCAGGCCAATGCCCTGGCCTGCACCATCGGTGACGGCGCCGAAGTACGCAACCTGCTCGACGAGGTCACGGCACTGGTCGAGCACCCCACGGTGTACATGGGCACTTTCGAAGAGGATTTCCTCGAAGTCCCGCCCGAGTGCCTCATCCTGACGATGCGGCTGAACCAGAAGTATTTTCCGCTGTTCGATGCCGCCACGGGTGCACTCACGCACCGTTTCCTGATCGTCAGCAACATGCAGGTGGCCGATCCGCAAAACATCATCGAAGGCAACGAGCGCGTGGTGCGCCCCCGTCTGGCCGACGCGCAATTCTTCTATGACACCGATCGCCGTACGCGCCTGGCCGACCGTGTGGAAACCCTGGGCGCCAGCGTCTACCACAATCGCCTGGGCAGCCAGCTCGACCGTGTCGGGCGCCTACAGGCCCTGGCACGGCATCTGGCGCAGGCCCTGGGTGCCGATGCGGCATTGTGCGAGCGGGCCGCCCGCCTTGCCAAAGCCGATCTCACTACCGGCATGGTGGGTGAATTCCCCGAACTGCAGGGCGTCATGGGCAGCTATTATGCCCGGCACGATGGCGAAAACCCCGCCGTCGTGCGCGCGCTGCGCGAACAATACCTGCTGCGCATTGCGGAGCCGGTCGACGAGGCCGGCCTGCCCTCGGCCATCCTGTTCCTGGCCGAACGCCTGGAAACCCTGGTCGGTATCTGGGGCATCGGCCTGCAGCCCACGGGCGAGCGCGATCCCTTCGGCCTGCGCCGGGCGGCGCTGGGCGTGATCAGTGCCTACGAGCAGCTCACGCGCGGCGGCTGGCTTCCCGTCACCCGGGCCGACGCGCTCGACCTGCGGTCCACGCTCGAAATGACCGCCGGTCTGTTCGCGCCCGGCACCATCGATGCCGCCACGCCTGCGGCGCTGGCCGGCTACATCATGGAGCGCTACCGCAACCTGCTGGCCGGCCAGTCGGAGCGTCACGTCATTGACGCCGTGCTTGCTGCGACACCGCCGCTGCACCAGGTCCGGGCGCGCATCCAGGCCTGCGAAGCCTTTGCCGCCGCGCCGCAGGCCGATCGTCTGGCGGCCGCCAACAAGCGTGTGGCCAATATCCTGCGCCGTGCCGAGCCCGGTCCCGACCGGCCCGAGCCCACCCTGCTGCGCGAAGCGGCCGAGCACGCGCTCGTCGACGCCATGGATGCGCTGGCACCCGAGGCACAGGCCGCACTCGGGCGTGGCGACTTCACCCGTGCCCTGCTCGCCCTGGCCCCCGCAGCGCCCACGGTGGACCGCTTCTTCGACGAAGTCATGATCATGGCCGAAGAGCCCGACGTACGCGACAACCGCCTCGCCGTCCTCAGGCGCCTGCATGGCCTGATGAACACCGTGGCCGACATCTCGCAGCTGGCATCGTGAAGCTCATCATTCTGGATCGTGACGGCGTCATCAATCACGACAGCGACGCCTTCATCAAGACCGCCGACGAATGGCATGCCCTGCCGGGCAGTCTGGAGGCGATTGCCCGGCTGTGCCACGCCGGCTGGCGCGTCGTGATCGCAAGCAACCAGTCGGGCATTGCACGCGGCCTGATCAGTGCCCATGCGCTATGCCGCATTCACGAACGCATGCAGGCGGCGCTCGCGGGTCTGGGCGCGCATGTGGATGCCATCTTCGTGTGCCCGCACGGCCCCGACGATGGCTGCACCTGCCGCAAGCCGCGTCCCGGACTTTTCCACGATATCGCCCGGCGTTTCGACATCAGCCTGACAGGCGTTCCGGCCGTGGGTGACTCGCTGCGCGACCTGCTCGCCGGCAGCGAGGCCGGGTGCACGCCCTGGCTGGTGCGCACCGGCAACGGCGAGCGCACATTGGCCGACGCCGGCGCACTGCCCCCGGGTACGCAGCTCGCCGACGATCTGGCCGACGTGGTGAACCGCCTGCTGGGCAACGAGACCTGAAATGCCAATCCTGCGCGCCACGCTCTACCAGACCTTTCTGGTGGTCACCGTCATCCCCTATGCCCTGCTCTGCCTGCTGTGGGCGCCCCTGCCACAGCGCTGGCGCTACCGGCTCACGGTCGTGTGGCCGCGCATGGCGCTGTGGGCCGCACGCTTCATCCTGGGCATACGCTGGCAGGTCAGGGGATGGGAAAACCTGCCCGACGGGCATGCCATCATCCTGTCCAAGCACCAGTCGGCCTGGGAAACCCTGTTCTTTCCCGCCTGCATGCCGCGCGAAGTCTGCTTCGTCTACAAGAAGGAGCTGCATCGCCTGCCCTTCTTCGGCTGGAGCCTGGCGCTGCTGCGCATGATTCCCATTGACCGCTCGCGCGGGCGCGACTCCATGGCCCAGGTCGTGGAAATCGGCAGCCGGCGCATCGCCGAAGGCCGCTGGCCGCTGCTGTTTCCGGAAGGCACGCGCGTTCCTGCCGGTACGGTCGGGCGCTATCGTTCGGGCGGTGCACGGCTGGCCGTCAAGACCGGCACCCCCGTCATTCCGGTGGCACACAATGCCGGCCTGTTCTGGCCCCGGCGCGCTTTCATCAAGCGTCCCGGCGTTGTCACGGTGTCCATCGGCCCTCCCATCCACCCGGACGGCATGAGCGCCGAAGCGCTCAACCGCAAGGTCAAGGACTGGATAGAGACCGAAATGCAGCAGCTTCTGCCCGATGGCGATGCCTGAGTCCCGCCCGCTGTCGCTGGCCGGTATCGACGCCGCCATCCGGTGGCAGCGCAGCGCGCGCCGGCGTCATTTCGGCCTCAAGGTCGACGAGCACGGCGTATGCCTGCTGGCACCCGCATGGGCCGGCCGCACCGCCGCCCTGCACGTGCTCGAAGATCACCGGGACTGGCTGCTGAAGGCCCTGGACCGGGTGGCGCAGCGCACACAGCAGGAAGATCATGCGCGCGCGCTGTGGCACACGCGCGGCCTGCTGCCCTATCGCGGCGTCCTCATCCAGGTGGATTTCGATACACCGGGAAGCCCGGCGCGCTACAGTGGCGACAGCCGGGCGCCGCGCCGGGGCGACCGGCTGCGCCTGCCCGCCTCGCCGGCCGGCACCGTGCCCGACCTGCCCGTGGCCGTGCAGGACTGGCTGCGCCTGCAGGCGCGCTGCGGCCTGCAGGCGCGACTGGATCATTTCCTGCAGATCAGCGGACTCTCACTTCAGGGCTGGCGCCTGTCACAGGCGCGCACCCGCTGGGGCAGCTGCTCGCGGCACGCCCGCATCTGCCTGAACTGGCGCCTGATACACTTCGATCAGTCCCTGATCGACTATGTGGTTGCGCATGAAGTGGCGCATCTGGCACACCTCGATCATGGCCCCGGCTTCTGGCGCCTGGTCGAGCAGCTGATGCCGGGCTGGGAAAGCGCCAGGACGGCGCTCAGACAGCACAATCCGGATCGCCTGCCCTTGCTGCAGGCCTAGATTTCACCCCAGGTTTCACGGAGGTTCTCATGCGCATTCTTCACACCATGCTTCGCGTTGGCAATCTTGAGCGCTCGGTCGGGTTCTACACACAGGTCCTCGGCATGCGCGAGCTGCGTCGCAATGACTACCCGGACGGCCGCTTCACGCTCGTCTTCGTCGGCTACGAAGACGAGGACCGCGCAGCCGTCCTTGAACTGACGCACAACTGGGATACCAGCCACTACGATCTGGGCGACGGCTACGGCCACATCGCCATCGAAGTGGACGATGCATATGCCGCCTGCGATCGCATCCGCGAAAAAGGGGGCAAGGTCGTCCGTGAAGCCGGCCCCATGAAGCACGGCACCACCGTCATCGCTTTCGTGGAAGATCCCGATGGCTACAAAATCGAGCTCATCCAGCGAAAAGGTCGCGTCGACTGATGGCCTGATCACCTTCAGGCGCCGGCACCATGCTCAACGGCATCTGGCTGAGCTTCTTCATCATCGCCGCCCTGGCCGGGCTCTGGCAATGGCTGATCCTGGGCGACACCCAGGTCTTTGCCCGGCTGGTGAGCAGCCTGTTCGACATGGCGGAGCTGTCCGTCAGCCTGATGGTGCTGCTGTTCGGCACGCTGACGCTGTGGCTGGGCTTTCTGCGTATTGCGGAAGCGGCCGGCCTGATCGAAACCCTGGCAAGATGGCTGGCGCCGCTGTTCCGGCGCCTGATGCCCGAAGTGCCTGCCGGCCATCCGGCGCTTGGCCTCATCACGCTGAACTTCGCCGCCAACGGTCTGGGGCTGGACAATGCCGCCACGCCCATCGGCCTGAAGGCGATGCACGCCCTGCAGACGCTCAATCCCGAGCCCCGCACGGCCACCAATGCGCAAATCCTCTTTCTGGTGCTCAACGCCTCGTCCCTGACGGTGCTGCCGGTCACCATCTTCATGTATCGCCTGCAGCAGGGCGCACCGGATCCCACCCAGGTGTTTCTGCCCATCCTGCTCGCCACCACCACCTCCTCGCTGACCGGCCTGCTCAGCGTCGCGCTGATGCAGCGTCTGCGCCTGCATGACCCTGTGGTGCTGCTCTGGCTGGCCGGCATCGGGCTCGTCGTGGGCACACTCATGGCCGTGCTTGCCGGCATGAATGCGGCCGCAGTGGCGGCCACCTCTTCGCTGCTGGGCAATCTGCTGCTGTTCGGTGTGATTGTGCTCTTTCTGCTGCTGGGTGCCTGGCGCCGGGTGCCCGTCTACGAACAATTCATCGAAGGCGCGCGCGACGGTTTCGGCATTGCCCGCGATCTGCTGCCCTATCTGGTGGCCATGCTGTGCGCCATTGGCGCCCTGCGCGCTTCAGGCGCCCTGGATGGCGCCCTGTCCATGATCCGCTGGCTCATCGACGGGCTGGGCATGGACAACCGCTTTGTCGATGCCCTGCCCACAGCGCTGGTGAAACCCTTCTCGGGCAGCGCCGCCCGTGCCATGCTCATAGAAACCATGCAAACCCATGGCGTGGACAGCTTCCCGGCACTGGCCGCCGCCACCGTGCAGGGCAGCACCGAAACCACCTTCTATGTACTGGCCGTCTACTTTGGTGCCGTGGGTGTGCAGCGCGCGCGCCATGCCGTGGGCTGTGCGCTCGTGGCGGAATTCGCCGGCGTCCTCGCGGCGATTGCCGTGACCTACTGGTTCTTCGGCTGAAGCTGCGCCGCCGTCACACCGCGTGCGTGCAGGTGGTCGGCCAGCTGCATGAACTGTGCGACCGACAGCTCCTGGGGTCGTGCCGTCGGTGCAATCCCTGCTGCCGGCCAGTCGATGTCTGCAACACGGACGCCCAGGCTGCGACGCAGCATCTTGCGCCGCTGGCCGAAGACCCGGGCGACCAGGGCCGCAAACAGGGCCTCGCACACCGGCCCGGGCCTGTCGGCCGGCAGGGGCTGCATGCGCACCACCGACGACATCACGCGCGGCGGCGGATCGAAGGCGCCGGGATCCACGTCAAAGAGCTGCTCCATGCGATAGCGTGCCTGCAGCATCACCGACAGCCGCCCATAGGCCGATGATCCGGCCGCAGCCGTCATGCGTTCGACCACTTCGCGCTGAAGCATGAAGTGCTGGTCGATCACGACATCGGCGTAGGCGGCCAGATGAAACAGCAGCGGACTGGAAATGTTGTAGGGCAGGTTGCCGACCACACGCAGGCCCGGCCCCAGGCTGGCGTAATCAAAGCTCAGGGCATCCTGCTCGATCACACGCAGCCGGGTGTCGGGAAAAAGACTGCGCAGGTGCCCTGCCAGATCACGGTCGATCTCGAGCACGGTGAGGTATTCAAGCCGATCGAGCAGCGGCGCCGTCAGCGCCGCCATGCCCGGCCCGATTTCCACCATGCGGTCATCGCGCTGCGGCGCAATGGCGCGCACGAGCTGATCCACGACACCCTCATCGTGCAGGAAATGCTGGCCGAAACGCTTGCGTACGCGATGCCCCATGCGCGTGCTTCAGCGGCGCTGCCGGCGATTGGCGCCGGGGTCCAGGCGGTTGTCGATATAGGCCTGCCCCCACAGGTGGCTGAGCCAGTCTTCCATGGCCGGCTCCACGCGTCGCTGGAAAAGGATTTGCCGGGCCTGGGCGCGCAGCGCCTCATCACCCACATCCTTTTCGCGCCGCTCTTCCACACGAATCAGGTGCCAGCCGAAATTGGACTGCACCGGCTCGCTGATCTCGCCGGGCGCCAGGGCATCCATGGCACGCTCGAATGCCGGTACGGTTTCACCCGGATTGAGCCAGCCCAGATCGCCGCCCTGCGGCGCCGACGCATCCTCGGAGTGGCGTCGCGCCAGATCGGCAAAGCTCTCGCCATGCGCTGCACGCGCGCGCAGCAGGCGCAACTGCTCCTCGGCCTTCTCATCGGACATCACCTGGGACGTCTTGATCAGGATATGGCGCGCATGGGTCTGGGTCACTATGGTGGAGGCGGGCATGGCGGGCATGCCGGCCGCAGCGGCTGGTGCGGCCGCGGCCGGAGCCGATGTCGCCGGCGCATCCATGCCGATCACCTTGAGGATGTGAAAACCGTTGCCACTGCCCACGATGGCGCTGATGCCGCCCACGCCCAGGTCGCGGGTCGCTTCAATGAAGAGATCGGGCCAGCCTTCCACAGGCCGCTCACCCAGCACACCGCCTTCGAAGGCTTCCGGGCCATCCGAAGCTTCTGCCGCGACACCGGCGAAATCCTCGCCCCGCTGAACGCGCTGCAACAGGGATTCGGCCCTGGCCCGCAGTTGCGCCCGCTCGGCGGTGCTGCTGCCCTCGGGCACGGCCACCAGGATCTGGGCCAGCGCAATACTGCGCGGCCCGGCGGCCGCCGGCGCTGCGCCGGCCGGCGCACTGAGCGCCTGGCCGCCCTGCATCATGGACGATGCCCCGCGGGAGCGCAGGAAGGCATCGACATCCGCATCCGATATGAAAATAGTGCTGTCCACGGCGCGCTGGCGCAGCATCTCGAGCTGGACATCGTGCTCGAGGTCTTCCATGTAGCGATCCCAGGGCGTGCCGCCGGCTTCCACTTCGCGGCGCAGCTGATCGATCGAGAGGCGGTTACGCGCCGCAATGGACTCGAGCGCAATGCCGATATCCTTCTCGCTGACCTGTATGCCCAGACGCTGTGCTTCCTGGCGCTGCAGCTCCTGGCCGATCAGGCGCTGCAGGACCTGCTTCTCCAGCGCATCGCCCTCGGGAACGGGAATGTTCTGCCGGCGCAGCTGATCGCGGGCATGGGCGGCCTCGATGGCCACCTGCTGCAAGGTGATGACCCTCTTGTTGACCACCGCGGCAATCCCGTCGACGAAAGCTCGCGATCCGGTCTGTGGCGTGACCGGTTGCGCCGGGCTCACACCCAGCATGACAATCCACAGAACCAGAGCCCACAGGGGCCGGATGAACAATCTGGGCATTTACTCGTACCTCTCGAATCGCGTCGGCTCGGGTTGTGGCGAAGAGACGCTCTGATAGCCGGATATGCGCTCGCTCAGCAGGCTCATGGGATCGGTTCCCAACGATCCCAGGCCCGAAAGTTCGAGCTGAAAGAACAGTGCCGTATTCACGTCCTGGCGTGACACGGCATACCGCTGCAACACCATGCGGGCCGCCCAGCAGCAATCGCCCTTGTATTCAAGACCGAAGATGGACTGGGTGGACCGTTTCTCCTTGAGCGAGTAATCATACCGCCCCATCGCATACCACCGGTTGCTGAGCGGCCACTGCCCCGCGAGCGAGATCTGCTCGCGACCGTGATCCTGGTCGCCCGCCGCCGGGCGAAAGCGCCGGTCCTCGATCTCGCGCCAGTCGCGATCATAGCGATAGGCGGCGGACAAGGTCGCCAGGCGCTGGGGCTCCCAGCGAAAACCCGCAGACATGCGGTTGCGCTCGCGCGATTCGGGATTGAACTGCGCGTCGAAACGTACACGGAAACGATCGGTCAGCGCTGCCTGGGCACCCACGAGATAGTCGGACTTGGTGTCCTTGCGCGCCATCTGGCCGGGCAGGGTGACATGCTGATCCGAAAAATAGATGCGCTGCGCCACCGACAGCGAAAGGCGCTCGAAGCCTGTTTCGGCATCCATCCAGCGCGAGCTCAGACTCACCGTCAGCTGATTGGCATCTGCAATGCGGTCCCAGCCGCCGGAATAGAGGTTCTCGTCAAACGCCTGGGTGAAATTGAAGGTGGCCATGGCCGTATCGTAGACGGGGATGGTCGTCTGATCCCGGCGCGGTACCCTAAGATAGTACAGGCGCGGCTCCAGCGTCTGTATCGACGGATTGCCGAACAGATGCGTATCGCGCTCGAATGTCATGCCGGAATCCAGCGACAGTATGGGCAGCACGCGCGATTGCGATCGTGGCCCGCCCGGATAATGATTGCTGCCTGCCAGCCGCTCGACCGATGCCAGACCGAAACCGCGCCACTGGGTCGCATAATGGCTCATGTGCAGGCCCACCTTGGGTGTGATGAACCAGCCGGGGCGCACAATGGGATAGGCTACCGTCGTATAGGACGTGAGGCGTGTGCCGTCATAGGATTGATAGGGTGCCAGATCACCTGCGCCGGATGTCAGCCAGGGGTCGTACTGGTTGAAAGGATAAGCGTGCGTGCCATACTTGAAACGCGGCATATGGAAGCGCGTGACACGATTGTCGGACACCACATCGAAGCCGCCCCAGTTCCAGCGCTGGGCCCTTACGCGCAAATCGGGCAGCTTGTCATATTGCGGCAGACGATAATTTGCCGTCCTGTCCTGCAGCGTCTGATAGCGCGTCGCAACCAGCGAGGCACTGACATAGCGCGAACCCGTCCAGCTCAGCGCTGCGGTGCTGGCCAGATAGTCCGTAGTCGCCTCATTCAGCCCGATATTGGAAATATCGCGAAAATAATCATCATCGGACACACGCTGATAGAGCAGCGATCCATGCAGATTGTGACCCAGATCCTGCTCGTGCTGCGCCGAGACGAACCAGCGATTGAAACCGCGCTGCCGGTCGCTCGGGAGATAGGTGCCCGCCACCATGCCCTGATGGCGTTCACCCCGGTACCGGGCTTCGCCCCCGAGCAGCAGACCGCGCTTGCTCAGATAGCGCGGCGTGAGCGTGGCGTCGTAATTGGGCGCCAGGTTGAAGTAATACGGCAGCGAGAAATCCAGACCGCTCTTGCTCGAGGTTCCATACGTGGGCAGCAGGAAGCCGGACTTTCTTTCCTTGCGCAGGGGAAACGACAGCCAGGGCGAATACAGCAGCGGCACGTCCTTGAAATACAGGACGCCATCGCGCGCCACACCTTCGTTATCATCGAAATGAAGATCCACCCGGGGCGAGCGTATCACCCAGGCCGGTTCCGGGCAGGGGCAGCCGGTGTATTCGACATTGGTAAGCCGCATATGCGTGCGACTGAAGATCTCGGCGGCATCGGCCGAACCGCTGCCTGCGCCGGCGCCAAACCAGAAATCGGGCTGCGCCATGTAGCCCGAATCCGTCTGCAGGTTGTAATCGAAGGCGGGTCCGCGCACGATGCTGCCTTCACGCATGATCAGGCCATTGCCGCGCACACGCAACTGGCCGCTGTCCTGCTGGTATTCGATCTCGTCGCCCTTGACCACGGCATCCCGGCGGCGCACCTCGGCGGAACCTCGCAAGCTGAGCCGGCCGGCGGCATCCGCAATCACCTCGTCGGCCGACAGAAAGGCCGCCATGTCCTGATCACCACCCGGGGCATGCAGCCGCAGGGAAGGGGCCAGCACCAGACCGGCGAGCATATCGCCGCCCGCCGCCGAACCCGCCAGGGTCCAGCCCAGCGCGCCTGCTGCCAGAGTTGCCCACCAGCGCCCTCGCACGAGAATACGGCCTCCCCTCAACAATGATCTTTGGCCGGGCCTGGGCCCCGCACCGTCCGGCAAGCCGGTATTATAGATGGTTCATCTTCTTATTCGACCGCCCATGGATTCCCGTTCCCGCACCCCCACGGACCCGCGCCACCAGGCCCTGCTGCGCTGGCTGGCCGATCTGGCCCCCGAGCATGGCCTGATTCTCGAAGACATCAGCCCCGCTTCCAGCGACGCCAGTTTCCGTCGATATTATCGCCTGGCCACATGTCCCGCCACACCGCGGGGCAGCGTCATGGCCATGGATGCGCCGCCCGGGCGCGAGGACAATCCGGCATTCGTGCACATCAGCCACCTGCTTCGGCAGACCGGGCTTGCCGTGCCGCGCATACTGGCCCGGGACATGGATCAGGGCTTTCTGCTCATCGAGGATCTGGGCCGCCAGACCTACTACCATGCCATCGTCGCCGGCCTGGATGACGCACGCCTGCAGGCATTATATCGGCAGGCACTGGCCGCACTCGTACAGATGCAGGCCACGCCCGTCGATACCCTGCCGGTCTACGACCGCGAGCGACTGCTCGGGGAGCTCCAGGTCTTTGCCGAATGGTATGCCGGGCGCCACCTCGGGATGCCGCTCACGGATGACGAACAGGCCATACTGGCCGGTATTTTCTCTGCGCTGGTGGCACACAACCTGCAGGCGGCCCGCGTCTTCGTGCACCGCGACTTCCACTCGCCCAATCTCATCATTCGGGACGGTGATAACAGCAGCAACGACAGCATGCCCGGCATCATCGACTATCAGGACGCCCTTGCCGGCCCCATCACCTACGACATCGCCTCGCTCGTCATGGATGCGCGCACCACCTGGGACGAGCCGCAGCAGCTGGACTGGGCCATACGCTACTGGGAAGCCGCCCGTACGGCCGGCCTGCCCGTGGATACCGACTTTGCGCGGTTTCATGAAGCCTACGAATGGATGAGCCTGCAGCGCAACCTGCGCATCCTGGGCGTATTTGCACGCCTTGCGCATCGCGACGGCAAGCATCACTACCTGCCCCACCTGCCCCGGGTAAGCGCCTATGTGCGCCAGGTCGCCCGGCGCTATGGCATCTTCGGTCCGCTGCTGCGCATCCTGGACCGCATCGAACAGACGCCCGTCGTCAGCGGCTACACATTCTGATGCGCGCAATGATTCTGGCCGCCGGCAGGGGCGAGCGCATGCGCCCGCTGACCGACCACCTGCCCAAGCCCCTGCTGGAGGTGGGCGGCCAGCCGCTCATCGTCTGGCATCTGAAGCGTCTGGCGCGTGCAGGCTTTCGTGATGTCATCATCAATCACGCCTGGCTGGGCGCCTGCATCGAAGCCGTCCTGGGCCATGGCGGGCAGTTCGGTCTGCGCCTGCATTACTCGCCGGAAACCGAGGCGCTGGAAACCGCAGGCGGCATTGCGCGCGCCCTGCCCTTCTTCGAGAACAGGCCTTTTCTCGTCATCAACGGCGATGTCTGGTGCGACTGGGATCCGGCCGGCGCACGCCAGTGGCAGGCCACGCTCGAGCGCCGGGGCGCGCTGGCCGGCCTGCTGATGGTCAGCAACCCCGCGCACCGGCCCGACGGCGACTTCCTGCCCCTCTCCGTACCTGCCGGCCAGGCCTGGTTCCCTCTGGTCTTGCGCGCCGATGACACCCGGGCGCACACCCTGACCTTTGCCGGCATCGGTGTCTACCAGCCTGCACTCTTTGAAGGGATAGGGCCGGATACCCGTCAACCCCTGGCGCCCCTGCTGCGTCAGGCCATGACGCAGCAGGGCGTCATCGGCTGGCGCCATGAGGGCGACTGGGTCGACGTGGGAACACCCGCGCGGCTGACGGCGCTGAATACGCGTTTGTCGCAGGCGCGGCATGCAGGATACACTCTTCTGTGATCAAAGAAGACCCCAATCATGGTGGCAAGGAAAGAGGATAGTTCATGTTTGGTTCACGCAATCGCCACGTCTTCAGGCCCACAACCTACGGCACGCGACGCCGGCGACGCATCCCGCGCTGGCTGGTGCTCATGCTGTCCGGCGTCGTTCTCGGCGCAGGCGGCCTGCTGTTCCTGCAGAAAAGCTACGGCCCCACGCGTCTGACGGTCGAGCAGTCGGAACAACTGCAATTCGATCTGAACAGCGCCAATATTGAAAAACAGCGCCTGCAAACCGAGCTCAGTCGCCAGCAGCGGGAACTGAAGGAAAACGAAACGGCGCTGCAGACCCGTACCCAGGAGCTGGAAAGCATTCGCCAGCGCCTGATCGCGCAAAATGAGGATATCGAACGGTTCGCCGAGGCCATGCCGCCCGACCCGCGCAGCACTTCACCCGGCATCCGGGCAGCCAGCTTCAGCAATGCCGAAGGCGATCTTGCCTACCGTATCCTCATCATCCAGGACAAGGACAAGAGCAAGCTGTTCAAGGGCGAGATGGAACTGGTGGTCGAAGGACGCTACAGCAACGGGCGCGCCGCCCACGTCAACCTGACGCCGGTAGGCATAGCGCTGGAGCGCTACGTTCACCTGGAAGGCCGCATGCCCCTGCCCGAGCATTTCAGCGCGCGCCAGGTGACGATCAAGATCACGGCAGAAGGACAGAAAAAACTGAGTGCGACGCGTACGTTGATTGTGAGTCGGTGACGCGTACAGCAGGCTTGGAGGTTCAACTCTCAGGCAGCCTGATGAAAATCCCGACCGCCAGCAGCGTCATGTAGAAGCGAAAAGCACTGGCCTGACCGTTCCACTGCCCGGACTGCCACATCAGGAACCACTCGCCGCCAATGATCATGAAGCCCAGGTACCAGACCAGGAAACCGCTCAGGATTCCCGCCATGGCCCATTGACGGGCGCGGGCAGCGGCATCGGGTGTGGCATGCCGTGCGCGCCACAGGCGCCAGGCACCCGATCCCAGCAAGACGGCGGTCAAGACTTCGCCCGCGATGATGAGGGCGTAGGCCAGCTGCCAGAGGGCGGGCCTGGTGATGGCGCGCCAGCGCGCCGGGTGGCTGGTCTCGAAAATGTCGTCCATGGCCAGCACATGCCGGACAAAGGCGGCATTCGCCTGGGGATCGGCGAGATTGTTGAAGGCCGTGAGCGCGGCAAACAGTGCCAGGCAGGCCAGCATGACAGCCTGGGTGCAACGTATCATCCACATCTCGGGCTCCGGTTCGGCTTGGGGTGTTAGGTGCCCACACGCCGGATGCGGGACTCTTGCGGCAAGGCCATCGGGCCGTTCGCACTGCGGGTGCGCAGATAATCAGCCAGGGCATCAAGGTCCAGGCTGCCACCGCTGATGTCACGCCCTTGGCGGAACATGCTGAAGTTGTCGCCGCCGCTGCCCAGATAGCTTTGCAGGCCGACCCGGTAGTCGCGCTGCGGTTCGATGGGCGTTCCGTGCAGCTGCATGTTGCTGATGCGCTCTCCGGCAGGGCGGCTCAGGTCAAAGCTGTAGCTGAAGCCGCTGGAGACTTGCAGGATACGCGGGGAAGTGACCGTGTTGGTGCCGCTGTCAAACTGTTGCTCCAGTATCCGGCGCAGCTCGTCCCCGCTCAGGCTCATCACCATCAGTGTGTTGCCAAAGGGCTGGACGCTGTAGATCTGTCCGTAGTTCACGCTCCCTTGCGCGTCGGGCAACAGGTCGGCACGAATGCCGCCGGAGTTCAGGAAGGCCAGCTGCGCGCCGCCGCCTTCCGGGCTTTGCGTGGCGGCCAGCGTGGCATCGGCAACGATGCGACCCATCACCGATTCGCCGTTGCGGTCGAGCGTGCGCAAGGCCGGGCCGGCCAGTTCTCCCACCGGAGCCGCGGCCAGTGGGGCCACCGCCTCACGGTAGCGGGCGACCAGGGCCGCGACCTGCTCATCGGCGGCGTACACCGGAAAGTCTTGCTGCACGGGCACGCTACCGTCCGGGCCTTGCTGCGCCTGGCCTTGCACGATGTGCTGGCGTGCGCGTTTGCGCAACACGCGGCGGCTGCCGGTGTCAATGCGCAGCTCGATCTCGGTCAGCAGGCTGCCGTACAGGCCGGCACTGGTAAGCAGAAACGGCCGCTGAGGGTCGATCCGCCCATGGTCGCAGATGTAGGCGCGGTGGGTATGGCCAGAGACCACCACGTCAACCTCTGGGGACAGGCGCTGCAGGATCGGCACGATATCGCCCGACAGGCCTTCGCAGCTGTCGTCCTGCAAATCGGTGGTGGTCGCCCCGCCCTCGTGGATGAGTACCACGATCACGTCCGCACCCCGGGCACGCAGGGACGGAATCAGGGCATTGACGGTCTCGGCCTCATCGGCAAAACGCAGCCCGGCCACACCCGAGGGTCGCACCATGTTCGGCGTTTGGCGCAGCGTCAGCCCAATGAACCCCAGGCCGATGCGCACGCCATCCTGCTCGAAAAATTTCAGTCCCGTGGGCGGCAGCAGGGTGTTGCCATCCGCAGTCAGAGTGTTGGCCGCCAGATACTGGAAGCGTGCGCCGGCAAAGCGCCCGTTCAGGCGGCAGGGCACCTTGCTGGTGTACTGTTCGCAGCCGCCATGCTGCAAGCGCAGCAGCTCCTGCGCGCCCTGGTCGTACTCGTGATTGCCGGTGGCGGAAAACTCCAGCCCCATCAGGTTGAGCGCCTCAATGCTGGGCTCGTCCAGAAACATTGACGACACCATGGGTGAGGCACCCACCAGATCGCCTGCCGCCACCACCACCGAGTGCTCATGCGCGACACGCAGCCCGGCCACGGCACTGGCCAGGTGGGCCGCACCGCCGGCCGGTACAGCCACCGCTTGTCCGCTGCCATCCCTGTCCGTCACCGTAATGCCGGGCGGCTCAAGATTACCGTGGAAATCATTGAAGCCGAGCACGGCGATGTCCATCCAGGCTGAAGCGCCCGGATTGTGCATGCCGCCACAGCCCGACAAACCCAGTCCGGCTCCCAAAGCCAAGGCAAAGGCCAAGGCGGCAATTCGAAGGTGCCTTTGCTTGTGTCGCGTGCGTTGATTCAAGTTGTCTTGCCTGATGTACGGATTGAAGGAGATTTTACTTGGGAAACGCATTTCCAAGTTGCAAGCCCGGCGGCGGAAAAGAAGAGAGCCGCGTGAGACGCGGCTCTAACTTACTGATATTTCGGATTATTGTTGGTGGGTCGTGCGCGATTCGAACGCGCGACCAACGGATTAAAAGTCCGTAGCCCCCTATACAGATTGGATTTTATTGGAATCTATAACTCATTGATTTAACAACGATCACTTTCCAGACTAGTCCAAAGTTATCCATTGCCATACAATGGAAAGACGTAAACGAGACGTAAACGTACGACTAACGGACTAGGCAAATGGAACCATTCGAGATCATCAAAACACTGGCACCGGGGCGATATACCGCACTGGAAAAAGTAAACCCCGTGGGCACGCTGGAAGCCCGCCAGGACAGATCCGGGGTAACGACGTTCTACTGGCGCGGTGCGCTGAACAGAAAGACGGTACGGGTGCCCATCGGCCAGTACGACAGCCGAGCCGCCCCGCGATCCGTGAAGCCAACCCGACATGGTTACTCGATTGCAGCGGCCCGCCAGGTGGCCATCGACATTGCCAGACAGCACCAAGATAACCGCGAGCAGGGCGGCTATGAGGCCATCCGCCAGGCTGAACGTGATGCGGCCAGGCAAGCCTATGAGGCGCAGCTGGAAGCCAACGAGCAGACGCTGGAGCGCCTGCTGCTGATGTATTGCGATCACCTGGAAGCACTCGGGCGCAGCTCGCACAGTGATGCCCGCTCGATATTCACGTTGCATGTCATCGAAGCGTTCCCCAGGCTGGCAACTCGGGCGGC
The DNA here is from genome assembly GCA_041655275.1 of Castellaniella sp. GTDB lineage: Bacteria > Pseudomonadota > Gammaproteobacteria > Burkholderiales > Burkholderiaceae_B > JAJYRX01. Next base: position 2,677 of record JBBAFU010000021.1, on the reverse strand, counting down.
GGTGGAGATCGAACCAGAAGATATTGCCGACATGATGCGCCGCCTGCTCGATGCCGGGAAAGGGCGCACGGCCAACAAGCTGAGATCCTATGTGCGGGCGGCCTATGAGACGGCCAAACGCGCGCGCCTGGATGCCAGCGTGCCGGTGAAGTTCAAGGCATTCAAGATCCGCCACAACCCGGCGGCCGATACGGTGCCTGACACCGCACAGAACCGGGCAGACAAAGATCCGCTGCAACTCGATGACATGATGCGGTACTGGCGCGCCATCAAGCGAGTGCCGGGTGTGCGTGGTGCGGTGCTGCGCCTGCACCTGCTCACCGGCGGCCAGCGCATTGCCCAGCTGGTGCGCCTGCTGAGCCTGGACGTGGGCGACGGCATGATCACGCTGTTCGATGGCAAGGGCCGGCCTGGCAGTGAGCCGCGCGCGCATACTCTGCCATTGATCCCGGCTGCCAGAAAGGCGCTGGCTGAAGCGTCAAGCGGTGGGCATTACGCACTGAGCACTGACGGCGGCCAGACGCATATCAGCGCCAGCACGGTGAGCAAGTGGGCGCAGGCCATCATGGCCGATACGCTGTCGGATTTTCAGCTCAAGCAGGTGCGCAGTGGCGTAGAGACACTGCTGGCACGAATCGGCATATCACGGGAGATTCGCGGGCATTTGCAATCACACGGCGTTGCAGGCGTGCAAGCTCGACATTATGACGCCTATGATCGCGCGCCTGAGAAAGAGCAGGCATTGCAGGCGCTGTACAACGCGCTCGAGCAGCGGCCAGCGAAAGTAACCCGGATGCGGCGCAAGGTGGCGTTATGAGACAGCCCAGGCATCGCCGCGCGCGCATCAAGTACGGGTTTCCCGGCGGGCGCGATGAAATCCTGCCGCTGGTGGATCAGACTGCAACGCTGATCATCCAGTATGCGCAGATGGCAAGAAGTGAAGATCCGCAGACGCAAGCGATCGGCCAGGCGCAGATCAGGGAGATTGCCGAGTTCTGCATTGCCGGGCAATTTTACCTGGCCGATCAAAAGCCCAAAGCAAGAAGGCCGCGCGCTACCATCGACACCGACGACGGCGGTACAAGCGCAACTGCCATTATCCGTAGTCTTGCGAAGCAAAGGGATGCCCTGGGCGATTATCTCAAGCCTGCCGAGCTATGGCCGCAATACATTGCAAAACTCGACGAGCTGGGGCTGTCACCGACTGATGACAAGCTGGGCGTTACCTTTGAAGGTGGGCGCACGACAAAAGACACATTCCGAGAGCTTTTGTCCCGAACGCGACGAAAGAAAACTAAAAGCGCAACATAGCCGGGCTGCGTTTATTCGATGCAAATAATGGGTAACCATGTTCCAACAACCTATTAACGAGGTTAAAACATGGCTACCGAAACTCAAACTGTATTGCTTGACATCAACGCGGTGAAGCGCCAGATCGGCGTTCGCAGCACGCAAACGGTTTATTCAAAGATGGCAAACGAAGGGTTCCCCCAGCCCATTGCCGTAGGTATCAGAACCAAAAGATGGATTGCCGCCGAAGTTGAAAGCTGGATTCAACAACGTATAGCCGAAAGCCGCTGCTAAGGGCTAGCCATGATCGCCCCCGATCTAGCCCAGGCTGAGCAGTTCCTGCAAGCCATCGATCCCCAGGCAGACGCCTGGACGTTCCAGACTGCTGATGATCACTACGAGAAGCGCGGATATCTGGCGAAGCCGTTGCACGGCCCGCTGAGCCAGCACGCGGCCGCCCTGGAGCGCCTACAAGCCAAGGGCGCGGGCGTGTTCGTCACAATCAACGAAACCGACGGCAAAGGACGCAAAACAGAAAACATCATTCGTGTGCGTGCCGTGTATGCAGATTATGACGTTGCCGATCCGGCCCGCTTTGATTCGCTCGAGCTGCCATTGCAGCCGTCCGTTATTGTGGAATCTTCGCCTGGCAAGCATCATGTCTACTGGCTGGTGGATGATCTGGCGCTCAAGCAGTTTCAGCCGCTGCAAAAGCGCATCATTGAATTGCTGGGCACAGATGGGCAGGTGAACGATCTACCGCGCCCCATGCGACTGCCGGGGTTCTGGCATCAAAAGACATCCAAGGAAAACCCAGAGCCGCAGCCGTTCCAGACGCGGCTGGTGGAGCTGGACACCAACCGGCTGTACACCGCTGCCGAGCTGCTGGAGGCGTTCCCTGCCGTCCCTGCCAGTGAGCCGCCGGAGCGTGCCCAGACGCCCCCGCGTGTCACCGATGATCGATACGCACAGGCGGCGCTGGAGCGCGCTATAGGGGCCGTTGCCAGCAAACTAATAGGAGAGCGCAACGCCGAGCTGAACCGCCAGGCATTCGGACTGTACGGGCTTGCGAAGGCTGGCCGACTGAACGAAGCTGAAGTAACGGACGTGCTCGAGCGCGCCGCTGCCAGCACGGGGCTGGCTGAAGGTGAAATCACCGCAACCCTGGACAGCGCGCGCGGTAAAGCACGGCCGCGCTATGAGAATCTGCCAGACGCCTGGGTTAGGCCGCCGGCGGCGCAGACGGCCGCTACGCCTGAACCGCTTTACCAGGGCACGCCATTGCAGCCGGTGTCCATTGCCGATCTGCTGACAAACCCGCCGAAGCCGCCACGGTTCATCTGGGGGGAGCTGGTGCCGCGTGGCGTGGTTACGCTGTTCGCTGCGC
>JBBAFU010000020.1:0-36113 GCA_041655275.1 Castellaniella sp. | reverse complement strand
TCTTCTTGCATATCGATCACCATGACTAATGATCGACCACTTAAAGCCAAACCGCGAACGCTTCAGACTCATCTCATGTTGGAAACGCGAGACCTCGCTCAGACTCATGTCATATTGGAAAAGACTCTGTCTTGCGCCATCGTGTGGCAGAATTGGAGATGCTGGCACCGGTCAATCCCTTTGCCGTCATAGTGTTGGCCCAGCTTGAAGTGCGGGCTGCTGCATCCGGCGCCACCCGTCTTGCGAGCAAGCTCAGGCTTGCCCGTGCGCTCAGGCAATGGGCGTATGGCCCTGCATTGCGGGGTGCGGTGTTCCGGTTGATCGACCGTCTGCTGGTGCTGCCCCCGCAGCTTGATGCGCGTTTCATCGAAATCCTGGAACAGTCGGAGGATTCCGCCATGTTGGAACAACTCAGCAGCATCGACCGCTACCTGCTCAAGAAAGAGAAGGATGCCGGAATGGAGGAAGGCCGACGTTTTGGTCTACAAGAAGGCCGGCTTGCGGGCGCTGTTCGTTTGTTGCAAGCTCAGCTTCAACGTCGCTTTGGCACCATACCCGAATGGGCTGCAGAGCGCATCGCTCAAGCAGATGCCGATACCGTGCAGCAATGGGCGCTCAGGGTGCTGGATGCCCGGCAGCTTGAAGACGTCTTCGATACCTGATACGCCAAGACTCGCCAGGACGTTAGACAGGATTGAATAGCACTGAGCCTTCAAGCCGAAACACGACCCGGATCGACCTCACGCCATTGGCCCGGCTGCAGACTGCCCAGATCCCATGGGCCAATGGCCACGCGTACCAGGCGCAATGTGGGCAGGCCGACTGCCGCCGTCATGCGTCTGACCTGCCGGTTGCGACCTTCATGCACAGTAATTTCCAGCCACGCCGTCGGGATGTGCTTGCGAAAACGCACCGGCGGGTCGCGGGTCCACAGTGCGGGTGCCGCCATCGGGCGCACCGTGGCGGACAGGGTGGGCCCGTCCTTCAGCGGTGGCCCCGCCGCGAGCCGGGCAATCTGATCTGCAGAGGGCTCGCCTTCCACCTGGGCCCAATACGTCTTTGACATGCGATGCCGCGGGTCGGCAATGCGCGACTGGAGCCGTCCGTCATTGGTGAGCAGCAGAAGGCCTTCGCTGTCGCGATCGAGTCGCCCGGCCGGGTAGACATCGGGCACGTTCACATAGTCCTTGAGCGTGGGACGCCCCTGCCGGTCGGTGAACTGCGTCAGCACGCCGAACGGTTTGTTGAGCAGGAGCAGACGCGTGCGCGCGGTCATATATTGTGGACTCCTTTTTGCCAGCATGAGGAAATAGTAGTGGATTTCGATATTCTGAATTCTTGCCCGCCCGATCGCAGATGCCGGTTGTGCTCGCCACGATCAGTTCACGACAGGGTAGACTGCATCACCCCATAGCGTGTTCGGATTGGTCATCATCAGTCTGATGATGACAGGCACCAGTTTGCCCAGGAGCCGGGTACAGTCGCGCAGCTGTTCGCGGTTGACCCGGCCGCCCCAGGTGGCGCCGCCATGGATCAATTGATTGCGCAGCATGTAGAGGCGACGGAACGCAATCGAGAGCAGCAGGGGTGTATCGCCATTGGCGAGTGCCCGCTGTGCCATTTTTCTGGCGCCTTCAAACCGGCGCTTCCATTCATCTTCATCGATACGACCACGCTGAAACTCCCAGAACGGGTGGTAGACGTAGGGGTTGTCGAGCAGGGTGCGGATGCTGCCGGAAAACTCGTTCCAGATCAGATCGTGAAGGTGTCTGTCGATATCAAGATCGCAGAGCTTTCCAAGAAAGGCCATGAACAGAAACTGGTCGGACATGCGCTCGCTGTCATCCAGTTCCTGCGCGTAGGCCGCATTGAAGGAAATCCACAGGAAGATGAACTTGCCGTCCACGTCCTCTGCCTGTTCTGCACGATTCAGCCAGCTCAGTGCGCGGTGGATGCGCAGGCTCAGGCCGTCGGGGTGTGATTCGCGCACCTGGCGGTGGTGCGCCTTGAGTACAGCGTGGGTCAGTGGGCCGTCATCTGCGGATGTGAGTATGGTCATTTGGGGATTATTTCCTGTTGCTGTCAGGGGGGAACCCCTCGAACAGCCGGGCAATGCCATCCTGGATGCCCTTGTTGAGCCTTTCCGATGAGTCGGGGATGGTGCCGCTGATGTTGCCGCGCCACACGGCACGCCTGTCCTTCAGATCGAACATATCAACGACCAGCGTACCCACCTCGTATGTTGTGACGATGGTCTGCGCCATACCCATGCCCATGCCCCAGCCGCCATGCCATCCCCAGCCGGCCCAGGCCGGGCCGCTGTAGAAGGTATCCAGATTCTGCCGCGTTTCCGTCGCCACATGCGCTACGATGCCGATGTCTGCCTCATGTCCGGATTCCCGGCGCTGCCACCCTTTGGCCCGCAGTTGCTCATCGATGGTGCGCACGATACGTTGTCTCACCAGCGGTGGCGCGTCCATGGGTTCCTGCGTCCAGACATAGCTGTGATAGCGGCTGAAGTCTGTCATCGGGTCCACGTCGGTATCGATGCGCGGGCCTGCGCAGGCCGATAGCAGAGCCAGTGAGATTGTCGCTGCAATGAGTCTGATCATCGTGGAACACTCCGGAACTTCGGGGATTGTCGGACATGGGGCGATCTGGAAGCGGGATGATGGCATCAGGTCGCAGCCCTTACGCTACCGGCTTTTCATGTGCTTGTCAGCTTTTCATGGGAGCAGCGATATGCGCGCGCCATCAGGGCCGGATCACTACCTGGAAGGATGACCAGGGCTTTGGTTTCATAACGCCGCTCGAGGCAGGAAAACAGGTTTTCGTACACATCACGTCGTTTTCCAGCCGGGCACGCCGCCCGGAACTCGACGCGCTTGTGACCTACGAGCTGGGCATGGATGACAATGGACGGCCCCAGGCGAAATCAGTTGCATTTGCCGGCGAGCGAATCAAGGCGCCCAGCGGGTGTTCCGGCACAAATCATCCAAGCCTTCGTTTCAGTCCGTCTTCTGGATCACGGTTGTGCTCAATTGCGTAGCGCTCGGCGCATTGCTGTCCCCGTGGGGAGTGGAAATTGTGAATCCCCTGCTGGAGGATTTACTCAGGGGTGGGGAAAGGTGGGCCACATTGCTAAAGATTTGATGTAGAGTGAAAGCAAGGATATAAGAAACTGGAGTGGCGCGGATATCCGGCCGGCAGGAGAAGGCAATGGCTACGAAGGCGAGCGGGAGTGAGTCGGCAGCTGAAATCATTGCGCGCACCCGCATTGCCAATGATCTGAAAGAATATGTCGAAAAGACCGGGCGCAAGCGGCGAACAGCCACGCGCAGACGGATGGAGGCTGCGGAAGAGGCGGACGCGGAGACAGATCTGATTCCCGTCATCATCGAAGGAAATCAGGCCTTGCCGGGAGGCGCGGCGCAGGCAAGACGTATCATCGTGCGTGCCTATGGCGGATTGAAAGGCGAGCGGCTGGACAAGCGGTGGAAGCAGCAGTTGCTGGCGCACGATGAGGATCCATTGCCCACCGTGGATTGCACGCAGCTGTTCGTCGACGAAGACGACATCGATCTGAAAAACAGCATCTGGACGGATCATTACCTGTTCGCATCGCTGACTGCGAAAAGCATTGACCGGCTCGCAAGCGCAACAATCGCCGACGCTGATCCCGATAGCGACATGGTGCGTGGTACCGGCACTCCTCTGGTCTACAAGCTCTGGCTCAATCATGAGTTCGAGCAGCACATTTACCGGTCTGCGCAGACGATCAAGGCAAGCGCTGCGCGCGCGGCGTTTGATGCGGCGGGTGACGGCGTGGTCTGGGCGGTTGCCGATACGGGAATAGACGGGTTTCATCCGCACTTTCGCATGCACCGTACGCTCGATCTTCCCGGCGGGCTTCAGCATCATGACTTTACGGGCGCGACCGACGACGCGTTACGTGATGACAACGGTCATGGCACGCATGTCGCCGGCATCATTGCGGGAGAAACGCGAGTGGGCGCCGCTTTGGGCGCGAATGGCGAGACCGTGATCGATTCCATCGCCGTTTCCAGAAAAATTCGCGTGTCGGATCAGGAAACCCGGGAAGAAACTGATTCAAAAAGGCATGGGCAGATTGCCGGAATTGCGCCCAGATGCAAGCTCGTCAGTCTGAAGGTCATGAACAACAAGCGCGGGCATGTCAGCCTTTTGCTTGCCGCGATCGGTTATATCCAGCAGACCAACGAATACGGTGCCAATCTTCGTATTCACGGACTCAACCTCAGCCTGGGCTACAGCTTCGACGCGGAATGGTTTGCCACCGGCCAGAGTCCCCTTTGCACGGCGGTGAACCGCCTCGTCAAAAGTGGTGTCGTGGTGGTCGTGTCTGCAGGTAATTCAGGTTATGGCGTTGTGCAGACCATGTCCGGAAGCCCCGATATGGCAGCACACCTTGCCTCGATCAGCGATCCCGGGAACGCTGATCTCGCCATCACGGTTGGTTCCACGCACCGAGCCGAGCCGCATACTTTCGGAATCTCGTATTTTTCTTCGAAAGGTCCGACCGCCGATGGGCGCAACAAGCCCGATCTGGTCGCACCGGGCGAACGGATTGTGTCCTGCGCGCTGTACCAGGCGAAAACGCCGGAGATCGCCCCATTCAAGGAAGATACCGGCACCAGCATGGCAGCGCCTCACGTTTCCGGGGGTATAGCCGCCTTCCTGTCCATCCATGGCGAATTCAAGGGGCAGCCCGAGCATGTAAAGCGGATTTTCATGGACAGCGCAACGAGTCTGGGGCGCCGCGCAGAGTTTCAGGGAGCAGGGCTCATCGATCTGATGCGCGCCTTGCAGTCAGTGTAGTCCGGGGACACATCAAGCCGTACAGGAGGCAATCATGCGTAAACTCGGTCCATCACCTTTCGTCTGGCTTCAGTTCGACGAACAGGGAAAACTGCAAACGGATAATGGCGACGGCCCTGTTCAGCAGCTGAATGCGGCGCTGGACTTGCCGGGCGTCACGCATATCGTCGTTTTGTCGCATGGCTGGAAAAATGATCGTCCAGCTGCGCAAAAACTCTACGGGACGTTGTGGAACAATGTCTGCACTGCGCTGCAGGCGGGCGGCCACGATCCTGCCACGATGGTTGTTGCGGGCGTTTTGTGGCCCGCCAAAAAATATGACGCCGACTACGATGGAGCGCAGGCCATGGCCGCCGAGGTGCAGGCGGGTGCGCTGAAAGCCTTCGACCAGTCCGCGGCAGTGTCGGATCTGAGCGATGAGGACTTCGAATCCGGTCTGGCCATTGCGCGTGATTTCCTCGGGGATGATGCTGCATCTCTCATAACGGCGGCACACAGCGCTGCTGATGATCTGAGCAATGAGACGGCTGCCAGGTTCTTCAGCGTCGCCAGAGAAAAATTTGGCTATCTGGATTCGGAGGCAGGTGCCGAGCCCAGCGCCGAGGCTGCACTTTTCGAGATATCGGCCCGCTCGCAATATGAAGCGCGCATGCTGCTGCTGAAGTCGGCCAGCGGGTGGCGTTCCCCCATTGATCCGGTGGCGGGCGAGATAAATGGACTGGGCGACTGGGTCACCTCCGCAGCGCAGGGGATCCGGTCGGGCATTGTATGGATGCTCAACCAGATGACGTACTACACGATGAAAAAGCGCGCCGGCACGGTCGGGGAAGGACTTGCGCGGACGTTTGCGGACATCGTGCCGGCAAGAGAGACGCGGTTGCATCTTGTGGGTCACAGTTTCGGTGGCAGGCTGGTGACGGCGAGTGCCGCCGCGCTCACCCCGCCGCAAAATCTTTCGCTGCACAGTGTGACGCTGCTGCAGGCCGCCTATTCGCATTATGGGATGACGGCCGGCAGAGGTCCTTTTGCCGCTGCCCTTGATGGTCGTGTCAAGGGCTCCTTCGCCATCACCCACACCCATAATGACCTGGCGTGCACGCTGGCCTATCCGCTGGCTTCACGGCTGTCGGGAGACACGACGCAGGCGCTCGGAGATCATAAGGATCCCTACGGCGCCATGGGGGCAAACGGTCCGCAGGCGCTGGAAGACGCGATGATTACTGTTTGCGATCCGGCGACTTTTGCGCTGAAGCCGGGCATCGTCAACACGGTCAATGCCGATACATTCATTCAGAAAACCGATACGCGTGACGCACACAACAACGTCGCCAATGAACGTTGCGGTGCGCTGGTTGCAGCAGTGTTGTGCAGTTGAGGGGTTTCCTCTGATGATCGTGAACCAGAGCCCTCATGCCGGCAACGCCGCAGAGGATCAGGGCAGTGTCAGCCAGTATTCTTCGGTCTGCGGTCGGTTTGATCCCCAGGGTTCTTGCGGCTGAGCACGCGCAAGGCATTGGCCATCGACAGCAGAAAAGCGATGAACAGCCCGGCGATCAGGGCCACGATGTAATTGCCAAGTGCGATCCAGAGCGGCAAGGACAGGATCAGTGCCAGCAGAAAAGGTCGGTTCAGGAGCGACTTCATGGCTACTGACTATACCGCGCAACGGCACCCCGATGCGGAGCAGCCCCTTAAATCCTGGTACGAAGAAGCGCTGGCCGCAAACTGGGCGCAGCCCGCAGATATCAAGGCGCAGTACCGGAACGCCAGTATTTTGAGGAACCGGCGCGTGGTGTTCAACATAAAGGGCAATGATTATCGACTGATTGTTGCGGTGGCCTATCGCCTTCGGGTTGTGTATATCAAGTTTATTGGCACGCACAAAGAATATGACGCGGTAGATGCAGAAACCGTCGATATGGCTTAGATTGCGGAGGCAAATATGAGCATTCGTCCCATCCACACCCAATTGGACTATCACACGGCCCTGAAAGAAATCTCGGTGCTGGTTGACCTGGACCCTGTACCAGGCACCGCAGAAGGTGATCGTCTGGATATTCTGGCAACTCTGGTTCAGGCATATGAGACCAAGCACTTTCCTATCAGCTCACCGGACCCGATTGAGGCCATCAAGTTCAGGATGGAGCAGGGCAATTTGCAGATCAAGGACCTGGAACCAATGATTGGTCGTTCCAGCCGGGTATATGAGGTGCTGAACCGCAAGCGCCCGCTGACCTTGACCATGATTCGTAAATTGCATCAGGGTTTAGGGATTCCTGCTGAGGTGCTGATTGGGCAATAAAGTGCTCGCTTGCACACCAGACAAAAAAGCCCAACCAGAACGGTCGGGCTGATTTGAATGGTGGCCTGGGGCGGAATTGAACCACCGACACAAGGATTTTCAGTCCTCTGCTCTACCAACTGAGCTACCAGGCCATCAGGAAGGCAAAATAATACACCAGTTTCCGGAAGCCTGCTTGCGGTGCGCCACAGGCTTGCCTGCGGCAGTATAATGGCTCAGTTACCCTTTTGTATGTTGCTGTTGCAATCCCGGCATGTCCACTGATGTCCTCACCTTCGGTCTGAACCACGTCTCTGCGCCCGTATCCGTGCGCGAGAAGGTGGCGTTTCCGATGGCAGTGCTGCGTCCGGCGCTCGATGGCCTGCGCTCGGCCTTCGGCGGGGCCTTGCGTGAGGCGGCCATTCTGTCCACCTGCAACCGCACCGAGATCTATTGTGCGGCCGATCCGGCCGTCTCCGAGCATATTCCGGCCTGGCTGGCCGGTTTCAACCAGCTCGAGACTACCAGCCTCAGCCCGCATCTCTATCGCTATCAGCATCATGATGCGGTACGCCATGCCTTCCGCGTTGCCAGCGGGCTGGATTCCATGGTGCTGGGCGAGCCGCAGATACTGGGGCAGATGAAGGACGCCATGCGCGCCGCCAATGAGGCGGGGGCGCTGGGCACCCTGTTGCATCAGCTCTTCCAGCGCACGTTTTCCGTCGCCAAGGAGGTGCGCACGCAAACGGCCATTGGAGCCCATTCCGTGTCCATGGCTGCCGCAGCGGTGCGTCTGGCCGAGCGCGTGTTTGGCGATCTCTCGCGCAGCAAGGTGCTGTTCATCGGCGCAGGCGAGATGATTGAGCTGTGCGCCACCCACTTTGCTGCGGCCGGCCCGCAGCACATCACCGTGGCCAACCGGACGGTGGAGCGCGCCCGGAACCTGGCTTCGCGCTTCTCGGCGGCAACCCTCAAGCTGGCGGATCTGCCGGCGCACATCGCCGAATACGACATCATCGTGTCCTGTACGGCCAGTTCCCTGCCCATCCTCGGTCTGGGAATGGTCGAGAAAGCCACCCGTGCGCGTCGCCACCGGCCCATGGTGATGGTCGACCTGGCCGTGCCGCGCGACATCGAATCCGAGATCGGGCGTCTGGCCGATGTCTACCTGTATACGGTGGATGACCTGGGCCGCATGGTGCAGACGGCGGGCGAGGCCCGCCGTGCCGCCGTCGTTCAGGCTGAAGCCATCATCGAGGCGCGGGTGCAGCATTTCATGCACTGGCTGCAAAGCCGGGCCAATGTTCCTGTTATCCAGGACTATCAGCGTGCCGCCGAGCAGCTGCGTCTGCGCGAGCTGGAGCGGGCGCGGCGTGCCCTGGCGCGCGGCGATGCGCCGGAAGCGGTGCTCGAGCAATTCGCGCACAGCCTGACGCAGAAAGTCATGCACGGGCCCCTGGCGGCCCTGCACCGGGCCGAAGACGAGCGGCGCGAGCATTTGCTCGAACTCCTGCCCCAGCTCATGCCCACCGAACGTCGTCGTTAGCGCCGCGCGTCGCTCATCTGCCTTCCGGCCGTGGCCTCTTCCCAGTTTTCCACTTAGTGCCATACCCATGAAATCATCCATGCACGATCGTCTGGAGCAACTGTCCCGACGCCTGCTAGAAATCGATGCGCTGCTCTCCGAGCCCGATGCGGCCGGCGACCTTGATCGCTTTCGCAAACTCACGCGCGAGCGCGCCGAGATCGAGCCCGTAGTGAGCGCCTTCAGCGAGTACACCGCGTGCCAGTCGGCCATGGCGGATGCGCGTGCCCTGATGGACGATGCAGAGATGCGCGAGCTGGCCGAAGAGGAGTTCCAGACGGCGCAGGCGCGCAGCGAAGTGCTGGAGGAAAGCCTGCAACGCCTGCTGCTGCCACGCGATCCCGATGACCATCGCAGCGTCTATCTGGAAATTCGCGCGGGCACCGGCGGTGACGAGAGCGCCCTGTTTGCCGGAGACCTGCTGCGCATGTATGCCCGTTATGCCGAACAACGGGGCTGGCGGCTGGAGATCATTTCGGCCCATCCGGCGGAGCTGGGCGGTTACAAGGAAGTGGTGGCACGCATCGAAGGCGAGGGCGTATATGGCCGGCTCAAGTTCGAGTCCGGCGCCCACCGCGTGCAGCGTGTGCCCGAGACCGAGGCCCAGGGGCGGGTGCATACCTCGGCCTGCACCGTGGCCATCCTGCCCGAGGCGGATGAAGTCAACGACATCCGCATCGACCCGTCGGAGCTGCGCATCGACACCTTCCGTGCCAGTGGAGCAGGGGGACAGCACGTCAACAAGACCGATTCCGCCGTGCGCATCACCCATCTTCCCACCGGCACGGTGGTCGAGTGCCAGGATGACCGCTCGCAGCATCGCAATCGCGACAAGGCCATGCAGGTGCTGGCCGCGCGCCTCAAGGACCAGCAGATGCAGGAACAGCAGAGTCGCGAGGCGGCACAGCGCAAGAGCCTGGTCGGCAGCGGCGATCGCTCCGAGCGCATACGGACCTACAACTTCCCGCAGGGGCGGGTGACCGATCACCGCATCAATCTCACACTGTACAAGCTCGCCGCCAACATGGGGGGCGATCTCGACGAGATTACCGATGCCCTGCTGGCCGAACATCAGGCCGAACAGCTGGCGGCCCTGGCGGATGACTGACACGATACACACCCTGCGCACCCTGCAGGCGCAGACGCGCCTGCCGCGACTCGAGTTCCACATGCTGTGGGAGCACGTGCTCGGAGTGTCGCGGGCCTGGCTGATTGCGCACGACACCGATGCCCTGGCGCCCGCAGCGGTGGCGCATTTCCGCAGTCTGGTGCAACGGCGCGAAGCCGGTGAGCCCATGGCCTACCTGCTGGGATGGCGCGAGTTCATGGATCATCGCTTCGAAGTGACGTCGGAAGTGCTCATTCCCCGCCCCGAGACCGAGTTGCTGGTGGCCTGTGCCCTCGAGGCGGCGGCCGCCAGACCCGGCGCGCGCATCCTGGAGCTGGGCACGGGTTCGGGCGCCATCGCGATCTCGCTGGCGCTGGCACGCCCCGATGCACGGGTGATCGCAACGGATGTGAGCGCAGGCGCACTTGCCGTGGCGCGCGCCAATGCCGCGCGCCTGCGGGCGAACGTGCAATGGCATGCGGGCAGCTGGTACGATGCCCTTCCTGCGGGCATGGCTTTTGATGTGATCGTGTCGAACCCGCCGTATATTGCCGCCGACGATGCACATCTGCAGCAGGGCGATGTGCGCTTCGAGCCCCGCCTGGCACTAACGGATGGTGCCGATGGCCTGCAGGCCTGCCGTGCTATTGTTGCAGGTGCGCGCCGATGGCTGAATGCCGGGGGCGCGCTGTTTATGGAGCATGGCTGGGATCAGGCCGGTGCCGTGCGCGAACTGTTGCACCAGGCTCGTTTCGAGCAGGTGGAAAGCCAACCCGACCTGGCCGGCACGCCCAGAGTCAGCGGCGGGGTTTCAGCAATTTCTCTTTTGGAAGAAGCATGAGTGACGTTCAAGATTTCATCCGCGAAACGGTCTCGGGTCATCCCGTCGTCCTGTTCATGAAGGGTACGGCACAGACGCCCATGTGCGGGTTTTCGGCCCGTGCCATCCAGATCCTCAAGGCCTCGGGCGTAGGCAAGCTGGTCACGGTCAACGTGCTCGAGGATCCCGAGGTGCGCGAAGGCATCAAGGTGTATGCAAACTGGCCCACGATTCCCCAGCTCTACGTCAAGGGCGAGTTCATCGGCGGGACCGACATCATGTCCGAGATGTTTGAAAATGATGAGCTGGTCGATTTGCTGAAAGAATCCGGGGCCGTCGAGTGAGTGGCGGGCCGCAGCGGCTCGTTGTCGGCATCACCGGCGCCACCGGCGTCGTGTATGCGCTGCGGTTGCTGCAGGCCCTGCAACACAGTCCCGGCATTGAAACGCATCTGGTCATTTCACCGACGGGGCTGGTGACCATCAAGCATGAGCTCGGCCTGGATCGCCAGGCCGTGCATGCCCTGGCTGATCAGGTATATAGCTTTCGCGACGTGGCTGCCACGCTTGCGAGTGGCAGTTTCGCGACCATGGGCATGGTGATCCTGCCGTGCTCCATGCGCACGCTGGCGGCGGTGGCCCATGGCCTGTCGGACAATCTGATCACGCGCGCGGCCGATGTCACGCTCAAGGAGCGGCGCCGCCTGGTGCTGGCGGTGCGCGAAACGCCGCTCAATCTGGCCCATCTGCGCAATATGACCGCCGTCACGGAAATGGGCGGCATCATCTTCCCGCCCCTGCCGGCTTTCTACCTGCACCCGGAAAGCATAGGGCAGATGGTGGATCAGAGCGTTGCGCGCATACTCGAACTCCTGGGTATAGACCTGCCGTACGAGCGCTGGGAAGGCATCAGACCGGCGTGATACCGGGGCGGTCCTCCAGCGGTCGCTGGTGTCGAATCTCGATGCCGACCATGGCGCAGTCGTCAAAGGCCTGGGGCTTGCCCAGGCTGACGCGCAAGGCGCTGATCTGTGGAAAGTCATCCAGCAGGCGCTGAAGCAGCCGCTCGGACAGCGTTTCCAGCAAATGGACGTGACCGCGCGTGCATTCGGCGATCAGCGTCTCGCGCAGGCGCCGGTAATCCAGCACCGAGTCGATATCGCTGTCCTGCACCGGCTGGTCGATGTCCACATCAAAGTCTGCGTCGATCACCAGTGGCTGGCTGCGTTCGAGTTCGTGCGGCAGCATGCCCAGGCGGGCATCGACTTTCAGTTGCCGGAAGAAGATACGGCGGCTGGCCATGAGCCCTCCTTTGCTGCAATGTCAGGCCCGGGGGCCTGCCAGTGAATATCGTCCAGGGGCGGCGGCGCCAGCGCCAGGCGGAAGCAGCGCAGCTCGTCACGGCGAAACACGTGAACATCCACCGTATCGCCCGGCTGCCAGGCGGCAAGCACGCGTTTGAGGCCGGTTTCATCGGTGATGCGCAAGCCGCCCACGGCGGCCAGTACATCGCCCGCCGACAGGCCCGCACGGTGGGCTGCACCCTGCGTGTAGACCGTGGCCAGCCGCAGCTCGTTCCCCCTGGCCTGCAGGCGTGCATCCAGCGAGGGCAACGGTGCTGCGGCCTTGCGTTCCAAGGCAATGCCCTGGCCGGCCAGCAGGGCATCGAGCGGCGGGTCTTCCCGGCCCATCGCGGTGCGGTCCAGATAATCGCCCACATCCACGCCCGTCGCCTCCAGGATCAGACCGGGCATGGCATCTTCGGGCACGCCCTCGCGGACATGGCCGGTGGCATAGAAATCACGGCCGTAGCGCTGCCACATCAGACGCATGACATCATCCAGCGAGCGCGTATTGCCGCTTTCGCGGCGCAGCAGCAGATCCAGCCCCAGGGCCACCAGAGAACCCTTGGTGTAGTAGCTCACCAGGGCGTTGGGCGAGTTCTCGTCCTGCTTGTAGAAGCGTGTCCAGGCATCGAAGGAGCTTTCCGCCACGCTTTGCTTGTGACGCCCCGGCCCGCGCTCCACGCCGGCAATGACCTTGCCCAGGCGCTTCAGATAGTCGTCCTGGCTGATGACGCCGGCGCGCAGCAGCATCAGATCGTCGTAATACGAGGTGAAGCCTTCGAAGACCCACAGCAGCTGTGTGAAGTTCTCGCGCGTGAACGCATAGGGAACAAAGGCCGCCGGCTTGATGCGCTTGACGTTCCAGGTATGAAAATACTCGTGGCTCACCAGGCCCAGGAAGTCCTGATAACCCGGATCGGCCGCGTCGCGGCCGCGCACCGGCAGGTGGTGGCGGGCGGTCAGCAGGGCCGTGCTCGCGCGGTGTTCCAGCCCGCCGTAGCCATCCTGCGTGACCATGGTGAGAAAGTCATAGCATTCGCTGCTGTCCAGAAAGGCGGCACGCGGGGATTCCGGCTCGAACAGCGCCATCTGTGCCTCGCAGATCTTCTGCACATCGGCGGCGATGCGTTCCAGGTCGAGGTTGGGGACGCATCCCGTGAACACCAGCCGGTGCCGGGCGCCATGGGCCAGAAACTCGATGACCCGGGGCTCGCCCATCTCCACCGGATGGTCCACAAGTGCATCGTAATCGGGTGCCAGATAATCGCCAAAGCCGTCCTGCGCTGCGCCGTCCGCGGGCAGGCTGGTGTACACGCGCCAGCGATCCGTGTGTGGCGGGGCTTCGAGCTGCAGGCGGCAGGGCTTGTCCGTCTGGCCCTCAACACCCAGGAAGACGCTGGTGCCGTTGAAGAAGGCGTGGCTTTCGTCCAGGTGTGCGCTGCGCACCGACAGATCCCAGGCATAGACGACGGTGCTGATCTCCAGTGGCCCTTCGCACGGCGCGCAGCGCCAGCGGTGATTGTCCAGCTTCTGCACGGCAACCGGATGGCCGTTGGCACTCGCGCTCAGGGTTTCGACCTGACGGGCGAAATCTCGAATAAGATAGCTTCCGGGAATCCAGGCCGGCAGGAAGACTTCCTGGCCATCGGGGTCCGGCTCGGGGATGTGCAGCTGCACCGTGAAACGATGCCCGGCGGGATCGGCCGGACACAGGCGGTAAAGTAGAGTGTTCTGGTTCATGGTGGCCTATTTTAATTGCAAGGAGAGATCATGAGTGAGCCATTGGTAAAAGTCGAGACGCAGGGACGCGTGGGCTTGCTGACGCTGAATCGGCCCAAGGCCCTGAACGCACTCAACAATGCGTTGATTGCCGAGCTCGCCGCGGCCATGCGCGTCCTTGATGCCGATGACGGCATCGGCGCGATGGTCATCACGGGCAATGAGAAGGCCTTTGCCGCCGGCGCCGATATCGCGGCAATGCAGGGCTGGTCCTATATGGATGTCTACAAGGATGACTACCTGGGCGGCGACTGGCAGGTGTTCGATGAAGTGCGCAAGCCGGTTATCGCCGCCGTCGCAGGCTACGCCCTGGGCGGCGGCTGCGAGCTCGCCATGGCGTGCGACTTCATCATTGCCGCCGAGACCGCACGCTTCGGCCAGCCCGAAGTGAAGATCGGGGTCATGCCCGGCTATGGCGGCACCCAGCGCATGCCGCGCGCCATCAGCAAGTCCAAGGCCATGGATCTCATCCTCACGGCGCGCATGATGGACGCGCACGAGGCGGAGCGGGCCGGTCTGGTATCCCGGGTGGTTGCGCCCGAGCGCCTGATGGACGAGGTGATGGCGGCGGCAACGGTGATTGCGTCGATGTCGCTGCCGTCCATCATGGCGGCCAAGGAGTGCATCAACCGCGCCTACGAGTCCGGGCTGGCGGAAGGCCTGCTTTTCGAGCGGCGCAATTTTCACGCCATGTTCGCCACGGAAGATCAGAAGGAAGGCATGGCCGCCTTCCTTGAAAAGCGCAAGCCGGATTTCAAACATCGCTGAGCCCCGATCGCTATTTGCCCGTGCGCAGAAAAGCACGCTATACTCTAGCGGTTTGTCTTTCATGGTTCACACTGACCTGTCGGGTGAGCAGACATGATTTCGGATCATTTGCAGGTGATCTCCGGGGCGGATGCCGAAGCCGGCACGACCCGGGCGGCTGTCACTTCTGCGGATGAGCGGCCTCGTGTCCTTGACGAAGCGCAGCGTCGCGACGTGGCTCACAGGGCAAGCCGTGGCTTGATCAGGGCCTTGCTGGCCCAGGCGGCAACGGCCGGACTGGTCATCGTAGTGGCCGGCCTGGTGTCAGGCACAGCGGCCGCTGTATCAGCCTTGCTTGGTGCGGCGGCTTATTTTGTGCCCAATGCCTTGTTTGCCATGCGTTTGTTGTTCGGGGTCTTTGCCGTGGCGCGGCCGGGGCCTGCAGCCTTCCTGTGGGGCCAGGCTTTCAAGCTGGTGAGTGCCACGTTGCTGCTGGGTCTCGTTGTCTGGGTGGGTCGTGACTGGCTGGTGTGGCCAGCCCTGCTTTTCGGGCTGTTGGGTGTCTTGAAGGGTTATGTGCTTCTGCTGGCCCTGCGTCGCCTGCCATGATCCGGGGTTGCTTGGCCGGGGCTTTCCCGGGCGTGTGCTTATAGGATAAAAATTCTGATGGCTGCCAGTGACAATACGCTTTCGTCCTCGTCTGAATACATTCAGCATCATCTGGTCCACCTGAACAATCTGGGCGCCAAGCAAGAGGCCATTGCGGACTTCGGCTTCGTCAATTACGACTCCATTTTCTGGTCCATCGCGATGGGCGTGCTGGTGGTCTACTTCCTCTGGCGTGCGGCAAAGCAGGTCACGGCCGGTGTGCCGGGCCGCTTCCAGATGGCCATCGAGATGATGGTTGAAATGGTCGATGACCAGTCCAAGAGCATCGTGCCCAACGAAACATCGCGCCGCTTCGTCTCGCCGCTGGCGCTCACAGTCTTCCTCTGGATCACGGTCATGAACACGCTTGACCTGATCCCCGTCGATTTCCTGCCCTGGCTGTTCTTCAACACGGGTCTGGGCGCCGAGTCGGGTGATGCCCTCTACTATCACCGCATCCTGCCCACGGCCGATCTCAACGTGCCCATGGGCATGTCGCTGGGCGTGCTGGTGCTGATGGTGTACTACGGCATCAAGATCAAGAACCCGGTGGGTTTCGTCAAGGAATTGTTCGTGGCGCCCTTTCACGCGCCGGGCATCTGGATCGTGGTCATGATGCCGTTCAACCTCCTGCTCAACATGATTGAATATGCGGCCAAGACAGTGTCGCTGGGCATGCGGCTGTTCGGCAACATGTTTGCGGGTGAGCTCGTGTTCATGCTTATCGCCCTGCTGGGCGGCGCCTGGACGGGTTTCAATCTGGCCAGCCTGGGGCTGGGCATCGGTCATGTGCTGGCTGGTTCGGTATGGGCAATCTTCCATATCCTGATCATCCTGCTGCAGGCCTTCATTTTCATGATGCTGACTCTCGTTTACGTGGGTCAGGCTCACGAAAGCCATTGATTGTCATTCCGGAGCCCGGCTCCGGGACGACAGGATTTCAGGCATTGGCAGTATTTTTTTGACCTTTTGATCATACGGTTATCTTCACCAAGGAGTTCTCATGACCGACGTCGCATTCGTAGCCCTTGCTTGCGGTATCATTATCGGATTGGGTGCCATTGGCGCCTGCATTGGCATCGGCATCATGGGGGGCAAGTTTCTTGAGTCCTCCGCTCGCCAGCCCGAACTCATGAACGTCCTCCAGACGCGCATGTTCCTGCTCGTCGGTCTGATCGATGCCGCTTTCCTGATCGGTGTTGGTCTGGCCATGCTGTTCGCTTTCGCCAATCCGTTTGTCGGCTAGCCGCCAGCATACCGTCAGCGGCCCGCCGCCCGCGCGGGCCATGCCGCTGCAGGCGGGCGTCCTGCAGCACGAACCTTCCAGGCCATGCGGTGCATTGCATGGCGCGAATGGTGTTAAAGGGAAACGACCGTGAATTTAAACGCGACTCTCTTCTTCCAGATGCTCGTGTTTTTCGTGTTGGCGTGGTTTACGATGAAGTTCATCTGGCCGCCCCTCACGAAAGCCATGGACGACCGTCGTCAGAAAATCGCCGATGGTCTGGCGGCCGCCGATAAAGGCAAGGCCGATCTGGCCCAGGCGCAGGCGCGCATCAGCCTGATCGAAGCCTCGGCCAAGACAGAAAACCAGACGCGCATGGCGGAAGCCGAGCGTCAGGCAGCAGCGCTGATCGATGCCGCACGGCGCGAGGCCGAGCTTGAAAAGGCGCGCATCGTCGCCCAGGCGCAACAGGACGCTGCACAGGAGGTCGAGCGTGCGCGCGAAAGCCTGCGTGCCGATGTCGCTGCGCTGGCCGTGCGCGGCGCCGAGCACATCCTGCGACGCGAGGTCGACGCCAAGGCGCATTCCGAGCTGCTGGATGAGCTCAAGGCACAACTCTAGACTCAGGGCAGGCCATGGCTGAACTATCCACGATTGCCAGACCTTATGCCGAAGCGTTGTTTGCGACGGCCAGCGGTACCGACAAGGGACTGGACGCCTGGGAGGCGCTGCTTGGAAAGCTTTCCCGGGTTGCTGAAAATTCCGAGGTGCGCGAGGCGCTTGGCGATCCGCGCCTGAGCAATGAGCAACGCGTCACGCTCTTTACCGAGCTGGCTCAGGACAGCCTGTCGGAACAGGCCGATAACCTGATCCGTTTGCTCATCGAGAACAAGCGCATCCTGCTGCTGCCCCAGATTGCCCAGCAGTTTTCCCTGTTGCGTCACCGGCAGGAAGGTACGGCCCTGGCCGAGATCACCAGCGCGTTTCCGCTCAGCGACGAGCAGCTGGACGCGCTCATGGCCGGGCTCGAGAAACGCTTCGGGCTCAAGCTGAAGCCGGTCGTCACCGTCGACGAGAACCTGATCGGCGGCGTGCGCGTCACGGTGGGCGATCAGGTGCTTGATACATCGGTGCAGGCACGGCTGGCAAGCATGCGCGATACGCTGGTCGCCTAGGGCGGCCGACTACAGAATTCCAGGAGTCTGAACATGCAACTTAACCCGTCCGAGATCAGCGAACTGCTCAAGAGCCGCATTGAAGGCCTGGGCGCTTCGACCGACGTACGCACACAGGGCACGGTGGTCTCCGTGACCGACGGCATCACCCGCATCCACGGCCTGTCCGACGTGATGCAGGGCGAGATGCTTGAATTCCCCAACAATGTCTTCGGCCTGGCGCTGAACCTCGAGCGCGATTCGGTCGGGGCGGTGGTGCTGGGTGACTATACCGGCGTGTCCGAGGGCGATTCGGTCAAGACGACGGGTCGCATTCTCGAAGTGCCGGTGGGCCCCGAGCTGTGCGGACGCGTGGTGGACGCACTTGGCCATCCCATCGATGGCAAGGGTCCCATCAACGCCGCCGCCACCGACGTCATCGAGAAAGTGGCGCCGGGCGTGATTGCGCGCCAGTCGGTATCGCAGCCGCTGCAGACCGGTACCAAGGCCATCGACTCCATGGTGCCCATCGGCCGCGGCCAGCGCGAACTCATCATTGGTGACCGCCAGACCGGCAAGACCGCTGTCGCGGTGGATACCATCATCGCCCAGAAGGGCGAGAACGTGAAGTGCATCTACGTCGCCATCGGGCAGAAGGCGTCTACCATTGCCAACGTGGTGCGCAAGCTCGAAGAGCACGGTGCACTTGAATACACCATCATCGTTGCCGCCACCGCTTCGGATTCGGCCGCCATGCAGTATCTGTCCGCCTACTCCGGCTGCACCATGGGCGAGTACTTCCGCGATCGCGGTGAAGATGCGCTCATCATCTACGATGACCTGACCAAGCAGGCCTGGGCCTATCGTCAGGTGTCGCTGCTGCTGCGTCGTCCGCCCGGCCGCGAAGCCTATCCCGGTGATGTGTTCTACCTGCACTCGCGTCTGCTCGAGCGCGCCGCCCGCGTGAACGCCGACTACGTCGAACGCATCACCAACGGCGAGGTCAAGGGCAAGACGGGTTCGCTCACGGCGCTGCCCATCATCGAGACGCAGGCCGGTGACGTTTCCGCCTTCGTGCCGACGAACGTGATTTCCATTACGGACGGCCAGATCTTCCTCGAGACGGACCTGTTCAACGCCGGTGTGCGCCCTGCCATCAACGCGGGTATTTCCGTATCGCGCGTCGGGGGTGCGGCGCAGACCAAGGCCATCAAGAAGCTCTCGGGCGGTATCCGTACCGACCTGGCGCAGTACCGCGAGCTTGCCGCCTTCGCCCAGTTCGCTTCCGATCTGGATGATGCCACACGGCGTCAGCTGGAGCGCGGCGAGCGGGTGGTCGAGCTGCTCAAGCAGCCACAGTACCAGCCCATGCCGGTCTGGGAGCAGGCTGTACTGCTGTTCACGGTCAGCAAGGGCTATCTCGACGAAGTCGAAGTGTCCCGCATCGCGTCCTTCGAAAAGGCGCTCAAGGACAGCCTGCGCAACAACAAGGCTGAACTGGTCCAGCGCATCGAGGACAGCAAGGAGCTGACTTCCGAGGATGAGACCGAGCTTTCTGCGGCAGTGGAGGAGTTCCTCAAGCACGGTGCTTATTGATCACTGTTGGGGGTGATAGCGCCTAGCGCTGGCATCCATGGATAGCGCGGCGGGCCCGGGGCCTGGCCGCGACATCACACCCTGTCAGGAATATTAGATGTCCGGAATCAAGGAAATCAGGACGAAGATCAAAAGCGTCCAGAACACCAGCAAGATCACCAAGGCGATGGAAATGGTGGCGGCATCCAAGATGCGTCGTGCGCAGGAGCGCATGCGCGCCGGCCGCCCCCATGCCAACAAGGTGCGCGAGATTGCTGCAAACCTCATGCAGGCGCATCCCGACTACACCCATCCCTACATGCTCGAGCGCGAGAAGATGTCGGGCGTCGGCATCGTGGTGATCACCACCGACAAGGGCCTGTGCGGCGGCCTGAACACCAATATCATGCGTCTGGTGCTGTCGCGCATCAAGGATTTCGGCGACCAGAACATCAAGGTGCAGTGCACGGCACTGGGCAACAAGGGCCTGGGCACACTCACGCGCATCAACGCCGATCTGGTGTCGCAGGCGGTGCAGCTGGGCGATGCGCCCCAGCTCGATCGTCTCATCGGCGCCATCAAGGTCCAGCTGGACGATTTCGTGGCCGGCAAGATCGATGCGGTCTATCTGGCCACGACGCGTTTTGTGAACACCATGAAGCAGGATCCCAGTTTCGTGCGCCTGCTGCCCCTGCCGTCCGGTCTGGCCGACCCCTGGCAGGAAGGTGACCCGCTTGAGGAATCGGAAACGGTACAGCTCAAGAAGGAAGGCTACGGCTGGGATTACCTGTATGAGCCGGATGCCCAGAGTGTGATCGACGATCTGCTGACGCGTTACGTCGAAGGGCTGATCTACCAGGCGGTAGCGGAAAACATGGCGTCCGAGCAGTCGGCGCGCATGGTGGCCATGAAGGCGGCTTCCGATAACGCCGAGAAGGTGATTGATGAGTTGCAGCTGGTGTACAACAAGACGCGCCAGGCCGCCATCACCAAGGAAATTTCAGAAATCGTGGGGGGAGCAGCCGCTGTTTCTGCGTAAACAGACAGGCGTCCCATCAAGGATCTTTAGCAAGGACTACACATGAGTAACGGTACCATCGTTCAGTGCATCGGCGCCGTGGTGGATATTCAGTTCCCCCGCGACAGCATACCGAATATCTACGACGCCCTCACGCTGGCAGACGACAGCTCGGATTTTGCCGAAGAAGGCCTCACGTTTGAAGTGCAGCAACAGCTGGGCGACGGCGTGGTACGCACCATTGCCATGGGCTCCAGCGACGGCCTGCGCCGCGGCATGGCTGTGCGCGGTACGGGTGCAGCCATTTCCGTCCCCGTCGGCCAGGCCACCCTGGGGCGCATCATGGATGTGCTGGGTCGTCCCATCGACGAGCGCGGTCCCATCCTGACGGAAGAGCGTCGTGCGATTCACCAGAAGGCACCCAAGTTCGACGAGCTTTCGCCTTCGGTCGAGCTGCTCGAGACCGGCATCAAGGTGATTGACCTGGTCTGCCCCTTCGCCAAGGGGGGCAAGGTCGGCCTGTTCGGTGGTGCCGGCGTGGGCAAGACAGTCAACATGCTCGAGCTCATCAACAACATCGCCAAGCAGCACAGCGGCCTGTCCGTATTTGCCGGCGTGGGTGAGCGCACTCGTGAAGGGAATGACTTCTACCACGAAATGGCTGAAGCCGGCGTCATCCAGCTCGACAATCTGGAAGAGTCCAAGGTTGCCATGGTGTTCGGTCAGATGAACGAGCCGCCCGGCAACCGTCTGCGTGTGGCGCTGTCCGGCCTGACCATGGCCGAGCAGTTCCGCGATGAAGGCCGCGACATCCTCTTCTTCGTGGACAACATCTACCGCTATACGCTGGCCGGTACCGAGGTTTCCGCGCTGCTGGGCCGCATGCCTTCCGCGGTCGGTTACCAGCCCACGCTGGCCGAGGAAATGGGCCAGCTGCAGGAGCGCATCACGTCGACGAAGACGGGTTCCATCACGTCCATCCAGGCCGTATACGTGCCTGCCGATGACCTGACCGACCCTTCGCCGGCAACGACCTTCCTGCACCTGGACTCCACGGTGGTGCTGTCGCGTGATATTGCGGCCCTGGGAATCTATCCTGCGGTTGATCCGCTGGATTCCACCAGCCGTCAGCTTGACCCCCAGATCGTGGGCGAAGAGCACTACCAGGTGGCGCGTGCCGTGCAGCAGACGCTGCAGCGTTACAAGGAGCTGCGCGACATCATTGCCATTCTGGGCATGGACGAGCTTTCCCCGGAAGACAAGCAGGTGGTGGCACGGGCGCGCAAGATCCAGCGTTTCCTCTCGCAGCCTTTCCATGTGGCCGAAGTCTTCACCGGCTCGCCGGGCAAGTTCGTGTCGCTCGCCGAGACCCTGCGTGGCTTCAAGATGATTGTGGACGGCGAATGTGACGCCTTGCCCGAACAGGCCTTCTACATGGTGGGTTCCATCGACGAGGCCTTCGAGAAGGCGAAAACACTTTAATTGAGGACCAGGACATGGCGAGTTTGCATGTCGATGTAGTCAGTGCCGAGGAATCGCTGTTTGCCGGCGAGGCGAAGTTTGTTGCCTTGCCGGGCGAAGTGGGTGAGCTGGGCATACTGCCCGGCCACACGCCGCTGATCTCGCGCATCCGGCCGGGCACGGTCAAGATCGTGGGTGTCGATGGCAGCGAGACGAACATCTTCGTTGCCGGCGGCATTCTCGAAGTGCAGCCGCATGTCGTCACCGTGCTCTCGGATACGGCCATCCGGGCCGAGGATCTTGACGAAGCCAAGGCCCTGGACGCCCGTCGCCGTGCGGAGGAGGCCTTGCAGAAGGCCGCTTCGCGTGACGATATCGCCGTGGTCGAAGCCGAGCTCGA
This sequence comes from Castellaniella sp., assembly GCA_041655275.1. Lineage (GTDB taxonomy): Bacteria > Pseudomonadota > Gammaproteobacteria > Burkholderiales > Burkholderiaceae_B > JAJYRX01. The sequence goes on along the minus strand of JBBAFU010000020.1, from coordinate 14,110 downwards.
GATGCTGGCAGCGCAGGCGGCGGCAGCCCGTCGCCTGGGTCGCGTACGGCGCAGCTAGGATACGCCGTTAAAACCAGGCGCGCAGCAGCATCAGCGCAGCCACTGCCAGTGCAACGCCGGCAAATGTCACCTGCAGATGGCGGCCCGATATCCGGGCCGCCATTATTCTTCCTGCCAGCATTCCCGCGATGGCGGCAGCGGCAAACGTCCAGGCCGCCGGCGGGATGGCCGTGCCCCGGGCCAGGCTGGTCGCGGCGGCACTGAGCGACACCAGGGCAACCAGCATGAGCGAGGTGGCCACCACGCCGTGAAGACTGATGTCGCTGAAGCGGCGCAGCGCGGGCACAATGACAAAGCCGCCGCCCACACCCAGCATGCCCGCCAGCAGGCCGGTCATGGCACCGATGGCAGCCAGCGCCGTCGTGCATGCGGCCGTCCAGCGCAGACGCCCGCTACCGGGGTCCAGCCGGCAGGGCAGTCGCGACGCATCGCGGCGCCCATCATCGCCGGCACGACCCGCCACGCCCAGCATGCGCAGGGCGACCACCACCATGATGAGCGCGAAGCCGCTGGCCAGCCAGTGATCGGGCACGGCCTGCGCCACGCGGATGCCCGCGCCCGACAGCGCGGCGCCCCAGGCAGCCATGAACAGGGCGGCGCGATAGCGCACCTGGCCGCGGCGCAGGCCGTCAAGTGCGCCGACCAGTGCCGCTGCGCCCACGGCCAGCAGCGCCATGGGTGTGGCCGTGGTCATGTCGTAGCCCAGCCCGATGACCAGGGCCGGCACCGCGAGTATGCCGCCGCCCGCGCCCGTCAGCCCCAGGATGAGCCCCGTCAATATACCCAGAACACCCGCCAGCATGCCATAGACCTTTGTGTCATGAGAATATGCAATCAAGTTATAAGTGAGCCTGCCTGCAAAGATAGCACTTCTTGTGCGTGCTATGCTCGTTCGAGGGTATGAATCCGTGATGAAAACAAGGAGATGGCATGACATCCATGATTGAGATTCCGGCGCGTGACGGCAAGGCGATACCGGCCTATTTTGCGCACGCAAAGGCGCTGCACTCCCCGGGTCTGGTGGTGATCCCCGAAATCTTCGGCATCAATGCTTCAATGCGCCAGGCGGCCGATGACTGGAGCGCGGCCGGGTTTCACGTCGTGGTGCCCGATATATTCTGGCGCCAGGAAGCGGGCCTGGCGCTCGAGCCGCGCAATCCCGATGACTTCGCACGCGGTGTCGCCCTGATGCAGGCCATGGATGAAGCGCAGACGGTACAGGATCTGGAGCAGGTTGCCGGCTGGCTTGCCGAGCATTGCGGACACAGGGACATCAGCGCCCTTGGCTATTGTCTGGGCGGACGTCTGGTCGTGCACATGGCCGCCGGATCGTCGATTCGCTGTGCGGTGAGCTATTACGGTGTCGGCCTGGACAAGCTGGTGCCCGGGATGCCGGGTGAAGGGCCGCGCGTGTTGCTGCATATTGCCGAAAAGGACGCCCATGTGCCTGCCGAGGCGCGCCAGGTGCTGCTCGACGAGGTCGCCCGGCGCAGCCACTGGGAAGCGTACGTCTATCCGGGCTGCGATCACGCATTTGCCCGGCCCGGCGGCGAGCACGAGGATAGCGCTGCGGCGGCGACGGCAAAGCAGCGTACGCTGGCTTTTCTTGCGGCCTGAGCCCCTGGCTGCAGCGCGGCATTGGGCGTCCGGTGTCGCGCAAAGCCGTTAGAATAGGAACTGTGTCAATCGCGCGGGCCGCGCCCGCATCGTAAAGGGATTTTCATGACTACATCCAGACGCCTGCGTTCGGCCCATATCACGCAAGGGCCGGAGCGCGCACCCAACCGTTCCATGTACTACGGCATGGGCTACAAAGAGGAAGACTTCAACAATCCCATGGTGGGTGTGGCCAATGGCTACAGCACCATCACGCCATGCAATGCCGGCCTGCAGAAGCTGGCCGATGCCGCCATTGCGGCCATTGGCGCCTCCGGCGGCAACGCACAGGTCTTCGGTACGCCCACCATTTCCGACGGCATGGCCATGGGTACGGAAGGCATGAAGTATTCGCTCGTCTCGCGCGAGGTCATCGCCGATTGCGTCGAGACCTGTGTCCAGGGCCAGTGGATGGACGGCGTGGTCGTCATCGGCGGCTGCGACAAGAACATGCCCGGCGGCATGATGGGCATGCTGCGCGCCAACGCGCCTGCCATCTACGTCTATGGCGGCACCATCCTGCCCGGCTGCTACAAGGGTGAAGACCTCAACATCGTCAGTGTCTTCGAAGCGGTGGGCGAGCATGCCGCCGGCCGTCTCTCCCAGGAAGACCTGCACGAGATCGAAACCCATGCCATTCCGGGCTGCGGCTCCTGCGGCGGCATGTATACGGCCAACACCATGAGCTCGGCCTTCGAAGCCCTGGGCATGAGCCTGCCGTATTCCTCCACCATGGCCAACGAGCACGACGAGAAGGTCGAGTCCGCAGCCGAGTCCGCACGCGTGCTGCTCAAGGCCATAGAACGTGATCTGAAGCCGCGCGACATCGTCACGCGCAAGTCCATCGAAAATGCCGTCAGCGTCATCATGGCCGTAGGCGGCTCCACGAATGCCGTGCTGCACATGCTGGCCATCGCCCATGCCGCCGGTGTGGAGTGGACCATCGACGATTTCGAGCGCGTGCGCAAGCGCGTTCCCGTGATCTGCGATCTCAAGCCCAGCGGCCACTATCTGGCCGTCGACCTGCACGCCGCCGGCGGCATTCCCCAGGTCATGAAGATCCTGCTCGATGCCGGCCTGCTGCACGGGGATTGCATCACCATCACGGGGCAGACCATCGCCGAGATCCTGGCGGATGTGCCTTCCGTACCCCGCGCCGACCAGGATGTGATCAAGACCATAGACAAGGCCTTGTATGCCCAGGGTCACCTGGCCATCCTCAAGGGCAACCTGTCGCCTGAAGGTGCGGTGGCCAAGATCACCGGGCTGAAGAACCCCGTGATCACCGGCCCGGCACGCGTGTTCGACGACGAGCAGTCTGCGCTCAAGGCCATCCTGGATGGCCACATCAAGGCGGGCGACGTCATGGTGCTGCGCTATCTGGGGCCCAAGGGCGGGCCGGGCATGCCCGAGATGCTGGCGCCCACCGGCGCCCTGATCGGTGCCGGCCTGGGCGATTCGGTCGGCCTCATCACCGACGGGCGGTTTTCCGGCGGAACCTGGGGCATGGTGGTCGGCCATGTGGCGCCGGAAGCGGCCGTGGGCGGCACCATTGCCCTGGTCGAAGAGGGCGACAGCGTCACCATCGACGCCCATCAGCTGCTGCTGCAGCTCAATGTGGATGATGCCGAGATCGCACGCCGGCGCGCGGCGTGGAAGGCACCGGAACCGCGCTATATGCGTGGCGTGCAGGCCAAGTTCGCTTTCAACGCGTCCACGGCCAGTACGGGGGCCGTGCTCGACGACTTCTGATCGATGAGCGCCGGCCTGACGCCTGAACAGCGCGCCGAACAGGCGCGCATCATCCAAGCGCTGGGGGTGCTGCCGGCCATTGACGCGCAGGCCGAGGTCGAGCGCCGCAGCGCCTTCCTTGCCGATTATCTGCGCGTCAGCGGGCTGCGCACCCTGGTCGTGGGCATGAGCGGCGGTGTGGATTCGCTGCTTGCCGGTCTGCTGGTGCGCAAGGCCATGCAGCGTTTGCGCGCAGAAACGGCAGGCAGCGCCGCGGCGAGCATCGGTATCAGCCTGCCCTATGGCGAGCAGCGCGATGTGGCGGATGCCCGGGCCTGCCTGGCGCTGATGCAGCCGGATCAGACGCTGGTGGTGAACATCCGGCCGGCCGTGGATGCCCTCATGGCCGGTCTGGAAACTGCCGGCCTGGCCACAGGGGCGCCGGCGCAGCGCGACTTCGTGCTGGGCAACATCAAGGCCCGTCAGCGCATGGTGGCCCTGTTTGCCGTGGCCGGCGCGCAGGCGGGTCTGGTGGTGGGTACGGATCAGGCGGCGGAAACCCTGGTCGGCTTCTCCACCAAGTTCGGCGACAACGCCGCCGATATCATGCCGCTGGAAGGTTTGAACAAGCGCCAGGTGCGTACGCTGGCCCGTCACCTGGGTGCGCCCGATGCCCTGGTGGACAAGGTGCCCACCGCTGATCTCGAGTCTCTGTCCCCCCAGCGACCGGACGAGGACGCGTTTGGCGTCAGCTACGACGAGATCGATGATTTCCTTGAAGGCAAGCCGGTATCACGCAAGGCCGGCGCGCGCATTCTTCATCTCTGGCGGGTATCGGCCCACAAGCGGGCACTGCCGCCCGGCCCCGTCTTTTCAGCGGTCAGGCGCTGATGCCGGTACCTGAATTTTCCCCGGACCTGCTGGGGCGCCTGCGTGCGGCGCGCTCGATTGTGGTCTTTACCGGTGCCGGAGTCTCGCAGGAAAGCGGCATTCCCACCTTCCGGGATGCCCTGTCGGGCCTGTGGACGCAGTTCGATCCCATGGTACTGGCCACGCCGGAAGCCTTCGAGGCCGATCCCGCTCTCGTCTGGGGCTGGTACGAATGGCGCCGGGGGCTGGTGCTGCGTTGCCGGCCCAATCCTGCGCATCATGCCATTGCGCAGCTGCAGCACCATGTGCCGGAGCTGCTGGTCGTCACACAGAATGTGGATGATTTGCACGAGCGTGCCGGAAGCCGCGATGTCATCCACCTGCATGGCAGTCTGCATGCACCGCGCTGCCATCACTGTGGCGCGCCCTGGCCGGTGCCTGAAACCATGCCTGAGGAGCCACAGGAAGGACGCCGTCTGGACCCGCCCGCCTGCAGGCATTGCGGGGGGCCGGTGCGTCCGGGCGTGGTCTGGTTTGGCGAATCCCTGCCGCAGCAGGCCTGGCTGCTGGCACTCGAGCGCGCCGCGCGGTGTGACCTGCTGTTCAGCATCGGGACGTCTTCCGTGGTTCAGCCGGCGGCCCAGCTGCCCATGCGCGCCCGTGCCGCCGGGGCCTGCATCGTTCAGGTGAACCCCGAACCCACGGGGCTGGAGTCGCCCCACCATGATTTGCGCGGGCCGGCCGGCACGCTCATGCCGGCCCTGCTCGACGCGGCCTGGCCCTGATCAGGACTGGCGGGGATACTCCGCGCGAATGATGTCGGCGATGGTTTCGGCCGTGACGGGCGAGAGCGTCCACCCCAGGTGACCGTGTCCCGTGTTGTAGAACACATTGGGCTGGCGGCCCTTGGCCACGCGCGGCATCATGTCGGGCATCATGGGGCGCAGGCCGGTCCAGGGGATGACGGTTTCGGTGTCCACATCGAAATGACGCCGCGTCCAGCGCACCAGCGGCTCGATGCGATCCGCGCGGATATTGCGGTTATCGCCGTTGTATTCGGCCGTGCCCGCCACGCGCAGACGTGTGTCGCCCAGGCGTGCCGTGACGATCTTGGCGCTTTCGTCCAGAAGGCTCACATACGGGGCCTTGGGCCAGCTTTCGGGATCTTTCAGTTCAACGGTGATGGAATAACCCTTGACCGGATAGATGTTGACCCTGTCCCCGAACATGCGCGCAAACTTGCGGCTGGCGACACCGGCACAGATGACAATGCCATCGAATTGCTGCGAGTGCCCTTCGGGCGCCGTGCCCGCAGGGGCGGCTGCATCCTGCCAGTCCACACGGATACCGCCGCCGGTGGCGGTCAGGGCCGTGACGTCGGCATCGAACAGCAAGCCGGCGCCGTGGCGCTCACAGGCGTCGGCCAGGCCGCGCGTGAACTTGTGGATGTCACCGGTGGAGTCCGACGGCGTGAAGAAACCGGCGTAATAGCTGCCCTGCAGGGCCGGCTCTATGGCGCGGATCTCTTCCGCCGTCACGGCGTGACGCTCCAGACCGCCGGCCACCAGCAGCTGGTTCACTTTCTTGGCGTCTTCGTAATCTTCGTAATTGTGATAGACGTGCAGGATGCCGCGTCGCTCCAGATCGAAGTCGATGCCTTCGTCTTCAGCCATGCGGAACATGTGTTCGCGTGCCGCGATTGCCATGCGCGTGGTCTGTATCGTGTTCTCGCGGTAGTTGGGAATGTGACGGATGAATTCCAGCATCCAGCCGTACTTGTGCCAGGAAGGCTTGGGGTTGACCAGCAGCGGCGCATCGCGCTGCATCATCCACTTCAGCCCCTTGATGATGGTGGCGGTGTTGTTCCATACCTCGGCATTGCAGGCCGAGAGCTGGCCGCCGTTGGCGTAGGAGGTTTCCATCGCCGCGTAGCGATGACGATCGAATACCGTGACCTGGTAGCCGCGGCGCAGCAGGGCGTACGCCGTCGTGATGCCGGTAATGCCGGCGCCGAGAACTGCAAGATGTGTCATTGGAGGCCCCTTTTGAGATGGTTGACACAAGCCGGGCCGCAAGCCGGCCCCGGCATGTGCCCCATCTGTCACGGGTACCTGAGAGATTGCGCAGCGCCTGACCGCCGCAGTTCCCCTTCGGTGAGTACCTGTCAGGTACTGCTCTCCAGATTGACTGCAGCACCGCAATCCTTTTGCCTGAGAGTTTCCGGGGCGGTTGCTCCATCGGCGCCCGGCGGGTGTCCGGGGCTCTCCTGCAGTGCTGTTGAAACCCGGCCGGGCCTTGATGACCCTGCCGGTATGGTTGATTCGTCAGGAGGCATGATTATAGTACAGGCGCCTGATTTCAGCTTGCCTGTTCATGCTGCGGTGCGGGCCAGAAATCGGCATCGGGCACAAAAGGTTCGCCCGCGCTCAGCGGGCCGTGCGCCTGTTCCGGCACGCATTCGCGCAGCGCCGCGCACATGCGCTCGAGGGCATCCGGCCCGCGCCGGCCTTCGGTGATCTGAAGCCACCACAGGCGGTGGACGTGCTGGACCTGAACCGGAATCGACGGCAGGCCCAGCCACTGGGCCATGCCCAGCCGGTGCAGGCCGCGATTGATCTTGAGCACCCGGCCCTCGCGCGAAATCACCACACCCAGCGGATCCTTGGCACGGTTTTCGTCGTAGCCGTGGCGGGCCATATTGTCCATGAAATCCAGATACAGCTGCAGGAATGCCAGTATGCGCTCATGGGAGTCGAGGTAGAGGCCTTCGCGATGAGACTGCCATGGCCGCCCGGCTGCAGCCCTGTCCATCAGTTCCTGGTATTTGCGCGTGCGCTCCAGATGATGGCGATTCTCGTCAAGATCGCGCATGTGGCCCAGCCAGTAGTCGCGTCGCAGATCGCTGCGTCGCAGGTCCCAGTCACCTTCCCAGATGAAGGCCAGGGATGAAGGGCGCTTCTTGCGCCGGTCGGGATCATGTTCGGCAAACTGCACCAGCTCGCGCGGGTTCAGGTGCAGGGTGAGGGCGGGGCGGCCCAGCAGGCGCTCCAGGTTGTGACGCGGAAGGCCCAGGCGCTCAACCGTGGCGGCGCCGGGCCAGTTCCGGTGCCAGACCTGCAGCAGCGCCGCACCCATGGGCCGGCCGATGAGGGCGTCCAGACCTTCGCGCAGGTGATGCGTCACATGCGCGAGCATGGCGCGATGGCGCACTTCGGGTGCCGCCAGGGGGCGAAAGGCCGGGTCGGCCTGGGGGCCGGTGATGGCCCCGGGTTTCGCTGAAGCCGTAGGTCGGGGTTTCGATGGCATGGAATCGGGTGGGGTGGCCCCCACCCTTGTGCCCTGTGCTTACTTCGTGGGTCTGGGGGTTTCGGGGCGGCTGCGCGGCAATATGGGATATTCTACGCGCGGCTGCTCGCCGGTGAGCGTGTGCAGGAAACGGGTGATGGCATCCACCTCTTCCTCGTTCAGCTCATGCCCCAGCTGGCTGGTGCCCATGATAGCCACCGCCTGTCCCAGATCCCATACCTCGCCACTGTGGAAATAGGGCGCGGTGAGCGCAATATTGCGCAACGGGCTGGCGCGGAAGACGTACTCGTCGGTGGCCGTCTGCGTGACCGTGAACCGGCCCTTGTCATCCGGCGGCAGTACATCACCGCCCGGGCGCTTGATCACCCCGAACGGAAAGTAGGCCTGACCGCCCAGATTCATGCCGGAGTGGCAGGCCACGCAGCCCTTGTCCATGAACAGGCCAAGGCCCTTGATCTCCATGTCATCGAGTGCATCCTTGCCCTCGAGGAACTGGTCGAAAGGCGCGTTGGGCGTCACCAGCGTGGTCTCGAAGCCCTCGATGGCGGCTGCCATGTTGTCGAAGTTGACGGGCGTCTTCTCGCCGGGGAAGGCCTTCTCGAACATTTCCACGTATTCCGGCATGCTGCGCAGGGTTTCCTCGACATGCTCGGGAGTGGCGTTCATCTCGACACTGGCCTGGATAGGGCCCTTGGCCTGTTCCTTCAGGTCCGCCGCCCGGCCATCCCAGAACTGGGCGATATTGAATACGGCATTCAGCACCGTGGGCGAGTTGCGCGGGCCCATCTGCCAGCCGTGACCGATGGAGGTGGGAATATTGTCCGCGCCGCCCGTGCCCACGCTGTGACAGGTATTGCAGCTGATGATGTGGCTGCTCGAGAGCCGGGGTTCGAAGTAAAGCCAGCGGCCCAGCTCGATCTGCTCGGCGCTGATGCCGCGCTGCTCGATGACCACTTCAGCTTCGGGTACGGGCTGGAAGAACTGGCGGGCGCGTTCGCGCAGGGCGTCGGCGTCAGCCTGGGCTGCTGCGCCCGTACTCATGAGAAGAAGGGATGCGAGGGTGGCAAGACGCATTTTCATGGCGACTCTCCTGAGAAAAGAGTTGGAATAACAGGTCACAAATATCAACCCCTATACCCATGATAACAACATGGTCTCGCCATTCATGGCTTGACGGATATCAATTCTCAGGTGCGTACCGGTATGGTCAGGCCGCGCTGCACTGCCGGACGCGCTACAAATGTTGCAAGTACGCGACGGACTTCGGCAAAGTCCTGTATGCCGACCAGATCACCAGCGCCGTAGAACTCGATGAGGTTGCGTACCCAGGGGAAAGTGGCCACATCGACGATGCTGTAGTCATCGCCCATGATCCACTGCTTGCCGGCCAGATGGCGGTCCAGCACACCCAGCAGACGCCGCGATTCGTTCACATAGCGATCGCGCGGTCGCTTGTCCTCGAACGCTTTGCCCGCCCACTTCACGAAGAAGCCGACCTGGCCGAACATGGGGCCAACACCGCCCATCTGGAACATCAGCCACTGCAGGCTCTGGTAGCGCGTGGCCGGGTCGCTCGACAGCAGCTTGCCGGTCTTGTCGGCCAGATAGACGAGGATGGCGCCGGACTCGAACAGCGCCAGCGGCTTGCCGTTCGGCCCGTTGGGATCCAGGATGGCCGGAATCTTGTTGTTGGGGCTGATGGACAGGAACTCCGGCGTAACCTGTTCCTGGCGGTTGAAGCTGACTTCATGCACCTCGTAGGGCAGTCCGATCTCTTCCAGCATGATGGATATCTTGACCCCGTTGGGCGTAGGCAGGGAGTAGAGCTGCAGGCGATCGGGGTGCCGGGCCGGCCACTTCCGTGTGACCGCAAAGGCGGAAAGATCAGACATCGGGAGACTCCTTGTGAAGCAGGGGTTCAGATTACCTATTCAGATGACAAGGGCCGGCCGTGAAACGGATGCCCCGGATCATTGTATCCGGGTGCCGAATTGTGTCCGGGTACCACCAGCGCGTCCACCATGGCCTCCTCCCCGGCGCTGAGCGTTACCTCCAGCGCGGGCAGGTAGTCCTTCAACTGCGCCAGCGTACGCGGCCCCACGATCACGGAACTGACGGCCTGATTGGCCAGCACCCAGGCAGTGGCGAACTGCCCCGGCGTGATGCCGCGCGCCTCGGCATGCGCCTGCAACTGTACGGCAATGCGCAGAGACTCCTCGCGAAACTCGGTCTGCATGATGCGCAGGTCATTGCGTCCCGCACGCGTATCGGGCGGCGGCGTGGCGCCCGGTGCGTACTTGCCGGTGAGCACGCCGCGTGCGATCGGGCTGTAGGGCACCACACCCAGGCCGTAGTGCATGCAGGCGGGCAGGATTTCCACCTCGGCAACCCGGTTGAGCAGGTTGTAATAGGGCTGGCAGGCGATGGGCGGTGCAATATTGGCCTGCTGGCACAGACGCATGATTTCAGCGATGCGCCAGCCGCGGAAGTTGGACAGTGCGAACGAGCGGATGTGGCCGGCCCGCGTCAGATCCTCGATGCCGCGCACCGCCTCTTCCAGGTTTTCGTCGATGTAGTCGCGATGCAGATAGAGGATGTCGAGATGGTCGGTACCCAGACGCTGCAGGCTGCCGCGCACGGCCCGGTGCATCCACTGACGTGAATAATGCCCGGTGTTTGACACGCCTTTCACGGCATTGCCGAGCTTGCTCGCCAGCACCCAGTCGTCGCGCCGGCCCGCCAGCAGGCGGCCCAGCATGGCTTCCGAGCCGCCCTTGCTGTAGAGGTCGGCCGTGTCGATGAAGTTGAATCCATGATCGTGCGCCCACGCCATCATGTCGGCCGCCTCATCCAGCCCGGTCTGGTCCGCAAACATCATGGTGCCCAGACAGAGTCGCGATACCTGCAGATTGCTGCGCCCCAGGCGTCGATATTCCATGCTCACTTCCTCCCTGAAGATGCCGGCGGGCCGATGGGTCGGCCTGCGCTGTGGTGGCTACGTCAGCTACTTTACCAGCGTTACCAGCGCGCGTAGAACATGGCCTTGGCGAGGAAGATGATGAGGACGATGTGGATGAAGATGCTCAGGTGGATACGCCGGGAATGTACGCTGCGCATGCGCCCTGTGTGCAGCAGGAACATGGCCGTCAGGAAGTGCAGGAACACGCTGGCGGCAAGCACGATCTTCAGGCAGAGCAGCAGGCCCAGGGCACTGTCCAGCGGGTGTTCCAGCACCCCCTTGTGCTGCCAGGCCATGGCGATGCCTGCGCCATAGAGCAGCAGAAGCACCCAGGGCATGATGCGCCGTGCGCGCTGTCCGATGGCCCTTTCGGTGGCACGCATGATCTCGCGCGGCAGATGCGCACGAACACCTTCAAGCATCACGACTTCAAAGAAGACGGTGCCCGCAAAGGCAATGGCGGCAAAGAGATGGATGATGAGGAGGACGGGATAACTCATGGGCGGCGCCCCGGTGCGCCAGTGCCGGCGATACTGATGAACCAGTAATCATGGCACGTTACGAGGCATGGCAGCCTTGATGTGTATCAAGGCTGCGTGCTGCCTGCATTACCAGCGGCGGCCGGTGTTATACCGGGGGGTGCTCCTGTACCGGGGTACGACGCGGCTATGTCGCCGTGGCGGCTGTGCGCGATAACTGCGGGACCGGTTGTAGGAACGACTGTAGGATCGGCGGTCATCCGTGAGCACATTGCCCAGCACACCGCCGGCGGCAGCTCCGCCCAGCATTGCCAGGGGATCTCCGTCGCTGAACAGCGCTCCCGCGATGGCACCGGCACCGGCGCCGATGACGGTGTTCTCACGCCGGGTATTGTGCGCCGAGCAGCCGGCCAATACCAGAATGAGCAGGCCCAGGCCGGCAATGCGGGCCAGACGAACAGAACTTGGCTTCATGGTGGTACCTCACTGTCAAGCATTGTGAAGTCAGCATAGGGGTTTGCCGGGCCCGCCACAAGCCCGTAAACCCCGTTCTGAAGCCGATTGAAACGCCGCGACGCTCAGGTAGCTCCGTTGGTGGTGCTGCCGGCTTCACCGAGCAGCAGGCTGTTCATGCGGCGCACGAAGCTTGCCGGATCGGCCAGTGCCGCACCTTCGGCGAGCAAGGCCTGGTCGAACAACACATTGGCCCAGTCCTCGAAGCGGTTGTCTGCGGCGTTCACCAGCTGCTGGATGAGCGCGTGGTCAGGATTGATCTCGAGGATGGGGCGTACTACGGGCGCGTCCTGGCCTGCGGCCTGGAGCATGCGCACTAGGTGCGGGCTGAGCTCGTGCTCGTCCACCACCACGCAGGCGGGTGAATCGACCAGACGGCCGGTGACGCGCACATCCTTGACCTTCTCACCCAGGGCCGTCTTCAGGCGCTCGACCAGCGGCTTCAGGCCTTCGGCCACTTCCGCCTGATGCTTCTTCTCTTCCTCGTCCGCCAGATCCTGCAGGTCCAGCCCGCCCTTGGCGATGGAGACGAAGGACTTGCCCTCGTGCTCGGTCAGAAAGGACATCATCCACTCATCCACCCGGTCGGACATGAGCAGGACTTCCAGCCCCTTCTTGCGGAAGATCTCCAGGTGCGGGCTGTTGCCGGCCGCCGTCCAGGAATCCGCCGTGACGTAGTAGATCTTGTCCTGGCCTTCCTTCATGCGACTCACGTAGTCGGCCAGCGACACGTTCTGGATGGCGTCGTCATTGTGCGTGGAGGCGAAGCGCAGCAGGCCGGCGATGTTGTCGCGATTGGCGAAATCCTCGCCCATGCCTTCCTTGAGCACCTGCCCGAACTGCGTCCAGAACTCGGCGTATTGCTCGGGGTTGTCCGTGGCCATGCCTTCGAGCAGCGTCAGGATGCGCTTGGCGGCGCCGTCACGGATGGCGCGCACGTCGCGGCTTTCCTGAAGGATTTCGCGGGACACGTTCAGTGGCAGATCGGATGAGTCCACGATACCGCGCACGAATCGCAGGTAGCTGGGCAGCAGCTGCTCGGCGTCATCCATGATGAAGACGCGCTTCACATAGAGCTTGACCCCGCGCCGCGCGTCGCGATCCCACAGGTCCATGGGCGCGCGCTTGGGCAGATAGAGCAGCAGCGTGTATTCGCTCCGGCCCTCGACGCGGTTGTGCGTCCAGGCCAGCGGATCTTCGTAATCGTGGCTGACGTGCTTGTAGAACTCCTTGTACTGCTCGTCGGTGATGTCCTGGCGCGGGCGCGTCCACAGCGCGCTCGCCTGGTTGACCGACTCCCATTCATCCGTCAGCTTCTGCTCGGCGCTTTCCTCGTCCCACTCTTCCTTGCGCATCTGCACGGGCAGCGAGATATGGTCGGAATAGCGGCGCAGGATCTCGCGCAGCTTCCAGCCGCTGAGCAGCTCGTCCTCGTCTTCACGCAGGTGCAGCGTGATCTGCGTGCCGCGCCCGGCCTTCTCGGCGTTGGCTATCGAGAACTCGCCTTCACCGGCGCTTTCCCAGAGCACGGCTTCGTCCGCCTTCAGGCCGGCGCGCCGGCTGAGTACGGACACCTTGTTTGCCACAATGAAAGAGGAATAGAAGCCCACGCCGAACTGGCCGATCAGCTGGGCATCCTGCCGGCGATCACCCGTCAGGCTGGCGAAGAACTCCTTGGTGCCCGAGCGCGCAATCGTGCCCAGGTTGGCAATGATCTCGTCGCGCGACATGCCGATGCCGTTGTCGTCTATCGTGATAGTGCGCGCGTCCTTGTCGAACTCGACGCGGATGCGCAGCTCGGCGTCGCCTTCCATGAGCGCGGGATCATCGATCGCCTCGAAGCGCAGCTTGTCGCAGGCGTCCGAAGCATTGGAGACCAGCTCGCGCAGGAAGATTTCCTTGTTGCTGTACAGCGAGTGGATCATCAGGTTCAGCAGCTGCTTGACCTCGGCCTGAAAGCCCATGGTTTCGGGGGTGGACACGGAAGAATCAGTCTGGCTCATCTCTTGTTTACCTGGTGTTTGAATAATGGACGAAGGGCCATGACGGCCGCACAGGCCTGAGATGTGGGCGGATGGCGGATTTTCAAGCGTCGGTCGGAGCGCGTATAATGTTGTCCTTTCACCGTGCAGCGTTCGCTGCATGTCCCATGCCCGGGTGGTGGAATTGGTAGACGCGTCGGACTCAAAATCCGATCCCGAGAGGGGTGCCGGTTCGATTCCGGCCCCGGGCACCAACGGCTTGGGGCTCTACCCCGCTATTGGGGGGACGGGCATGGCTCTACCCCGCAAACGGGGGACGGGCATTCATCAAACCCTGTTGATTACACCATCCCAGCCGCACGTGGCCAAGACCCGCAGCCGGTAATTCTCAAAATTCCTGAAGCCATAGGCACGACGCGAGAGCATTTCGGCTCTACCCCGCAAACGGGGGACGGGCATTCATCAAACCCTGTTGATTACACCATCCCAGCCGCAGGTGGCCAAGACCCGCAGCCGGTAATTCTCAAAATTCCTGAAGCCATAGGCACGACGCG
>JBBAFU010000019.1:0-36911 GCA_041655275.1 Castellaniella sp. | reverse complement strand
ACCTTATCGGGTGATGGAGATTTAGCGTATCCATCTTCGCAAAAGACGTAAACGAGACGTAAACGGCGAAGGGCAAGAAAAAAGGGGCTTTGCGTGAGTTGCGCAAGCCCCTGTTTTCATTGTGTTTATTGGTGGGTCGTGCGCGATTCGAACGCGCGACCAACGGATTAAAAGTCCGGTGCTCTACCGGCTGAGCTAACGACCCAAAGTCGGACCCAAGATCGGACCCAAAAAACCAAAGACTGTGATTATGGGCCATCGCCCGGCGCTTGTCAACGCGCGCGCGAGATCCTGACTTCGGCGCCGCGGCGCTTCACCTCCAGGCCTTCGGAAGGCAGGATGCGCAACCCCTCAAGTCCCTTGATATAGCTGGAACCCTGCATCTGCATCACGCGGATGCGATTGCGCATGACGACCGGGCTGTGCTCGGGCATGCCGAACATCCAGACTTCGTCCAGCATGCGGGCTGTATTGAAATCACCCGTATGCAGCGCTGCCGGCCCCAGGCTCAGGATATGACCTTCGCGCCCGAACACGGGCAGGGTATTCAGCGGTGCCTTGACCGTCCATGTGGTACCGCCCTCGTAGCGCCAGCCTGTGGCCAGATCCCACCAGGCACTGCCTTCGGGCAGATAGATCTGCGTGGTGTCGCCGGGTTCCAGAATGGGGGCCACCAGCAGTGCGGGCCCGAACATGTACTGGCTGTCCCAGACCTGGGCCACGGCATCCTGCGGAAAGGCCTGCGCCATGGAGCGCTGTACCGGCAGGCCGCTGCGCACGCTGTCTTCCACAATGCCCAGTACATAGGGGATCAGGCGATAGCGCCACTGAAGCCAGTGACGCACCAGATCCTGGGTCTTGTCGTCAAACGCTGTCGGCAGCAGTGCAGGCACGCCCTGGAAATGGAAATTCCCTGAAAACACGCACATCGCCAGCCAGCGCACATAGAGTTCGGGCGTCAGTGCATCCGCGGGCGCCGTTGCGTTGCCCAGCAGGTGCGTTTGCAGACAGACACCGCTGTCGCCCACGGCCAGCGCATGACGCAGGCTGGAAGCCATGCCCGCCCAGTCATTGCTGACCTCGGGCCCGACCTGCCAGGCCGAGCGCTGCACTGCCGGGTAGAGATCACGACTGCTGACCACGCCCTCCTGGGGCGTCTTGTGACCCGCCACGGCGTCGAACATGGCCTGACGCGTCAGTGCCGGATAGAGAATGCGCAGCACGGCACCGGTCTCGCCGCCGCGCGCCGTGATGCCATCGGGCAGATCGAACTGGCCCACGCAATCCACGGCCGTGAGCCCTTCCTCGACCAGCTGGCGCACGCGCTCCGACCACAGGCGATAGACATCCTTGTGTGTCAGATCGAGCAGGCCGAAAGGCTTGCCGCCCGACAGGGCATTGCCGTCACAGACATGGGCGTCACCGTCGTCGGTAATCAGCAGCCAGCCCCTGTCCTCCCATTCCTCGAACAGGGCCGTACCGGCCAGGACCGCCGGCATCATGGGCGCCACCCATTGGATCTCGAGCGCTTCCATGCGGGCGAAGAACTCGCGCACGTCGGAGATCCGCTCGCTGTCCCAGTCAACCTGGCCCTTGTCCGCCGCGAAACTGATGGGCGCCGGCGCAGCAAGGCGCACGGCATCCAGGGCGAAACCCTTTTCACGCAGATCCTGAACCAGCGCAACCGTGTCTTCCGTTGCCTGGCCGGCAGCCTGATCCAGCCACACACCCATGGGCCGCAGGCCGGGCTGGCCGCTGCGTCCGGTCAGGGCCGTGTAGTGATTGACGATGTCCGACGGCTCGCCAATGAAAAGAAACAGATCGAACACCGGATTGTCATACGCCACTATACGGTAGACACCGGCGTCGGACGCGCCCACATCATGATCGACGCGGCCGATGGAATTCACATACAGACCCCAGCCCGCCGTGCTCCACGCAAGCGGCAGAAAACGCTGATCGGGATCATCGGAGCGCAGGTGCTGCCCCCGCCTGTCCAGGCTGCCGGCCGTCTCGCCCAGGCCATGAATGGCCTCATGCCCGGTGAGCGCCAGCGCGAAGTGCCAGCACAGGCCGTCTTCCTGCTCGGCACAGCCCAGGGCAATACCCTGCGCCGTCTGTACGACGGGCTCGCCGGCCCGCATGATGCGAAACTGCAGGGGCGCCCCGGCCAGATCGAAACTGAGCTCACCCTGGCCCAGACTCCAGCCCGAATTGCTGCCCAATACCGAGCTCACAAGCAGCTCGCCCACGGCTTCCGGGCGCGCCAGCAACATGTCGGCATGCACCTGATCCCGTGCCCGCGGCCGCTTGGGCTCGAGCTGATCGGGCCGGCCGCAGCGCAAGCGATACACTCCGGGCGCATGCGCATCCACCTGAAGCTGCCAGCCCGCGGCATCGACCTCGAACACGGCACTGCCCTGGGCCGGCAACTCGGCAAACTCAAGGGTATCGAAGGGGGTCACGGAAGCGATCTCAGAAATAGGCGGCACAGCGCGATCCTCGGTGTGTCTGTCAGAACAATCAGGGTGCAAGCTTGCGGACAAGCTCGCGTTCCAGGGGCAAGGGTTCATGGCTCAGGCGTGCAGCCAGCAACTCTGCACCCAGCGCCGACCAGGCCAGCCCGCGCGAACCCATTGCGCAAGCCAGCCACAAGCCGGGTGCCTGCGCCACCATCCCCATGATCGGCAAACGATCATGGGCTGCTGCGCGCCAGCCGGCCCAACCTTGAGGCAAAGCCCGACGCAAGCCGAGACGTGATGCGTCCACGTTCAGCAGGCTTCCCACTTTCCGGCGGATTTCGTCATGGCCCTGCGCCGTCATTATACTAAGTGTCGCATCGTGAACGTAGGTACTGCCCCCAAGCAGGCCGGCATCTCCATCCGGCATGCACAGGCCGTCACCGGCAACAATGCAGCGCAGGGCCATCTGCTCCAGCGGCGCAAAATAGCTCAACTGGCCCGCCATGCGCCGCATCCCGGTCACCCGCAGGGGCAATTCCAGTCCGGCGATGGTTCCAAGCAGCGCGCCCGCCTGCCAGCCATTGGCGAGCACCACGCGCGGCGCCCGGGCCAGAACGCGCCCGCGATCGCACACGGCCTGCCATTCACCGTCGCCCGCCCTGTGCAACCCTGCGACCGCAGCGGCACGGCAGCGGATGGCATCTCCCGCCAGCAGCCCTTCCAGAAACGGTACGGGCCGCACCAGCTGGGCGCGCGGATGCCACAGGCCGGGGCCGATGCCCGCCACACCCGTACGCGCTGCGGCCTGCACTTCGTCCAGCCAGCGCAGCCACGTATGCGGATAGGCCAGATGTGCCAAAGATGCCTGCCAGCGCTCGCGCGCCGCCGGTGTAACCGGCTCGAACAGGCCGCAAGGCCAGGGCCTGGCTTCCGGCGCCAGTCGCGACCAGCGACGCCGGCCCAGCTCCAGCCCGGCCTGGCCGATGCGGGTGCGCACATCGTGATCGCGGCTCACACCACTGCCCAGCACGGCGCCCCGGTGATCCCGATGTGCACTGCTGATGCCTTGCGCCAGCGCCGGATCCAGCACCGTCACGGAATGCCCGCGACAGGCCAGGGCGTGGGCTGTGGCCGCACCGGCAAAACTCGCGCCGACGACAATGACGGCGCCGGGCCGCGCCGACGCCGGCGCCCGCCCCATGCCGGGACGCAGGCGTGCCGTCATGCGATGCCGCTTGAGTCCGAATCCGGACTCGCGCGACACCAGGAAGCCCGCATCCTGAAGGTCGCGACGCACCTGACCGGCACTGCACCAGCTGGCCAGGTGCGCATCCCGATTGGCCAGACGCGCCAGCTGGCCAAACACGCGGGGTGTCCACATCTGCGGATTGACGCGCGGCGAGAAACCATCCAGAAAACCGGCGTCGAAACCCAGTTCCAGCTGGCGGGCCATGCGATCCACGGATCCCAGCGCCAGCGTCAGCGTGACCGCACCCGCCTCGAACTCCAGGCGATGCAATCCGGGCACAAGCGGGGGCCATTCACGCAGCAATGCCTGCGCCAGGCGACGCTCGGGCCCCTGAAGCACCGCCAAGGCAAGCGCCAGCTCATTGCGCTCCAGGGGATGGGCCTCGATCGACACCATGTGCAGGCGCTCGCTGCGCCGCGGATCATCACGCCAGGCCTGCCAGGTTGCCAGAAAATTCAGCCCCAGGCCAAAGCCCGTCTCCAGTACCGTGAAGTGATGCCGCCCCTGCCAGCGCTGCGGCAGGCCGGTGCCGCGCAGAAAGACTTCGCGTGACTGCGCCAGCGGTTGCGCGCCGGCGTAATAGATGTCGCCATACTCCGGGCTGACCGGCCGCCCCCGGGCATCACGTTGCAGGCGGGCAGGCCTCAGGGCCTGATACGAAGAGGACATGCGGCGCGACGCTGTTGGGAGGTGGGCTCACGTACAATACGGTCTTGGCAGGCGCCGGACATTGCGAGACGGCGCCATCCCGCATTTTAACGCCTGTCGCCCGCAGGGCCGGCAGCGATATCCTGCACGGCCACTGGAACGGGAGAACTCCATGAGACTGGCTGAAGAAATTCTTGCCTGGCAGGCTGAAATGACGGCCATACGCCGCGACTTCCACGCCCACCCCGAAATCGCCTTTGAAGAGATGCGTACGTCGGACCGGGTCGCCGACATGCTGCAATCCTGGGGCATTCCCGTCACACGCGGCCTGGGCGGCACCGGCGTAGTGGGCACCATCACCGGTCGCAGCGCCAGCGGGCCGGCCATCGGCCTGCGTGCCGATATGGACGCCCTGCCCATGCCCGAGGTCAACGACTTCCCCCACGCCAGTCGCAACCCCGGCAAGATGCACGCCTGCGGCCACGACGGGCACATGACCATGCTGCTTGCCGCGGCCCGCCTGCTGGCACAGACGCGTGATTTCGACGGCACGGTCCACGTCATTTTCCAGCCGGCCGAGGAAGGCGGCCATGCCGGTGCCCGGGCCATGATCCGCGACGGCCTGTTCTCGCGCTTTCCCGTGGCGGCCGTGTTCGGCATGCACAACTGGCCCGGCCTGCCCGTCGGCGAATTCGCCATACAGCCGGGCCCCATGATGGCATCGAGCAACACCTTCGAGATCGAGATCGAAGGCAAGGGTGCACACGCCGCCATGCCCAACCTGGGGATAGACCCCGTGATGGCGGCCGTGCAACTGGCGCAATCCCTGCAGACCATCATCACGCGCAACTGCGATCCGCTTGACCCCGCCGTCATCAGCATCACGCAGATTCACGCGGGCTCCACCAACAACGTCATTCCCGACACGGCAAGCCTGCAGGGCACGGTGCGCAGCTTCAGCACCGCCGTGCTGGATCTGGTGGAAGCGCGCATGGCGGAAATCACCGAACACACGTGCAGGGCCCTGGCCTGCAGCGCCCGCTTCAACTTCATACGCAGCTATCCGCCCACGGTCAACGACGCCGCCCAGACCGACTTCTGCCGACGCGTTGCCGAATCGCTGGTGGGCCCGCAACGCGTGCATACCGATGTGAAGCCCTCCATGGGCGCCGAAGATTTTGCGTTCATGCTGCAGGAAGTGCCGGGCAGCTACGTCTGGGTGGGCAATGGCGCGGGCGAACATCGCGACGCCGGCCATGGTGCCGGGCCCTGCACGCTGCACAACAGCAGCTACGATTTCAATGATGAACTCATCCCCATCGGCGCCAGCTACTGGGTCGAGCTTGCCCGGCAATGGCTGCGCACCCATGCCGAAACGGAGCCGCGCACATGAGCACCCCTGCATCCCTCTCGACCGCCGTCCTGCCGGCAGGCGACCAGCCCACGCTGCGCGTCATGGCCCAGCCCGGTGACGCCAACCTGCACGGCGACGTCTTCGGCGGCTGGATCATGGCCCAGGTCGACATTGCCGGCGCCATCCCGGCCACGCGGCGGGCAGCCGGACGCGTGGCGACGGTGGCCGTCAATTCCTTCGTCTTCCGCCAGCCGGTGTTCGTCGGCGACCTGCTCAGCTTCTACGCCCGCATCGTGAAGACCGGCAGGACATCCATTACCGTCTTCGTCGAAGTCTACTCCCAGCGCCAGCGCCTGGAACATGACGTCGTCAAGGTGACCGAAGCCACCCTGACCTACGTCGCCACCGACGATGAACACAAGAGCCGCCCGCTTCCGCCCCTCTGAAGAACAAGGCCGTCCCATGGAGCACACCACGCCGGATCTGGATGACACGCAGCAACAGCCCGCATCAGACCGGGCTGTGGTGATTCCGCGCCGGCTGGATCCGGAGGACGCCCAGCTGGCACTGCAGCAGGTCCAGGCCATACTGAAGCGCGCCGATGTCGCCGAAGCACGCGCGAACATGGATGAGGACGAGCAGGACGACGCCGCCCTGCCCGACAATGTCGCCGACGAGATCCGTCACATCGTCAACCCCCTGCATCCGGCCGACATCGCCTTCATCCTCGAGTCCCTGCCCGAGCAGGAGCGCCAGCTCATCTGGAATCAGGTCCATGCGGTACACGATGCCGACGTCCTGCTCGAGATCGACGACTGGGCGCGCGAGTCGCTCATCGCCGCCATGGATCACGCCGACCTGGTGGCGGCCACGGGCACCATGGATGCCGACGAGATTGCCGACCTGGCGCCGGACCTGCCCCCTGCGGTCATGGCCGAGGTTCAGCGCGGTCTGACGCCGGCCGAAAGGGCCCAGCTGGTCGAAGCCCTGGGCTACCCCGAAGACACCGTGGGCGCCATCATGGATTTCGACATGGTGCGCGTGCGCGAGGATGTCACGCTCGAGGTTGTGCTGCGCTATCTGCGCCGGCTCCAGGAGTTGCCCGATCACACGGACCAGGTCTTCGTCGTCGATCGCCAGGACCGCCTGCAGGGTACGCTCTACCTGACGCGCCTGCTGGTCAACGAGCCCGAGCGCCTGGTCTCGGAAGTCATGAGCAGGGACTACCTCACGCTCAACCCCATGGATTCCGATACCGACGCTGCGAGCGCCTTCGAGCGCTACGACCTGATCTCGGCCCCGGTCACCGATGACCGCGGGCGGCTCATCGGCCGGCTCACCATCGATGAAGTGGTCGACGTCATCCAGGAAGCCTCGCAGGAACAGGCGCTCTCGCGTGCCGGCCTGCAGGAAGAGGACATCTTCGCCCCGGTCTACAGCGCCCTGCGCAACCGCGCACCCTGGCTGCTCATCAACCTGTGCACGGCGTCCATCGCCTCGCTCATCGCCTCGCGCTTCGAGGGGACGGTCAGCCACATCGTCATCCTGGCCTTCCTGATGTCCATCGTGGCGGGCATCGGCGGCAACTCGGGCAATCAGACGATGACCATGATCATCCGCGCCCTTGCCGTGGGCCGGGTAAGCGGCAGCAATGCCTGGGAGCTCGTCAAGCGCGAGATGCTGGTCACTTTTCTGGTGGGCACCAGCGGCAGCCTGGTCGCAGCCACCTTCGCCTGGGTGATCTCGGGCTCTGTGCCCATCGCCCTGGTGATGATGGCGGCCATGATCGGCAACATGCTGGTGGGCGCCACCCTGGGCGTGCTCATCCCCATGCTGCGCGACCGCTTCGGCAAGGATCCGGCCGTAGGCTCGTCGGTGCTGCTCACTTTTGCCACCGACTCGCTCGGCTTCTTCATCTTCCTGGGCCTGGCCACTATCTTCCTGATCTGACCAACCGGTGGCGGTCGGCCGCGGCAGCAGCGACTGCTAGCTTACGCGCCCGTGGCAGTGCTTGTATTTCTTGCCGCTGCCGCAAGGGCAGGGCTGGTTGCGACCCACGCGCGGTACGGCAGCGGCGCCGGCATCGCCGGCCGGCGGCGTATCCAGGCCCGGATCCTCGCCGCTGAGCGCCGCATCGTAATCGGCATGGTGATAGCTGACGTTCTCGAGCGCGGCCGGTTCGGGCTCGCTCACCTCGGCTTGCTCGGGCGTCTGGATACGCACCGTCATCAGCAGGCGCACCACATCGGTACGGATGCGATCCAGCATGTCCGAGAACAGCTCGAAGGCCTCGCGCTTGTATTCCTGCTTGGGGTCCTTCTGCGCATAGCCGCGCAGATGAATCCCCTGGCGCAGATGATCGAGCGCCGCCAGATGGGCGCGCCACTGCGTGTCTATGGCCTGCAGCATGACTGAGCGCTCGAACGGTGCCCAGTGCTCGCGCCCGACCAGGACCACCTTGGCCTCGTACACCTGGCGGGCATGATCCACCACGCGCTCGAGTACGTCGTCGTCCGTGATATTGCCTTCCTTCTCGAACATCTCCGTGAGCGGCAGGTCCACCTGCCAGTCGGCCGCCAGCATGTTCTGCAGGGCGGGCACATCCCATTGCTCCTCGACGGATTCTTCGGGAATATGCGCACGGAACAGCTCCTGCATGGTGGCATCGCGAAGATGGGCCACCATGTCGCCGATGTCCTCGGCCTCGAGCACTTCATTGCGCTGGCTGTACAAGACCTTGCGCTGGTCATTGGCGACATCGTCGTATTCCAGCAGCTGCTTGCGGATGTCGAAGTTGCGCGCCTCGACCTTGCGCTGTGCGGACTCGATGGAACGCGACACCATGCGCGCCTCGATGGGCTCGCCTTCGGGCAGACGCAGCCTGTCCATGATGGCGCGCACGCGATCCCCGGCAAAGATGCGCATCAGCGAATCTTCGAGCGACAGGTAGAAGCGCGAGGAACCCGGGTCACCCTGGCGTCCGGCCCGGCCGCGCAGCTGATTGTCGATGCGCCGCGACTCGTGACGCTCGGTGCCGATGATGCGCAGGCCGCCCGCCGCCTTCACGGCCGCATTCGCCGGCGCCCATTCGGTGCGGATGCGCTCGATGTGCGCCAGCTTCTCCTCCTCGGAAAGTTCGGCGTTGGCGCGCACCAGATCGATCTGCTTCTCGACGCTGCCGCCCAGCACGATGTCCGTCCCGCGCCCCGCCATATTGGTGGCGATGGTAATGTGGCCCGGCTTGCCCGCCTCGGCCACGATCTCGGCTTCGCGTTCATGATGCTTGGCATTCAGGACCTGGTGGGTAAAGCCGTCCCGGTTCAGCAGGTCCGAGAGCCGTTCGGAATTCTCGATGCTCGTCGTGCCCACCAGCACCGGCTGGCCGCGCTCGGCGCAGTCCTTGATGTCGGCCAGAATGGCCTGATATTTTTCCTCATCCGTCTTGTAGACCTGATCGTTCTGGTCTTCACGGATCATGGGACGGTTGGTCGGGATGATGACCGTTTCCAGGCCATAGATCTCCTGGAACTCATAGGCCTCGGTATCGGCCGTTCCCGTCATGCCCGCCAGCTTTTCGTACATGCGGAAATAATTCTGGAAAGTGATGGAGGCCAGCGTCTGGTTCTCATGCTGTATGGCCACGCCCTCCTTCGCTTCCACCGCCTGATGCAGGCCGTCGGACCAGCGCCGGCCCGCCATGAGGCGGCCGGTGAACTCGTCGACAATGACCACCTCGCCGTCCTGCACCACATACTGATGATCGCGGAAAAACAGGCTGTGCGCCCGCAGGGCCACCATCAGGTGGTGCATCAGCGAGATATTGCGCGCATCGTACAGCGACTCGCCTTCAGGCAGCATGCCCAGACGCGTGAGCGCCTGCTCGGCGTGCACATGCCCCTGCTCGGACAGGTGAACCTGCTGGCCTTTCTCGTCGACCCAGTAATCCCCTTCGGGCTCGGGCTCCTGCGGCTTGGGCTCGGACTCCATGCGCTGCAGCAGCGGCGGCACGGCATTCATGCGCACGTAGAGCTCGGTATTGTCCTCGGCCTGGCCGGAAATGATGAGCGGCGTGCGCGCCTCGTCGATCAGGATGGAGTCCACCTCGTCGACGATGGCGTAGAACAGCGGGCGCTGGCGGCGATCATCGGCGCGATACTCCATGTTGTCGCGCAGATAGTCGAAGCCGTATTCATTGTTTGTGCCATAGGTGATGTCGGCCTGGTAGGCGGCACGCTTTTCCTCATTGTCCTGCATGGGGACGACGACACCGACGCTCAGGCCCAGGAACGCATACAGGCGCCCCATCCATTCGGCATCGCGGCGCGCCAGATAGTCGTTGACTGTGACGACATGCACCCCCTTTCCTGCCAGTGCGTTCAGATAGACGGCCAGCGTCGCCATGAGCGTCTTGCCTTCACCGGTGCGCATTTCGGCGATCTTGCCGTTGTGCAGCGCAATGGCGCCCAGCAGCTGCACATCGAAGTGCCGCATGCCGAAGACCCGCTTGCTGCCTTCGCGCACCACGGCAAAGGCCTCGACCAGCAGGTCATCCAGACTTTCCCCATCGGCCAGGCGTTGACGCAATGCGGGTGTTCTTGCACGCAGCTCGTCGTCCGACAGGGCTTCCAGCCCGGCCTCGAGTGCGTTGATCTGGGCGACCAGCTTGCGGTATTGGCGCAGCAGCCGGTCATTTCGGCTGCCGATCAGTCTTTTGAGCAAGGAAACCATTCTTATGTCAGTGCTGTCACCCGGGGGCACCGTGGCGCGCCGGGCCGACAATCCCCTGGGTTGGTTGGCGGATGGTCCGCAGGAAAACAATACAGTTTAACGCAGGCGCCCGCCGGGGTCCCGAATGCTAGACTCGAAGACATTGCGAAGGCCCTCTTCGCACCCGAACATCGCCGAGGTTCATGCCATGTCCAAGCCCGCAACCTTCCGGAATCCGATGCGCAGCCAGCCGCTGGACTGGCTGGGCACGGATGTCCACAGTGCCGGCGTGCTGGCCACGGCACGGCGTCTGCTGATGGCGGAAAATCTGGCAAGGCAGGCCCTGCCCGCAACGCTGGCAGCCAGCGTGCGCGCCTGCCGCCTTGAGGCGCAATGCCTGACCCTGGCCGTGCCGACAGCCGCCCATGCGGCCAAGCTGCGCCAGCTGGGGCCGCGCATCGTGGCGCAGCTGCGCGCCGCAGCCTGGGAAATCGACAGTCTGAAAGTGCGGGTGCAGGCGGGGCTGGACAGGCCTGCCCCCGAGCGCTCGCGCCGGGGCACCGGTCTGGATCCGCTTGCATTGCAGGCTTTCGATGCGCTGCAATCAGAATTGCCGGCCGGCCCGCTGGCCGATGCCGTCGCGCGCCTGATACGCCATCACCACGAGGATGCCTGAGCCGGCTCAGGCAAACTTCCATTCGTACTGAAAGGCTCGGGGCGCCTTGACGGCCTCGTAGGTGACCAGCTCCCAGGCGTCTTCCTGAGCCAGAAGTGCCCGTGCCAGCTGGTTGTTCAGTGCATGACCCGACTTGCAGGCCACATAACGCGCCACCAGGGGGTGGCCGATCAGATACAGATCGCCGATGGCGTCAAGGATCTTGTGCTTGACGAACTCATCCTCGTAGCGCAGGCCGTCGGCATTGAGCACGCGGTACTCATCCATGACGATAGCATTGTCAAGGCTGCCGCCGCGCGCCAGCCCGGCGGCACGCAGGGCCTCGACCTCGTTGACGAAGCCGAAGGTACGCGCCCGGGCGATGGTCTTCACATAGGAGTCGTGGGCAAAATCCACTTCGGCAAAGTTTGCCGTGGCCTTGATCGCCGGATGATGGAAATCGATGGAGAAGGACAGCGCAAACCCGTCATGCGGCTCCAGTCGCGCCCATTTCTGGTCGCGGCCTTCGCCTTCGCTCACCTCGACGGTGCGCAGCACGCGCAGGAAGCGCTTGGGTACGCCCTGCTCCTGCAGGCCTGCAGAACGCAGCAGATAGACGAAAGTGCCCGCGCTGCCATCCATGATGGGCACTTCCTCGGCAGTCAGGTCGACGTGCAGGTTGTCGACACCCAGCCCGGCCAGCGCCGACATCAGATGCTCGACCGTGGACACGCGGACATCGCCCTGCTGCAGCACCGAAGCCAGCCGGGTGTTGCCGACCTGGTCGGCACGCGCCGGCAGGTGCACCACTTCGGGCAGGTCGATGCGATGGAAGACGATGCCCGTGTCCGGCGCCGCCGGACGCAGTGTGAGCTCCACCCGGCGCCCGGAGTGCAGGCCCACGCCACGTGTGCTGATCGATTTCTGTATGGTGCGTTGATAGAGCATGACTGACCGGGACGCGCGCAGGCGAGAAAAGGGCAATGGCCGGAGAGAATGACAAACCTGCCCGGCATTGTACCCAATTTTAGGGATTTTCCACGATATCGAGGCGACAGAAGACGCCGGCCTGACGGCCGGCACCCTGCCCGGCAACGATACTCAGTCGGCCTGCTTGCGCAGGAATGCCGGGATATCGAAGTGGTCGACGCCTGCCGTCTCCAGCGCACGCACCTGGGCGGACGCCTGGCGACGCGGATCGCGAATCACGGCCGGAATATCGGTGCGGTCATACAGCATGCCGGCGGCCGGCTCGGCATCCGTGCCCGTGCGCTGCAGCATCGCCGTATTGTGCACCAGCTCGGGCTTGGCCATAGCCTTGCCCAGACCGGTGGCCACGACGGTCACACGCAGGTTCTCGCCCATGCTCTCGTCATAGGCGGTGCCGAAGATCACAGTGGCGTCCTCGGCCGCATAGCCGCGGATGGTATCCATGATCTCGCGCGTTTCGCGCATCTTCAGCGAACGGCTGGATGTGATGTTGACCAGAATGCCGCGCGCCCCGTGCAGATCCACCCCTTCCAGCAGCGGGCAGGCAATGGCCCGTTCAGCCGCTTCGCGCGCACGGTTCTCACCCGAGGCTGTCGACGTGCCCATCATCGCCTGTCCGGGTTCGCCCATGATGGTCTTCACGTCCTCGAAGTCCACGTTGACATTGCCTTCCACGTTGATGATCTCGGCAATGCCCGCGCAGGCATTGTGCAGCACATCGTCGGCCGCCTTGAAACAGTCGGCCATGGAAGCATCCTTGTCCATCAGATCGTACAGGTTTTCGTTCAGGACGACGATGAGGGAATGTACATGCTTGGACAGCTCGGCAATCCCTTCTTCCGCAACCTGCAGCCGCTTGCTGCCCTCGAAGTCAAAAGGCTTGGTGACCACACCCACGGTCAGTATGCCCAGCTCCTTGGCCACCTCGGCCACCACGGGGCCGGCGCCCGTGCCCGTGCCGCCGCCCATGCCGGCCGTCACGAACACCATGTGCGCACCGTTCAGTGCCGCACGGATCTCCTCGCGTGCCGTCTCGGCCGCCGAACGCCCCTGCTCGGGCTTGGCGCCCGCGCCCAGACCGCTGCGCCCCAGGCGGATCTGCACGTCGGCATCACTGGCGGCAAGCGCCTGGGCGTCCGTGTTGGCGCAGATAAAATCCACACCTGTGACGCCCGAATGAATCATGTGAGCGACGGCATTGCCACCGGCGCCCCCCACCCCCACCACCTTGATGACGGTCCCACTGGCATTGGTATCCAACATTTCAAATTTCATCACGTCCGACTCCATCACAGTTCAAAAAAACAAAGCTCTCGTTTCTTCTTGTCCCTTCAGTTCATGAACCATTCCTTCATGCGTGTCAGAATGGTGCCCACACTGCCTTTCTGCTGCGCCACACGCTGCCCGCGCGCGCGCTGCAGCCGCGCTTCCTCGAGCAGGCCCATGACCGTGGCAAAACGCGGATTGTGCATGACATCCGCAAGACTGCCTTCATAAATCGGTACCGCCACCCGCACCGGTTTCAGGAAAACGTCCTCCGCAAGCTCGATGATGCCGGGCATCAGGGCCGTGCCGCCGGTCAGCACTACGCCCGAGGAAAGCAGGTCCTCATAACCCGAATCGTGCACCACCTGCTGCACAAAGCTGAACAGCTCCTCGACGCGCGGCTCGATCACCGCCCCAAGCGCCTGGCGCTTCACCTGGCGGTTGGGCCTGTCTCCCAGACCGGGCACCTCGATCTGTTCATCTGCGCTTGCCAGCACCTGCTTGGCAAGCCCGAAACGCAGCTTGATTTCCTCGGCATCCGGCGTGGGCGTGCGCAGCATTGCGGCAATGTCGCTGGTGATCTGGTCGCCGGCAATCGGCACCACTGCGGTATGTCGTATGGCGCCGTTGGTGTAAATGGCGACATCGGTGGTGCCCCCGCCGATATCCACCAGCACCACGCCCAGCTCTTTTTCATCGGAAGTCAGGCAGGCCAGGCTGGAGGCCAGTGGCTGCAGGATAAGATCCTGGACTTCCAGTCCGCAGCGGCGTACGCATTTGACGATATTCTGTGCGGCGCTCACCGCGCCCGTCACGATATGCACGCGCACTTCCAGGCGCAGCCCGCTCATGCCAATGGGCTCGCGAATATCTTCCTGGGAATCGACGATGAATTCCTGGGTCAGCACATGCAGCACCTGCTGATCGGTGGGAATGTTCACCGCCTTGGCGGTTTCTATGACACGCGCGACATCGGTGGCGGTCACTTCCTTGTCCTTGACCGCCACCATGCCGCTGGAGTTGAAGCTGCTGATATGGCTGCCCGCAATGCCGGTGTAGACTTCGCGGATCTTGCAGTCCGCCATGAGCTCCGCCTCTTCCAGGGCGCGCTGTATGGAATTGACCGTGGCCTCGATGTTCACCACGACGCCCTTGCGCATGCCGCGGGATTCGTGCTGACCCAGGCCCAGCACCTCGAAACGTCCGCCGGGCAGGATCTCGGCAACGACTGCCACCACCTTGCTGGTGCCAATGTCGAGCGCTACGATCAGGTCCTTGATGTCACGAGTCATGTTTGTTCTGTTGGGCAGGGTTATCGGTATTCGGATTCAGCCGGATGGCAAAGCCACTCGGATAGCGCAGATCAACCCGCTGCAGCGGCCGTCCATCCAGACGCGCCTGCAATGCGGGCCAGGCCTGCACAAAGCCTTCTATGCGCTGGGCAAAGGAGCGCGCACCTGAACGGCCATGCGGATCGACGGCCTCTGCAGCCGGATCGCGGCCCAGCATCAGCTGTACCCCGTTGGAAAGCTGCGCATCCCAGGCATAGCGCGGGCTCAGGGCCAGCTCTCTCACGCCCACGCCCAGCGGTGCAAACCAGCGCGCCATCTCGGCAAAACGCTGCACCACCAGGCGCTCGGAATCGGGCGGACCGCTGAGCCGGGGCAAATGCAGCCCGTCATCCAGCTCACCCTGATTGGCGCTGAAGGCCTCGCCCCAGGTATTGATCATCTCGTCCTGATTCCACAGCGCCAGGGGCTGCTGCTCCTCAACGCGCACCAGCAGCGCGTTCGGCCAGACCCGGCGCAGCTGCGCCTTGCGCACCCAGGGCGTGGACTCGATCACATCGCGTGCCGTATTCAGGTCGATGAAGAAGAAATTGCCCGCCAGCCGGCCGGCAATCGTGGCGCGCACGGTGGCCGGTGAAACATATTGCAGGGACTCCGAACCCAGCGGCTGCAGATAAAGCCGCGTGATATTGAACACCGGTCGCTTGGCCGCCCAGAACACCAGCCCGCCGAGCAAGGCAAGCACTGCCAGCACGCTGAGCGTGTTGGCAATCAGGCTGGTGAGACGGGCATCGTTGAACATGGTTCTCAGTCTCCCTGCACGCCAGACCCGATCTTACACGAGGCCTCTGACAATATGGCCATACAGAGCTCGGCATAATCCATGCCGGCGGCGGCGGCGGCAATGGGCACCAGCGAATGGCCGGTCATACCCGGCGAGGTATTCATCTCCAGCAGCCACGGGCGCCCGTCGGCATCCAGCATCAGGTCGGCCCGGCCCCAGCCTTCACAGCCCAGCACCACATAGGCGCGGCGCGCCAGTTCCATCACCTCGCGGGCAAGCGCCTCGTCCAGCGGCGCGGGACACAGATAACGGGTGTCATCCGACAGGTATTTGTGCTCGTAGTCATAATGCCCGCCCGGCGCCCGGATCTCGATCACGGGCAGGGCGCGCGCCTGCGCGCCGGCACCCAGCAGCGGCACGGTAAGCTCGGCACCGGGCAGGAACTGCTCGGCCAGCACCGCGCCGCCATAGCGCTGCGCACGCTCGAAAGCCGCAACCAGCGCGTCGGGCCGGGTAACGCGGGTCAGGCCCAGGGTGGAACCTTCCAGCGCCGGCTTGATGATGAGCGGCAGGCCCAGCGCCGCGACCAGACCGTCCAGTGCCGAGGCGTCGTCAAGCACACGCCAGGCGGGTGTGGGCAGCCCTTCATGCACCCACAGCTTCTTGGTCATGATCTTGTCCATGGCCAGGCTGGAGGCCAGCAGTCCGCTGCCGGTATAGGGAATACGCATCAGCTCGAGCGCCCCCTGGATGCTGCCGTCTTCTCCGTAACGGCCATGCAGGGCGATGAAAACGCGATCGAAACCCGCATCGGCCAGCGCACACAGCGCGTGTTCGCCCGTGTCGAACAGATGGGCATCCACGCCCTTGCTGCGCAAGGCTTCGCACACGCCGCGACCCGACATGAGCGAGACTTCGCGCTCGGCCGACAGGCCGCCGTAGAGTACGCCTACGCGCCCAAACGATGATTTCATGATCGCTCTCCCAGACGAACAGGAATGCGGCTGATGGCACCGGCCCCCATGACGATGACGACATCGCCATCGCGCACAAAATCCAGTATCGCCTGCTCCATATCATCCACCTTCTCGACAAACACGGGCTCCACCCGCCCTGCCACACGCAAGGCACGCGCCAGCGCGCGCCCGTCGGCCGCGATCAGCGGCGGCTCGCCGGCCGCATACACTTCAGTCAGCAGCACGGCATCGGCCTGGCCCAGCACACGCACGAAATCCTCGAAGCAATCCCGCGTACGCGTATAGCGATGCGGCTGGAAGGCCAGCACCACCCGGCGGTCGGGCCAGGCACCGCGCGCAGCCGTCAGCGTGGCCAGCATCTCGTCGGGATGGTGGGCATAATCATCCACCAGCGTGAAGTGCCCGCCACCCTGCGCAGCCGGTACCGCCGGCTCCCCCACCAGCGTGAAACGCCGCCCCACACCCCTGAACTGCGCCAGCGCCCGGGCAATGGCCTCATCGCCGACACCCAGCTCGCTGGCCACTGCAATCGCTGCCAGCGCGTTCAGGACATTATGATGCCCGGGCAGATTAAGTGTTATGGGCAATACCCCGGGCACGCCCTCGCGATGCACCTCGAAATGCATGCGTGTGCCCTCGGCGCGGATGTTCGCACCCCGCACCTCGGCCTGCCCGCAAGTGCCGTAGCGCGTGATCGGGCGCGAGATGAAAGGCATCACTTCGCGCACGTTCGCATCATCGGCACACAGGATGACGCTGCCATAGAACGGCAGGCGCTGCGTGAATTCGATGAAGGCACTCTTCAGGCGCGCCGGATCGTGGCCATAGGTTTCCATGTGGTCGGCCGCGATGTTGGTGATCACCGCCATGACGGGCAACAGATTCAGGAAGGAGGCATCGGACTCGTCGGCCTCCACCACGATGTACTCACCCTGGCCCAGGCGTGCATTGGCGCCGGCCGAATTCAGCCGTCCGCCGATCACGAACGTGGGATCCAGTCCGCCGGCCGCCAGCACACTGGCAATGAGACTGGTGGTCGTTGTCTTGCCATGCGTTCCGGCCACGGCGATGCCGCGCTTCAGGCGCATGAGCTCGGCCAGCATCAGTGCGCGCGGCACCACCGGCAGGCGCGCCGCGCGTGCCGCGATCACTTCGGGATTGTCGGGCGCAACGGCACTGGACGTGACGATGACGCCCGCACCCTGGATGTGGACCGCATCATGGCCGATATGCACCTCGGCACCCAGCGCGCGCAGACGCCGGGTGACCACGGTCTCCTGCAGGTCCGACCCCGAGACGCGATAGCCCAGGTTCAGCAGGACTTCGGCAATGCCGCTCATGCCCGAGCCGCCAATGCCGACGAAGTGAAGCCGTGTAATCCTGTGCTTCATGCCGCCCTCCCGCCGGATTGCTCGCAGGCATCGGCAATCGCCTTTGCCGCCAGCGGCCGGGCATGCTGACGCGCATGTTCCGCGACATGCAACAGGCCGGCGCGATCCCGGGCCTGCAGCCAGTGCGCCAGCCAGTCGGCCGTGAAACCGGCCTGGGGCTGCATCCAGGCCGCCTCGCAGTCGGACAGGAAGCGCGCATTGGCTGTCTGATGATCATCGATGGCATGGGGCAGGGGCACGAACAACGCCGCCACACCGGCGGCCGCCACCTCGGCCACCGCCATGGCCCCGGCACGGCAGACGACCAGATCCGCCCAGGCCATGGCCTGGGCCATATCATCGATGAAGGCTATGGCCTGCGCCGGCACGCCGGCCCGGGCATAGGCTGCCTGAAGACCCGCCAGATGCTGCTCGCCCGACTGATGGCGTACCGCCGGCCGCTGCGCTGCCGGCATGCGCGCGAGCGCCTCGGGCAAGACCGTATTCAGCACCGCCGCGCCCTGGCTGCCGCCGATGA
Source organism: Castellaniella sp. (assembly GCA_041655275.1). GTDB lineage: Bacteria > Pseudomonadota > Gammaproteobacteria > Burkholderiales > Burkholderiaceae_B > JAJYRX01. The sequence continues at coordinate 18,622 of JBBAFU010000019.1, read as the reverse complement.
CGAGCAGACGCAAGGGCCCGGTGCGCCCGGCATACCGCTGCTGCGGCACAGGCAGCGCGGCCAGTGCCGCACGGACCGGGTTGCCGACCACCACACCGCCGGCCAGGCTGCCCGGGAAACCCGTCATGACCCTGTCCGCCAGACGGGCAAGCACACGGTTGGCTGTGCCCGCAATGGCATTCTGCTCGTGAATGACCAGCGGGATGCGCCGCCGGCGTGCCATCAGCCCCGCCGGAAATGCCACATAACCGCCCATGCCCAGCACCACATCGGGCTTCAGCCCGGCAATCGCCCGGCCCGCCTGGCGACAGGCACTGAACAGGCGCCAGGGAAGGCTCACCCAGGCCAGCGCCCCCCTGCCCCGCAAGCCGGCAAAACGCAGCGGCAACAGGGTAATACCCTGTTCGGGGACGAGACGGCCTTCCATGCGCGCGGGATTGCCCAGCCAGGCCACCTCCCAGCCGCGCGCGCGCATCTCGTGCGCCACGGCCAGGCCGGGCATGATATGGCCGCCCGTACCGCCGGCGGCAATCAGCAGGGTGGGTGTCCCGAGGTTTGCGCTCATGTCCGCTTCCCCCGCATCATGTTGCGGTTCTCGTGGTCCACCCGCAGCAGCAGTGCCACCGCAATCAGGTTCATGACGATGCCCGAGCCCCCGTAGCTGACCAGCGGCAGCGTCAGGCCCTTGGTCGGCAGCAGGCCGACGCACACGCCAATGTTGATGAAGGCCTGAAGGCCAAACCACAGCGCCACGCCCTGGGCAACCAGCCCGTTGAAGATGCGCTCCATGGCGAAGGACTGGCGCCCTATGCCAAACGCGCGCCAGATGATGAACAGAAACAGCGCCAGCAGCGCCAGCACACCGGCAAAACCCAGCTCCTCGCCGATCACGGCCACGATGAAGTCGGTATGCGCCTCGGGCAGATAATGCAGCTTCTCGACACTGGCACCCAGACCGACGCCAAACCACTCGCCCCGCCCCAGTGCGATCAGCGAATGCGACAGCTGGTAGGCGCTGCCATAGGCATTCTCGGGATTCCAGGGATCAAGGTAGACGAACAGGCGTTCACGGCGCCAGGGCGACAGCCATATCAACGCCAGAAAGCTGCCCAGCAACATCAGGATGAGCGCCGAGAACAGGCGACCGTTGAGCCCGCCGATGAACAGCAGGCCCATGGCGATGCCCACAATCACCATGCTCGCACCCAGATCCGGCTCGGACAGCAGCAGCAGGCCCACCACGACCAGGGCCAGGGCCATGGGCAGAAAGCCCCGTCCGAACTCCTGCATGAACTCCTGCTTGCGCACCGTATAGTCCGCCGCATACAGCAAAATGGCAATCTTCATCAGCTCGGAAGGCTGGAAATTCAGGGGACCCAGTGGCAACCAGCGGCGTGCACCGTTCACTTCGCGCCCGATCCCGGGCACGAGCACCAGCAGCAGCAGGACCAGGCTGAGCACGAAAAGCGGGCCCGCCATCCGCTGCCAGCTCTTCATGGGAATGCCGGCCGCACACGCGGCTGCGATCACCCCGATGCCGATGAAGGCGGCATGACGCAGGACGAAATAGTAGCGGCCGTAGCCGGCATAGCGCGGCGCATCGGCAAGCGCGATCGAGGCCGAATACACCATCAGCAGCCCAAAGGCCACCAGCACACCGACGACCGCAATCAGCACCGGGTCAACGCCCGGCATGCGGGTGCGTCCCGGCCTTACGGCATTCACGCCCATGCTCAGTTCGGCCAGCAGGCTCATGCCACCTCCCCCTGGTCCAGGGCCAGCGCATCCACCGCCCGGGCAAAACATCGCCCCCGCTGACCGTAGTTCTCGAACATATCCATGCTGGCGCAGGCGGGCGACAGCAGCACGGTGGCGCCGGGCCGCGCGAGCGCAAAGGCACGGTGTACCGCTGCTTCCAGATCGGCTTCGCACACGGTCGGGAGCCCGGCCGCTTCAAAGGCCGCCGCCAGCACGGCCGCATCGCGGCCGATCAGCACCACGGGACACCCCCGTTCCCCGACCGCATTCACCAGCGGCGTGAAGTCCTGGCCCTTGGCCAGCCCGCCGGCAATCAGCACGAGCGGGCCTTCCATGCCCTGCAGGGCGGCCACGGCAGCCGCCACGTTCGTGCCCTTGCTGTCGTTGATGAAATCCACCCCGCCCACGCTGCGCACAAAGGCCATGCGATGCGGTTCACCGCCATAATCACGCAGGGCCTGCAACAGGGGCGCCAGCGGAAGCGCCGGATCGATGACCAGACTGCGGGCCAGGGCCAGCGCCGCCAGCGCATTGAGCGCATTGTGGCGGCCGCGTACACGCAGCGCACCGGCCGGCATGAGCAATTCGGGATCAGCCCCGGCCGTCCCGTTCCCAAGGGCCAGCCAGTCCATGCCCTGTGCCGCCACCAGGCCCGGATCATCCGGCCCGGCCGGCGCATCGCCGCCGAAACTGCTGTGGACGGCCGCCCCGGCATCGGCCACCAGGCGACACACTGCGGCATCGCTGCGGTTGATGATCAGGCGCCGGGTCTGGGAAAACAGGCGAGCCTTGGCGGCCGCATAGGCCTGAAAGTCGCCGTGCCAGTCCAGATGATCCTGGGACAGGTTCAGGATGACGGCGGCATCGAGCGCCAGGCTGTGTGTCGAGAACAGCTGGAAGCTGGACAGCTCGAGCACCCAGGCCTGCGGCAGGGCATCATCGCGCAGGGCACGGGCGAGCGCGGCCAGCGCCGCAGGCGAGATATTGCCGGCGGCCTGCACCGACATGCCGGCAGCGCGCAGGATGTCGCGCGTCATTGCCGTCACCGTCGTCTTGCCATTCGTTCCCGTGATACCCAGCACATGGGGGCGATAGCCCTGTCCGGCCAGATCCCGCAGGGCCAGGGCAAACAGCTCGATTTCCCCGATGACGCCAAGCCCGGCCCGCCCTGCCGCCTGCAAGAGGCTTGCCACCCCGGGCTCCCGGGGCGAAAGTCCGGGGCTGAGCACCAGGCTGCCCATGCCTTCGAGCACTGCCGGTGCAAATGCATCAGCCCCCAGGCGCAGCGCCGGCCTGCCATCCGCGCACAGGCGCGCCAGACCGGGTGGCTGCGCGCGCGTATCCGCAATGCGCACCGCCACGCCATGCATCAGACACCAGTTGGCCGCCGCCACGCCCGTCTCGCCCAGCCCGACGATGAGTACGGGACCGAGCGCTTCCAGCGAGGGGAAATGGACGGGCTTCTTCATCGCAGTTTCAGGCTCGCAAGGCCAATCAGGACCAGCATCATGGTGATAATCCAGAAGCGCACGACCACCTGGGTCTCCTTCCAGCCCGAGACCTCGAAGTGGTGATGCAGCGGCGCCATCCGGAAGATGCGCCGGCCTTCGCCGTAGCGCCGCTTGGTGTATTTGAACCAGACCACCTGCAACATGACCGAGACGGTTTCGGCCACGAAGACACCCCCCATGATGAACAGCACGATTTCCTGGCGCACGACGACGGCAATGGTGCCCAGCGCACCCCCCAGCGCGAGCGCGCCCACATCGCCCATGAACACCTGGGCGGGATAGGTGTTGAACCACAGGAAGGCCAGACCTGCACCGGCAATGGCGGCGCACAGCACCATGAGCTCGGCCGCCCCGGGAATATAGGGAAACAGCAGATAGCGGGAATAATCGACCCGCCCGACAACATAGGCGAATATGCCCAGTGCACTGCCCACCATCACCGTGGGCATGATGGCCAGACCATCCAGGCCGTCCGTGAGATTGACGGCATTGCTTGAACCGACGATGACCAGCCAGGTGAGCGTGACGAAGCCGAAGACACCCAGCGGATAGCTGACCGTCTTGAAGAAAGGCACGATGAGATCGGCGCGCGTGGGCAGGGGCATCACGAAGCCGCTCATGACCCAGTCGCGGAACAGGGGCCAGAGCTCGGCATTGGCCGGTGCCGCCACGGCAAAGCTCAGATAGACCGACGCCACGATGCCGATGAGCGCCTGCCACAGGAACTTCTGCCGCGAGGACATGCCCTCGGGATCGCGGTTGACCACTTTCTTGTAGTCATCCACCCAGCCAATCCAGCCAAAACCGAAGGTGACCAGCAGCACCACCCAGACGAAGCGGTTGGTCCAGTCAGCCCACAGCAGGGTGCTCACCGCAATGGCGATAAGGATGAGGGCGCCGCCCATGGTGGGCGTGCCCGTCTTCACCAGATGGGTCTCGGGACCATAGCTGCGCACGGCCTGGCCGATCTTGAGCTCGGTCAAACGCCGGATCACCCAGGGACCTGCAAACAGGCCGATGAGCAGGGCCGTAGCGCTGGCCAGCAGCGCCCGGAACGTGATGTACTCGAACACGCCGAAGGCACGGAAATGGTTCTGCGAAAGCCAGCGGGCGAGTTCAAGCAGCACCTTGGTTTCCTCCCCGGCCCAGACCCAGATGTTCGTCCAGCGCCTGCAGCACGCGCTCCATGCGTGCGCTGCGCGAGCCTTTCACCAGCACATGGGCCGGGAGCAGCTCGCCCAGGGCCTGCATCAGCGCCTCCAGCGTCATGAAAGCGTGCGCTTCCTCGCCAAAGGCGAGCGCAGCGTGGCGCGACAGTTCGCCCAGGGTAAGCACCGCCGCCAGACCGCGCTCACGCGCATAGCTGCCCATTTCCACATGGGCGGCAACGCTGTCCGCGCCGATCTCGCCCATGTCGCCCAGGACCAGCACGGCGCGACCGGGCAGATCGGCAAGCACGTCGATGGCCGCGCGCACCGAGTCGGGGTTGGCGTTGTAGCTGTCGTCGATGATCTGGGTGCCATCGGCCAGAATCCGGGTGCGCATGCGGCCGACCACAGGATGAAAGGCCTGCAGGCCGCGCACGATGAAGGACAGGGGCACCCGGGCCGCCAGGGCACAGGCGCAGGCCGCCAGCGCATTGCGCAGATTATGCAGGCCCCGGGCCTGAAGTACCACGGCCGCCTCGCCCTGGGGCGTATGCAGCTGAAAGCTGGTGCTGGCCGGTTCCACATGAATCTGGTCGGCATGGACCTCGAAGCGCTCATCGAAACCGAAACGGATGCACTCGCGCCCCTCGGCCATGCCCTGCCACAGCGCGGTGTAGTCATCGTCACCGGGGAATACCGCAATGCCGGAAGACGGCAGGGCCTGGATCACGGCGCCGTTCTCGCGCGCCACCGCCTCCACGGTATGCATGAATTCCTGATGCTCGCGCTGGGCATTGTTCACCAGACCGATGGTGGGCGCCGCCCATTGCGCCAGAATGGAAATCTCGCCCGGATGGTTCATACCCATCTCGACCACGGCGGCCTGATGCCGGGCGGCCATGCGCAGCAGCGTCAGCGGCACACCGATGTCATTGTTCAGATTGCCCTGCGTGGCGAGGACGGCCTCCTCGCCCAGCCATGCGCGCAGGATGGCGGCAATCATCTCCTTGGTCGTCGTCTTGCCATTGCTGCCGGTAACGCCCACCAGGGGCAGCTCGAAGCGCCGGCGCCATACGGCCGCCATCAACGCAAGCGCCTCACGGGTATCCTCGACAACGATCTGCTCCAGATCCAGGCTGTCGTCACGGTAGGCCACAATGGCACCGCAGGCCCCGCTTTCAGCGACTTGTCCAAGGAAGTCATGGCCGTCGAAGTGCTCGCCCTGCAGCGCCAGGAAGAGCTCGCCCGGCGCGAGCGAGCGGCTGTCCGTCGACAGGTGCACGCCACGCATCCAGCTCAGGGCCAGGCGCGCCCAGGCGCGGTCATCGAAGGCGATTACACGGGAGCGGAATTCCTGTGTCGTCTCGTGGCCCTTGCCGGCAATCAGGATGACGTCCCGGTGATCCCCCAGCCAGATTGCCGACAGTATGGCCCGCGCCCGGTCAAGCTCGACGGGCAGCGGCTGCGCCACGCCGGCCTGGATATCGCGGATGATGGCTTCCGGCGCCTCATCGCGCGGATTGTCATTGCTGAGCACCACGTGATCGGCATGCGCCACTGCCACCCGGGCCATCAGGGGCCGTTTGCTGCGATCACGCGCGCCGCCGCAGCCAAAGATGCACACCAGACGGCCGCCGCGTGCCGTCGCCATGGGCGCCAGTGCGACCAGGGCGCGCTCCAGCGCATCCGGCGTATGGGCATAGTCGACGACCACCATGGGCGTGGCAGCGGCCTCGCCACAATCCAGCGGCTCCACCACCTGCAGCCGGCCTTCCACGGGCAGCAGGGCACCGAGCACGCGCACCAGGCGGGCCATGCCCCAGCCCAGCTGGCGCAGCACGCCGGCCACCAGAAGCAGGTTGGAGATATTGTGCTGACCCACCAGGCGCGTCAGTATCTGCGCGCTGCCGCGCGACGTCTTCAGCTCGAACACCAGGCCATAGGCGCTCGGCTCGATATTCAGCGCCTGCACATCCGCCTCGCGATCCGGCATCATGGAGTATCCCAGGATGGCGCTGGCCGTGCTCTCTTCGGCAAGGCGGCGGCCCACTTCATCATCCAGGTTGATGACGGCGGCGTTCAGCTGCGGCCATGAGAACAGGCGCGCCTTGGCGGCCTGATACGCGGCCATATCGCCGTGGTAGTCGAGATGGTCCACGGTAAGATTGGTGAAGGCGGCAATCTCGAGGCGCACATGATCCAGACGCCCCTGGACGATGCCAATGGATGAAGCCTCCAGCGCCACCACCATGGCGCCGGCATCACGCAGGCGTGCCAGGCTGCGGTGCATGCTGAGCACATCGGGCGTGGTGAGCGCGCCGCCCAGACGCTGGCCGTCGGGCAGAACGACGCCCAGCGTGCCGATGGTGCCACAGGCCACACCCTCGGCATTCAGGGCGTGCGCAATCCAGCTCACGCAGCTCGTCTTGCCGTTGGTACCCGTGACGGCCACCACCGAGACCGCATGCGAGGGCTCACGATACCAGTGATGGGCCACCGCCCCGAGCATGTCGCGCAGGCGCGGCACCTCAAGCGCCGGCACCGAGCCGGGCCGGCCGGCGGGCCCGCCTTCCTGTGCCACGATGGCGGCCGCACCCTGTTTGATGGCGTCGGTCATGAAATCGCGCCCGTCGTCCTGCTCGCCCGGACAGGCAAAAAAAACATCGCCAGGCTCAAGCTGGCGTGAATCCAGGCACAGATGAGCGCTCCGCTCCACGTGACGCCCCAGCCAGGCGATGATTTCGTAGGCGGTCATGGCCTTCGCTCCCGCACTCATGGCCGTCGCTCCTCCACCTCGCCCAGGGCCAGCAGGGACTCCAGCGGCGCATCGGGCTGCACGCCCATGCGCCGCAGGCTGCGGCCCATGACCTCGGCAAAGACCGGCGCGGCCACCCGGCCGCCGTAATAGGCGCCGGCCGTGGGTTCATCGACCATCACGGCCACGACAATGCGCGGATGCGACACCGGCGCAAAACCCACAAACGAGCTGCGATAGCGCGACTTGCTGTAGCGGCCGTTGACGATCTTGCGCGCCGTGCCGCTCTTGCCCGCGACGCGATAGCCGCGCACATGGGCGAGCTTTGCGCCATCCGGACCGGCCGCCGCCTCCAGCATCGCGCGCACATCCCTTGCCACTTCGGGACGGTAGGCCTGTACGCTCGTGGGGCGGCCTTCGCGGCGCAGCAAGGTCAGCGACACCATGTCGCCGTCACGCGCAAATGCCGTATAGGCGTGCGCAATCTGCAGGAGAGACACTGAAAGGCCATATCCGTAGGCCATGGTGGCGCGCTCTATGGGCCGCCAGCGCTCCCAGGACCGCAGGCGACCCGAGGCCACGCCGGGGAAGCTGGCCTGAGGCGCACGACCAAAACCCAGAGTGTTGAAATTGTTCCACATTTCTTCGGAAGACAGACGCTCCGAAATCATGGTCATACCGATGTTGCTGGAACGCCGCAGGACATCGGCGACCGTGATTGTACCGTTACGGCTCACATCCGATATCGTGGCGCCCTGATAACGGTACTGGCCCTCGCCGGTGGCAAACAGCGTGGACTTTGTGATGCGCCCGTTGTCCAGGGCCAGCGCCGCGGTAAACGGCTTCATGATGGAACCGGGCTCGAAGGTATCGACGATGGCACGGTTGCGCAGCGCCACACCCTGGCGCTCACCGCGCTCGTTGGGATTGTAGGAAGGCAGATTGGCCAGCGCCAGAATTTCACCCGTCTCGACATCCAGCACAATGCCTGCCGCCGCCGCAGCCTTGTTTTCCGCCATGGCCTTCTCGAGTGCGCGCACCACGTCGAACTGGATGCCGGCATCGATGGAAAGATGCAGATCCTGACCATTGACCGGCGGCACCACCGCCTGCACATCCTCGATGATGCGTCCCAGACGATCCTTGATGACACGCCGTGTGCCCGGCGTACCCGAAAGCAGACGCTCGAAAGCCAGCTCCACGCCCTCCTGGCCTTCATCCTCGATATTGGTGAAACCCAGAAGATGGGCCGTGCCTTCAGCCTCGGGATAATACCGACGCATCTCGGCCTGCTGATGCACACCGGGCACCTTGAGCGCCTCAACGGCCTGGGCGGTATCCAGGCTCACCTGGCGACGCAGATAGACGAAATTTCTGGCGGGATCCGCCAGGCGGCGCTCAATGTCCTGCGGTGTCATGTCCAGCAGCCCGGCCACCGCCGTGCGCTGATCGGGCGTCGCACGCCGGAAGTCGTCGGGAATCACCCAGATGGCGCGGGCGGGCACGCTGGAAGCCAGGACCACCGAGCCGCTGCGGTCGAAGATCTTGCCGCGTGTGGCCGGCAGTACCAGTGTGCGCTCGTAGCGGCGTTCCCCCTGGCGCTGCAGGAACTCGTTGGACAGCCCCTGAAGATGCAGGGCTTTCAGCGCCAGCGCCAGAAACGCCAGGACCAGCAATAACAACACCAGGCGCGAACGCCACAGCGGCATCTGGACGTCGAGCACCGGGCTCTTGTGAAAGCACCAGTTCATGGCTGCTGCTCCGGCGCCATCCGGACATGGCGCAAATAAAGCGTTCGCTCGGGCGACACGCGCACCATGCCCAGATCGCTGCGCGCCAGACGATCAATGCGCGCAAGGCGCACCAGCTCGGCACGCTCGAGCTGCAGGCGACGCCAATCGGTGTCGAGCTGGCGGGCGCGGGCATCCAGATGCTCGGCCTGCACGTAGAGCTGGCGGGACTGGAAGCGCGCAGTCACCAGCGACAGTGCCGACAGCATGAGCGCCGCTGCGAGAAATATACTCAGCCGTATCATCAGCGCCTCCGTCGACGGCCCGTGCCCGCCCGCCCCAGTGGCGGCAGGCGCAGGACGGCATCCACGGCTTCGCGGGCGGGTGCCGTCAGCGGGGCAGCGGTGCGTTCCGCAACCCGCATCACCGCCGAGCGGGCACGAGGATTGTGCGCCCGCTCGGCGGCATCGGGGCGCAGCCGGGCCACCGGTCGCAACAGGGGTAGCGGCATGTCCTTTTCGGGAATGGGCAGGCGCGCCTGCGCCGCCCCCGGCCGGGCCGCCGCGGCAATGAACTGCTTGACCATGCGATCTTCAAGCGAATGAAAGCTGATCACCGCCAATCGTCCTCCGGGCGCCAGCAACCCTAGCACTGCCGCGAGGGCGTGCGCGAGCTCCTGAAGTTCCTGGTTGATGTGAATCCGTATAGCCTGAAAGCTGCGGGTTGCCGGATGGCGCCCTTGTTCACGCGTACGGACGGCGCCGGCGACGAGCTCGGCGAGATCGCGCGTGGTGCGCAACGCACCGGATTCGCGGCGAGCCACAATCGCCTCTGCAATCTTGAAAGCAAACCGTTCTTCGCCATAACGTGCGATTACCTCCTTGAGTTCATCGAGATCGGCCTCATGCAGCCATTGCCCTGCCGTCGGCCCGGCACGGGTATCCATGCGCATGTCGAGCGGCCCCTCGCGCTGGAAGGAGAAGCCGCGCTGTGCATCATCGAGCTGCGGCGAAGACACGCCCAGATCGAAGAGGATGCCATCGACGGCGTCCACCCCCAGCCCTGCCAGCGCTTCCGCAAGCCGGCCGAAGCCGGCGTGCACGACAGTGACACGGCTGTCTTCACCCTGCAGCGCCCGGGCCACCTGTATCGCCTCGGCATCCTTGTCGAACACAATGAGACGGGCGCTTGGCGACAACGCCTGCAACAGGCGACGGCTGTGCCCGCCTCGACCAAAGGTGGCGTCCACGAACACGCCGTCGCGGCGCCCGGACGGCAACAGGGCTTCAACAGCGGCATCGGGAAGAACGGCGTGATGTTCATGAGCCATGACCAGAATTTCAGAAGGAAAAATGTTCCATGATTTCAGACAGGCCGCCGGACAGGCCGGCCTCCTCGCAACGGGCCCACTGCGCCGCATCCCACAGCTCGAAGTGACTGGCCATGCCCAGCAGCATGGCGTCACGCTGCAGACCGGCGGCTTCGCGCAGCTCGGGTGCGACCAGAATGCGGCCCGCCGCATCCATCTCGACATCCTGCGCATAGCCCAGCAGCAGACGCTGCAGATTGCGCGCACTCATGGGAAAGGCGGCAATCTGCTCGCGCTTTCTTTCCCATTCGGACCGCGGGTAGACGAGCAGGCAGCCGTCCGGATGACGCGTCAGCGTCAGACGGCCTTCATCGCCCGAGATCAAGGCCTCACGATGGCGGGTCGGAACGGACAGGCGACCCTTGGCATCCAGCGTGAGTGCGCTGCTACCCTGGAACAAGGACTTCCCTCCCACTATTTTGCACAAAATCCTACTTTGTCCCACTCTAAGTCAGGAACACAGTCCGGTCAAGAAAAATTTGCACTTTTTTCAATGGAAGCAAATACTTAGACCTGATCCCAATCAAGCTCACAAGTATAAAATCGATGTTAAATCAAGGAATTGGGCGCCAATATCAAAGTCGTTTATTGTTTTGGGGCACCACTGAGGCATGGCCACGCGCAGGACGCGGACGAAAACAGGCCTGCGGGCGCCCTGGCGCCCATGCCTGCAGACCGGAAAAAGAGAATGTGGGACCAACCTGTAGGCCGGATTCTGTAGGCCGGCAAGGCCGGCTGGTGATCATTCATCTGGGCCTGGCATTGCTGACAGGCTCTGGCCACCTACCCGCATGCTTGGACGGGCCGCCCTTTCCGACACGAATGCCGTGCGCATGCCTATTTGGTGTTGCTCCGGGTAGAGGTTGCCGCGTTTCACCCTGCCGCGCAAGCGGCAGACTCGTCTCTGTGGCCCTGTTCCTCACCCCGTTGCCGGGGCGGACGGCTGTTAGCCGCTACCCTGCCCTGCGGAGTCCGGACCTTCCTCGATGCCATGTATCACATCCCATGAGCACCGCGATCACCCGGTTTGCCCCACTATGGCATTATAACCCCTCGACTCCGATATTTCCTGTTTTTCCTATCATTACTGCATCAAAGACTTTCGCCCATCATGTCACTTCGGCTCATCACCCTGAATCAGGTTCATCTTGCCTACGGCCATCACCCGCTGCTCGATGGCGCAAGCCTCACCGTACACCGTCAGGAGCGCATCGGCCTAATCGGCCGCAACGGCGCGGGCAAATCGTCCCTGCTGCGTCTCATCGACGGACGCAGTCAGCCCGATGACGGCGAGATCCAGAGCACGCGCGGCCTGCGCACGGCCACCGTGGAGCAGGAGCCGGTGCTGGATGACGCATCCAGCGTGCTGGACACGCTTTGCGGCAATTTCCAGGCCGACGAGGACTGGGAGCGCCCCGCACGCGCCGCCATGCTGATGGCGCAGCTCGGCCTCGATGCCGACGCCCCCATTGCCGGCCTGTCGGGCGGCACGCGCAAGCGCGTCGCCCTGGCACGCGCCATCGTCTCGCAGCCCGACCTGCTGCTCCTGGACGAACCCACCAACCATCTCGACTTTGCCGGCATTGAATGGCTGGAAAAACTCCTGCTGCAAAGCCGCTTCAGCTGCATCATCATCACGCACGACCGGCGCTTCCTCGATCACGTCACCACGCGCATCGTGGAACTGGACCGCGGACAGCTGCACAGCTTTCCCGGCAACTATTCCGCCTGGCTGGAGCGCAAGCGCCAATGGCTGGCCGCCGAAGCACAGGAAGAGGCCCGGGCAGACAAATTCCTGGCCCAGGAGGAAATCTGGATCCGCAAGGGTGTGCAGGCCAGACGCACGCGTGACGAAGGCCGGGTGCGGCGCCTGGAACGCCTGCGCCGCGAACGCGCCCAGCGCCGCGAGCGCATGGGTGAGGTCAGCATGGCGCTCGAGGAAGGCCGGCGCTCGGGGCGGCTGGTGGCCGAACTGTCGGACATCCACCACGGCTTTGGCGAGCGGCTGCTCATCCGCGGACTGTCGCTCACCATATTGCGCGGCGATCGCATCGGCCTGCTCGGCCCCAACGGCTCGGGCAAGACCACACTGCTGAACATCATCCTGGGAAAGCTCACGCCACAGCGCGGCAGCGTGCGGCTGGGCACCAACCTGGATATCGGCTACTTCGACCAGATGCGCAGCCAGCTCGATGAAGACGCCAGCCTGGCGGAAACCATCAGCCCCGGCAGCGAGTGGGTGGAAATCGGCAACCAGCGCAAGCACATCATGCGTTATCTGGAAGATTTCCTCTTCGCCCCCGAGCGCGCCCAGTCTCCGGTCCGATCCCTGTCGGGCGGCGAGCGCGCCCGCCTCGTGCTGGCACGGCTGTTTGCGCGGCCCACCAACCTGCTGGTGCTCGACGAGCCCACCAACGATCTCGACATCGAGACACTCGAGCTGCTCGAAGCCCTGCTGCAGGACTACACCGGCACCGTGCTCATGGTGAGCCACGACCGCGAATTCCTCAATAACGTGGTCACACAGACGCTGGTGGCCGAAGGCGAGGGCCACTGGCAGGAATATGCCGGCGGCTACGATGACTGGCTGGCACAGCGACCCGACCCGGAACCAGAACCGGCGGCAACCCCGCGCAGCCCGGACGCCGGCACTGCAACCGTGGCACCGCCGCGCGAACGACCGGCCTCGCGTCCGCCGCGCCCGTCACGCATGACGAGCTGGGAAACACGGGAACTGGAAGCCCTGCCGGCCAGGATTCAGACGCTGGAAGCCGAACAGGCTCAACTGGCCGAACAGCTTGCCGACCCGGAGCTCTATCGCGGTCCGGTTGAGGATGTCGAAGCGCTCAACGCCAGGAACAGCGCCATAGAAGCGGAAATGGAACAGCTGTTCGAACGCTGGGAAGAGCTGGAAGCAAAGCGGGAGGCGAGTGAGGCCTAGCGCCGCTACAGTCCCGCCGCCGCAATCCCGATATCTTCAAAACCGGGGTCGCACGCACTCAGGCACCACGCCAGCGTCTGTCCGGCGTCAAGCGGCACCAGAGGTCCCCGGGGCGTGGCCAGCTCGGCCGGTATGGGCGTGGGCCGGCGACGCAGGGTGATACGCCCGGCGTTCACGGGCAAGCCGTAGAAAGCCGGTCCGTACAGGCTGGCAAAGCCTTCCAGCGCATCCAGGCGCCCGACCGATTCGAAAGCCGTCGCATAAAGCGCCATCGCGTGCCAGGCGGTGTAGCAGCCGGCGCAGCCGCAGTCGCTTTCCTTGTCGTCGCGCAGATGGGGCGCGCTGTCTGTACCCAGGAAGAAACGCGGGTTGCCGCTGGTCGCTGCCGCCAGCAGTGCCTGCCGGTGGATTTCGCGCTTGAGTACCGGCAAACAGTAATAATGCGGCCGCAGTCCGCCCTGGAACAAGGTATTGCGACTGTATAGCAAGTGTTGTGCCGTAATGGTGGCGGCCACCGGCCCTTCCGCTTCGCGTACATAATCCACACCATCGCGCGTGGTCAGATGCTCGAACACCACCTTCAGCGCTGGAAATGCCTTGCGCAAGGGTTGCATCACGCGCTCGATGAATACCGCCTCGCGGTCAAAGATGTCGACGGCAGGATCGGTAACCTCGCCATGCACCAGCAATGGCATGCCCACTGCCTGCATGACTTCGAGCACTTCTGCACAGCGGCCCAGCAGATCCGTGACGCCGGCTGCGGAGTGCGTGGTCGCCCCGGCCGGATACAGCTTCACGCCATGGATAATGCCGCTGTCATGCGCACGACGAATCTCGTCGGCCGGCGTGTCATCCGTGAGATACAGCGTCATGAGCGGCGTGAAGGACAGTGCCGGCCCGGCGGCATCGGCCAGTGCGCGCACGATGCGCTCACGGTAGGCCAGCGCCATGGCGGTGGTGATCACCGGCGGCTGCAGATTGGGCATGATGATGGCGCGGCCGAACTGGCGCGCCGTATGGCGCACCACTGCGTGCAGCATGTCGCCATCGCGCAGGTGCAGGTGCCAGTCATCCGGCTGGACTATCGTCAGACTGCTGGAAATGTCACTCATGAAACAATCCTGAATCCCTTGTAATCCCTGCGGCACGCCATGGTGTGTCTGTGCGTGCACATCCCGAAGAATAATACCCCGCAAACCCGCCCCTGACCTGTATACTGTTCTCGCATCATGAGCAGCCGCTCGAACATGAGTCCATTTTCAAGAAAGGAGCCCGCCCCATGCCCAGCGCGAAAAAGACTGCGGCGCAAAAGCCCAATTCCGCCTTCATGAAACCGGTCACGCCCAGCGCCACCCTTGCCGCCATCATCGGTCCCGAGGCCAGGCCGCGCACTGAAGTCACCCGGGATATCTGGGATTACATCAAGCGCCACGACCTTCAGGACCCGGCAAACCGTCGCAACATCAATGCCGACGACAAGTTGCGCCCGCTGTTTGGGAAGGACCAGGTGAGCATGTTCGAGCTCACCAAGCTGGTCAGCACCCATCTGAAATAAGACGGGCAAGACCTTACACCACCATACGTCACCCAAGGGGCGGCTGCCTCTCCCACAAGGCCAGCCAGCCCTTGATGATGCGATACACCAGCCATATCAGCGCCACTACGCCGGTGATCCAGCCGACGAACACCAGGCTGGCGACAGCGCTGAGCGCCAGCCACAGCAGCGACCACCAGAACGTGGACAATACCCAGTCCAGATGGGCGGCATAGATGGTGCCCGTGGCGTCGGCGCGTTTCACATAGGCAAGCACCACCCCGGCCAGACTGGCAATACCCAGCATGCCTGCACTCAACACACCCAGCGCAAACAGGCCGTACACCATATGCGCAACAAGATAAAGCGATACTTCCGGCCGCGCCGGCCGCCTGTTTTCCACGACGCTGCCCACCTCCCGGATAGCACGGGCTGCTCCTGACCGGGCCATGGCCCCTGGCGCAACCCAACAGATATCATTGTAGCCTGCCCGAGGCCTGTGCCAGCCCGGTGGCAACGGCAATACCATTCCATCGGCGTACAAAGTCCTCGAACACATCCGGCAGCAGGGAGCGGCTGACGTGATAGCCCTGAATGGCATCACAGCCAAAACGTGCCAGCATTGCCAGCTGATCGGGGGTTTCAACCCCTTCGGCAATTGTGCGCATCCCCAGACTCTGGGCCATGTAAATAATGGCGCGGGTGATGGCCTGGTCATCCTGATCGGTATTGATGTCACGCACGAATGACTGATCGATCTTGATGGTATTGATCATGAAACGCTTCAGGCTGCTCAGCGACGAGTAACCCGTACCAAAATCATCGATGGACACGGCAATATGGCGCCGGCTGAGCTCACCGATCTGGCGGGCGGCCAGTTGCGGATTGCGCATGGCAATGGCTTCGGTGAGCTCGAGCTCCAGCATGCCGGGCGGCACGCCGGTCTGCTTCATCAGCGCTTCGATCTGGTCCGCCAGATCGGGGCGCTCGAACTGTGCGGCCGAAATATTCACTGCAATATGCAGATCCGTCAACCCGCCATCCATCCACCGGCGCAATTGCTGCAAGGCCGAAAGCATCACCCATTCCTCGATGCCCGGCAGTATGCCATTGGCTTCGGCAATCGGAATGAACTCGGCAGGCACAACAGAGCCCCAATCGGGCGAGCGCCAGCGCAGCAGCGCCTCCGCGCCCGAGATGCGCCCGCCTGACAAGGCCACTTGCGGCTGGTATTCCAGATAGAGCTCGTTGCGCGCCAGGGCTGCCTTGAGCGCATTGCCCAGGGATAGCGTGCGGGTGGCATGCTCCTGCATTTCAGGCTGAAAAAAGCGATAAGTGCCACGCCCTTCCTCCTTGGCCTGATACATTGCCGCTTCGCCTCGCTGCAACAGGGTTTCAGCCTGAGTGGCATCGTCCGGATACATGGCCACACCCACGGTCGCGCTCACCGACACCGTCTGCATGGCCAGCTGCATGGGCTGCGCCAGTGTCACCAGCAGCTGTTCGACGCGCACGGCGACACCGTGATGATCCTCGCCCGGCAGCAGCACCACAAAATCATCACCGGACAGGCGCGAAAGCACATCCTGCACGCCCAGGCTGGCCCGCAGGCGCAGGCTCATCTCCATCAACAGGAGATCACCCGTGCTGTGGCCCAGGGCGTCATTGATTTGCTTGAAATGATCCAGATCGATCCACAACAACGCCATGCGATCCACATGGCGAATCAGGTAGTTGAAGTGGCGATAGAGCTGGCTGCGGTTGGGCAGGCCGGTCAGCTGGTCGTAATTGGCCAGCTGGTGGATGCGCTCGGCACTTTGCTTGCTTTCCGTGATGTCTTCCTTGATCGCAAGATAATGGCTGGCCTCGCCCGACTCATCCAGCACCGGGTAGATGAGCATCGATTCCGTGTATTCGCTCCCATCCTTGCGTCTGCTGAGTATCTCGCCGCTCCAGGGCGCACCGCGCGCCAGCGCCTCGCGGATCTCTTGCTTCAGCGTCGGTGCATTGCGTGGCGAGGCCAGAAATCCGGGGCTGCGCCCCAGCACATCCTGCGGCGTATAGCCGCTGACCCGGCAGAAACTCTGGTTCACGTACTCGATGCGCATATCGGCGTCCATGATGAGAATGACGGCCGTGCTCTGCTCCACGGCAAGGCCCCATTTGCGCAGGCTTTGCTGCGACTGGCGCCGCTCGGTGACGTCGCGCGAAACGACGATGAAACCTTCGTCCAGCGCTGCGCCGGCGGTCTTGTAGGCGACCGAAAGCTCGAACCAGCGCTTCTGCCCGTCCTGCACTTCGAGTGCAATCACCCGGCCGCGCGAGAGCCCGAAGGCCCGCGCATCATCCAGTGCCTGCTGGACAATACCGGCCTGGGATTGCGGCATGATCTCGTGAAAGCTCCGTCCCAGCAATTGATCGGCCGGCGCCGACAGCTCTATGGGCCGGCCGGTATAGATGTCCCGGTACCGGCCCTGCATGTCGATTTCCAGCACCAGATCGGGCAGTGCGCCCAGTACGGCCGACTGGCGGGCGCGCGATCGATCGAGCAGCGCATAAGGCCGCTCGATCATCTCGATGAAGACGGCCCGAAACAGAAAGGCAAAGGCCAGCACCTTGTAGATATGGCCGACCAGCATGACGAGATTGCCCGGCTGATCATAGAGCGTGAAGAAATACTCTCCCTGGGCCATGACACACACTGCAATAAAAAAGCCGCTGGCATCGAAGCGGCGCGGCTTGCTCATGTGACGCCAGAAGCCCAGTGCCGCCAGAATATAGAGCAGCATGAGACCATACTTGTAGCCCGCACGGTAAAGCGTGAATCCGTCCTGCGCATCCCGAAGCGGCGGTACACGGTCGGGACAGCAGAGAATCAGCCAATGTGCGATGACGACGGCGATCAATACCGCCGACAACACCACCGGAAATCGCAGGCCACCCGGATCATCACGCCAGGTCAGCCAGGCCATGGCAAGCAATGACAGGGCGCCCAGGGAACGTGCCACCAGGGAGAACATGAGCGACTGCTGATAGTCGGGCGCCCCGATATAGGCCGGCATACCGGTGTAGGACATCATGTGGGAGAAATCCAGCACCGCCACACCCAGAAAGGCACAGGCCAGTACCAGCATGCCGCGCGGCAATCCCTGATGGCGGGATGCCCAGGTCACGGAAAAGATGAGCACTGCAATGATGATGGCCAGCGTTTCCAGCGCCACATGCAGGCTCACGGGAAGCACAATCAGATCGGCCACTCGAGGTGGCAGCAGCTGCACCCCTGCCAGGACCAGTAGCAGTCCGGCAATCAGGACAAGCGCCTGCCTGGCCTGGGGCCAGTGGCTTTGATGAACCCCCTTCAGCATGTCTTCAGTGCGCAGAGCCGTAAATTATGATGAATTATTCTGCTTTGCGTTTGTTCTCGCTGAATGCATTGTACGCACCGTCGCCATGACTGCCAAGTCCAAAATGAACACGGGACAGAGATGGCACAAACAGAGCACAAACAAAAACACCCCGCATGTATTGATGCGGGGTGTTTTTGTTGTATCGGGTTGCCTGACGATGACCTACTTTCACAGACGCGAGGTCCACTATCATCGGCGCGAAGGCGTTTCACGATCCTGTTCGGGATGGGAAGGGGTGGGGCCACCTTGCTATGGTCGTCAGGCGAAAAAAGGGGAATCAGCACGGATATGAGGTAGTGCATGTGCGCAGTTGATTTGATGCGCCTGCATGCGGATTGTGTTTGTGTTGTGGCACGGCACTTCACAAAGGGCAACGCACCCTTTGGCCATAACCTCTCATCAAGGTTATGGGATCAAGCCGCACGGGCAATTAGTACTGGTTAGCTCAATGCATTGCTGCACTTACACA
>JBBAFU010000018.1:0-38562 GCA_041655275.1 Castellaniella sp. | reverse complement strand
TGCGACGAAGATGCGCCCGCCACCAGCCCCTGTCCCTGATTGCCGTCATGATTGCTCCGCGTGAAAATATGACACGCATAGCATCGGACAATCACGTCGGACTGACAATCATGGGGGAGATGGAGCCCTTACCATCATCAAGGTGGACCTGAAATCGGACCTGCTCACCTATGACATCAATGAGTCCGCCCTGCAACAGGCGGAGCTGGTGGACGGCAAGCTGTTGCTGGTGACCAATGTCGAAGACTTGCCCGCCCGCGAGATTGTTGAACGCTACAAGAGCCTGGCCGACATCGAGCGCGGCTTCAGGGTGCTGAAATCCGAGATCGAAATCGCCCCCGTGTACCACCGTCTGCCGCAGCGCATCCGGGCCCACGCGATGATCTGCTTCATGGCCCTGATTCTCTATCGCCTGATGCGTCATCGCCTGAGCATGGCCAACACGGGGCTCTCGCCCGAGCGTGCGCTGGAGCAGCTGCGCCAGATCCACCGCCACCAGGTCGTCGTCAATAACCGACCCCTGTCCGGCGTATCCGCCATCACCAAGGAGCAATCAACCGTCCTGGACGCACTGAAGCTGAAAAAACCGACGCAAGACCAGCAGCTGACCCTGTTGTAGTGGCAATTTTTAAGGTGTGATCCTTATAGATCAATGCCTTATAACGTTTGGTGTCGAACTTCGGAGTCCTGCATCAGAATCGCAGCCCGCTCGATCTGGGCTTGCAGCGTATGGCCGCCGCAGGGGTTGCGGTGAAACGCCCATCCATGGGGAAGCTTACGGGAGCGCATACCGTAGCTCATATGCGGCGCGACCGGGGAACGAAGTTGATGGCTTGCGAACGTGGTTCGGCCAGCGAGGCCAGGAATTCAGCATCGAAGCTTACCGGCAGCTGAGGATTATCCAGAGCTACCCGGCCAACTTGCGCCCAGTATTCGATCTGCTCGGAGATACTGCGGTACTCAATCAATGCTTCGCTGCGCGCCTGTTCGTACAGTGTTTTGTCGATTCTTATGGATATTGCAGAGCTCATTGGAGTTTTATGTGTCGTTATTTAACCACATCAAATCACCACAAAAGCAGGCAGTCATTAGGGATACAGAACGAAATAGTAACAAATAGAGCAAAAACACCTAAATCCGAACGTTAGGACGGCCTAAAACCTGTTAATAGATTTTGCTCAAAAATCGGCCATTAAATATCTTCAATTTCTTGATTTAAATGATAATATGTGGGTTGCTCATTAGGAGAAATCCGCATGGAAAACCAGAAAACACATTTTTGCCCCGAATCCGAGGCGCGGATCAGGGACTTCGTCCTTCAGTCACGTTGGGTAAACGTTTCGCTGGTCCAGAGGAAGCTTCGCATGGGGTACGGCATTGCTTCGGCCGCACTCGCCAGGTTGGAGGAGGAGGGCATTATTGGCCCGGCCAATGCCGAGGGGCAACGCGAAGTGCTAAAAAGGCGCGTGGCGCGGCCCGATGCCCTCGAAGCGTGGGTGAATTCCTTTTCAGGATGCGACGGTGGCTCTCTGGAAGCGCAGACTTGGCTGTGCGGCATCGAGTGGGGCTCTGCGGGCAATTCAGAGCAAGATGCACAGGAAAGACAGACCTATTATGGAAAGATACTGCCGACGGAAATCAGTCGCGGGTCTGTCGCACTCAATCAGGACTATCGGTTCTTTACAGAAGAGAGCGCACAATACCCCTTCAATTGGGCACTCATAAAGCTTTACGCAGCAATTCATGGCTTGGATGCTTCAAAATATCTCGATATATCGGATGAGGTTCTCAAGCTGAATCTCTTCCCGATTGCTTTCCAGAAGGACGATCACGCCCTCTGGAGCGAATCGCTGCAAAGCGCCGTCGACTTCCCCACCAAGGAAAGTTTCAAGACTTATGTTTCCGGCTTTTCAAGGTTTGCCGCCCTGCGCGCAGCACATAAGCCCAGGCTGATCATCGGCGTAGGTGCGATGCACGCCCGCGACTTTCTGAAAGCCTTCTTCGGTGACGCACCGGTCCGGCTTCAAAAGAACGCCATCAGGCCTGCTTCCACGAACGGCGGACAGAGCAACAGATATCTCCGGTTCGCCCGGCATGATGAAACGCTTCTGGCGGTCATTCCCTTTGCCACTAGGCCCAACGGGCTGAATAGCGACTACCTGCTGCAGGAAACAGGTAAGATGATTCGGGACTTATTAGAGGAATGATCGATCAGCAGGAGCACGCTCATGCACATGCGCAACCCGCCTCATCCCGGCAGCATCGTGAAGGAGGATATTCTTCCTGAGTTCGGGCTGACGGTGACCGAGGCGGCCCGGCAACTCGGTATATCGAGGGTTCAGCTTTCACGCTTCATCAACGGCCGTTCCGCCGTAAGCCTGGACCTTGCCATTCGGCTGTCCAAGTGGGTTGCTGCACCTACGGCGATCATGTGGCTGCAGATGCAGGCCGATCACGATCTCTGGCAGGCCCGGCACTCAGGACGCAGCTTCGACGTCGAGGCAACTCACGTCGTGCAGGCCTGATCGGGTGCGTGCAAGACGCCCTCCGGCCATCCCTCCAACCACTCCCCCAGTGGCTGGGGCCTGGCCTTCAGGTAGCCCTGGATAGCGTTGCAATTGTGCTGGAACAGGAAGTCGGCCTGTTCCTGCGTCTCTATGCCTTCCGCCACGACGTACAGGCCCAGCTGGTGCGCAAGGCTCAGGATCATGCGCACGATGGCCCGGCTGTCTGTATCATCGGGCAAACCCTGGATCTGCGAGCGGTCTATTTTCAGCTCGTGTATCGGCAAGGCCTTCAGATAGGTGAGGTTGGTGTAGCCGGTACCGAAATCGTCCACGGAAAAACGGATGCCCGCTGCGGTCAGCCGGCTCATGCATCGCACGGCGGAGTTCAGGTCGTCCAGCCAGGCGGCCTCGGTGATTTCGAAGATCAGTCGCTCGCAAGGCATGGTGTGGCGCTCCAGGATCTCCATCACGGACGTCACGAAGTTTTCGGCCAGCAGGCATTGCGGGCTGATATTGAGCGACAGGCTGAAATTATCGGGTACAGCGGTTAGCGCGCTCCAGAGCAGGCAGGTCTGTTCCAGTGCCCAGTAGGTGTAGGGCAGCATCAGGTCCGTGGATTCCAGCACGGGAATGAAGCGCGCCGGGGCAATGGCGCCCAAGGCGGGATGCTGCCAGCGTGACAGCAGTTCGGCGCCGATGATTGCGCCACTGCGGTCGTATTTGGATTGTGCGTGCAACGCCAGCTGCTCCTGGCACACGGCCGCGCGCAGATCGCGTTCCAGCGCCAGTTCCTGCTCGATCTGATTCTGGAGGTCGGGGTTGAAGAACAGGAACTGGTTGCCGCCGTTTTCCTGTACTTTGGCGAGGGCCATACCCGCCTCCTGCAGAATCTGGTCGACTTCCGGGCCATGTGGCTGCAACATGGTGATGCCTATACTGATATGCACGGACAGCACATGGCTGGCCACCCGAAAGGGTTCGCCGGTAATGGCCGCATGCAAGGTGCGCGCCCGGCGATGGACATTTTGCGCGGCGGCTGCCGAATTGTCGCCCATCTGGGTGAGCAGAACGGTGAACTCGTCGCCATTGGTGCGCGAGATGAGATCATGGGCGCGTGTCTGCTCCGTCAGGCGCTCGCCGATAGCCCGCAGTATGGCATCGCCGGTGCTCAGGCCATAGGCCTGATTGATCTTGCGGAAAGCATCGACATCAAGCATCAGGATGGCACCGAACTGATGGGTGCTGCGCGTGTACACAATCTCCTGCTGGATGCGTTTCAGCAATACTGCGCGCTGAGGCAGTCCGGTGAGCAGATCGCACAAGGCTGCCTGGTGGATTCCGGCGTACTGGCTGGCTTGTGCACTAATGCGTTCCAGCGCTGTTTCCAGGGCCAGCTTCTGGCAGTTCAGCTCCTCCCGCAGTCGCCTGCACTTGCGCTGGAATCCGATCAGGGCCGCCAGCGCGCCAAAACAGACTGCGAACAGCAGCAGTTGAATGTACCAGTGAAATTCCCAGAGTGCTGACATTACAGCGCGTCAATCCCCCTCAGGTTTAGACCACTCTGAGCGCGGGTCTGATTCATGATGGGACCGTGCTCCGGCGATATAATTTTGCCTGTACTCCACAGACTTTTGCTGCCGGGAAGTATCGTTGATACCCTTGTACCTGGCAATGCTCAGAGACGACTGCAACTTGTGAATTTATGTCATGGCTGACAAGGTAGTGCCGCTATACGCGCTTTACAGAACGGAATATCGAAGCGCCCAGCCCCGTTATCTCTATCTGGAATCAATGGGTGAGTTTATCGGAATGTACGGGGCGCAAGTGAATGCGCATCGGCATATCGATCTCCATCATTTCATCTGGCTGGAAAAGGGCGACATGATGGTGGTGCTGGATGGCGAGCGTTATGAATTCAAGGGGCCCGCGCTGGTGATTGTGCCCCCGCCCGTGATCCATGCCTTCATGCTTTCGCGCCAGGCCAGCGGTTACTGCCTGACGCTGGCCAGCAGTTTCGTAAGCGATCTTGCGGCACAGATGGGCAAGTCGGTCCGTGCCCGGCTTGATCGCCCTGCGGTCGTCACAGGCGATGGCGTCAGCGCCGATGCCGCCGGCGTGGCTGCGCTGTTCCGGGCACTGGAAGGTACTTTCGATCGGCGGGACGGTTACACCGCTATCGACATGTTCGCCTATGGCATGGCGCTCATGGTGCAAATGGTGCGTGTGCTCGAAGTGCAACCCGGGACGGCAACGCGGCGCTGCGGCAACAGCCTCTATCATGAGTTCCGCGCGCTGGTCGAGCATCATTTCTACCTGCGCTGGCAGCTCGCGGATTTCGCGTCGGCGCTTGGCGTGAGCGAAAGAACCCTGCAAAGGGCCTGCAAGTCGGCGACCGGTCACACGCCTAATGACATCGTCCAGCAGCGCATGGCGTTGCAGGCCAAGCGAGAATTGCTCTACACCGAAAAAACCATCGCCGAAATCGCCGAAACCCTTGGGTTCAGCGAAGTCTCGGCATTCAGCCATTTCTTTTCCCGGTCGGTGGGCATGGCCCCGCGCGACTTCCGGCGGGCACGGGCCGAACCCAGCTAAACATCAGGGCAGACGCTGGGCCTGTTGCCGGTGGCCGGCATGGGTATTTGCAGTATATGTGCCGGAATCGATTACAATTTTGCACCATTTTCGACTGCCTGTCCTGACCGATATCCGCCATGAGCCGCGTTTTCGTCCATGGGCTTGTGCTGCTTCTGGCCAGTCTGCTTCCGGCCATATGGGCACATGCCTGCGAGGGTGAGCGTTATCTGAACCTGCGTGCTTCGGTCCTGCTTGATGAGCAGGACCGTGAGTTCGTGCGCAATCTGCCCGTGTTGCGTGTGCAGGCGGTGGATATTCCCCCGCTGGCGCGCTATGACGCCCGCAGCAAGGTCTGGCGCGGCGTTGGCGTGGATGTCTGGTGCTATCTGGCCACCCGACTCGGTCTGCGCTATGAGTTCGACACCAGCCAGGGCGAGCTGCCCACAAGCCGCCTGTACAAGGTACAGATGGGCGAATCCGATGTCTTTCTGGCGCTGAGCGAAAATGCGGAACGGCGCGAGCACGGTGTGTTCAGCCTGCCGTATTACCACGGCTACTATGCCGTCATCGGCCGTCGCGGTCATCCGCTGCTCATTCACGACATGCGTGACCTGGCGAACTATCGCATCGGCATTCTCAAGGGTAGCGTGATGGAAAGCGTGGTGCGTCGCGAAGTGCCCGAAGCGCACCTCATCACACTGGACCAGGCGGACACCGGTGCCGTGCTCGACAAGCTGCGCGACGGTAGTTTCGATGCCGTCATCTATAACAAGAACGCCTTCCTGGAGCGGCGCTACCTGCAGGAATATTTCGATCTGGAGCTTGTCCATGTGCTGCACCGCTTTCCACGCCAGTACGGTTTCTATTTCACGCGGACACCGGAAAACGAGGCGCTGGCGGTACTGTTCAACCGGTATCTGGCCGTACTCGATGTCAGCCGCGCCCTGATGGCGCACGAGGTCGGCGAGGAGCAGCTGATTGACCGCTATCTGAGTCAGCGCAACCGCCAGCTGATGCTGCAGACGGTGGGCGGTTTCATCATCATCCTGATTCTGGTGCTGGTGATTGCGCTGTGGCGTTACCGTCATCTCAGCCGGGAGCTGGCGCGCAGCAATGCACAAATTCTGGAGCAGCAGGAGGCGCTGCAGCAGGCCTATGCCGACATGGAGCGCCAGAGCCAGACCGACAGCCTGACACTGCTGGCCAACCGGCGCTATTTCGAACAGATGCTGTCGCGCGAGCATGCTCGCCAGCTGCGCAGTGATGCACCGCTGAGTGTACTCATGGTGGATGTGGACCACTTCAAGTGCGTGAACGATCACTACGGCCATGCCACGGGCGATGATTATCTGCGCGTGCTTGCGGGCATGCTCCAGGATGCCTTGCTGCGTTCTACCGATCTGGTCGCCCGTTACGGGGGCGAGGAGTTCATCTGCCTGCTGCCTGAAACCTCGCATGAGGACGCTTGCAGGGTGGCCGAGCGCATCCGTCAGGCGGTTTTCGACAGCCAGATGCCCAATCCTCTGGCCGAAGGTTCCCGTCTGACGGTGAGCGTTGGGGTAGCTACGTCCGTGAATGCCTCGGTCGGGGCGCGCGAGCTCGTGGTGCAGGCCGACAGGCAGCTCTATGCGGCCAAACGTGCCGGGCGCAATCAGGTCTGCGGCGTTGTGCTGGGCGCCTGAGCGGGGGTAGCCGATACATCGTCGCCATTGCCGGGTCGCTTGCGCCGGCGCCGGCGATGGGTCTCGTGGCCGATAACGATATCCATGAGCTCATCGGTAATGGCGTCCTGGCGCAGACCGGCGAGCTGACGCTCCAGCACGGCCAGGCGCTCGTCCACGGATTGTTCCGCCTGCTGCATGCGCGCCAGCCGGGCGGCATTCTCTGTGACCAGGGCTTCGGCGCCGGCCTGGAAAGCGCGTGCAAACAGGTAGTGGCGGATAAGGGCGGGCAGCAGTTCTGCAGGTGGCCGGCGCAGCAGGGGCAGGGCGCGCGAAGGCCAGCGCCGGGCCGGTGCCAGCAGTTTGGGATCCAGCGGCAGCAGCGCCGACAGTACGGGTGCCTGGCCGCCATGGGCCGTGCGTCGCATGAAAGCCAGGTCCACGCGCAGGCCCTGCAGCAGGTGTTCGCGTCCCAGCTGCTCCATCCAGGTGACCACATCACCCGCGACCCTGCCCAGGCCTTCGGTGGAGGCCGCCGGCAGTACCTGGGCATCGATACGCAGCCCGTACTCCTGCAGGGCCGCCTGCAGGCGTGCGCCCACGCAGATCAGCGCGGTGAGCCCCCGGGCGCTTTGATCGCCTGCGCGGACGGCGCGGGCAATCAGGCCGTTGTAGTTGCCGCAGAAACCATGATCCGAGCCGAAAGCCACCACCATGCGCCCGCCGGCGGCGCCCGGCGCCGGAGGCAACAGCGCATTTTCCCGTGTGTTTTCACGCGCGCACCAGGCAAAGGCGGCAAAGCCCTGTTCTATGGTTTTCTGATAAGCGGCAATAGTGTGGGCCGCCTGTTCGTAGGCCGGGGCGTTCACCGCGGCCAGGGCCTTCATGGTACGCACAATGCCGCGTATGCTGCCCAGGGTCTGCTCCTGGGCGGCCAGCTGATCCACGGTCTGCGTCATGGCGTGTCGCCCAGCGCCGCGCGCCCGACGTCAAGCAGGTTTTCGCGCTCGGTTGCGCCCAGAGGCAGGTTTTGCGCAATATGGTCGGCCAGCTCGCCCAGATGACGTCGTGCCGCCTGGCGCAGTGCGGCCTGGGCCCGGGGAAAGTCGCTTTCAGAAACCTCGTCCAGCAGGCCTTCCGTGGCCGCTACCAGCACCGTCAGCTGCTCAAGGGCCGGCATGGGGTCGCGCTCGGCCTGACGCAGGGCCAGACGTACGGCGCCGCCACGTGTCAGTCGCTGGCGTACCGCGGCGTCCAGACGGGTGCCGAAGCGGGCAAATTCTTCCAGTTCCTCGAATTGCGCCAGGGTGACGCGCAGGTTGGCGGAAATGGACTGAATGCTGCGGTTCTGCGCCTTGCCGCCCACGCGCGAGACCGACAGGCCCAGATCGACGGCGGGAAACTGGTTGCGGCGCACCTGGCGCGGCGACAGGTAGACCTGGCCGTCGGTGATGGAAATGAGATTGGTGGGAATGTAGGCCGACAGGTTTTCCGCTTCGGTCTCGACAATGGGGAGTACCGTGATGGAGCCCGACTGGCGCTCGGCACCGAACTGCCCCGCACGCTCGAGCAGGCGGGCATGGACGTAGAAGATGTCGCCGGGGAAGGCTTCGCGCCCGGGCGGGCGGCGCAGCAGCAGCGACAACTCGCGGTAGGCGCGCGCGTGATGGGTGATGTCGTCCAGCACTACCAGCACGTCCTCGCCCCGGGCGGCAAAGTGCTCGGCCATGCTCATGGCGCTGTAGGGGGCCAGATAGCCCAGGCCGGCGGCTTCTTCGTCGCCGGCGTTGATGATGATGCTGCGTGCAAGCAGCCCGCCGTGCTCCAGCGCCTGGATGACGCGGGCCACGGCATCGCCGCGCTGTCCCACGGCGCAATAGATGCAGAGGAGTCCCGAGTCGTGCTGGTTGAGCATGATATCGGTGGCGAGCGAGGTCTTGCCGGTCTGCCGGTCGCCGATGATGAGCTGGCGCTGGCCCAGGCCAATGGGGATGGCGGCGTCCACGGCCTTGATGCCGGTGGCCAGCGGGCGGCTCACGGGCGTGCGCTCCAGGATGCCGGGTGCGGGGGCTTCCACGGGCCGGCGCTGCAGGCTGTCTATGGCCGGCCCGCCGTCTATGGCCCGGCCCAGCGCATTCACCACGCGGCCCAGAAGGGCGGTGCCCACGGGCACGTTCACTATCCTGCCGGTGCGGTAGACGGTTTCGCCCGGACGCAGCGCCTCGGTGGCGCCCAGCAGCATGACGCCCAGCTCGCCGGGCACCAGATCCATGACCTGGCCCTGGATGCCGCTCTCGAATTCCAGCAACTCATCGGCCAGTGCCCTGGCCAGCCCGGACACGCGGGCCACGCCGTCGGCCACTTCCGTGACCCGGCCCAGCTCCACAAGCTCGGGTGTGGGCCCGGGGGTGTCCAATAGTTGAACACGCCATCGCTCGAAGGCATTGTCCACCGTGCTGTCCGGCATGTTCTCCGGGGCCTTGTCCATCATGGCGCAAGCGCCTCCAGATAGCGATCCAGCGTCCATTCAACGCGCGCGCCGCCGTACTCCAGCACCACGCCCGGAGACTGGCGCTCGTCCACGCGGAAGTCCAGCGCCACGCCGGGCAGCAGGGCTGCCAGCTCCGTGCGCAGCTGTTCCTGCAGGGCCGGGTCCAGCGCCGAGCGGGTGGCCAGTTGCGCCGTGCCGTGATCGCCGCCGGCGGCTTTCAGCTCGCTCGCCATGGGCTGCAGGCGGCCCGCCAGGCGGCGCACGATGGCGGCTTCCAGCGTCTCGTCGGCCAGTTCATGCAAGGCCTTGCGCGCCAGCGCCACCAGCGTGGTTGTGGCCTCCTCATGCAGGCGGCGACGGAACTTGTCGCGCTCCTCATCCAGCTGGTGTTTCCACTCGGCCTGCTCCTGGGCCATCTGGCTGCGTGCCTGGGCGAGCAGGGCCTCGCGTTCCTCGCGCGTTTCCAGCAGGGCCTGCTCCACCCGCGCGGTCTGCTGCGCCAGCCCCTGTTCGCGTGTGGCCTCATAGCGGGCCTGCGCTTCACGGGCTTCGGCGCGTGCTTCGTCGGCGGCGGCCATGCGGCGCGCAATCTCGGCCTCGCGGGCGGCAATGCCGTTCAGTATGGGCCGGTACAGGAAGCGGCGCAGCAGCCACACCAGCAGCCAGAAATTGACCAGCTGGACGGCAACTGTGAACCAATCGATGGACATGGCGGCCTATCCGGTGATGAGCGGGCGAACGGCATCCCAGAACGGGTTGGCGAAGATCAGGATCAGGGCCACCACGAAGCAGTAGATGCCGGAGGATTCCACCATGGCCAGGCTCACGAACAGCGTGCGCGACAGCGCAGGCGCGGCGTCGGGCTGCTGGGCAATGGCGGACATGGCGGCTGCGGCGGCCCGGCCTTCGCCCAGGGCGGCGCCGAAAGAGCCTATGGCCACCGTCAGACCGGCGGTGATGATGGATACCAGGGCGACAAGACTGAGGTCATTCACGACGGATTCTCCGGGTCGATAGAGGGCTTGGAGGGCTCGGCCATCGCGGCGGAGATGTAGACCGTGGCCAGTACCGCGAAGATATAGGCCTGGATCATGCCGACCAGCAGGCCGAACGCCTCCATGATGACGGGAAAGAACAGGGGCGCAATGCCCAGCAGTATGGCGGCGATGACGGCGCCGCTCATGATGTTGCCGTACAGGCGTATGGACAGCGATATGCCCTTGGACATCTCGCCCAGCAGGTTGAAGGGCAGCAGCAGTACCGTGGGCTGGACGAAGCCGGCCAGATACTGGCGCAGGCCGCCGTGGGCGATGCCGAACAGCGGCACGGCCAGCATCACGGAAATCGTGAGCGCCACGGTGGTGGACAGCGAGCCGGTGGGCGCGCGCATGCCGGGCACCAGCGCCAGCAGGTTGGAGGCGGCGATGAAGAGGAACAGCGTGCCGGAAAACGCCATCACGGAGTGCACGCCGCGCTGGGTGATGGCGCGTATCTGGTCTTCTATCATCAGCACCAGCACTTCCAGGCTGTTGCGCCAGCGTCCCGGCGGCAGATCGGGCTGCAGGCGGCGCGTGACCAGCCAGGAAACGCCCACGAGTATGGCCATGATGAGCCAGGTGCCCAGTATGGTGGCATTCAGGCGCAGCGGGCCCCATTCAATCAGGATGATGGTGTCGGGCGTCAGTTGCATGGCTATTCCCCGTCGGCGGCGTCGCGACGCGCACGGGCGAAGATGACGGCGCGCATCAGGAAGAAGGCGAACAGCCAGGCGGACAGCACCAGCAGCGGGTTCCAGTAGCGCATGAGCAAGAGCGCCAGGCCGATGAACAGGCCGCTGCGCACGAGAAAGCTTGCCAGCAGCCAGGCGGCGGGCATGCGGCTGGCGAGTGCGCGGCGCGCCGTCCAGGCCAGGCCGGCAAAGTACAGGAAGCTGGCCACCAGCCCCAGGCTGAAACTGATCGCGCCCGCCACCAGGGTTTCGTTTTCAAACATCGTTGTTTTCCTCTTCCGGGGTTTCTTCCATTTTCAGGGCTCTGCCTTGCTTGAACACCCATTCTGCGGCCACGATCACGCCGATGGCCAGGCCGCCCAGCATCAGGGCAATGGTCCAGGAAAAGTCCCTGGGGCTCACCTTGTCCAGCCAGATGCCCAACAGGGCGCCGCCCACCGTGGGCAGCGCCACCGACCAGCCGATGACACCCAGGGCACCCAGGCCTTGCAGGGGGCTGAAGCCGGTGCGGCGACGCGCCTTGTCCAGGCGGCGCGCCTGCCTGCGGATGCGGTCTTCGGCCTGTGGCGGGCGTGTCATGGCGGCGGCGAGCGCAGGGCGCCGAACTGGCGCACTATGCCCACTTCAAGGCGTGACAGCGCACTGCGCGCGGCACGTTCGGTCTCGTCCAGGTCACTGAATTGCCGGGCCACAGTGTCGCCCAGCGTAGCGAGGGACTCACCCCTGACGGCGCGACGCACGGCAATGCGTACTTCAAAACCCTGCTTGACGAGCAGGCCGTAGTCTATGCCGAAGAAGTGCTCCTTGCCGCGCTTGTCTTCCACCACCAGCACCGAGGCCTGCAGCGCCGCCACAAAGTCCGCGTGTTGGGGCAGCAGCGTGAACGCGCCGCCGTCCTCGGCCACGGCCGCCACCCGGCAGGCCCGGCCTTCGTGCAGGCACTGGTCGGGCACGAACAGGCGTACGGTCATCAAGTTGGTTTCCGTGTTCATGCCGCAAGCTCCAGTCCGGGCAGGGCGCCAATCATGTAGTAGTCCATTTCCTCGTCGTCGAAGTCGCGCCGCTCCAGGATGGATTCGCAGCTGGCCAGGGTCTGGGCGATGCTGACGCGTTGCCCGGCCATGCCGCTGAACATTTCGGCCACATGAAAGGGCTGGGTCAGGAAGCGCTCCAGCCGGCGCGCGCGGGCGACCACGGCGCGGTCGTGTGCCGACAGCTCTTCCAGCCCCAGCATGGCAATGATGTCGCGCAGTTCCTCGTACTCGGCCAGGGTGCGGCGCACGGCGCGGGCGATGTCGTAGTGGCGCTGGCCCACGACGCCGGGCGTGAGCATGACCGATGATGAGGCCAGCGGGTCCACTGCGGGGTACAGGCCTTCGCTGGCGCGCTTGCGCGAGAGCACCACGGACGCCGACAGGTGCGAGAAGATGTGCACCGCCGCCGGATCGGTGAAGTCGTCCGCCGGGACATAGACGGCCTGTACCGAGGTGATGGCGCCGTGGCGGGTGGAGGTGATGCGTTCCTGCAGGGCGGCCAGCTCGGTGGCCAGGGTGGGCTGGTAGCCCACGCGCGAAGGCATGCGCCCCAGCAGGCCCGAGACTTCGGCTCCGGCCTGCACGAAGCGGAACAGGTTGTCCATCAGCAGCAGGACGTCCTGCTCAAGCTCGTCGCGGAAGTATTCCGCCATGGTGAGGGCGGCGTTGCCCACACGGAAGCGTACGCCGGGCGCGGCATTCATCTGCCCGAACAGCATGACGGTCTTGTCGCGCACACCGGCTTCGCCCATTTCGCGGTACAGCTCCTCGGCCTCGCGGCTGCGCTCGCCGATGCCGCAGAACAGGCTCACGCCGTCATAGTGGCGCACGGTGTTGTTGATGAGCTCGTTGATGAGCACGGTCTTGCCCACGCCCGCGCCGCCGAACAGACCGGCCTTGCCGCCGCGCTCCAGCGGTGCCAGCAGGTCTATGGCCTTGATGCCGGTTTCCAGCACCGCACCGTGGATGACGCGCTCGGACAGCGGCGGCGGGGGGCGGTGTATGGGGCGCGTCTGTGTGGCGGCGGGGGCGGGTCCGCCGTCCATAGGCTGGCCGAAGACATCCAGCATGCGCCCCAGCACGGCCTCGCCCACGGGCACCTGTATGGGCGCTCCGGTGGCCTGCACCGCGCGCCCCAGACCCAGGCCGCGCACCGGCGCCAGGGCAATGCAGCGCACCACGCCGTCATCGAGCAGGGCGTTGACTTCCAGCGGCAGCGTGCCGGCCATGAGCAAGTCGTGGATGCGTGGCATCGCGTGCGTGAAACGCACGTCCACCACGTCGCCGTGAATGCCGACGACTTTGCCGCTGTTTTTAGCGTTTTCGGGCTCATCGTTCATGCGGGAATACCTCTATGCATAACCTGACTGCTATCAAGGTTTCAGTATACTTTGGCGTCCGCCCTGTCCTGTTGTACTGCTGTTGTCCCCTCTATAATGCTGTTTTGCTGTCAGTAGTCAAAGGTGGGGCAGATGGATACAGTTGTGATTGGCACCGGCATGGTGGGCCTGGCGTCGGCGCTGGCGCTGCAGGCACGGGGACAGAAGGTGATGCTGATCGGCCCCGACGGTGCGCGCGACAGTGCGTCCTTCGGTAACGCCGGCGTCATCAGCCCGGGCTCCATCCTGCCCATGGCCGGTCCCGGCCTGTGGCCCAAGCTGCCGCGCTATCTGACCAATCGCGATCCCGCACTGCGCGTGCGCTACTGCGATGCCTTCTTCCTGCTGCCCTGGGGCATGCGCTTCCTGCGTGCCAGCAACGCTGCGGCGCGCGAGCGCACGGTGGCACAGCTGGCCACCCTGGTGTCGCAGGCCGTGCCGGGGCATCAGGCGCTGGCCGAGGACCTGGGCGCCACGTCCTGGCTGCGCCCCAACGGCTGGCTGCGGGCCTTTCGTTCGGTGGAGAGTTTTCAGGCGGCAGGCGCCGAGCGCAGCCTGCTGACGCGCCACGGCGTGGCCTTTGACGAGCTCGATGCGGATCAGATTCGCGAGCTGGAGCCGGCGCTGGCGCGCAAGTTCGAGCGCGGGTTGTTCCTGACCGGCGCCATGTCCATCGATCAGCCCGGCCGCCTGCTCGAGCGTGCGCTGGCGGTCTTCATCGAGCGCGGCGGCGTGTGGCGTGAAACGCCCGCCCAGGCGCTGCAGCAGACGGCCGAAGGCGTGCGTGTGATGACGGCCGGCGGCGCGGTGGAAGAGGCGCGCCACGCGGTGCTGGCAGCGGGCGCATGGTCGGCGCGGCTGGCGCGTGGGCTGGGCTATCGCATTCCCATGGTGGGCGAGCGCGGCTACCACCTGCATCTGACGCTGCCCGAAGGCAAGGCGCTGAACCGGCCGGTGAACGACGTGGGCGGTGCCTACGTGATGGCGCCCGAGCCCGGTGGCGTGCGTGTGCTCAGCGGTGTGGAGCTGGCGCGCCCGCAAAGCCCGCCCAACCCCGCCCAGATCCGTCTTGTGCTGGACGCTGCGGGGCAGACCCTGGGTGTGGCCGACGACGTGGTCGCCGCCGACGCGCAGCAGACACCCTGGATGGGCAGCCGCCCGTCCACCCCCGACGGCCTGCCCATCATTGGCGCCGCGCCCCGCCACGAGCGCATCATCTTTGCCTTTGGCCACGGCCATGTGGGCCTGTCCACCGGCCCGGCCACCGGGCAGCTGGTGGCCGATCTGGTCACGGGGCGCACGCCGTCCCTGTCCCTGGCGCCGTTCGCACCCAGCCGGTTCATGGCATGACGCGGGTGTCGCGGGTATCGCCGGTGTCGCCGATGTCGCCGGCGTTGTAGACGCGGCCGAAGCGATTGGCCAGGAAGGCCTGCAGGCTGATGCTTTCCTGGCGGATGAAGCCCCTGGCGGGCAAACGGCCTTCACGGAACAGATCGACAGCGGTACAAACACCCGCCGTGGTGGCCAGCTGGATGGCGCTCACGGTATTTTCCTGCGTCTGTTCCGGCGCTGGTTTCTGTACCTGTTCCCGAGCGTGTTCATTTATTGAACAGCTCAACAGGGTACGCGTGAATACATCCTGTATATGATGGCCCTGCTTCCAGCCATCCACGGCCACGAAGACAACGACCTTGTCCTGCAGGCTGCGGGGCAGGGCGTCCTGCAGCAGGGTACGCAGGGTCTCGGGCTTGTCCCGCAGGCCCAGATCCTGGATCAGGAAGCGCATCAGCGTCAGGTGGCCGGGATAGCGCAGCGTCTTGTAATCCAGGCTGCCTACCTTGCCGGCCAGGGTGTCGCACAGCGTGCCCAGCCCGCCCGAGGTGTTGAAGGCCTCGTAATCCACGCCGTCTACCTGCAGATGCTCCAGCCCCTCCATGGGCGCCAGCTGTGTGAGCTCGCCGTCGCGCAGCGCGTCGCAGGGGTGCAGGTATTCGTTGATGAGGCCGTCCACGCTCCACGTAAGGTTGTATTTCAGGGCATTGTTCGGATACTGGGGCAGCGCGCCCACGCGCATCTTTACCTGGTTGACCCGGTCGAAACCGCGCACCAGGCTGTGGGCGACGATGCCGACGAAGCCGGGCGCCAGGCCGCATTGAGGCATGAAGGCGGTATTCGCATCCTTGGCCAGGGCCGCAATGGTCTGCGTGGCATTCACATCTTCCGTCAGGTCGAAGTAGTGCACGCCACAGGCGTGGGCGGCGCGTGCCACGGGGATGCTGGCGAAGAACGGCAGGGCATTGACCACGGCATCGCGCCCGCGCAGGGCGGCTTCCAGCGCCGGGCCGTTGTTGATGTCCAGGCGGAGGGTGTCCAAATTCTGGACACGCAGCGGTGCAAGGGCCTCATCGCTCTGGTCGGCGATGCTGACGTGGTAATCACCGGTGGCGGACAACCAGCGCGCGATCTGCCGGCCAATGTGGCCGGCGCCAAGTACAAGCAAATTCATCGTGTTGTGTCCTGAAGTGAGAAAAGTTGGAAATCTACGGGTAAACACTGGTCTCAGTATAGAAATTGCCACCTACAATCAAAAGACGATAATCATGTTGATTCGTCAGTGATTTAATACATTTTGTATCGTAATTTGGACGATATGACTAAGAGATCATGCTCGCCTCCTTTCTTCCGGATGAAATTGATCGCCGCCTGATCGCATTGCTGCAGCTCAATGCACGTGAGCCCGTTGCCGCACTTGCGCGAGAACTGGGCGTTGCCCGCACCACTGTGCTTGCACGCATGGCGCGTCTGGAAAAGGCGGGTGTCATCACCGGTTATTCCGCCATGCTGGGCCAGGATGCCCTGCCGCAGGCCGTGCAGGCGGTGGTGGGTCTGGTGGTGCGCCCGCATGCGGGGGAAGCAGTGATCAGGGCCTTGCGGCGCATGCCGGAAGTCTTTGCCCTGTGGTCAGTGAGCGGCGAGCATGATTATCTGGCCTGGCTGCGTACGGCCGGTACGGCCCAGCTCGATGGACTGCTTGATCAGATCGGCGCCCTGGAAGGCGTGGAACGCACTAATTCCACCATTGTGCTGAGCCAGAAGATTGGGCGGGGAGCGCTGGTGCAGGGCGCGTGACGGAATTGTGGAGGAATGGATGACACAGGCAGGAAAAGTGGTGCTGATTACAGGGGCCGGTTCCGGCATCGGTGCGGCAGTGGCACGTGCGCTGGCGCAGCCCGGTGCGGCCCTGTGCCTGCATGCCCGGGGTGCTGATGACGCCAGCCGCCGGGCCATGGCGGCAGTGCTTGCCGATGCGCGTGCTGCGGGGGCGCTGGCATACGAGGTCTATGCCGATCTGTCGCTGCCCGGGGCGGGTGCCGAGGTGGTGCAGACCTGTGTTGCGCATTTTGGCCGTATCGACCAGCTGGTGAGCAATGCCGGACATGCGAGCAAAAAAGGGCTCGCCGACGCCGGTTCACAGGAATTGCTTGCGGCCGTGCAGTCCATGGCCGGAGCCCTGCTCGAGTTGGCCGCGGCTGCGCGGCCCCACCTGTGTGAGTCGCCGTGCGCCGCCATCGTGCTCACCAGTTCCTTTGTGGCGCATCGCTTTCGTCCCGGTGAGCTTTATCCGCTCACGGCGGCGGCCAAGGCGGCGGCCGAAGCGCTCGCCATGAGTCTGGCCGCCGAGCTGGCCGAGTACGGCGTTACCGTCAATTGCGTGGTGCCGGGCTACACGCTCAAGGATCCCGGGCGCTATCCGGCATCCGACTGGCAGCACCGTCTGCCCAAACCGCCCCTGGGCCGTTTTGCCGAACCCGCCGACGTTGCCGGGGCGGTGCAATATCTGCTGGGCGAATCCGCGCGCCACGTGACGGGCCAGCGGCTGGGGGTTGACGGCGGTCTGCGTCTTGGTTGAAAAGGTGGGGCTGACATGTATCAATGGGATTTCAGTCTGGTCTGGCAATACCGGCAGATCTTGCTGGTGGGCCTTCAGTACACCCTCGTCTTCACGGTGCTCAGCGTCGTGGCCGGTCTGGCGCTGGGGCTGTTCATTGCGCTGGCGCGTATCGGCACGCCGCGTGCCGTCAACATACCGCTGCAGGGTGCCGTGGAGCTGTTCCGCTGCACGCCTTTTCTGGTCATCCTGATCTGGTTCTATTACGCCCTGCCGGTACTCATCGACATCAACCTGTCGGCGATGATGGCGGCCTTCCTGGCCCTTACTTTCTACGGCGCATCCTTCTACTCGGAAATCGTGCGTGCCGGCATTGTGTCCATCGAGAGCGGTCAGGTCGAGGCAGCCCGTGCGCTTGGCATGCGTCGCTGGCAGGTGATGCGTCGCGTGGTGCTTCCCCAGGCCTTCAAGCGCATGATTCCGCCGCTGATGAACCAGTCCATACTGCAGCTGAAGAACACTTCGCTGGTTTCGGTGCTGGCGGTCCCCGATCTTGTCTATCAGGGTCAGCTGATTGCCCATGAGACCTATCGTCCACTCGAGGTGTATACGACGGTGGCCCTGTCGTATTTCATCGTCCTGTTTCCGGCGACGCTGCTGGTGCAGCGCATCGAGCGGCGGCTGGCGCTGAGTGACTGAGGAAGATGCCATGATAAAAGTACACAGTTTGCGCAAGCAGTATGGCAACAATATCGTGCTGCGCGATATTTCACTCAGCGTTGCCAGGGGCGAGGTCCTGGCGTTGATCGGACCGTCCGGTTCAGGTAAATCCACGCTGCTGCGCTGCCTCAACCTGCTGGTTCAGCCTGATGGCGGCCAGGTACGGGTGGGCGAGACACGTTTCGACTTCAACGCCGGGCAACGCCTGCCGCGTGATGCCGAGCAGGCGCGTTTTCGCACGACAACGGGCATGGTATTCCAGCATTTCAATCTTTTTCCGCATATGAATGTGCTGCAGAACGTGATGGAAGGCCCGGTCACAGTGCTGCGCCAGTCGCGCAGTCAGGCGGCTGAAACCGCTCGTGCCCTGGTCGAGAAAGTGGGTCTGTCGCACAAGCTGGACGCCTTTCCCAATCGTCTTTCAGGAGGCGAGAAGCAGCGCGTGGCCATTGCGCGTGCCCTGGCCATGAAGCCCAGCGTGATGCTGTTCGACGAGGTCACGTCGGCGCTTGATCCCGAGCTGGTGGGCGAGGTGCTCAACGTCATGCGCGATCTGGCCCATGAAGGCATGACCATGGTCATCGTGACGCACGAGATCGGTTTCGCACGCGAGATGGCGGATCGCGTGCTGTTCATGAAAGGCGGTGTCGTGGTCGAGGAGGGTCCGGCGCACGCCCTGATCGATCATCCGCAGGAAGCGGCCACCCAGGCCTTTCTGAGTCATTTCCATCTTCGCCATCATGCGATGTCGGAGGATAGCCATGTCTGAACCTGACGCCTGTCTGTCTGCGACGCACACCCTGCCGCCGGGAGCAAGCCCGCAGGAGCAGGCCGAGTTCCAGCGTGGCCTGAAGCTGATTGCGGCATTGCTGGCGGCACAGGTCCATGCGGTTCATGGCCCCATGCAATATGGGCCATCCCGGGAGGTACGCTGATGTTGCCCTCCATCACCCGCTTGCAGACGGCGTATCGCCAGGGCGAGTTCACTATAGAGGACGAAGTGGCGCGCCAGCTGGCCCGTATCGAAGCCAGCCAGAAGATACTTTCCGCCTATGTCAGCTGGGATACGGAAGCGGCGCTCGCGCAGGCACGCCGCCAGGATGAACGGCTGCGCGAAGGGACGGGTACGCTTGCTCCACTGCACGGCATCACTGTGTCGGTGAAGGACATCATTGATGTGGCCGGAATGCGCACCAGCGGCTGCTCGCATTCGCGGCGCGATGCGGCGCCGGCGGTCACGGATGCGCTTGTCGTGCAGCGTCTGCGCGCTGCGGGCGCCATCATTCTGGGCAAGGCCAATTGTCATGAATTTGCCTTTGGCGGGCCTTCCTTTGACCTGCCGGTGCCGCCGGCGACCAATCCCTGGAAGGCGGGGTATTTTCCTGGAGGCTCGTCTAGCGGCTCGGGCACGTCGGTGGCGGGCGATCTGTGTCACGCGTCGCTGGGAACGGATACCGCGGGGTCGATTCGCCTGCCCAGCACCCACTGCGGTCTGACAGGCCTGAAACCCACCTACGGTGCGCTCGGTCTGGAAGGTGTATGCGCGCTCAGCCTGACTCTGGATCATGCAGGTCCAATCGCGCGCAGCGTGACGGATTGTGAACGCATCCATCAGGTGTTGTGCCCGGGCTACCGACCCCGGACTGGTGATGCGGCGCACCCCTGGCGTGTGGCCGTGCCACTGGATGACTGGGGGCTGCAGAATCTGCTGCGCCCCGAGGTGGCACAGATGTTTGCCGGTGTTCAGGAGCGGCTTGCCCGCGCCGGCATTGTGGTGTGTCCGGTGTCACTGCCGGATTTGCAGGCCCTGCACGTGGCCAGTGCCATCATCATGATGGCCGAGGTGGCCTATGTCTTTGGTCCGCAGGTGCGCGCGCACTTCGAGGATTACGGCCGCATATTCCGCAATCGCATTCTGGTCGGCGAGCGCATTGAAGCGTCGAGCTACCTTCAGGCCTGCCAGGATCGCCTGCACCTGACGGCGGAGATGGCGGCTGCGCTCAATGGCATGGATGCCCTGCTCCTGCCGGGTGCCGCCGCCGTAGCCGGACCGCTTGCCGAGGTGGATACTTTCTATTTTCTGCAGGAAGCGAATCTGAATGCCATCGCCAACCTGACGGGCCAGCCCGCCCTGGCCTTGCCTTCGGCACTGAGCGCCGGTGACGTGCCCATGGGCATCCAGTTGCTGGGACGCCATCATGAGGAGGCCGCCTTGTTTTCGCTGGGGCGCGCGGTAGAGCGCGTTCTGGTATTCGAAGGACAGCCCGAGCTGTTTTCTTCACCTCACCCTTGTTCCTGATTCAGGAGGAGCGAACAATGACCAAACATCAAAAATCATCCGGGACAATCTCACGCCGTGACCTGGGCAAGATGGCAGCGGTTTCGGCCCTGGGGTTGACACTGCCGGTGGCGTCGGCCCGTGCCGCCTCGGATCGCGACCGGCCCGAGTCCACACTGGAGCGTGTGCGACGCACGAAGAAGATGCGCATCGCAGCA
This sequence comes from Castellaniella sp., assembly GCA_041655275.1. Lineage (GTDB taxonomy): Bacteria > Pseudomonadota > Gammaproteobacteria > Burkholderiales > Burkholderiaceae_B > JAJYRX01. Next base: position 18,082 of record JBBAFU010000018.1, on the reverse strand, counting down.
CTGGTGGGCGAACCGCCTTATTTTGTACGTGACCCTTTCACGAAGGAATGGTCGGGCGCCTGCGTTGAAATGGCCAAGGACATTGCCGGCATTCTGGATGTTGATCTGGAGTATGTGGATTCTACCTACGGCAATTCGGTCATCCAACTGCAGACGGGCAAGGTGGATATCGCGCTGGCGCTGACGGCAACCCCCCAGCGTGCCCTGTCCATCGGATTCACCCACCCCACTTATTTGCACCCTTACGGGCTGGTCGCGGCCGAGCACGTGAATGTGAGCAAGTGGTCCGAGCTGAACAATCCCGATCTGCGTATTGCTGTTGATCTGGGTTCGACCCAGGAGATGGCGGCGCGGCGGTTTGCGCCCAAGGCCAAGATCACGGCCTTCGCTTCACGCGACGAGGTCACCATGGCCTTGCAGAGCAAGAAAGTGGATTGCGCCGTGTTTGCCGCATTGCTGGGTCTGACCGCCGTCAAGAAGAACCCCAATATCGGCAAGTTCTCCATGCTCAGCGATCCGGTGCTTGGCTTGACATCCAACTTCGCCATTGCGAAGGAGGAAGATACCGGCTGGCGCGATTTCCTGAACGTCTGGATGGATTACAACCGGGATCTCGGCCAGATCAGCAGCTGGATCATGGACAGTCTGGCACTGGCCGGGATTGAGCCCGGAGATGTGCCGCCCGACGTCAAGTTCTAGGGGGTTCCAAGCCGCCCGGGCGGCAGGTCGGCGGCAAAGGCCAGCACACTGCCGAAGTTGTGCCAAGGCCAGCGTCCGCCGACCCAGCGCTCCGCCAGCCGGGCCGGCATCGAGCCGCCGGGCATCAGGATGGCACCGCTCTCGCGTACGTGCTCCAAACCCAGATCACTGAGCCCGCGACGCATTTCCGCCGCCGTGCGCCAGTGTGCGCCCGCGTAGCTGTCCGAGCCCCGGCCGCGCCCCTTGTGCCACCATAGCAGGCTGTTGCGGTTCAGCGTGATCAGCACCAGCCGCCGGCGCGTCACGCGCATCATCTCCTGTACGGCAAGCGGCCAGTCGGCAATGAAATCCAATGCGGTGACCGAGATGGCGCAGTCGAATTCGCCGTCGGCAAACGGCAGTTGCAGGGCGTCGGCCACCAGATAGTCCGATCGTGCATCCATGCGTTTCGCATACGCGAGGCGCGGCGCATGGATGTCCACGCCCGTCATGTGTACGGCGTGGTCCTGCGCGAGCCGGCGCGTGAACCAGCCGGTGCCGCAGCCCACGTCCAGGATGCGCTGGCCCGCTTCCGGCTTGAGCAGGCGGGCGAGCAGTGCGGTTTCCAGATCCGCCATCCAGCGGCCGCGCGGCGTGTCATACCAGGCGTCGTACTGTTCCGGGCTGAGGCTGTCCATTATTTGATCAAGGCCGGCCGACACGCCGACGGGGCTGCCGCGGCGTTGCCCCGGCCGGTGCCATCTTCTCCTTGCGTGCGCGCAGCACGGCGGCGTTGCGGTCACGCAGGTCCTTGACGGCCACCAGCAGGGCAAGCCCGATGATGAGCATGATGACGGTGAAGCCGATGGTGACGGCCACCGTCCAGGTGGAGAAGTTGAGCGTGCCGAACAGGGCGGCGGTGATGACGGCGATGCCCACCGAGGTGCCTATGCGCTGGCCGGTCTGCATGATGGCGCCCGAGCTGCCGGCGTAGTCGATCGGCACGTCTTCCAGCGTGAGCGCCTGGTTGGGGCTGATGACCGAGCCCTGGGCCAGGCCGACAAAGCACAGTGAAATCACCAGCCACCAGATGCTGGCGGCGCCGGTGGCGGCCAGCTGTACCACGAGGATGCTGAGCGCCATGCCGACCAGGGCGAGTATGAGGCCGCCGATGACAACACTGCGCCCGTAGCGTGCCACCCGTATCCCCGCCCAGTGCGCGGCGTAGGCCGAGAGCAGGGCGGCGGGGATGCCGAACAGGCCGGATTCCAGGGCCGACATGCCGTTGCCCAGCTGGACGTACAGGGCCACAAGCACCCAGATGCTGGTCATGCCCATGAAGTACAGCGACATGATGAGCGCACCATTGGAAAAGCTGGCGGTGGAGAAGATGCGCAGATCCACCATGGGACTTTCACCCCGGGCGGCGTAATGGCGCTCCCAGCGTACCCACAGCCAGGACAGCAGCAGGCCCAGCGGCAGCAGCAGCCACATCAGTGGCGAGCCGCGCGATTCGACAAAGGGAAAGAGGATGGCAAGCACGGCCAGCCCCAGGAGGATGGCGCCCACGGGATCCAGCGCACGCAGGCCGTAGTGGCGTCGCCGGGGCTGATGCGCTGCAGGCTGGCCTTCCCAGCTGATGAGCGGCTTGGGAAACCACATCAGGCCCAGCACGATGGTGAGTATGCCGATGGGTACATTCACCAGGAAGGTGAGGCGCCAGCCCAGGTCGGCGCCGCCCATTTCGATCAGGAAGCCGCCCAGCACCGGGCCCACCGCCACGGAAAACCCCACCGCCGTGCCGAAGTAGCCGAAGGCGCGCCCGCGCTCGGCCCCGCGGAAGTACTGCTGTATCATGCCCACGCCCTGGGGGTTGAGCAGGCCCGAGCCTATGCCCTGCACGAAGCGCGCGCCGTTGAGCCAGTTGGCATCGGGCGCGAGCCCGGCAGCCACGGAGGACAGGGTGAAGATGAGCACCCCCAGCAGGAAGATGCCGCCGCGCCCCATGATATCGCCCGCGCGCCCGGCGCTCACCAGCACGACGCCGAAGGTCAGCGCATAACCCGAGAGCACCCACTGGATGTCGGAGTGCGAGGCCTGCAGCGACTGCTGTATGGAGGGCAGGGCCACGTTCACGATGCTCACGCCAATGAGCGTCATGAAGATGGCCACCAGAAGCACCACGAGGATGCGCCAGCGTACGGCGTCGCTGATTGACCCCGCAGGGATGACCGGGGGGGCTGTTTTGCGGGTGGCGCTGGTGGAGCTCATGCAGGAAGGACCGGAAGGCAAGTGATACACCCGTCATTGTAACGGGGCGCAGGCTTGCCCGCCGGTGTGCCACCCGGTGGTGAGGGCAGGCGTTCAGTCGTCGTGGTGCTCGTCGTGGCGGTTAGCGAACAGGGCGTTGAGCGCGGCGTGCGGCATCATATGGGCAAAGCCGTCGAAGCGTCCGGTATTTTGCAAGGTGGTGATGGCCTGTTCCATGCCGGCCCAGGCCGTGCGTGCCAGTGCACCGCCGATGCTGATGCGGCGTACGCCCATGGCGGCAATGTCGTCCACACTGAATTCGCTGGCCGAGCCTACGAGCAGGTTGACGGGCTTGGGCGCCACGGCCTGGACGATGGCCTCGATATGCGCGCGCTCACGCACAGCAGGTGCGTACAGGCAGTCGGCGCCCGCCTCTGCATAGGCCTTGAGGCGGGTGATGGTGTCTTCGATGTCGTTGCGACCGTGCAGGAAGTTCTCGGCACGCCCCACGAGCAGTGTGTCGCCCCCCGTTTCGTCTATGGCCTTGCGCGCGGCGGTGAGCCGGGCCACGGCATCACCCAGATCGCGTATGGGCGCATCGGGCAGGCCCGAGGAATCTTCGATGGACAGGCCGGCCACGCCGGTGGCCACCGCCATGCGCACGCTTTCGGCCACGCCTTCGGGCGTGTCGGCAAAGCCGGCCTCGAAGTCGGCATTGATGGGCAGATCGGTGGCCTCGACCAGCGTGCGCAGGTGCGCCAGCACGCGGGCGCGCGAGACCCTGTAGTCGGCCAGACCCTGGCTCCAGGCAAAGCCGGCGCTGGAGCTGGCCAGCGCCTTGAAGCCCAGATGCTGAAGGTAGATGGCGCTACCCGCATCCCAGGGGTTGGGCAGAATGAAGCAGCCCTGCTCGTGCAGGGCCCGAAAGGCAGCGCGCCGCGCCGCAATGCTGGCAGACATGAAACCTCCGTACAGGCGTGGTGCGCCCCGGTGGCTTCCGGGGCGATATGCCTCACTATACGCCTGCCGGAGGGAAAGGCTAGATCATGAGCTCGATGACGAAAGGGGCTTGCTGGCCGAAGCTCGCGCGCATCAGGTCGGCGCATTCATCCAGCGTTTCGGCACGGGCGGCGTCGACCCCCATGCCCTGGGCCAGTTTCACCCAGCTCAGCCCCGGGTTCTGCAGGTCCAGCATGTTCATGGCCGATTGCCCCGGCGTGGCACCCACGTTGCGATATTCACCCAGCAGGATGTTATAGCTGTTGTTGTTGAGCAATATGGTGGTGACGGGCAGGCGTTCGCGGGCCTGGGTCCACAGGCTTTGCAGCGAGTACATGGCCGAGCCGTCGGCCTGCAGGCTGATGACGCGGCGCTGGCGATCGGCGCCGATGGCCGCGCCGGTGGCCACGGGCAGGCCATCGCCAATGGCGCCGCCGGCCAGGTGCAGCCAATCGTGCGCGGGGGCGGTGAAGGTGTAGGGGTACAGGCCGCGACCGTAGGAGATGCTTTCGTCGCAGACGATGGCGTTTTCGGGCATGAGGGCGGCCAGCGTGGTGGCCAGGCCTTCGGGGCTGGGGGCGCCGCGCACCGGCTCGGGACGCGGCCCCGGGTCGGGCATGGCCACGCGGGGTGCGCCCAGGGCATCGGCCAGGGCATGCAGCGCGGCGACGCTGTCCTGGTCCTTGCGGCACAGGGTGTGCAGGCGCGCCTGGGGCGGGTACTGGATGGAAGGCATGTCCGGGTAGCCGAAGAAGCCCACCGGCGCCTTGGCACTCACCAGGATGATGGCTTCGTAGCGCGACAGGGCCGCTATGGCCTGATCCATGGGATAGGGTACACGGGTCAGGGGCGCACGCCCGCGACCGCGTGCCACGTGGCCGGTGACGTAATCGATCATGATGCCGGCGCCGGTGGCCTGGGCAATCTGCCAGGCGAGTTGCTGGCCTTCCTCCAGGATGGCGTGGCCCGCCAGCAGCAGGAGAACCTTGTCCCCGCCTTCGCGCAGTATGCGTGCGGCCGTCTCGAGCGCGCCGGCATCCAGCGGCGCCGGGGGCGTCGGCGCCACGGCAGCGGCGATGAGGCCGCCGTCGTTCCAGGAGGCATCCGACGGCAAAATGAGCGTGGCCACCTGGCCGGGATACTGGCGTGCTGCCGCAACTGCAGCCGCGCCGTCGCGCCCGACATGGGCGGCTTCCGTACTCGTGTGCACCCAGGCCGAGACCGTGCGCGCCAGGGCATTGGTATCTGCCGTGAGCGGCGCGTCGTGCGGGCGATGGTAGGTGGCCTGGTCACCCACGATATTGACGATGCCGCTGCGCGCCCGGCGGGCGTTGTGCAGATTGCCCAGACCGTTGGCCAGGCCCGGGCCGCAGTGCAGCAGCGTGCAGGCGGGTTTGCGCGCCATCCGAAAATAGCCGTCCGCCATGCCGGTGACGATGTTCTCCTGCAGGCCCAGCACGCAGTGCATGCCCGGACTCTGGTCCAGGGCGGCCACAAAGTGCATTTCACTGGTCCCGGGATTGGCAAAACAGGTATCCACCCCCGATTGAATCAATGTTTCGACCAGACTGCGTGCGCCATTCATGTCGCTGCTCCTTGTTTCACTGTGGTTGATGGCAGAAGGTGTTCAGTATACGGCGGGGGCGGGGGTGTCCCGATATGCGACCATGGGGATGGAGGGGAAGAGATGGGAGTGTAGGCTGGGCGGTGTTCAAAATATGAACACGCAAGAAACACAAGGTGCAGGCCGTGCCCGACGCCGCTGCGGTGAAGCCGGAAGGTCAGGTAAGGCTTGGCGATTTGCTGGCGGATATTGGGCGCGAAGCAGGGCTGTCTGATGAGGAGATGGCAGCTTTTGAGCGCGAGCGTTCGCCGGCGCGAGCGGTGGACTTTGATTGAGGGGCATCGCACAAGCTTGTTATTGCCTGCTTGAGCGCGCCCATACTTTTTGCCAGGCCGTCCTGCTGCCCTAGATAGCTGGCCAGCGCGACGGATATCAATTGATTCAAGCTGGTTCCCTCCAGCGCTGCGCGCTCCGCAGCGAGGCGGTGAATGTGCCGTGGAATCCGCAAGGCAATTTTGCCACTGGCGCCTTCAAAATCCAGTGGTTCAGCCACTTTATAGCCTGTCTCTATCGCTGAGGCTATCCAGCTGGCCGCAGCCTTTTCCAGATTCTGTAACGCCTCTTCCGCTGTATCCCCTTCAGCGATGCATCCCGGGAATTCGTGGATACTTGCCGTATAGCCGCCTGCTTCGTCAGGGACAAGGCGCCGAATATAGCGAGGGTCTAAACGTTTTTCATTCAAAATGGCTTCAGTCATTACGATCGTCTCCATGGCCTCTATCCATAAAGTACAGTTCCCAGTCGTCACAATCGGATAGGAGCATGTCCACAATGCTGCGTACGGTTCCAGCTTTCATGTCTTTAGGATGGTTTGGGATCGACAGTGGCGGGCTCAGTCCGGGGTCTCTTGTTCGCACCCACGTAGGCTCTTTACCACACGCTTCGCTAACTGCCTGCCAAGCGCCTCAGCAATGACCTCCAGTTCGCGTGCACGCCGTCCTCTCGAACGTTTGCGAATTTCAAGCAGACTGGCCCGAATTTTAGCTACTTTTCCACGATTCATAGTATCACTAGCGATATCATTAGTCTATTTTTGCGTTGCCATTACAAACCAGTGTTGACTGCGTCGATATTGGCGCTACTAACCTACTAGATAACTAGCGCTCGCTATTTTTTTACCCGGTCTCGTCAGGGCCGTCAGCCTAGCTGCGACATTCCGGTCATACGGAAAATACGCGATGACTCAAAAGGGGGAGCAGCTATCCCTGCGCTGAATCTCGATGATCGAGGCTGACGGACTCAATATGTGGTGGGAGCGGCGGTGCTCAGCTCAGGTGTGTGACCGCGCAGATTGAGGAGAAAAGACGTGGGGGTGTATGACTGGAGGATGTTCAAAATGTGGACACCTAAGAAACAAAGTGAAGGCCGTCCCGCTGCCCTGGATAGCCAGCCACTGGCGCCAGGATAGACATCGGCAAACATCGCCTATGATCGATCAAACCCGACAATCAGGAGACGACATGAGCACTACAAGCAAATTGCTGCATGAAGTCGATACCCGCCTTCGGGTGCTGCGTGAGGCGAAAGAGCGCTTGCGAGGTAGATATGCACCCGACTTCCGTCTGTACGACTTCCTGGTCAGCGACGAAAACGGGCTTTCAAGGATTCTGGCGAGTCTGTTGAGTCCAAATGGCAGGCACGGTCAGGATGCCTTGTACCTGGAGCTGTTCCTGGATCGTCTTCCAGTGCCTGAGCCCTGGTGGAACGGCAAGGATCTCTTGAACACCATAGTGAAATGTGAGGTTTCCACTGTTCATAATCGCCGTATCGACATCGTTATCGACATTCCTGGTGCGGGGAAAATCGGGATTGAAAACAAGCCTTGGGCAGTGGATCAGAAAGATCAGCTGGCGGACTACGCCGAACATCTGAGCAAATCTGTCGGCGGCTGGATGTTGATTTACCTTGCCAATTCCGAACCAGACGAATCAAGCATTGAGGACACCGTCAGGGAAAATTTGGAACGCGAGCACAAGTTCCGGCTTCTGGATTTTGATGCGATTCACAACTGGCTTGAAAGTTGCCTGATGCACACGCGACCGCCCAATGTCCGGGTGTTCATTGAAGAAATTATGCATTTTGTCGATGAGAAGATAAACGGGAGGCTCGACATGTCTGCGCAAGAAGAAGTGATCAAGGAGATTAAGGCCAGTCCTGCGAATCTGGCAGCGGCATTTGCGATAAGAGACGCACTGGTGGATGTGAAGGGCAGATTGATGCTGAAGCTAATAAAAGATCTGGAGCGATTGTTGAGAGCGCACCAAATGCGGTTGATTTGGACTGAGGATAAGTTGGTTTCTAAACGCGGCTTTGCTTTCCAAATTTATTTCTGGAGTGATGAGGGACAGGAAATTTGTCCGACTTTTGAATTTCAATCGTCCGATTGCCGAGACTTTTCTTGGGGAATGCGAAGATCATCGAGGGATTATTATTCCTCTGAGCAATGGCGCGAGATCAATAAGGCCGTTGAAGATGTCTATGGCCCTTCAAGCTCTACTACGTGGTGGCCATGGATCTTATATGCAAATAAAGGTATGAAAGCCAATTATCGCGACTGGAGCATAAGCGAGCCGTGGGAATCGCTTGCCAGTGACGACGCTTTTGCACAGAATGTTGTGGAGATTGCGGTGAGGCTGAAGGAGGCATTTGCCGACAGAAAGCATCTGCTTTTTCAGATACAGGATTGATTCGACACCGGCGGCCAGAAGGACAGCCAGACCCGCATTCGCGCATGACCCCTGTGCTAAAGTCAGTTCAAAGAATCAGAAGGAGGTTGGGCCATGCGATCGAGGCTGTTGCAGTTTTTTCTGGGCGGGTCTTTGTCGCTGATGGCGCCGGCCATGGCCCAAGCCATCGTGTTGCCGGAGGCGATACAGGCCGAGCAGGCCGCTTGGTACGAGATCTTTTTCGGGGAGTCGGGGCTGGAGCACGTGGAATCAACGATGGCGCTCTTCAGCGATGAATGGTACGACTCGGAGCACGTGCCACCCGCCACGGGCGGCATATCCATGCCGGATGCGGATATGAGCCCGCTGGAGATGGCTGTGGCTCTGGTCGACCACCATGAAGGTGCCTTGCCGCATGCCCGTTACCGCATCGGCTACCGCGCGCAGTTTGCCATCGTTGAAGATTACACTGCGCCACCGCTGGCGTATGTTGAGGTCATGCGCTTCAATCTCGGGCCCGCCCGGCATGCCAGCGTGGTGGCGGATTACGGTGCTGAAAACGCGGCGCCCGTTGAAGAGTTCGGCGTGGGGCCGCATGTGGTGTGGCGTTTCCTCATGGGCAGCGTCCAGGGTCGGCTGAGCGACGTTTTTGATGCTGCACGCGGCATTATTGATGACGCGCAGGTGCAGGCTATGGATTGCCTGGGTGTGCCTTGCATGAGCCTGGAGGATGTCGAAGATTCATCCGACGGATGGCACACGTTGGTCATGGATGACGACAACACGGACGCACGTCCCGCGCAGGTGGCTGACTTGATGGCCATGCGGGCCATGGGCTCGGAATATGGCGAGATTGTGGAGGGCCTCGACCCCGTCAAGCCTCAGCTGAGCCTGGTCATCTCGCGTAATGTCACTGGGCAGGACGACTTCACGTCCGCACTTTCGCATCAGGGACCCTTGATGGATGACGCCGTTTCCGACCAATGGCTGAGGCGCCTTCAGCTGAGCGGCCATGTTGAGTGGTCCCGGCGTTTCATTTATCGGCCGGGTCGGCAGTGAGTGGGGGGCTGATTTTCAATATTCTAGGTTTCAGACACATGGGTACCGAGAGGTTCTATAGCTAGCTGCCTACCTAGAATGTATCGCAAATGCGACGAAATTGATGTTGATGTCGTGCTGGACAAACTCCAGGCAAAGCTGAAGTTCGCCTATAAGCGTAACTGATCTAAAACATGAACCTTATGCACTTTGTTCATATCTTGGACAAGCTCGTGGGGGATGCAGTCGAACTGTCCAAACCTCACCCATCCCGCAGCACGCTATAGGCCTGAAACAGCCGCGGCGGTAGTGGGCGTTCCAGGCGCCAGTGGATGCTCATGGGCTGGCTGCCCTGGGCGTCATCCAGAATGACGGGGCCGCAGGCCTGATAGGGCTCGGCGGGGGCTGTGCGCACGAAAAGCTGGAATTGCCAGCCGTTTCCTGGACTTTCCAGATAGCGTCGGCCACTGCGCGTGTGCGGGCCGGCGCTATTCTGGCTCTGCCAGTGAAAGCGCTCGGGGCTGATGGCGTAGTCGTGATAGGCGATGCGCTCGTGGTAGCCCTCGCGTTTGTCCAGGGTCACAAACAGTAGTTCCATGTGCTTGTCTTCCAGCGGCAGAACGCCTGCCTGGAAGGGGGTGCGCCTTTCTGCAGTGAGCCAGCCGACGGCGCTGAGGATCTCGCGGATATGGTAGCTGGCGTGCAGGCCGAGCGGTGTGTCTTCCAGGCCGGGAATGGCATGGGTGTCCCGTGGATTTCGGGTGTCCAGGACGACGGCGAGCTGGCGCAGTTCGTCGAGCGCCACGGGTTCGGCACGCAGGCGTTGCAGGAACTGGATGCCGCTCCCGGTCTGTTGGTGTTGGCCGTCAATCTGGTAGGCCAGCATCTGCAGCAGAAGTTCGTCCTCTGGCGTCAGCCCCCGGGTGTGTCCGCCAGGTGTCGAGATGCGCTGAAGCAGGTCCAGGCGCTTGTGGTCGTCGATGTGCAGCAGGCTGGCAAAGCGTCGGCTGAAATACAGTGCGTCATCGCTGGGCGCGGTCGGCAGTAGTCCGGAGTCGTGGCGCAGCCTGGTCCAGCCCGAATGGCCGCTGGGGCGATAGATGTCTTCCAGCGCGATGACCTGATCTCTCAGGAAGTCGTTCAACTCCAGGGCCGTGCGCCCTTCAAGCGAGGCATAGGCCTGGATTTCGGTGCGCATCCGGCGCCAGTTCTGTTGCGCAAGCCGGCGCACGCTGGCAAGCACCTGGTCGCGTGTCTGGCGTTGCAGCTGGATGTGGCAGCCCGGGGGCAGGCCCGAGAAACCGTGTTCCACGGCGGAGATGAGTTCGCGTCGGGACAGGCCCGTCAGTGTGCCGAACAGGCGGTCGAAGCGGAATTCCTGGCGATGGCGTCCGACGAAGTCGAGGACGAGACAGCTCTGCTTGTCGGGTGCAAGCCGCAGCCCGCGCCCGATCTGTTGCTGGAAGAGCACAGGGCTCTGGGTGGGTCGCAGTAGTAGTAACGTATCTACATACGGCAAATCCACGCCTTCGTTGTAGAGATCGCAGGTGACGATGGCGGCCAGCTCGCCGCGCGCCAGCCGGCCGGGTGCGCGCTCGCGGATCTCGCGCGGTGTTTCACCCAGCAGGCATTGGGCGGGGATGCCGGCTTCGTTGAACTTTCTTGCCATGAACTCGGCGTGCGCCGCCGATACGCAGAACACCAGCGCCTTGCCTTGCGTCGGCTGCCCGGCAAGGCGCCGCCACTCGCGGATGATCAGGTGCGCGCGCACGTCGTTGCCGGTCACAAGCCTTTCCAGGGTGGTGCGTTCGCCGGCCCGGTCCCAGGGCACTTCGGAGAAGTCCGTATCGTCGTCGCAGGCGTAGTATTCGAAGGGGCACAGCAGCTGCAGGTCCAGGGCGTGCCACAGGCGCAGCTCGACGGCGGGCGACCCATCGGGGCGGTTGTCGAAATAATCCAGGATGGGCTGGCCATCGCCGCGCTCGGGGGTGGCGGTGAGGCCCAGCAGGAGGCGGGGACTGACGCCGCTCACGAAGTTGTGAAAGCCGGCGGCGGCCATGTGATGGCATTCGTCGACGATCACCATGTGCCAGTGCGAGGCGCCCATGCGGTCGACCAGATCGCGGGCAAGTACGCTCTGTATGGTGGCGAAGACATGGTCGTAGTGCTGCGGCGTGTGTCGGCCCGTGAGCAGTTCGCCGAACTCGTTGTCGCGCAGGACCTGGCGCCAGGTGTTCAGGGCCTGCCAGAGGATTTCCTCGCGATGCGCCACGAACAGCAGCCGGGGTTGCCCGCCCGTCTGTGTGCAGATGCGCTGATAGTCGAAAGCCGCTATCACCGTCTTTCCGGTACCGGTGGCGGCCACCACCAGATTGCGCCGGCGGCCCTGGTGGCGCTCGTGTTGCAGTTGGTCCAGCATGTCCTCCTGATAGGGCTTGGGTCGCAGCTCGAACCAGGTGGGCAGGGCCGGCCCGCCCGATGCGGATTCGTCTTTCAGTGCGCGCGTGAGCGCGATGCGATGCTGTTCGTTCTGCGGCTCGTAGCGCTGGAACTCCGGGTCTTCCCACAGCGTTTCGAAGTGGGCGCGAGCGCGCTCGAACAGGTCGGCCTGGCTGTGCTGGGTGAACTTGAGTGTCCATTCCAGTCCGCCCGCCAGGGCGGCGCCGGACAGGTTCGCGCTGCCCACATAAGCGGTGCCGAAACCCGAGCGACGCTGGAACATCCACGCCTTGGCATGCAGCCGCGTGCGCCGACCGTAGCACTTTTCAGGATGTCGAGCAGCTTGCGCACGCCGGAATAGGTGATGAAACTCACCAGGATGTCGGCATGATCGCAGGCGGCGAGCTCCTTGCGCAGCTCGGTGAGGAGCGAGGGCGAGCCCTTGCCGGCGGTGAACAGCCAGGGCAGTGAGAGTCCGGTTTCCGGCGGCTCGGCGGCGGGCCGGTGCCGGTGCACGGAAAGCAGGCTCTGCAGGGGGGTGTGGACGGGATCTGCGGCGTCCCGATCCGCCTTGAGTTTGCGGCGCAGGGCAGTGAGTGCGTGGTTGATGAAGTGCAGCTGCGCCGAAGGGTCGGCAACATGGGTGTCCAGCAGTGCAGCCATCTGCGCCACCAGGTGTTCGCTCAGGCGCTGCGCCGTTTCGTCGGGCGGGACGGCCTGCAGGCTGTGCGCCTGGCGCAGCTCGTCGCGCTGCAGCAGCGTCCAGAGTGATTCGGTAAGCAGTTGGTCGTACAGACCATCCGGCAGGGGGCTTGTACGTGTATTGCGTGCCATGGCACGGTCTCCTTTAATGTTGCCGGTACGTGCTTCTCCCTGCTTAAAATACCAGGATGTCGCTGCGCCGTCTCCCTTACACCGAAGCCCTGGTCATGCTGGCCACTGTCCTGCAGTGGCTGGTGCTGGCAACGCTCGTCGGTCTGGTAGTGGGTACGGGGGCGGGCTGGTTTCTGCTGGCGCTGTTCTTTTCCATGGATCAGACGGCGCTGGCGCCGCAATGGCTGGTACTGGTGTTGCTGCCGCTGGGTGGCCTGCTTAATGGGCTGCTGATGTTCTACGGTTATCAGCTGAATCACAGCGGATTGCGGGATTCCGTCATCGAGGCCGTGCACCGCCAGTCGGGTCGCATGCCTTTCGCCACCTTCGCCATCAAGCCGGTCGCTGCCATCATCACCCTGGCCAGCGGCGGTTCGGCGGGCAAGGAAGGGCCGTGTTCGCATATCGGGGCGTCGCTCGCCTCGGCCATCGGGCGCGGATTCCGGCTGAATGACGAGTTGCAGAAGCGCCTGGTCGCCTGCGGGGTGAGTGCCGGTTTTGCTTCAGTCTTCGGCACACCGCTGGCGGGTGCCATCTATGGCGTGGAAGTGCTGGCCATAGGCCGTATCCGGCACGATTTCCTGTTTCCCGCCATCGTGGCGGGCATTGTCTCTTTTCAGGTAAGCCAGTGGTGGGGTGTGCCTTATATTTTCTATCAGATTTTTGATGTGCCGGCCTTCTCCCAGGTGTTGTTCCTGAAGACGGTGCTGCTGGGGTTGCTATGCGGAATGGCGGCCTGGCTGTTTGTCGATCTGACGGCGGGGATACAGCGTGGCTTTGCGCGCATGCGCGCGCGCTTTGGCCTGTGGCCGCCCCTGATGCCCGTCATGGGCGGCCTGCTGCTGGCTGCGCTGCTGGTGGTGATGCCGCGCGACTACCTCGGGCTGAGCCTGCCACTGCTCGAGCGCGCCCTGAATGGAGAGGCCATGCCCCTGCACGGGTTTCTCTGGAAGATTCTGGCTGTGGCTATTACCCTTGGGTCCGGATTCTATGCGGGTATCGCCACGCCGCAGCTGGTCATCGGTGCAGTAGCCGGCAATGCCTTTGCGCCGCTGCTGGGCATTCCGCCGTCGCTGGGGGCTGCCATCGGTCTGGTCTGCGTCGTGGCGGCCGCCTCGAACACGCCGATTGCCGCCATTCTGATGGGGGTGGAGCTGTTCGAGGGCTCCCTGGGCGTTACCTATGTAGCGGGTGCCGGCATTGCGGCCTATCTGATGGTGGGCCATCGCAGCGTCTATCCCGATCAGCTGGTAGCCTATCCGAAGTCGTCCTGGATGCATGTGCGCCCCGACATGCCGCTGGGACAGGAAAAGATCTATCTGTCCTACAGCCTGTTGCGCTGGTGGCGCCGGTTTGACTGGCGTCGCCTGCGCTCGAAGTGGCGGCGCCGCTAGGCAGTCTGCGGGGGCGGGTTGCCGGTTCAACGCTTTTTTGATCACATTTGGAGAATGTCTGCATGTCAGCCGACTTGAACAGTGTTTATGGCTTGAATCCCGCACACAGCGAAGTGGTGGAGGCCTGCAGCATCGTTGCGCCGGGCGATGTGCTCGACATGGGCTGCTCGGGCGGGCGCAATGCCCTGTACCTTGCCCAGCACGGCTTCCGGGTCACCGCCGTCGATCACAACCCCGATGCCATCGCCATGCTGCAATCCATTGTCGACCGCGAGGGGCTGGACAATATCCAGGCCCGCCGCTACGACATCAATGAGGCAAGCCTGGACGCCGACTATGACTTCATCGTCTGCACTGTGACGCTCATGTTCCTCCAGCCGGGCAACGTCGATGCCGTGCTGGCCGACATGCAGCAGCGTACCCGTGCCGGAGGGTACAACCTGATCGTCTGCGCCATGGATACGGACGAGCATCCCTGCCCCATCGGCTTTCCTTTCACGCTGAATACCGGCGAGCTGAGCCAGGCCTACGAGGGCTGGGCGCTGGTGAAATACAACGAGGATGTGGGCACCATGCACAATGGCGCGCGCCTGCAGTTTGCGACCATGCTGGCGCGCAAGCCGGTGGATTGAGGCCGGCCGCTTCAACGTCCGCGCGTCTTTTGCAGGCGCCGTGCAAGCCATTTGCGTGCCTCTTCCAGAATCAGGGCGCTACTGGCCACGGCGCTGGCCAGCCCCCAGTCGCTATACGTAAGGGTGGTGGTGTCGAAAATTGCCTGCGCCGGCCCCCAGTGTACGGCGAGTATCTGCAGGGCAATCACGCTTGCCAGGGCCAGCCAGAGCTTGCCGTTGCTGAAGAACCGGCGGCTGAAGACAGTGTGCCCGGCGCTGCGCACGTTGAACAGGTTGAAGAACTGGAACAGTACGAAGGTCGTGAAGGCCATCGTGCCGGCGTATCGCGCGTTGCCGCCTGCCATGGCCCAGGCAAAGATGCCGAGCGTGCCCAGCGCCATGGCGAGTCCCGTGAGTGTGATCTGCCCCAGACGGCGATTGTTCAGTATGGCGTCGCCGCTGCTGCGCGGCGGCTCCTGCATGATGCCGGGCCGGGCCTGCTCCAGAGCCAGGGTCATGGCCGGCGGGCCGTCCATGATGATGTTGACCCACAGGATCTGCACGGGCGTGAAAGGGCTGCCCAGGCCGATCAGGGGCGCACCCGCCACGGCCAGCAGGGCGCCGATGTTGGTCGATAACTGGAAGCGCACGAACTTGATGATGTTCTCGTAGAGCTTGCGGCCTTCCCGCACAGCGCCCACGATGGACGCAAAATTATCGTCGGCCAGTACCATGCTGGCCGCCTGACGCGAGACTTCCGTGCCGTTGATGCCCATGGCCACGCCGATATCGGCATGACGCAGTGCCGGCGCATCGTTGACACCATCTCCCGTCATGGCGACCACATGCCCCCGGCTTTGCAATGCCTGCACGATGCGCAGCTTGTGCTCGGGCGCAACGCGCGCAAGTACGGCGCTGCGCTCAACCAGGGCCGCCAGAGCGGCGTCATCGAGCCCGTCAAGCGCCCGGCCTTCATGCACTTCGCCCACCAGACCCAGCTCGCGGGCAATGGCAGCGGCAGTGACGGGATGATCACCGGTAATCATCTTCACCTGTATCCCGGCCGCCTGGCACTGGGCGATAGAGGCTCGCGCCTCGGGTCGCGGCGGATCCATGATGGCCACCAATGCAAGCATGTCGAGCGCGTCCATCCATGACAGGAGATCGGTGGTTGTGTCGAAGCTTGCTGCCGGAATGCGTCGTCCCGCCAGTGCCAGCACGCGCATACCTTCAGCCGCAAGGTTCTGGTTTGCTGTCAGCAGGGCGTCGCGGCGTTCGGAGTCCATGGCATGCAGCCCACCGGCTTCAAGGATGCGGGTGGCGTGTCCCGCCAACGCATCGGGCGCACCCTTGATCCAGATCTGCACGGCGTCGCCGTCCGCATGAAACGTGGCCATGAGGCGTCGTGTGGCATCGAAGGGCAGCTCGGCCAGCCGTGGCGTGCGTGCATTCTCGGCATCGACGTCGATGCCTGCGCGCATCGCCAGCGCAAGCAGCGCACCTTCCGTTGGGTCGCCAATGACGCCGCCATTGCGATCGAGGCGGGCATCGGCACACAGCGCCGCCGGCAGCAGCGCGGGGCGCAGCCCTGGTGTCAGATCCTCTCCGCTCAGGTCGAGGATTTGTCCATGTACCAGCATTCGGCGTGCCGTCATGCGGTTGAGCGTCAGCGTGCCCGTCTTGTCCGAGCAGATGACGGTGGTGCAACCCAGGGTTTCCACTGCGGCCATCTTGCGCACGATGACGTGGCGGCGAGCCATGCGATGCATGCCCAGGGCGAGGGTGACGGTGACAACCGCCGGCAGGCCTTCGGGGATGGCCGCAACGGCCAGGGCGATGGCGGTCATGGCGGTACTGATCACATCGTCGCCGCGAAGCAGCCCGGCAATGAAGATCAGGCCGACAATCGCTGACGTGAGCAGGGCGAGGCGTCGTCCCAGGGTGTCGAGCTGGCGCTGCAGCGGGGTGGCTGCGTCGCGAGTCTGGGCAAGCAGGCCGGCCACACGACCCATTTCCGTCTGCATTCCGGTTGCAACGACGACGGCTTCGATGCGCCCGCGCGTGATCATCGTGTTCATGAATACAAGACAGTGGCGCTCGGCCAGCGCCGCGTCTGCCGCTACGGTGTCGGCCGTTTTTTCCGAAGGTTGGGATTCACCGCTCAGGGCGGCTTCCGCAGCTTGTGCATCGTGAGCCTGCAGGATGCGCGCGTCGGCCGGTACACGATCGCCGGCTTCCAGCAGGATGATGTCTCCGGGCACAAGGGTGTTGGCGGCGACAACTTGCGTAGCGCCGTCCCGGCGAACGCGCGCGGTTGGTGCCAGCATGCGGCCCAGGGCGGCCAGTGCGTGTTCTGCGCGACGCTCCTGGGCAAAACCCAGCGCGGCGTTGAGCAGGATGACGACGACAATGGCCAGGGCATTCTTGAAGTCGCCGATCAGGCCGGCCAGCAGCGCTGCCACGCCGAGAATGATGACCAGACCGCTTTGGAATTGCTCCAGAAATCGTCTCCAGAGCGGACGTGCAGGCGGCTCGACCAGTTGGTTCAGCCCGTAGTCGGACAGGCGTGCGGCGGCATCAGTGCCGGACAGACCCTGGCCGGGTGCGACTGTGAAGGTCTCACAGAGGGCGGCGGCAGATTGGGCATGCCAGGCAGAATCGGGAGAAGGGCGAGGATAGTCCAAGACGGGTTCCGTGGAAACAAGTGGGCCTGTTCCCGGGTGGCCTGGACTGTGAATGCTGCTGCTGTGCACGGACCTTGCCCCCTGGGCAAGGTCTCGCTTGCAGTGCTGTTGTGCACTGCCTTCGGCACCGGGAAGGCGCAGGCTGACAGGCCTTCCGTGATGACGATACCGAAGCGGGTGAAGCTACTCCCCTTGATGAGCGAGATTGTATTCAGTGGATCGAGAACGTCAAGCGTGTGGCGTATTTTCGCAACATTCTGTTTCAAGAAACCTGATCAGATGCCGAAGATGGGCGTAGGCGGGCGTGCAGATGATGGTGCGCCCGACTTTGTTCTGCTGTATGAGGCCCACCTTGGCCATGCGGCTCAGATGGTGAGACAGTGTGGAACCGGCAAGGCCCACGGCTTGCTGTACCTGGCCGACTGTCGCGCCTTCGTGGCCGTTCTTTACCAGAAAGCGATACACCGCCAGACGATGCGGGTTTCCCAGCTCCGCCAGGCGTGCTGCGACGACGTCATGTTCCATGGTAGTCCGTACCTGTGCAGTTTTCCATGGCTGTGGATTATGGTTGATTGCGGCTCAACCTGCAAGGAGGATTTACCGATATTAGTCCCTAAATCTTTGGATAAAATAATACAAGAAGTTTTTATATTGATGGTATGCACTTGCCCCGGCAGAACGGGTCAGGGTGACAAAAGCGGGCTCTTCATCGTTAAAGGGGGACAGCGGCAATCATTAAACTTGTTTTTTCGACGAAACAGGTTCAATGGAGGTTATGCCGATGTCCCCACTCGATTCTATCGTAGGCATCCATGGTCTGGTGATC
>JBBAFU010000017.1:0-46142 GCA_041655275.1 Castellaniella sp. | reverse complement strand
ATCATCGGAATCGATGGTCACGATGCCGGAATGGCTGGTCACGATGTCGGAATCGGAAAAATCAGATTTAAAAGAATGACTGGTCACGATCACCGGAATCGGTGGTCACAATCATCGGAATACGCAGTATCTGTACTCGGGCCTATCCCCGCGCACGCGGGGCAACCATCGTGCTCCGACGCGAAACTGCGCCGCCCTGGGGCCTATCCCCGCGCACGCGGGGCAACCCAAGTCAGAAGCCTTGAGCGCCAGGTCGAGCAGGGCCTATCCCCGCGCACGCGGGGCAACCCCGTGCGGGTCGATCGGCGACGCCTGGACCGGAGGCCTATCCCCGCGCACGCGGGGCAACCCACAGGCTTCTCGGCCGTGTGGTTGCGCTTGAGGGCCTATCCCCGCGCACGCGGGGCAACCATCTGGGTGTGCCCGTGTTTGACCCGGCAGATGGGCCTATCCCCGCGCACGCGGGGCAACCGAAGCGGAAAGAACCGACCCGCGTTTCTGTCAGGGCCTATCCCCGCGCACGCGGGGCAACCATATCTGCAGCATCGCGTCTTTCGTCAATATCGGGCCTATCCCCGCGCACGCGGGGCAACCTTCTTGCCCGACGGCGCTACAGCGGATATCCAGGGCCTATCCCCGCGCACGCGGGGCAACCCGGTTGAAGATGCTGCGCTGTGCCCAGAGGTCGGGCCTATCCCCGCGCACGCGGGGCAACCGCCGCCATCACCTGTGTGGCGCCCGTCGAGCGGGGCCTATCCCCGCGCACGCGGGGCAACCCTGCCCAGCGACGCACCGGGCTGGTTTCGCGCGGGCCTATCCCCGCGCACGCGGGGCAACCAAATAGCATCCTGAGCAAGAGCATGAAGTACAGGGCCTATCCCCGCGCACGCGGGGCAACCAGCAGCAGGGGATTGAGACCGGCCAAGCGCCGGGGCCTATCCCCGCGCACGCGGGGCAACCTCAGCCTGGTGCGCAGTCGTTGTTCGGCTTGCGGGCCTATCCCCGCGCACGCGGGGCAACCGTGATGTACTCTACGATCAGAACCGGCGGGCCGGGCCTATCCCCGCGCACGCGGGGCAACCATCTTCCAGCTTCCGTATTTTGGGACTATCTGAGGCCTATCCCCGCGCACGCGGGGCAACCACCTTTACCTTGCCAAGGCCGCAATACAGGAAGGGCCTATCCCCGCGCACGCGGGGCAACCGCGGCATGATGAGGGGTTAAATCAGGCGGCCAGGGCCTATCCCCGCGCACGCGGGGCAACCTGCAAGGCATTCTGCACCGCTTTGGCGTCAAACGGCCTATCCCCGCGCACGCGGGGCAACCGCCGGTCTCGCCGGTCTCGCCGGTCTCGCCGGGGGCCTATCCCCGCGCACGCGGGGCAACCCGCTCGCGGACTTCCTTTTCCGCTCGGGCCTGCGGCCTATCCCCGCGCACGCGGGGCAACCTGGGTAATGCGGCAAGGGAGCAGAATTCAGAACGGCCTATCCCCGCGCACGCGGGGCAACCTCGGATGAACCGATTTATGAAGGCACGATGAAGGGCCTATCCCCGCGCACGCGGGGCAACCTGTATGAGCAGGAGATTTACGAGGGGCTTTGGGGGCCTATCCCCGCGCACGCGGGGCAACCAATCCGACTAGCATGGCCTACTAACTGTGATAGGGCCTATCCCCGCGCACGCGGGGCAACCCAGAGCGTGGCATACTTGAAAGCGATGAAAGTGGGCCTATCCCCGCGCACGCGGGGCAACCAAATAGCATCCTGTGCGAGTCTATGAAGTGCAGGGCCTATCCCCGCGCACGCGGGGCAACCAGCAGGGATTTTAGCGGTTTCAGTACGCCACTGGGCCTATCCCCGCGCACGCGGGGCAACCTGATGCTGGAGGACTTGTGCGATAACTACCGGGGGCCTATCCCCGCGCACGCGGGGCAACCATCGAAGAGACGGAATGGCACCGTGTGTCCATGGGCCTATCCCCGCGCACGCGGGGCAACCATCATCATTCCTGAAACCCTTTATTCATGCGGGGGCCTATCCCCGCGCACGCGGGGCAACCTTTCCCGTAGTGCAGATATTTCTGCGCGAAGGGGGCCTATCCCCGCGCACGCGGGGCAACCGCGTGGATACGGGTGACTTACCCTGATCTCACGGGCCTATCCCCGCGCACGCGGGGCAACCGGCTGCACCTGCGCGACGTTCGTATAGCTCCAGGGCCTATCCCCGCGCACGCGGGGCAACCTCTTGCAGCGCTCTCAATAACGCGTCGTACTCGGGCCTATCCCCGCGCACGCGGGGCAACCGTCCCGCAGCTGGTCGATTGAAGAAATTGCACGGGCCTATCCCCGCGCACGCGGGGCAACCTTGGCCTTGATCCATCGAGCAGACAGCGCCTGGGGCCTATCCCCGCGCACGCGGGGCA
Source organism: Castellaniella sp. (assembly GCA_041655275.1). GTDB lineage: Bacteria > Pseudomonadota > Gammaproteobacteria > Burkholderiales > Burkholderiaceae_B > JAJYRX01. The sequence continues at coordinate 43,721 of JBBAFU010000017.1, read as the reverse complement.
ACCTGAATCGCCAGGTCTACAAGGAGCAGGTCGAAGGGCCTATCCCCGCGCACGCGGGGCAACCTAGTGATTGGAGACCTCGCTGATGGAATGGCAGGGCCTATCCCCGCGCACGCGGGGCAACCTCCCCGATCAAACAGCCTCCCCGGATCAATCACGGCCTATCCCCGCGCACGCGGGGCAACCTCTATAGGCATGGGCATGGTCTCAACCTCATACGGCCTATCCCCGCGCACGCGGGGCAACCCATCGGGTGGACGATGATTGCCGGTGGCGCAAGGGCCTATCCCCGCGCACGCGGGGCAACCTCTTGGGGGTGGAATCTACCTGATGACGCCCGGGGCCTATCCCCGCGCACGCGGGGCAACCCGCGATCTGGCGCGCATGTCGGCGGATCAGCAGGGCCTATCCCCGCGCACGCGGGGCAACCCAAAGAGCGATGGCGGCGGCCCGGATGCTCGGGGGCCTATCCCCGCGCACGCGGGGCAACCCATCAGTCTGTATCCCCGTGCTTGTGTCGCGCGGGCCTATCCCCGCGCACGCGGGGCAACCTGGTGGCGCCCGAAGCCTATAAGGGCACCATCGGGCCTATCCCCGCGCACGCGGGGCAACCGCTCCGTCATCTGCGATACCGTCATGCGCGACGGGCCTATCCCCGCGCACGCGGGGCAACCCCTCCTACCCATAGGCAAGTTCTCTTTTTATAGGGCCTATCCCCGCGCACGCGGGGCAACCTTTGTAATCAGGCTCTCGAATTGCACGGTAAACGGCCTATCCCCGCGCACGCGGGGCAACCTGCGCGATATCTACACGTGATCGGCGTGTTCTGGGCCTATCCCCGCGCACGCGGGGCAACCTGTTGGACGCCCTTTATGACGGTATGACAAAGGGGCCTATCCCCGCGCACGCGGGGCAACCCCTATTTTAAACATAGGGAAACCGGAAACCCGGGGCCTATCCCCGCGCACGCGGGGCAACCTCCCGGCAGTACGCAAAACCCCAGCCTGGGCACGGCCTATCCCCGCGCACGCGGGGCAACCCCTGTGCGGTGGTGATCATTTCTTGGCGGCTCGGGCCTATCCCCGCGCACGCGGGGCAACCATCACTGCTGGCTTGAAGACCCAGCGCGAGCAGGGCCTATCCCCGCGCACGCGGGGCAACCTCACCATTGAGCACATAATCGACGATGCGCTTGGGCCTATCCCCGCGCACGCGGGGCAACCGTGAGCCAGGAAGCGGCGGCGGCTGCCGAGAAGGGCCTATCCCCGCGCACGCGGGGCAACCTGGCCGATAAGGTGGCGGCTGCGATGAAGGTAGGGCCTATCCCCGCGCACGCGGGGCAACCCGGCCAAGTCATTTTCTCGGGCGGGCGGCTCTGGGCCTATCCCCGCGCACGCGGGGCAACCCCGGTGCGCTTCATTTCGGTTGCAAGCAGATCGGGCCTATCCCCGCGCACGCGGGGCAACCATCCTCGGCGTACAGACGCATGGCCTCGGAGTGGGCCTATCCCCGCGCACGCGGGGCAACCGGGCTGGGCTGGAAAAGCCATCCCACCATTTCGGGCCTATCCCCGCGCACGCGGGGCAACCATCTTCACACCGATATTGGCCTCCACTAGCGAGGGCCTATCCCCGCGCACGCGGGGCAACCCCCTTGGGCGCGCGGCCTTGCCTGATCGTGATGGGCCTATCCCCGCGCACGCGGGGCAACCCACCCTGCATGATCCGATCACGTACACGTTCACGGCCTATCCCCGCGCACGCGGGGCAACCTACGAAGACGCCTGCAATCTGGCCCCAAGCCTGGGCCTATCCCCGCGCACGCGGGGCAACCTCGTGCTCCCGTGCTTCACCCGGTGCTCAGCCGGGCCTATCCCCGCGCACGCGGGGCAACCCGCTGCTCGTCCGTCAATTCCAAATGCCGAAGGGGCCTATCCCCGCGCACGCGGGGCAACCGGGCTTGAGCCGATCAGCGCGGTGACGCCCGTGGGCCTATCCCCGCGCACGCGGGGCAACCAGGGCGAGACGTACTTCCTGAACAACCCCGACGGGCCTATCCCCGCGCACGCGGGGCAACCTCTAGATGTTAAGTTGTTGTCATGCTAGAGAAATTCTCGTAAGTGCAGTTTACATATTCCCTTTGTTTTTTGGAACTGAACGCCGCACCAGCCACATGCCGTCAGCTTCCACCAGCTCACGGGGCGGCTCTCCTAAATTGGATACACCGATACCGCCCACGGCGTTCAGGTCACGCCATACCATTACGATGCTGCCTTGAGGGTCGTAATGGTACCAGTCGCTCAGCACACCCCAAATACGAGTGCGTACTCTTGGACTCATGCGCGGCGAGACGAAAATATTGGGCGCCACCTCGAGCATGGTGGAGGAAAGGAACCCGTGGAAACGTCCAGGTTGATCACGAATCACGACTACGACTAGTGCCATCACCGAGCTCGTCCATACGCAAAATTTTCTTTATGCTGTCAATCATTGCAGCAATTACTTGCTGCTTTCGGAAGATAAGAGCGGCTTCGCGCCGAACCAGCCGATCTATTGTTTGATCTGAGTTTTCTGCCTGCTTGGCTGCGGTAAATGCAATATGTAGCGTAATTTTTTCACGGTACAGGTCTGCAATATCAAGCACGAATGATTGGCCGGAGTCCTCATGGATGAATCCGAGGGGCGGCAGTGCGGCGAGTGCTTGCACTGCAATGGCGGCCGCTGCCTGAACCGCTGTGGCGGCGTGATTGATCGCCTGGTTTGGAATATCAGTCGCATTTGGGTTGGCGCGATCATAATGTCGACCCGACCATTTGAGATCGTATTTGTCTGCCATCAGGCGGTACATGTTCTTTACTCGTGCGCCTTCGATCCCGCGTAAGGTTGAAAGCTCACGGTGTGGCAGAACCTCGCCCAGGCGCAATGCATACATGTGGCGTGCCACGCTGATCCTGCGTCTTGGATTGCCCCAGAGCTCGGCCTGGCGGCGGGCGACATCGGAGCGATCAGGAAGCAAGGGTGGTGCGGTATAGCTGCGTACTCCGTCTTCACCAACCGCAGCCAGGAGTGTTCCGTGACGTGCCAGCAGTCGCAGAGCATCCTGCGTAACGCTGCCGCCCGGACCCAGAAGAATCATGGAGACAGCCTGATGGGGTATCTGGTCGAGACCTGGTGTCAGACTGTCCCTGCCGCGCAGAAAATGCAGGCAACCGTCGATTACGCACAGCTCGCCGCGTGACAGCCAAAGCAATCCGTGACGGTCGGAATGCGGGATGCGGGCTTTTTCAAGCCCGAGTCGGCCTTTCAGCATAGGTCGTATTTCAGTGGATGCTGTGCAGGAGCAACATGCCAAAACCATAGGCGCGGTGCCGTCCCACGCCCCGCATCAGCAGCCTGTTGAAGGCATCGGGGTCGGCAATGCGAAGCCGGCCACTTAGAACGGCGTCGGGCCCTTCAATAGCGTGACCTCGGCGTGGCTGTCCGTTAACCGCCTGGGTGCGCCGCATGACCTTGTTGCGGGTGAAGGAGTTCATCCTGACATCAAGTATTTCCACAGCGCCTTGCCAGGGTTGGCGTAATGATGCATCCGGGCCGTTCAGATGGTGATGCAGCCATTGCACATAGACGTTTTCACGCTGCACTGGCGCACCTTGTGAGCCGCCGGCCAATTTGACGGCATGAAGAAAGGCGTCCTGTTCCTGCTTGCCGGAGCGTACGGTCGGGCGGACGCGAACCTCGAAGCCAAGCATCCTGTCCCTGGGCCATTGTGTCGGAAAGGCGCGCAAGCGATAACGTCCATTGCCATTGTGATCAGTCAGGCCGAGTGCCTGTGCAGCAAGGGGTTCAGCCTTTGCGATTTGAGCGGCCGTCGCGGGTTCATCCAGTGGGGTATAGGCCAGTAACCCCCGGAGCTCATCCAGATAGCGGAAAGGCTGGGGCGCATGCTGGCCGAAGGCGGCATGCAGGAGTCCATGCAGGGCTTCGCCAAGATCACGAGTGCGGTGGCGTGCCATCCAGGTGGCCAGCAGGCTAGTATCCGGCTTGCTGTGCATCAGATAGAGTTGTTGAGGAGTCATGTCGCGGTCTCCATTGGGGATAGCAGGGCTTCACGGACTGGGCGCCAGCCGCCGTGCATGCCGCTGCTCCAGTTGCGTTCATCGCAGACATCCAGGCGATGATCACCCTCTTGCGTGCCTTCATCATCGGGCCATTGAGCACGCCAGCCGGAGGTGGGCGTGGCTGCGCCCTCTTCGGAGACAATTGCCTGCAGTGCACTGCGCACGTCCGCCGCCGACTGCCATCCGGCCAGCAGACGATCTGTTGGCAGGCAGGGTTTGCGGCCAATGAATAGAGGACGTAGCGGCTTGTCCAGCCGGACAGCGATGTCGTCCAGTGTCGGAAACACTGCGGCTGGCCGCAGCGTCAGTGCGACCCACGCGCAAAGATCCGCGTGATAATCACGGTAGCGCAGATGCGGTCCGGCGTAGGTGCCGGCGCCGCCCGCACGGATTTCTGGCACGCCCCAGCTTGTCCAGGCCTTGTCATTCTTGTTCAGCTGGGCAGTCTGAAAATCCTGAATGCGCTGCCCGCCGGGCGCTAGCACGCAACCCATGTGCAAGCGCCATTGAAGAGAATCGTGTCGTTCCACTTCACTGCGATCCCAACCCAGCGCATTGGCGATCAGACCGGTGATCATGGACAAGGCCGGAAAGTCGCGGATGACGCCCAGGTTGTCTATGGTTTCACCGCCGAAGGCCATCAGAGGAGAAGCCAGGCGCAATATCAAATAGCGTTCCAGGTCAGCTTGCACTTCATGCCTCCGCTTGCGCTTGTACGACGGAATTCCGTGCCCACTCGCTCAAAGCCTGCAGCGACAGGCGTTCTGCACCAGGTATGGATACTTCATCCGTGGCCAGAAACCGTCTTGCCAAAGGTGCGCCGTACGCAGCGTCCAGGCGGGACAGCTCGTCTGACAGACGCTGTACCGCGGTCTCGCGCATTGCATCTTGCCGCAGTGGCAGCGCATTCTGAAACGCACCTGCAAGACTGCGTGGTTGCCAGTCGCCCGCTTCCACCAGCATGAATGCAGCCCAGCCAAATGGCGCAGTGGAGCCACGTTTGGCGCCGGGGCTGACGGTTGCGATCAGATGGAGCAGGTTCTGAACCACTTGACCGGCCAATGCGCGTTGTTCCGTCGATCCTTGCGCCCATTCTTCGCTGGCAATGCCCTCGAGATTGGCGATCAGTTGGGGTACGTCGATCACCACGTAACCGTAGTACAGGCCGCTTGCGAGTTCAGTGTCGAAAATACCGGCGGAGCCGGTCTCCCCGGCGTCACGTAGCAAGTCATCCACGACCGTGAAGTAATCGTTCTCGACTTGTGCTTCATGTACCGTGAAGGCATGCGCGACATAGATTGAAGCATCGCGGTTTGCCAGGACGTCGGACGTGACCATGCGGCCGAACAGTGCAGACTCGAGCCCGCTGCCCAGCCGCAGCGCTTCAATGTTTTTCTTTTCTGCCTTGAGAAAGTCAGCGATTGCCGATTTGAGGTCCTTCTCTTCCGAATGTTCGCTGGCGAGGCTGGCGCAGCGCTGTACCAGATAATCGATTTCCGCATGCCCAAGGAGCACGGCCTGACCTGTTTCCAGCGCCTTATCGCCTTTGAGATCCTTGGCCTTGTCCATCAGCCCGGCCGCGCGCAAGCTCTCGACTGCGATTTGGGCCAGTGCGTCGGACAAGCCGGAAGTCTCGAGGCGTTTCTTGATCAGACGGGGAATCTCTCGTGAACGTACCGCCATGGGTACATTCAGGTTTTTCAAGGCATGGGTATCTTCCGCCACCCGCCAGTGGCGCTTGCGACATTGCGAGGATATTCGCGTGCGGATTGTGTCGCCATAGGGCAGGCGCTTGGCCAGACCGGCATCATCGCGGTTGAGCAGGGCGGCGGGATAGTTGTGCAGAGTATGAATCTGCAGAAAGCGAGGCAAAATCATGATCAATGTCTCCGAAATGATTGGTGGCGATATTCATGCAGCGTTTTTCTTCGCTTGTTGCGAGAAATAATTACCGGCAATACGCAGGCGGATCTGCTCGGCATCCTGCTGGTCCGCTCCTTTGCCGTCTTGTTTGTGGATAAGAGGCCCCAGCTCATACCAGTTGGGTGCCACCCCTTTGCTGGCAAGCAAACGCAATAAGCTGGGAAGGAGCTGGATGAAAGCATCGCCGCGCGCAGTCAGAAGCTTGGTGACTCGCGGCTCTGCGACACCAGCCTGGGACAGTTGTGCGCCCAGGCGCCTGGTGTCATCGTGTCCGGCCAGCGCCATGCCGTGGGCGATCAGCGCCCAGCGATTCCAGTTCGATGGGTGCCATTTATCGGGGGCCAGCCCCGCCGCCAGCAAGGCGCGTGACAGCGCAGCGATTTCATTGGGTCGTAACGGTTTATCTGGACTCAGTCGCGCCAATGCAGCCCTGTCACCAGTGTCGGTTTTTTCAATCCGGCGCAGATAGGCGGCCAGGGCAGAGTATGGATTGGCCTTTGGGCTCGGAGCATTCTGGCCAGTATTGGTGGTTTCAGCCATTTATGCCTCCTTGTTGGATAGTTTGTTGGGCAGAGCGCTGCCTGTCGTAGTGATTCACCAGTTCTGGAAATGGCGGGTTCCTTCCACCGCGAAGGCCGCCGTGAAAACGGGACAGGGCAGCTGAGCGCGCCTTGTATCTCTGAATTCCACTACGCGGCCCCGCCTGGAATGCATGTTCCAGAATCTTTTCGGCACGAGACGCCATATCGAGCAGCCATTGCAGCTCCACTTCGGCTTCTTCTTGTTCGTCTCTGGCTTCGGCGAGCAATATCAGATCGTGAAAGAATCGGGTGTCTTCCTGCTGCTCGAAAGGTCGGGCAAAGCGGTTGGCTCGGTTTTTCACGGTGTCATCTTGCTGTTTGTCCTTTCCATTGGCAAACAGCAATGTCAAGGCACTCCAGAGCAGACTGCGCATTTTTGCGATGGACGCTATTCGTTTTCTTGCGTGCGCAGCAAATACGGGACGCTGTTCGCCCATCAGTCGCAGGCGCAGCTTCGGGGGGATGGGCACGCGCCGCTCGTGATAGCCCTCGGTCTTGCCCTGGCCACGCACCGTCACTTGCGCGATGGCCTGGAGGATCATGTCCCGGGGTCGGTTTTCGAGACGCCATGCCGCGCCGTTTGTATACTCCTCACCTGTGAGCAGTTCACTCATCAGCTTGTAGTCGAAGCCGTTGCGCGAAACGGTCAAGGCCTTTCCCTGTGCAACCTCAATGGGCGTCCACGGGTCTCCGGTCATACCATTGCGGTCCGCAGCGGCGATACGTGCCACCTTGCTGCCGGTGGTGTGCGCCACGATTTGACCGTTGTGCATCGCAAGTCGGACGCGGCGGCAGATTTCAATATAGAAGGGATCAAGAGAGCCCATGTCCAGGGATTCCATTCCTGACCATGGCAGGAGCCATACAAGCGCGTACCCGTTCTGGCGTGCCAGGCCGAACAGGTCGGCAATGCGCTCGCGCTCCTTTAGAAGGCTGGCGATATCGGACTGCCAGCGCAGACCCCATTGGCCAACCGGGGTCACACCTACACCGGGGCGGCTGGCAAAACCTCCATTCATGCGCGAAACGCCATAGTTGCCGGCACCAAGAAAGCCCTCCTGCGTCTGCAGGCTGAGCAGTGCAAAGAGCCAATCATCGGCCTGCGCGTGCCGTGCACGAGCAGCCTTCAAATCATGGTTCTTGGATGTCACCAGCATATCGAGCGCATCAGCGGCAAACACGCGGTTTTTCCAGCTCGAAGGGTCTTCACCCGGTACCGGCGCCTGCAGCAAAGCCGGGCGCTCCGGTGGTGCAATCAGGCTCCAGGGCGCATCGTCGCTATCATCCGGCGTCAGTGCCCTGATGGCGGCCTGCCACTCTTCGGCTGAGTGCCAGGGGCTGGCTTGCCCCTGGTGGTGCAGGGAGATGACAGCCAGTTGCACCAGAAAAGCATGCCAGGGGTGGCGCTGGTGCGGGCGCAGCGCCGGGAAATCACGAACCTTGTCGTTGGCCAGAGCAGTCATAAGCTCGGGCAATGTGCTTTTGTGCGGTTTGCCGCTGCAAGTGCTGCGCCATCGAATCAAAGCCTCATCCAGCAGATTCATCCGGGGCGCGGTCATGATGTTGTCAGACATGGTGGGCAGACTCCTTGCGCGTTGACAGGCGAGCCAATACTTATTCAGTCATGAGCTCCAGACCAAAGCGCGTATATTGATAACGTCGTTCACCCAGGGTGAACTGGACCCCGGGCGGGTTTTTCAGCTCTTCTATTTGTGTGGGTGCAGCATCCAGATCCAGCCCGGGCGGCGCCAGGTGATGGGGCAGGCGCAATTGCCGTACTTCCTGGCCGAAAGGGCCCATGCAGGCGGGCTCAAAATTCACAAGCCGGTCGGCGGCCCCCAAGCGACTGCCAATGGTGCCCTGATCTTCCGGAAAAAGATCGCCGAAGTGTCGACTGAAATCCAGGGCGTGCAAATTGGCAACGGTGCTCGTGGCATTGTGCAGGCCATCGACATCCCGGCCGAAGCGAGTCCATGATTCACCCATCTCCCGGGCGATTGCATCCAGAGCCTCGCCATGGGTTGCCTGCTCGACTAGCATGCGGTTTTCAGCCGGGATGCACCGGAAAGGTTTCTGGTCGATCAGGCGTCGCGTTGCTTCAAGTACACGCAGATCAATATAGATACCGCCCATGGGTCGGTTTTTAAGCCGAATCGGTCCGAGGCCATGGTTTTGACGTTGCAGCAATGGCGTCAAATCATGATCGGGCGGTGTCAATATCCATGCACGTGCCTCTTCACAGCCGGCGGGACGCTGCTTGCGCAGGTGACGATGAAGCCGGCCGACGCGTTGCAGTAACACATCCATGGGGCAGAGGTCGCTGATGAGCAGGTCGGCATCAATATCCAGGCTTTGCTCCAGTGTTTGCGTACCGATGATCACCAGCCCGTCAGCGGGCGCAGGTTCATGGCGGTTCTTGCCGATCTGTACCTCTACCTGCCCATCAAGCAAAATCCGGTCCTGGCGACTGAAGCGCCCATGGTGCAAGGTGCTGACGCCGTTGACCATGAACAGGCAATGCGCTTCCTGCTCTCCAGCCAGTTGCTCCAGTGCGCTAAGCGTCGCGACGGCCGCTGATACCGTATTGCGTACGACCAGGACGCGAACACCCTGAGCGGCGGCTTTCAGCGCCAGAGTAGCGATCTCGTCCGGATTATCGATGCAATCCAGTGTTTGCCAATGGACGGATTTTTCCCGAGGATCGCCTTTTACCGGCTCGATTCCGGGCCCGTCAGGGCCAGGATGGCTGATGGCCGGGTAAGTTGTGTTGATCGCTTCCGTCAATGCCGGCATTTTGGGCAATTGTCCCGTACCCAGAGCCAGGTAGCGGCTCCGCGCAATAGCGCCCAAAGTCGCCGACAGCAGTAATGCGTGGCCACCGCAGTGCAGATGCGCCTCCAGGAGATGCTCGGTCAAGCGGGTCATATAGGCGTCGGACGCATGGACTTCGTCGATGACCAGCAGGCTGCGCGAAAGCAGTGCGTGGCGCAGGTGGGCATGCTTGATCTGCAATGCGCCCAGAAGAGCCTGATCGATGGTGCCGACCGCGATCTGGGCAGCAAGATAGCGTTTGGGAGATTCTGCGGCCCAGCGGCGCTCAGCGTCCGAATCCTGTGGTGCATCGTGCCAGAGCACCTGAAAATTGGGCAACGGTTGATAACTCTGGCCGTTGGCCGCGGCGCTACCCGGCAGGGCACGCACAACAACAGGAGGCTCGTCCCGCCAGGTGCGATGTACAAACAACCGTACACGTTCATATAACTGTGTTGCCGCGACGCGCGTGGGCAAGGCAAAATACAGCGCATCCACTTTGCCGGTGCGCCACAGGTGCAGAAAGCGCCATAATGCCGCCTCGGTCTTGCCGCTCCCGGTTTCCGCTTCCAGCACTACGATCGGGCCAAGATCGAGGTTTGCCATCGCCGCCTGCATCGGTCGGGCGGCGGGCACGTCAAAAGACATGCTGAAGTTGAAATGGGTGGCTTCTTGTCGCGCAGGCGCATTCCCGGCAGCCAGACCGATGGCCGCCAAAGCCTTCCGCGCCAGATGTAGTGCCGAATCTGCGCGGATTTCGTCTGGCGTACTATAGGGAAAGAACCCGGGTCGGGTGTCCGACCCAAGCCAGTCGGCGAGTTGAACGAGGCCGGCAAACAAATGGGAAAAAGCTGCCGTATGGGGCAATTCGGGGGCGTCGGTGATGAATGCGTCTGGATACTGTGTCAGAATCGCCTCACCCATTGCGCGGCAGGCTTCGGCCGGATCGTAGAGGATTTGATCCGCATGTGCTACAGGCTGCCACAGAGCCCGGCCTCCAATATTGTCTTCAACCGGGCGGCCGTGGTGGCTGATGCTCGCATGCAGCAGGTTGAGCCAGGCGTCACCCCATTGATCCATGTGATCCAGTGGCAGTCCTGCGATGATGCGCATTGGCCAGCGTTGCCCGTTCAGCGCTTCTGCAAACAGATTCCATCCGTGCGGGCCGTGTCCGCACGTCACAGAGCTCCAGCCCGCAGGGCGTTGTTCGTCATCCCGCCAGTAGCGACGCTGGAACCCAGTGTTTGCCTTGCCGATATCGTGCAGAAATGCCAGTACCGCCAGTCGAGCGCGATCGACGTGATCAAGACTGCGCCTGGCCGTGCGCTCCAGTGCCCGTTGTATGCCCGGTAATTTGCAGAGCTCGAACATGACTGCACCGACGTCGGTCATGTGATCGATCAGGGAGTGGGTTGCTACGCTGCCGTCATCCCGCCGTTCAAGTTTTCCCCAGGGAAACGGCGCTGCATTTGTATGTCGATGTCCGAGAGGCGACATAGCTGCTTTCCTTGTTTGAACATATAGCAACTAACAGCACGATTTGTTTTCATTTGTGTATGTTATCGCACCAAAGCGTTAGATGTTTTGCAAGGGTATTACGGTCTCTAGGGAATGCCAGTTCTGCAGCGCAAGTTCATGAGATCAGGCGGACCAGTGCCAACGCAATCGATCTGTTTTGACGGTGTTCAGAAGTTGCAACGCGATGCAGTCAGGCTTGCTGTCCGATTGGGTGGTATGCTGCAGGCGATTTCCCCAATAACCAGTAGATGCGTGAGTGCCAGGCGTCACCGGCCCATCCGTCGCACCTCATCCAGCCATCTACCCAGGCCTTTTTCGAGAAACCACGTGGCGCGCGCGCTAGCAGGGGGCAGCCCGTCCTGTGTGGCGAGCCAGCGGTCAATCGCCCTGAAGCGCCACTGCAAGCCTTCCTGGTTGGCAATCTGGATGGCCAGGCCCGGGCGGGCATTCAGTTCGAGCAGTAGCGGGCCGTACTTGCGGTCAAGCACCAGATCCACACCCAGGTAGCCAAGTCCGGTCAGATCGTAGCAGCGCGTTGCCAGCTCAACCTGGGTGTGCCAGTCCGGAATGGCGTTGTCCGCAATTGCGGCCCCGGTGTCAGGGTGCTCATCGATGCGTTGATTCAGCCATACTGCGGACAGCGTGACACCGGTTTCCAGATCGATGCCGGCGCCTATGGCGCCCTGGTGCAAATTGGCACGCCCATTGGACTGACGCGTGGGCAGGCGAATCATGGCCATGGCCGGGCAGCCACGATACACAATCAGCCGCGTATCGGGCACGCCGCGATAACTCAGGTGTTCGAACACCGGGCTGAACTCGACACGCTGCTCTATCATCGCAGTATCGGGGCGCCCGCCCAGCGAGTACGCACCCGCCAGAATGTTGCTGACGTAGTGGCCCAGTTCCCCGGAGGCCATCAGGCGTCCATTGGCAAGTCGGTAGGCACCATGGTCATCCTTGCCATCGAACAGCAGGATGCCGCTGCCGCCGCTGCCATGTACCGGCTTGATGACAAAGCTGTCCCTGTCCCTCAGCAGACGGTCCAGATCCCGGATATCCCGATGCGTCTTGATGACAGCATACAGTTCCGGTACAGCGACACCGGCGCTGCTGGCGAGCGCCTTGGTCAGAAGCTTGTTGTCGACGAGGGGATAGCGCTTGCGTTCATTGTGTTCGGCGATATAAACACCGTTACGCTGGTTGATGCCGGCGACGCCCAGGCGACGCAGCCGGGCGGGACTGATCCAGCATTTCATCGTCCGTCCCCTGAAGGGCCGGACAGGGCACTGAAGCGAAAGAGCTCCGAAAAGCGATAGCCGGTGTAGCGGCCGAGCAGCAGCAAGAGAGCGAGTACCCCCAGTATGAGTTCCGGGAACACGAAGAATACGTGCTCGACATAGCGGTTGATGAGCAGCAGATAGCAGATGGCCGCCACAATCAGGCTGCCCACACCCTGCTGAATGGCGTCGGCCGCGCCATGCTCCTCCCAGACCAGAGACATGCGCTCAATGGTCATCGCCAATATGACGATCGGGAATAGCCCCAGTGACAAACCTGCCTGGATGTCAAGCCTGTGGGAAAGCACGGCCAGCAAGGTCATCAGCATGACCACAATGGTCACGACGGCGGCAAGCCGGGGTACCAGCAGCAGTTTCAGGTGTTCCAGATAAAACCGCAGGAGCAGGCCCAGGGCCACGACGATCGAGAACAGCGCAATGCCATGCAGCAATTGCGTCTTGCGAAAGGAAAGCGCAATCAGCACCGGCATGAATGTGCCGAAGGTGTGCAGACCGATGACATTGCGCAGAAATACAATCAGAAGGGTGCCCAGGGGCAGCAGCAGAAGGATGCGGTACGTGTTCTGGATATCGACAGGCAGTCCATGCAGGGAAAAGCTGAGCATACCGCCCATATCCTTCTTTTCAGCGGCTTGTGTGGCGGCCGTCATGGCATCCAGATAGCTGCTGCTGACGGACCAGTTCACCCTGCCTTCTTGCGCCCGTTCCAGTTTGAGCGGGCTGGCTTCATTGCCCGTCCACCACACCAGGAAATCAGGCGGAAAGCCATGTTCACCCGTAGTGGCATTGATGGCGACCCACTCGCGCGAATTGTGGTACTCCAGCCAGGGGATGGCGTGCATGTTCTGGCTGCGTTCGGCCAGACTGAAACCGTGCACCATGCGTGCCGGGATGCGTGCTCCGGCCAGCAGGTCAATGATCAGCTGTGTGCGTTCAAGCGGGGTTGCAGTGCGTGTCAGGAAGGCGGCGACATTTTCACTCGGCTCACTGCGGTTGACTTCCTGCACCAGCAAAGTGCTGAAGGAATCGATATCCGCAGAACGGCTGCGAATATCGGCCAGCAGGGCTTCCGCCGCAGACTGCAGGGGCGGATCAAGCTCGGGAGGCTCGGCCGCTCCGGGAAAGGCTTGCTCGGACACCGGCCTGTTATCACGAATGACCTGCGTACGGTAATACAGGGTCTGGGCTTCCGGGGCCGGCCGGCGTTGCGTCCAGATCGCGGTACGGAAGTCATCAACCGTCTGTGTGGTCAGGCCATAACCCCGTGATATGAAGCTTTCATCCAGGGTGGAAAAGTTCGGTGTGTAATCGGGAAGCCGCAGCGTCGCCTTTACCGAGCTGTCTGCATTGGCGGTGAAGTCGACCTTGGCCTCTACGGTCCACACCTCCACCTCGCTGATCGGCAGCAGGGGGTATTGCAGTACCTTTGCCTTGTAGTAAAAAATACCTGATACAGTCACAAGCAACAAGCATACCAATATTGACAGGTGAAATCGTTTCATGAGTATGACGGCGGCAGCGGGTTCGGATTCATGAGGCGTTGGAGCAATCGGGGGGCAGCAGATAGCGCTTCCCTGGATCGACGAGGATGGCGCCGCTCATATGGTTGCGGCCCACCAGCAGCGGATAGGTGAACTCGGAACGGTTCACCAGTGAAACCTCCTCCAGGCGCAGATGTGTGCCGATGCACAGCGACAGCTTGATGATGGGCCGGCGCTGGTGGTCGCCGTCATGGCGAATGATGCGCACATTGCGCAGCACCGGGTATTCAAGTGTCAGATGCCCGTCCTCCTGGTCCGGGTCGTCAAGCTGGAATCGCACCCACTCCTTGCCTTTTTTCTTGAAACGCTTCAGATTGACTGCGTGCAATGAGGATGTGGTGGCGCCGGTATCCATGCGTGCCTTGAGCACAAGATCCGTGTCCATGAGCCGTACGCGTTCAACGTAGCCTGCAATCTGGAGATGATGTCCGGTATTTCCGACTGCCGGTGTGACAAGACCCGGGCCCAGGCCGAGCGTCAGGCTGGACAGGCAGATCGTGTGGAGAAGGCGGCGTGGTCGTGCCGGGGCTGGCTTGGTCTGGCGCACTCTGATGCATCCCGAGTGTTCACAATGAACATTAGACAGCCGATTTGCTGAAAGGTTCAAGCATTACCGTCTCGTAAATTTGCATAGCACGCTACAATACCCCGTTTCATGGCGACTTTTCGTGTCATGAGGGCCTGGGGGAAGCAGAATGACCAAGAACTCCAAACCGGCAAAACACCCGGTCGCGCTGCGCTCACGGCTGACCATGGACGGGCTTACGCGTGCCTCGCATCGTGCCTTCATGCGGGCGCTGGGCAATGACGACGATGATCTTGCACGACCCTTCGTTGGCGTGGTCGGGCCGTCGGCTGAAGTCACTCCCTGCAACCTCACCATTCCCGGGCAGATGGAAGCCGCCAAGCAGGGTGTGCGCGAGGCGGGCGGCACGCCGGTGGCCTTTTCCACCGTGGCTGTGTCCGACGGCTTTTCCATGAGCCATCAGGGCATGAAGTTCTCGCTCATCTCGCGGGAAATCATCGCTGATTCGGTGGAGGCGGTCACACGGGCGCACTGCTACGATGCCATGGTGGGTTTCGGCGGCTGCGACAAGACACTGCCGGGCATCATCATGGGCCTGGTGCGGCTCAATATCCCGTCCGTTTTCCTGTATGCCGGCAGTGCGCTCCCCGGCAGCTTCAAGGGGCGGCCCGTCACTATCCTGGACGCGCATGAAGCCATTGGCGGTGTCCTGGCGGGCACGGTTTCCGAAGAAGATCTGAACGCCATCGAGCATGTCTGCCTGCCGACCGCCGGCGCCTGTGCGGGCCAGTACACGGCCAATACCATGGCCATGGTTTCCGAGGCGCTGGGTATTGCACCCTTGGGCTCTTCCATGGTGCCGGCCGTCTACGCCGAGCGCACCGCCCTGGCGCGCCGCTGTGGCCGCATCGCAATGCAGTTGCTCCAGAACGGCGGTCCGCTGCCGCGCGACCTGATCACGCGCAAGAGCCTGGAAAACGCCGCAGCGCTGGTGGCCGCCACGGGCGGATCCACCAATCTCGGGCTGCATCTGCCGGCCATCGGCCACGAGGCGGGCATCACATTCACACTGGACGACATTGCGGAAGTCTTCGCGCGCACACCGCTGATGGCCGACCTGCAGCCAGGCGGGCGTTTTGTGGCTCGTGATGTGTTCGAGATCGGCGGCACGCCGGTCATCCTCAAGACCTTGCTGCAGGGCGGGTATCTGCACGATGATGTGCTGACGCTCGATGGCACGCTGCTTGCACAGGCGTTGAAGGAGGTACCCGATGCCGATGGTGTCGTGGTGCGCGCGCCGGGTCAGGCGATTTCGGAGTCGGGCGGGCTGGTGGTGCTCAAGGGCAACCTGTGTCCCGACGGCGCCATGCTCAAGGTGGCCGGCCTGAAGTCGCTGGTATTTGAAGGCCCTGCGCAGGTGTTCGAGCATGAGGAAGCCTGCATGGAAGCCGTGCGCGAGAAGCGCTATCGCGAAGGGTCTGTGCTGGTCATCCGCAATGAAGGTCCACGCGGCGGACCAGGCATGCGCGAGATGCTGGGCGTCACCTCGCTGATCTACGGCCAGGGCATGGGTGAAAAAGTCGCCCTGATCACGGACGGACGCTTCTCCGGGGTCACACGCGGCATGTGTATCGGCTATGCCGGCCCCGAAGCGGCGGCGGGCGGGCCCATTGCCCATGTGCGCGACGGCGATGTGATCTGTATCGATGCCAGGGCCGGCACCATAGAATTGAAGGTTTCCGGGGAGGAGCTCGCGCGCCGCGCTGCGGATTGGCAGCCGCCCCGGTATCAGCACCTTGGGGGCACCCTGGAAAAGTATGCAGCTGTTGTCGGGCCTGCTAATCTTGGGGCCGTTACGCATTCCGGGGCCGTTGAGTGGCCCAGGGAATAATCGCATGCTGTCTGGTAAGCAGCAAATGAAGATCCATTTCAAGGGGGAAGGACCAATGAAACGTCTGGTCACGGTGGCGGTCGGTGCCGCCTGCATGTTGGGAGCGCTGGCATTTTCGCCGGCGTCGGCACAGGAAACGCGCACCCTGCGCGTGGGGAATTTCTACCCCAGCCACTATCTGATCATCCGCGGAATCATCGAGCCCTGGACGAAGGCCATCGAGGCCGAGACCAATGGCACGCTGAAGTTCGACATCATGAGCAGCGCCCTGGGCAAGAATTCGGCCTACATGGATCTGCTTCAGGACGGCGCCATCGACATCGCCTTTGCCGGCCTGGGCCACACGCCGGGCCGCTTTCCGGTCAGCCAGGTCGTCGAACTGCCTTTCATGTCACCTGATCCCTGGGCGGGCGGTGCCGCAGCCTGGCTGACCTTCGAGCGCTATGGCGAGCAGCACGGCGAATTCAAGGGCGTGAAGGTAGTGGGCATGTTTGCGCACTCCGAGCCCGTGCTCAGCATGCGCAAGGGGCAGGATGTGAAGACCCTGGCCGACCTGGCGGGCAAGAAGATCCGCGTAGGTGGCGATACCGCCGGTTCCATCATTTCTGCGCTGGGGGGCACGCCCATCCACATGCCGGCTACCGAGGCGCAGCAGGCGCTGTCCAACGGTGTGGCCGATGGTATTACCTTCCCCATTGATTCCGTCGATTTCTTCAAGATCACGCCATCCATCCGTTCCCTCACCCGCTTTCCCGGCGGCCTGTATGCAGATACTTTCTGGCTGGCCTTCAATCAGGATGTCTGGGACAGCCTGACGGATGAGCAGCGCTCCGCTGTCGAGAAGCACTCCGGTCTGGCGATTGCCATGATGGGTGGTGCCGCCTGGACGGCGGGCGACAATGTGGGCAAGGCTTCCTTCGAGGATCAGGGCAATATCGCGCGCTACACGATCTCGCCCGAGGAAATCGAGCAGGCCAGGGTAACGGCACAGCCGGTGGTCGATCGCTGGCTGAAGGCTGCCAACGACAAAGGTCTGCCGGGCGATGAAATCCTTGCCTATGCCCGTGCGATGGCGGAAAGCTACAAGACCACGCACAAGGTCAATATCCCCTGACCGGCTACAGTCGGGTTTCACAGGGCAGCGAAGTGAAGGGTGGCGCAATGCAGACGGTGATGCGGCGGCTGGCCACGGTGGCCCGCGGGCTGTCGGCCTTCATCATCTTTGCGATGATGATCATCACCGTCATTGACGTGACCGGTCGCTACGTCTTCAATGCGCCGCTGCTCGGCGCGCTCGAGCTTACCGAGCTGCTCATGGGCCTGCTGGTATTCATGGGGCTGCCGCTAGCGACGCGGCAGCGTGAACACATCACCATCACCCTGCTTGCCGACGTGCTCCCGCCGCAGGTGCGCATCTGGCAGCGGCGTTTTTTCGAGCTGGTGTGCGGGGTGATCTGTGTGCTGGTCGCCTGGCGCATGTGGCTGTACTCCGCCCGTCTCGTGCGCAGCGGCGAGCATACCCAGCAACTCCAGATCAGCATCGGCCTGGTTGTTCAGGTCATGGCCGTCCTGATGCTGATCACAGCCTTCGTCTTCTTCATCAACGTATTCCGGCGCCGCACCGGCTCGGTGCCGACCCCCATCTGATGCCGCTTTCCGCAGCACGCAACAAGGATCACTGAACGCATGGGAACCTGGGAAATCTCGCTGCTCGGCCTCGGGGTTCTGCTGGTGCTCATGATGCTCGGCATGCAGATCGCCTTCGCGATGATGCTGGTGGGTGTTGCCGGTATCGCCGCCATCGTCGGACCCAAGGCGGCACTGGGCATGCTTGGGCAGGTTCCCGCAGCGGACACTATGAGTTATGCGCTCTCGGTGCTGCCCATGTTTGTGCTCATGGGCGTGTTCGTCGACCGGGGCGGCCTGTCGCGCGAACTGTTCGATGCCTGCCAGGGATTTCTCGGCGGGCAGAAGGGCGGGCTGGCCATGGCCACCATCGCGGCCTGTGGCGGTTTCTCGGCCGTGTGCGGCTCCTCGCTGGCCACCACGGCCACCATGAGCAAGGTCGCCATCCCGTCCATGCGTCGCTACCGCTATGCCGACAGCCTGGCCGCAGGTACCGTCACCGCAGGCGGCACTCTGGGCATACTGATTCCGCCTTCGGTCATTCTGGTGCTCTACGGCATTATGACCGGTACCGATATCGGCCTGTTGTTCATTGCCGGCCTTCTGCCCGGACTGATCGCCATCCTGCTCTACATTGCCACGATTGCCGTGCTGACGCGCCGCAACCCCGGTCTGGGCCCCAGCGTGGCCCTGCCGCCGCTGCGCGAGCGTTTCGCCCGGCTGGTGCATGTCCTGCCTGTGCTGGCACTGTTTGTGCTCATCATCGGCGGTATCTACATCGGCCTGTTCACACCCACCGAGGCGGCCGGCGTGGGTTCATTCGGGGCCTTGCTGTTTGCCCTGTGGCGGCGCACCCTCACCTGGCGTTCCTTCGTCGATTGTCTGGTCGAAAGTGTACGCATCTCGGCCGTGCTGTTCGCCGTTCTGGTGGGCGCCTTGCTGTTCTCCAACTTCGTCAATCTGGCGGGCCTGCCCAAGGCCTTGCAGGCACTGGTCGAAGGCAGCGGCCTGTCGCCCCTGGGCTCCATTGCCGTCATGATGGTGCTCTATCTCATCATGGGCTGCTTCCTGGAATCGCTGTCCATGATGCTGCTCACCGTGCCCATCTTCTTTCCCATGGTCATGGGCCTGGGCTATGACCCCATCTGGTTCGGCATCATCGTCGTCATGGTCATGGAGCTGGCGCTGATCACGCCACCCGTGGGACTGAACCTCTTCGTGCTGAAAAGCGCCGTGCCCGACATCGGCCTGGGTACGATCTACCGGGGCGTGCTGCCGTTCGTCATTGTGGACCTGCTGCGCCTGACGCTGTTCGTCCTCGTGCCGTCCATCATCCTCATCCTGCCCCAGCTGGCACGCGCCTGATCCCTTCCAACCTGTAGCGAGTCTTTCTCATGTTCAAGCATGTACCGTCCTACGCCGGTGATCCCATATTCGAGGTGGGAGAAGCCTTCCATCGCGACCCGCGCGAGATGAAAGTGAACCTGTCGGTTGGACTGTATTGCGATGACGACGAAAAAGTGCCGGTGCTGGCGTCGGTCACACAAGCCGAGCGCCGCCTTGCGGGACACCCTTGCCGGCCTGCCGGCGCGAAGCATCGTATTGCTGCACGCCTGTCGCCACAACCCAACGGGGGTCGACCTGCCCTCCGACCAGTGGCAGACGGAAGTGGACGAGATGCGCAAGCGCATTGCCCGGGTTCGAGCACAGGTACACGAGCGTCTGCAGGCGCTGGATTCACCAAAGGGTTAACCCTAGGCCCCTTCGAGTCCCCGCCAAATCCACGTAAACTCTGGGTTTTGTATTGCACACAAAGGGAAGAAAAAAACATGAAAAAGATCTTTCAATGGGGCATCATGACCGGCGCCATTGCGGGTCTGGTGGGCTGCGCCAGCGTGGGAACCCAGGACGGCGTGGTGAGCGCCAAGAAACGCACAGGCGGTTTCATGGGGCTGGCTACCGAAGCCGATGTCAAGACGCAGTATGACGCTGCATTCAAGGATGTGCAGCAAGTCGTCATCGGCGGCTTCAAGGTCGGCTTCAACGAAAGCAAGGAGCTCATTGATCACCGGGGCGGTGGGCTGACCGGACCGTCGCGTACCGCAGTCGGCCAGGTCAAGCTCGAGGGTGTGAGTGATGCCGTCCGCCAGCAGATCACCGACGCAGTCTACGAGCGCTTTGTGGCCCTGCTGCAGGATAACGGCTACGAGGTTGTGCCCAGAAGCACGTTCACGTCCATTCCGGAATATGCCAAGGTCAAGGAAACGGAATTTCCCTTTGTCGATGACAAGTCCGGCCTGTTCTCCTCCTACGGGGTCGGCACGGTATATGCACCAACGGCCATGGGTAGACACCAGCCCTTTTTTGAGGGAGAACAGGAGCCGGGCATGTTCACCGGCTTTGATCTGATGGGCATCGTGAACGCGAGTTCGAACTTTGCCAGGTATTCGCCGGCCCGTCTGATGAATGTGTCCTTCACGATCGACTTCGCCGCAGCGGCGGATACCCGCGGGTTCGTCAAGCACGCGCTGGAGCTTGGTCAGGCGCTGGCAGTCGACAGCGCCCGCCTGGGTATCACCGGAGGTTCCACGGGCGTTTATGCGCATCGCACCGGCAGCATCACACTGGGGCAACCCGTCGCGTCCGAGTCGGAGTTCGCGACAATAGAGGACGCGACTGACGAGGTGTCAGCCGGGGCGCGTCTGGCGACCTCCATGGTGTTCGGCTTCCTCAAGGGCGGGTTGGCCGGCGCTGCGGGCTCCAGCCAGGATCAGACGCGTGAATACATCTTCCACGCGGACGAGGGCAAATACGCGGCCGCCACCAATGAGGTTCTCGACAAGGCCATGGCGCGCATGATCGAGACCATGGTGTCGCTGCGCTGATCCTGCCGAACCGCTGCAATACTGGAATGCGCATGAAGGTCGAAGACAATGCCCGGATCAGGACCGGCGACTGGGTGCTTCTGGGCGAGGATGCCACGCGCGTGCGCTACGCGGTCTTCGTCGAGGAGCAGAAAGTACCGGTCGACATCGAACTGGATGCCTTTGATCCGCAGTGCGTGCACGCCGTCGCCTACGCGCCGGACGGCACGGCGGTGGGCACGGGGCGCCTGCTGCCCGATGCGCATATCGGACGCATGGCCGTCCTGCGCGAATTCAGGGGGCGGGGCGTGGGCTCGCTGATCCTGCGCCGGCTGATGGCGTGCGCCCGCCAGCGTGGCGATGCGGAAGTCGTGCTCTCGGCCCAGACGCACGCCCGGGCCTTCTACGCCGCGCACGGTTTCGTGCCGGAAGGCGATCTCTATCTGGATGCCGGCATCGAGCATGTGCTGATGCGCCGGCGTCTGGCCTAGGCCTTGACCGGGCCGCCCACAGCATCAAAGGAAAACTGCGACATGCAACAACGTCGTCTGGAAAGACCCTCAACCAGCCACTGCCTCGTCGTCGGCGGCGGCACCATGGGAGAGGGCATTGCCATCCTGCTCCTGCGCGCCGGTGTGCGCCGGCTTTCGCTGGTCGAGCCGCGCCTCGAGGCCCACGCCGCCTTGCGGGAACGCATTGCACAGGCGCTTGCCCAGCTGGAACTGCCGGCTCCGGCGCAGCGCCTGCACCTGACCGGCGAGCTGTCCGATCTCGCGTTGGATGATGTCGATCTGGTGATTGAATGCATTCCCGAGGTGCTGGCGCAGAAACAGGCCCTGTTCCGCGAGCTGGCGGCGTGCATGCCGCCCGATACGCTCCTGACGAGCAACAGCTCCAGCTTTCCCATCAGCGCGATTGCGGCAGGCCTGCCCGGACCCGGGCGCATGCTGGGGTTGCATTTTTTCATGCCCGCGCACGTGGTGCCCCTCGTCGAGGTCGTGCTGGGCGAACATTCCGATATCGTGTGTGCAGAGGACGTGATGGCCTTCATGCGGCGCTGTGGATCGGTGCCCATACTGGTGCGCAAGGACGTCCCGGGTTTTATTGCCAACCGGCTTCAGCACGCACTCGCACGCGAGGCATTCTCGCTGATAGAGCAGGGTATCGCCAGCGTGGAAGATGTCGACGCCGCCGTGCGTTTCGGTTTCGGCTTCCGTTATCTGGCCGCAGGGCCGGTCATGCAGAAAGAGCACGCTGGCATCGATATTCATGCCGCCGCGGCTGCGACCATCTACCCCAGCCTGTGCAATGCCGGTGCCCCTGCCGCCGTGCTCGCGGACAAGGCCGCAAGCGGGCGTCTGGGCATGAAGTCGGGCGAGGGGTTCTACACCTGGGATGCCGCCGGCATCGCGCATGAGCGAGCACGCTATGCGCGCGTGCTGGCGGACGCGCTCAAGGCCATCGCCGACGAGCTGCCGGCGGTGGATCCCTGAGTTTTCGTGAGGCGACGCTCAGGCGTTGCGCGGCGGAAACTTGCTGTACCAGGCGCCGTAGACCCAGCAGGCGGCGCAGAACGATACAGCCCACTCCAGCGTGGCAAACACCATCAGGACCAGGCAGGGAATCTGCCAGATGTCACTGCCCAGCGCATACGCAATTACGGATACGCTGCTGGCAATGAAGAGCAGCTTGTTGGCAAACATCTTGGCGCCGGCGTTTTCCTTCTTGCCGCCCCAGTTGCGTGCTTCGAAAAGCCGCGCCCAGATGCGGTGGGAAGGGCACTTGTAATGCCCCAGGAAACCACGCACAAAGCCCTGAACCACAAGAATGGCCATCAGCCACGGCGTGGTGAACCAGGCCAGTACACAGACGGCGAAACTGATGAAAGCTTCCCAGCGGGTCACATGAGACCAGACCGGGGGGACATCGAAACGCAGCATTTGAGTGTTCCTCTCTCTTGATGAATTAGAATATTATGTTATTCTAATATATAGAAAAAGATCAGGCAAGCCCCTTGCGGCTCGCCGACATCACCCTCCGGTGTGACGCCGCAAAACGACTCCCGTAAAATCATGACTATGACTACTGCAGAACAGTCAATGCAACGCTTCATGCGCGAAGGCGCGGCCCAGGCAGTGAACATGCTGCGCCTGCTCAGCAACGAGCATCGCCTGCTGGTGCTGTGCCTGCTGCTCGAACACGGTGAAATGTCGGTGACGGCGCTGCTCGAACAGCTCGAGGCCAAGCAATCCGCCCTGTCCCAGCATCTGGCACGCCTGCGCGAGGCCGGGCTGGTCAGCTATCGGCGTGACGGCCAGACCCTGTATTATTTCATTCGTGATGACGACGTGGGCCAGCTCATTGGTGCGCTGAAGTCGATTTACTGTCCCTGATTTTTCGCGTTTGCAGGAGTCCGTCATGAGCCTTCCCGATCTGTCCCGCATTCCCGATGATCTTCCCCGGCCTGAGGACGATGGTGCCGCCGACCATCTCGAGGGCAGGCCGTTGCCTGAATGCACGCTTGTCAGCACGAACGGCAGCAAGGTCGACCTCGCCGCACTGAAGGGCAGGTGGGTGATCTATATATACCCGAGGACGGGCCGTCCCGGCGTGCCGCTGGCGGAAGGCTGGGATGCCATTCCCGGCGCACGTGGCTGCACGCCGCAATCCTGCAGTTATCGCGATCACTACCAGGAATTACAGGCCCTGGGCGTGGGCGTCTACGGTCTCAGCACGCAAACCAGCGAATATCAGCAGGAAGCCCGGGATCGCCTGCATCTGCCGTTCGAGCTGCTCAGCGATGCGGGCCTGGATTTGAAGCGGCTACTGGCGCTGCCGACGTTCACCGTCGAAGGCGTGGAGCTGTACAAGCGGCTGACGATGATTGTCGAGGATGGCACGATCACCAAGGTGTTCTACCCGGTGTTTCCGCCGGATACCCAGGTGCGGGAAGTGCTTTTGTGGCTGCATGCCGGGGTCTGAGCCGCCCGATCACACCGCATATACGCCATGTGTCAGCGTAAATACCAGAACTTGATAGGGAATTTCACAGGATTTCGTGAGAGAAGCAGTGGTGCCCAGGAGAGGACTCGAACCTCCACACCTTGCGGCACATGGACCTGAACCATGCGCGTCTACCAATTCCGCCACCTGGGCACATGCGGTGTATGCTATCGCCTTTGGGTCTTTATTAATAAGAGCCTTTCCAGCGTTCACATTGCTGCGAAGGCGTAAGTATACCCAGTTTTTTATGGAAATGGAAACCACTTTTGAGCACACCTTCAAATTCGTCCTCCCCGCACCCCGCGTCATCGCCTGAGGGCATCGAGCTACCGGCTGATTACGACCCCAGCGTGCCTTCGCGTGAGCGCATCCTCCAGGTTCTGCGCGCAGCCGAAGGGCCGGTTGCGCCGGACGAGCTGGCGCGCTCGCTCAATGTCGCCGCCCCAATTTCCGACGGTTTCGCGCGTCGGCTCAAGGCCATGGAGCGCGACGGGCAGCTCTTCTTCAATCCCGGCGGCCAGTTGCTGCTCAATACCCAGCTGGATTTCATTTCCGGCCGGGTCCAGGGCCACAGGGATGGCTTCGGCTTTCTGCTGCGTGACGATGGCGGGCCGGATCTCTTTCTGGCGCCGCGCGAGATGCTCAAGGTGCTGCACGGTGACCGTGTGCAGGTCAGGGCCGAGGGCGAATACCGGGGTCGCCCCGAAGCGGTGATCGTCGAAGTCATTGAGCGCCGCACGGATCGTCTGGTCGGTCGTTACCTGCGCGAGCGCGGCGCCCATATCGTCGTGCCCGAGGACCAGCGCATCAAGCACGACATCATTGTGCCGGCGGCCGAGCGCGGCAAGGCCAAACATGGCCAGGTGGTCACGGTGCAGATCATGCAGCAGCCGACGCGCCACACCCAGCCGCTGGGCCGTATCGTGGAAGTGCTGGGTGAAATCGACGATCCCGGTATGGAGATCGAGATTGCCGTGCGCAAGTTTCATGTGCCGCACGAGTTCTCGGCGGCCGCACTGGCCGAGGCCGATCGTACACCCGGCGAAGTGCGCAAGCGGGAGCTGTCCGGACGCGTGGATCTTCGCGACGTGCCTTTCATTACCATGGATGGCGAGGATGCGCGCGATTTCGATGATGCCATCTTCTGTGCGCCCGTATCGGCGGGCAGCGGCAAGCAGGCCGGACCGGGCTGGCGCCTGCTGGTCGCAATTGCCGATGTCAGCCATTACGTGCATCCCGGCAGCGCGCTGGACGAAGAGGCGCGCGAGCGCGGTACCAGTGTGTATTTTCCGCGTCGTGTCATTCCCATGCTGCCCGAGGCCTTGTCCAACGGCATTTGCTCGCTCAATCCGGACCAGGACCGTCTGGTGCTGGTGTGCGATATGGTTATCCATGGTGAGGGTACGAATGCCGGCAAGGTGAAAGCCTATCAGTTCTACGAAGGCGTCATCCGCTCGCACGCGCGCACCACCTATACCGATGTCTGGGCGGCACTGCAGCAACCGTCAGGCCCGGTCGCCCTGCGCATGGGGCCCCTGCTGGAGCACATCCAGCATGCGCACGCGCTCTACCAGGTGTTCGAGACGGCGCGCACAGCGCGTGGCGCCATGGCCTTCGATACGGTGGAAACCCACATCATCGCCAATGATATGGGCAAGATTGAGCGCATAGAGCCCGCCCTGCGCAATGATGCCCATCGCCTGATCGAAGAGTTCATGCTGGCCGCCAACACCTGCGCAGCCGATTTCATGCACCGCAACAAGCGCGAAGGCCTGTATCGCGTCCACGAAGGGCCCACGCCCGATCGCCTGCTGGCCCTGCGCGAGTTCCTGCGCAACCTGAGCCTGAACCTGGACGGCGGCGACGAGCCTTCCCCGCGCGATTACGCCAACCTGCTGGATGCAGCGCGTCACCGGCCTGATTTCGAGATCGTGCAGATGATGTGCCTGCGCTCCATGCAGCAGGCCATCTACACGCCCGTGAACAGCGGCCATTTCGGCCTGTCCTACAGCCATTACGCGCATTTCACCTCGCCCATCCGCCGCTATCCCGACCTGCTTACTCACCGGGTCATCAAGGCCGTGCTGGTGCGCAAGCGCTATACGCCCGATCTGCCTGATATGGGGCTGGACCCGACCTTGCCTGTTGCCGAAAAGCGGCTTGCCGTGTGGGAAAAACTGGGTTTCGTGCTCTCGGCCTGCGAGCGGCGTGCCGACGATGCCACGCGCGATGTCGAGGCCTGGCTCAAGTGCTGGTTCGTGCGCGAGCATGTGGGCGAGATCTTCAGCGGGCGCGTTACCGGCGTCGCGCCGTTCGGCCTGTTCATCACCCTCGATTCCCTCTATGTGGAAGGCATGGTGCATGTCTCCGAGCTGGGCTCGGATTACTTCCAGTACAACGAAAGCCTGCACGAGCTGCGCGGTGAACGCACCGGCATCCGCTATCGTCTGACGGATGCCGTGCATGTGCAGGTGGCCCGGGTTGATCTGGAAGCCCGTCGCATCGACTTCCGGCTGGTCAAGCAGACCAGCTACAAGGCCCTGACCGCGTCCGAGCCCGGGGCGGAGCCACCACGCAAGATGAAGAAGGCGGCCTCGACCAAGCCCGAGGCGCTCAAGGGTACGACGGCCCAGCAGCGTCGCGCCGAAGCCAAGCGTGAAGCCCGCGCGACAAAGACAGGCAAAAAGGTGGTCAAGACAGCCAAGGCAGCAAAAGCAGCCAAGGCCGCCAAGGCCACAAAAACCACGCGCAAGCGCAGCAGCTGAAGAGGTTCCTGTGGCAGAAGAACAGATACTGGCGGGTTTCCACGCGGTGAAGGCGCGCCTGCGTCATGCGCCGGATTCGCTCATGGTAATTCACGTCGATCAGGGGCGTCGCGATCGCCGCATGACGGCTTTGGTGGATGCTGCAGCAGCTGCCGGCGTGCGCGTGCAGCCGGTGGATGCGGCCCGGCTTGATACGCTGTCGCGGGGAGTGCGTCACCAGGGCGTGCTCGCCCGGGCGCGCGCGCTCGCACTGGCCGTGGATGTCGACGAGCTGCTCGATGACCTGGAGGCGCGCGGCGAACCCGCGCTGCTGCTGCTGCTCGATGGCGTTACCGACCCGCACAATCTGGGCGCCTGCCTGCGCAGTGCCGACGGGGCCGGGGCGCATGCCGTCATTGCGCCGCGTGATCGCGCCGTGGGCCTGAATGCCACGGTACGCCGTGTGGCCTGTGGTGCCGCCGAGACCGTGCCCTACATCACGGTCACGAATCTGGCACGCACCATGCGGGCACTCAAGGAGCGCGATATCTGGCTGATCGGGACGGATGATCAGGCGGATACCGACTATCATGGGGTCGATGTACGGGGTGCCATTGCCTGGGTGATGGGTGCCGAAGGCGAGGGCATGCGCCGGCTGACGCGTGAGACCTGTGACGAGCGCGTGCGCATTCCCATGGCAGGTGCTGTGGAAAGCCTGAACGTGAGCGTGGCCAGTGCCCTTTGCCTTTACGAGACGGTGCGCCAGCGCGGCTGATGCCCGGTGTCCGGGGGTTTTCCCGGATCTGGGACTATCATAGAGGACTGCGTTTCAATTCATCACTCTTTCCACTTCTGTCTTATGTCCGAACCTGGCTTTACGACTAGCAATGTCCACCTCGACCGGCGCGGCAACCGCGTCAG
Organism: Castellaniella sp.; assembly: GCA_041655275.1. Taxonomy (GTDB): domain Bacteria; phylum Pseudomonadota; class Gammaproteobacteria; order Burkholderiales; family Burkholderiaceae_B; genus JAJYRX01. The sequence continues at coordinate 16,354 of JBBAFU010000017.1, read as the reverse complement.
CGGCCCTGTGCATGTACCCATGCACCCCAGCGCTGAATACGGCTATGCCGATTCGCGTGAGCTGACAGCCGTTTTTCAGGGAAAATCCGGCTATACCTACAGCCGTCAGGGCTCGCCCACCACTGCCGCGCTCGAGCAGCGCATCACGCAGATGGAGGCGGGCGTGAGTACCGTGAGCTTTGCCACCGGCATGGCAGCGCTGACGGCGGTCTTCTTCACGCTTCTGCGCGCAGGCGACCATCTGGTCAGCAGTCAGCATATCTTCGGCAACACCAACAGTCTGCTCAACACGCTTTCGGGGCTGGGGGTCGAGGTCACTCTTGTGGATGCGAGCGATGCCGCTGCCGTCGAGCAGGCCTGTCGCCCGGAAACGCGAATGGTGTTCTGCGAGACGCTGGCCAATCCCGGCACGCAAGTGGCGGATCTCAAGGGCATTGGCGAGCTGTGCGCCAGACGGGGGCTGATCTATGTGCTCGACAATACGCTCACTACGGCCTGGCTGATGCGCGGGCGCGAAGTGGGCGCTTCGCTCGTTGTATGTTCGCTGTCCAAGCATGTAGGCGGACATGGCAACGCCCTGGGGGGCGCGGTCACGGATACCGGCCTGTTCGACTGGACGCCTTATCCGAATATTGCCGATGTCTATCGCAAGGGTCCGCCCCAGTCCTGGGGGCTTACGCAGATCAAGAAGAAAGGCTTGCGCGACATGGGTGCCAGCCTGTCGTCCGAGTCCGCCCATCGCCTGGCCTGCGGCAGCGAGACACTGCCCTTGCGCATGGCCAGGGCCTGCGATAATGCCCTGGCACTTGCCCGGGCCCTGCAGTCGCACCCCAAGGTTACCGCCGTGCATTACCCCGGCTTGCCGTCCCATCCGCAGCACGAGCGGGCCCGGGCCTGTTTTGGCGGGCACTTCGGGGCTCTGGTGGCCATAGAGCTCGATGCCGCTATCGATGTGTTCGATTTCCTCAACCGGCTCAGGGTATTTGTGTTGGCAACTCACCTGGGTGATAATCGCAGTCTGGTCCTGCCGGCCGCGCATACCATATACTACGAGATGGGGCCCGAACGGCGCGCGAGTATGGGCATTGCGGATGGCCTTCTGCGGGTTTCAGTTGGCATCGAGGAGGCCCGGGACCTGATATCGGATTTTGTCCAGGCGCTCGCCTGACAATGGGCGGCGGTACAGTAAAAAAATATTCCAGGGGAAGTGAATGAACAAGACAGAACTCATCGACCAGATTTCAGCAGGTTCGGATTTGTCCAAGGCCGATGCTGCACGTGCGCTCGATGCCTTCATCGAGGCCGTGAAGGGCAGCCTTGCACAGGGTGATCCGGTGACTCTGGTGGGTTTCGGCACGTTTGACGTGTCCGAGCGCGCCGCACGCTCGGGGCGCAACCCGCGTACTGGTGAAACCATTACCATTGCTGCGGCACGCGTGCCCAAGTTCCGCCCGGGCAAGGCACTCAAGGATGCCGTCAACTGACACTTGCATCCGTGGCTGCGATTCCCTATAATTCTGGTCTTCGCAGTTGTTCCAGTGCATATGGCCCCAGACATGGGTGCTTAGCTCAGCTGGTAGAGCGGCGCCCTTACAAGGCGTAGGTCGGCGGTTCGATCCCGTCAGCACCCACCATGAACTGGAAGCATGCTGGAGCAGGTAAATACAAAAAAGCACCCGTCAGGGTGCTTTTTTTCATGGTGCATCCAAACTGCGACACTTGTGATAAATGCCATTTCCGGCTGTTTCTGCGCAATCGCGAATGGTTCGCATTTGTGTTACCATCGCTTCTTGCAAATCCGGCGAAAATCCGGTTATGGGCCGCAGGGCCCTGGCGTGAATCAATCTAGGCCAATGATGCATCACCTCCACGTGAAGTTACAGGTGAAGTCACAGGTGACGCTGTGAAACCACCGGCAAGGCCCCCGTTTCGCCTGCTCACAGCCCGGCGGCTGGGTGTCATCGCGGCGGCAACCCTGCACGTGGTCGCAGTCGCAGTCATCATGCGTGCCCCGGCACGCCCTCCCGCCCTGGCGGATTCCGGCGGAGCTATCGTCTATGTCGATCTGGCCGAAGAGGGTACGGGTGTCCTGACCGATCCGCAATTGCCGCCGGCCGATGAAGACAGTCTGCCGGATGTCGACGCCGAAATGGAGGTTGAAGACGAGCCGGAGCCGGAGCCAGAGCCAGAACCTGAGCCGGAACTAGAACCAGAACCAGAGCCCGAGCCCGAGCCGGAACCAGAGCCTGAGCCTGAGCCTGAGCCGGAACCCGAGCCCGAGCCCGAGCCGGAACCGGAACCGGAGCCAGAACCCGAGCCCGGGCCGGAGCCGGAACCGGAACCGGAACCGGAACCCGAGCCTGTGCCTGAGCCGAAGCCCGAGCCCAAGCCGGAACCCAAACCCGAGCCGAAGCCTCAACCGAAGCCGCAGCCCAAGCCGCAGCCAAAGCCACAACCCAGGCCTGCGCCACAGCCGGCACCAAAAGCCGCACCAAAACCCGCACCGGCACCGGCTCCGGCGGCCGCAGCACCTGCACCCGCAGCGCAGCAGGGCCCCGTGGATCCGGATCGTGTGCGCACGGTCAGCAATATCGATTATCTGGGGCGCCGCCCCAATCCGGTATATCCGCGCGCGTCGGCGCAGCGGCGCGAACAGGGTCGCGTTGTGGTCCGGGTGCTGATTGCGCCCGACGGTGCTGTGGTCGAGGCCTCGGTTCGCCAGTCGTCGGGCTACAAGCGACTGGATCAGGCAGCGCTCAAGGCCGTGCGCCAGGCGCGCTTCCGTCCGTATACGGAAAACGGCATTGCCTACAAGGCCCAGGCCGACATACCCTTTGATTTTGTTCTATGAGGATGGACCCATGATGCGCGAATGGCTGGAAAACCTGAGCGTGCTCATTGCACAGGTGGAAACCGGGGTCGATGGCCCGGTCGAGGCATCACTGCCCGAAGTGGTGGACATGCCCATGGTGCCGCTGGCAGCCGATGCGGCCACCTTCAACACCGGCATGCTCAACTTCATTGCCCAGAGCGATTTTGTGGGCAAGTCGCTGTTTGGCATACTGGTCATCATGTCCCTGCTCAGCTGGTATCTGATCTTTGCCAAGCTGTTCATGAACATTTCCATCCGCGGCCGCTCACGCAAGTTCCTGCATGAATTCTGGGCCGCGAGCTCGCTTGAGCAGGTGGAGCATGAACTGGTCACGCACGGCGCCACCGAACCCTTTTCGCACCTTGCCAGCCATGCGATCCACGCACGCCGCCATCATGCGAAATACGGTGCCATGAAGCTGGAGGAGGCCGGATCCACGTCATCCTTCGTGACACGCATCATGCGCAAGGTGATGGATGAGGAAACCGCGCGGCTGGAGAACGGCCTCACCATTCTGGCTTCTGTCGGGTCAACAGCGCCTTTTGTCGGTCTGTTCGGTACCGTCTGGGGGGTCTATCACGCGCTGATCAGCATCGGCATGTCCGATGGCGTCACGGTCAACAGCATTGCGGGTCCGGTGGGTGAAGCCCTCATCATGACCGGCCTGGGTCTGGCAGTGGCCATTCCGGCTGTACTCGCCTACAACGGTTTTGTGCGCAGCAACCGGGTGTATCTGGCGCAGCTGGATGCCTTCGCGCACGACTTGTTCACCTTTCTGTCCACGGGCCAGCAGGTCAAGGACGAGGCCGTGGTGCGCAGCCTGCGCCCGCTGGCTTCCGTGACCGAGCCGGGAGGGCGATGATGGCATTCGGAAGCTTTGACAACGGTCGTGGCTCCAGCCCCACACTGTCCGAGATCAATATGGTGCCGCTGATCGACGTCATGCTCGTGCTGCTGGTGATCTTCATCATCACCGCACCGCTGCTCAGCCACACGATACAGATCCAGCTGCCCCGGGCCAGTTCCACACCCATGGAGCAGGACCCCGTGGTGGTCGATCTGGCCATTGATGCCCAGGGTCAGGTTTTCTGGAACGAGCAGGCGGTCGATGCAGCAGCGCTCGACGCATTGATGCAGCGCGAAGCGACGCAGGATCCACAACCCGAGTTGCGTATCCGTGCCGATCTGAACACCCGCTACGAAGTGCTGGCCCATGTCATGAGCCAGGCCAAGAAGGCGGGGCTCAGGCGCATCGGTTTCCTGACGCGTCCCGAGCCTGCCGCAGCAGGTGATGGTGCCGCACTGCCGGCGGTTGATGGCGGTTAGTGGTGGTTAATGGGTGGCTGGTGCGGGAATGGTGATGGTCATCTCGCGCAGGATGCCGCCGCCTTCGACACTACCGCTGACGCGGGCACCGGCGTTCTCCATCAGTCGCAGACAGTCTTCGCGTGCTTCGCCACTGAGCGTCTCGCAGCGCGCGCGCTGGTTATCGACGTAGGACGGTGTTCCCGTGACGAGCTGGCCGCGACGTGCTTCGTACAGGGCGGCACCCGCCTCGCGCAGGCAATCCCCGACGTCCTGGGTGGTTTGTTCATGGCAGTGTTTCACATCTGCATGGTAGCGGGCCTCCGCCTCGCTTGCGGTATTCTGGGCCAGGGCGGCATGGCTTGCCAGACCGGTGGCCAGCACAATGGCCAGCAGCGGGAGGCGACGGCCCGGGCGGTGAGGTTTGATGCAAGTGGACATGGCATATGCTCCTTTCAGGGTCAGGGCTGCGGTGGGTGCGTGCCGGCTTGTGCCTGTTCACGCCCAACCTTGCGCCGGATGGCCGCCCGCATCAGCAGGACGGCGGTGACGGGCGAGGTGATCACGAGCAGCAGCGTGATCAGCAGGTGATGCAGCAGCAGGCGGTGCTCCTGCCAGGAAACCAGCAGCAGCGAGCCCACGAGCACGCAGAACACACCCATGGTATTGCCCATGGTGGGCGCGTGGATGCGTGTATAGAAGGTAGGCAGGCGCAGCAGCCCCAATGAGCCCGTGAACGCGATCACCCCGCCCAGAAGCAGCAGCAGGGCTACGGGCAGTGCAATCCAGAAGGGCAGGTCAAGTGAATGCAGCATGCAGGCTCTCCGTTGCGCGCTGAGGGTTCTCTCAGGGCTCGATGACTTCGCCGCGGACCAGGAACTTCGCCATGGCGACCGAGCCGACAAAGCCGAACAGCGCGAGCAGCAGGGCGATGTCGAAATAGATTTCCAGGCCGAAGCGCACACCCAGCGTGAGCAGGATAAGCAGGCCATTGACGTACATGGTGTCGAGTGCAAGTACGCGATCGGTGATGTCGGGCCCCAGCATGAGCCGGATGGCCGCGATGCACAGCCCGGCGGTGAAGAGGAACAGGGCGATATTGGCCGCCCAGGAAACCAGCATGGTCACTCGAAAATCTCCAGCAGGGGGCGTTCGTAGCGATGTTGGACAGTATGCCGCCATGCGACCTCGTCTTCAAGATCAAGCACGTGCAGCGTTAGGATACGGTCCTCGGCCGAGTAGTCCGCCCAGACCGTGCCGGGCGTATAGGTGATGATGCAGGCCATGGCTGCCAGTGCATGCGGATCGGTGATCTGCAGCGGAATCTTCAGAAAACCCGGCCTGGCGTCGCTGTGCCGGCCTTTCCAGACCAGGATGCCCACGGCAAGATTCGATTTGGCGATATCCACGGCCACGTGCCAGATCAGCCGCAGTGCCACCAGCGGCTTCTTGCCATAGGCGCTCAGGGGACGCAGCCATCCCGACAGCCAGGTGAACAGAAAGGCGATGATCAGGCCGAGCACGATATGCCCGGGCGCCAGCGAGCGGTTCAGCAACAGCCAGGTGGCAAACAGGAAGACCGGCAGGAACAGCCGTCGCGACCAGTGGTTGATGGGCGTCATGGCGCCTCCCCGGTGATGACGGCGTTCACATAATGAACAGGATGTTCCAGCAGGTGCGCCGTCTCGTCCATGTAGTCCATGAAGGGGCCCGCCTGTACCGTCAGCAGTGCGCAGGCGCCAAGCAGCACGGCCACCGGGCCGGCTTCTATGATGCGCAGGCGCGGCACTTTCAGGTCTTCCGCGCTCCAGAACAGCCGTATGCCGGTGCGACACAGGGCAATCAGCGCCGCCAGGCCCGACAGCAGTATGGCGGCCATGAGCACCCAGGCATCGTTGGGCGTGTGACCGGGTCCGGCCGTCTGCAGGGCCGTCGCCAGCAGTGAGAACTTGGCGACGAAACCTGAAAGTGGCGGCAGGCCCACAATCAGCAGGGCGCAGGCAAAGAAGGACAGGCCCAGAAAGGCCATCGCGGCGGGGATGGCAATGCCCACTACCTCATCCGGCTCATGATGAGGCTCAGGGTCATCCAGATCGAACAGCTCCTGGCTCGCGGCCAGCACGTCCGCCCCGAAGGGTTGGGTGCGTTGTATCATCTCCAGCAGCATGAACAGCGCTCCCAGGGCAAGCACCGAGTTGATCAGATAGTAGAGCGCGGGCCCGGCCAGTGTCATCCCCGGCATGCCCAGCGCGGCCAGCAATATGCCCGAGGACATGATGATGGCATAGCCGGCCTGGCGCTCCACCTGGGTGGCGGCCAGGATGCCGATGGAGGCAAAGGCCAGTGTGGCAATGCCTGTCAGGAACATCCAGTCGGTGCCGAAGGCGGCCGGAGCGCCGCTGGGCACAAGCAGGGTGCTGATGCGCAGCAGGGCGTAGATGCCCACCTTGGTCATGATGGCAAAAACGCCCGCCACCGGCGGACACGCATTCGCATAGGCCGCAGGCAGCCAGAAGTTCAGCGGCCAGGCAGCTGCCTTGATCAGGAAGGCGATGCCCAGCATCGCAATACCGGCTTCCAGCAGTTCGCGCTCACTGCCGCTCAGGGCCCCGGCGCGCACGGCCAGATCAGCCATGTTCAGCGTTCCCGACAGGCCGTAGATGATCGCCAGGCCCAGTAGCAGCAGGAAGGAGGCCACCAGGTTGATGGCGATGTAGTGCATGCCGGCCGACACGCGTTCGCGCCCCGAGCCGTGCAGCATCAGGCCGTAGGAGGCCACCAGCAGCACTTCGAAGAACACGAACAGGTTGAACAGGTCACCCGTCAGGAACGCCCCGTTCAACCCCATGAGCAGAAACTGGTAGAGCGCATGGAAATGCACGCCCGCGCGGTCCCAGCGTGCCGTGGCGTACAGCCAGCAGGCGGCGCCCAGGACGGCTGTGAGCAGTACCATCAGCACACTCAGCCGGTCCACCACCGCCACGATGCCAAAGGGCGCGGGCCAGCCACCCAGCAGGTAGACGCCGATGCCGTCGCTCCATTCGCCCGCCCCATGGCCGGTCACCTGGCCCAGCAGCAGTACCGCCACCCAGAGCTGGGCAAGCAGCGAGGCCAGCGTCAACGCCAGACGCAGTGGTCGCTGGCCGTCGCGTGTGAGCAGCAGCGCGGCTCCCGTTACCAGGGGAACGGCCACCGGCAGTATGGGCAGATGCGTCAGCCACGGGCTCACTGGTCGTGCTCCGCACCATCGACGTGGTCGGTGCCCGACAGCCCGCGCGATGCCAGCAGCACCACCAGGAAGAGCGCCGTCGTCGCAAAACTGATCACGATGGCCGTGAGTACCAGGGCCTGTGGCAGGGGATCGGCATAGTGGTCGGGATCACCCAGCCAGGCCGCGTCGACCACCGGCGGTGCACCCAGCGTGATGCGGCCCATGGCGAAGATGAACAGATTCACGGCATACGACATCAGCGACAGCCCCATGATGACCTGGAAGGTGCGCGGACGCAGCATGAGCCAGATGCCCGAGCCTCCCATGACGCCAATGGCCAGAGACAACACGACTTCCATCAGCGGGTTTCCTTCTCGACAGGGGTTGCGGGTGCCGGCATGCGGTGCAGGCGCAGGGACTGGTGGGCCAGGGCAACCAGCATGAGTACGGTGGCCCCGACCACCAGCAGGTAGACGCCCACATCGAACAGCAGCACGCTCGACAGGTGTAGCGGCCCCATCCATGGCAGTTCCAGTGTCAGCGTCAGTGCCGACAGGAAGGGGCGGGCACCCAGCCAGACGAGCATGGCCGCGCTGCCGGCGGCCAGCAGGCCCAGCGACAGCCAGATCTGCGGATGGATATGGGGGCGCGCCTCGACCCAGATGACGCCGCCCACCATGTATTGCAGGATGAGCGCGGTGGCAAAAATGAGCCCGCCCAGGAAGCCGCCTCCGGGAAGATTGTGGCCGCGCAGCAGGAAGTACACGGAGATGAGCGCTGCAATCGGCAGCAGCAGGCGGGCCAGCACCGCCGGCACGCGCATCACGCCTTCAGGCACCAGGGCATGCGGGTCCGGTTCGGCAAACCGCCCGCGCAGCTTGGGCGAAACGACGCGCCTCTGACGCGGTTCGGGCAGGGTCATGGTCTCCGCCGGCGGGCGGAAGCGGCGCAACAAGGCAAACACCGACAGCGCTACCACACCCAGTACCGTGATCTCGCCCAGCGTGTCGAATGCGCGGAAATCCACCAGGATGACGTTGACCACGTTGGCGCCGCCCCCCATGGGCAGGGACTGCTCCACGAAAAAGGATGAAATGCCTTCCGGCGCCGGGCGGGTGAGCAGGGCATGGGCCAGGGCCGCCAGACCCAGGCCGCCAGCGGTGGCAATGAGCAGGTCACGCGTGCGCCGGCTCAGGGCGCGCACGCCATTGCCGAAGCGCAGCTCGAACTCCTCGATGCGGCGCGGCAGCCAGCGCAGCCCCAGCAGGATGAGCACGATGGTGACCACCTCGACGGCCAGCTGTGTGAGCGCAAGATCGGGTGCCGACAGCCAGGCGAAGGTGAGTACGGTGGCCAGGCCGGCACCGCCCGACATCAGCAGCGCGGCCGGGCGATGGTATTTGGCCAGCCAGGCGCAACCGATGGCGCAGGCACCGCCCGCCAGCCAGAGCAGGGCAAACACCGGATGCATGGGCGTGTGCCGCGTGTCTGAAATCCAGCCCAGCCCTGAGAGCGGCAGCATTGCCACGCCCAGGCTGCAGATCACCACCAGCAATATCTGCACCTGAAGCTTGCCCGAGCGCAGCATACCCAGCAGCGCCAGGCTTGCGGCGTCCAGGCCCTCCATCAGCAGCTCGAAAGCGCGTCGCCCGTCCAGTCCCTGGACCAGTGGCGCGGGTGCGGGCTGGGTGCCATAGTGCCGGCGCAGCACGGCCACTATCGACAGGCCCAGCCCCAGGGCCAGGAAGCTCATGATCAGCGGCAGGTTGATGCCATGCCAGATGCGCAGGCTGTACTCGGGTGTGGACACACCCAGGATGGCCGTGCCCGCCATCTCCAGAATGGGGCCTACGGTGGGGCCGGGCAGCATGCCCACGACCAGGCAGGCAAACACCAGTATCGCGCTGGGAATCAGCATCAGCCGCTGCGGCTCATGCGGCGTGCGCGGCAGATCTTCGGCGGGCGGGCCGAAGAACACCTGGGTGATGAAGCGCACGGAATAGGCCACGCTGAAGGCGCCTGCCAGCACGGCGGCCGCCGGCAGCCCGTAGTGCAACGCGCCGTGGCCGCTCGCGAACACGGTCTCGGCAAAGAACATTTCCTTGGACAGGAAGCCGTTGAGCAGCGGCACGCCCGCCATTGCGGCGGCGGCCACCACTGCCAGCGTCGCGGTAATGGGCATGTGCCGGTACAGGCCTGAAAGTCGCGTCATGTCGCGTGTGCCGCTCTCGTGATCGACGATGCCCGCCGCCATGAACAGCGAAGCCTTGAAGGTGGCGTGATTGATGATGTGGAACAGGGCGGCCACCAGACCGATGCGCGTATTCAGCCCCAGCAGCAGCGTGATCAGGCCCAGATGACTCATGGTCGAATACGCCAGCAAGCCTTTCATATCGCGCTGGAATGTGGCCGCATAGGCGCCGAAGACGAGCGAGGCCAGGCCCGCGCCGCCGATGATCCAGCCCCACAGCGGCGTACCCGCCAGCACCGGCCACAGGCGTGCCAGCAGGAAGACGCCGGCCTTCACCATGGTGGCCGAATGCAGGTAGGCGGACACCGGTGTGGGTGCCGCCATGGCATTGGGCAGCCATACATGAAAGGGGAATTGCGCACTCTTGGTGAGCGCGCCCAGCGCCACCAGGACCACTATGGCAGGGTACCAGGCATGGGCGCGCACCAGCGGGCCGGCGTTGAGCACCACATCCAGATCCGTGCTGCCTACCACCTGGCCCAGCAACAGTACGCCGGCCAGCAGGCACAGCCCGCCCGAACCCGTGATGATGAGCGACATGCGCGCACCGCGGCGCGCATCCAGCCGGTGGTGCCAGTAACCGATCAGCATGAAGGACGACAGGCTGGTCAGCTCCCAGAACACCACCATCTGTATCAGGTTGCCCGAGACGACCACGCCCAGCATGGAGCCCATGAAGGCGAGCAGAAAGGAGAAGAAGCGCGGCACCGGGTCTTCCGGTGACATGTAGTAGCGCGCATAGACGACGATGAGCAGGCCCATCACCGTCACGATCAGGCTGAACAACCAGGCGTAGCCGTCCAGGCGTATGCTGAAGTTCACACCCAGGCCGGGCAGCCAGGCCATGCTGACACTGGGGACTTGGCCGGCCTGGACGGCCGGAAAGTGGATAATGACGACCATGGCGCAGACCAGCGCCACGAACCCGGCCAGCCAGGCCTCCAGATTTCTTGCATTCGACGGCAAAAAGGCCGCGATCGCGCTGCCGGCAAACGGTAGGGCAAGAAGGAGGATAAGCAGCATTCGGGGAGGATTCAGTGAAATTCTGGTGCAGATGTTTAATAATACGATATGTTGTCGTTATCCACGGAGTGAATGAAGCACTTCATCGCTCAGGAGCCTGACTGTTGACTACTACCGCCACCGGCGCCCCCGTGCGAGCCGCATTCACCGAAATCGACATTTCGGAGTCGCTCATCCGCCGCTTCGACGTCTCCGGCCCGCGCTATACCTCCTACCCCACGGCTGATCGTTTTCATACCCATTACGACGCAACGCGCTACCGCCACCATCTGGCGCAACGGCTTGCCGCCGAAACGGTGGCGCCGCTGTCGGTGTACGTGCACCTGCCGTTTTGCCACTCGCTGTGCTACTTCTGCGCGTGCAACAAGATCATCACCCAGGATCATTCACGCTCCCTGCAGTACATGGACTATCTGGATCGCGAACTGGCACTGCTGGACCCGGAGCTGGGCGATGCCCGTGTCGCACGCCAGCTGCATCTGGGCGGGGGCACACCCACTTTCGGCGATGATGAAGGCCTGGCCGGGCTCATGCGCCTGCTCAAGCGGCATTTCGAGTTCACCGATGATGCCGAGCTCAGCATAGAGATCGATCCGCGCACCATTGATGACGGCCGGCTCGGCGCCCTGGCGGCCATGGGTTTCAACCGCACCAGCTTCGGCGTGCAGGACTTTGACCCGGATGTACAAAGGGCCGTCAACCGCATCCAGCCGCTCGAGATGGTCGAAGCGGCGCTCGCCAGCAGCCGGCGCCATGGCTTTGGTTCCATCAACATGGATCTCATCTACGGCCTGCCGCTGCAGACGCTCGCCAGTTTCGATCGCACCCTGGATCACGTTGTGCGCCTGATGCCCGATCGCATCGCGCTCTATAACTACGCCCACCTGCCTTCACGCTTCAAGGCCCAGCGGCTCATTCGCGACGAAGATCTGCCCAGCGCCGAAACGCGTTTGCAGATCTTCCTGATGGCCATGCGCCGTCTGCTGGATGCAGGCTACGTCTATATCGGTCTGGATCATTTCGCCCTGCCGGACGACGAGCTCAGCCGGGCGGGCATGGACGGCAGTCTGCACCGGAATTTTCAGGGCTATACAACCCGGGCGGATTGCGATATGGTCGGTCTTGGCCTGTCCTCCATCGGCAAGCTCGAGTACGCATATAGCCAGGCGGCGCATTCGCTCAAGGCCTGGTATGAAATGCTTGATCTGGGTCAATTGCCTATTGCAAAAGGCTACGAATTATCGGATGATGACAGGTTACGCAGGGAAATCATCATGCGCATCATGTGCAGCATGCCGCTTGATCTCCCGGGCATGGCCGAAAAATACGGCCTGGCCTTCCCGGATTGCTTCGCTTCGGAGCTCGAGCGCCTGCAGGTATATCAGGATGCCGGCCTGCTCGAACTCGATGACGGCATCCTGCACATCACGCCCAAGGGCCGCCTGTTTGTGCGCGCCATTGGCATGGTGTTCGACGCTCATCTGGGGCGGCCGACCACCTCGACTTATTCGCGGCTGATCTGATTACCGGTTGCCGCCTCTTCAAGGAATTCCGACAGTGTTCACTTCAGCGCTGCAGAACTTCACCCTCAAGGGACGCTCGCTCCTGCCTATCGTACAAGGTGGCATGGGGGTAGGTATTTCGGCACACCGTCTGGCCGGCACCGTCGCCTCCCTCGGGGCCATGGGCACGATTTCCAGTGTCGATCAGCGACGCCATCACGGCGATCTGATGGAAAAAACCGGGCGCTCGCGCAACAAGGATCTCATCGACGCTGCCAACCTGGTCGCACTCGATCGCGAGATCAAGAAGGGGCTCGAGCTTTCCGGCGGCCATGGCATGATCGCCGTGAACGTCATGAAGGCACTGTCCGAATACGCCCGTTCGGTACGCCAGGCCTGCGAAAGCGGGGCACATGCCATTGTCGTGGGCGCAGGCCTGCCGCTTGATCTGCCCGATCTGACGCGTGACTTTGCCAAGGTCGCCATCATTCCCGTGCTTTCCGACGTGCGCGGCATCGGTCTGGTCATCAGGAAGTGGATGCGCAAGAATCGTCTGCCCGACGCCATTCTGATTGAAAACCCCAAGTTTGCCGCCGGTCACCTGGGCGTGGCCAGTGCGGACGACATTGACAAGCCGGAATATGAGTCGCCCAACGTTGTCGAAGGCACCTTGCAGCTGTTCAAGGATCTGGGGATAGAGCGCGAGAATATTCCCCTTATCGTTGCGGGCGGTCTGCATCAGCATGAGCAGCTGCGCGAGCTGCTCGATCTGGGTGCCAGCGCCGTTCAGCTGGGTACCGCGTTTGCCGTGAGCGAAGAAGGGGATGCCCACATCAACTTCAAGCGTGTGCTGGCCGATGCGCGTCCCGAAGACACGGTCACCTTCACCAGTACGGCGGGCCTGCCCGCACGTGCAGTGCGCACGCCCTGGCTCGAAAACTATCTGGCCAAGCTCGATCGCCTGCAAGAGATTGCCAAGCCGCGGCCGTGCACGGCGGGCTTCGATTGCCTGGTGAAGTGCGGTTTCCGTGACGGCATTCCCGGCTGGGGCCAGTTCTGCATCGACACCCAGCTTGCTTTCGCCCTGCAAGGTGATGTCAAGCGCGGCCTGTTCTTCCGCAGCAGCGAAGTGTTGCCTTTTGGCAACGCCATCCGTCCGGTCAAGGAATTGATCGAATACATGCTCACGGGCGTTCGCCCGCAGGCCCTGGTTGCGGCCTGAGCTCTTCATGATCGTGATCCTGCGCCAGTGGTGCCTGTAACCATGCCAGGATCGCGCCGGCAAACAATATGCCGGCCGAAAGGCCCAGCCCCACTGACAGGTTGCCTGCAAGGTCGCTGATCCAGCCTGCGGCCACCGGCCCTATGGTCTGGCCAATGGCAAACAGTGTGGTGGCCAGTGCCAGGGCGCTGCCCCAGGCTGCGGCGGGCAGGTTGTTCTTCACGAAGCCCGTGACGCCCGAAGGCACCATCAGTACGCTTACCCCCACCAGCGCGGCCGATGCCCAGATGCCCGCCAGGCTGGGCACCAGCAGCGGCAGCAGGGCGCCCGTGCCCAGGGTTACCATGGTGGCGGCCATGGGCAATCCATTGGTATGCGCTGCAAAGACGCCCGACCACACCCTGGGAGCCATCATGCACATCACGCCCAGCAGCGTCCACATGATGGAGCTGATTGCTGCCATGGGCAGCGGGCTGTCGGTCGCCTGCAGGCGTACCCAGGCGATGATGAAAGTCATGTAGGCGATATAGCCCAGGCCAAACATGAAGTAGGCCAGAAAGGCCGGTGCGCAGGGGCGCCACGACCAGGCCGTGCGCTGCCGGCTGGGGGCGGGTGCCACGCTGTAGCGCGCTGCGGCCAGTGCCGCGATCGTGATGGGCGTGCACAGGGCCGCCGTGCCGGCCCATGCCCAGGGCCAGGCCTGGGGGCCGGCAAATTCGAACAGCCAGGGCAGGCTGGCGCCGCTCAGCAGCATGCCGCTGCCGCCGCCGCCAAAATAGATCACCATGGCGCGCGCACCCAGCAGACTGGCCAGCACGCCCCCGCTGATGAAGGCCCAGGCGGCCGATAGCCCGGTGATGAAGCGGATGATATTGAGCAGGTAGAAGTCACTGACCAGACCATTGGCCAGCAGGCTGAGCGTGGTCACCAGCATGCCGGCAACGAAGAGGCGGTGATTGCCCAGACGCTCCACATACAGGGCGGTAAGTATGGACCCCAGCAGATAGCCCAGGGAGTTGGAGGTGTTGAGCCAGCCGGCCTGTGCGTAGCTGAGCCCAAGGCTGGTCTGCATCGCGGGCAGGATGAGCGCATAGGCAAACCGCCCGAAGCCCACCGTGACTGCAGCACCGCCCGACAATGCCCAAGGTATGAGTGCCGCTCTCATCGCGATGCGTGCTCCGCCATTTGTATTCAGCTGCTATCGATCATAACAACAAGCGTCATTGCCGTGGCGGGCACGTCTTGCGCAGGCACCTGTCTCAGTCGGTGATACGGCGTACCTGGCGACCCAGACTCTCCAGATCGAATTCGCGCGCGCCGGCACTCAGCGCCAGCTGGACAAAGATGACGGCCACCGGCACCAGCGCCGCAAGCAGGAAGGATTCCAGCAGCCAGGTGAGTGGCGCGCCGGGTGCGGGGAACAGGCTGATGCCCGCAGCCAGGCCCGCCAGGGTCGCCACGAACGCCATGCGCCCGCTGCAGCGACGATTGTACAGGCCGAAGAACACTGGAAAGGCCGCCGCCGAGCACAGCAGATCGGCCAGCAGGAACAGATAGAGCACGCTGTAGCCCTGGGCGGCCACCACCAGCACGGGGATGGACAGCACGAAGATCAGGATACGGGCCAGGCGCATCAGCCAGGCGCTGCCGGCATCGGGCAGCAGGCGGCGCGTGTCCACCGCGATGACGCTGGCGATAGCGCTGATGGCCGTATCCACGCTGCTCATGACCAGGGCCAGACCCAGGGGAATCATACTGATCAGCAGCCAGGCTGGCTGCTCGGGCAGGATGACGCTGAACAGGGCCACGGAGCTGTCGCCTTCCATGCCCAGCGCCACAAAGGCCAGCCCGAAGGCTCCCATGGCGAGGATGACGGGCACCACGAGCATGCTGCCCATCATGAAGCCGGCGCGCATGGCGCGGGTGGAGCGCGCGGCGTAGATACGCTGCCAGTAGCCCTGATGGAACAGGCCGGTCAGCAGGACCGCCATGAAGAAGGTCAGGCCCGACTTCAGCCCGCCCGCATCCGTCAGGCTCAGCAGCTGTGGCGCCTTGTCCTGCAGGGCCTGCACCACCGGGCCCGGCCCGCCCACGGCGCGCCAGCCCAGTACGACCAGCAGCACCAGCAGCGGCAGGATGATGAGCATCTGCAGCTTGTCGGTGAAGATGGTCGCCCGCAGTCCGCCCCAGGAGGTATAGACCAGGGTGGAGCCCAGTACCAGGGTGGCCGTCATCCACAGCGGGATCGGTGCCAGCAGCGTCATCAGCTTGGCCATGGCCGTGATCTCGGCGGTCAGCGTGATGAAGAGGTAGAACATCATCACGATCAGCGTGAGGGCGTACATGGGGCGCCCGTAGCGTGCGATCACGTACTCGGTCAGTGTATGGCCTTCGGGGATCAGCCGGCGCATGCGCTGGCCCAGCGGCACCATGGCCAGACGCGGCGCCATGGCGCCCAGCGCATAGCCAATGATGGCACCCAGCCCGCCCCAGGTCGCCGCCTGCGCGGGGGCAAACAATATCCACGCGCCCAGGGCCGAGGCCATGAGGGTGAGCACGGTGGCCGTTACGCCCTGGCTGTTGCGGGCAACGACGTAGTCTTCCAGTGAATCGCGGCTGCGACGCGAATGCAGCAGCCCGGCAAGCGCGAATGCGCCGCAGAAAAGCCCCAGCCATAACAGGGCAGGCCAGAATGAAAGCATGTCATGCTCCTTCCCTACGCCGGCATGATCCGGATCAGGTTCAAAGGGTTACCGCAGGATGCGGATTCTCAGTCCCCGCAGGGACTCCCCCAGGTAAAGGCGATAGCGTAGCGCCGCACGAGGCGGCGCGTCAAGTTGTAGTCTTTTCCAATATGACATGAGTCTGAGCGAGGTCTCGCGTTTCCAACATGAGATGAGTCTGAAGCGTTCGCGGTTTGGCTTTAAGTGGTCGATCATTAGTCATGGTGATCGATATGCAAGAAGAA
>JBBAFU010000016.1:0-49397 GCA_041655275.1 Castellaniella sp. | reverse complement strand
ACCTTATCGGGTGATGGAGATTTAGCGTATCCATCTTCGCAAAAGACGTAAACGAGACGTAAACGGCGAAGGGCAAGAAAAAAGGGGCTTTGCGTGAGTTGCGCAAGCCCCTGTTTTCATTGTGTTTTCTGGCTCCCCAAGCTGGACTCGAACCAGCGACCTGCGGATTAACAGTCCGTCGCTCTACCGACTGAGCTATTGGGGAACGAAGATCGCAACTATAGCATAGCGTTTGGGCGTGGCGCAAATTTCAAGCACAATACGGGAATCGCGTTTCTGGAGCAGGCTTTCCTGCGGAGTTCTGCCATGAGTCTGTCACGCCTATACTTGCGTTCCTTCATCATTTTGCTGGTGTTTGTCAGCCTGGCCTTCTTCTGGATATTGATGCCCTTTTATGGCGCCATCTTCTGGGGTGCCACGCTGGCCGTGATTTTCGCCCCCGTGAATCGCCGGCTGCTGCCCATGCTCGGGAACCGGCGCAATCTGGCGGCCTTCCTGACGCTGGCCATCATAGTACTCATCGTATTGGTACCGCTGGGATTGATTTCTGCATCGTTGGTGCAGGAATCGATGAGTCTGTACAAGCGCATCGATTCGGGGGAATTCAATCTCGGGCGTCGTGTGGCCCAGGTCGTGGAGATGATGCCGGCACCCCTGCATGAGTTGCTGGCGGGTTTTGGGGTGCATGATCTGGCCAGTCTGCGAGAACAGCTGTCCGACGGCATTCTGGAAGCAAGCAAGCTGATGGCCAAGCGGGTGGTAAGTGTGGGCCAGGATACCTTCGGATTCTTCGTGGGCATGGCCGTCATGCTTTACCTCCTGTTCTTTCTGCTGCGTGACGGCATGGAGCTGGCCACCAAAAGCCGCAGCGTGATCCCGCTGAGCCCGGAGCATCAACAAAAGCTGATCCAGAAATTCACCACAGTGGTGCGGGCCACAGTCAAGGGCAATATTGCCATCGCCGCCATCCAGGGCGCACTTGGCGGACTGATGTTCTGGATACTGGACATCCAGGGTGCCTTGCTGTGGGCCGTGGTCATGGCCGTATTGTCACTGCTGCCGGCGGTGGGTGCCTCACTGATCTGGGGGCCGGTGGCGATCTACTTCCTCATGACCGGCGCCATCTGGCAAGGTGTGGTCATGACCGCGTTCGGGGTGTTCGTGATCGGTCTGATCGACAATGTGCTGCGCCCTGTGCTGGTTGGCAAGGATACGCGCCTTCCGGACTATGTGATCCTGATATCCACGCTGGGCGGCCTGGCGGTCTTCGGCCTGAACGGCTTTGTCATCGGCCCGTTGATAGCCGCCCTGTTCATTGCCTGCTGGGATTTGTTGCCCTCCGCCGTGCGTCACAGTTTCAGGGAACAGGGGGCACTGCGCGAATGATCAAAGCATGTATAATGTCGGCCTTGTCAGGGCCGATGTAGCTCAGTTGGTAGAGCAGCGCATTCGTAATGCGAAGGTCGGGGGTTCGACTCCTCTCATCGGCACCAGTGGTTTTCAATCCTCCGCCACTGTATTCTCGGCCCCGGGTGCAAGGCCCACCAGCCAATGGCCGTTTGCCTCCTGTTCCACCTCCAGCAGATCGTAGGTCTTGATCATGCTCAGCAGTCCCGAATGGCCGTAGCTCTTGGGGGAGAAGCCGGGATCGGTGCGTTTCAAGTACTGTCCCAGGGGTGATAACGCGACCTTTCCCTCGGATGTGTCGCCGGCGAGCAGCGATACCGCTTCGACAAGAAAAAGCGGCCGGCGCTTGGGCAGGGCTTCCGGTGCCGTCGTTACGGGTGGCGCTGATGGTGCCGGTGGTGACGCGGGCCCGCTCTCCTTCTTCTCTCCCGTCTTCGCCTTCGGTGGCGATGGGGCTGTCAAAGGAGACTCATCAAGCGTCTTCACTTCAGCCTGCGGTCTGGTCCATTCAAAGAAATGATCGCTGGCATTACGCAGTGCGTCAGGTGTCTTGGGCTCGCCAACGATGCATACGATGGCACCGCGCTCGCGCAGTTTGCGGCACAGATGGGCAAAGTCGGAGTCGCAGGTCACCAGAAGAAAGACATCCACGCGATGATCGAAGAGCGCTTCCATGGCATCCAGCGCCAGGGCGATATCGGCGGTATTCTTGCCGGCAACATACTGATATTGCAGGCAGGGTGTGAAGGCGAGCCGAACCAGCGCATCCTGCCATTTCCCACTTAGAGTGCCGTGATTGCCGTAGCCGCGTCTGAGGGTGACGCGACCAAATTGTGCGCCCATCCGTAATGCGTGCCCCAGGATGTCGGGGCTTACGTTGTCGCAATCAACGAGTACGGCAACATTGGTTTCTGTTGTTATGGGTGTTGGTGCCATGGTTCTATATCACTTTGTTGTTGTACGGTGTCTGTGGCAAACTGTCGAATCCTGTATTGATATGAGATCGGTCACAGTATAGATGACAAGCTTGCTGATTGATGATTTTGGTTCATGGCGGAAGATCACGCTCAACCGGCCGGACCGGCTGAATTCCTTCAATGCCGAACTGAAGACGGAGGTGCTGGCAGCTCTGGCGGATGCTGCGCAGGCACCGGGCTGCCGTGCGCTTCTGATTACCGGAGCCGGCCGGGGTTTTTGCGCGGGTCAGGATCTGCAAGAGCGTGCCCGGGCCGAAGGCGAAGCCGCACTGTCCTTTCGCGACACATTGGAGGAGTTCTACAACCCTCTGGCATTGGCCATCCGGCGCATGGAGAAACCCGTGGTCTGCGCGGTCAATGGTGTGGCGGCGGGAGCAGGCGCGAATCTGGCCCTTTCCTGCGATATCGTCATCGCTGCACGCTCTGCCCGGTTCATCCAGGCATTTTCGAACATCGGTCTGACATCGGATACGGGCGGATCATGGTATCTGCCGCGTCTGGTCGGTGATGCCAGAGCCAGAGGGCTGCTGATGCTCGGTTTGCCTGTCGAGGCGGAACAGGCAGAGCGTTGGGGGATGATATGGCAGTGTGTTGAAGACGACGAACTGGATGCACAGGCACACGCCCTGACGTCCAGTCTGGCAGCAAGGCCGACAAGGGCATTGGCCAATATGAAGGCTCTGCTGGATCACAGCTGCCGGCTTTCACTGGAAGATCAGCTTGATGCGGAGGCTCATAGTCAGGACGAAATGGGTGGAACCGATGATTACAGGGAAGGCGTGGCCGCGTTTCTGGCCAGGCGAACGCCCAGATTTCACGGACGTTGATGGTGTGCCCGGGCCCGGCCCGTTCAGGATGTTCTCCTGAGCCGGGCCCGTGATGGCTGCCCAGACCGCCGGATATTCATACTTATGGATTGCAGGTCATTTAGGGTGCCAATCCTCGAACGAGGTATTGGTCTGCGGGCTTTCGTTGATCTGCAGGCGGAATATATCGGGGCGTGAATAGTGCCCCACCACATCGAAATCGAGTCCGCCCCGGGCAATATCATCCAGATCGAGATCAGCGTAGAGTATGGTTTCTTCATCGAAGACCGGACCCGCGATCACATTGCCCAGCGGGCCGATGATGCAGCTGCCGCCGCGCATCATGACCTGATCCGGATCGACGCTTTCACCGGTGTCATAGGCTTCAGGAAAGTCCTTGCGGCGCATGATCTGGCATGCTGAAAGCACGAAACAACGGCCTTCCAGCGCAACATGCTGCACTGTCGGAAGCCATGTGGGGCGATCGTCAGCAGTAGGGGTGCAATAGATGGACACCCCCTTGGCATACATGGCAGTCCGCAGGAGCGGCATATAGTTTTCCCAGCAGATCACCGATCCGACGATGCCGTAAGGCGTCGGCATGGTGGCCAGTGTCGAGCCATCGCCCTGTCCCCATACGAGTCGCTCGCTGGCCGTGGGCATGAGTTTGCGGTGCTTGTTGACGAGACCCTGATCGGGCGCAATATGCAGGGCGGTGCAATAGAGTGTCTTGCCGTCGCGCTCGATGACGCCAACCACCAGGTACATATCGGATTCGCAGGCAATTTCTGCCAGCCGGTCCGTGACTGGTCCGGGAACTTCGACGGAGCTGTTCCAGTAGCGATGGTAGTCATCGCGGCCTTCCGGCCGGCGCATGCCGATGCGGCAGCCAAAATCAAGCCATTTGGGGTAGGCTGACAGGAATGCTTCCGGGAAAACCGCCAGTTTTGCACCCCGGGAGGCACTTTCCTTCACCAGCCGTTCCAGCTTGTCCATGGTGGCATCCAGATCAAACGCGACGGATCCAGCCTGCACAACAGCCACTTTTAGATTCCTGCTCATAGTATCACCTGATTATCATGAGTTGCGACCGTCGGAGACGCTTCCCCGTTCAATGACGTAGGAGAGGTCCACGACACCACTGGTATAGGTATAGTCCGATTCCGAGATCAATACTGTAATACCCTCGGTCTTCAAGGCACTGATCACTTCGACCAGCCGTATGCACAAGGATGGCGCGATGCCCTCGAATGGCTCATCCAGCAAAAGCACCTTTTGCCCCACCATGAGCGCGCGCGCCAGTGCGACCAGTTTCTGCTGGCCGCCGCTGAGGCTGAGCGCGAAGCGGCCGGCAAATTCCTGTGCTTCGGGTATCAGGCCATAAATCCATTGCAAGCGTTGCTCTGCGTTCTTCTTGCGGGTTGCCCAGGCGGGAAGGAGTACATTTTCTTCCGCAGTCAGATCGGGGACCAGCCGCCGGTCTTCCGGCATGTAGCCAATCTGTGCGTGGGCGCGCCAGGAGCCCTCCTTGTGTGTTGCGTCTTCACCAAGCAGGTGAAGCGCGCCTGAACGGGGCCGGATCAGTCCCATGATGCTTCGCATCAGCGTGGTCTTGCCTGCACCGTTGCGGCCGATCAGCCCGGCCATGGCACCGGTGGGTACCGACATGGAAACATCCCGAAGGATGGGCACCCGCTGGATGGAGACATTCAAATTGCTGATTTCAATCATTCGACGCCTCGGCGATGGCAGACTGCTGCACCTGTCCCACGATGTATTTCCTGACCCTCTCATCCGCAAGCACTGATTTCACGTCACCATCGGCAATGATCCCGCCTTCATAGAAGGCGATGACACGGCTTGCGTAGTGCGACACGATTTCCATGTCGTGCTCAATGAACATCACGGTTGCCCCGGCTTGCCGGATCCCTTTCATGACCGTTTCCATGAGAGGAAACTTCTCGTCGACGGCGACGCCGCTGGTGGGTTCGTCCAGCAGCAGCATGGAAGGGCTGGAAATCAGCGCCATGCTGATATCGAGCAGCTTTCGTGCTCCCTGCGACAGTATGCTGGCGGGCACCTCGGAAAAATCGGCGATGTCGAAGTTGTCCAGCAGTTCGAGTGCCGCCTGGCGCGAGGCCTGCCGGTCCAGGGGGCGAAAAAAGCTTGCCGCAGACAAGCGCAGGGCGGCGGCGGCAACCATCATGTTTTCCAGCACTGTCAGATCGGGAAACAGCTGTGCCACCTGAAACGAGCGGCTCAGCCCCGAACGGCATACCTGCCGGGGAGTCCTGCCGGTGATATCCTCGCCCATGAAGCGCACCGTGCCACTGCTCGGCTTGAGATAACCGGTGACCATATTGACAAAAGTGGTCTTGCCTGCGCCATTGGCGCCGATAATTGCCACGATTTCACCGCTGGACACGCTGATATTGATGTCGGCTGCCGCCACCACGGCACCAAAGCGCTTGTTCAGGTTCTCTGCTTGCAGTATCTGGTTCATGGCGCCATCATCACAGGGTGTTCTCGATGGCCGTGCGCCGCCGGGTTCCGGGTCGCAGGGAGCGGACGAGTGTCCATAGCCCGTTGGGCATGAAGCTCACGATCAGCACGAGAACTGTGCCCAGAATGAGTTGCCAGGCATCGGGTGCCCATTCGAGCGCGTAGGTCCGTACGGCTTCGAACACGCCTGCACCGATCAGTGCCGCAATGACGTTGCCTGTCCCCCCGACCAGCGCGATGAAGATGAATTCGCCCGATTGGGTCCAGTAGGCCATATCGGGGCCAACGTGACCATAGTTGAGCGCCAGCAATGCCCCGCCGAGCGAGGCGGCCACCGAGGCGAGTACGTAGTTGCCGTAAAACACCCGGTTGGGCGATGCCCCGAGGTACTGGAGGCGGATTTCGTTTTCGCTTGCCGCCTGGCTGGCATATCCCATTTCCGACTTGAAGAAAACATGGATCAATGCGGCGACGCCACCGCCCAGCAGACAGGCCGTAAGGTAGATCACTGTACGCACCTGACCGGTTGCAAGCATCATGCCCAGTACGGTTGGTCGCGAAACATTGAAACCATCCGTACTGCCCAGGGCCTGGGACTGGGACAGCACGCCATACAGGATCATTGCCAGCGCCAGGCTGAACATGGCAAAGAAAATTTCCCGGTAACGACACATCAGGACGCCCAGCACGGCGCCTGACACCAGACCGGCCAGCGCGGCAAGGCCCAGCAGCGCAAACATATCGGTGACATTCAGCCAGGGTCCGCCAAGGCCCACCGCATATCCGCCGATACAGTAATACAGTCCCTGGCCAAAGGAGACCAGTCCGGCGCGCATGAGAATCACCACGCTGATCACGACCAGCGCCTTGGCGATGATGGTCACCACCATGGACAATATCCATGCCGGCAGCACAAACACACCTGTGGCCAGCATTGCGGTTCCAATCATGATGGCTGCGAGACTGAAATCGAATTGACGCATCAGATTTTCCTGCTGGTGGCGAGTGCAAACAGGCCGCGAGGTCTGAAGACCAGAACGGTTGCCATGACGGCGTAAATGACGAAAAGCTCGAGCTCGGGATAGACGTTGACGGCGGCTGCACGTGCCAGACCAATCATCACTGCGCCCAGGAGGGCGCCCTGGATGCTGCCCAATCCGCCGGTAACCACTACGGCGAAGGCAAGTACGATGACTTCGATGCCCAGGCCGGGTGTCACGGTGATGGACGGCGCCACCAGTCCACCGGCAAGCGCACCCAGAGCCACGCCGGTGGCAAAGGTCATGACAAAAACGCGGCTGACATTGATGCCGATGCTGACCGCCAGTTCACGATCGTAGATGACCGCACGCAGAAGCTTGCCGAAGCGGGTTCGGTTCAGCGCCCACCACAGCACCACGGCCACAACGGCGGCCACGCCTATCATGGCAAGGTCGTAGTTGACGAAAGTGAGACCGCCGATGTCGGTGCTGCCCAGCAGGCCATATGGCTCAAAGGCGTAGTAGGATTGGACGCCCCATATCAGTTTGATGATGTCCTCGAACATCAGCAGCAGGCCGAAAGTGACGAGGACGGTGATCAGCTCACCGCGCTCGATCAGGAAGCGCAATACGCCGCGCTCCACCAGCACCCCCAATACGATGCCGACGGCCGGTGCGGCAAGAAACATGAGCACGAAACTTCCATAGGCCGGCAGCGTCGAGTGATTGAAATACCAGCTGACAAGAGATGCTGTGACGTAGGCGCCGATGGCGTAGAAACTGCCGTGCGCCATGTTGAGCACACGCATGACGCCATAGATCAGCGACAGGCCCGACGCAATGATGAATAGCCAGGAGGCGTAGATCAAACCATCGATCACGATGGCCAGAAGCAGGGACATGTCGCGGGATCCTCAGCAGATGCAGACGGTGGCCGGCCTTTTGTGTTCAAAGGCCGGCCGTCACGCTTGATGGTTCACGGCATCAGTTGCATACGGCGCCGGGAAAACCTGCTTCGATCCAGTCCAGACTGTTCGTGCCTTCGGGGGCGATCACGCATTCGGGGGCATAGCGCTTGACGTTTTCCAGGGTCGGCTTGCCATCCTGAAGCTTGAAGGTGCCGTAGGCGATTTCCGTCGAAGCCTGATGGCCGTTGTGACGGTCCATGGCTACGGTACCTGCCGGGGTTTCGAAGGAGATGCCCCGTAATGCCGTACGAATGTCATCAACCGAGGGCGAGTTTCCGGATTTCTGCGCAGCGATGTCTCCCGCGGCCTTGAGTGCGAGTACGGCTTGCGCCATGTAGTAGGCAGGGAAGGTGACGACCTCGCCGTATTTCTTCTCGTATTCGGATCGGAACCAGTCGTTGAAGTCGGACTTGGGTGCCAGCACGCCGCCGCTGCCGCGCACACCGATGATGGTGCCATCGGGAATGTGCTTGGCCAGCGATTGCAGGGCGGTACCGCCGGTGGTCAGCACTGCAGTCTGATTTTTGAGGAGATTGCGTGGCGAGGCCTGCAGGATGAACGCATCCAGGTCTCCGCCCCAGAAGCTCGAATGGATGATGTCGGCCTTGTTGCGGGACAGTGCCGTTACTTCAGCGCCATATTGGCCCGACAGGAATTTCGGAAAAAGCTCGGTCTTGATGGTGATATCAGGCTTGAGCTGCTGCAGGCTCTTCGAGAAATCCCGCCAGGATTCCTGGCCCCAGCCATAGTTCTGATTGATGCCGGAAATGCTCTTGACGTCCTTCATCGTGTCGAGCACATACCGGGCTGCCCCGATGTTCTCGACATCCTGTGTATTCATGGTGCGGAACACATATTCCTTCGGTCCTTCCTCGAAGGTCCGTACCGAGCCGCAATAGTAGAGCAGGGTCAGCGTTTGAAGCTCTTCCGCCACGGGTGCCACGCCCAGGCAGGAACCGGAAGACGCGTAACCGACGACCGCATCCACGCCTTGTCGTTGAACGGCATTGCGATATTCGGAAACAGGGTCAACCGCCTCGTCGACATAGATTGATTCTATCTGTCTGCCACCAACACCCGCCCCGCTGTAGGGTGCCGGCAAGGTGCCTGCATTAATGGCTTCGATGATGAGGTCGGCGCCGTTACGCGACGGAATGCCCACGGGACCGGATACCGGGCCGGAGTAAAAGGAAACCAGCGCAATCTTGAGGGGTTCTTGTGCGCCGGCGGCAGTCGGGGCGGCAAGAAAAGCGGTCGCCGTCAGCAAGGACAGCATCGTCAGAGAAAATGGTTTTGCCTTTGTTTTCATGGGGAGTGCTCCTGGAGAAACATGCGCGAGGCCGGTATCAGCGTAAAACGGCCTGATCCTGATGTCGCTGTTCGGTGACATGCGATCAATATTTCATATGACATACTACATTGATAATCCCTGCGCATTTATTAGGGAAATCACCCAAGCGAGATAAAAGTTATTGTTATTTTTTTCTGACATGATAGTCTTGTCATTTTTTAGTGACACTAAATAGAAATGCTGAGCAAACTCGAACAACTGGGGATTGCCGGTGCCCGTGCGCGCTTTTATCTTGCTGCCATCGAACTGGGCGAGGCTACGGTGACCCAGGTTGCAGCCCATGCGGGTATCGGCAGAACGCACGCCTATGGCATTCTTGACGGGCTCGTCAGCGAAGGCCTGCTCAATCAGATCGAGCGATCCAGCCGTACGGTTGTGGTCGCGGAAGATCCCCATCGGCTGCTGGAAAATGCACGGCAGCGCGTCAGCCATGTGCAGGAGATTCTCCCGGAGCTGCAGGCACGTTACAGCCACTCGATGAGCAAGCCCCGGATCCGGTACTACGCCGGGCGGGATGGCATCATCAGTGTGATGAATGACACGCTCAACTGCCGGACAAAGGCGCTTTGCGGCATTCTGTCCATGGTGGAGTTGCTGAGCGTACCGGGGAGGATATTCATGCAGGAGCACATCCGCAGACGCGTGCAGGCGGGCATCGCGCTCAGGGTGATACGCAGCAAACGTGAAGATGTCGAAATCATATGGCCGACGTCAGCCGACGAGTTGCGCGAATTGCGCTTCTCGCACGCCGACATGTCGCTGACAATGACCAGCTATATCTATGATGACAAGGTGGCCTACATATCGTCCTGCAAGGAAAACTTCGCCATGATTATCCAGAGCGTGGAGTTCGCAGGTCTGCAAAGAGCCCTGTTCGAGACGATGTGGGACGCCTGCGGCTGACCGGACCACGGCTGTGCCGGTTCAGGGCGCATCACAGCGTATCCTTGAACCGGTTCCAGGCGGTCCTGCGCACATAATGCGCCTGTTCCGAACCGTTGTGGTACAGCGCGTCCAGAAAAGCCTGTTCCTCGCCCAGCGCAGCGGCGTCGACCTCGCACCACCAGTGGCGATTGGGGCCGCTCGTGCCGTTATGCCAGCGGTAACCCCGTTCCCGGAGGGCATCCTTCACATCGAACGGGGCGCCAAAGGCCTGCACCCGTACTGTCGTGCGTCGTGCCTCGACAAGCAGGGCCTCGAGTGCGGCCGGCATGCGGTGGAACAGCCAGGCCATGGCGAGGGTGTCGTTGGTTGCCCTGTGGCCGTCGTAGAACCAGCCCAGGCGCAGGAGCAGGTATTCCAGCTTGCGGCTTTCGAAGCCCAACTCGCTCCAGTCCACACCATAGGCTGAACATGCCCAGGGCAGATGATCCAGCGTGGAAAAGCGCCGTTCAAAGAATGGGCGGTCGAAGCCGGCATTGTGGGCGACGATGAGCGGATCGCCATCCAGGAATGCGGCGACCTGCGCGTCATCCATACGCTGTCCGCTCACCATTGCATCGGTGATGCCGGTCAGCCTTGTGATGAACTCCGGAATGGGCCGGCCGGGATCTTCGTACAGGCTCAGCGTGGCTTCCACGCTCACCAGGCGATGGGCGGAAGGGCTGTAGCGCAGTCGGACCATGCCCAGCTCAATGATGGCATCATCTGCCGCCTCAAGGCCGGTGGTCTCGGTGTCCAGCAGGACCATGGGCCGCTCGTCGCCCACTGCAGGGCCAAGGCTCAGCGGCCAGGTCTGCTCCGGACACGTCAGCGGAATGCGTTCCAGCAGCCGGAAGTCGAGCGGTCGCGTCTGGATTTCAGCCAGACGTTCGAGCGGAAATGAAAGAGATCGGTGGGACATGGCAGGCAGGAAGTTCGGTATTGGTATCAAGATATCAGGTTTCCAGGACTGGTTCAGAGCTTCCCCAGCCAATCCAGAGCAAGGAATTCGTCGGCCGTGCAGTGCTACGATCAGAAAATGCAATCTGCACAACATCAGGGTCTGGCCGTGTTTTCCCCGGCGAATTTCGGCATGGTCATGGCCACCGGAATCGTGTCGCTCGCCGCCAGCTTTCTGGGCTTCGCGAGGCTGGCGACAGGCCTGTTCCTCCTGAACAACATTCTGTATGCCGTCCTGTGCGTGTTGACCATGGCGCGCGCCGTACGCCATCGCCAGGCATTCTGGCAGGACATGACGAGCCATCTGCGCGGCCCGAGCTTCTTCACCTTTGTGGCGGGAACCAGTGTGCTGGGCTCGCAGTATATCGCCATGTTCGGCCTGCACGCGGCGGGCGTGACCTTCCTGGCGGTGGGCGTGGTGTCGTGGATACTGCTGACTTACACCGTGTTTGCCGCCATCATCATCAAGGAAGACAAGCCCAGTCTGGATCAGGGCATCACCGGCGCATGGCTGCTTGCGGTGGTGGCGGCGCAATCCATCGCCGTGCTCAGCACCCTGGTGGCAGCCCAATGGGCCCAACCCCATCGCCTGGAGCTGAATTTCATCGCCCTGTCCATGTGGCTGTGGGGCGGCATGCTGTATATCTGGATGATGTCGCTCATCTTCTATCGCTATACATTCTTCCGTCTGGCACCGGGGGATCTTGCACCGCCATACTGGATCAACATGGGTGCCATGGCCATTTCCACGCTGGCGGGCTCATTGCTGATCGAGAACTCGGTGGATGCACCCTACCTGCAATCGCTGCTGCCTTTCCTGAAGGGTTTCACGATTTTCTACTGGGCCACGGCCACATGGTGGATCCCCATGCTGCTGGTGCTGGGCTTCTGGCGCCACGTGTACAAGCGTTTTCCGCTGCGCTATGACCCGCTGTACTGGGGTGCGGTTTTTCCGCTGGGCATGTATACCGCGTGCACCCTGCGCATGAGTACGGCCATGTCCTTCGATTTCATGGACATGATTCCGCGCCTGCTCTTTCCCGTGGCCCTGGCCGCCTGGCTGGTCACGTTCGCAGGCCTGCTGCGCCAGCTGCGACGCTGGAAGAAGACTCTGCCCATGCCTTGAATCTTTGCCGGGCGCGGTATCATGTGGCCTTGCCGCCAAAGCCCCCGCTCATCATGTCGTCTCCCACCGCCGCGCTTTCCATGGACCGCAACCAGTTCTGGTCGGGCTTTCTGCTTGCGGGTCTCGGGGCCATCCTGTTTTCCGCCAAGGCAATCGTTGCCAAGCTTACCTACCTGCACGGAGTGGATGCCCTGGTGGTGCTGGGTTTCCGGATGATATTGTCGCTGCCGTTTTTTGCCGTGATTGCGGCAGTGCAGGCGCGCCAGGCGGCGCGGGGCAGCATTCCGCGCCTGACGCGCCGTGATGCCTTGCTGGTGGTGCTCCTGGGTGTCCTGGGCTATTACCTCGCGAGCTATCTTGATTTCCTGGGCCTGCAGTACATCACTGCAGGGCTGGAGCGCCTGATTCTCTTCCTCTCCCCCACGTTTGTCCTGCTGCTGACCGCCGTATTCCTGAAGCGCCCCGTATCCGTGCGGCAGTGGGTCGCCCTGGGCCTGTCCTACCTGGGCGTGGTTTTTGTCTTCATCCAGGATCTGTCCCTTGGCGGCAGCAATGTCCTGCTGGGCGCGAGCTTCGTCCTGGGCTCGGCGCTGGCGTATGCGCTGTATCTGATCGGTTCGGGCGAGTTGTTGCAGCGTATTGGTGCCACTCGCCTGGTGGCCTATGCCATGTCGGTTTCCTGTCTGGTCAGCATGGTGCACTTCTTTGCCGTTCATTCCCTGGCCGGCATGGTGCAGCCGCTGGCCGTGTACCAGCTGTCACTTATCCACGCGATCTTCAACACGGTGGTACCCACGTTCATGGTGATGTGGGCTGTTGCCCGTATCGGTGCGCCGCTGGCTTCCCAGCTCGGCCTCATCGGTCCGGTTTCGGTGCTTTTCCTGGCGGCGTGGCTGCTCGGAGAGCCCATTACGGCGTTGCAGCTGACCGGAACGGCGATCACGCTGTCGGGTGCAGTCGTGCTCAGTCGTCTGCGGAAGTAAGTTCGCCCGGATCCAGCGCCAGGCTGGCAAGAAAGGCACCCAGTACGGTTGGTTGATAGCGTGACCGGTGCAGCATCACGGAAAACCGGCGCTGCAATGGCAGGAAAGGTGTGGACAGACGTACCAGGCGACCGGTGGCCAGCGCATCGCGCGTGGCGGCGTCGGGCAGGAAGGACAGGCCCAGACCGGCGATGACGGCCTGTTTGATGGCTTCAACCTGGCCCAGCTCCAGAAAGATCTGTCCGGGCGGCAGCAGGGCCATGGCCTGCTCGGCCAGCGTGCGCATGGCCGAGCCCGGTTCGCGCAGAATCCACTTCACATCCTCGAAATCACCGGCCTGAAGCCGGCGTCGCGCTGCCAGGGGATGGCCGGGGGCCGCATGCACGGCCAGGGTGTCGTCGCGCCAGGGCAGTGCCTGAAGGCGCGGATGATTGACCGTACCTTCGACGCAGGCGGCATCGAGCTCATGATTGAGCAGATCGCGGATGATGTCGCGCGTGTTTTCCACGCGAACCTGCAGGTTCACCTGGGGATGGCGGGCGATGAAATTGCCCAGCAGGTCGCCTACCAGATAATTGCCGATGGTGTTGCTGGCGCCGATGCGCAGCTCACCGGCAAGCTGGCGTGTGCGGTCGCTGGCCAGATATTGGAAGTCCTGGACGCGCTCGAGGATTTCGCGTGCCTGGGGCAGCAGCTCGCGGCCGCGTGCGCTCAGGTGCAGGCGGCCGCGATCACGATCGAAGAGCAAGGTGGACAGCTGGCGTTCAAGCTCGGTGAGGGCCATGCTTACGGCGGGCTGGGTCAGGTGCAGGTGCTCGGCGGCTGCGCGCACTGTGCCCCGGGTGGCGATCCCCACAAAGACTTCCAGTTGTCGAAGGCTGATTGCGATCATCAATAAATTTTATATCGAATTTAAGAATTAGTGAATTTTCTTATTGGATGGCTTTGCCTAGAATTTCCGGCATCACCTTCAAGTTTGCAGAATCGAGGTCCCCATGTCCACATCATCACAGGCAGCGGCGATTGCGCCCGCACCTTCCATCGTTCCGGGCTTGTTGCTGGCGGCGGCGATTGCGCTGGTGGCCACCCGGGTCGGCGGCTGGTTTCCGCTGCTGGGCGCGCCTGTGGCGGGCATTCTCATGGGGATGATCATTCGCAACACGGCGGGCATTGCGCCTGTGTTTCGCCCGGGCCTGCAGTTCTCTTCCAAGACCATCCTGCGCTGGTCCATCGTCGGCCTGGGTTTTGGCCTGAGCCTGCAACAGGTGGCGCGCACCGGGGCGGCCTCGCTGACGGTGACGCTGGTCACGGTCACGGCGGCCTTCATTTCGGCCTGGTTGCTGGGCAAATGGCTCAACATCCCTTCGCGGCTCAAGACGCTGGTGGGTGTGGGCACGGCAATCTGCGGCGGCTCCGCCATCGCTGCGGTGACGCCCATCATCAAGCCGGAAGAGCATGAGACGGCTTTTGCAATCTCCACCATCTTTCTGTTTGACGTCGTGGGTGTGCTTACCTTCCCCATGATGGGGCATTGGCTGGGCATGTCGGACGTCGGCTTCGGAACCTGGGCGGGCACGGCAATCAATGACACCGCCTCGGTTGTTGCTGCGGGCTACAGTTTCAGCAACGCTGCGGGGGACTATGGCACTGTCGTCAAGCTGACCCGGGCGACGCTCATCATCCCCATCTGTCTGGGCCTGGTCGCCTGGCAGATGTGGCGCAACAAGCAGGCCGGCGGCACGCAGGTCAATCTGATGCGCATTTTTCCGTGGTTCATCCTGTGGTTTGTGGTCGCGTCGGCCATACGCTCCATGGGCCTGATTCCCGAGTTCATGGATTCGCCCCTGCGCATGACGGCCAAGTTCCTGATCGTGCTGGCACTGACTGCTATTGGCCTGTCTTCCGACTTCCGTCGCATGAAGCATGTGGGCCTGCGTCCGGTGCTGCTGGGTTTTGGTGTGTGGATGTCAGTGACGTTCAGCAGCATCGCCGTCATGCTGGCGATGGGAATCTGGTAGGCAGGGGTTCAGGCCAGCCACGACATGGGGTTGTGTGCCAGGGCCACGCCGACGATATAGAAGAAGATGGCGGTGGCGATGAGGGCGGCCAGTGCCCGGCTGCCCGGCGTGCGCCCGCGCCGGATGGCCACCATGCCCACGCCAATGTACAGCAGCAGGGCGACGATCTTGGCCATGATCCATGACTGCCAGGGGCCGATCATGATGGCAAGGATGACGCCGCACACGAGCAGCACGGTGTCGATGATATGCGGCAGGACCTTCACGACGCGTCGCTGCAGCAACCCCGAGCCGATCACGGACCAGTAGGAACGCAGCAGGAAGAAGACGATGCTGATGGCGGCGCTGGTGACGTGCAGGTGCTTGATGACAAAATAGCTCATGAATGGTCCTGTCGGGCGGGGCGGGCTGTTTTTTCGGCGTCTACAGTAGCATGTCCCGACAGGTTTGTGTTGTATGCCCCCGGCCGCAACAGGCCTTCGCCGGGCGCACCGGCGTTTCAGCCCAGGTGGGATTCCGAGCCCGTGTCTGCCGGCGTCTGCATGGTGACCAGGCCCTGGATGATGCCGCAGTCGGGTACGGCACTGGCGTGATCGCAGCGCCGGCGCAGGGCCACAAGCTGCTCGCGCAGGCGCTCGAGTTCGCGCAGCCGAATGTCGACGTGACCGATATGCTCGTCCAGCAGGCTGTTGACCGGTGCGCAGCTCTCCTGGGGCTCGTCCATGGATTGCAGCAGGCTGCGGATTTCCTCGTGACTCATGTCCAGGCTGCGGCAGTTGCGGATGAAGCGCAGCCGTTCCAGATGCTCCTGGCGATAGACGCGGTAATTGGCTTCGCTGCGGGCGGTGGGCGGCATCAGCCCTGCCTGCTCGTAGAAGCGTATGGTCTGCGTGGTGCAGCGCGCCAGACGCGCCAGCTGTCCGATTTTCATGATGATGTCCAGGATAGGGGGTGGCCGACTTGACCTTATAGTTACTTTAAACAGTTCAATGGAGTCCTGCAAGCGTTACGGGGAGTTGCAATGGCTGATCACTGCTGTCATTCATCGGAGCCTGCGCATGGTCATGCCGCAGCACCGGCGTCGCTGGCGCCCCTGGTCGCCACACAGGCCGTGGGCCAGGCGCTGCGCACGCCCTTGCGCATCCTGCAGATGGATTGTCCCACCGAAGAGGGTCTCATTCGCGCGCGTCTCAAGGGCATGCCCGGCGTACATGCGCTGCGCTTCAATCTGATGCAGCGCGTGCTCACGGTGGATCATGCAGCGGACGCCTTGCCATCCGTGCTCGCTGCGCTGCGTGAAATCGGCTTCCGGGCGGAGCTTCCGGGTGAGGAAATGCAGACGGCGCCTTCGGGTGCGCGGACGTCGTGGCTGCTGGGTCTGGCCGCGCTCGCCGCATTGACGGCCGAGATGGCCCACTGGTTCCCGGCGCCGGGCTGGCTGGTGCTTCTGACGGCCGTACTGGCTGTGGTACTCAGCGGGACATCGACTTACCGCAAGGGTCTGATCGCGCTGCGTCAAGGCAAGCTCAATATCAATGCGCTCATGAGTATCGCCGTGACGGGTGCGCTGCTCCTGGGTCAATGGCCCGAGGCTGCCATGGTCATGGTGCTGTTTGCCATTGCCGAGGCCATAGAGGCGCGTTCGCTTGACAAGGCGCGCGATTCCGTGGAGCGTCTCATGGCAGTCGCACCCGATCACGTCAGCCGTCGCCAGGCGGACGGCAGCTGGGCCAGTGTGGCGGTGCGCGCCGTCGCAGTGGGCGATGTGCTGCGCGTGCTGCCCGGGGAGCGCATCGGCCTGGACGGCGTTGTCGTCCATGGTCATGGCGAAGTCAATCAGGCGCCCATCACGGGTGAAAGCGCACTCATCGAACGCAAGCTGGGCGATGGGGTCTATGCCGGCAGCATCAATGGCATGGGCGAGCTCGAGATCCAGGTGACGGCGGCGGCGGATGACACCGTGCTCGCTCACATCATCCACAGCGTGCATGATGCACAGTCGCGCAGGGCGCCCATACAGCGTTTCGTGGATCGTTTTGCCGCTGTGTATACACCGCTGGTCTGCCTGCTCGCGCTCGTGGTGGCTGTTGTGCCCCCTCTGGCGGGGATGATGGCCTGGCGTGAAGCGGCCTATATGGCGCTGGTGCTGCTTGTGATTGCCTGCCCCTGCGCGCTCGTGATTTCCACGCCTGTGGCCATCGTCAGCGCCCTGGGTGCGGCGGCGCGCCAGGGCATGCTGATCAAGGGTGGCGCCTTTCTGGAGCAGGGGCGGCATCTGCGCTGGCTGGCGCTGGACAAGACGGGCACACTCACTTCGGGCCGGCCCAGCCTGCTGGATCTGCGCATTGAAGTACCTGAAAGCGGCGGTGCCCCTGTGCAGGCCCTGGCCCGTGCGCTTGCCCTGCGCTCCGATCATCCCGTGTCCCGGGCCATCGTCCGGGGGCTCGCGGCATACGATGGGCAAGCCCGGCTCGCCAATGACAATGATCTTCCCGTTCTGCATGCGGTGCGGGCCTGGCCGGGGCAGGGCAGCGGGGCCGAGCATGAAGGCGAGCCGCTGTATCTGGGCAATCCGGACTGGATTGCGACATTGTTGCCGCAGGGTGCCGCCACGACCGGGCTCGCACAGTACGTCGCCGATGCGCGCGCGCAAGGGCGTACCGTCAGCGTGCTGGCCGATGGGCGCCGGGTGCTGGCGGTCTTTGTCGTGGCCGACACACTGCGCGAAACCAGCCGCCAGGCACTGGCCGAGCTGCACGATCTGGGCGTGCGCACCCTGATGCTGACGGGTGACAACGCGGCCACGGCGCAGGCGGTGGCCGCGCAGGCAGGGGTGGAAACGGTGCGCGCAGACCTGCTGCCGCACGACAAGCTGGCCATCATCGAGGATTTGTCGGGGCAGGGACGGGTGGGCATGGTCGGTGACGGCATCAACGACGCACCGGCCCTGGCGCGCGCGGACATCGGTTTTGCCATGGGTGTGATCGGCAGCGATACCGCGCTCGAGACCGCCGACGTGGCGCTGATGGATGATGATCTGCGCAAGCTGGGCCAGTTCATCCGCCTGTCGCGTGCCACCCACCGGATTCTGGTGCAGAACATTTCCCTGGCGCTGGGTATCAAGCTGGTGTTCGTCATCATCACGCTCATGGGTCTGGCGACCATGTGGATGGCGGTCTTCGCCGACGTGGGGGCCAGCCTGATCGTGCTGGCCAACAGCCTGCGACTGCTGCCGGGTGTGCGCCCGGCCCCGGTATCTCCCTGAAGATCAGGTCTGTGCGGCAACTTCGTATAATTGAGGACGATCCCCGTTTCCATTTTTTTCAAGGTCGTCGATGATCGTCCTGCAAGAAGCCTGGCGCGCCGGTTTGATGGCGCGTTCTCATTGGACCCGCAACATCATTGCGGGGGTGATCGTCGGCATCGTTGCGCTGCCGCTGGCCATGGCCTTCGCCATCGCTTCGGGTGTCAAGCCCGAGCAGGGTCTGTACACCGCCATCATTGCCGGGCTGGCGGTATCGATCTTCGGCGGCAGCCGTGTACAGATTGCCGGCCCCACCGGTGCCTTCATCGTCATTCTGGCGGATATTGTGGTGCGCCATGGTGTCGGAGGCCTGCAGACCGCCACCCTGATGGCGGGCATCATCCTGCTGGTTTTCGGGTTTGCCCGTCTGGGCATTATCCTCAAGTTCATTCCCGCACCGGTCATCGTGGGTTTCACGGCGGGTATCGGTGTCATCATCTGGGTGGGCCAGTGGCGCGACTTCTTCGGCCTGCCCGCCGTCAGTGGCGAGCATTTTCACCAGAAGCTGTGGCAGCTGCTGCAAGTCCTGCCCCAGCTGGATGTCACCACCACGGCACTGGCCCTGCTATCGCTGGTGCTGGTGTTGTTCACGTCGCGCATTCCGCGGTTTTCGCGCGTGCCCGGGCCGCTGGTGGCATTGATAGTGGCCACCGTGCTGCAATCGGCGTTCCAGTTCGAGTCGGTGGCGACCATAGGCTCCACCTT
The DNA here is from genome assembly GCA_041655275.1 of Castellaniella sp. Lineage (GTDB taxonomy): Bacteria > Pseudomonadota > Gammaproteobacteria > Burkholderiales > Burkholderiaceae_B > JAJYRX01. The sequence continues at coordinate 30,389 of JBBAFU010000016.1, read as the reverse complement.
TGGTGAAATCCCGCGGGGGTTGCCGGCCTTCCAGCTGCCCGACCTGTCTCCCGGCAAGCTGGTGAACCTGATCGGCCCGGCCTTTGCCATCGCCATGCTGGGTGCCATCGAATCGCTGCTTTCCGCGGTCGTTGCCGACGGGATGGCAGGCACACGCCACAATTCCAATCAGGAGCTCATCGGCCAGGGTCTGGCCAATGTGCTGGCGCCCCTGTTCGGCGGGATTGCCGCGACCGGCGCCATTGCACGTACCGCCACCAATATCCGCAACGGCGGCAACAGCCCCCTTGCCGGCATCGTCCACACTATTACCCTGATATTCATCCTGCTCGCCCTTGCGCCTCTGGCCGCCAATATTCCCCTGGCTGCACTGGCGGCCATCCTGTTCATGGTGGCCTGGAACATGAGCGAGGTGCGGCTGGTGATCCGTATGTTCCAGCGTGCGCCGCGCGCGGATGTCATCATTCTTTCGGTCACTTTCCTGCTCACGGTGTTTGCCGATCTGGTGGTTGCCGTGAACATTGGCGTGGTGCTGGCCATGCTGCATTTCATGAAGCGCATGTCGGACAGCGTTACCGTGCGCGAACAGACGGAGTCCTATCTGCGTGGTCTGCTGGGTAGCGATGCCCCCGATGAGTGGCCCGCAGACGTCGCCTTCTACAGTGTCGAGGGGCCGTTCTTCTTTGCGGGTGTGGAAGCCCTGCAGAAGACCATAGGCAAGGCGACCCAGCTGCCCAGGGTGGTGGTGGTACGCCTTCGCTGGGTGCCTTTCATTGACGCCACCGGCCTGCAGACCCTGGAAGACGTGGTCGCCGATCTGCAGGAACGCAAGGTTCGCGTGATGTTTGTCGAGGCCAACGAGCGGGTTGCACGCAAGCTGCGCCGCATGGGGCTCACGCAGCGTCTGGGCACCGGCAATCAGCTGCCGGATCTGGCCTCGGCACTGGCAGTGCTGGACCATGAGCGGGCGTCGGCGGACACCGCGGCCGACGCGGGTGCTACGGCCTGATGGCCTGGAATTCCTCGTCGCTCATGAACAGGTAGCGCAAGGTGTCGATGAAGGCGGCAATGATGGCCAGGGGTGTGAACAGCATGAACAGCAGCACATAGAGAATGCCCCAGCCGATCTGGCCCAGGTAGAAGCGGTGGATGCCGATCCAGCCCAGCAGCAGGGCAAGCACGATGGCCATGCGGCGGCGGCTGGCGGGCAGGTTCAGGCGCGGGCCGTCGTGGCGGACCAGCCAGATGTAGATGGGTACCGTGAGCGCGACCGCCAGGATGACTCTGGCTGTATGGGTTTGCACATAGCCATGCACCCACAGATAGAGATCGGTGAAGTTGTGGATTACCAGGCCGGTGATACGCGATAGCCAGTCGAACAGCACGCCCGAGACACGCTCGCCAAAGGTGAGGGCGAGCAGGACGACCACGAAGATGGTAATCGCCAGGATGATTTTCTGCACCATGATGTGGTTTTCCTTGTGAGGGTTCAGACCGCGCAGGCCTTGCGCACGGCGTGTTGCCAATCGTCCATGCGTGCCCGGGCGTCGCTGTGCGACATGCACGGCTCGAAACGCCTGTCTTCCCGCCACAGGCCGGTCAGCTCCCGGGTGTCGGTGTACAGTCCACCAGCCAGGCCCGCAAGCCAGGCGGCGCCCAGTGCCGTGGTTTCCACAACCGCCGGACGCACGACGGGAATGCCCAGCAGGTCGGCCTGAAACTGCATGAGAAAGTCATTGACGCTGGCACCACCATCCACACGCAGTTCGGTCAGGGCAGCGGCACCGGCAGCGCGGGCGTCCCGGCTCATGGCATCCAGAACCGATGCGCTCTGGAAGGCGATGCTTTCCAGCGCGGCGCGGGCAATATGCGCCATGGTTGTGCCGCGTGTGATACCGGTAATGGTGCCGCGTGCATCAGTGTTCCACCAGGGGGCGCCCAGGCCGGTGAAAGCCGGCACGAAGCTGACGCCGCCGGCATCCGGTACGCTGCGGGCCAGCGCCTCGATTTCGCTGCTCTCGCGTACACCATGCAGGCCGTCGCGCAGCCATTGCACTACTGCGCCACCCACGAAGACGCTGCCTTCGAGCGCGAATTGCGTCGTTTCATCGGTCTGTGCGCAGCGTGTGCTGAGCAGGCCATGCTGCGATTCTTGCTGACGGGTGCCCGTCGGCATGAGCATGAAGCAGCCTGTGCCATAGGTGTTCTTGGCCATGCCGGGTGAGAAGCAGGCCTGGCCGAAGAGGGCGCTCTGCTGGTCGCCCGCCACGCCCGTGATGGGAATGACGGCCTCGAAAAGGCCATGAGCCGTATCGCCGTAGTGCGCTGCGGAAGGCAGTACTTCCGGCAGCACCTGGGCGGGGATGTCCATGGCGCGCAGCAGGTCTGCATCCCAGCTGCCCGTATGGATGTTGAACAGCAGTGTACGCGACGCATTGCTGACATCGCAGGCGTGCCGTCCTCCGCCTGTGAGCTTCCAGATCAGCCAGCTGTCCACGGTGCCAAATGCAAGACGGCCGGCCTGGGCGAGCGCACGCGCACCGTCGACATGGTCCAGCAGCCATTGCAGCTTGGTGGCTGAAAAATAGGCGTCGATGCGCAGGCCGGTGCGGGCAATGATGTCTTCTTCCAGCCCCTGTGCACGCAAGGCTTCGCAATAGGGTTCGGTGCGCCGGTCCTGCCAGACGATGGCCTGATGCAGCGGCTCGCCCGTGATCCGGTCCCAGATCAGGCTGGTTTCGCGCTGGTTGGTGATGCCCAGTGCACAGATATCGCGCGCATGGATGCCCGCCTGCGTCATGGCCTGGCGGGCGGTCTGGATCTGTGCCTGCCAGATTTCCAGCGGATCATGCTCGACCCAGCCGGGTTGCGGGTAGGCCTGCCGCAGGGGGTTTTGCGCCAGACTGCATAGCCGGCCCCGGGCATCGAAGACAATGCTGCGTGTACTGGAGGTGCCCTGGTCCAGGGCGAGCAGATATTTCATGGTGCGATTGGGGTGGCGATCATCTGGGCATATTGCAATGCAGGTGTCGCAGTGCAGTGTAGCGGCCGGTGCGCGAGCCTACAAGCGACAAGTCACGGCGCCACAGTGCCGGCTTCAGTGTTGCAGGACTTCGCGACAGGACTGAAGCACTTGTTCCGGCGTGACATCCTGGATTTCCCCACTGCCATTGGCGGGCATCACGGCGCGCGACTGGCGGCGTTGCCAGAACCATTCCGGATTGGGTTCGTGGAAAATGCCCACATAGGGGCAGCCGGTGTGTTGTGCAAGGTGGGAAGGACCGCAATCGTTGGCCACAATGAGTCTGGCATGCAGTGCCAGGCGGGCTATGTCGGCCATGGGCAGATCACGCTCAACCTGCACCCCCGGCAAGTCCATCGCGCGCAGGCGTTCGTCTTCACGGCGCTCGTCCGGTCCGGTGATCACCGCAAAGCGCGTCTGCGGCCCGAGCAACTGGCGTAGTGGGGCAATCAGGGCGAGGAAGGCGTCCAGTCGCCATCGTTTGTAGGTCCCGGCGCCCCCGCCCGGCATGAATATTACCTCGCAGGGCCTGGGGCGTATGCCGGCCTGCAGCGCCAGTGCGTGCATGGCCTGGCCGGCAGCGATCTGCAGGTCGAAGTCGCGAATGGTCTGCAGCAGCGTCATGTAGGCCGCTCCCAGATAGACGCGATCATCTTTCTCGGAGCTCTGTGTCCACAGACAGTCGCTCAGGCGGCGACCGTGAAAACCCACACGCATGGGCACGCGACAGAACAGACCCAGTGGTGCATATTGCTCGCTCGACCAGTGCAATACGAAGATGCGCGTGCTGTTGCGCATGATGCCGAGCTTGTCGCGCAGGCTGTCGACTCGCGCGAAGCGATCCACCCATGGTGTGTCCAGATAGTGCTCGCTGACGGGGTCCGTGCCTGCTACGGTGATGACATCTTCCGGAAACGTCTTGCGCAGCTGGTGCAGCAGCGGATAGGTCACCAGGTGTCCACCCAGGAAACGCATGCTTCGGATGAAAACGGTGGTGGTGGGCATCTCGATGGCGGAGTGTCGGCGACGGCAGGATTGTATGGTCAAAATCTCCTAAAATGAAGATAACCATATTGTTATAGAGGTAAATAAGGGTGACGTCCGCACAGAGTGTGCCCGTGTTGATGTATCACCATGTCACACGTCAGGGTGGCAGCCTTGCCGTGAGTGTGGATGCGTTCGAGAGCCAGATGCGTGGTCTGGCCGAATCGGGCTGGAACACCTTGTCGGCAGATGAGTTTGCCGGTTTTCTTGAGGGTGAGCCGGTACCGCTGCGATCGGTCCTGCTGACCTTTGATGACGGCTATCTGGATAACTGGGTGTATGCCCATCCCGTTTTGCAGCGTCATGGCCTGAAGGCAAGCCTGTTTGCGATCACAGGTCTGATTGGCGAGGGGGCCGTGCGTCCGGTATACGGTCCGGGCGTGGAAGTGCCGGAATGCCCGCCGCACGCACAGGCCAAGGCACAGATGTTCGGCGCACAGCCCGACGATGTGATGCTGCGCTGGGATGAAATTCACGCCATGCATGCGGCAGGGACTTTCGAGGTGCACAGCCACACGCACACGCATGTGCGCTGGGACCGCGAATATGCACGGGCGCACGAGAAGGCGCAACATATCCACGAGGATCTGGCGCAGTCGCGCACGGTGCTGGAAACCCGCCTGGGCCGGGCCTCGGCCCATCTGTGCTGGCCCCAGGGTTACTTCGATGCGGACTACATCAGGGCTGCACAGGACCTGGGCTTTCGCTATCTGTACACCACGGATGCGCGTGGGCAGAACCGCTCGGGCGGCGATCGGGCGCATATCTACCGGCTTGCGGTGCGCAACCGTCACTGGCCCTGGCTGCGCCAGCGCCTGTGGCTGGCCGGCCATCCATTCTGGGGGCCCGTCTACAATCGCTGGAAGGCGCGTAGCGACGCCAGAAAACAATCATCTGCCCAAGAGGTGTCATCATGAGTTCATTTCCGTCGATGGATCCCCAGTCACCCCTGCAGCTGGTGAAGGATCGCTGGGGCTGGTTCGTAGGCCTGGGTGTGGTGCTGGTGATCACTGGTCTGCTGGCGTCCTGGCATGTGCTGACCGCCGCCCTTGTCAGCGTGATCTTCGTGGGCATCCTCATGCTGATTGCCGGCGTGGCCATGCTGGTCAACGCCTGGCGCATGAAGGGCTGGGGCGGCTTTCTGCTCTGGACGCTCAGCGGTGTGCTGTATCTGGGCGCCGGCGCGCTGGCTTTCTACAATCCGCTGGTGGGTGCCGCCGTCCTGACCTTGCTGCTGGGTGCGAGCCTGATAGGCTCGGGCGCCTTCCGCCTGTGGGTCTGGTTTCAGAACCGTGCCCAGCCGGGCTGGCAGTGGCTGGCTTTCTCGGGCGCCATCAGCCTGCTGGCGGGCCTGCTCATCGCGCTGGGCTGGCCGGACAACAGTGTGTTCATCCTGGGTTTCCTGCTGGCCATCGATCTGGCGTTCCAGGGGGTCACACTCATCATGCTGGGACTTGCCTTGCGCGCGCGTCGATAGTGGTGTACATTAGCGTGCTTTGGCGCATTAGCTCAGTTGGTTAGAGCGACGGAATCATAATCCGCAGGTCCGGGGTTCGAGTCCCTGATGCGCCACCAGAATTTTCATTGTCAATCAACGACTTATCGCCACCCAGCACGGTGGCGATTTTTTTGTCTGGTGCCGACTGTGCCCAAAACGTGACCACTCCACCCTTAGGTGCCACGTTCGGTGTCGGAAGGCATTATTCTCCGCATGAATTCGTCGAACAACGGAACCGTGAACGCTGTATCGCCGTGACTTGGACTCCAAACCATACCCTTCGCAATCAGATTGTTGCGTGTCGGGCCCAGCGAAGTCACCTTTTGCCCTAGAACGTCTGCGATATCGCCAGATCGATGGGGACCAGGGCCTAGTGCTGCCATCGCTCGCATGTACCGCTTCTCTGCTGGAGTCAGGCGGTCAAGTCTTACTCGGAAGAAGCTTTCATCTAGAGCTGCAACTGCTGTGCCTGTGGCACTTTCAACATCTTCGAGTGTTATGGGGCTCTCATCTGCGGCATCCCATGAATGTTTGCCCCATTCTTGCAAGAAATAAGCATACCCTCTGGTGTGTTCCACTATTCTCCGAACTGCGTTCTTTTCAATAATGACCCCCTCGGCAGCAGCGGGTTTGGTGATCGCGTCGGAAGCTGCATTTTTATCAAGAGCCCCTATCATTGGGAAATCGAATAGTCTTTCAGCATACGATTTTGCGTTACCTGCCCTGGCTAGTAATTGAGGAAGGCCAGCTCCAACAACAGTAAGCGGAAGATTGTTATGGTTGCAGCGATGCAGTGCCGCGATGAGCGCTCCGAACTCTTTTTCATTGATATATTGCATTTCATCAATGAAGAGCACGAGCGCCGTCCCTGCTGACTTGGCCGCCTCACCAGCGGATTGAAGCAAGTCTGATAAGTCACTTTCAAGGTCACCATTATCCGCGAGGCCAGGTAGAGACTCTGCATCAATCCCTACTTCGATATCGCCATATGACGCTTTAAGTGCCCCAACGAAGCCAGCAAGTGCCCTCAACCCTTTTCGCGCACCCTCCCGAGCTCTTTCCATGCGACTGAGGCGAAGAAGGGCAATGCGCAATTGTGGCGCCAACATTGCTGGAAGGGATCGATCTTCCGGCGCTTCGATCCGGATCGTGTGAATTCCTTGCGCTTCTGCGTCCCGTCTCATCTGGTCTAACAAAACGGTTTTTCCGACACCTCGAAGGCCGACCATCAGAATGCTTTTATCTGACTTGCCTGTAGCAAAGCGAGCCAGACATATCCTCACTCTGTCTCGGATAGCATCACGACCCGCCAGCTCTGGGGGCATGGTGCCGGCGCCGGGCGCATATGGGTTTGTAATTGGATCCATAGTGCTCTCTTATGTCATTTTTAGTGAGTTTATCAAAAAAACATAAACTCGCTAAACTGACTAATTATCCACTATAGTGAAGGCAATAAACCTAAACCCCGACCACCCGCAGCCCAAAGGGCAGGGGAGAGGTATCGTCAATCTGGCGTACCACGTCCTGCAGGGCTGACTGAAGCATCTCCTCGACCGCAGGATGATAGAAAGGCATCTGCAGAAGGCTGGCGGCGGTTTCGCCCCGTTCGATGGCCAGTGCCAGCACGTGCGCCAGATGCTCGCCCCGGGCGGCCATCATCGCGGCGCCCAGAAGGCGCCCGTCACGCCTGTCGGCGTAGAGGCGCAGCAGGCCGCGCGGCTCATGCAGTACGCGGCTGCGCCCGTTGCCTTGCCCTTCCGCCGTACCAATGACAATGTGCTCCTCCGCCAGGTCGGACAGACGCGCGCCGACAGTGGCCAGATCCGGATCGGTGAAGGCAACGGCCAGTGGTGTCTTGCGCACGAAGCGCTGGGGCTGCATGCCGGAATCAGCAGCAATGCCTGCCGCGTTGTAGCCGGCGATGGCGCCTTCGTCGGCAGCTTCATGCATCAATGCCAGGGTATTGTTCGCATCCCCGGCGATGAAGATGGGCAGCGTGCCCACCTGCATGGTCTGGGTATCGAACTCCGGTACACCCCTGCCATCCACGGTAATGCCGGCATCGGCAAGACCCAGTCTGTCCGCATTCGATTGCCGGCCCAATGCGGCCAGCAGCAATTCAACCTGTACCTGTGTGCTGTCATCACGCTTCATGATCAGACCGTTGTCCGCCATGCCGAGTTCGGTTTGTGTCTGCAGCCACATGTCGAACTCGGGGCCCAGGCGTTCCAGCGCCCGTGCCGAGATTTCAGGGTCGGTCATGCCGCCGATATGGGCGGCGACATCGGCGCCCGTGACCGGCACGCCCAGTCGGGCAAGCGCCAGTCCCATTTCAAGACCGATCGCTCCCAGGCCCAGAATGCCCATGGTTTGCGGCAGGGTCTCCAGCTCGAACAGCTCATCGGTTGTGATGACGCGTTCACGCATGGGTTGCAGCCAGTCCGGCACGATGGGCCGTGACCCGACAGCGATGATGATGGCTTTGGCGTTGATCTCGCAGTGCCCGCCGGCATTCAGTTCAACTTCCAGTTGGTTGGTCGACAGAAAACGTGCACGGCCTTCAATCAGGTGCTCGCCGGCCATCTTGCGCGTGCCGGCAGCGGTGGGCTGGGCAAAGCCGTCGCGCTCCTTGCGCAGGGCGGCCCAGGTGGCATCGCGATCCAGGCGCAGATGTTCGATGCCGCTACCGCCGATGCGCTCCAGACCCTGTGCAGCCCGCCATTGTGCTGCGGCGTGCAGGGCAACTTTTGATGGCATGCAGCCCACGCGCGCGCATACCGTGCCCAATGGGCCGTGGTCGATGAGTACGAATCTGCGCTTGGCGCGTCGCACTTCGCGCAAGGCATACATGCCTGCGGTGCCTGCGCCGATGATGGCGACATCAGTGTCGATGCGTTGAGTCGTCACGTTTGTTCTCCTGGGTCAATGTCATCAATGCTATTAGTATATTATTATACATAATGATGAAATATTAGGACTTCTGTTTTTCGGATGCGTTTATGTCGGGCGTTCTCGCGTGAGCGTAGTTCAGTCGTCCAACGCTTCAGTCTTTGCGGTGAGGCGATTGATGGCACTGATCATGTGCTGCTGCACCTCCGGGTTTTTGAATGCAGTACGCAGATCTGTAATGATGGTCAGTAATGCTTCTGTTGGCAGGATGATATTGACTATCGGTGCGGCAGCCGTGCCGGGTTGGGTTTCCACGCCGAGTGTCAGACGCGATACCTGATGCCCTATGCTGTATGACAGCAAACCGTCGCTGAAGAGGGTGGGGGTGCTCACCGAAGCAATGTCGCGGTAGATGCCATCTGCGTCATTTACGGAGTGCGTCATGATGAATTTCCTCTGAGTAGGGTGCGGCGTAAAGATCGGCTGGGCCAAGATGTTGAGCTTCCCATGCCAGCCAGGAATATGGGACAAAACGCACCATGAGTGCGCAGTCGAAAGACTTGGCAATTCTGAGCAGGGTGGGCAGGCTGTAGCTGCCATGTTCCGGATCTTCAAGCCGGGAGATGGCAGATTGGCGCGTCCCGAGTTGTTGTGCCAGATTCTGCTGGGAAAGGCCGCGCGCTTGCCGGTTGACCCTTATCTGCCAGGCAATACCTTGTTCGACCGCAGCTTCTGCATAAGCGTGTCGGTATTCGGCATCCTCCCATTCACTTCTTTCGGACAAGAGTGATGTGCGGTCGATAGTTGCGGACTTGTTCGAACGCCGGGCAAGATCTCCGAGGCTCCCGTTCGCATATGTCTCGCCTTTCGCGGGCGATATCTTGGTAATTGACGGGCCCATAAACTCTATCCTTCTCCACGCAAGGCGTGGTGATGATGAACCATGGGGTCGCGCTTGCAAAGTGCCCTACGGCGCGATGTTGGGTTCGATTTTCATCTTTAAATCTTATCACATATATGTGATGACCTAAGGGGCTCGCATATGGACGATCCCAGGCAGACTTCGATTGCTGTCGCAGATGATCTCGTGCGCGTGCGAAGTTGGCTTGTGCCTTGATTGATAGTCGGTCGTGCCATCTCTCAATTATTTTTTTGCCGCTTTCACTCAAGAAGCCTCGAAATTGCCATTGTGCAGCCAACTCTCACACCTCCGGTGGGTGGTGAACGCGCCTCCATCAAGTCCTGCAATGAAACAGGACAGCCAGCAGCCCGCCGGCGGTCATGTTGTGCATTGTGACGATCATGATGGTGGGCCCATCGATGACAATGACACTGCCCAGGGCAATCTGCAACACCGTCAGTGACAGAATCAGCACGGCTGATGCGCGTCTGCGTCCGCGCACGAGACGCCAGGCGCCCACGACAAGCACAGGGATCAGCAGTAGTGCAAGCAGGATATGCAAGGCGTGCATCATGGACAGGGTTTCGTCAGTCATGCCGGCCAGCCCGCCCAGTGCCATTTGTATCAGTGTCAGGCCGATGGCAAGGCCGGTCCAGGCTGCCGGGGGACCTGCTTCCTGTCGGCGGGCACTGCCGGCCAGTTGTACCGCCAGGCCCAGCATGAGCATGCCGCCCAGCAGGTTGCCCAATACCACGGCTCCGGCCTGGGATCGTCCGGTGAGCGCGCCCAGAACTGCCAGAAATAGGGCCAGGCCCAGCAATGCCAGTGCGGATGCGCGTTGTACACGCAGTGCGGGGCGGGGCAGGCTGCTCAATAGCACCATGGCGATGATGACGAGCAGGCTGGCGGAAGCCGCCATGCGGTGCAGTGCACGCGCGGCCCCGACGGCGGCATCCGCTTCCAGGCAGCCGGGCCAGGGCTCACAGCCCGGCAGGCGGCCGGACAGGCGCAGCCAGGCACTCAGGCTGGTGATCAGGAAGACAAGCAGGAAGGTGAGCCAGGCCAGGCGGGCGATCCAGCGAAGGCGCGGGGTGACGGAAGATATGGCGGAAGATGGGGGCTGCATGCAAGGCCTTGATGGAAGTTCTGGAGAGCGGCGTGAAAAATTGTCATTCTATCGAAGCCACATGCAACATGTGGCATCCGCACGTGTTACGATTTTCACTTTCATGGTTCTCCTGCGTCCCTGTTCATGTATCTGGTCTTTCCCGATGTGGCCACGATCGCCGATTTTGTGGCCGACGCGCTGGCCTCACAGGTCCGCGCGCGTCCCGAGTCCGTCCTGGGCCTTGCGACGGGTGGCACGATGGAGCCGGTGTATGCGCGCTTTCTTGAACGCGTGCGCCAGACGCGTCTGGACGTGTCGCGCCTGCGCTCCTTCAACCTGGACGAGTACATCGGCCTGACGCCGGATCATCCGCAAAGCTATGCGGCCTACATGAAACAGCATCTGTTCGATGTGCTGGGCTTTGATCCGCTGCGCCATCATCTGCCCGATGGCTGCGCGCCGGATGAAGACGGCTATTGCCGGCACTATTCCAGCGCGATCTACCAGGCGGGCGGCATCGATCTGCAGCTGCTCGGTGTAGGGCGCAACGGCCATATCGGCTTCAACGAGCCGGGGACGGCGTTCGACAGCACAACGCATGTGGTCAGTCTGGACGAGCGTACGCGCATCGACAACAGCCGCTTCTTCGCCGAGGGCGAACTTGTTCCGGGGCGTGCCATCACCATGGGCCTGCGCGACATCATGTCGGCGCGCGAGATCCTGCTGGTGGCCACCGGCGCCGCCAAGGCGCCCACGCTGGCTGCATTCCATCGCAGCGGCGTCACGCCGGAGCTGCCTTTCAGCGTATTGAAGCAGCATCCCCGCGTGCGTATCGTCCTCGATGCCGAGGCGGCCCGGCTGCTGCCGGCGCAGGCCTGCCAACCCATGGTGCAAGCGGTTCTGCCGGCCCGTTCAGCCTAGAAAGACACTCGCCGGATACGACAGGCATCGGTACACTATTGCTTCCTTCTTGTTCATCAAGCCGAAGCGAGTTATTCGATGTCTTCCTCTCTTGTATATGCCAGTGCCCGGACGCTGTCGGGTCAGCTGGCCAGTGGTGCCCTTTCGTCCGTCGATCTGGTTGAATATTATCTGCAGCGGATCGCCCGGTGGGAGCCCCGCCTGCATGCCTTTGTTGAAGTGTATGGTGAAGATGCCTTGCGGGCGGCCCGGGCGGCTGATCTGGCACGCGCCACCGGTGCAGTGCTGGGGCCGCTGCACGGTATGCCGGTCGCGCTCAAGGATCTGGTCGAGATGGAAGGCCGGCATACGGGCGGCGGTTCGGCGGCAAACGCCGGGCGCATCAGCCCGGTCACAGCCAGTCTGGTGCATCGTCTGTGGCGCCAGGGTGCCATCATCATCGGCAAGACCCATACCGTGGAGTTTGCCATGGGGGGCTGGGGTACAAATATCCGTCTGGGTACGCCCTGGAACCCCTGGGATCTGGAAACCGCACGCACGCCGGGCGGCTCGAGCAGCGGGTCCGGCGTGGCGCTCGCCGCCGATCTGGTGCCCCTGGCGCTGGGTACCGATACGGGGGGTTCCGTGCGCCTGCCCGCGTCCTGGTGCAACCTGACCGCGCTCAAGGTCTCCTCGGGGCGTATCAGCGGCTATGGTGTACTGCCGTTGAGCCCCACACTGGATACGCCCGGACCCATGGCGCGCAGCGTGGCCGATGCCCGCCTGTTCTACGAGGCATTGCGCGGTCACGACGCGCAGGATCGTCATGCCCATCTGGTGCCGGCGGCGGCCCCCGCGATGGCGGCACGCGAGGACTTGCGCGGCATGCGCCTGGCCCGCCTGTCTGAAGCCGACCGCAGTGCTTCCGAGCCTGAAGTGCTGGCCGCCTACGATGCCGCACTCGAGGTGCTCGCCGACGCCGGGGCCGACATTGTCGATATCACCCTGCCTTACGGGTTTGCCGAGGTTGCCGCCCTCAACGGCCAGATCATGTTTGCCGAGGGTTACAGTCTGTACCATCATCTGCTGGACGATCCACAGGCGCCGCTGGATGAGGACGTGCGACCGCGTCTTCTGGCGGGACGCACGATCACCGCCGCCGATTATCTGCAGGCACTGCGCGCGCGCAGCGAGATGCAGGCGCGCTTCAACACCGTCTTCGATCAGGTGGATGCATTGCTCACGCCCACCACCACCACTGCAGCACTCAAGCTGGAAGAGGTCGATCAGGGTGGCAGCCCGTCCTACTACACGCGCTTTGGCAACTTCTTCAACTTGTCGGCCCTGTCCCTGCCCAGCGGTGCCACAAAGGCCGGTCTGCCGCTGTCGCTGCAGATCATCGGTCGGCCCTATGGGGAAGAGACGGTGCTCGATATTGGTGCGCAGTACCAGACGCGCACGCAATGGCATCTGCGTCGTCCGGAAGGCCTGTGAGCGGGACGGATATCCTGCGCGTACCGCCCTGGCACTGCGAGCAGGGCGGTGATCGCTGCCTGGTGGTGGTGTTCGAGGCGCACGATCCGGAGTGTTCCAACCGCTTTGCCGTAGAGCTGGCGCGACGCATCGTTGCCGCCGGTATGCCACAGGTGCGTGATGTGGTGCCGTCCATGGCGGCGGTGGGCGTGCATTTCGAGCCTGCGTCGGCACGCGACGCGGTGGTCCGCCGGGTGCAGGCGCTCATGCCGGCCCGCCTTGCTCGTGAGGAGACGGATGTACGCGAGATCGAGCTTCCGGTGTGTTACGGGGGCGAGCATGGCCGGGATCTGGATGATGTGGCGCGCCATTGCGGTCTGGACCGCGACGAGGTGATCGCCCTGCATAGCGCCTCCCGGGTGCGCGTACTCATGCTGGGTTTCGCGCCGGGCCACCCCTATCTGGGCATGTTCGATGCACGCCTGTCGATTGGCCGGCGGACCACGCCGCGCACCGCCGTGCCCCAGGGTTCCATCGGTCTGGCCAACCGTCAATGCGTCATCTATCCCGTGGTGCTGCCTGCCGGCTGGAATCTGATCGGGCGCATACCCTTGCGCCTGTTCGATCCCCTGCGTGCCTCGCCTTGTCTGCTGGACGTGGGCGATTATGTGCGCTTCCGGGCCATCGGCCCGGAAGAGTTCGAACACATCGCCCGCGAGCAGGGCCCGGCAATCAGGCCGGCAGCGACACCAGCCGGGTAAGCATGTCGGGTGTCATTTCAGCCAGATAGATCGTGCCGTCCGCGCCGGCTGCCATGCCGTGAGCGACGGTGCTCAGCGTGCGGCAGCGCCCGAGCAGGCGGCCATCCGGGGCAAAACGCGACAGCCGGGGTGTCTGGTCCGTCACCAGTATGGTGGCGTCCGGCAGCTCGGCCAGCGCCATGGGCTTGTAGACGTCACCAATCTCGCCCAGTACCCGGCCTTCCGCATCGAAGAACTGCAGGCGATAGTTCTCGCGGTCGGCCACGAGCAGGCGGCCGTCGCGCAGCACGATGACGGCGTGCGGCGTCGTGAACTGGCCCGGCCCCGGTCCCTGCGTGCCCACTGTGCGCACCAGTGTGCGCTGCGCGTCGAAGATATGCAGGCAGGAATTGCCATAACCATCGGTTGCATAGAGCCTGCCCGCACCGTCCATGCTCGCCGAAGTGGGGTGGTTGAACGGGGCCATCCAGTGGGGTTCACGCGGATTGCCCAGCGTCCAGCGCAGTTCGCCGTGCTTGTCCAGGGCGATGATCTGATGACCATCGAAGTCAGCGATGAGCAGGCCGCCGCCCGGACCGGGATTCAGGTAGTGCGGGCACACCAGCCCCGGTACCGTCCACTGGTCGAGCAGCTCACCCGACGGGGCCAGCACGATGAGCTGGGGAGCACGCCGGCGCATGGCAACGACGCGCCCGTCCGCCATCACGGTGACATCACAGATGGCAGTGAAATCATGCGGGGTACCGGGCCAGGCCCGCTGTACTTCATAGCGTTGCGAACCCAGGGTGACAATGACAGCGTCCATGCTCAAAATTCCTCAATCAAAAACCTCGGAGCACATGACGCATAGCGGCGATGGCCCCATGTCGCCGCAGTATACTCGCAGCAGGCAAACCCCTTCCATGCTTGTTTACAGGAGATAGTCCATCATGCCACTTTCCGGAAAGGCCATGCTGATTACGATGATGAATGTCGATGCCGCCGATGAAGAAGGTTTCAACGACTGGTACGACAAGGAACACCTGGCCGAACGGGTCGGGATAGACGGCTTTACCGAAGCGCGCCGCTATCAGGCTGTGGATGCCCAGCCGAAGTACCTGAATTTCTACACGACCGAGACCTTCGAGGTGCTCGACAGCCCGCAGTATCGCAAGGCCCTGGCGAACCAGACCGAGCGCTCCCTGTATTACATCGAGCGTTTCCGTGATGGCGGGCGTGCCATCGTACGCGTTTCGGCCAGCCATGGGCAGGGCAGGGGCAGTACCCTGTATTTTGCCGCCATCCGCCCTCTGGGCCAGGATGCCGACGCCTTGCGCACGCATCTGGACGAAGCCCTGCGCGCCCTCATCCTGGAGCAGGAGATCATTTCCGCCCATCTGGTGGAAAGCGATCCCCAGCTCTCCAAGCCGCTGACCGAAGCGGTGCCGCCGCCCAGTGCCAGCGACTGGTACGTGATGGTGGAAGGCACGAACAGCGACGCCGTGCGCCGTCATGGCCGTGCGCTGGTGGGCAATACCGCCCATATCCCTGCCGATGCCGTGATTGCCGAAGGCATCTACGCGCATATGTGGGACCTGTCGCGGGCCGAACTCTAGCCCGCGACCATCCGGTGTGCGCGTATCCGGGACTTCCTAGGCGCGCATGCCGGGCATTTCGAACTTCAGTGCCTGCAGGTCGTCAATCAGCTGCCGGCCTGCGGCATCATCCAGCTCGACCAGCGGCGGGCGCACGCCCGCCCAGGTATCGATGCCGCTCCAGTGCGCCACGGCCCGCTTCATGGCCGGAATCATGACATGCTTCTGGAAGGCGCTGCGCACGGCGTTCAGCGCCTGCTGGCGCTCGTCGGCATCGGCATCCTGCCAGTGGGCATACAAGGCATGAATGGCCGCCGGATTGACATTGGCCGTGGCGCTGATGCAGCCCGCACCGCCATGGCGCAGGGTTTCAAGCAGAAAGGTTTCGCTGCCGGCAAAGACATCGAAGCCGTGCGGCTGGAATTGCTCAAGCATGGCGAGCGTGTTGTTCCAGTCACCCGAGGAGTCCTTCACGCCGGCGATGGCCTGCGGGTAATCCTTGAGCAGCCGCTCGATCAGGGCCAGGCTGATGGGCACCTGGGATACCGGCGGGATGTGATACAGGTAGATACGCAGGCGCGCATCCCCCACGCGCTGTATGACTTCGGAGAAATAGCGGTACAGGCCTTCGTCCGTCACGCCCTTGTAATAGAAGGGCGGCAGCATCAATACGCCCGCGCAGCCGTGCTTGACCGCCTGCGCCGTGAGTTGTACGGTATCCTCTATCGTGCAGCTGCCGGTGCCCGGCATCATGCGCGAGGCGTCCAGTCCCTGCTCCACAAGGGCATCGAGAAGATGCATGCGCTCGGCCAGGGTGAGTGAATTGGCTTCCGAGTTGGTGCCGAAAACAGCCAGGCCGACCTGGTTGTCCAGCAGCCACTGGCAGTGGCGCACAAAACGCGGGGCGTCCGGCTTGAGGTTTGAGTCAAAAGGGGTGACAACGGGTGAGAGCACACCCTTGATGCGAGTAGTCATACGTCAGGGTTCCAGAAATTGCAGAGAACATCCAGAAATCAGTCTAACAAAGTTCAGTCGCGTTTCGCCGGTCGCATCATGCAATGGTTTTGCATGATGTAACGTGCCTTGAGCGCATCTGCACACCCCCTATAATAAGTCGCCCGTACAGCTCGGCTGCCTGCCTGATGAGGGGGCCCGTGGCGGTTTACAACAGGAGATAGTGATCATGAACAAGCGGTTCAAAACCAGTCTTCTTGCAGCATGTCTGATGGCCGGTCTCGGCCTGACTTCTGTGGCCAGCGCCCAGAAGTGGGACATGCCCGTGCGCTCGAATATGCAGAATTACTTCACGCGCAATCTGGTGCAGTTTTCCGATGACGTCAAGGCTGCCACCAACGGCAAGTTCGACATCGTCATCCATCCCGAGGATTCCCTTGTCAAGCAGCCCGATGTGAAGCGGGCCGTGCAGACGGGTCAGGTGCCCATCGGCGAGTTGCTGATGTCCATGCACAGCAATGAAAATGCCGTGTTCGGGATTGACTCCGTGCCTTTCCTTACCGGCAATTACGAGCAGGGATCCAAGCTGCTTGATGCCACCCGTCCCTATCTGACGGAAATCCTGGCCAAGCAGGGGCTCAAGCTGCTCAATGTGGTGCCCTGGCCCTACAATTCCTTCTACAGCCAGGACAAGCTGACGTCCGTCAGCGATTTCAAGGGCAGCAAGTTCCGCGCCTTCAACCCGGTCACCGGGCGTCTGGCCGAGCTGATGGGTGCCACGCCGGTCACGGTGCAGCAGTCTGAAGTCTCGCAGGCCTTCTCCACCGGCGTCATCAACGCCATGATCACCTCGCCCGCTACCGGCGTCGACACCCAGGCTTGGGATTTCGTCAAGTATTTCACCGATGTGCGCGCCATGGCACCGTGGAACATCCTGGTCGTCAACCAGAAGGCGTTCGACAAGCTGGGCAAGGACGAGCAGGCAGCGCTGCTGAAGGCGTCCGACGAAGCTGAAACACGCGGCTGGAAGATGGCCGAAGAAGAGACCGGCAAGCTGATCCAGATGCTGAAGGATCACGGCATGACGGTCGATCAGCCGTCCGACGCCATGAAGGCCGAGTTCGGTCCCATCCATGAAACCCTGATCAGCGAATGGATTGCCAGCGCACCTGCCGAAGGCAAGACCATTGTTGACGCGTACAACAAAGTCAAATAGAGAACGGGTCCCGGAGGCCTCACTGATGCTGGATCGAATCTATCGTCTTGGTGGGGCCCTGGCCGCCTTCTTCCTGGTCATGATCGCTGTGCTCACGCTGCTTCAGATCGGCGGGCGGCTGTTTCATATCCAGGTGCGCGACGCCGATGTATTTGCAGGCTTCGCGATGGCGGCCTCCAGTTTTCTGGGTCTGGCCTATACCTTGCGCACGGGGGGGCACATCCGGGTGACTCTCTTCATTTCGCGCATCCACGGCCCGGCGCGCCGCATCATCGAAGGCTGGTGCCTGTTGTTCGCCATTGTGGCGGTGGGCGCCTTCGCCTGGTTCACGCTGGGTCTGGTCCAGATTTCCTACGAATACAATGACTTGTCAACCGGCATGATAGGGGTGCCCCTGTGGATTCCGCAAATGGGGATGCTGCTGGGCGTTGCCTTGCTCGAGCTCGCGCTGCTTGAGGAAGGGCTGCGCTTCGTGCGCGGCGAGCCGCAAACCTACGATTCCGGTGATGCCGAGGATTTCACCGAGTAAGCCATGGATATCCTCACCTACAGCCCCCTGCTCGTACTGGCGCTGTTCTTCTTTCTGGGTTCCGGTGTCTGGGTGGCCCTGTCGCTGATCGGTGTGGCCTACATGACCATGCTCATGTTCTCCAGTGCCCCCATCGATGCCGTCATGCCCACCACTATCTGGAGCTCGTTGAGCACCTGGACGCTCACGGCATTGCCGCTGTTCATCTGGATGGGCGAGATTCTTTTCCGCACCCGCCTGGCGGCCGACCTGTTCGAAGGTCTGGCGCCCTGGGTGGGGCGCCTGCCGGGTCGCCTGGTGCATGTCAATGTGCTGGGTTGCGGCATCTTTGCAGCCGTCAGCGGCTCGTCGGCGGCCACGGCCGCCACCGTGGGCCAGATGTCGCTGCCCGAGCTCGAGAAGCGTGGCTATGACCGGCGCCTGAGCCTGGGCTCGCTGGCGGCCTCGGGTACGCTGGGCCTGCTCATTCCGCCGTCCATCATCCTGATCGTCTACGGCGTATCGGCCAATGTCTCCATTGGCCGCCTGTTCCTCGCAGGCGTTATTCCCGGACTGGTCCTCATGGGTCTGTTCGTGGGCTATATCGTGCTGTGGTCGCTGTTTCATCGCGACAAGATGCCGCCGCCCGAGCCGCGTTTGCCGCTCATGGAGGCGCTCAAGCGCGTGCGCCTGCTGCTGCCTATCGTGCTGCTCATCATTGCCGTCATCGGTTCCATCTACATGGGTGTTGCGACGGCCACCGAGGCCGCCACCCTGGGTGTGGTGGGCTCGCTCATCGTGGCCCTGGTGGCCGGCAGTCTTACCTGGGAAAGCTTTCAGGCCAGCTTGTACGGCGCCATGCGCACCTCGTGCATGATTGCCTTCATCCTTGCCGGCGCTGCATTCCTGACGACCGCCATGGGTTTTTCGGGCATTCCACGCGCGCTCGCACACTGGATTGACGCCATGGGCCTGTCGCCCTACGCCCTGCTGGCCGCACTGACGGTGCTCTACCTCATCCTGGGCTGCTTCCTGGATGGCATCTCCATGGTGGTGCTCAGCACCGTGGTGGTGATTCCCATGGTGCAGCAGGCGGGCATAGACCTGCTGTGGTTCGGCATCTTCCTGACCATCATGGTGGAGGTGGCGCAGATCACACCGCCGGTGGGCTTCAACCTGTTTGTCGTGCAGGGCATCGCGAACGAGGATATCTGGACCATCACCAAGGCGGTGCTGCCGTTCTTCCTGCTCATGATACTGATGGTGGTGCTGTTGACGCTCTATCCCGAGATGGCCACCTGGCTGCCCACCACCATGAAGTCCGTCTGAGCGGAAAACAGGGAAGGGGCTCATGCGCGATCTGCAGATTTATTCCATAGACGGCTTCGTGCCGGTGGTGCATCCGACGGCCTTCGTCCATCCCACGGCCGTGCTGATCGGTGACGTCATCATAGGGCCCGGCGTCTACGTCGGGCCGCTGGCCAGCCTGCGCGGTGACTTCGGTCATATCGAGATGCAGGAAGGCTCCAACATCCAGGACAGCTGCGTGGTGCATGGCCGGCTGGGCAGCGACACCATCGTCGCACCCGACGGCCATATCGGGCATGGCGCCATTCTGCATGGTTGCATCATCGGGCGCAATGCCATGGTGGGCATGAACGCCGTCGTCATGGACGAGGCCGTCATCGGCGAGGAAAGCATCGTGGGTGCCATGGCCTTCGTCAAGGCGGGCATGCAGGTGGCGCCGCGCAGTCTGGTCATGGGTGCACCCGGGCGTGTGGTACGCACGCTCAGCGATGCGGATGTGGCCGGCAAGACCAGCGGCACGCGGCAGTATCAGCGGCTCACATTGCGCTGTCACGCCAGCCTGCAGCGCGTCGATCCACTGGAAGTGCCCGAGCCCGGCAGGGCACGGCTCACTGCGGAGCAGGTGTTGCCGCGCTAGCTTTGCGTACCGGGGCCCCGGGTGCCGGCCTTGACCGGTCGAAGCAGTCGGCGTTAAGCAGAATGCTGCGGTCCACCTTGTTGATGTCGGTATGCCCGCAGAAGGCCATGCTGATGTCCAGTTCCCTGGCCAGCAACTCCAGGCACTTGCTGACACCGGCCTCGCCCATGGCCCCCAGCGCATACAGAAAGGCGCGCCCTGCGAGCACGCCCTGCGCGCCCAGGGCCCGGGCGCGCAGGATATCCTGTCCCGAGCGCACGCCGCCATCCATCAGCACTTCGATCTTCTTGCCCGCGGCCTGAACGATGCCGGGCAGGGCCGAGACGGACGAGGGGGCGCCATCGAGCTGGCGCCCGCCATGGTTGGACACCACCAGGGCATCGGCGCCCGAATCGATGGCCATGGGCACGTCGGCTTCGTCCATGATGCCTTTCAGGATGAGCGTGCCTTCCCAATGCTTCTTGATCCATTCGATATCGCTCCAGCTGAGCGAAGGATCGAACTGCTCGCTTGTCCAGGACGAGAGTGAAGACAGGTCGCCCACGCCCTTGGCGTGACCGACGATGTTGCCGAAAGTGCGCCGCGGCGTGTTCAGCATGTTCAGGCACCAGCGCGGTTTGGTCGCCAGATTGACGAGGTTGCGCAGGGTGGGGCGCGGCGGTGTGCTCAGGCCATTGCGGATGTCCTTGTGACGCTGGCCCAGCACCTGCAGATCCAGCGTCAGCATCAGCGCCGAACAGTCTGCCACCTGCGCCCGCTCGATCAGGCGCCGGATGAAGTCACGGTCGCGCATCACATAGAGCTGGAACCAGAAAGGGCGCGTGGTGTGGGCGGCAATGTCCTCTATGGAGCAGATGCTCATGGTGGACAGTGTGAAGGGAATGCCGAAGCGTTCGGCGGCGCGGGCAGCCAGGATTTCCCCATCGGCCCATTGCATGCCGGTCAACCCGGTGGGGGCAAGTGCCAGCGGCATCGCGACATCGTGGCCCGCCATGCGGGTGGCCAGTGTGCGCGTCTCGATGTCAACAGCCACGCGCTGGCGAAATTGCAGCCGTGCGAAATCCGTCTCGTTGGCGCGATAGGTGCTTTCCGTCCAGGAGCCCGAGTCGGCATAGTCGTAGAACATCCGCGGTACGCGACGGCGCGCAAGACGTTGAAAATCCTCGATACAGGTGATGGGTGCAGTAAAGGGCACGGATCGCTCCTTTCAGGGGGGACGGACAGGCTTCATGTTACCGAAATCTTCTGCATCGCGTGCTTTATACTCGCAGCATCCCGGATGTTGCATGCTGTCGCGACATTCGCTCAATGAACAAGAATGAAGGAGGCAATATGTGGACGTTCAGTATAGGCAGGGCGTGGGGTCTGATGATGCAGACGCTGCCTTTCATCATGCTGCGCTGTCTGGTGTATTTCGGCATCACCCTGGCCTATATACTCGCCACCGGCGTGGGCTCGGGCATCGGCTGGGGTGTGGGCGGCTTTGGTGATACGGATTTCCGCGCGGCAGCCACCGTCTGGGGCGGTTTCATCGGCCTGGGTGTGGCCGGTGCTGCAATGTATTTCCTGCGTGAATACATTCTTTATATCGTCAAGGCCGGTCACATCGCCGTCATGGTGCGGCTGCTCGATGGCCAGCCCATGCCCGAAGGGCAGTCCCAGATCGACTATGCCAAGCGTGTGGTCGGTCAGCGCTTTGGGCAGGCAAGCATGCTCTTTGGGCTTGATCAGCTCATCAAGGGGGTTGTGAAGGCCATCA
This sequence comes from Castellaniella sp., assembly GCA_041655275.1. Classification (GTDB taxonomy): domain Bacteria; phylum Pseudomonadota; class Gammaproteobacteria; order Burkholderiales; family Burkholderiaceae_B; genus JAJYRX01. Next base: position 8,837 of record JBBAFU010000016.1, on the reverse strand, counting down.
CGGGTCTGGTCCAGGGTGTGGCCGGTCTGCTGCCCATCCCCGGCCTGCAGAACCTGATGTCAGTCGTCCGCGCCTTTCTGCGCCTGGCCATCGGTCTGATCGACGAGGTGATTCTTGCCTACGCCATTCGCACCGAAAGCGAGAACCCCTGGCTGTCTGCGCGCACCGCACTCGTGCTCTACGGGCAGAATGGCGGCATCATGCTCAGGAACGCGGCCTGGCTCACCCTGATTGTGTACGGGCTGTCCATTCTGGTATTCCTGTTCTGTCTGGCGCCTGCAGCGGCTCTGGTCTACATGTTGCCGGGCGCCTGGTCGGCCGGCGGCATGGTCTTTGCGCTGCTGTTTGCCTGGGCGGTGAAAGCTGCGCTGATCGAGCCTTTCGCCATTGCCTGCCTGCTGCAGGCATGGTTCAAGGCCATTGAAGGCCAATCCCCCGATCCGCAATGGGAGGCGCGCCTGGATGCGGCGTCCACGCAGTTCAAGCGCCTGCGTGACAAGGCCGGCAGCTGGGTGGGCGGCACTGCCGCTCCCACCGATGCCACCGATCCCGCCGGTCCATCTGTACCCGGGGCGTGAAGGCATTGCACGCTTGACCCCGCGCGATGCGGGCGCTACCTTGAATCTCTGGTCTGCAACAAACAGGAGCCATCATGTTGGACAAGTCTTTTTCAACCCGCTTTGTCCGGTTCGCATTGGCGGCAGGCGTCGGCATCGCCCTGCTCGGAGGGTGCACCGTAGCCCGCGAACAGGAAACCGTCGGGCAGTACATCGACGGGTCGGCGGTCACGGCCACCATCAAGACCAAGCTGGCCAGTGATCCCGCCACATCGGCACTGAACATCAATGTGAAGACCATCAGTGCCGGTGTGGTGCAATTGTCCGGCTTTGCGAAGTCCGAGCGTGAAAAGCAGCGGGCGGGCGAGGTGGCGCGGTCGGTACGCGGCGTGACCCAGGTGCGCAACAACCTTGTCGTGCGTCCCTGATAGTGTGTCCCTGATTGCGCGCCCCCGAGCATGACTGCCGCGCATTTGCCGGCAGATATGCATGCCGCCTGGATAACGGCACACGGCGGCCCGGAAGCGCTGCACCTGGGCCGGCTTCCCGTGCCGCAGCCCGGCCCCACCGACGTGCTGCTGCGCATGCAGGCAGCGGCGCTCAACCCGGTGGACGTCTTCGTATGTTCCGGTGCCTATCGCACGCATCTGCCGTTCCCCTTTGTTCCGGGGCGCGATGTCGTCGGCAGGGTGGTCGCGGCGGGGCCCGGTGTCAGCGGTATTCAGGCGGGTGATGTGCTCTGGAGCAACTCGCTGGGCCATGGCGGCCGCCAGGGCGTGTTGTCGGAATATGTGCTTGTCCCTGTCGACCGCGCATATCGCCTGCCTGCCGGGGTGACGGCGCACGATGCCGTGGCGGTGCTGCATTGCGCCGCCACGGCCTGGCTGGGCCTGTGGCGCGAGGCGAATCTGCGCGCCGGCGAGTGCGTATTTGTTGAAGGGGCGGCCGGCGGCGTGGGCTCGGCCGTGGTGCATATGGCCGCACGCGCCGGTGCCCGGGTGATTGCCACGGCCGCATCGGCGGATCACGCCGACTGCCTGGCCAACGGTGCTTCTGCCGTGCTCGACTATCAGGCGCCCGATCGTTATGCGCGCTTGCGCCGGCTGGCCCCCGAAGGCATCGATGTCTGGTGGGATACCAGCGGGCATTACGCGTTTGCCGAGGTGCTCGGGCAGATGCGTCCACGTGGCCGCGTCATTATCATGGCGGGCCTGGGGCGCAGCCGGCCCGTGCTGCCGGTGGGTGATGTCTATACGCGTGATGTGCGTCTGTGCGGCTTTGCCATCAGCAATGCCGGTGTTGCTGATCTGGCACAGGCAGCCCGCGCCATCAATCGCAGTCTGGCCGAAGGCGGCTTGCGGGCACGTGAGGGTGCCCGCTATCCGCTGGCCGAAGCCGATACCGCTTTCGCTGCGCTGGTGAGTCAGGAGGTGCGCGGGCGCATTCTCGTCATTCCCTGAAGTGAAGAACCATCAGATGATCTGGTTGCGCAGCCCGGCTTCGCCTTTCCACAGCCGCTCGAGGTTTTCAAGCAGGATGTCGATGACATTGTCTTCGTAACGCCGGGTTTCGCCGGCGGTGTGCGGCGTGATGATCAGGTCCGGACAATCCCAGAGGGGCGAGCCTTCGGGCAGCGGTTCTTCGTGTGTGCAATCGATGGCGGCACCCGCAATCGTGCCGTTATGCAAGGCCTCCATGAGTGCGGTTTCATCCACCACGCGTCCGCGCGCCACATTGACGAGATAGGCCGAAGGCTTCATCGCGGCAAAGGCGACGGCATCCATGAGCCCTTCGGTGTCCGGCGTGAGCGGACAGGTCAGGGCCACGTAATCCGCGCGTGCCAGCGCCTGCCCGAGTTCGGCCTGGGGCATCGCTTCGTTGGCCGCTTCCACACCGCGCGTGATATCGCGCTTCACACCAATGACATGCATGTCGAAGGCGCGCGCAAGCTGCGCCAGGCGTGAGCCTATGCGCCCCATGCCGACAATGACCAGGGTCTTGCCCCCGAGCTCGTCTTCGCGCCGGGCGATTTCGGAGATCATGCCGCGCCAGAAACGGTTGCGCTGATTGTCACGGGCCAGCGAGATCTGGCGTGACAGGCTGAGCATCAGGCCCATGGCGTGTTCGGCCACGGCGCGCTCGTTTGCCCCCTGGGCGCTGGCCAGGCGAATGCCTGCGGCCTCAAATTGCTCGCGGGAATATTGATCGACCCCGGCGCTGATGGACTGGACAAAGGCCAGGCGCGGCGCCTGGGCGATCAGATCATTGGTCCACATTCCCGAGACCACCATCACATCGGCCTGGCCGGCGGCGGCCTGCAGGTCATCGGCGGTGCGCACTTCGACGCTGCGCATGCCGGTGTTGCGCGCATCGAAGCGCTCCTTCATGCGGTAGGCAGCGTGCGCGAAGCACAGGGTGATCTGGTCTCGAGGAGGAAGCGTGCGTGAAGTCATGGCGTGCTGTGTCTTATCAGTGAATTCCCGAATTCAGGCCTGAAGCGATGGTTTTCGATGGATTTCAGGTCCGTCCCGGGTGTATATTAAACTGTGTTCGAAACTGTGTACAGCAAGGTGTGCAATGGCAATGGCTCCTGATGTCTCGTCGCTGCTGGTACCCCCTGCCGGCGGTACGCCCATCTATGAGCGCATCAAGGCCATGGTCACCACTTTTCGCCTGCGGCCTGATGAACGGGTGAACGAAGTTGAACTCGCCCGTCAGCTGGGAGTCAGCCGTACGCCCGTGCGCGAAGCCCTCAGTCGTATCGCTGCCGACGGCTTTCTGGTAGCCACGGCCAATCGCGGCTACACCGTTCGCCCGCTGGACCCCAAGCAGATCTTCGACCTCTATGAATTTCGCATTACGCTGGAACTGGCCGTCGTGCAGAAGGCGAGCGAACGGGCTTCACTGGAGGATTTGCGCGGGCTTGCCCGGTTCACGGAAGAAAGCCGCACCGTGCCGCATAATGACGAAGAGACCATCCTGCTGCTGGCCCTGGATGAAGAATTTCATGAGCGTCTGGCGGCCTTGAGCGGCAACGGTGAATATGTGCGTGCCATGCGCTCGGTGAATGAACGCATCCGGTTCGTGCGCTGGATGGACCTGAAGACCCGTCGCAGTCTGGTGCGCAACGATCACCCCGTCATCGTCCGGCTGCTGCAGGAAGGAGATGTTGCGGGCGTACAGGAAATCATCACACAGCACATCGAACACTCGTATGATGAGCTGGTGGCGCTCACACGCGCCAGCTTTGCTGAAATCTACACCAGCAATGTGCTGGCCGATTATGCCGAGGCACGCTTCATGCAGCATGTGCCACAGGCGTCCAAACCCTGAAGGTTGTCATCATGTCGATCGATTCTTCCCTCGTCTCTCCAAGCGATGTCGCGCAGGCGCCGGTCTTCCGCGCAGCCCGGCGCCTGGATCACATCGCCGTTTCCGAAATCCTGCGCATCGGCAGCACGGCGGCGCGCCTGCGAGCCCAGGGCCGTGATGTCATCGTGCTGGGCGCCGGCGAGCCGGACTTCGACACGCCCGAGCATGTGAAGCAGGCCGGAATCCGTGCCATTCAGGAAGGCCATACCAAATACACCATGCTGGATGGCACGGTGGCGCTCAAGCAGGCCATTCAGCGCAAGTTCGCGCGCGAGAACGAGATCGAGTACGCGCTGGACGAGATCACCGTCGGAGCAGGTGCCAAGCAAGTCATCCATAACGCCTTCATGGCCAGCCTGGATGAGGGTGATGAAGTCATCATGGTTTCGCCGTACTGGACGTCCTACGCCGACATGGTGCGCATCGCAGACGGTGTGCCCGTGGCGGTGGCCGGGCGCGAAGCCAACGGTTTCCGGCTGGATCCGCAGGATCTCGAGGCGGCCATCACACCGCGCACGCGCTGGCTGATGCTGAACTCGCCGTCCAATCCCAGCGGCGCCGCCTATGGCCGCGAGGATCTGCGTGCGATTGCGGACGTCCTGCTGCGCCATCCCCAGGTCTGGCTGCTCAGCGATGATATCTACGAGCACCTCATCTACGATGGTTTCGAGTTTGTCACCATGGCCCAGGTCGAGCCGCGCCTGAAGGCGCGCACGCTCACGGTCAACGGCCTTTCCAAGGCCTACGCCATGACCGGCTGGCGCCTGGGCTATGCGGGCGGGCCGGCCGAGCTCATTGCCGGTATTGCAGTTGTGCAGAGCCAGAGCACATCCAATCCCAGCTCGATCAGCCAGATGGCGGCCATTGCTGCACTCGATGGCCCCCAGGACGTACTGGATGAGCGACGCGCAGCATTTGCACGACGCCGTGACCTGGTGGTCGATGCCCTGAACGCTGTGCCGGGCATTCGCTGCCGACGTCCCGAAGGCGCTTTCTACACGTTTGCCAGCTGCGAGGGTGTCATCGGCCGTCGCACGCCCGATGGCCAGCGCATCGATTCCGATGCGGCATTCTGCCGCTATCTGCTCGAAGCGCATGATGTGGCTGTGGTACCGGGCAGTGTCTTTGGTCTCGCACCGTATTTCCGCATCAGCTACGCCACGTCCGAGTCGCAGCTGGAAACCGCCATGCAACGCCTGGCCCGCGGCGTGGCCGTCCTGACGGCCTGAAGCCGGGCTTTTCGAAATAGTCGTACACCCGAAGGAGACTGTGATGTTATTGAAACCTTTGTTCGCCGCCGCTCTGGCACTGGCGCTGACGGCTCCTGCCGCGGCCCAGGAAAGCTGGCCCAACCGGCCCATCACCATCATCGGCGGCTTCCCCGGTGGGGCCGGAACGGATATCTATGCCCGCAAGCTGGGTGAGGAGCTCAGCAAGTCCATGGGCGTGACCTTCATCGCCGAGAACCGCACTGGTGCGGGCGGCAACGTCGCGGCAGATGTCGTGGCCCGTGCGACGCCGGATGGCTATACCATCATGCTGAGCACGTCGGGCACACATGCCATCAACAAATCCCTGTATGCCACGCTGCCTTTCGATGTCGAAAAGGATTTCACCCGCATCGCCATCCTGGGTGATGTGCCCAATGTCCTGCTCGTGAATCCCGAGAAGCATCCGGATATCCACACCTGCAAGGATTTGATCGCGCTTGCGAAGGCAAAGCCGGGCGAGCTCAATTTCTCGTCCACCGGCAATGGTGCCTCCGGGCATCTGGCCGGCGCCCTGTTCGCCAACATGGCTGATGTCAATGTCATGCACATCCCGTATCGCGGCCAGGGGCCGGCGATGACGGCGCTGCTGGCCGGCGAGGTGGATTTCTTCTTCAATCAGGTGGCGCCCAGCATGGGCTTCATCCAGAAAGGCACGCTGCGGGCGCTTGGTGTGACACAGAGCTCGCCGGTTGATGCACTGCCCGGCGTGCTCACCATTGCGGAAGGCTGCGATCTGCCCGGCTATCAAAGCACGACCTGGTATGGCATCTTCGGTCCGGCCGGACTGCCCGAGGCCATCCAGCAGCGCCTGAACAAGGAAATCACCACCATTGTGAAGCGTCCTGACTTCGATGCCTGGCTGCGTCAGTCCCAGGGCATCACGCCGCCCGAGGACATGAGCCTCGATACCTTTGCGAAGATCCATGCGGCCGACATCGAGCGCTGGGCCAAGGTGGTCGAGATTTCCGGCGCCCGCGTCGATTGAGCGGTTTCCATGATGCCCCAGTCCACTGCCCCTGATACGCGCTTCACGACCGGACTTGATCATGCCGGCATCTTCGCGCACTCGCTGGATGAGGTTGCCCGGTGCTACGAGCGCCTGGGTTTTCAGCTCACACCGCAGTCGCAGCATGCCAGCATCGATCCGCAAACCGGCCAATCCACGCCGCGCGGCACGGCCAACCGCTGTGCCATGCTGACCCGTGGCTATATCGAGCTGCTCGGGATCGTCGATCCTTCACTGGATGCGCGCGGGGTGGACAAGGGGCTGGAGCATCATGTCGGCCTGCATATCATGGCGCTGGGCTGCGAGGAGCCCGAGGCGTCCCTGACAGCCCTGCGCGCCCGCGGGTTTTCGGCGCTGCCGGCGGACCTGCGGCGTTATGCTGACACCCCTCAGGGGCCCCAACTGGTCGTCTTCAGCCAGGTGCGTGTGCCGCCTGCGGAAATGCCCGAAGGCATGGTCTTCCTGCTGCGCCACGAAACACCACAGTGGCTGTGGCAGGCGCATCTGCTCGCACATCCCAACAGCGCGCAGGCGTTCACCGGGGTTGTTGTGCAGGTGGCGGATCTGCACGAGGCCGGCCAACGCTATGCGCGCTATCTGGGCATGGATGCCCGGACCCTGGGCCGGGGCCTGGCGTTTCAACTGGCTCAGGGCCGGCTGATGCTGATGCCGGCGGATGCCATGCCGCCGGGCTGGCCCGCCGCCACGGCGCCGGTACTGCCGTTTCCTGCCGCCATCAGCGTGTCGGTGGCCGATCCGGCGAAGGCGCGTGCAGTGTTGCAGGCAAATGCAGTACCGTTTGTCGAGAACGATGGCAATCTGTTCGTCGCGCGCGAGTACGCCGGCGGTGTGGCACTATGCTTTCATGCGGAGCAGGGCTGCGGACCGTGATGGTCCGCGATAGAATGTCCGATCCGGGAAAATATGGGTAAGTCATGCGACTGAAGATCAACAAGAATGAGGTCTACGCCGCCGGGCTGATGATGCTCATCGGTCTGGGCACGGTACTGGGCAGCCTGAATTACGAAGTGCGCACGCTTGCGCGCATGGGGCCGGGCTATTTTCCCCTGCTGCTGGGCAGCATGCTCATTCTCATCAGCACACTGATCCTGGCCTCGCCGGCACCGGAAGACGGCGAGGTGTCCACCACGAAGCTGGCGCCGCAGTTTCGCGCCTGGACCTTCGTGGTCGTGGGCGTGGTGCTGTTCATCGTGCTGGGCAAGTACGGCGGACTGGTGCCGGCCACCTTCATGCTGGTGTTCGTCTCCGCGCTGGGAGACCGCAGCAACAGTCTGAAGGCAGCTGCGGGGCTCTCAGCGGTCATCACGCTGATGGCGGTGGGCATCTTCCACTACGGGCTGCAGATGCAGTTTCGCCTGTTCACCTGGGGCTAGGCCATGTTTGATTCCATCATCCTGGGCTTTTCGACGGCGCTCACGCTCAACAACCTGATGTACTCCTTCATCGGGGTGTTCATCGGCAACCTGATCGGGGTGCTGCCCGGCATCGGTGCGCTGGCGGCCATCTCCATGCTGCTGCCGGTCACCTACGGGCTGGATCCGGCGGGCGCGCTGATGATGCTGGCCGGCCTGTATTACGGCACGAGCTACGGCGGGGCGATCACCTCGGTGCTGCTCAACCTGCCGGGCACGGCCTCGCACGCGGTGGTCTGTATCGACGGCAATCCGATGGCGCGCCAGGGGCGCGCGGGCCCGGCGCTGTTTGCGGCGATGTTCGCCTCCTTCCTGGGGGCGACGGTGGGCATCATCATCACCAAGTTCTTCAGCCCCATCCTGGTTGAGGTGGCGTTCAAGTTCGGTCCGGCGGAGTATTTCTCGCTCATGCTGCTGGGGCTGCTGGCGGCGTCCACGCTGAGCACGGGCTCGGCGCTCAAGGGCGTGGCCATGGTGCTGGTGGGGCTGATCCTGGGCGTGGTGGGCATAGACATCAATACGGGGGTGGCGCGCTTCACGTTCGACATTCCCGAACTGCAGGATGGCCTGTCGCTGGTGGCGCTGGCGATGGGGCTGTTTGGCGTGGCCGATGTGCTGGGCAGCGTGAATCGCCTGGGCATTGGTGCGAGCATCATCGAGGCGAAGCTGAACATGCGCACGCTGTGGCGCGGGCGCAGCGAGCTCAAGGGCACGGGCGGGGCGATTGCGCGCGGTGCGGGGCTGGGTTCGTTCTTTGGCCTGCTGCCGGGCACGGGCGGCACGATTGCCTCGTTCATGAGCTATGCGGCCGAGAAGAAGCTGGCCAAGGAGCCGCGCCGCTTCGGTCGCGGGGCCATCGAAGGGGTGGCGGGGCCGGAGTCGGCCAACAGCTCGGCGGCGATCACGGCCTTCATCCCGACGCTCACGCTGGGCATTCCGGGCGATGCGGTGATGGCGCTGATGCTGGGCGCGCTGATGATCCACAACATCCAGCCGGGTCCGCAGATGATGATGGAGCACCCGACGGTGTTCTGGGGGCTGATTGCGAGCTTCTGGATCGGCAACTTCCTTCTGCTGGTGCTGAACCTGCCGCTCATCGGCATGTGGGTGCGCATGCTGACGATTCCGTACCGGCTGATCTATCCGGCGGTGCTGTTCTTCATCTGCATCGGTGTGTACAGCGCGAACAACAACCTGT
>JBBAFU010000015.1:0-67875 GCA_041655275.1 Castellaniella sp. | reverse complement strand
CGCTGGGTGATTGGGCAAGTGCCGGACATACCATCATCCTGACCGGCGCCACCGGCTGTGGCAAGACGTGGATCGCCTGCGCCCTGGCCCAGTACGCCTGCCGCCAGGGCCACAGCACCCGCTACCTGCGCGTGCCGCGTCTGGCCGAGGAGCTGCGCACCCTGCGTGCTGCCGGCTCCTACACAAAGTGGCTGACACAACTGGCCAGGATCCAGGTGCTGGTGCTGGATGACTGGGGGCTGGTCGGGCTGGATAGCCTGACGCGCGAGGCGTTGATGGAGATCCTGGATGATCGGGCAGGCTCGCGCGCAACGCTGGTGACCAGCCAGTTGCCCGTTGAACACTGGCACGCCTGGATTGGCGAGCCGGCCATGGCCGATGCCATGCTCGATCGACTGCTGGCGCAGGCTCATCGCATCGTGCTCAAGGGCGAATCCTTGCGCGCTGCCGAGCGCTGCGAGGCTGCAGCTCCACCCTCCTGATTACAGGTGATATCAGCGTGCTTGCCAACCCCGGTGTCGGGGTCGAAAACACCGTAACGTACAATCAAATCCGTGCTTGATCCCGCCGATCGTCACCGGGTGGTCACGATCATCGGAATCGGTGGTCTCGATGTCGGACTGCCTGGTCACAAAGCCGGAATCAGTGGTCACGATCAATCGGAATACCCACCGTGCAGGCCGGCGGCGCCTTCATTGCCATACAGAACACCATCGACGACGCACGCCGCGACGGCGTATTTCCACTGTTGATGTCACTCAACATGCATGTCATGCTGGGGGATGCCGGCGGCTATAGCGCCGAAGAATTCAGGCAATGGTGCGGCGAAGCCGGATTCAACTGCTTCGACAGCCTGCCACTGGCTGGGGCGATGAGTGCATTGATAGCGTTCAGGCGCTAGCCCAGCAGGCAATACGCCAGCGCCTGCTGCTGGCGCATGTCGAGCGGTCTGCCCTTCGCAAAGTGATGCACAAAGGCTTGCCTTGCCACTTCGGGGCGCGTCAGATCGTAGCCAAGCGCAGTCAGCGCCAGATCCAGATCGAAACCCGCAGGGGCCGGTGCGAACGGCGCATCGCACCATCGCCCGAAGCCGTGCCGGGCCAGCTCATCCCATGGAAACCAGACACTCGGGTCCACCTTGCGCCCCGGCGCAACATCCACATGACCCACATAGTTTGCCGTCGGGATACGGTAGCGCTCCCCCAGATCGGCCAGCAGCACGAGCAGGGCATCGATCTGAACTTCCGGAAAAGGCTCGCTGCCGTTGTTGTCCAGTTCAATGCCAATTGACCGGGAATTGACATCGCGCGCACCCATCCACCACGACACGCCTGCATGCCACGCACGCGCACGTTCATCCACCAGTTGCAGGATGCGCCCGTCGCGGCCGATCAGATAATGTGCGCTGACCTTGCGCGGCGCAGCCGTGAGAATATCCAGCGCTTCCTGAACCGAGTTATTGCCTGTGTGGTGAATCACCACCAGATCGGGCCGCCGTTCATCGAAGTTGGGTGACGATACAAACCGTGCACCCGCCAGACCGCGCGGCGGCACGCTGGTGCACGCGGCAAGGACCAGGCAGATCGCAACGATGAACAGACGGCGCAGATAGTGCAACTGATTGATGCTTCTATCCGCTTATTGCGGCTCAACACCCGCATCACGCAGCAATTTCGTCACCCGCTCAACGGCTGAACGCAGATCATCGCTGTATGCATCCGGTGTCGGGCTCGTCGAGACATACATCGCCCGCTCGGCGAATGCCTGTGCCACTTCGGGATCCGACATGGCCTTGGTCGCTTCTTCGTTCAGGCGCTGCCTGATCGCCATCGGCGTAGCCGCCGGAACGGCCAGGCCGACCCGGGTGGTGAAGCTGTATTCCGGCACCCCTGCTTCTTCCGGCGTGGGGACATCAGGCATCAGGTCGAGCCGGGTCTTGCCGGTTACCGCCAATGGCCTGAGCTTGCCTTCCTTGATCTGTGGCAGCGGGGTCTGCGGCAGGTCAAACATGACGTCTATACGGCCGGCCACCAGGTCGATGAGCGCCTGCGATGCCCCCTTGTAGGGCACATGGGTCATTTCTATACCGGTCGTGGCGGCAAACTGGGCGCCGGCCAGATGCAGGGTATTGCCCAAACCCGCCGATCCGTACGTCACCTTCCCGGGATTGGCCTTGGCGTAGTCCGTGAATTCGGCAAGCGTCTTGGCGGGAAAATCAGGATGAACCGAGATGACCAGGGGTGACTCAACCAGATTGGTGATACCAGCGAATGAATTGACAGGGTCGTATGGCAAATTCTTGTTCAACGCAACCAGCGATGCATTCGTCATCTCGCCGATCAGGTAAACGGTATAGCCATCGGGGGCGGACCGCGCGACAAAGTCGCCACCAACCACCGTGCTTCCGCCCGGCTTGTTGTCCACAATGATGTTGTGCTGCATGTTCTCGGACATCTTCTTCGCAACCGTGCGTGCGATGAAGTCGGACGACCCGCCCGCCGTATAGGGCACAACAATTCTTATGGCCTGATTGCTGTCGGGAAACTGTTGCGCCACCACAGGCTGGGCCAGCGCCATCGAACCTGCCAGGCAAGCAATACTTTTGACTATATTATTCATTACGCTCTCCTAAAACTCTACATCATTCAAAGGGCCACAGCGGCAATCATTGAGCCCGTTTTTCGACAAAACGGGCTCAATGGGGGATATGCCGATGCCCCCACTCGATTCTATCGTAGGTGCCGGTGGTTTGGTGAAATGGAGTAGGGTCGAAGATGCGATGGAGCGGGTGATGGGAACAAGATATTGCCCCTTGCACCCCATTCCCTTGCTCTTTCGACCCTTTGGCCTTTACAGCCTTTGGATATAGAGCGGCGAGCACCGGACGTCCACGACCAATACGGGGTTCAACGAGGCCGGATTGATGCGGGAAGGCTCACTGTTCCCGTCCTACGATGAGATTCGTTGTTGAATGCTGGAGAACCCGATGAGGCCTCACATTGACGAAGTAAGGAAATATCCTTACCATATAGGCATTGCGATCAGGAGAGCCACTATGCCCACCATTCACGAAGTTGCCACGCTGACCTCCAAGGGTCAGATCACGCTGCCCAAGTCCATCCGCCAGACGCTGGGTGCCGACACCGGCAGCAAGCTCGCGTTCGAGCTTCGCGGTACTGAAGTGGTCGTGACCCGCGCCGATGCCGAGCACGAAGACCCGGCCATTGCCGCATTCCTGGCCCTGCTGGCGCGCGACATTGAAGCAGGCCGGAATGTTCGCGGTCTGCCCGAGGATCTGGCTCGCACGATGCTGGAGCACGCGGGCCACAAGGTGAGCCTGGGCGACGATTTCGATGAGGACGTGGAAATCTGATGCAACAGCATGGCTGGACACTGCTGTTCCACGACAACCTGATCGAGCAAATGATGAAGCTGCGCGCGGCTGTGCTGCGCGCCCAAGAGAACGATCCGCAGGGGTTCAGCTCCAACGCCAACGTCAAGTTCTTCCGAGCCTTGGTTCAGTCGATACAAGACGTGGTGCCGAGCGATCCGGCGCGCGACGAATACCGTCAGGGCAACACCATGGGGCCGGCCTATCGCCACTGGCGGCGGGCCAAGCTCGGAAGGCGCTACCGGCTGTTCTTCCGGTACGACTCGAAGGCGAAGATCATCGTATACGCCTGGGTCAACAACGAGCAGACCCTGCGGTCATCAGGCAGCAAGTCGGACCCTTACGCAGTGTTCGAGAAGATGCTCGGACGCGGAAATCCGCCAGACGACTGGAATAGGCATTCCTCATGTAGCAGGAGACGACCATGAACACCACCACCCGCATCAGCACCGCAGAACGCCTCGGCCGCGCAAGAGCTGTGTGAACCAAGTGCGCAGCTTCTCGGCCACCGAAAAAGAGCCGCGCTTTTTCACCCGGCCGATGATGTCCAACAAGTGGGCGCGGGTCACGTCGTAGATGGCCATGTGGCGCAGCAGGGGGAAGACGTCCTTCTTGAAGACGCGTTCGATCTGCTTGGGCGTACTTTGCCGTCCCTCATTTTCCAGTGACAGGCTGTGCGGTGTGCCAACCACTTGTCATAGACAGCCTGGAAGGTGTGGTCGCCGGCCAGCACGATCGCCTGGCGCTTGCGCTTGCAGTCTGAGTGCGGGTTGACGCCCTTGGCCAGCAGTGCCCGAGCCTCATCACGCAGTTTGCGGGCTTCTTTCCACCTTGGCTTGTCGAACTTTGAGGTCTGTCAGCATGAGCCCAACTCCTGCGAAGCGAGTTGGATGCATGGTCCCCAGGGGGGGCAGCCCCTCCAGCAACAATACGGACTTGGGAACCTCCGCATTGCCGATGTACCACTCAATGTACCAGTTCGAAGCGGCTGGGAGTGAATCTTGCTGGATGTCAGTGGATGAGGGTTAGCTAAAAATTCTCAATCCTGACAATGATCTGCGACGTTCCTTGGCGTTCGGTGGAAGCCCCTGGAAAGTCGAAGTGGAGCGGGTGATGGGAATCGAACCCACGCTTGAGGCTTGGGAAGCCGCCGTTCTACCATTGAACTACACCCGCAACTGAGCGCTGATTATAGCATCGGGAGCGCTTCTGCCCTGCCAGATCGGACTCGCCGTAGCGACAATCCACGGTCATTCACATTCAGACACGAAAAACTGTCCACAATTCTGTATTCAGTTATTGACTTGCCATTAGAGTCTATTAACATAAGCGATGACCCGTGCACTGGCGCTGCCTCGCCGCATGCGGGGATGACTGCTCAATGGAGACTGAAATGCACATTACAAGACGCGATTTGCTCAAGACCAGCGTCAGCCTGGCCACGCTTGCCGTTGCTTCCTCATCGCGCACGGTATGGGCGCAAGGAGGCGACGAAATCCGTATCGGCACCCTTTGCCCCGTCACCAAGTCGGGAAGCATTTTCGGGCCCGGCATGCAAAGGGCTATTGAATATGCGGCGGCCGATATCAACGCGCTTGGCGGCCTGCTTGGCGGACGCAAGATCCGTCTGTACCATGAGGATTCACAGACCGATCCCGATGCTGCGGTACGCGGCGCCAAGAAGCTGATCGATATCAGCAAGGTGCAGGCCGTGCTGGGCTCCTGGTCCAGCGGCGTCACTATGGCCATCGCGCCCATCATCATGCAGGGCAAGGTGGTCAACATGAACGCCTCCGGCACGACCGAGTTGCGCGACATGGACAAGGACGAGTGGATATGGCCTTGCGCCGCGTCCAATATCTCCTATGGCGTCATGATGGGCAACTATGCGCTCTCGCAAGGATTCAAGCGCACGTCCTTTCTTGCCTATAACAATCCCTCAGGCATCACGCTGGGCGAGGAGTTCAAGCGCGTCATGGAAGCAGCTGGCGGCACTTGCGAGGTGGTGATCTACAACCCCAATCAGACTACCTACCGCGCCGAACTTTCCCGCGCACTGGCAAACAAGCCGGAGCTGATCGGCCTGGGATCCTACCTGCCGGATACCACCATTCTGCTCAAGGAATGGTATGTGATGGACGAGCCGACCAAATGGGTTGGTCCCATCTGGGCCGTATCTCCGGCACTCATTAAGGCCGTGGGCAAGGAGGCGGCCGAAGGCGTTGCGTCGGTCGGCGCCATTCCCAATATGGACTCGCCTGTCTACGAGGCTTTCCGCGAGCGCTATGAGTCCGAGATGAAGCAAGAAGTACTGGCTAATCCTTATGCCGCTATTGCCTACGACATGATGGTGGTCTGCGCGCTGGCGATTGAATCGGCCAAGACCGACAATGCCGAAGTGTTCCGCAAGCATATCCGCACCGTATCCAGCCCCGGCGGCCAGAAGGTATTCGATCTCAAGGAAGCGTTCGAGCGTGTGCGCGCCGGCGAGAAAATCGATTACGAAGGGGTTGGCGGCAACATGGATTTCGACGAAACCGGCGAAGCGAGACCCTATTTCGGCTTCTGGCTCGCGGAAAATGGCGAACTGGTGCTCAAGGGACCGATCAAAGAATCCTGATGCACCTGACGCTGTGAGCACCTTCTTTCTTCAAACCATTGTGGACGGGATCGCCGGCGGGGCTGTTCTAGCTCTGCTGGCGGTTGGGCTGTCCGTGACGTTTCGTCTGTCGAAGTTCGTGAACATTGCGCATGGCGATATTGCCACAACCGGCGCCTATGCAAGCTTCCTGATCCTGGGCGTCGCCTCGCTCGATTTCATCACTGCGACGCTTGCAGGCGTAGTGATCGCTGCACTTGTCGGCTACCTCAGCTATCTGATTGTCTTCCGACGCCTGCGCAACGAGCGACCCATTACCCTGATCATCACATCGGTCGGTGTAGCCTTCATCGTGCGCTATGTGATCGTCTTCATCTGGGGTTCCAACCAGCAGTCCTATGATCTGCCATTAATGCGGGCAATCCGGTTTGCGGGGCTACGCATCAACCCCTACGACCTGGTCATCTTCATTGTCTGCATGTTGACGTTTGCAATCCTGTTCGTCATCATTCGCTACACCAGCCATGGGCGCGCCATGCGTGCAGTGGCCGATAACCCACAGCTGGCGCGCGTCGCCGGGCTCAGTACCGAGGCGGTGTTGGCGCGCATCTGGCTCGTCGCCTCGGCGCTTTCCGGGCTTGCCGGCATCCTGCTTGCAGCCAAGACCGTGATCACACCCTATCTCGGCTGGTATATGCTGCTTCCGGCCTTCGCAGCCATGATCTTCGGCGGTATCGGCAGCATTGGCGGCACGCTCATCGCCGGACTTATCCTTGGCGTTGTCAGTGAGCTGGCGGCGGCCTACTGGCTGCCGACCTACCGCGTGGCTGCGATATTCGGCGTTATCGTACTCGTACTGATGGTACGTCCGCAGGGCCTGCTGGGCATCAAAACGGTAGCAAGATGACGGCATACCTGATCGCAATGGGCATCATCGGACTGATTTACGTCCTGCTTGCCCTCTCGCTCAATCTTCAATGGGGCCAGACAGGCCTCATCAACTTCGGGCTGGTGGCTTTCTTCGGCATTGGTGCCTACGTCTCTGCTTTGCTGTCGATGCAGGGCTGGCCGATTCCTCTGGCCATGGCAGCCGCGAGCGTGGCGGCGGCTGCCGCCGCCTGGCCACTGGGTCGGCTCACTGTCGCACTAAAGGAAGATTATCTGGCGCTTACCGCCATCGGCTTCAGCGAAGTTGTTCGGAGCTTTCTCGAGAACGAAGCCTGGCTCACGCGCGGGCCCTCCGGCCTGCCGGGCATCCCGCGACTCTATGAAAGTGCACCCCAGAGCCTGCGCGAGATTCTGGTCCTTGGCACGCTGCTGATTGCGGTAATCATCACGTTTATCCTGCTGGAGCGCCTCATGCGCGCACCGTTTGGTCGCAGCCTGCGCGCCATCCGGGACAAGGAAGTCGCTGCAGAAGCACTGGGTAAACATGTCGTCGGCTTCAAGACGCGCTCCCTCGTGCTCGGGTCGGGTATCGGCGGACTGGCGGGTGCCTTCTACGCACATTATCTAACCTTCATTTCTCCCGAGCAATTCACGCCCGATGTCACATTCAATGTCTGGATTGCCGTCATCATCGGCGGCAGCGGGCGCAATCTCGGCGTGATTCTGGGCACCTTCATACTGATGATTTTTCTTGAAGGAAGCCGCTTCCTCAACGATCTGGGCCTTGCGGCACTGGATGGCGTCCAGTTGGGGGCATTACGCTTTATCGTGATCGGACTCGCGCTGGTCCTGTGCATGCTGTATCGGCCTGCCGGGCTTTTGCCCCCACGTCCGGAAATTAGCCAATGACACTGCTCGACGTTCGCGATATCCACCAGTCCTTCGGCGCGCTGCAGATCCTGCACGGTATCTCGCTGACGGCCGACCATGCCGAGATTCTAGGCATCATTGGCCCAAACGGGGCCGGCAAGAGCACACTCTTCACTGCCATCAGCGGTTTTCTGTCGCCCAGCCGGGGTGAAGTTCTTCTGAAGGGAAAATCCATCTCGGGGCTGCGCCCGAGTCAGGTGGCGGCGCGCGGCATGGTGCGCACCTTCCAGGTCCCGCAGGAATTCGGCGACATGACTGTATTGGACAATCTGCGTGTCGCTGGTTCAACACCGCAGGCGGATTCCATCTTGTCCAGCCTGTTTGGTGGTGCTGCCGCACGCCGGGCAGAACGCGATCTGAAGGAAAAAGCTGAACATATGCTCGAACGTCTCAATCTGACGGCGGTCGCCGGCAACCCGGCGCGTGCACTGTCAGGGGGGCAGAAAAAACTGCTGGAACTGGGGCGTGCACTGATGGTGGCGCCCGATGTGCTGCTCATCGATGAGCCTTTCGCAGGAGTGGCACCCACCCTGCGCGACCAGCTCATGGAGCATCTCAGGCAGCTGCGCCAGGATGGCCTGTGCCTGCTCATCGTAGAGCACGACATCGAAGCCATCATGGCGCTGAGTGATCGCGTCTGCGTCCTCGTGGAAGGCAGAATTCTGATCGACGATACCCCGGAT
Source organism: Castellaniella sp. (assembly GCA_041655275.1). GTDB lineage: Bacteria > Pseudomonadota > Gammaproteobacteria > Burkholderiales > Burkholderiaceae_B > JAJYRX01. The sequence continues at coordinate 59,384 of JBBAFU010000015.1, read as the reverse complement.
CAAGTCCGGCGCGACCGGCGCGTCCTGGACGCCTATCTGGGAGCAGCACCGGCATGAGTCAGCTCAAAGTCACGGATCTGGTGGCCGGCTATGGCGACAGCCGTATCCTGCAAGGCGTCTCGCTGCAGGTGGAAAAGGGACAGATCGTCACGCTGATCGGCCCCAACGGAGCCGGCAAATCCACGGTACTCAAGGCCATCATGGGCTTGTTGCGCCTGCATGGCGGCAGCATCCGCTTCGAAAATCAGGAACTGGCCGGGCTCAGCCCGGAAGCCATCGTCAGCCATGGCCTGGGCTTTGTGCCCCAGGTGGAGAACGTATTCCCCAGCCTCACGATCGCGGAACATTTCCATCTGGCGCGCAAGAGAGCCGACAAGGCAGCCGTCGAATCCGCCCTGCACTTCTTTCCCCAGCTGAAACCCCGCCTGAATCACATGGCTTCGGTATTATCGGGGGGTGAGCGCCAGATGCTCGCCATCGCCCGTGCACTGACGCTTTCGCCGCGGCTGGTCCTGCTCGATGAGCCGTCCGCAGCGCTCGCGCCGCAGATCGTCGAGGCGGTCTTCGATCGCATAGCCGCCATTGCCGCCTCAGGCATCTCCGTCCTGCTGGTGGAACAGAACGTCAAGGCGGCCCTGCCCCTGTCCCATTACGCCTATGCCCTGCAGGTGGGACGCAATGCACTGGAAGGCGCAGGACCCGCCCTGCTGCATGATCCGCGCCTGAACGACATGTATCTTGGCAAGCCGGTGACGGGCAGCGTCAATGCCTGAACCGGCAAGGTTGTTGAAGGAAAATTCGATGACACACACCCCCACTCTGGAACAACGCCTGGAAATGCACAGACGCATGATCCTGGTGCGCCGCCTCGAAGAAGCACTGGGCGATCTGCACAAGGCCGGCAAGACCCGTGGCCCCATCCACCGCTGCGACGGGCAGGAAGCGGTCGGCATTGGTGCCACGGCGGCGCTCGAAGCTGACGATTACATCACCAGTACCCACCGCGGCCACGCGCACTACATCGGCAAGGGACTTGATCTGCATCGCGTCGCGGCTGAAATCATGGGCCGCGCCACCGGCTATTGTGCAGGGCGCGCGGGCCACATGCTCATTGCCGATGCCTCGCTTGGCGTTATCGGTGGCAATGGCATCGTTGGCGCCAGCATTCCAGCGGCTACGGGTATCGCCCTGTCGCTGCAGCTGCAGTCCCGCAGGAATGTGGCGCTCGCATTTTTCGGCGACGGTGCGGCACAGACCGGTATCAGCCACGAATCCATGAACATTGCCGCGCTCTGGCGCCTGCCCGTCATCTTCCTGCTGGAACACAATGAATACGGGCTGACGGTTCATCATACGGCGCAATCGGCAGTGGCCGACATCAGTGTACGCGCCCAGGGCTACGGCATCCCGTCGGTCATCATCGACGGCAATGACGTCCTTGCCGTCCATGACGCCGTTGCCGGGGCGGCCACGCATGCGCGCAGCGGAAAAGGCCCCACGCTGATCGAGGCCAAGACCTATCGCATGGAAGGCTTCTCCACGTCCGACATGGGAGGCTATCAGGCGGCGGAATCGCTGGCACACTGGCAGACACGCGATCCCATCGTACTGAGCCACCAGCAGTTGCTGGCACACGTGGATGCCGAAAAGCTTGCCCGCATCGAAGAAGCCGCAGCGCAGGAAGTCCGGCGCGCCGTGGAGCAAGCCCTGTCCGATCCCTTGCCCGAGTTCGAAATCTTTCAGCCGGCTGCGGCCTATTCGGAGGTTCAGTGATGGCGCTCATGCGTTATGCGGAAGCACTCAATGCCGCCCTGCGGGAAGAAATGACACGCGACCCCAATGTCTTTCTTTTCGGCGAGGATATTGCCACCTATGGCGGTGTATTCAAAGTCACCAGAAATCTGCTCGAGGAGTTCGGTCCCGAACGCGTCCGCGACACACCGATTTCCGAACAGACCCTGGCGGCCATGGCCGTCACCGCATCCATGACCGGTACGCGACCGGTGCTTGAGATCATGTATGCGGATTTCATGCCGCTGGTCATGGATGCCCTCATCAATCAGGCATCGATCTACGAATACCTCTGGAATGGCCAGGTCAGCATGCCCTTCGTTCTGCGCACCCAGGGTGGCGGCGGCGCCGGCGCCGGCGCCCAGCACTCCAAGAGCCTGGATGCGCTGGTCGCCCATGTTCCCGGCCTCAAGGTGGTCGCGCCCGCAACACCGGCGGACGCGAAAGGGATGCTGAAAGCAGCCATACGCGACCCCCAGCCCGTCATCTTTCTGGAACACAAGATGCTCTACAACCTCAGGGGCGAAGTTCCCGATGGCGAACATCTTGTGGAACTCGGCCGGGCGCACTGCGTACGGCCGGGCGAGCATGTATCGCTGTTCGCAAGCTCGCGCATGGTGCTCGAAAGCGAAAAAGCCGGCGAGTTGCTGGCGCAGGAAGGCATTTCCGCGGAAGTCATCGATCTGCGTACGCTGCGCCCGCTGGATGTCGGCGCCATCAAGCGCTCCATCGCCCGCACCCATCATGCCGTGGTGATCAATGAGGGTTGGCGCTTCTGTGGCTATGCGGCCGAGCTGTCGGCAACCATCATGGAACATGCCTTCGACGATCTGGATGCGCCTGTGGAGCGCGTCACCATGCCCGATATGCCGGTTCCCTACAGCGAACCGCTGGAGCTTGCCGTTCTGCCGGATGCCCGCAAGATCGCGGCGGCGGCGCGCAAGGCGCTGGCCTAGACGAAGAGGTTTGTCATGAGTGTGGAGATCGTGGTTCCGGCATCCGGCGGCGAATATATGGAATCCGTCGTCGTGGTGAAATGGCACGCCGGCGTCGGCGACAGTGTGCGCACCGGCCAGTTGCTTGTGGCGGTCGAGACGGCGAAGACCGCCATCGACATTGAAGCACCACAGGACGGCATCCTGAGCGAGATTCTTGCACAGGAGGGCGATGAAATCAGGATCGGTGCCGTACTGGCGCGTCTCGATACCGGTACGGCGGCAACACCCGCGAGCACGGCAGTGCCGCCGCGCATCACAGCCTCACCGGCGGCCCGCCGCCGGGCCCGTGAGCTGGGTCTCGATCTTGCGGGCATACCACCGAGCAGCCCGAGCGGGCGGATCAAGCTGCGCGACCTGCCGGATATCCAGCCCGCGACCTCCATGACGCATACAGATGCACGTGCGGGGAGACATGTCGATATCGACACGGATACGTTATATATACAGACTCGGGGTGCAAAAACCGGGATACCCGTCGTCTTTCTTCATGGACTGGGGGATGACGCAACGGGCTGGACCCCGCTGCTGTCGCGCCTGCGTACACATCACCCTCTGATCGTACTCGACTTGCCGGGGCACGGCCGATCCCTGGCCCACCCGGCATCGGATCTGCCGGCACTGGCCCAGGCTGTGACACAGGCATTGCAGGCGCAACCCGGATTGACTCAGTTCCATCTTGTGGGTCACTCACTGGGCGGTGCCGTGGCGATCCTGATGGCACGCACAGGTCTTTTCGACATCCATAGCCTGGGCCTGCTGGCGCCTGCCGGACTGGGCCCGGAAATCCACAGCGACATCCTGCGTGCGCTTCTGGACACCACGGATGCCCGGAAGCTGGGCAAGGCCTTGCACCGGCTCGTGGCACGCCCGGACGTCATCGATGAGACACTGATCGCCCTTGCGGCGCAGGCGCGAATGAACCCCATGCTGCGTGAACGGCAGCTGGCACTCGCCCGTTCCCTGTTCGACGATAATCGACAGGCGCATGACCTGCGTGCCCTGCTGCAAGGCCTGGGCCTGCCCGGCAAGATCATCTGGGGCCGGGAAGACGCCGTCATTCCCTGGCAGCATGCCCTGTCGCTCGATGGTCACATGGCGGTGCATCTGTTGCCCGGTGTCGGCCACGTACCACAGCTCGAAGCGCCGGACCTTACCGCTGACCTGCTGCAGGAACTGTTCCGGAGCGCACCCTGAAACCCGTCATTCATTTTCACTTCGATGGCGCCGCGCACGAGATACAGCTTGCGCCACAGCAGGCGCCGCAAACCGTGGCGATGCTGCTCGAGACACTGCCCAGCCGCATCGACATCCATTGCGCCAAGATTGCCGGGCGCCATATCTTCTGGCACGCACCTTTCATCGCGCCACTGGAAAGTCCGCAATCGGTCCTGAACGCCGAGCCCGGCACTTTTCTGTATTGGCCCGAGCGCCAGTTCCTGGAACTCATCTATGGGGAGTTGCAGGCGGAATCAGCCCAAGTGACCGTACTGGGCCATTTGACTGGCCCTGTAGACTGGCTCACCCGGCTGGGCAGTGATGTGATGCAATACCAGGGCTATCGGCGTTTCTGGGCAACGCTGTCGCAGAATATCAGGTCCGAGCCGCACCCGGCACCTCGCATCGACAATTGTCCACACGCACAGGCTGCGCGCAAGGCCCACGCCCAATGCAATCAGCCCGCCATAGAAAGCGGTGAACCGCCTGACCTGCTCGTGCTACGGGATGCTAGACGGGCAGCCTGGCTGCAGGAGCCCGACTGCCTTCGGACACTGGTCGCGCACCGCGGCATCATGCTGCCCTATGGTCCCCTGGCCATGGCTGAAGGCGAGTTCCGCAAGCTGCAGGAGTTGCTCTGGGGACTGTATAGCGCGATGCAAACAGCAAGAGAAGGAATCGATGCACCGGCAACTGGCCACTTCCTCATCCATGCATTTCTGGGTCGCATCGTCGGCCTCTGCGGACTGGAGGAGAGCGGTCATGTCCTGCGGCTTGCTGCCCTGCTCCTCCACACACGTCCGGCAGATGCGCAAACCGTCCTCGAAGAAACCATCCTGTATTGCGGGCGCATGGCCGCATGGCTGGATCTCGCCATTCCCTGGTACCGATTGAACGAGGCGGTCCTGGAAAGTCAGTCGGTACCGGGACTGTCGGACGGAGAAGTGTAGGCGTGACCACCGGGCGCCTGATCGGTGGGCGACACTTCCATGAAACTGATATCCACCTGTTCCGGCAGACACAAAGCGTGGACCACACAGCGCGCGATATCCTCAGGATGAACCGTGCGTACATCTTCATACATTCCTGAAAGTTGCTGCGCGTCCTTGACCGCCTCTCGGTAGATACCCGTACGCACGCGCCCGGGTGAAATCTCGGTGATGCGGATATTGCGGCCCGCCAGATCATGACGCATGACCCGCCCCGCCGCGCTCATGCCTGCCTTGGCCGCCGCATACGGTGCCGTACCCGGAAACACGAAGCTCCCCGTGGTCGAACCAATATTGATGATATGCCCATGGCCCCGCTGCAACATGCCGGGCAGCAGCAGGCGGATCAGCTGCAGGGGAGCGCGCAGGTTCACATCGATCATTCTGTCGATGGCATCAGCCTCCAGGGCCTCCATCGACCCAAGCGCAGCGACCTGTCCGGCATTGTTGACGAGCACATCAACCTGCAGGTCCGCACACAGGCCCTGGAGCGCAGATGTATCGGTGATGTCCAGCGGATGTGTGACGACATCCAGCGCTCCGCGCAAGCGGTCCAGATCCCGGACATTGCGGGCGATGGCATGGACTTCCAGCCCCAGTCCAACCAGCTCGCTGCAGATGGCAGCGCCAATGCCGCGCGAGGCTCCCGTGACCAATGCTGTGCGATACGCCGATGGCAGACCGGAAGGGGTGGATTGATCAGACATAATGCAAAAATAAAGAACAATGGCGGGGGGTTCAGAAAGCAAACATGATAGCACCGCCCTCTCCCCGCCATGCGTCCATTATCTGAACACCACAACGGCAGGCCGTGCTATCCTCGCGTTCATGAAATGGACACGCGTTCCGACGGCACATCGCATATCGCGCCGCCAATGGCTGCAGGGCTTTGCGCTGCTGCTCGTGAGCGTATTCCTCCTGCAGACGCTGGCCTGGGCACGCATGCCGCTGATGGCATCCGCCACGGCGGGGGTCGAAGCGGAACTCTGGACCATCTGCACCACCAACGGCATTCAGCACGCACAGGCGGATGGCGATCCGCTTTCGCCTGCGCTGCCGGGCCATGCCACCCACTGCGATCTGTGTGTCCTGGCCCAGGGTCTGGGCACGGCACCGGCCACCACCACAGCCCGGTATACCGAACACGCCTCACTGGCCATGCCTGTGTCCGCCCTGCCGACGCCTGCAGGGCCCATCAACTCACCGCAGCAGGCGCGCGCCCCGCCTCTGGTCTGATGTCGTTTCACGGAACCACCACGTTTCAGACTCATCACATCCAGAGGTCATTCAATGAACATCATCACTCGACTCGCCAGTGCCGCCCTGCTTTGCTCGGCTGCCGGCATCAGCTTTGCCCAGGGCCATGATCTGGGCGATCTGCACATCGACCGCCTGTGGTCGCGCGCCACTGTGGCCGGCGTTCCCAACGGTGCGGCCTATTTCACCGTCGACAACCACGGCCCGCAGGACGATCGCCTGCTGTCTGCGGAAGCGCCGGTGGCAGACCGTGCGGAATTACATACCCACATCAAGGATGGCGAGATCATGCGCATGCGCCAGGTTGAGCACATCGACATCCCGGCCGGCGGCTCGGTCGCACTGGCGCCCGGTGGCCTGCACGTCATGCTGATGGCGCTCAAGGCACCGCTGCAGGATGGCAGTCACTTCCCGCTGACGCTGAACTTCGAGAAGGCAGGCACCATCACCATCGACGTGCCCGTGGAGCTGCGCCGGAAAGCGCAATCACACGACCATGATCACGACCACGATCATGACCACAAGCATCACTGATGACTGATCAGTGGCAGGGGCATGTCTCCTGCCACTGGTGTTCAAGTGCTGGACGCTGCCCGGAAGGGCGGCACCGGCGCTCGGTGTTCAAAGGATGAACAGCTGCATCACGGCATCCGGCCCGCTCCACAGTATTGCATTCTGTTCGTGGCGCCGGCCCAGTGCCGCCGCCTCCTCCCGGGTCAGGCCCAGCACCAGAACGCTATCCTCACCCGGCCAGTCGTTGCCGGGGTTCTGACCGGGGTGACGACCAATACCCCGCAGAAAAGCATGACCCGCCTGGCGCAGATCGCTTTCCAGCACCAGCTGCCGGCACCGGTTTTCCGCTGCAGTCAACAGACGACTGTGCGGATTGCAGGCGGTGATGTAGGCGCTGCAATCAACACCCCAGTGCCGGTGCAGGGCCGCCAGATCCGCATGATGTTCATCCACACGCAGCACGAAGGCCGGACAATGAAACACGTGATAGTCCGTCTGCCGGTAGGCGCGCAGCAACATTTCATCCAACACGGTCATTATTGTCCTGTTTTTAGAACGCTCAATCCATTCAAACGGCTTTTTTCCGCCGATCGCACGGTTTATCATCTATTCATCAAACAATGAATCATTCACAGGTGAAAGCAATGATGGAACACCGCCCTTTCGCGTCGCTGGGTGCCGCCGATCACGGCTGGCTGGACGCCCGGCACCATTTCTCCTTCGCAGGCTATCACGATCCGCAGCGTATGCACTGGGGCCGCCTGCGCGTCTGGAACGACGATACCATCCAGCCGCGCACGGGTTTCCCGCTGCATCCGCACGCCGACATGGAAATCATCACCTATGTGCGTGAAGGTGCCATCACGCATGAGGACAGTCTGGGCAACAAGGGGCGCACCGAGGCGGGCGACGTTCAGGTCATGAGCGCCGGCACCGGCATCCGCCATTCCGAGTACAACCTGGAATCCGGGCCCACGCGCCTGTTCCAGATCTGGATACTGCCGGATGCGCGCGGTCATGCACCTGCCTGGGGCACGCGACCCTTCCCGCGCGAAGAGCGATCCAGGCGCTGGGTGGTGCTTGCCAGTGGTGTGGAAGACGATGAGAACGCACTGCGCATCCACAGCCCTGCGCGCGTCCTGGGAGCAACGCTGAAAGCGGGCGAGACGCGCTGGCGTTCGAATTCTCGCGCGATCGCCCGCTGGGCTATCTGGTGCCGGCAAGGGGCAGCGTCACCGTCAACCATCTTGCGCTCGGCGCGCGCGACGGCGTTGCCATCAGCGACGAGGACAGGCTCACCATCATCGCAAGGGAAGATGCCGAACTGGTCCTCGTCGAAACCGCATGATGAGAGCCCTACTTGGCCACGCGGCCTTCCTCATCGGCTGAAACATGCCACAGGACGATATGAACATGCGGTTCTTCAACACCGGGGTGTCCGGCGTTGTAGTTCATGTCGACATGATCGACAGGCGCGCCGGGCACTTTCAGATTATCCAGATTGAAGGATGAATCCATCAGGGCCAGCGGCACCATATAGGTCGTGCTCACCAGCTTGCCATCATGGTCGTAGCCCAGGAAAGGGCCCGCCGGCAGCGTGGCCGGGTCAACGAACAGCTGGCCCAGCCCGGGAATGAAGTCGGGCAGCGGCACCAGCGCGCTGACCGCCTGATACGGTGCATCCGGCGGGGATGTCAATACGGAATCATTGGCCGCCAGGCCGGCAACGGAAAAGGTGGAAAGCGCCAGGGCGGCAAGGCCCGCAGTCAACTTGGATGCAGTCATGAGTATCTCCAGTCAGGGATGCAGCGCGAATCGCTGCACTTCAACTGATTGGATGCACGCGACGGCACCGGCGTTTCACTTATATCGACAACAGCGCCCTGATCGCGTCGGGCGACAGGCCGGCCCCCAGGGCAACCGCCAGCAACAGCCTGGCCTTGTGCGGCGAAAGCCAGCCCGCGGGAATCAGGCCGCGTGCAATCAAATCCATTTCCGAACCGGGAAAGCCATAGGTATTGTGCAGTATCCGCCCGCCGATCACGCGCGAGGCGAGCAGCACCGGCATCCGTGCGGCCAGGGCTTCCAGCGCCGCAACCAGATGGCCCGGGACATGGCCCACGCCCATGGCCTCGATGACTGCGCCCTCGTAACCCAGACCGGGCAGCGCCGCAAGCAGGTCCGCGTGGTCATCCAGGCCCAGCTTCACCATGGCCACCTTGCCAAAACGCGACGGCGGAGGCAGGTGCGCGCGATGAGCCGGCATTTGCCGCAGCAGGCGCGCCCGACCTTCGATGATGAGCCCCAGGGGTCCGCCATTGGGAGAACAGAAAGCGTCGGGCAGCGTCTTGTGCATTTTCTCGACGCTGACCGCGTGATGGATCTCGTCGTTCAGGACCACCGTCACGCCCTGACCGCGCAAAGCGGGTGAGCACGCGGCAATGACTGCTGCGAGCAGGTTTGCCGGCCCATCGGCACCAGGCGCCGCCGCACCGCGCATGGCACCCGTGACCACCAGCGGCGCCTGCCCCTCGTACAACAGATCAAGCAGAAAGCTTGTCTCGTCGATGGTGTCCGTACCCTGCACCACGACCGAGCCCGCCGCCTGGCCATCCGCCGAGAGCTCGCCGGCCAGGCTTGCCACCTCCTGCAGGCGCAGCGACGCTCCGGGCTTGAGGAAAGGCGTACGCACCACCAGCCGGGCCACATCGCGCAGGGCCGGCACGCCGGCAAGCAGGTCTTCACCCGTCAGGGTGGGCGTGATTCCGGCCGCGCCGGGCGCCATGGTAATGGTGCCACCCAGCACCACAACATTCACTATAGGCAGACTCATATCCGGATTCCTCACTTCAAACGCCCAGATGACGCTTGAGAGTCTCGCCATCCTGTGCCAATGCCGACGCACTCCCGGTATACACCAGTTGTCCCGTCTCCATGATATGCGCCTGATCGGCCAGGGACAGGGCGCTGCGCAGATTCTGCTCCACCAGCAACACGGTCAGGCCTTCCTCGCGCAACACGCGAACGGCCGCCTCCACCGTCTGCACCATGACCGGCGCCAGACCTTCCGTAGGCTCATCCATGAGCAACAACTCGGGATTGGTCATCAACGCGCGGACAATGGCCAGCATCTGCCGCTCGCCACCTGAAAGCTGATTGCCACGATGGCGCCGGCGTTCGCCCAGACGCGGAAAGAGCTCGAGCGCGCGCGCTATCGTCCATGGGCTGCGCCCGGCCGCCGGCGCACGTGGCGGACAGATCTGCAAATGCTCCATCACCGTGAGTGACGGGAACAGCCGCCGTCCCTGGGGAACAAGGCCAATGCCGGCCCGTGCAATATCTTCGGAAATCAGGCCGACCAGCTCCCGATCACGAAAGCGGATGGAGCCCGACAGGATGCGCGGCGGCGTCAGCCCCATGATGGAGCGGATCAGGGTTGTCTTGCCCATGCCGTTGCGCCCGAGCAGGGCGGTCACCTGACGCTCGGGCACCGACAGGCTCACGCCCTGGAGCACACTCGCCTCGCCATAATTGCTGTACAGATCGCGCACCTCAAGCATGGTGATCCGCCGTCCCGAAATAAATGTCCTGCACTTCCTGGTTGTTGCGCACCTCGTCGGGCGTACCTTCGACGAGCACGCGACCAAAATGCAGGACGGTCACACGTTCGGCCAGCGCCAGCGCGAGCCCCATGTCATGCTCGATGAGCAGGACGGTCAGCTCGCGCGGCAGGCCCCGGATGATATCGGCCATCGGGCCGCGTTCAGCGGGCGAGAGGCCGGCAGCCGGCTCATCCAGCAGCAGCACCCGCGGATCGCTGGCAAGCGCAATCGCCAGCTCCAGCTGGCGCTGCTGCCCATACGCCATTGTCGATACAGTGTAGTGCCTGAATGCACTCAGGCTGCACAGGGACAACAGCGCATCAATACGTTCGTTCTCGTCCTGCGCAGGCCGGGCAGAGGCAAACAAGCGATATTTGCTCGCATGCTTTCCGCGCAGGGCGAGCAGCAGGTTCTCCTCTACGGTCAGGCCGAGCAGCACATTGGTGATCTGATAGGTGCGGCTCAGACCCGACTGGGCCCGCCGCGTTGCCGACCACGAGGACACATCCTCACCGTTGAGCAGCACCCGCCCCGAGGACAGGCCCTGCTCACCCGAAACCAGGGCAAACAGGGTGGATTTGCCCGCCCCGTTCGGACCGATGATGACATGCCGCCTGCCCCGAGGCACGCTCAGGCTGACCTCGTCTACGGCCTTCAGGGCGCCGAAGCTGCAGCTGACCGCCTGCAGCTCCAGCGCCTGCGGCGCACCGGCTATGGCGGCCGACGCGATGCTCATTGAGCCACGCCCTGGAAGCTGCGGCTGAATGGCGGTTGCTTGAGATACTCTTCCGGACTCATGTTGCCGAACTGCGAGACATCCTCATAGACATCCACAACCGCATTCACCAGCTTGCCGTCGTCACGCTGCACGACCTTGCGGATATAGATGTTGTAGATGGGATTACCGTAGTCATCCATATGCAGATTCTCGCCCAGGGGCGTCTGTGCCAGTGTGGTGTCCTTGACCGCCTGCAGGAAGCGCGGCCTGTCCTTCACATCGCCTTCTATGCGCGCCATCGCATCGGCCAGCCACTCGGCGCAGGTGAAACCTTCGGCAGCGAAGATCGCAGGAATCTTGTCGTACTCCTTCTCGTAGCGCGCAACAAAATCCTTGACTGCCGGCAGGTCTGCACCTTCGGCGTAATGGGCGCAGGACAGTATGCCCTCGCACTCATCGGGCGCCAGATGGCGGATGATGGACTGGTCCGTGGTGTTCTGCGAAGTCACCATGGGGAACTGGTCCTTGAGCCCGAAGTTGGACCACTGCTGCAGCAGGCGCGCGGCATCGGCACCGGTCTCGATGGCCAGCACCACATCGGGCGACATGCCGGCGATCTGCCCCAGGTAAGGACTGAAATCCGAGGTATTGAGCGGATGCCAGAGCTGGCCGGCGAGCTTGCCGCCGCCCTGGGTGAAGTTCTGGATGAATCCGCCCGCCTGCTCGTGGCCGAAGGTATAGTCCTGCCCGATGGTGACCACACGACGATAGCCCTGGGCCAGGCACCAGTCGGCCAGGGGGCGCGTCATCTGGCTCGCGGCAAAGCCCGCAACACGCAGCACATTCGGAATGCGGTCGCGCTGGGTAAGGTCGTCCGCAGCGACCACCGGCATGAAATACGGGACGCCGTTGCCTTTGGCGAACTCCGCAACCGCAAGACCGGTATTGGCAAGGACATCGCCCACCAGCATGTCCACATTGTGCTGCTGCACCAGGCGGCGCGCCTTCTGCAGGGCGGTATCCGGCACCGAGGCATCATCCTCGACGAGGATTTCCACCGGACGCCCTGCGATGGTCTTGCCATGGCCTTCCCAGAACAGATTCCAGCCATCGACGAGCTCGCGACCGGATGACGCGGCCGTGCCCGTCAGCGGTGCCAGCAGACCGATGCGGATGGGGCCGCTGCCCTGGGCGAGCGCATGGCGCAGGTTGCCCGAAACCAGCACGAGCCCGCCTGCCGCTCCCGCCAGGTGAATGAACTTGCGACGATTCATGATTGCCTCCGTGAATATATCTTGATTGAAACTACACTGACTCAGACCAGAGCTAGGGCGTCTGCCCCACAGCCCGGCGCCGGCCCAGCAGGCCGACCAGGCCGCCCGGCGCGAACAGCATGGTCAGCACAAACAGCAACCCCAACACCGTGGACCAGCGTTCGGTGTAGAAGCTGACAATATTTTCCAGCGCAATGATGACGGCCGCACCCACAAAACCGCCCCAGACTGTACCGATACCGCCAAGAATGGCCATCAGCAGTCCAAGGGTGGAATGCGCAACGTCCAGGCTGGTCGGACTGATGAACTGGTTGAGGAACACACCCAGCACACCGGCCACCCCGGCAAAGAAACCGGACACCGTAAAGCCGATGGCCAGCATGAGGGGAACGTTGTAACCCAGGGTACGCATACGGCTGGGGCTCTCCTGAATGCCCCGAAGCGCCATGCCGAAAGGCGAGCGCACGAAACGCCACACAACCGCCATCATGACCGTGACCGTGAAGAGCACGAAATAGTAGAAGCGAACAGGATCGGCCACCTGCGCCGGTCGTGCCACGCCCAGGATGCCGTTTTCGGCGCCGGTGACCGACGTCCAGCGATAGGCCACGCCCCACACCACCATGCCCAGGGCCAGAGTGAGCAACAGGAAGTAGACACCGGCCGTACGTACCGCCAGCACGCCGAACAGCGCGGAAAGCAATGTCGCCGCAGCAATGCCCGCAACCGCCGCAATCCAGGGGTCGCCGTCCATGCGGGCCACGATATAGGCAACGACGTAGGCCGCCAGCCCGAAGATGGCGCCATGTCCGAGTGATACCCGTCCGGCAAAACCGGCCAGGATATCGATGGACACGGCAAACAGGCCGAAGATCAGCATCTCCGTGACGAGTGTCTGGGGATACTCACCCAGCACGAAAGGCACAGCCAGGAGAAAGACGAGAGTGAGGGCCATGAGTACTCTGGCAACAGCACGTATCAGCATCAGGCTTTCCCGAAAAGACCATGGGGGCGGAATGCGAGCAGCAGCGCCATGGGACCAAAGATGATGAAATAGGCCAGTTCGGGCACCCAGACCTGGCCGAAATTGGCCAGGAATCCGACCAGCAGGCTGCCGATGGCCGCACCCACCAGACTGCCCTGCCCGCCGATGATGACGATCGCCAGGGCAAAGACAAGGATTTCAATGTCGGCACCCGGATACAGCGTCAGAAAAGCGCCGCCCAGCGTGCCGGCGATGCCCGCCAGGGCCGAGCCCAGCATCACGGTGAGCACGAAGAGCTTGCGGATGCGAATGCCCATGGCCTGCACCATTTCCTGATCATCCACACCGGCACGGATGAGCGCTCCCAGCGTCGTGCGGTTGTAGATCAGCCAGAGCACAATGAAGATGAGCACGCCGGCAGCCAGCACGGCCAGCCGGTACTTCGGGTAGAAAATGGGCCCCATGTGCACGATGCCCTTGAGCATTGCCGGCACGGCGATCGTACGCGCATCACCGCCCCAGATCACCAGGGCCTGATCGTTGAGCACCATGGCCACACCCAGGGTCAGCAGCACCTGGGTCAGCTCGTTGTCCTTCACACGGTCGAGCAGCCAGCGATCCAGCGCATAACCCATGAGCGCAATGAAGACCGCCGATGCCAGCACGCCCAGCAGGAAGGAGCCGCTGGCGCTGATGACCGTCATGCCGACGTAACCGCCGATCAGATACAACGATCCGTGCGCGAGGTTGACCACACGCAGCAGGCCGAAGATGAGTGTGAAGCCGCTCGCGACGATGAACAGCAATGCCGAGAATGACAGGGCATTGAGGATCTGCATGACGGTGCCCAGCATCACGACTCCCGGCGGGCAGCCAGCTGCCCGTCGTGCCAGTCGAGGATCTGCTCGCCCGTCCAGACCAGCACGTCATCGCGCCCGCTGATATAGGCGAGCGCCTCCTCGAAGTAGCGTATGCGATGCGGCACGCCCGACAGGAAGGGATGGACCGCAATGCACATGATGCGCGGCTGGTCGCGGCCCTCCTCATAGAGCCGGTCAAAACTGTCGCGAATGCGCTGCAGCAGTACCGGGCCCTCATGATGCTGCACCGCCACCATGGGCACATCGTTCAGCTCCACACTGTAGGGCATGGCCGTCATGGGGCCGGCTGCGGTCTCGAAGCGCATGGGCTGGTCATCCAGGCACCAGTCGCCGATGTAGCGCACACCGGCGCGCGCCAGATGATCGACCGTATCGAAGGTCTGCGTCAGCCCCGGGCCCAGCCAGCCGACGGGTCCCCTGCCGGTGAATGCCCGTATGGTCTCCACCGTTCGGGTGATCATCGCGACCTGATCATCCACCTTGTGCGTGGGCGTCTGCACATAGCCGTGACCCATGAATTCCCAGCCGGCGTCCCGTGCCGCCCCGGCCACTTCAGGATAGGACTCGCACACATGGCCGTTGATGGACAGGGTGGCTTTCATGCCAAAGCGGTCCAGGGCCGCCTTCAGGCGCCAGAACCCGACCCGCATGCCGTATTCATGCCAGCACCAGTTGGCAATGTCGGGCAGCACCGGTGCCGCAGTCGGTGCGGGAAGCACCTGACGCGCCATGGGTTTGCCGATGTCCCAATGCTCGACGTTGACCACGGGCCATACAACGAGACGGGCCTTGCCCGGCAGGCTGAGCGGTGGGCGATTGATGATGGATGAATAGGGAAGCCGCTGTGCGGGCGGCCGGGAAGCGATGCTCATGCTGTTTCGCCTTTTGGAATCTATTGTTGCGACAGGTTTTGCTTGTTCTCTGTAAATACTAGGTTTCTTCGTACGCAGGCGTCAATCGTTTCCCATATAATTCCATTAGTTGGACTTTATCGATTGAAAGCCTATCATCATGCCAGGAACAAAGCGAAGCAATGGCGCCCAGACCGTGCGCAGGGCCATGCGCGCACTCAAACTCATCGCCGCCGGTCCGCCCGAAGGATCACGGCTGGTTGACCTTTCCGCCGAACTGGCACTCGAGCGCCCCACCCTGCATCGCCTGCTGCGCAGTCTGGTGGCGGAAGGCATGCTCACGCAACATCCCGGCACGCGCCGCTATGCACTGGGCTCGCTGCTCTTCGAGCTTGGCCTGCAGGCGGCGCACCCCTTCAATCTGGTGCCGCTGTGCCAGCCCCTGCTACATCGTCTGGCCGAGGAAACCGGCGATACTTCCTTCCTGTTCGTGCGCAGCGGCAACGATGCCGTCTGCCTGGCCCGCGTGCAGGGCACCTACCCGATACAGACCCCTGCGGTGCCCGTCGGCAGTCGCCAGCCACTGGGCGTGAACGCCGGTGGCCTGGCGCTGCTCAGCGCGGTAACGCGGGCCGAAATGGAAGATATCGTCGAAGCCGTCGCGCCGCGACTGGGCACCTATGGCGATCTGACGCCCGCGCAGATTCGTGAATACTGGCAACGCGCCCAGGAAAGGGGCTATGCGCTTATCGGCAATCGCGCGGTTCCGGGCGTGACCGCTGCGGGCCTGCCCGTGATCAATGAAGTCGGCCTGCCCATTGCGGCACTGACGGTGGCGGCCACCAATACCCGCATGACAGAAGAACGCGCCAGGCGTATCCTGCCTTATCTGAGGGCGGCAACGGCGGAACTGGCCAGTCAGCTCTAGCGGAAACCTTTGCCCGATACCTCACACAATCACCCTGCACCCCAACCGGAGCTTTCCATGTCATCACACCGCCATACCGCCCTGCGCCTGCTGACACCCGTACTCGCCCTGGCCATGACGCTGGCCGCACCCGTCAGCATGGCCGACAGCCGAAGGGATTACGAATTTGCCCACCAGGCCCTGCAGCAGGGCCGGATGCTGTCCCTGCGTGCCGTACTCGACCGCGTCACGGCCGAATATGCCGGCGAACCGGTCAAGATCGAGTTCGAGCGCGATGACGGCATCTACCTGTACGAAATCAAGCTGATCCAGCCTTCCGGCACGCTGCTGAAGCTGGAAGTGGATGCGATCACGGGCGAGCTGATCAAGCTCAAGCGCCGTGATATCGAACGGCGCAAGCGCTGAAACATTCTCCCGACCCTGTTCATCCAATGAACAAGGGGCGGCGTTCCTGCCCGCCCGACTCGACAAGGGAGAACATCGTGAGTCAATTTGCCATCCATCGCCCGTCACCCCTGCGCCGTCGCCTGCTGCTGGCCACCGGCGGACTCGTGCTGGCCACACCGGCGCTGCGCTTCAGCCGTGCCGAAGACATCGTGGAAATCGCCATGGCAGGCACGGCCACGGGCTCGCATGTATGGTTTCGCCCGCGCGGGCTGTATCTGCGTCCCGGCCAGGGTGTTCGCTGGGTGAACAAGGACGCCGGCAATGTGCACACCACAACGGCCTACCACCCGGACAACGGCAAGGCCTTGCGCATTCCGCAGAATGCACAATCCTGGGATTCCGGCTATCTGATGCCGGATCAGTCTTTCGAACTCATCTTTGAAGTGCCGGGCGTCTACGACTATTACTGCAAGCCCCATGAGCAGGCCGGCATGGTGGGGCGTATTGTCGTGGGCGACGTGGATGCGCAGGCGCAGGCCCGGGCGCTGACGGACGCCGGCCTGCCCGAAGCCGCCCTCGCGCAGCTAGCCGTCCCCGCCGACATCATCGCCCGGGGGCGCATCGACGATTAGTGCGGAAACGCCGGCAACGCCCGCCTCGGCCAGACGGGCGTGCACCGCCGCAACGATGCGATCGCAGCGCGGGCCGGCAAACGAGAACGCCTCGCGCGCGTGGCTGTCCATGAGCCCCTTGAGCCCCGTCTGCAAGCGGCGGCGCGCCCGCAGATAGCGCACGCGTACCGTGGCTTCGGGGATGCCCAGCAGTTCCGCCACTTCGGCCGAAGGCATCTCTTCCACGCCGCGCAGCATGAATACCTCGCGATACTTGTCCGGCAGGGCACTGATGTGCGCTTCGAGTATGCGGCGCAGCTCGGCGCGTGACGCCTGATCATCCGGCCCCGGCACCAGTGACTGTAATGAGGGCAGTTCGGGCAGGCTCATGCCGGCCTCCTCCACAATGGTGGCATCCACGGATTGGATGACTTTGCCCCGCGCTTCGTTTCGTCTCCTGCGCATCAGGGCTTCATTGGCGGCAATACGGGTCAGCCAGGTGGATACCGCCGCATCGCCACGAAAGCCGGCCAGGTGCTGCCAGGCCTTCCACCAGGCCTCCTGCACGGCCTCCTCGGCATCGCTGTCATTGTGCAGAATGGCACGCGCCGTACGGAACAGGCGCTGGTTGTAGCGCCGCATCAGCGCGGTAAAGGCCGCCACATCGCCTTGCGCCGCCCGTGCAACCAGCGCCCCGTCCCCATTCCCGGCCTGAAACCCGGCCTCCTGCAAGGCTGCCATGAATGCTGCTCCTTCCCGTGAAACCGTCGTCCTAGCCGTCGTAAGCGGCGAGTGTTGCAAAATCGATGCCGGACAGCGCCGCCTTCATGATATCCTCGTCACCGCCTTCGGCCTGCACGAGCACGCGCCCGCCCACCATGGCCGACATCGAATTGTCGCGCACCATCATGCTCTGGCCGTTCACGGTGACCACCTTGCCCATCATGGCCATCATCTGAGGGTTGCCCAGCATGCCCATCATGCCGACCACCATGGGGCTGTCGGCCATCAGGTTGATGGTGAACGCCTGCTCGTCGGGACCGAGGTAGCTGGCCTTGGCGCCCACGCCCATCAGGCCGCCCATCAGGCCTGCGCTGTCATCCGAATCGTCCTTCTTGATCGTGCGCGTCCAGCCCTCGGGCGCATCCGGCAGGAAAGCCGCCAGGCGCGCCTTCTTGATGGATAGCAGTGCCTTGTTAGCCGTGGTGATCTGCGCGGCCGCATCATTCAGGCGACCCGCCTCATAAGCCTGCTGGGCCGCTTTCAGGGCTTCGCTGACCTCGTCTGCCAATACGGGGGCCCCCAGGCCGAGCGCAAGGGACAGGAAAGCAGGGACAATGATTTTCTTCATGGTATTTTCTCTTATCATTAAACGATGCGGCCCGCCGCAGGACTGGTGTACAGCTTGCACCTATTCTAGCGGCAGTTCGCTTGCAGGGGCTATCATCCGTCTTTCAACACAGGAGCAATCAACCATGATGAACAGAATTCTCGGCCGCGCCGCGGCGGCGGCAGTGGTGCTGGGCCTGGCCGGCCTTGCCGGTCCGGCAATGGCGGATGACTGGCCCTCCCGGCCGCTGACCCTCATCGTGCCTTTCGGTCCGGGCTCCAGCCCCGACACCATGGCGCGCATTGTGGCCGAGCACGCCGGCGAAACCCTGGGCCAGACCATCGTTGTGCAGAACCGTCCGGGCGCCAGCGGCAACCTGGGCACGAATGCCATCGCCCAGTCCAAGCCGGATGGCTATACGTTCGGCGTGTCCATCACCGGGCCCATGGTGAACAATACGGTGCTCTATGCCGAGCTGCCCTACGATCCGAAGAAGGATCTGGTGCCCCTGACGCTGGCCGTACACCAGTTCAACGTGCTGGCCGTGGCTGCCGAATCGCCTTACCAGAACTTCGAGCAGCTGCTTGCCGCAATGAAGGACCCGGCAAACGACTTCAACTTCCCCTCGACCGGCGCCGGAACGATCTCTCACCTGTCCGTCGAACTGCTGCTGGAGCGCACGGGCGGCAAGGCCGTACACGTGGCCTACAACTCGTCGCCCGCGGCTGTGACATCGCTCATCTCGCAGGATACCGATTTTGCCGCCCTGCCGCCCATTGCCGTCATGCCCATGATCAGGGACGGCAAGCTGCGTCCCTTGGCCGCGGTCGCGAGCGAACGCCTGAGCTTCCTGCCCGAGGTGCCCACCGTCAATGAGTTCGGCATGGAAAACGTGGAAGGTTCCGGCTGGATCGGCTTCGTCGCCCCCGCCGGCATGCCGGCCGATATTGAGACGCGGCTTGCCGATGCGCTCATCAAGGCCTTGCATGACCCGGATCTGGCCGAGCGCCTGCGCAATCTGTACATGGAGCCCGTGGGCAACACGCCGGAAGAGTTCGGCCGCTATATGGACGAGGAACTGGCCCGCTGGGCGCCGCTCATCAAGCGCCTGAAGCTGAGCGTGAACTGAGTTTGAACCGGATGCCTGATCCGCGCGCCACCACGCGCCACCACGCTCAAGTGATGGCGCGCATGAAGGTTTCCATCTTGGTGGCGGTTTCCAGGATCTCGGCCTCGGGGTCCGATCCCGCCACCGTGCCGGCACCGGCATACAGGCGCAGGCGATCCGGCGCACTCTGGAAAGCGCAACGCAGCGTGAGCACCCATTCGCCATCGCCGTTTTCATGCTGCCAGCCCGCCAGGCCGGCATAGTATTCCCGATCGAAAGGCTCAAGCTCGGCAATCGCATCGAAAGCCACCGCCGTCGGCTGGCCGCAGACGGCCGGTGTGGGATGCAGTGCAAGCGCCACATCCAGCGCCGTGGGCCGGGGCTCGGCGAGCGTGGCATGGATGTCGGTGGACAGGTGCCAGAGCGCGTCCGTACCGATCACCGAAGGGCCGTCCGGCACTTCGAGCGACGCGCACAGGGGCGTCAGGATACGCACAATATCGCGCACCACAAAGGCGTGCTCATGCAAGTCCTTGGGCGAGACCGCCAAACCTTCACGACGCGCCGCATCGATCGCGGGATCGGCATGGCGCCCGATGGAGCCCGCCAGCGGATTCACATGGATGCGCGCCCCTTCGCGACGCACGAGCAGCTCGGGGCTTGCCGCCAGCATGGTGCCGGCGCGTTGCAGCCGGCCGGAGGCGTCCGCCTGCCATGCCGGCAGGGCAAAAGTGTAGCCGTGACGGTTGCGCGCCTGCAGGTCCGCCATCACTGTCGTCAGCGCCAGCGGCGTATCCAGCTGCACGTCCATGGCACGGGCCAGCACAATCTTCTCGGCCGTACCGGCCGCGTAGCGGCGCAATGCCGCGCGCACGGCATCACCGTAGACTTCGGGTGCGGGCAGGGGTTCGCGGGACTGCACGCGGGCCCGGCGCGTGTGCGATGCGGCGTGCAAAGCAGCACCGGCTGCAGCCGTTTCAGCGGCGGACACGGGGCGCCGCGTCAGCCGTTCGGGCAGGCTCAGGCTGGCCGGACGGCGCGCATCGAACGGCACGAGCCCAAAGACGGTGCCGGCGTGCGTGCGTCCCTGCGCACGTGCCTGCGCAAACAGGGCCGCCAGCGCTTCGCCGGACGCAGGGACATGCGCCGCCAGGCCCAGATCGGCCTGTGAGACATGCCACTGCCAGTCGGGAGAGGCAAACCAGAGGTCACCTTCGCCCAGGGAAAAAGCGGTACCGGCATCGCGCGCGATGCCACTGGTTTCTGTCGTCATGACGGCCGTCAGCGCATTTGTTGCAATTGCTGCAGCTGCTGCATCTGCTCCGCCAGGCCCTTGAACATATCCGCCAGGCTGGACGGCGCCGCCGGCAGCTCGAACAACTCGGCGGCCGGCGTGTTGCCGGAGATGGACGCCAGGCGCATCTCGTCATCCACGCGCAGTACACCGCGCTCCTTTGCCGGCAGGGCGGCGCTCACCGTGCGGGCACGCTCGGCGCCGAACAGGGTTTCAAGCAGGCGCAGGTAGGTGTCGGTCAGCTCGTTGGCCAGGGGATGATCGGCAAGCACCAGCTCCACCGCACGCTGCTTGCCTTTGCTTTCCGTGATGGTGCCGGTATATACACGGCCTTCGATGCCGGCATGGGTCTCGCGTGCGCCCGTGGGCTTCAGCCCGGACAGGCTGACATCCAGCAGGCTGACGTCGCCGCCGTCCATGAAATCTGCGGCCATGGCAATCATGCCGCCGACTTCCATCACCATGGTTTCACCGTCGTCTTCCATGACCATATACATCTTGCCATCGCGGGCAATCATATAGCCTTCGTCTTCATCGGGAAGATCGATGCGCAGCTTGCCGCTGTCATCCCAGAACAGAACGACACGGTCGGAATCCGCATCGAATGTGGCCTGCCCGGCGGCCACGGCCGCCAATGGCAGCAGTGCTGAAAGCACAACAGCGGCCACGCGCTGACGAATACCTGTCATGAGACCCCCTTTGCATTACGCATCATGAGGGGGCATGCCACCGGCACGCCCCGCCTGGGGCCATCATAGCAACAGGCCGGCAGTTTGTGTCACTTACTTGCGCCAGTAATCGTTGGCCGCCGCAACCGTCTGGAAATGGATGGCGATCACCTGCGACACCGCAATCAGGCTGTCGGGGTTATGGGCATAGCTATTGCGCAGGCCCTTGCGCACCGACGCATCGCTCTGTGTGGTGGCCACCCCTTTCTGTGAAAGCTTCACCGCCAATGCAAAGCCTGCCTCCGGCGTGTCGGTGATGAGCGTCAGGCCCGCCTGGGCTGCCGGTGCACTGGTGTCGGCCGCCAGCGCCACGCTGCCACAGGCCAGCGCCAGCCCCAGGGCCAGCACGCTTGCGAAGAAAAACTGTGCCCAGGATGCAGACTTGCGGGCGGTAGTGGATGATTTGCGGTACATGGCAGCTCCTTGCGGGTTGAATGATTGAAGCATCTGATACTTCACCATAGTGCCATTTGGTGCCTGTTGCCCGGATACCGGCAACGCCGGTATGGGGAAAGCCGCATTACCGCAGCAGTATTACCGCAGGGACAGTCCTGCCGGCCAGGCCATGCAGGCGCCCTGCACCGCCAGGCTGACACAGGTCTCCAGCGCCGGCGCGCCCAGCGACGGCATGCGCAGGTCCAGACAGATATCGCCCAGCTCCAGCGCCACCAGCGTGTGGTCGCCCCGGAAGGAGCGGCGCACCACCTGTGCACACACGCCCGCGCGCTCGTGGGCCCACTGCACCTGTTCGGGCCGGATCATGACGGTGGCCGCATTGCCGGGTGCGCCCGGACAGGCATGCGGATACACGGGCAGCTCGCCGAGCGCGCAGCGCACGCCGGCTTGCGTCACCTGCCCGGGCAGGAAGATGGCGGCGCCGGTCAGCCGGGCCACGGCCTGGGTGGCCGGCTGCCAGTAGACGGTTTCAGGGCTCGCGCATTGCATGATATGCCCGGACAGCATCACCGCCAGCTGATCCGACACGGCAAAGGCCTCGCCGGGATCGTGGCTGACCAGCACCGTCGTCGTGCCGGTGCGACGCAAGACCTGGATGACGTCTTCGCAGATGCTGCGCCGCAGATCCAGATCCAGCGCATTGAAAGGCTCGTCGAGCAGCACCAGCGTGGGGTCCGGCGCCAGGGCGCGCGCCAGCGCCACCCTTTGCTGCTGCCCGCCGGAAAGCTCGTGCGGATAGCGTGCGCCCAGCCCTTCGAGTCCCGTCAGGGCCAGCACCTCGGCCACACGGCGGGCGCGCGGACTCTGGCGCGGCAGGCCGAAACGCACATTGGCCTCCACGGTAAGGTGCGGAAAAAGACTGCCCTCCTGGGGCACATAGCCGATGCTGCGCCGCTCGGGCGGCACAAAGACGGAAGGCGAGGCCATGATGGTATCGCCAAAGGCGATATGCCCCTGGTCGGGCGGCTCGAAACCGGCAATCAGGCGCAGCAGTGTGGTCTTGCCACAGCCCGACGGCCCCAGCAGCGCGATGACCGAGCCCTGCGCCACATCCAGATCGATGCCGCGCAGCACCTCAACCTCGCCATAACGCTTGTGCACACCGGAAATGCGAAGATGCGCCATCGTGCCTCAGTGCCCCTGATGCAGCATGCGGCGCGTGAACACCCAGACCGGGAAGATGGACAAGGCCACCAGCAGCGCCGCAAACGGGGCGGCAGCGGCGTATTCGGCGTCCACCGTATGCGCCCAGACTTCGGTGGCCAGGGTGACCGTTCCCGTGGGGGCCAGCATGAGCGTGGCCGTGAGCTCGCGCACCATCTCCAGCATCATCAGGGCCAGGGCGGCCCCGATGCCCGGTGCGATATTGGGCAGCACCACCGAAACGAATACCGAGAAAGGACGGCGCCCCAGGCTGCGGCCTATGGATTCCAGCTGGGGCGGCAGCAGCTCTATGGATGCCCGCAGCGAAGACTGGGCGAGCGGCAGAAAGAGGATGGCATAGGCGACGAGCAGCACCAGCGATGTCTGGTAGAGTGCGGGCGCAATGCGGATGGTGAGAAAGACCAGCGCCAGGGCCACGACCACGCCCGGCAGGCCGTGCACGATGTAGGGCAGGCGCTCGGCGAACTGGGCCACGCGCCCGCGGTAGCGCACCGACAGCAGGACCAGGGGGATGGCAAGCACGCTGGTGAGCAGGGCCCCCGAGCCCGCCAGGGTGAGCGAGCCGCGTATGGCCGGCAGGATCTGCGCATAGCCCGTGCCGGCCGAGTGACCGGTGGCCAGCCAGTAGGCCAGGATGGCCAGGGGCACACCCAGCGACAGCACACCCAGCAGCAGGAAGGCTCCCAGTACCAGCGGCGTGCGGCGCGGCCCCAGGCGTACGCGCTGTGCCACCCGCGCACTGCCCCGCCCCACCCGCGCCACGCGCCGGCCGGCGCGCAAACGCATCTCGGCCCAGGCGGCGGGGATGCACAGCAGCATCAGCACGATAGACTGCATGGCCGCCGAAGCGCTGTCAAAGTGCAATTCATAGGTTTCAAAGATGGCCGTGGTGAAAGTCTGCACGCGCAGCAGGGCCAGCGCCCCGAACTCGGCAAACATGTGGGTGACCACCAGCAGCGCCCCGCCGCCCAGGGCCGGTATCAGCTGGGGCAGCAGCGCCTGCGAGAACGTGCGCCAGGGACCGCGCCCCAGCGAGCGCGCCACGTCCTCGAAAGCCGGATCCGTGCTGCGCAGGGCGGCTGCCACCGGCAGGTAGACCAGCGGGTAATTGGACAGCGCCAGGATGAGGATGGCGCCGCCCATGTTCTGGAACATGACGTCGATGGAGGCCCAGGCATAGCTGGACACAAAGGCCGGTACGGCCAGCGGCAGGCCGGCGGCCACGCGCCAGAAGCGCCGCCCCGGCAGATCGGAGCGCTCCACACACCAGGCCACACCCAGACCGATGGCCATGGCCAGCAGCGTGACGCCGGTGGCCAGCGTCAGGGTATTGACCAGAAGCTCGAAATTGCGCGCCCGGAACAGCTCGGCCGCCGCCCCCAGGATGCCCGTCTGCGCCGTACGCAGGGTGACATAGACTAGGGGCAGGCCCACCAGCCCCACCGGTATCAGGGCGGCCAGCACCAGCCAGGGCAGATTGAAGCCGCCCTGGCGGCCCGCCACGAGCGCGCCCGCGCTCACGCCAGCCCGGCCTCGCGGCGCAGCTCAAGCGCTTCGGCGGCGCCGCCCAGACTGGCGGGATTGACCCTGGGGGGCGAGAGCTCGTCGAAAGGCTTGAGGTCGAAACCCGGCTGGATGGCGGGGTTCATGGGCCATTCGGCCACTGCCTTCGCGAGCACGCCCTGCCCTTCGGGGCTGACCATGAACTCGACCAGACGCTGGGCCGCATCGGCATTGGGCGCCGTCTTGAGTACGCCCGCCGCAGACACGGTGATGAGCGCGCCGGGATCACCCGGCCCGGAAAAATGCAGTGCCGAATTCATGTTCTCGGCACCCACCTCGCGAGCGACGATGTACCAGTAGTAGTTATTGATGAGGCCGGTGGCGATCTCGCCGCGCTCGACGGCACGCATGGCCGCCATGTTGTTGTTGTAGATGCGCCCGTACTTCTTCAGATCCTTGAGCCACTGCAACGCCACATCGCGGCCCCTGAGCGTTTCGATGGCGATGATCTGCTGCTGGAAGGCGCCGCTGGTGGGCACAAAGGCCAGGCGCCCTTCCCAGGCCTCGGTCGCCATGTCGAGGACGGACGCCGGCAGCTCGGCCGCATCCACCATGTTGCGGTTGTAGACGGTCACGCGGCAACGCGCCGTAATGCCCACCCAGGTGCCATCGTCGGCGGCATAGCCCGAACGCACCTGCGAGACCACACCTTCGGGCAGGCGGGCGAGCAGATTGCGCTCGGCGAGGGCCGCCACGGGCGGGCTTTCTTCCGTATAGAGGACATCCGCCGGCGAGCGGCTGCCTTCCTCGATGATCTGGTTGGCCAGCTGCACGCTGTTGCCCTTGCGAATATTGACCGTAATGCCCGTGGCTTCGGTAAAGGCGTCGATGAGCAATTGCGTCGTCTTGGCATGCTGACCGTTGTACAGGGTAAGGCTTTGCGCGCCTGCGGCGTGCGCAGACAGGCCGAAGGGCAGACCCAAAGGCAAACCAAATGTGAGCCCGGCACCCAAGCCAAGGCCGGCGCGCAGCAGACTGCGGCGGACGGGAGACGTGGAATGCAGGGCGGGATGAAGATTCAGGCGGGAAGTCATGCGGCAATCCTTCAGGGTGTAGACTTGAAATGATTGTATCGCAAATAAGAATAGTTATCTTTATCGTTTGCAATCAGAATCCGCTTCAGCCGGTTACGGCGCGCGGCACCGGAAGCCGGTGACATCCCTGTTTTCAGACGAAAAAAGCCGCCGGAATGAACGGCGGCCGGTAAAGCGGGACGGGCGAAGCGCGGTGCTTCACCCGTCCTGCAGGTCCAAACAACTGCGTCAGTTGCCGATGACCATGGTGCTGACCGAGGCGTTGCCCACCGCCGTGGCGCTGATGCTGTTGCCGGCGATGATGGTGCGGTTGCCGGTGCCAGCACCCATCACACCCATGCCGGCGTTCGTGACTGAAGCGGTGACATTACCGGTATTGGTCTGGCTCGAGCTTATGGATTGGCTGGCCGTGACTGCGCCCAGCAGCGACGATGCCGTAACCTGGTTGACAGCGGTATTGCCATAGGCGACGGCGGCAATACTGTTATTGGCGACACGCACCACATTATCCGCACCGCCACTCGGAACGCGGACATCGAACACCCTGCCCGCCCAGCCGGCCGTGGCACCGTTGATTGTCGCAGCGATTGCTCCTGTGTTGTTCTGTGTGTTGTCAACGCTTTGCGTGCTGTTCAGCGCGCCTGCAGTTACAGAACCATTGAGGGCATTGATCGCGCTGTTGCCATAGGCACGAGCCTGCACGTGGTTATCAACCAGATTGACGGTGCTGCTATTCATTTCGCCGAAGGTGGAGACGCCCACGCTGCCTTCCTGACCAAAGGCAACTTTGGCATTAACACCAGCATGGTTGCTCTGGTCATTCTTGGCGGTGGCGCTGAAACCATCACCCGTCACCATCTTCTGATCGATGACATTCTCGGCATGGTTTGCCGCCGCCAGACTATCGATATCATTGCCGGTAACGGTGAGGACCGTGCCAGCAATATCCGCGTTGCTGTGAATGCCTACGCCAGCATCCAGATCAATGGTGCTGATAATGACGCCGGCCTGCTCATTTGTTTGCTTATTATCGATCTCCGCATCTGGAGCGCTTGTGGCATTCAGGATATCCAGTTCAATCTCGTTGCTCGCCTGACTGCCCAGCGCAACGCTGGAAAGGCTGTTACTGCTGACGACGGCAGTACCTGACAGACTTCCAGCTTTTACACCCAGACCACCCTGCGCACCTCGGAGCGCCAGCGATGACGATACCGGGCCCCGGTTGGTCTGCTCGTTGTCGATCTGCGCGTCACCACTGACTTCTTCTTCTGAAGCCAGGGCAATACGGTTAGCGGCCTGATTGGCGCGTGCTGCGGCAGACAGTGTGTTCTTGCTGACCGTTGCCGTGCCGGAAATATCGTGCTGCGCGATCACACCCATGCCTTCAACCGTGGTTGTGGCCGATACTTCACCCTCATTCAGCTGCATGTTACCCAGCACAGGTGCCGCTGTGCTACCCGTCAGGGCCGCAATATCGATAACATTGCCCGCGCGGTTAGCGATCGCATCAGAAGCAATCGTATTTTCCGTCAGCACTGCCGTCCCCATGATACCTGCTGTTGCCTGGGAAACGATGCTCATGCCCGCCTGGCCCGTAGCTGCGGTGGCTGTGGTGTCCCCGGTGGCCGTCTGGGAGTTCACGATCTCGGGGCTGCCGCTGGCCGTAGTGCCCGCATTCATGGCGATAAGGTTTTGCACATCATTGCTCATTGCCAGCGCAGAGAGCTCATTGCCCTTGACCACCGCCGTGCCATCAATTTCGAGACCGCTGCCAACTTGATTACCACCATCCTGATCGCCGATCAGCATGCGACCTTTGGCCGAGGCCAAGACAGCGCCTTCGCTGGTCTGGGTGCTGGTCAGCTTGAAGTCACCGGTGTCCAGACTGGTGCCCGCATCCAGATCAGCGACGTTGGTGGCGCTATTGCCAAAGGCGACGGCAACGATACTGTTGTTCAGCAGATAGGCCTCACCTGTGGTACCCAATTGACCGGCACCCAAGATGAATATATGACCATCTGCAGTCGCAGTCACGCTCCCGTTGGAAGCCTGGACATTGTCGAGCACGCTGTTCTTGTCCAGGGTGATATCCGTAACGGCATCACCCAGAATTGCATTGAGCGCCTCATTACCGCCTGCTTGAGCAGATATCTGATTGCGCGCCACTGACACTGTGGAGTTGCCAGTCATACCGATACTGGTGGGCGCATAAACGCCGATATGCGCATTCTCTGTGGTCGCGGTCGTATCGGCGGGGCTGCCGCCCTGAATACTTTGCGAATTGGTGAGCGATGCGCGATATTTTCCACTGACATCGACATCTATAATATTACTGGCTGCATGCGTGATTGCCAGGCTCTCGATGGTATTGCGAACCACCGCAACATTCAACTTGCCTTCAAGAACAGCACCAATGTCACCACCTGCGGTGGCAGAAACCTGACCATCCGGCCCATGTGAAAGCTGATCATTCTGGAGCACCATCTCCGCGGATGAGCTTTGCCCATCACCGGCAACGCCAATCATATTGGATGCCATCCCGCCCCGCGCTTCGGCACCCACGGTGTTGCCTGCAAGCACCACTCGCCCCTCATGCAGCAAGGCGCCCGGATTGCCTGTTGGCGGGTTGGCGTTTCTGACGAGTATATTCGTCGTGTTCTCCGCCGTTATTTGGGTTCCGTAATTGCGCTGCGTACTGGCAATCGCGAACCCGGCCTTTTCGAGCTGATCCGTCACAACCACATCAATATCATTGGCCACGACATTACCCGTCGCAGCAGCCAATGAGGTATTGCTCGCCAGCACAATACGCCCTGTGCCCGCCGTAGTCGACGCGCTGGTCACCTCGATATGACTGTCCGCCACCTTCGATGACAAGCTTGTGCCTAGATTGGCCTGGGCACTGGCAATACCAAGGTTGACCTTTTCGACTTCAGCGCCGTAGCCCCCGGTAGCTGCCGCAGCACCGGATGGACCATGAACGCTGAGACCCTCCATGGCAAGGGCATTGTTACCAATATTGCCTGTGGATGACGCTTCGATGTGGTTACCCACAACAGTGACTGGAAAATTAATAGCATTGGCCCCGGCAATCACGTCAATGCCGCTGCCGGTGACCTCTGCAGTAGAGTTGGCATGCGTACCCCTGTTATCCTGAAGGCTGGCGATGACGACGCTGCCGTCCAGGTCCAGAGCGGCCCCGGACACCCCGTAATGGTTTGTTGCATCATTGGCAACAAAACCCGCCCTGATATCATTGCCGGCAATGCGAATGCTGGTGGCAGTACCGATAGTGCCAGGACTGACATCAACGACAATACCGGCGCTATCGACAAGGGCGGCCGAATCGGTATCTTCCGTCTTCTGATAAGTCGCCAGCACACCATTGGCCTCAGCGCTTGCCTGTTTTGTCTGGACATCAACCTTGGCCTCGCCCTGCACCGCCGTGTCCTCAAAAGCGTCCAGACCGGTATGAGTGACTTCAATCAAGCTGGCATTGACGGTGGACTGTGCTTGGGCGCTAGTACCGCTGACCGTCACCTGTCCAACAGGATTCGTTCCAAAGACGATCTCGACCAGCGGGGCACCGCTGATTGAGCTCTTGACAGTCCCGATATTCGCCTGCCCGGCCGCAAAACTGAAATTCTGCACGCCGTCCAGCACATCAATCAGACCCGTGCTGATGTTGTCATTCGCCATCGCTGTTGATGAGATCAGATTGTCCGAACCAACGATGACATCGCCTGAAGCATTCTTGACAGAGAGAGAAGTGTTCTTTATCTCAGCCGCTGCATTTGTCGATTTTTCCTGTTTCGTTTGACTCGAGTGAGCCGGAGACCCCGGTTGTGCAATCACCACGGATGGCACCGAAATGTCAATGTCAATCGTCGTCTGCGCCACCGCTACATTCACCAGCCCCAGAATCAGGGCCATGCCCGAAGCGCCGGCAAGGGCCTGGCGCTTTGTTATTGCCTGCTTTTTCATCATTATCTCCTGTAGGAAACTATATTGCCTGCGCCGGCGCTTGGCCGGCCGGCGCGGGCCTGTATCCATGCTTCAGAACCGTCTTGTTGTGCCGTGAACTCCTGAAACCCGGGACTATTCGGGCGTAACCGCCACTACTGCAAAGATCTGGTAACCGGCCCCGTCACGCCGGATTCCGGTATCGGATGACGCGGGTTCCCAGGTGGTGCGCACCCGTGCCGGATGTACGCCGCGCGCCGCCAGCGCGTCACGCAGGTTGCGGATGCGCTGATCCGTCAACTCCTTGCGCTTCACGGGCGACCAGCTTTCGTTGTCCCGAGCGATGATCTGCACTTCGACCGACTTGTTCGCAGCGGCGTCCGCCACGATGCGCTCGATGGTGGACTCCGACTGGCGGGCCAGGGCCGGATCACCAAACTCGTAGGCGACCTGGTAGCTGTGCTCACCCAGGGACGGCCCCGCGTTGGTGGCCTTGTCGATGGACAGGGGCTGGACCCGGGGCGTCTCGGCCACGGATACGGTCTCCGTCTCTTCGATCATGTCTTCGGGCTCATCCGCCACACTTACGCTTTCCGCCGCATCGTCTGCCACATCGGCAGGCGCGGTCTCATCCGCCGTGTCTGCGGCTGCCACCGGCGCCACGCCCATGCCGTTGACCTGCAGGGCCTGATCCAGGCAGGGCCGGGAATCCACACCCGTAACCGTGCCGACAAGGTCGAGCACGCCCTGCTCCAGCGCATAACGCACGCCCAGCTGCAGCGGCTCCATGTTCTTGGCGCCCATGTTGATGTCATACAGGTTGCTGCCAAAGAAGCGGAACACGTCGATGCCCACTTCATAGCCCGTAATCTGCTTCTGCAGGCTGGCGGTGTCGATGACTTCCAGCGTCTTGGTGTCGATGATGCGCAAGTCCACGCCGATGCTCATCGTGAAGCTGCGCGCCTTGGGCCCGACGCCCGCAATCATGATCTGCGCGCCGCCGGACTGGATGTTGTAGTTCAGCTCGGTGATGCCGCCCACGATGTAGTAGTCGGAGCGCAGGATGGTGCCGCCGAAATACGGCACCCAGGGGACGGCTTCCTGTCCCTGGGGCGTCTGCAGCAGGTGATCCGTGCCGTCACCCAGCTGGCGCCGGTCGATATAGGCCAGCTCGAGCTCGGCGATGCGCGTGTCGAAGCGCTCCTGCAACTGGATGGCGCGCCCCATCTTGCCCAGCGCCGAATACACCATCAGGGCCCCGCCCTGGGTGATGGCGCTGCCGTCGTTCTGGCTGTATTTGCCGGTGTAGTCCTTGACATCGCCCACGGCGATGGCAATGCGCGGGCGGCGCTGCAGGCGCACCTGATCCGCCAGGCAGCTGAAGGCGCCGTCGATGGGCGTGCGGTTGCCACGCACCGCTGCACCCATGACGACGGGTGCTTCATCCGGTGCCATCTGCACGGTGGTCACGGGTGCACAACCGGCAAGCACCCCGACGGCCAGCACACCCAGGCCGGCCAGGCGCCGCGGCGACCCGGAAGTGCCCGCTTTAGGTTTCAATGTTCTTGTCATGATGGTTCCACTTCTTGTCATTGCTTGAATGCCGGGCCTAGTTCAAGGCCGCCCCCCCGCTGCCGACCGCGAAGTCACACGCCGTGCTGCCTTCAACACGCGCCACCTGTGTGCCGGTATTCGTCTGGTCGATATCCATGTTCTGCCAGCTGCGACCCTGGCTGGCATTGATGGGTGCCGAGCGCGCGCTGCTGGGCGAGCTGCGCACCCTGGACACGATGGCACCGCTGTTGTCCTGCGTCGTGTCGGCCGAGACCATGCCCGCGCCCACGGCGCTACCCGTGCCGGTGCCCCCGGGTGCCACATTGCCGGTATCGCCCACGCGAGCACGTGGACTGGTGTTCTCGAGCGGGCCGGTATCACTGATATTGCCGGTGGAATCCAGATAATTGCCGCTCTGGTTGCGCGTGGATGGCGAAGACACGCGGGATTCCTGGCCGCTTTCGGATGCCGAGCCGGTGGCTGTTGCATTCTGGCCACAGTTGTACTGGCGCCGGATATAGGTATTGTTGGTGGTGTAGTAGTTTGCCTTGAAGGAGTCGTAATAACCGCCTTTCTTGCGCTCCATCATGTCCAGCACCACCGCCTTGTTGGCCTTGTCGGCCGATGTCTGGAACTGCCAGGGCAGGCCTTCTATCGCCCACACCTGGGCCTGGGCCAGGGGTGCGGCGGCAAGCATGCCCGCCCCCAGGGCCAGCCGACACGCTACTATGATGACATGTCTTCTCATAACCATTGTCCTTTGTGATCACTCTGGCAACGCCAGCGCGCCGCATTCCTGCGGTCGCCAATTGAAACATTGAAAAGTATCGTAAACTTGCCCCGTAAGCTGATCGTTAGCCAAAATGACGACATCGTAAAAACAAGAGACAGACCTCATGGATACCGGCCCCGAACTTTCGCCCGAAGCGGACTTGCGCCTGACGCTGCTGGGCGGCTTTGAGCTGCATCACAGTGGTGATGCCGTGACGACGGCACTGCACCGCAAGGCCAGGGCACTGCTGGCCTATCTGGTCATGGAAGGGGCGCGCACCTTCCCGCGGGAACATCTGGCGAGCCTGTTCTGGCCCGACCTGGCCATCGACAGCGCGCGCAACAACCTTCGCCAGACGCTGCACCAGCTGCGGCGCACCCTCGGCCCGCACGCGCCTGCAGTGCTCGAAACGACGCGCGACACCGTCCATGTCCACAAGACGGTCGCACTCTGGGTTGACGCGCAGGCCATGAGCGACGCACAACAGCCCTGCGCCCGCTGCCCGCAGACGCCCGCGCGCCCGCCCTGTCGCCACGAGCTTGCCCGCATGCGCGAGGGGCTGGCCTTGCATCAGGGCGAGTTTCTGGCCGGACTTGAGCTGCCCGACAACGTGGACTTCGAGCGCTGGCGCGACGAACTGCGCGAGCGGCTGACCACATGCGCGCTGTCGCTGGCCGAGACGCTACGCACAGAAAGCACCGAGGCGCGCGACTGGCAGGCCGCCCTGGGCCATGCCCGCAAGGCGATTGCACTGCGCCCCTGGAACGAGAACCTGCACCGCGACTATATGCAGCTGCTGGCACGCGCCGGCCAGCAGGCGGAAGCCATCGCCTGGTACCAGCATCTGCGCAACCGCCTGCTGGAGGAATTCGGCCTTGAGCCCTTGCCGGCAACGCGCGCCGTGCTCAATACCCTGCGCGAACAGGGCACGGGCAGCCTCGGGCTCAGCCTGCCTGACGGCCAGACCCTGCGGCCCGGGCGGCGCCTGGCCAGTGTGCTGTGCTGTTATCTTGAAGCAAAGGGCACGCTTCGCGAAGAAACGCTGGAAGCGCTGGCGCTGGCCCGACTGGGCGCCGCCGAATGCCTGCGTCGCCACGGCGGGCATGTGACATCGGGCCACGGCAGCTGTCTGCTGGCGTATTTCGGATACCCGCTGGCGAGTCAGGATGCCGGCGAACAGGCGGCCCTCGCTATCCTGAGCCTGCAGGAAACCCTGGCGCCCCGCTTCGATTTCCATGCCGGCCTGTGCACCGCACCCATCATCGCCGGCACCGACCCGGGCGTGCCCGATCTGGACGGCACGGCATCGCGCAGCGCAATGCAGCTGTGTCGCCGGTCCGTATCCGGTGACATCCTCATCGACGCCGCCAGCCATGATCTGCTGCACACGCGCTTCAGGCTGCACGCCGCGCCGGCGCAGTCCGGCAACGAACCGCTGGCACCTTCCTGGCGTCTGGAAGGTGTGGCCGCCCCCGGCCTGGCTGACGCCTTTCACCGCCATTGCACACCCCTGCTGGGGCGCGATGCCGAAATGGCGGCCTTACGCCTCCAGTGGCGGGCGGCCTGCGCCGGCAAGGGCCGGGCCGTGCTGATACGTGGAGGTACGGGCCTGGGCAAGACGCATCTGATGCATGCCGCCTGCGCCATCACCTATCCGCAGAACGCGCTCATACGCCGCCTGCAGTGCCGCGCAGACCAGCGCCACACACCGCTCTACCCCTTTGTGGCCCTGTTCGAATCACTCTGCGGCTTTGCCGATGAGGACGATGCCGCAGCGCGCCGGGCACGCATGGTCGCCTATGTGGATGCCCGATACCCGTCGCTGCGCGATGAAATGATGGCCATGCTGGAAGCATTGCTGACCGACGTGCAATGTACCGACGACACCGTGCCCGCACGCCTGCATCCGCAACAGGTATCAGCCACGATACCCGCCGTCATCCGCGAGCTGGCCACGCAGCAGCCCCTGCTGTTCATCATCGAAGAAGTGCAATGGGCGGATTCCTTCACCCTGGAAGTGCTGCAGGCCGTCATCCGCAACATGGGTGACATTCCGGTCCTGTTCCTGATGAGCGCCGAAGCGCGCTGGGCGCCGCCCTGGCCGGAAACGGTACAGGCCCTGGATCTGCAGCCGCTGCCCCCGGAAGCCATCCGTGATATGGTGCGCCGGATCGCGCCCGCGCTGGACCCCGCCGTCATTGCCGCCATCGTCGAGCGTGCCGACGGCATTCCACTGTACGCGCACGAGCTCGCCGTCGCGGCCGCCCGAGATCCCGCGCACGCCCCCGGCCTGCCGCCTACGCTCAACTATCTGTTGCTGGCACGCATCGACAGCGCGCCCGAAGCCCTGCGCACGCTCCAGGTGGCGGCGACCATAGGCGAGGATATTTCCCCCGCCCTGCTGGCACGGGTGTGTGCGCTGGATGAAGAGACCCTGGCCTCGCACCTCGCCAGACTCGCCCAGGCCCAGTTGCTGGTGCGCCATCCGCACGACGCAGACATCTGGCAATTCCAGCATCGCCTGCTGCAGGAAGTGGTCTACAACTCGCAAATGGTGTCGGATCGCGAAGAAGCCCACCTGCAGATTGCCCAGACACTGTGCCGCGACTATCCCGTGCGCGCCCGCCAGCACCCGGTAAAAGTGGCCCAGCATTACGAGGCGGCGGGCAGCCTGCTGTCCGCCGTGGGCTGGTGGCGTATGGCCGGACTGCAGGCGCAGCACCTTTCCGCCTTTGCACAGGCCGGCGCACACTTTGAAAAAGCCCTGGCGCTGGTGGCCGAGCTGCAGTCCAATCCCGCGCGCCAGGCACTGGAGCTGTCCATACTGCTGCCGCTGGGCCAGGTCCTGCTGGCCTGGCATGGCTACGGCTCGGCACAGGCGATTGACATCCATGAGCGCGCCTGGGCGCTGTGCGACGCAGACACGCCGCCGGCCCGGCGCTTCCATGCAGCGCTGGGCCTGTGGTTCGTGTCGAGCTCGCGGCCCGGGTCCAACTTCATCCAGTCAGGCAAGCTCGCCGAAGCACTGCTGTCACTGGCAAAACAGTCGGGACAGGCCGGCCTGCTGGCGCAGGCATACAGCGCCCTTGCCAATATTGCCCTGTGGCGCAACCG
The DNA here is from genome assembly GCA_041655275.1 of Castellaniella sp. GTDB lineage: Bacteria > Pseudomonadota > Gammaproteobacteria > Burkholderiales > Burkholderiaceae_B > JAJYRX01. The sequence goes on along the minus strand of JBBAFU010000015.1, from coordinate 24,304 downwards.
GCTCGACGACGCCGTCACCCATGCGGGTGCCAGCCTGTCCCAACAGTCCGTCGACGACGAAGGCGATGTCGACGCATCGCCCCATACCATCCACCCCCATGTCTGCGCCCTGGCGCATGAATCATGGGCCTGGGCCCGGCTCGGGCACATGCAGCAGGCCGACCGGGCGCACCGCCGCTGTCTTGCGCTGGTGCGAAACCTGAACAGCCCGCACAACCAGTGCATGGCACTGGCCTTCGGCGCCATGCTGGGTGTACTGCAGGCCAGGCCGCAGCGTGTGGACGCGCTGAACGCGGAACTGGGCCGGCTGGCGCGCCGTCATGACATGGCACTCTGGACGGGGAGCCACGCCCTGCTCACCGGCTGGCGGGCGGCGCAGCGCGGCAAGCACCAGGGACTGCAGATCATCCGTCATGCGCTCCCGCAGCTGGAGCGCAGCATGCCCAGCATCCTCAGCCTCGGCTATTTCCTGCTTGCCCAGGCCTGTGGTTTCCTCGAACAGCCTGAAGCCCTGCAGCAGGCCATTGCCGACGGCCTGGCCGCCGCCGATGCCGTGGGCGAAGGTTTCTATCGTGCGCAGCTCGCCGAAATGGCGGCGGGTGCCGGCGGCCTCAGCGCCGGTTGACGAGCACGATGCCCAGGCACACAAGGATGGCACCCGCCAGAAACGCCGGGTCCAGCGGATCGTCCAGCAGCCAGACACCAAAGGCCACGCCGAACAGCGGCGTCAGAAAGGTGAATACCGACATGCGCGAGGCCAGGTAGCGGCGCAGCAGCCAGAACCAGGTCAGCATGCTGGCAAAGCCGACGATGACGGTCTGATAAGCCATGCTCAGCCAGGCGATGGGCGTCATGACCACGCGGCCGTCCTGAAAGAACAATGCACCGACAACGCTCAGGAAAATACCGGCCATGGCCAGCTGGTAGAACATGGTCTGCGGCGCCGGCGCTTCGGACAGGCTGGTACTGCGGATCAGCACCGTGGTGGCCGCCCACAGCAGGCCCGCAAGCACGCCGAAGGCATCGCCCAGCAGCATCAGGGCCACGCCGGATTCGTCCAGGCGAAACAGGCTGCCGGAAAAGGCGACCACCAGCCCCGTGAAAGCAAACGTGACGCCCAGCCACTGGCGCCGCACCAGCCGCTCGCCCGCCACCCGCCAATGCAGACCCAGTGCCGTGAAGACCGGCGTGATGTACAGGAACACCACCATGTGCGAGGCCGTCGTATACAAGAGCCCCCAGGCCACGAACAGGAATTCAATGGCAAACAGGCTGCCGGCGGCCAGGCCGGGACGCAGGCTGACATGGCGCAACGTGAGCGGGCTTCCACGCAGGTGCATGACCAGCAACAGCAGGCCGGTGGCCACCAGCGAGCGCAGGCCGATCTGCAATACCGGGTTAAGGGCGGGCGCCGCCACTTTCACGGCCACCTGTTGCAGGCCCCAGATCGCGCACAACAGCACCATCAGACCGGCGGCCCCGCCATCCAGCGGCTTGCGCTCCATGCTTTCCTCCCCCGTCAGGTTTTCCATGCCAGGCACGAACCCGCCAGTATAATGGCGCGGATGAAATTCGCCTTCATTCTTCTGGGTATTGCGAGCGCCACCCTCACCTGGCGCTTCGGCCTGCCGGGGCGCCTGCGCCATGCCTCGCAGCATCGCGGCCGGCTGCAGCGTCTGCTGCACAGCCTGGGCGCCGGTGTTGCCGTGTACTTCACACTGATGGCCATTGCCATGATCTGGCTGCAGGTGCAGGCCGCCTGAGCGCATGTCACCGGCTGCTGCGCCGGCTTGCTACTATTGGGGCAGACGCATCCCGCCCATGAAACACAAGGAGCCCGCATCATGAAGACCAAAGCCGCCATTGCCTGGAAAGCCGGTGAGCCGCTCACCATCGAGGAAGTTGACCTGGAAGGCCCCAGGGCCTTTGAGGTACTGGTGGAGCTCAAGGCCACCGGCATCTGCCATACCGACTATTACACGCTGTCGGGCGCCGATCCGGAAGGCCTGTTTCCGGCCATTCTGGGCCATGAGGGCGCGGGCGTCGTCGTGGATGTGGGCCCGGGCGTCACCTCCGTCAGGCCGGGCGACCACGTCATCCCGCTCTATACGCCGGAATGCCGCCAGTGCAAGTCCTGCCTGTCGCGCAAGACGAATCTGTGCACGGCCATCCGCGCCACCCAGGGCAAGGGCCTGATGCCTGACGGCAGCTCGCGCTTCAGCCTGAACGGCCGGCCCCTGCACCACTACATGGGTACTTCCACGTTTGCCAATCACATCGTCGTGCCCGAGATCGCGGTCGCGAAGATCCGCCCGGATGCGCCGTTCGACAAGGTGTGCTACATCGGCTGCGGCGTCACCACAGGCGTGGGCGCCGTACTGTTCACCGCCCGGGTGGAAACCGGTGCCAACGTCGTCGTCTTCGGTCTGGGCGGCATCGGCCTGAACGTCATCCAGGGGGCACGCCTGGTGGGCGCCAACCGCATCATCGGTGTGGACATCAACCCGGGACGCGAAGCCATGGCCCGCCAGTTCGGCATGACGGATTTCGTGAATCCGCGCGAAGTGGACAATGTGGTCGATCACATCATCCAGCTGACCGATGGCGGCGCCGACTATTCCTTTGAATGCATCGGCAATACCGACGTCATGCGCCAGGCGCTGGAGTGCTGCCATCGCGGCTGGGGGCAATCCATCATCATCGGCGTGGCCGAGGCGGGCGCCGAGATTTCCACGCGTCCCTTCCAGCTGGTGACCGGCCGCGTCTGGAAAGGCACGGCCTTTGGCGGCGCGCGCGGCCGCACCGACGTGCCGCGCATCGTTGACTGGTACATGGACGGCAAGCTGAATATCGATGATCTGATCACGCACCGCCTGCCGCTGGAGCGCATCAACGAAGGCTTCGATCTGATGAACGCGGGGGAATCGATACGCTCGGTGGTGCTGTACGACCTCTGACACCGGCCCGGGGGGCTGCAGCCATCACGCCAGGACGACCAGCACGATGATGATCAGCCCGAGTGCCAGATTGAAGACCATCCAGCGGCGAACCTGTGCAAGCGCCGGTGCAGCGGCGGCCCAGTCCCGGCGCACCACGGCCTGCGCCAGACGCCGGTAGGGCCCCAGGCGCACGCCGGCAAAAACCAGCACCATCAGCATGCCCAGCACCATCATCAGCGTCCATGACCATGGCATCTCGAAACGCAGGCCGGCCCTTGCAGCCATGCCGGCGGAACGCCCCGTCATCCACACGCCGCTGAGCAGCACCAGGGCGGCGGCCGGCGCCACGGCCATGAAGAAGCGGCGCAGCACCTGATGCATGAGCACCAGCGCCTGCTCGCCCGGCAACACCCTGAGCGCAGGGCGCAGAAAGCTGTGCACGAACAGCATGCCCCCAACCCAGACGAGCAGGGAAAGCACATGGATCAGCTTGAGCGCGGCGTATGTCATGGCAAGAGTCAGAGCAAGGCAATCCGGCAATGGCGGCGAACGGTACCATCGGCATCCAGCTCCATGATATCGTCTGACGCCCGTCTTGCCCATGCCCCGGATGCCCAATGAACGCTTTTGACCAGTCACTGTTCCTGTTGCTCAACGCCGGCCCCGACACACCGGCCTGGGCCTTGCAGGCCGGCGTCCTCATTGCGCGGCGCCTCATCCTGCTGCTGCCCGTGCTGTTCCTGAGCCTGTGGTTCATCGGCGGGCGCCGGGAGCGCCTGTGCCTGATCCAGGCCGTCATGGCCGCCGCACTCGCCCTGGGCGTCAACCACCTGATCGGCCTGGCCATGCCCGTGCCGCGGCCCTTCGTGATCGATCTGGGGTACCAGTGGCTGGCGCATGCACCCACGCCTTCCTTTCCCAGCAATCATCTGGCCGTCCTGCTCTCCTGCGGCCTGGTGCTGTGGCGGGGTGCGTGGCCGCGGACAGGCCTTGCCGTGCTGCTGTGCGCCGCCGTCGTTGCCTGGGCGCGCATCTTCGTCGGCGTGCACTTCCCCATGGACATGCTGGGCGCCCTGGGCACCGCCGGCGTTTCTGCCTGGCTGGTAACCCGGCTGGCGGCCCGCCTCCGGTCACGCACCGGGCGCTTCAGCCGGTAAAACCGCCCTCGTCCAGATAGGCCTGTTCCGCGGGCGTACTCCGGCGCCCCAGGCTGGCATTGCGGTGCGGGAAACGTCCGAAACGCCGGATGATGTCGCAATGGTGCCTGGCCCACTTGAGCTGCTCCGGCGCGTGGCGCGCATACACCTCCAGGGCAAACTCCTGGTCTTCCATGCTTTCGGAATGCACGAACGGCAGGCAGGCGAACAGGCGCAGCTCGGGAGCAATCCGGTCAACCAGACCGCCGGCCAAGTAAAGGCGGGCGTAGTGGCGCGCCAGCCCGTCGGTGGCAAACATATGGCCGGTGCCCCGCCAGGCGTTGCGCGGATATTGATCCAGCAGCAGCAACAGCGCCAGACCGCCATGCGCGTCCTCGAGCCAGTGCGCACAGTGGCCCGCTGCGGCGGCGAAATGCAGCGTGTGAAACTGCTCGCGAAAGCGGCGATCCACATCGTCATTGCGGGCGAACCAGCCTTCAGGCCCCAGTTCGGTCCAGAAATCGATCACCGCCCCGGCCTGCTCCAGGGATGGCGGCTTGATGGTCATGACAAGGTCTCCAGATCCAGGCCCAGACAGGGATCAAAGGCGAGATTTTCCTGGGTGTCGTCACGGCGTGTGTAGCCGCGCGGATTCACCAGGACGCGCGTCGTGCCCAGGCGGTAGTCGAAACTGTTATGCACATGGCCATGGATGGCCAGCAGCGGCGCCGTGCGTTTGATCATATCGGCACACTCGCTCACGAAAGCGCCATTCAGCGCGTTGTCACGAAAGTGCTCATGAATGGACCGGCGGGAGAATCCGTGATGCGTCACCAGCACGGCCGTCTCCCCGCGCGCGTGCAGGGCGCCCAGCGTGGATTCCAGCCAGGCGAGCGAGACCCGATGATCCTCATAGACCGCTTCGGGGCGCAGATGGATGCGCTCGCCGGCGGGGCCCGCGCCGCTGTCGATGTAGTGGTAATCATGGATCGCATGTTCCACCGCGCGCATGGTGTCGAGACTGCCGCCATCGAAATCCGTCCACAGCGTGGCACCGACAAAATGGACATCATCGATACGCACGACATCGCGCTCGAGCACATGCAGATTGTCAGGAAGGTTCCAGCTCGGCAGGGACGCCCGTGCAGCCGGCCACTGCCCGCGGTAATACTCGTGATTGCCCAATATGTAGATCACGGCCCGGAAGCGCGCGGCGGCGTCTCGCAGGAAGGCCTCAAGCTCCTCGCGCCGGTAGATGACGCCCACATCACCGGCCAGCACCAGCACCGTGGCACTGTCATCCGGCATGGCGGGTATGGCAAAGGGGTGGAACTCGATATGCAGATCGGAAAGAATACGCAACTTCATGGAAGGCTTCCCATTCACGACGATACAGGCTCGTGAAACTGTAGCATGACCGGCTACGCCGCCGATCTTGTCTACAATGGCATCAGGGTCATCCGGGTAACACGCATCCATCACACGCATCATGGCCGTCCAGACCATCAAGGATTATGAACGCAGTCTGCGCGAACGCATCTTTCACGGTGTGCTCTTCGAGCTGCTCGCGATCGGCATTGCCACGCCGCTGGCCGCCTGGCTGACCGGAAAGGGCCTGGTGGCCATGGGCATACTTTCGGCCGTCATTTCCTTCATGGCCATCAGCTGGAACATGACGTTCAACTGGTGCTTCGACCAGCTGCAGCGCCGGCTGGGATTCCGGCGGAACCTATGGGTGCGTGTGGCCCATGCCACCGCTTTCGAGTCCGGGCTCATCCTCATGGCAGTCCCTTTCATCGCCTGGTGGATAGACGCCGGCCTGTGGCAGGCCTTTCTGGTGGACATCGGCCTGCTGCTCTTCTTCCTGCCCTATACCTTCGTCTTCAACCTGGTGTATGACCACGCCCGCGTGGCGGTGCTGACGGGACGCCGTGCACATTGCGACCCGCGCGACGCTAGGCTACTCTAATGCCGGAGAATGCCTTTTCGAATTCAGGAAACCTGTGTAATGAGAAAGACGATCTTGCGCGGCATGCTGCTTGCGGCGAGCACCGGCCTGCTGGCAGCCTGCGGCAGTACCATTGATCTGGATGCACCGCGTGGCGCGCACCCGGGCGTGCCGGAGTCGGCCGCCAGCATGTTCGCCTACAGCGAATTCCGCTGCGACGCCGATCCGGCGCAGATGCTGGTGGGCCGCAGCTTCGACAGGGACTCCGAAGCCAGCGCCATCCAGCTGAGCGGCGCGCGCCATGCACGCACCCTGCGCCCCGGTCAGGTGATCACCATGGAATACGACCCCGAACGCGTCACCCTGCGCCTGGACGAGGCGGATCGCATCGTGTCCGTCGGCTGCGGCTGAGGCCGGGTCAGATCCGAGAGTGCTTGACAATTAAAGCATTCCCGCCGGTGCGAAAGCGCGCTACACTTTCAGGACAATCCGCATGCTGCCCCGCCCTTTTCAGCGGCAGCGCCAACCCAAGAGATCCATGCCCATGCTCCACGATGACAATCCGGCCATCGCGCTGGCCCATCCCCAGGACATCTCCGTTGAAGTCCTGCTGGAAAAATATGCCAAGCACACCGAAGCTTCGATAGACGAAGTCCGCCAGCGCGTTGCCCAGGCACTGGCCCAGGCCGAGGAGCCGGCACAGCGCGAGGCGTTCACCAGGCGCTTCTGCTGGGCCATGGAGCATGGCTTCATACCGGCCGGGCGCATCAACAGCGCCGCCGGCACGGATCTGCAGAGCACACTCATCAACTGTTTCGTGCAACCGGTCGGGGATTCCATCACGGAGCGCATCGGGCGCAAGCCGGGCATCTACACCGCCCTTGCACAGGCAGCGGAAACCATGCGCCGTGGCGGGGGTGTGGGCTACAACTTTTCCGACATCCGCCCCAAGGGCGCCAAGGTCAAGGGAACGGGCAGCAGCGCCTCGGGTCCCATTTCCTACATGCGCGTGTTCGACCGCTCATGCGAAACGGTCGAGTCGGCAGGCGCGCGGCGCGGTGCGCAGATGGCCGTGCTCAATATCAGCCACCCCGACGTCACCGAATTCATCACCGCCAAGCAGGAGCGCGGCGAGCTGAACAATTTCAACGTCTCGGTGGGCGTGACGGACGCCTTCATGCGCGCGGTGCGCGACGACACCGAGTTCGAGCTCACCCATCCGGCCGAGCCGAACGAGGCCCTCAAACAGGCCGGCGCAAGCAAACGCGATGACGGCCAGTGGGTCTATCGCCGCGTGCAGGCGCGTGAGATCTGGAATCTGATCATGGAGAGCACCTATGCCGCGGCCGAGCCCGGCGTGCTCTATGTCGACCGCATCAATGAAGACAACAACCTTGCCTACTGCGAGACCATAGAAGCCACCAACCCCTGTGGCGAGCAGCCCCTGCCCGACTACGGCTGCTGCTGCCTGGGCAGCCTCAACCTCACGGCCTATGTGCGCAAGCCGTTCACGGCGGAGGCCCGCTTCGATTTCGAGGAAATGGAAGCCGTTACGGGGCTGGCCGTCCGCATGCTCGACAATGTGCTCACCACCACCAAGTGGCCCCTGCCCGAGCAGAAGGACGAGGCCGATGCCAAGCGCCGCCTGGGGCTGGGCTTCACCGGCCTGGGCGATGCGCTCATCATGCTGGGCCTGCGCTACGATTCCGATGACGGTCGCGCGCTGGCGGGCGAAATGGCACGCCGCATGCGCGACGCCGCCTACAACGCCTCGGTGGATCTGGCCGTCGAACGGGCGCCGTTTCCGCTGTTCGACAAGAAGAAATACCTCAAGGCGGGTTTTGCCTCGCGCCTGCCCGATGATCTGAAGGCGCGTATCCGCGAACACGGCATCCGCAACTCCCACCTGACATCCATTGCGCCCACGGGCACCATCTCGCTGGCGTTTGCCGACAATGCCTCCAATGGCATAGAACCGCCCTTCTCCTGGTACTACAACCGGGTCAAGCGCATGCCCGACGGCAGCAAGAAGGACTATACCGTCGAGGATCACGCCTATCGCGTCTACCGCCTGCACGGCGGCGACGTCGAGAACCTGCCCGAGGCCTTCGTGTCAGCCATGGATATTTCCGCCACGGATCACATGCTCATGGTGGCGGCGGTGGCGCCCTACATCGATGCCGCCATCTCCAAGACGGTGAATGTGCCGGTGGACTACCCCTACGACGACTTCAAGGACTTGTACATGCAGGCCTGGGAGCGCGGGCTCAAGGGGATTACCACCTATCGTCCGAACAACATCCTCGGTGCCGTGCTTTCGGTGCCGGCCGACCAGGACAGTGCGCCTGCGCCCATCACGCTGTCGGAACAGGACCGGCGGCTGGTGCTGACCGACGTCACCATGACGCCGCCGCTGGCCTCGCTGCGCTGGCCTTCGCGACCCGGCCTGCCCGCCGGCGCCACGGGCTGGGTCAGCGAGATCATCCATACACCCCAGGGCGCTTTTGCCATCGCGGTGGCCGACAAGGACAAGGTACCGTTTGAAGTGTGGGTACTGGGCGGTCAGCCGCCCAGGGGGCTGGATGCCATCGCCAAGACGCTGTCTTCCGACATGCGCGCCAACGATCGCGGCTGGCTGCGCAAGAAGCTTTCCGTGCTGGCCAAGGCCTATGGCGACGGCTTCGAAATGCCCATGCCGCCCGATGGCGAACCCGTGCGCGTACCCAGTGCCACGGCCGCCTTCGCGCGCCTGCTGCAGTGGCGCTACGATGACCTGGGTGCGCTCGATGCGCGCGACCCGGATCCCACGCCGGTGCTGGATGCCATGCTGGCGCCGTACGAGCCCAAGACGGGCACCGGGGGCACGCTGGCCTGGGTTGTGGATGTACGCAATCCGAACACGGCCGACGATTTCGTCCTCATGCTCAAGGAGCTGCAGATGCCCGACGGCAGCCGGCGGCCCTACAGCATGTGGCTTACGGGCGGCTATCCGCGCGCGCTCGACGGCCTGTGCAAGGTACTCAGCCTGGACATGCGCGTGGTCGACCCCGCCTGGATCGGCATGAAGCTGCGCAAGCTACTGAATTATGCCGAGCCGCTGGGTGACTTCCTGGCGCGCGTACCCGGCGAGGAGCGCCAGGCCAATTATCCGTCCACGGTGGCCTATGTTGCCCAGCTGGCCATCCACCGCTACGCCATGCTGGGCATCCTCACGCCCGAAGGCATGCCGGTGAAGGAAATGGGCGTTGTGGCGGCAAGGCCCAAGAAGAGCAGCCAGGCCCATGTCGCCCTGCTGGGACGCATCTGCGGCGAGTGTGGCAATCCCAGTGTCATCCGCAAGGATGGCTGTGATTTCTGCACCGTCTGCGGCGCCATCGGCGAGTGCGGCTAGAAATCAGGCCTGAATGACGACCCGGGGCGGCCCGGCATGTACCGTCCCGATCGCGGCCGCCTGCGCAAAGCCCTGGCCATGGAAGATATCAAGCACGGACTGCAGCGCTTCGGGCGCACAGCTCACCAGCAGCCCGCCTGAAGTCTGGGGATCGGCGATCAGGGCGCGCAGGACGGCATCGTCCTCGCCTTCCATCGTCACGGCCTCGCCAAAGGATTGCCAGTTACGGCCCGATGCACCCGTGATGAAGCCACGCCCGGCCAGAGCATGCACGCCCGGCAGCCAGGGCAGCGCCGGGGCGTCGATGTGAAGGCTGACACCGGCGCCGCGCGCCATCTCGAGCGCATGGCCCGCTAGGCCGAAGCCGGTCACATCCGTCAGCCCGTGCACGCCGGGCAATGCCGCCAGTGCAGGGCCGGGACGGTTCAGCCGCGTCGTGCTGTCCACCAGGGCGGCATAACCGGCCTCATCCAGCGCCGACTGCTTCAGGGCCGCCGAATACACACCCACACCCAGGGGCTTGCCCAGCACCAGCACATCACCTGCACGCGCACCCGTGTTGCGCCGTATGGCGTCGGGATGGGCCAGGCCCATCACCGCCAGACCGTAGACGGGCTCAACCGAGTCTATGGAGTGCCCGCCGGCGACCGGAATGCCCGCCTGTGCACATACGGCCGCGCCGCCTTCAAGCACGCGGGCAATCGTCTCGTGAGGCAATACATTGATGGGCATGCCCACGATGGCCAGTGCCATGATGGGCCGCCCGCCCATGGCATAGACGTCCGACAGCGCATTGGCCGCCGCGATGCGTCCGAAGTCGTAGGCATCATCCACGATGGGCATGAAGAAATCGGTGGTGGCGATCAGTGCCTGCTCGTCGTTCAGACGCCAGACGGCCGCATCATCGGCGCTATCGCTGCCCACCATCAGGTCCGGCCAGGCGCCGCCGGCCGGCAGGTGCTGCAGCAAGCGCGCCAGCACGCCGGGGGCTATCTTGCAGCCGCAGCCCCCGCCGTGCGCGAGTTCAGTGAGGCGGGGCGCAGTGGTGGCAGTGACAGGCATGGGGATGTTCCGTAGATTGACGACGTGCCGATATTATCCCGGCATCCGCCGCCGCTTGCAAACCGCCGGCACAATGCTGTAAAATACTTCGTCTTTCGGGCTGTTAGCTCAGATGGTAGAGCACCGGACTCTTAATCCGTTGGTCGAAGGTTCGATCCCTTCACAGCCCACCAGATACCCGAAAAAGGCCCGCCGGATGCGCGGGCCTTTTTCATCAGCAACATCAAAAAACGATCAAAGAACGCCGGGTCCGATGGGAACCACACCCCCGCCTGCGCCGTCCATGTCGACTTCTTCCCAGAAGTCCCAGTTCGACAGTGTATTGGCGGCGATGAACTCCGCGATGGTGTGGTCGGCCCTGCCGTCACGACCCTCGGTGTCGAGCACGCGCAGCAGCGTGATGGATGCCCAGTCCGGATCGCCCTGCTCCCCGAACTGGATGAGGAGGTCACTGTCATAGCCCTGAATCAGGCTGCCACTGAAGTTGCCCTGGGCAATGCTGACCTTGTCGGCCGTCAATGCTCTCAGGTCCAGCACATCACGGTTGGCTTCCAGACCCGTTTGGCCCATCCAGAAGTTTTCGATGCCCATCGAACCAGGGATATCGCCATCGTGAAAGCGGAAGATTTCTGCGGTGCCATTGGCTTTCTTGTCTTCCGCAGTCACCCGCCCCGGGTTCAGGCTCAGTTCATAGGTGACGGTTGAGGCCGCATAGAGGGCGCTCGCGGCATCCAGCATCACAAAAGAACCCGCCCCGCTCAGATCGATATGCTCGAGCGCGCCGAAATGGCCGTCCGGCCGATCCGGGAAAGGGATGCTGCTCTGCAGCTTCAGAAGCACGGACGTATGACCGATGCCGCCTACCGTGATCTCGCTCAGTGAATGCAGGGCTTCGCCATGGCTGCTGAGTCCAATTATGGCAAAACCGCCCATCTCCTCCTCGCCCTCGAGCACAATGTCCAGCGTCTCGACATGCGGCGCAACCAGACCGCCCATGAAAGGAGGGCCGGGCTGGGCAACCCCCAGACTCAACATGCCTTGCTCGGACACCAGTGTGAGCGTGCCATCGAGGTCAGGCACATCCAGAAACATATGGGAGATACCCGTCACCAGGCTCAACGTGTCTCCCGGCACATTCTTGAGCGTCAGTGTATATCCCAGACTGTCGACATTGCCCAGGTGTATGGTTTCCAGCGCATCATCCATGCCCGCGAGGTCCAGGACCACATCTTCCTCGTCGAACAGGAAGAAGGACTCAAAACCATAGCCGCTTAATTCAAGCGTGCCGACACCATGGAACCCGCCGGTAAAATCCAGATCTCCGAGCAGGGCGGCGTCGATATGCCTGTCATCAGGCTCATCGCCCACAACCTCGGGAAACATCAATACGAGCGCGTTTTCGCCTGCGCCAAGGTCGGCGTGGAACCCGTTGTGAATCGCACTGGCCGGGAGCTCGACCCAGTCATCACCCGGCCCCGTACTGAGCTCGGCCAGATCGGGGCTGCTCATGATGGTCAGCATCACATCGCCCCGGTATCCGGCGGCATCGACGGTTTCCAGCCGATCCGAGTCGAGGTTGTAGCGGACGAAATCTTCGGAGGACCCGCCCTGAAGCCGGAAGGTGACCATCCGGCCGGCCGCACCTTCCAGAACCAGGCCCACATCTCCCAGCAAAGTCAGATCCAGTGTGTTGACCTCTGCACCGGTGATGCCCAGGACGTGCACACCATACTCGCCGCCGTCGGCCACGCCGGCAGTCACACGCTGGGTAATACCGCCCGCCGGGGCACCGACGTAATCAATCCAGGTGACGTTGGGTACAACGATACCCATGCCGGACATGTCCGGCAGGACCAGCTCTATGGCAGGCACCGCAGCCTGCGCATTGGCATTGATGATGTAGAGATCCGAGCCGGTCGCGTCATGACGGATGAGTTCATAGCCTGAAGCGCGCGCCAGATTCAGCAGCGCCCCCCGTACAGGCATGCCGTCGGCATCCGTGTGTTGCGCATTGTCGTCCACACTCAGATGATATTCCTCCACGCCCCGGATGACGGGATCATAGAATCCGCCGGGTGCGCCATCCACGCCGTTGAGCACGGCACGCAGGACATCGAAACCGTCGCCGGCAATGATAGTGTCGTAGGCATTGAGCGACTGCTGCCACTGCCCGCTACTATCGCGCAACAGGGGCGCATCGATCAGATGGTCGGCGGTGTCACCCAGCGCGGGAGAATCCGGATTCGTGGTCAGCACCGCATCGACATAATCGCCAAACGGCGAACCCGGCCTGTCCTCGTACCAGCCATACGCATAGAAGTGCGTCAGCAACTGGACCTGCTGGGCGTCTGTCAGCGACCCGGGATTCAGGATACCAAAGGCCTGCTGCAAATCCGGATTGGCGGCGGCATAGGCGGACAGGCCTGCCGGGCCGGCTTTCAGGCCCGCGGACGGCGAACGCCCTTCCGCCAGTCCATACAGGACAAAGTGATCGAAGGCCGCACCCGGATCGTCACCGAAGGCCTGCGCCAGATCCGCATGGGTGTCCAGATAATGAACAATGTCGAACCAGGGGGCCGGTGCACGGGTGGCGGCACCCAGCTCATAGGCTTCACGCGCACCGTAGAGGCGATAGTGCAATTGCGCATCCACGCCCGCCTCGGCGACGTCGGGATTTCGATCAAGATAGTAGTCCGCATTGAAGAGTGTCATGGCAGCTCCGGAAATGGAAAAAGCTAAAGGGAATTATTCGGGTTTTTTTCATCACTCATCGCAGGTGCCCACCGCCACTCATGGCCGCAGCCAAGACAGCGATGTGTCACTCCGGATTCCGGCAGCACGCATCCGCCCAGCACGACCTCCCGACGCGCCAGTGCCCTTGCGAGGGCGGGACGCGAGGTATCGACCAGACCGTACTGGATGCGTGCGCCTTTGCGCAAACCGCAACGGGGACAATTCAGTTTCATGAGAACGTCACCAGCAGCAATTTGACGCCTCAATATACCCTGAAAAGGCGTCGTCAAGCCCCCGGCAGGTCCTGCGCCAGGTCAACGGCAAGCCCGACATAGCTGCGCGGGGTGAGCGCCAGCAGGCGTGTCCGAGCCTCCTCGGGCAAATCCAGACCTTCGATGAAGCCGGTCAGGGCCTCCCGTGTGATGCCCTTGCCGCGTGTCAGCGCCTTGAGCTGCTCATACGGCTCGGGAAGCCCGTAACGGCGCATGACCGTCTGCACGGGCTCTGCCAGCACTTCCCAGCAGGCATCGATATCAGCGTCGATGGCGGCGGCATTCAGCTCCAGCTTGCCCAGACCCCGCAGGCAGGACGCATAGGCGACCATGCAGTAACCCAGGGCCACGCCCAGATTGCGCAGCACGGTGGAGTCCGTCAGGTCGCGTTGCCAGCGCGAGACGGGCAGTTTTTCAGCCAGATGGCGCAGAAGCGCGTTGGCCAGGCCGAGATTGCCTTCGGAATTCTCGAAATCAATGGGATTGACCTTGTGCGGCATGGTGGAAGAGCCGACTTCGCCCTCCTTCAGTCGCTGGCGGAAGTACCCCAGGGCGATATAGCCCCAGATATCCCGGTTGAGATCGAGCAGAATCGTGTTGGCCCGCGCGATGGCATCAAACAGTTCCGCCATCCAGTCATGGGGCTCGATCTGTATGGTGTGGGTGTTCTGGCGCAACCCCAGATTGCCCAGTACCGATGCGCTGAAGGCCGGCCAGTCGATTTCGGGATAGGCCGCCATATGGGCGTTGTAATTACCCGTGGCGCCGTTCATCTTCGCCAGCGGCTCGACCGCGCGGATGGCGGCAATGGCCTTCTCCAGACGCACAACGACATTGGCGAACTCCTTGCCCATGGTCGTGGGGCTGGCCGGCTGGCCGTGGGTACGCGCGAGCATGGGCTGGCCGGCATGGGCACCGGCCTGTGCACGCAGATCCCGCGCGATGGCCTCCAGCGCCGGCAGCAGCGTCTGCTCGCGCACGCGGTGCAGCATCAGCGCATGCGAGGTGTTGTTGATGTCTTCGGACGTGCATGCAAAATGAATGAACTCGGCGGCAGACTGCAACTCGGCATCGCCTTGCAGCCGCTCCTTGATCCAGTACTCCACCGCCTTGACGTCGTGATTGGTGATGGCTTCGATGGCCTTGATGCGCTCGGCGTCGGCCTCGGAGAAATCTGCAACAAGCGCCTGCAGACGCTCGCGGGCCGCCGGTGAAAAGGGTGCCAGCCCGTCCAGACCGGCATTGCCCAGCGCCAGCAGCCAGGCCACTTCCACCTCGACGCGATGCGCCATGAAGCCGGCTTCCGACAAGGTGGCCCGCAGGCCCGAACACTGGCGCGCGTAGCGACCATCCAGCGGTGACAGGGCATTCAGGGAAGTCAGGTTTGCGGCAATCTGCATGGTATTCCGGAACAGGCGCAGCACGTGCGCGGGCAAAACCAGCATTCTAGCATCGGGTGCTATACTTTGGCGGCCCGCCATCGATATCACACCACCATGAAACTCATCGGTTCCCTGACCAGTCCCTACGTACGCAAGGTACGCGTCGTCATGGCTGAAAAAAAGCTCGACTACGAGCTCGTGCTGGATGACGTCTGGTCGGATGAAGCACAGATCAGCCAGTACAATCCGCTGGGCAAGGTGCCCTGCCTGATCATGGATGATCAGGGCCGGCTTTTCGACTCGCGCGTGATTGTGGAATACCTGGATACGCTCTCGCCCGTGGGCCGGCTGATTCCGCAAGACGGTCGCGAGCGTGCGGCCATCAAGTGCTGGGAGGCCATGGCCGACGGTGTGCTCGATGCCGCCGTTGCCAGCTTCATCGAGAACCATCGGCGCGCACCCGCGCTGCGCGATCCGGCCTGGGTGGAGCGTCAGCAGCGCAAGATCATCGCCACGCTGGATGTGATGAACCAGTCGCTGGGTGAAAACACGTTCTGCCGCGGCGTCAGCCTGAGTCTGGCCGATATCGCCGTCGGCTGCGCCCTCGCCTATCTGGACCTGCGCTTTCCCGACATCGAATGGCGCACGCGGGGTGCGCATCTGGCCCGGCTGTACGATGACCGCCTGGTGCAGCGCCCGTCGTTCACCAATACGCGTCCGCCGGCGGCCTGAACCCCGGGAGCACAGATCCCGCAAGCCCTACAAGGCCTGGTATTGCAGCCAGGCCTTGTGCGTCATATAGATGGCAATACCGAAAAGCATCAGGGCAAACACCCGCCGCAGGGCCGCCACCGGCAGGCGGTGTGCGTAGCGCGCGCCCAGCGGTGCCGTGAGCACACTCATGGCCGACACCAGCACCAGCGCCGGCAGGAAGATATAACCCAGCATGCCGGACTGGTCCTGGACGGCACGAAAGCCGGAGTACACATAGCCCACGCTGTTCGCCACGGCAATGAAGAAGCCCAGGGCGGCCGAGGTCGCCACGGCATTGCGCACCGGCACATTGCCCTGCGTCATGAACGGCACGGACAGGAAGCCGCCGCCGGCCCCCACCAGACCCGAGATGAAGCCAATGCCCACACCGGCCGTGAAAGTGAGCGGCTTGCCCGGCATGGTACGCCCCGGCGCGGCAGGGCGATTCTGCAACATGCGTACCGCCGAATAGCCGACAAAGAAAGCGAAGAACAGGGAAAGACCGAAGCCGCTCAGATAGGAGAAGGCTGCGCCGCCCGAAAGCAGCCCGCCCACGACGATGCCCGGTGCCATGACGGCGACGATGGGCCACAGTATGGCCCGCTTTGCCTGATGCGCGCGCACACTGGAAATCGACGTGAAGACGATGGTCGTCATGGATGTGGCAATGGCCGCGTGCACGCTCCACTCCTGCGGTACACCATGCAGGGGAAACAGCCAGGCCATGAACGGCACAAGTATCATGCCGCCGCCAATGCCCAGCAGCCCTGCCATGAAACCCACGCCGGCACCCAATGCGAGCATGCTGCCAATGAAGGTGAGGTCCATGAGAGTCCTTGATGCTTTGGAAGGAAGTGGTCGCGAAAACGGCCGGTTCAGACGATGATGCCGCCACCCAGGCAGATCTCGCCATCATAGAGCACGGCGGACTGCCCGGGTGTGACCGCCCACTGCGGCGTATCGAACTCGAGCTGGAAGCGTCCATTGTCCAGCGCGCGCAAGCGGCAGGCCGCATCCGCCTGGCGGTAACGCGTCTTGGCGTGATACGGTCCGTCGGGCGGCGCCGCGCCCGCCACCCAGGCCGCATCCTGGAAGCACAGCGTGGACGACAGCAGGGCCGGGTGGTCATGCCCCTGAACGACGTACAGGATATTGTTCTCCAGGTCCTTGGCGGCGGTGTACCAGGCCGGCGCCGTGCCATCGGCCTGCTGATGGCCGCGCACGCCGCCTATGCCCAGACCCTTGCGCTGGCCCAGCGTATAGAAGGCCAGGCCATGGTGGCGGCCCAGAACCTCGCCTTCCAGCGTCTTGATCGGCCCCGGCCGGCTGGGCAGGTAACGGTTCAGGAACTCGCGAAACGGCCGCTCGCCGATGAAGCAGATGCCCGTGGAGTCTTTCTTTGCGGCCGTGGGCAGCTTCAGCCGGGCCGCCAGCGCACGCACTTCGGGCTTGCTGAGTGCGCCCAGCGGAAACAGGCTGCGCGCCAGCTGGGCCTGGGTGAGCCGATGCAGGAAGTAGCTCTGGTCCTTGGCGGCGTCCGCGCCCTTGAGCAGCTGGTACTGAAGGCCACGTTCCGTCTCCACGGCACGCACGCGGGCATAGTGGCCCGTGGCAATGCGCCGGGCGCCCAGGCCGATCGCATGATCCAGGAAGGCCTTGAACTTGATCTCGGCATTGCACAGCACATCGGGATTGGGCGTGCGACCGGCGGAATATTCGCGCAGGAACTCGGCAAAGACGCGCTCCCGGTATTCCTGCGCAAAGTTCACCGCCTCGATGTCCACGCCGATCAGGTCGGCGACGCTGGCCGCATCCAGCCAGTCCTGACGCGCCGGACAATACGCATCGTCATCGTCTTCTTCCCAGTTCTTCATGAACAGGCCCACCACGTCGTGGCCCTGCTCCTTCAGCAACCAGGCGGCGATGGATGAATCCACGCCGCCCGACATCCCCACGACGATACGTTCGCTCCCGCTCACCGCACTCCTTCCTGCAGGGCCGCGTCAACCACCTCTATCCAGTGGCGCACAGGCGTTTGCGTGCCCCCCTGCAGGTGGGTGATGCAACCGATGTTGGATGAGACGATGGTCTCGGGACCGGCGGCATGCAGATGGCCCAGCTTGCGCTCGCGCAACTGGTTGGAAAGCTCGGGCTGGGTAATGGAGAATGTGCCCGCCGAGCCGCAGCACAGGTGCGACTCGGAAAACGGCTGCAGCGGAAAACCCAGATCGGCCAGCAGGCGCTCGTTGAGCGGGCGCAGCTTCTGCCAGTGCTGCAGCGTGCACGGTGGATGGAAGGCCATGCGCTCGGGCAGCCCTTTCAGGCGCGGCGCGAGCTCGGCCGCATGGGGCGCAATGATTTCCGAGATATCGACGACCTTCTCCACCACGCGCGCGGCTTTTTCCGCATAGGCGGGGTCATGGCGCAGGTGATGGTCGTACTCGCGCACCATGGCGCCGCAGCCCGTGGCATTCATGACGATGGCTTCCACTTCGCCGCTGTCGATCAGGGGCAGCCAGGCATCGATATTCCTGCGCATCTGGTCACGTGCCGCATCCTGGGCGTCGAGGTGGAAATTGACCGCGCCGCAGCAGCCGGACTCCGGCATGATGCGCGAACCGATACCCAGCGCCGCCAGCACCCGCATGGTGGCGCCGTCGATGCTGGGCAGCATGGCGGGCTGGACGCAGCCGGCAAGCAGGATGACCTGGCGCGGGAATTGCCCGGGATTTTCGGGCAGGCGCCCCGCAGGCCGGGCCTCGGGCAGCTTGTCCTTCAGCGAGGCCGGCATCAGGCCGCGCACCGAGCGCCCCACTTTCATGGCGGGCTCGAACAGGGGCGAATTGATGAGCGTGCGCAGGGCCTTGCGCTGCACGCGCTGGCCCAGCGGCCGGCGCACCTGCTCATCGACGATATCGCGGCCGATATCAACCAGCTTGCCATACAGCACGCCCGACGGGCAGGTGGTTTCACAATTGCGACAGGTCAGGCAGCGATCCAGATGACTCTGGGTGGCCTGGCTGACGTTCTGGCCCTCGAGCACCTGCTTGATCAGATAGATGCGCCCGCGCGGACTGTTGCGCTCGTCGCCCATGATGAGATAGCTCGGGCAGGTGGCCAGGCAGAAGCCGCAGTGTACGCAACGGCGCAGGATCTCCTCGGCTTCCTTGCCCAGTTCGGAGTCCCGTGCCCACTCGGCAAGATTCGTCTGCATGATGCTTATCCTTGTGCCAGGGGAAGCCGTCTTCCCGGATTGAACAGACCGGCCGGATCGAGTTGCTCCATCAGGCGACGGTTGATGCGCTCCACTGCCGGCGCCATCGGGTGGAAGATGGGCACTGCGTCGGGATTGCTGTCATATCGGTAGAGGGTGGCATGGCCGCCGGCGGCCTGTACACGGCTGCGCAGTTCGGCCGCCGGCATGGGGGTCGATACCCAGCGCAGCCCGCCATTCCATTCAATGAGGCCGGGCCCCAGGTCCAGCGGTGGCGTGGTCGGCGGCACGGCCACGCGCCACAGGGGTCGCTGAAGGAAGAAGGCGTGCGTCTGATCACGCAGGCTGTCCCAGTGGGCAGCCGCCTCGCCATCATCCAGCGCTTCGCCGCCGATGGCCGCGCGTGCAGCGCTCAGGTTGATTTCGGTGCCCGAGAGGCGCACCAGCAGCTTGCCCGCACCGGCACCGGGCCCGGCGGCATCGAGCCAGGCACTGGCCGTGATGGGCAGCGGCCGGCTGCGCCAGGCCGACAGCTGATCCAGCGCCGCCGCCTCGTCAAGTTCGAACACCCGGGTCTGTTCGCAGGCCGGCCGCGGCAGCACCTTGACGGACACTTCCACCATGGGGCCCAGGCTGCCCAGCGAACCCGCCAGCAGGCGCGACACGTCGTAGCCGGCGACGTTCTTCATGACTTCGCCCCCGAATGCCAGCAGATTGCCGTTGGAATCCATCAGGCGTACGCCCAGCACGAAATCACCCAGCTTGCCCACGGCCATGCGGCGCGGCCCGGACATGCCGCTGGCCACGCATCCGCCCAGCGTCGATTCGGGACCGAAACGCGGCGGCTCGAAGGCCAGCATCTGGTTCTGCTCCGCCAGCACCGCCTCGATTTCAGACAGCAGGGTGCCGGCACGGGCGGTGATGACGAGTTCGGACGCCTGATATTTCAGGATGCCCGTGTAGTCTGAGATATCGAGCGCCTCGCGCCCCTCGACGGGCTCGCCGTAGAAGCTTCGGGTGTTGCCGCCGCGCACCAGCAGCGGCGTGCCCGCCTCGCGCGCAGCACGCAGCTGCTCGCTCAAACGTGTCAATTCCTGGGTCATGAATGGCCTTTCAGAAACGGGGCAGATCGGGGAACGGCAACTGGCCCCCGTGTACGTGCATCTTGCCGTACTCGGCGCAGCGCACAAGCGTGGGAATGAGCTTTTCGGGATTCAGCAGGCCCAGTGGGTCGAAGGCTTTCTTCACGGCCGAGAAGGCGTCCAGCTCGGCACGGCTGAACTGCACGCACATCTGGTTGATCTTCTCTATGCCCACGCCATGCTCACCCGTGATGGTGCCCCCGACCTCGACGCACAGTTCGAGGATGGCGGCGCCGAAGTCCTCGGCCCGCTCGACTTCGCCCGGCGCGTTCGCATCGAAGAGGATGAGGGGGTGGAGATTGCCATCACCCGCATGGAACACATTGGCGCAGCGCAGGCTGTAGGTGGTTTCCATTTCTTCGATGGCGCTGAGCACGCGGCTGAGCTGGGAGCGCGGAATGGTGCCATCCATGCAGTAGTAGTCGGGTGACACACGGCCTGCGGCCGGAAAGGCATTCTTGCGACCGGCCCAGAATGTCAGGCGCTCATCCTCGGACGTGGATACCTGCAGGCGCGTGGCACCGGCAGCCTCGAACACTGCCACCATGCGCGCGATCTCGTCCTCGACCTCTTCCTCGGTACCATCGGACTCGCACAGCAATATGGCGGCCGCATCCAGATCGTAGCCCGCGCGGACAAAGGGTTCGACCATGTGCGTGGCGCGCTTGTCCATCATCTCCAGACCCGCCGGAATGATGCCTGCCGCAATCACATTGGTGACCGCATCGCCGGCATCTTCCACCGTGGCAAAGCTGGCCATGATGACCCGCGCCACACGCGGACTGGGCAGCAGCTTCACGGTAGCCTCGGTCACCAGACCCAGCATGCCTTCCGAGCCGATGAAGACCGACAGCAGGTCCAGGCCGGGCGCATCCGGCGCCTCGGAACCGAGCTCGATGATGTCACCTTCGATGGTAATCACACGGGCACGCATGACATTGTGTACGGTAAGTCCGTACTTCAGACAGTGCACGCCGCCGGAGTTCTCGGCGATATTGCCGCCGATGGAACAGGCAATCTGGCTGGACGGGTCGGGCGCATAGAACATGCCCAGCGGCGCCGCCTCCTCGGAAATGGCCAGATTGCGCACGCCCGGCTCGACCACGGCCGTCGCCGAACGTACATCCATGCGCCGGATGCGGTTGAACTTGGACAGCCCCACCAGCACCCCGCGGGCATGCGGCAGCGCACCGCCCGACAGGCCTGTGCCTGCGCCGCGCGGCACCAGCGGAATGCTGAAGCGCCGGCAGGCTTCGAATATGGCGAGCACCTGGGCTTCGTCTTCGGGCAGGATCACCACGGGCGGCAGCGTGCGATACAGCGAAAGGCCATCGCACTCGAAGGGTCGTGTATCTTCGGCACGCATGAGGATGCAGTGCTCGGGCACGCGCCCCGCAAGGCTGGCGACGAAACCCTTGAAATCGGGTTCCGGCAATGTATTCTGAGACTCGGTGGATGCCGTCTCGGGCGCAAGTATTTCTGTCATGACATCAAGGCAGGATCTTTCCCGGATTGAGTATGTTGTGCGGATCGAGCGCCTGCTTGAGCGCACGCATCAGGGCCAGGGCGTCGGGGCCGTGTTCGGCGAGCATATATTCCATCTTGTGCAGGCCGACACCATGCTCGCCCGTGCAGGTGCCGTCCATGGCAATGGCCCGCATGACCAGCCGCCGGTTGAGCGCCTGGGATTCCTCCCACTCGGCGCTGCTGTCCGGATCGAGCAGCATGAGCACATGGAAATTGCCATCGCCCACATGCCCGACAATGGTATACGGAAAACTCGCCTGATCCAAGTCGGCCGCCGTCTCGGCCACGCACTGCGCCAGCCGCGAAATGGGCACGCAGACATCGGTGGTGCTGGAGCGGCAGCCGGGACGCACCTGCAGGCCGGCAAAATAGGCGTTGTGACGGGCCGTCCACAGACGCGTGCGGTCTTCGGGGCGCCCGGCCCACTCGAAATCCATGCCGCCATAGTCGCGCACCAGTTCCTGTACCTGCTGCGCCTGCTCCTGCACCGATGACGGGCTGCCGTGAAACTCGAACAACAGCAGGGGCGATTCCTTCAGCGAGAGCTTGCTGTAGGCATTGGTGGCGCGCACGGCGTTCACATCCATGAACTCGACCCGCGCCACCGGAATACCCATCTGCGCCAGGGCAATCACGGCCTGCACGGCGGCATCCATGTCGGCAAAGTTGCAGATGGCCGCCGAAATTGCTTCAGGCTGCGGATACAGGCGTACCGTGACTTCGACGATGATGCCCAGCGTCCCTTCGCTGCCGATGAACAGGCGCGTCAGGTCATAGCCGGCCGAGGACTTGCGCGCGCGTGTCGCGGTATCGATGATGCGCCCGTCGGCCGTCACGACCTTGAGCGTGAGCACGTTCTCGCGCATGGTGCCGTAACGCACGGCATTGGTGCCCGAAGCGCGCGTGGCCGCCATGCCGCCCAGGCTGGCATCCGCCCCCGGATCGATGGGAAAGAACAGCCCCGTGTCGCGCAAGGCATCGTTGAGCTGGTTGCGCGTGACTCCGGCCTGTACCGTCGCGGTGAAATCCTCGGCATGCACGGCCACAATGCGATCCATGCCGGAAAGATCGACGCAGATGCCGCCCTGCACGGCAAGCACATGGCCTTCGAGCGACGATCCCGCGCCAAAGGCGATCAGCGGCACCTGCTGCTCATGGCACTGGCGTGCCAGCCAGGCGACTTCTTCAGTGCTGCGCGCAAAGACGACGGCGTCGGGCAGCATGGGCGGGAAAGGCGACTCGTCGGTGCCGTGGTGCTCGCGTACGGCCTGGGCCGTCGACAGGCGATCGCCGAAGTGGCGCGCAAGCTGCTCCAGGAAGCCGGCCGATGGCCGACGCGCTGTGGATTCAGGGGCTTGGGGTGCATTCATGGACAGGCGTTCCAGATCAGGCGGCCTTGGCACAGACCTCGCGACGGGTACGCACAGCCTTGGCCAGACGCTCGAGCACGGCCACTGACGTATCCCAGTCGATGCAGCCATCTGTGATGCTTTGGCCATATACCAGGGGCTGGCCGGGCCTGAGATCCTGACGGCCGCCGACCAGGTTGCTCTCAATCATAACGCCAAAGATGCGCATGTCACCGCCTTCTATCTGCGCTGCGATGTCCTCGACCACGCGCGGCTGGTTCTGGTAGTCCTTGTTGCTGTTGGCATGGCTGGTGTCGACCATGATGCGCTCGGGCAGGCCGGCCGCTTTCAGGCCCTCGGCCGTGTCCTGCACGTGCTCGGCCGAATAGTTGGGTGCCTTGCCTCCGCGCAGGATGATGTGGCAGTCGCCATTGCCCTGGGTGGTGACGATGGCCGAGTGCCCGCCCTTGGTCACCGACAGGAAGTGGTGCGGCTGGGAAGCAGCCTTGATGGCGTCGATGGCGATGCGCGTACTGCCGCCTGTGCCGTTCTTGAAGCCCACGGGGCAGGACAGGCCCGACGCGAGCTCGCGATGCACCTGGCTTTCCGTGGTGCGCGCACCGATGGCCCCCCATGACACCAGATCGGCAATGTACTGGGGCGTGATCATGTCAAGGTACTCGCAGCTTGCGGGCACGCCCAGGTCATTGATATCGATAAGCAGCTGACGGGCGATGCGCAGGCCCTGATTGATATTGAAGCTGCCATCCAGGCCGGGATCATTGATGAGACCCTTCCAGCCCACCGTGGTGCGCGGCTTCTCGAAATACACGCGCATGATGATCTCGAGATCATCCTTGAAGCGCTCGCGCTGCTCAGCCAGGCGGCGCGCATAATCCAGGGCCGCCTGGGTGTTGTGGATGGAGCAGGGCCCGATGACGACGACCAGGCGGTCATCCTTGCCGTAGAGCACTTCATGCACCGCCCGGCGCGCGCTGTGCACCGTGCGGGCGATGGACGGGCTGCAGGGAAACTCGCGCATGATGTGCGCGGGCGGGCTGAGCTCCTTGATTTCGCGGATACGTAAATCGTCGGTATTGTAGGACACGGTATGGACTCCGGAAATGTGCCTGCGGGCCTGGGGCGGAAAACAAAAAAGCCGCCTGGCTGCGCTGGCGGCTTTTTGGGAACTGGCTGGTTTTACTGCGTACCGGGCACCCTTTCCTCCGCCAGCGGCGTGGGAAATGCAAAGAAATAAAAAAAGAAAACCGGGTTTGCCTTGTACATAGTGGGTCGATACTAGCACAGGCCGGCCCCGCGCGCCAGTCCAAGTCTTTTCCAATATGACATGAGTCTGAGCGAGGTCTCGCGTTTCCAACATGAGATGAGTCTGAAGCGTTCGCGGTTTGGCTTTAAGTGGTCGATCATTAGTCATGGTGATCGATATGCAAGAAGA
>JBBAFU010000014.1:0-73416 GCA_041655275.1 Castellaniella sp. | reverse complement strand
TCATGGCGATAATGACGATCCCCCAGAAATAAATACCGTAGCGTCATTTATTGGGGGAAACACATGATTGGAAAGCCCATATTTTATCATCAAATCAAGAGCTTGAGGGTATTTCAGGCGCGACTAAATAGCGCCCGCAGTGCGCAACGTATTCATTTCTGCGGAATCTACACCGAGCTCGGTCAAAATAATGTCCGTATGTTGGCCCAATGCGGGCACGGCTCCCATACGTGCCTTGTGGGGATTCAGACCGGGCGGCACAAGCGCGGGAAGGCGTCCAACTGGCGAATCGATCTGCGCCCACCGATGGCGCGCCCGTAGTTGCTCATGGGCCCAAACGTCGTGCATAGTGTTGACTCTTGCGCTCGCTATTTTCGCGATTTCCAAGCGCTTAAGAACATCAACTCTTGGCAATAGGGCAAACACTTCTTCAATCAAATTGCGCAGTGCAATTCGGTTAGCAACGCGGTGCGTATTATCTGAAAATGCCTCATTCTGCGCTAATTCAGGCTGCAGCAGCACATGCGTGCAAAATGCCTGCCATTCCCTCTCATTTTGCAGACCCAGCAACACACTTCCGTCTTTTACAGGAAATGGTCCATAGGGATAAATAGTCGCGTGACTGGCTCCCGTTCGTGGTGGTGGTGCAGCACCATCAAATGCATAATACAAGGGGTAGCTGTTCCACTCAAGCGAAGTCTCCAGCATAGAAATATCAATATGCTGCCCCTCACCAGTTTGCTGTCTATGCATTAGAGCAGCGAGGATATTCGTATAAGCATACATGCCCGCAGAAATATCGGCGATGGACGGACCCACCTTGCATGGTGTATCCGGCGTTCCTGTTACAGACAAGAAGCCAGACTCCCCTTGAATCAATAAATCGTAGGCTTTCTTATCACGAAAAGGCCCATTGGAGCCATAACCCGAAATATCGCAGACGACAATATCGGGTCGAATCTGTGATAAACTCGCAAAGGACAAACCAAGCCGTTCAGAGGCACCCGGAGCCAGGTTCTGCACTACGATGTCTGCTTTGTCTATTATCAGGCGTTGCAGAAGCTCTTTCGCCCTTGGATGTTTTACATCGAGTGTAAGGCTTTCCTTGGCACGGTTAACCCAAACGAAGTGGGATGCCAGGCCTCGAACGCGGTTATCGTAACCACGGGCAAAATCACCGATACCGGGACGCTCGATCTTTATAACTCGCGCTCCCAGATCGGCTAACTGACGGGTAGCAAATGGCGCAGCGATAGCGTGCTCCAAAGAAACAACGGTAATTCCTGCCAAAGGTTGCATGATTAATATTCTCTTTCAATTTTATGCTAAATGAGCAATTGCCTGCATGGTCAAGTGTCTCTCGTGATCACACGCCCAAAGTTCTATCGTATTTTCATCCACCTGCAGACCATGCACTGAGAATGGATTCAAATCGAACGTGGGATAAATTGCACGAAATTCGAAATCTAAAACCATCCTTTCAGGCAAATTTTCACGTAGCAGATCAATCAAAAAAGTGGCGATAAGAGGCCCATGAACGATCAAACCGGGGTAATGCTCTATCTCGGTGGCATATTGTCTATCGTAATGAATACGATGACCATTGAACGTTAATGCCGAATAGCGAAACAGCAACACATCATCGGGAACAATTTTGCGTGACCAAGTCGATGATTTATCTATGGTTTGAATCGTTTTCGTATCAGAGCCTCTGGATTTATTCGCATCCTTATAAACAATATCATGATATTCCGTCATTGAAATTGACGATGCATCATTGCAAAATATATCATGTCGTACCTTTACAAATGTTAAACCACCGCTGCGTCCAATTTTTTCCGAAATACTGACAATAGTGGATCGTCTCTTTACTCGATCCCCAATTCGTAATGGTGAGTAAAATTTAAACTGACCCCCCGCCCACATGCGACGTGGCCGGGTTACCGGAGGTAGAAAGCCACCACGCAATGCATGACCATCCGGCCCCAACTCCGATTGCTTGTGTATTGGCAGAAAATAAAGCCAATGCCACAGTGGAGGCAACGTAGTGCCTTGCGATGGACGCACAGACTCCTTATCCAAGGTAGCCGCAAGGGCTGCGAATGGCGTTGCTGTAATGATATCCGTTACGGTTTCGGAACGATTAATCCAACCTGAAAAGTCCTGCGGCGTAGTCATAAAAACTCTTGTAGATAATTTTCAAATTCAATCATGAGGCCAGTCTTGATCTGGGTTTGCTGGCTTTAATGGTATTTTCAAATAACGGAATCCACCCATCTCTATATCTGGCAGGTGGCCCGCCCTGATATTTACCTGAATAGAAGGCAATAGCAACTCAGGCGCTCTTAAATGTGCATCCCGCTCTTGACGAACACGCACAAAATCAGTTTCACTTATTGAATTGTTGATATGTATATTTTCAGTTTTTTGTTCCGCCACGGTTGATTCCCAGAGATATTTCATCCGGGTTTCTGGCAAATAATCATGACACATGAACAGTCGCGTGTCCTCCGGCAGACAAAGCAAACGTTGTATTGAACGATAAAGCGTACGGGCGCACCCACCCGGAAAATCTGTACGTGCGGTCCCATAATCCGGCATAAATAGTGTATCCCCGACAAACACAGCGTCACCGACCCTGTAGGAGACACAGGCAGGAGTATGGCCGGGAGTGTGCATAACCTCGATCTGCAAAGATCCAAGCGGGAAAACCTCGCCATCCATGAACAGAAGATCGAAATCAGGTTGTGCTACAGCCCGACGGTCCTGATTGAACATGGGGCGGAATATTTGCTGGACCTCACGAATGCCTTCCCCGATACCTAACTTTGCTCCCGTACGATCCCTGATATAAGATGCACTGCTGAGATGATCGGCATGAACATGGGTCTCCAGGACATACGCTATGTTAGCTGACATGTCCTGTGCCGCGGCTATGATGGCATCGGCAGAGGCGGTGGAATAAAGTCCCACATGATGGGCATAATCGAGTACGGGATCAATCACAGCGGCCTCGCGGCTGACAGGATCAATGATTAAATAACTAAAAGTATGGCTTTCCGTATCGAAAAACGCCTGTATATCGGCAGTATGTGGCATCTTTTCTCCCGACTCTGACAACACCTCAGACAATTAAGCATCAACCTCGATGGCATATTTCGAATAATCGAGCTTGTCCTTTTTTTCCAGTAGTTCTATCTCGCGCATCAGCTGATCGGCATGATCTTGTGTAATCACACCGTCCATAATGCGCATAAATTTATTCGACACAAGGTGCCATTTTTGAGCGGCTGTTTTCATACGCTCTTCCAGATCTACGCGTCTGCTTACGAGGGTGCCATCGATTTTTTTAATCTCTACGTAAGCCATGGGCCAACGCAGGTCGTCTCTGGCCTCAACCACACTCTTGGCGCGTACCTTCTGAATGATATCCTCCTTGACGCGCTCATCGGTATAGTCGTGCTGTGTAGCCTTACCGTATATCAATGCCTGAGCCGCCGCGAACGTATGGCTGAATTTGGCCTCCAGGCCCGTCTTGGGCGTCCCGATCACTGCATTATTGAATGACATGTGGCTGACATATCCGTGAATACTTTTCACATTATCGGGCGTCAGCTCGTATTCATTACGCAATTCGATGATGCTTTCAATCAACGCCTGTGTGCAAAAGGAACTCGCATGCGGCTTGTACAGAATATCCAGGGTAGTCCAACGCTGTCCCCATTTTTCCAGCAAACGGCCCCAGTCCGGATTATCGGACATGACAGCGCCAAAGGCCTTTTCTCCTTCAAGAATCCGCTCGGCGCATGTAAACCCACGCGAAGCCAGCATGGCGGCGACCACACCATTGCGCGCCGCATGGCCAGCATGCAATGGTTTGGTCATCGATCCAAAAGGTTCTTTCAAGCCTGCCGCCTGGGTGCCGGCAATGCCCAAGGCATGCACCATCTGGTCTGTGCTCAGGCCCATGAGCAAGCCGGACGCCACGACGGAACCAAAGTGCCCCAAAGTGGCGGTTGCATGCCAACCACCGTTGTAGTGCGCGGGATTAACGACATCGCCAATACGTGTGCAAACCTCCAACCCGAGCGCCGATGCGCGGAGCAATTCCGCGCCGCTGGCGCCCATATGCTCGGCCACGGCGAGCGAGGCCCCGAAAACGGGTGCGCTGGGATGCATGGCGGATGCAAGATGCATGTCATCAAAGTCAAAAGTATGAATGATGGCACCATTAAGAAGGGCTGCATCAGCCATCGAGCGTTTATGCTTTCTACCAATAATCGATGATTGCTCATGGCCACCAAGATCGCCCGTGACTGTATCAATTATGGATACCAGTTCATCTACAGACCCCGCCAAACCAACGCCTATGGAATCCAGCATACAGGCTTTGGTTGTGGTATATACCTCATCGGGAATCATAGATGATTTCGTCTCATAAATCTGCTGCGCCAACTCACGTGTGTAATGTCGTTTGTCCAAAATATTCTCCATAATATTAGATATCAATCTCTATACTATTCCTTACTGGCGCGGGACACCCGCTTTCTCGAGAACGCTCGCAATCTTGGATATCTCGGTGCGTAGAAACTCCTCCCATTCTTGCTGCGAACGCAAATCGGCAACCAGAGCACGATCGGCAAGTCGTTGCTGAAAGTCAGGCTTACTCAATATAGAATGGGTAGTTTTTGCAATTTTTTCTACTACTGTGTCAGGCGTTCCTGCGGGCGCCATGATTCCCCCCCAGCCATATACGGAATAACCGGAAAATCCTGCATCGGCAACGGGCGCCACGTCCGGCAGCTGTGGCACTTGTTCTTCGGTAGTTACCGCAAGCGCCCTTATCCTCTTGCCTGTAATCAATGGCAGGGCTGCCGCCAGAGAATCAGTCATGACATCAACGCGCCCACCGATCAAATCGTTCACGGCATCCGCGCTTCCCTTGTAAGGGACACGTTGAACATCAACGCCTGCAAGATCAAACAACAGCTCACTGGTTACATGCTGCGCTGATCCCACACCGGGGATGGCCCAGGCGATGGTACCAGGGTGATCATGAATGTGTTTCAAAAGTTGAGGCAAATCGTTAAATTGAGACGAGTTATCTACGGTGATCACTAACGGCGCCTTAAAAAAAGGGGCGATGTGAACAAAATCGTCCATTGGCGAATAGGACAGGTTCTTCATTAGATAAAGATTCGTGGCCGCAGTGCCTGTTGTGCTCAGCGCAAGCGTGTAGCCATCCGCGAGTGAACCCTTTAATGTCTGCATGGCTGGAATGCCCAAACCGCCCGCCTGGTTACGCACCACAACTGGCACCTGCCATTCTTTGGCCATTTCATCCGCCAGCAATCGTGCTGCGACGTCAGTCGCCTGCCCTGGAGGAAAAGAAGCGATAATGGTTACTGACCGATCAGGAAATATCTCTTGTGCCATAGTTTGAATAGGCAAAATAGATAATGCTGTGATCATCAATACGGCCATCAGTCGTGCAAGATATTTTTTCATACGATGTCTCCTTATAATATGCAACGAATTTAGATATTAAGATGTTTATAGGCAAATGAGAATCTGTATTTTCTTAAGGATTAATAAGATTATTTGATCAATGTTTCACAATGAATACATTGTGACCTGCATGCTTCCTCTTTGGGTAGACATTTTTGATTAGGCTTTTGAAGCCCCCTTTGTATGGAAACCTCCATGAGGAAAAGCAGATTTACCGAGCCCCAGATCGTTGCAACTTAGCAAGAATGCAGAAAATGTTATCCTCCGTTGCAAACATATCCTGCCAGGGGAAAACTCATGTTGAAGCGGATGACACTTGCGACGACCCTGTTGCTGTCGGGCTGCGTCGGTGCGGTTCACTACAAGTCGCATGCCCCCCTCTTCACCCACACCGGTGTGTTCCGGCGCACTGCAGTGCGAAGCGATGTGGATTGAGGCCGCCGAGGCGGTGAGTGCCGTGTCCGGCATGGCCCTGCGTCTTGCGAGCGACCAGGTCCTGGAAACCTTCGCACCGCTGGGCCCGACCTACTATCCGCGCATGCATGGTCGCGTGCTCAAGACGCCCGTCGGACCGGAGATGTACGAATTCAACGCCAGCTTCCGCTGTGGCGCCTATTGCAGGGCGCACGAGATCGCTGCGCTCGGCCGCTTCAACGAAAGAGTGAACGCCGCAGGCGCCCCCTACGCGACAGCAAGGGATTAACCACCGCGCAGGCCTGCCGGCATCACCTGTTCCTGCATCACTCCTGCGTCAGATCGAAGAAGGTAACCGCCACCAGGTCCATCACCATCACATCGTCCTGGTTGAAGAGCTTCCAGGTCCATTCCACAATGCCCATGTCGGCACGGCTGGCCGACGTGCGCAGCTTGTCCACATGCACTTCCAGTCGCAGGGCATCACCGGCACGCACCGGCGCGTGCCAATTGATATGCTTCAGTCCGGGCGAGCCGAAGGCATTGGAATCATGCATGATGGCATTCACCGCCATATGCATGGCCATGCTGCCGGTGAACCAGCCGCTGGCAATCAGGCCGCCCCAGCGTCCCTCTGCCGCCTTTTCGGCATCGGTATGGAACCACTGTGCGTCATAGCGTCGTGAAAAGGCCAGCATCTCCTCGTGATCCACGACCATGGGCGGGTGGGTAATCACCATACCCTCCTTCAGATCCTTGTATTTCATTGCATTGTCACCTGCGTCCGGCAAGAGGCCTCAAATCCCTTCATGATACGGCAATTCAGGTTCCAGACACCCCAAAACGGCGCCGGCTGGGTATCATGCGAGTTGTTCCCAAACCTCAGGAGTTCGGCATGAGCGATTTCAAGGCATATCTGATCGAAGAAGACGGCGACGGCAAAAGCAGGGGTCGCATGACGACCATGACCCGCGATGCACTGGATGCGGGTGAGGTCGTGCTGAAAGTGCAATATTCGAGTGTGAACTACAAGGACGCCCTGGCCGCCACCGGCCAGGGCAAGATCATCCGGCGGTTTCCGTGCGTGGGTGGCATCGACATGGCGGGTACGGTGGAATCCAGCAGCAATGACGCTTTCAAACCCGGCGATGCCGTCATCGCCACCTCATACGACATCGGCGTGGCCCATCATGGCGGCTACGCGGAAGTCGCACGCCTGCCGGCCGGCTGGGTACTGCCGCTGCCCCGGGGCCTGAGCCTGGAAGAAACCATGGCGCTGGGTACGGCGGGATTGACCGCAGGACTGGCCGTGGCCCGCATGGAGCAATGCGGCCTGAAGCCCGGTCAGGGTCCGGTGGCCGTCACTGGCGCAACCGGTGGCGTGGGTGGCCTGGCCATCGACATGCTGGCCGGCCGGGGCTACGAAGTGCACGCCTTCACACGCAAGGCCTCGGAAAAAGACTATCTGCAGACACTCGGCGCCGCCGAAGTCCGCCTGGTGGATGAACTCGATCTCGAGAAGATCCGCCCGCTGCAAAGCGGCCAGTGGGCGGGTGCCGTCGACAACGTAGGGGGCCCGATGCTCGCCTGGCTGCTGGCCACCATGCAACAGGGCGGCACCGTGGCCAGCATCGGAAATGCCGCCAGCCATCGCCTGGAAACCACAGTCTTCCCTTTCATTCTCAGGGGGGTAAGCCTGCTGGGCATCGATTCCGTTCAGGCCGATCATGCGTTGCGCAGCACGGTCTGGCAGCGCCTGGGCAGCGACCTCAAACCCGGCCATCTGGCGGCCATGACGGAAGTCATCGATCTGGATGCACTGCCCTCCAGTTTCGATGACTTCATTGCCGGCCGCATCCGCGGCCGGCGTGTGGTGCGCATCGGCGGCTGATCACTGTAGCGCCCGTCAATTCCCCGGGCAGTCGGCCGGCCGGTCCACTTACTGCTTGGGGAATTTGCTGGCGACGCCCTGAACGTAGTAGT
Organism: Castellaniella sp.; assembly: GCA_041655275.1. Classification (GTDB taxonomy): domain Bacteria; phylum Pseudomonadota; class Gammaproteobacteria; order Burkholderiales; family Burkholderiaceae_B; genus JAJYRX01. The sequence continues at coordinate 65,511 of JBBAFU010000014.1, read as the reverse complement.
TCATGCTGTTCAGGCCGTCATCATCGAGCACGCCCGACTCGAGCCGCGTCTTGCCTTCATTGTCGACAAGCGGTGCGGCAAAGGGCGCAAGGGTGCCGGCAATGATTTCCGCCTTCTTCTGTTCAACCAGATCCTTCACGTCCTGCGGCACCATATCACCGATGCCCTCGAGCGCGGCCATACCTGCCTTGAGACCGCCCCAGACACTGGTCGACTTCCAGGTGCCGTCGACAACAGCCTGCGCCTGGCTCGTGAAGTACTCACCCCAGTGGTGCGTGACGGCGGCAATCTGCGCGTCCGGGCCGAACTTCTTCATGTCGGAGTGATAGGCGACGGCGTACTTGCCCTCATCCTGGGCCGCCTGTACGGTGGCGGTGGAGTCGGTATGGTGGGTGACCACATCCGCACCCTGGCTGATGAGCGCCAGTGCCGCATCGCGCTCCTTGCCCGGATCGAACCAGCTGTTCGCCCAGATCACGCGCACCTCGGCTTCGGGGTTGACGCTGCGCATGCCCAGGGTGAAGCTGTTGATGCCCTGCAAGACCTCGGGAATCGGGAACGCGCCGACATAGCCGATGACGTTGGACTGCGTCATCTTGCCTGCAATGATGCCGGCCAGGTAGCGGGACTCATAGAAGCGCGCATTCGTGGTGGCCACGTTGGGGGCGGTCTTGTAGCCCGTGGAATGCACGAATTTCACATCGGGAAACTGGCGCGCCACCTTGATGGTCGGGTTCATGTAGCCGAACGAGGTGGTGAAGATAAGCTTGTTGCCCTGCTGCGCCAGATCGCGGATCACGCGCTCGGCATCGGCCCCTTCGGGTACGTCCTCGACAAACTGGGAGACAACCTTGCCGCCCAGCGCCTGCTCCATCTCTTTACGGCCAATGTCCTGCTGCCAGGTCCAGCCGGCCTCGCCGATGGGGCTGACATAGACGAAGCCGACCTTGACCGGCTCATCCGCCAGGGCCGCGCCCGAAAATACGAGCGCACCGCCCGCGAGCATGGCGGCCAGGGTATTGCGCAAGGGATTGAATAACATGATGGGTCCTCAGGTATTTGGATTGAAATTCTTGCCCAGTGATGCGGGCATGTTCAGCCGTATCCAATTGGCATTCCGGGAAATCAGAACCAGCACCAGGATAGTGGCCAGATAGGGCAGCATGGACAGTATCTGGGAAGCGACAGGGACACCCAGTGCCTGCATATGATAGGTCAAAATCGTGATGCCGCCGAACAGGTAGGCGCCCAGCATGACGCGCAGCGGACGCCATGTGGCAAAGGTGGTCAGCGCCAGCGCAATCCAGCCGCGCCCGGCCACCATGCCCTCCACCCACATGGGTGTGTAGACCAATGACATGAAAGCGCCGGCAAGACCGCAACAGGCGCCGCCGAACAGCAGGGCCGCCAGGCGGATGCGACGTACGCTGTAGCCCAGCGAATGGGCCGATGCCGGTGACTCGCCCACGGCGCGCAGGATCAGTCCGGCGCGCGTGCGCTGCAGGAACCAGAAAATGGCCAGGCACAGGACCATGGACAGGTAGACCATGGGATGCTGGCGAAACAGGGCCTGGCCAAGAAAGGGAATATCGCGCAGGACGGGAATTGCGAAACGCTCGCTGTTGAGCGTCGCACCCACATAGTCGATGCCCATATAGGCCGATGCGCCGACGCCGAACAGGGACAGCGCCAGGCCCGTGGCTACCTGATTGGCACCCAGCCAGACCGTCAGCCAGGCAAAGAAACCGGACAGCAGCATGCCCGAGAAGGCACCGGCAATGAAACCCAGGGCGATACTGCCGGAGGTGAGGGCGGCAGCAAAGCCGGTGATGGCAGCCACCAGCATCAGGCCTTCCGAACCCAGGTTGATGACACCGGACTTTTCGTTCACCAGCAGGCCCAGCGACGCCAGCATCAGGGGTGTACCGGCGATGATGGCGGAGGCGACCAGTGCGGCAAGGGCATCCATGTCAGTTCCCCCAGCGCAGGCGATTGTGGATGAGCACGTCACAGGCCAGCAGCGCAAACAGCAGCAGTCCCTGGAAGATACCCGTGATCGCACTCGGCATGCCCAGGCGCGTCTGCGACAGCTCGCCGCCGATGTAGAACAGGGCCATGACGAAGCTGCTGAAGATCACACCCACAGGATGCAGACGCCCGACGAAGGCGACGATAATGGCGGCGAAACCATAGCCCGGGGAAATGGATGGCGTGAGCTGGCCGATGGGTCCCATGACCTCGGCCGCACCGGCCACACCGGCCAGCGCACCCGACACCAGCAATGCCCCCCACAGGGCCCGGCGCGAAGAAAAGCCGGCATAACGCGCAGCCAGCGGCGCCATGCCGCCCACCCGAAGGCGGAAACCCGCAAAACTGCGTGCCAGGAAGATCCAGCCCCCCACGCTGGCCACCAGAGCCAGCACCATGCCCAGATGCAGGCGGGTACCCGGCAGGACCACGGGCAGCAGAAAACCGTCCGAGAACAGACGGGACTGCGGAAAACCGAAACCGTCGGGGTCGATGAGCGGCCCATGCACCAGCCAGCTGAGCAACAGCTCGGCCACATAGACCAGCATCAGCGAAACCAGGATCTCATTGGCGTTGTACCTGTCCTTCAGCCAGGCGACGATGGCGGCCCAGGCCAGACCGCCGGCCGCCCCCGCCAGCACGGCAAGGGTGATGAGCGCCGCTCCTCCATTGGTATCGTCGTCCAGCGCAAGGATGACGGCACCGGCCGCCAGGGCACCCACCACCAGCTGGCCCTCGGCACCGATATTGAAGACATTGGCCCGGAAGCACAGGGCCAGACCCACCGAAATCAGCAGCAGCGGTGCCACCTTGACGCCCATCTCGGACCAGCCATGCACGTCCTTGATGGGTTCGTAGAAGAACACCTTCAGGCTGGCGATCGGGTCCTTGCCCACTGCAGTGAACAGGATAAGGCCGCAGACCATGGTCACGGCCACGGCCAGCAGGGGCGACAACCAGGCCATCAGCGTGGACGGGGCGGCGCGAGGCTCAAGCCGAAGCATGCACCACTCCCCCGGAGACGCCGGTTTCGGGCCACAGGCCGCTCATCCACTGGCCGATCAGCTCGGTGCTGGCATGCGCCGTCTCTATGGCCGGCGACATGCGCCCCTTGGCAATCACGACCAGCCGGTCGGAAATCTCGAACAGCTCATCAAGCTCCTCGGAAATCAGCAGCACGGCACAGCCGGCCTCGCGCAGGGCCACCAGCTCGGCGCGTATGCGCGCGGCCGCCCCCACGTCCACGCCCCAGGTCGGCTGGGCAACGATAAGCACCCGCGGATGACGCATGACCTCGCGCCCGATGATGTATTTCTGCAGATTGCCGCCCGACAGACTCATGGCCGTCGCCTGCGGACCGGGCGCCTTGACGCCGAATCGTCCGATGATCTCGCTTGCCAGTGTGCGCAGGGCGCCATGACGGATGAAGCCGCGACGCAGCGTTCTGGCACTCTGGTGCGTCAGCAGGACGTTGTCGGCCAGCGACAGCTCAGGTACGGCCCCGCGCCCCAGCCGCTCCTCGGGCACCAGGCCCATGCCGCGTGCACGGCGCCAGGCGACCGGCCGGTGACCAATCGGATAGGCCTTGTAGGCAAGGACATCGGGCGCGATCCGCCGGTCCTCGCCCGACAGCACGGCCAGCATCTCCTGCTGGCCATTGCCCGAAATACCGGCCACGCCCAGGATCTCGCCGGCGCGCAGATCGAAAGAGATGTCCTGCAACTCGGTGGCAAAGGGGTGGGCGCGCGGCAGCTGAAGCCGGCGCACGGACAGCATCACTTCGCCGGGCTCGGCGGCATGCTGCGACAGGCGTGGCGGCTCGCTGCCGATCATCATGCGCGACAGACTGGCCGCCGTCTCTTCACGCGGGTCACAGACCCCGGTGACGCGGCCGGCACGCATCACCGTACAGCGATGGCACAGGGCACGGATCTCATCGAGCTTGTGGCTGATATAGAGAATGCTGCAGCCTTCCGCCGCCAACTGGCGCAGGGTGACGAAAAGCCGCTCAACGGCCTGGGGCGTGAGCACGGACGTGGGCTCGTCAAGGATGAGCAGCTGCGGCTTGCCCAGCAAGGCACGCACAATTTCCACGCGCTGGCACTCACCCACGGACAGGGTGTGCACATGGCGATCGGGGTCGAGTTCCAGACCGTACTGGCGTGTGGTGGCCACGATGCGCTGGCCCAGCGCATCCAGACGCGTGTCGGGCGGCAGGCCCAGGGCGATATTCTCGGCAACCGTCAGCGTGTCGAACAGCGAGAAATGCTGAAAGACCATGCCGATGCCCAGAGCACGGGCCTGGGCGGGGTTGGCAATGGCGACATCCTGCCCATTCCACAGCATGCGTCCCGAATCCGGGCGCAGCACCCCGTAGATGATCTTCATGAGCGTGGACTTGCCCGCGCCGTTTTCACCCAGAACCGCATGGATTTCACCGGCTTCCACGCTCAGGCTGACCCCGTCGTTCGCCTTCACGGCAGGGTAGTGCTTGACAATATCAGACAGCACCAGGCGCGGTTCGTTGGCAATGGGCCCCGGGGTCATCATCCATTCCGAAGAGGACTGCAGCGGCGCCTGGCGCCAGTGGAATCGAAAATTCTAACCGCAATCGCCCCAGGACCAAAACGGGATAACCCTAGGCAAGCGCTGGCCTGTCCGCCCGGCCTCAGGCATCATGACGTTCATGACACGTCTGGAGCATACGCCATGCCGGAACGACAGCAGGAAGCCGTGATTCATTTCCTGAAGACATCAGCCGAAACGGGCGATGCCGCCACACCCGCGCAGCTCATCTTCACCCATATCTCGGTAATTGTCCTGCGTGGCGACAGGGCATGGAAGCTCAAGCGCGCCCTGCGCCTGCCCTATCTGGACTTTTCCACGCCCGGGCAGCGCCTGCAGGCCTGCGAACAGGAGCTCAGGCTCAACCGGCGCACGGCACCTGCACTCTACCTCGCAGCCCGACGCATCACCCGCGACGCCGCAGGCGGGCTCACACTGGACGGCAACGGTCCGCTGGTGGATGCCGTCGTGGAAATGCGCCGCTTTCCCGAAGGCAGCCTGCTCAGCGATCTGGCACGTCGGGGTGCGCTGGACGCCCCCCTCCTCGAAACGGTGGCCGCCCGCATTGCTGAATTCCATGCACAGGCCGAAATTCACCGGCAGACCGATGGCGCGGCGCGCATGGCCGCCGTGCTCGCGCTGGGTGAGCAGGCCGGAGCCATGGTGCCGGCCTTCGGCACAGAGCCGGTACACGCGCTGTGGGCTGCGCTGCGCGCCGGTCTGGCCCGGCATGAGGGTCTGCTGGATATCCGCGCGCGTGCCGGTCGTGTACGCCGCTGTCACGGTGATCTGCACCTGCGCAACCTGTGCCTGCTTGACGGCATGCCCACGCTGTTCGACTGCATAGAGTTCGACGATGCCCTGGCCACCATCGATGTACTCTATGACCTCGCCTTCCTGCTCATGGACCTCTGGCACCTGCAATTGCGTGCCGAAGCCAATCGCATCCTCAACCGCTACCTGGACCTGACGGACGACGACGATGGTCTGGCCGTCCTGCCCTGGTTCATGGCCCTGCGCGCCACCATACGCGCCCAGGTCATGGCCACGCAGTGGCATGCCGGCGGAGGCACCGACACCGCCCTGCACAACGAGGCCGCCGGCTATCTGGCGCTGGCACACGCCCTGCTCACCCCTGACACGCCACGTCTGCTGGCCATCGGCGGGCTCAGTGGTACGGGAAAATCCACAGTGGCCGCGCTGCTGGCACCCCATATCGGACCGGCCCCGGGCGCACGCATCCTGGCCAGCGATCGCCTGCGCAAGAAAATGGCCGGCGTCAGCGCACAGTCGCGCCTGCCCGCAGAAAGCTATACGACGCAGGCATCACAGGCGGTGTACGCCCGTCTGATGGAAAAGGCCGGAGCAGTGCTGGCAGGCGGCTGGCCGGTGCTGGCCGATGCCGTATTTGCCCAGCCGTCGCAGCGCGATGCGCTGCGCGCCTGCGCACAGACCGCCGGTGTACCGTTTCAGGGCATATGGCTGCACGCTCCGGCGGAACAGCTCCTGGCGCGTGTGGCGGCCCGCCGCAACGATCCTTCGGACGCCACCGAGGCCGTCGTCCGGGTCCAGCTCGAACAGCATGAGCCGCCGGAAGACTGGATCATGATTGCCGCCGACGCAACGCCGGACATCAGCTGCAGACGCATTCTGGAGCGTCTTTGAGTCCGCAGCGCCCGTTCACGGGCATATGAGCTTCAGCTTCGGGTAATAAGTACGATAGCGACGGGCATCTCGCGTGAGCAACGTCATCCCTTCAATGGATGCATGCGCACCAATATAGAAATCGGGCAGGGGCGACGATCGCATGCCTCTTGCACGGCGATAGCTGAGGAATGCCTTCCCCGCCAGGAATCCTGCTTCCCACGGCAAGGGCCGGCGGACGAAAACATCAGGCGCCAGCGCAGCGTTCAGATCTTCGATGCGCTCAAAACCCACCGATACCTCGGCATAGATGATGGGGTTGATGCAGAGCTCGCCCCGGGCGGCGCCAGCATTCAATTGCGCGGCCGACCAAGCATACCAATGCGCGTCATCGGTAAACACATCCAGCAGGACATTCGAATCGACCAGTACGGCGCTCATGCGTCGCGCATCAATTGCATGATTTCATCCGTACTCATGCGTGTACTCGCACGGCCACGCAAGCGGTCCGCCAATGTCCCGGCGTCTGCTTTCAATGGTGGCGACGGGGCCGCAGCACCGGTTTCGTGCATCACAGCGTCAGCTGCGTGCAGCGCGGCCATACGCACAAAAGTAGCTACCGGCACACCACGCGAGTGTGCCGCAAGCATGATTTTTTCCTTGTCCCGAGCTGCCATGCGCAGATCCAGACGAGCGGTTGCAGTCATGATTAATCTCCTGTATGTACGGTATTATACCGTACATGAAATCAGAGCAAATCCTTGCGCAACGCCTCCGGCGAGCGTGGCGAGAGCAGGCCGGGCGCCACATCGAACGGTGTGATGGCACCCGTCTCGCCTTTCTGATACAGCCGGACCACCGCACGCGCATAGGCCACGAGCACGCTGGAGGTGAACTCGGGATTGCTTTGCAGGCGCAGCGAAAACTCCATCACCTGCGCATGGCCCGCATCGGTCTGGCCACTGCGGATCACAAACCCCCCATGCGGCATCGCCGAATGGTCGCGCGCCAGCGTTTCGGCATCGATGAAATGGACGCTGGTATCGTAATCGGCAAAATAATCGGGCATGCTCACGATGGCGTCGCGCACGGTCTCGGCATCCGCTCCCTGCTCGAGCACCACGAAACACTCGCGCGTATGGCGTTCGCGCGTGGACAGCGCCGGTGTCTCGCCCGCGCGCACGCGCTCGATGGCGGCGCTACGGGGGATGGTGTACTGGACGGCGTCATGCACGCCGGGCACGCGACGTACGGCATCCGAATGCCCCTGGCTCAGGCCCTTGCCCCAGAAGGTATAGGTGCTTCCTTCAGGCAGGATAGCCTCGCCCAGAAGGCGATTGACGGAAAACAGGCCGGGGTCCCAGCCTGTGGAAATGAGCGCCAGCCGCCCGCCCGCGCGCGCCGCCGTATCCACCTGGCTGAAGTATTCGGGAATGCGGGCGTGGGTATCGAAACTGTCGACCGTGCAGAAATCACGCGCCAGGGCAGGACCCTGTTCGGGCAGATCCTTGCGCGAGCCGCCGCACAGGATGAGCACGTCGAGCGCATCGCGAAACTCCTGCACGCGCGCCAGCGGATACACGGCCGGTCCGCCCGGCGCGACGCCCAGGCGGGCCGGGTCGCGACGCGAGAAGATGGCCTCCAGACACATGTCCGGGCAGTGCTGCAGCGCCAGCCGCACGCCCCTGCCCAGATTGCCATGCCCCACAATGCCTACCCTGATTCCTGCACTCATTCCCGATCTCCGGCTGCGTGAACATCAAGACGGGAATTGTACTGCGCGATCAGGCGATCGCTGCTGCGGCCTCGCTTTCCGTGACCGTATCCGCAGAGGAGCGGATCAGGTAATCGAAGGCACTCAGGGCTGCCTTGGCGCCATCGCCGGCGGCGATCACGATCTGCTTGTACGGCACCGTGGTGGCATCACCGGCAGCAAAGACACCCGCCACCGACGTCTGCCCGCGGGCATCGATCTCGATCTCGCCATGGCGCGACAGGGCGACACTGCCCTTCAGCCACTCCGTGTTGGGCACCAGGCCGATCTGGATGAACACGCCTTCCAGGGCCACATGCTGCGATTCGCCGCTATTGCGATCCGTGTACTGCAGACCATTGACGCGGCTGCCATCGCCATGGATCCCGGTCGTCTGCGCCGAGGTGATGATGCTCACATTGGGCAGGCTGCGCAACTTGCGCTGCAGCACATCATCGGCACGCAGCGCCGCGTCATACTCGATCAGGGTGACATGCGCGACCACACCGGCCAGGTCGATGGCCGCCTCGACACCGGAGTTACCGCCGCCGATCACTGCAACCCGCTTGCCCTTGAACAGCGGGCCGTCACAATGCGGGCAGTAGGCCACACCCTTGTTGCGATACTCATCTTCGCCCGGCACATTGATCTGGCGCCAGCGCGCACCGGTGGCCAGCACGATGCTGCGCCCCCTCAGCACGGCGCCCGATGCCAGCTGCACCTCGAAGAACTCCCCCTGGCGGGACAGCGCACCGGCCTGCTGGAGATTCATGATATCCACGTCATAGGCGCGCACATGCTCCTCCAGCGCCGTCGCAAAACGGGGGCCGTCGGTCTCCTTCACGGAAATGAAGTTCTCTATCGTCATGGTATCCAGCACCTGACCACCAAAACGCTCGGCCACGACACCGGTGCGAATGCCCTTGCGTGCGGAATACACGGCTGCGGCGGCACCGGCAGGGCCACCACCCACGATCAGCACCTCGTAGGGCTCGCGTGCGCTGAGCTCCTCGGCGCGCCGGCTTTCCGAGGCCGTATCCAGCCGGGCCAGCAGGGCCTCGACGCTGGTGCGCCCCTGGGCAAACGCCTCGCCGTCCAGAAACACCGTGGGCACCGACATGATCTCGCGCGCCTCCACTTCCTGCTGGAACAGGGCGCCGTCGATAGACGTGTGGCGGATGCGCGGATTGATGACTGCCATGGTGTTCAGTGCCTGGACGGTATCCGGGCAGTTCTGGCATGACAGGGAAAAGAAGGTCTCGAACACGTAGTCGCCCGGCAGGTCCCGGATCTGCTGGATGGTGTCCTCATCCAGCTTGATGGGATGCCCCCCCACCTGGAGCAGGGCAAGCACCAGCGAGGTGAACTCGTGCCCCATGGGAATCCCGGCAAAGCCCACGGCAATGGCGGTGTCCTTGCGGCGTATCTCGAACGACGGCACGCGTTGCTGTGCATCCGCCGTCTCGATGAAACGGATGTGTTCCGACATCTGCCCGATGTCCTGGAGCAGGCTGCGCAATTCTGCAGACTTGGCATCATCACCCAGATTGGCAACCAGCTCTATGGGCTGGACCACCATCTTCATATAGGTGTTCAACTGGGCCTTGAGATTGGCATCTAACATGACGGGATCATCCTGGACAAGGGTTGGGATCGGGCGTGGCCGCCGCAACGCAAAGAAGCGGCGGCACGCGGGAACATGACGCAGGGCGCGATCAGATCTTGCCGACGAGATCGAGCGAAGGCTTGAGCGTCTCGGCGCCTTCCTGCCACTTGGCGGGGCAGACTTCGTCGGGATGGGCGGCAATGTACTGGGCTGCCTTGACCTTGCGCAGCAGCTCGGACGCCACGCGGCCGATGCCGTTGTCATGCACTTCCAATACCTTGATCACGCCTTCGGGATTGACGACGAAGGTACCGCGCAGGGCGATGCCCTCTTCCTCGATCAGCACTTCGAAGTTGCGTGACAGCTGATGCGTGGGATCAGCCAGCATCGGATAGTTCACCTTGCCGATGGCATCCGAGGTGTCATGCCAGGCCTTGTGGGAAAAGTGCGTATCAGTAGATACACTGTAGATCTCAACCCCGATCTTCTGAAAATCAGGATACAGATCCGCCAGGTCCTCCAGCTCCGTGGGGCACACGAAGGTGAAATCAGCGGGATAGAACACGAAGACGGACCATTTGCCGGCAATGCTCTCATTGCTGACATCGATGAACTTGCCCTCGTGATAGGCCTTGGCCTGGAAAGGCTTGATCTGTGTATTGATCAGAGACATGAAGCTTCCTTTTCGATTGGGTTGATCGGAGACTGTGGGAACAGTATAGGAAGCAGCGCACCATTTGTAAAATTGATTCTTTTAATTGTTCCGATAGTCAATAGCTATTGATGGCATCGCGCGTGACACGGGCGACCTGCGCGGCGGCCGCCTGCCAGTCCTCTCCTTCACTGGCGTAGAGTATGGCACGTGACGAATTGATCATCATCCCAAGGCCGTCCGCCGTGCGTCCGGCGCGCACCGTGGCCTCGAGATCGCCGCCCTGCGCACCAATACCGGGAATGAGCAGGGGCATGTCGCCCACACGCGCACGCACCCTGGCAATCTCTTCCGGAAATGTGGCGCCCACCACCAGCGCACACTGCCGGTCACGATCCCAGTGATCCGCCACCTGTGCGGCCACGTGCAGATAGAGCGGTGTGCCATCGGCCGTGCACAGGAACTGCAGGTCGGAGCCGCCGGGATTGGACGTGCGGCACAGCACAATGATGCCGCGATCGCGCCAGGCCAGATAAGGCATCACGGAATCATGCCCCATATAGGGATTCACCGTGACCGCATCAGCCTGGTAGCGCTCGAAAGCCTCGCGGGCGTACTGCTCGGCCGTGGCGCCGATATCACCCCGCTTGGCATCCAGCACGATGGGCAGTGCAGGCCAGGCCTGCCGCAGATAGGCACAGACGGCCTCGAGCTGGTCTTCGGCGCGTTGCGCGGCAAAATATGCCACCTGGGGCTTGAAGGCGCAGGCATAGGGTGCGGTTGCATCGATGATGGCGCGACAGAACGCGTACAGGGCATCATCGCGCTGTGCCAGCTCGGGCGGAAAACGGCCCGGCGCCGGATCCAGCCCGACGACCAGCTGCGAGCCCGTGCGCTTCCATGCCTGTTCCAGCTTGTGCCGAAAGCCGGCCATCCTGCCTCCTCGCCATCGCGGCGCAAAATTGCACCTCATTGTACGCGCGCAACTCAGCCCAGTGCAGTATCGAGCAGCATCATCACCACGAAGCCCACAATGAGCCCGCAGGTGGCCCAGGTCTCGTGACCCTGACGGTGGGATTCGGGAATGATCTCATGGCTGATGACGAACAGCATGGCCCCTGCTGCGATCGCCAGCCCCCAGGGCAGAAGACCCGCCGAAAGACCGACCAGCGCCACTGCCAGCACTGCCGCCACCGGTTCCACCAGGCCGGACAGCATGCCGATGAACAGGGACAACCCGCGCCCGTAGCCCGCCCCCATCAACGCCACGGCAATCACCAGGCCTTCGGGAATATCCTGGATGGCAATGCCCAGCGTCAGGGCACGCGCACCCACAAGATCGGGGCCGGCAAAGGCGACGCCGATCGCCAGCCCTTCGGGAATATTGTGCAGGATGATGGCAAACACGAACAGCCATACGCGCTTCAGGCGTGCCGCCGGTATGCCTTCCACCCCCTTGACGAAGTGTTCATGCGGCATCACACGATCGAGCACCAGCAGCCCGAGGGCACCGATGATGATGCCCGCGCCCACCATGCCGCCTGCCAGCCAGGGACCTGCACCCTGCTCGCCTGCCACCTGGAGGCCGGGCAGGATGAGCGAGAAGGATGTGGCGGCCAGCATCACGCCGGCGCCAAAACCCATCATGGTGTCATTGGCGCGTTGTGAATAGCGGCCCGAAACCATGGCCGGCAAGGTCCCCAGGGCTGTTGCCAGCGCAGCCACCAGACCCCCGATCAGTGCCCCCGTCATGTGCGGGTCACCCACGGCCAGCTGCTGGACGACCTTTCCGGACAGCAGGACCAGTCCCGCCAACACCACAACCAGAGCCAGGACGTAGCGCCACAGCATAGATGTCTTCACCTTGTCGACCGGCGAATCCGATCGGGAAAACCATTGAAAAAGCCTTCGCAGCCAGGCTGACGAAGGCCAGGTAATGCGGTGGCCGCCCAGAAAGAACCGGCCGGGACGGGCCACCGCAGATGGCAATGAAGGGGCGTTAGAAACCGCCCATGCCACCCATACCGCCCATGCCGCCCATGTCGGGCATGGGTGCTGCCGGCTTATCTTCCTCAAGCTCGGCCACGCCCACTTCCGTGGTCAGCAGCAGGCTTGCGATGGACGCGGCATTCTGCAGCGCCGTGCGCGTCACCTTGGTCGGATCGAGCACACCCTGCTCGACGAGATCACCGTACTCGTCGGAAGCGGCATTGTAGCCGTAATTGCCTTCACCGGACGCGACCTTGTTGACCACAACGCTGGGCTCTTCGCCTGCGTTGGCCACAATGGTGCGCAGCGGCGACTCAATGGCACGCAGCACCAGCTTGATGCCGGCATCCTGGTCCATGTTGTCGCCGGTGATGTTGGCAACAGCAGCCTTGGCACGGATGAGGGCAACGCCGCCACCCGGCACAATGCCTTCCTCGACGGCGGCACGCGTGGCGTGCAGCGCGTCTTCGACACGGGCCTTCTTCTCTTTCATCTCGACCTCGGTCGCCGCACCCACACGGATGACGGCAACACCGCCGGCCAGCTTGGCGACACGCTCCTGCAGCTTCTCGCGGTCGTAGTCGGAAGTGGCTTCCTCGACCTGAACGCGGATCTGCTTGACGCGTGCCTCGATGGACTTGACATCGCCTGCACCGTCGATGATGGTGGTGTCTTCCTTGGCGACCTCGATGCGCTTGGCCTGGCCCAGGTTGTCCAGCGTTGCGCCTTCGAGCGACATGCCGGTCTCTTCCGAGATGACGATACCGCCGGTCAGGATGGCAATGTCCTCGAGCATGGCCTTGCGGCGATCACCGAAGCCGGGCGCCTTCACGGCCGTGGTCTTGAGGATGCCGCGAATGTTGTTCACCACCAGCGTGGCCAGGGCCTCGCCTTCGACGTCCTCGGCGATGATCAGCAGGGGGCGGCTGGTCTTGGCCACATGCTCCAGGATGGGCAGCAGATCGCGGATGTTGCTGATCTTCTTGTCGTAGATCAGCACATAGGGATCATCCAGCATCGCGACCTGACGATCGGGATTGTTGATGAAGTAGGGAGACAGGTAGCCGCGATCGAACTGCATGCCTTCGACCACATCCAGCTCGTTGTCGAGCGACTTGCCATCCTCGACCGTGATCACGCCTTCCTTGCCGACCTTGTCCATGGCCTTGGCGATGATGTCACCGATGGCGGCATCCGCATTGGCGGAAATGGCGCCGACCTGGGCGATTTCCTTGCTTGTGGTGCAGGGCTTGGACAGCTTGCGCAGCTCTTCGACCGTGGCGGCAACCGCCTTGTCGATACCGCGCTTGAGATCCATCGGGTTGATGCCGGCAGCCACGTACTTCAGACCTTCCTCGACGATGGACTGCGCCAGCACGGTGGCGGTGGTGGTACCGTCACCCGCCGTGTCGGAAGTCTTGGAGGCGACTTCCTTCACCAGCTGGGCGCCGATGTTCTCGAACTTGTCCTTGAGTTCAATTTCCTTGGCGACCGAAACCCCGTCCTTGGTGACGGTGGGGGCGCCGAAGGAGCGATCCAGAACCACATTGCGGCCCTTGGGGCCCAGGGTGGTCTTGACGGCATTGGCCAGAGTGTTGACCCCGCGAACGATCCGCGTGCGGGCGTCGTCACCGAATAATACTTTCTTGGCAGGCATTATAGATTTCCTTGTTCGTTGCGTATGGGATTACTGGACGACGGCGAGGATCTCTTCCTCGCGGATGACCAGCAGCTCTTCACCATCAACCTTGACGGTCTGGCCCGAATACTTGCCGAAGAGCACCTTGTCGCCAACCTTCAGATCGACGGGAAGAATCTTGCCGTCTTCCGTCTTCTTGCCGGGACCAACCGCCACAACCTCGCCCTGATCGGGCTTTTCGGCGGCGCTGTCAGGGATCACGATGCCCGAGGCAGTAGTGCGCTCGTTGTCCAGACGCTTGACGATCACACGATCGTGCAAAGGACGCAGTGCCATGGAGAAACTCCTGTTCTGTGAATATGAATCAATCGTTGGGTTGAAAGAAAGACGCAGAGAATGTTGGCACTCTCTCGCCTCGAGTGCTGATTATAGGGATGAAGTACAGGAGTTCAAGGGCTGGATACAATTCCGTTACATTGATCCGGCAATCCACAGCGCACTAATCCCCGCTGTGCCCCGAGCCGTCCCGAAACGCCTCCAGCCGGCGACGCTCACGCTTGGTGGGCCGGCCTTCGCGCAAGGCATGGGCGGGCTCCGGCGACAGGCGCCGCAGTTCGGCTGCACGCTCGCGCGCGGCGATGCTTTCCGCCGTTTCCTCATAGAGCTGTTGCGCCACCGGCGCCGGCCCGCGCACGGCACTCAGACCGCGCACCTGCACCACCATGACGAGCGCCTGCCGGCGCACGCGCACCTCGTCGCCCACGACCAGCTCGCGCGATGCCTTGGCTGGCTGCCCATTGACCGTGACCCGTCCGTTCACGATTTCACGTGCGGCCAGGCTGCGCGTCTTGTAGAAACGCGCCGCCCACAGCCATTTGTCGAGCCTGAGCCTGTCCATCACGCGCCCGGACCGGCAGCGGGTGCCGTCAGCATGTCGAGCGCCATGCTCAGGGCGTGCAGCACGGCCTGATGGCGCACCAGATCACGATTGCCTTCGAACACGCGGGTGAATGCGCGTGTGACCACTCCGTCCGCCGTACGCTGACCCAGACCGAAACACACCATGCCCACCGGCTTGCCGGGAACGCCACCGCCGGGACCGGCGATGCCGGTAGTGGCAAGGGAGAGTTGCGCGGCGGGCGCCAGCACAAGCGTGCCGCCCGCCATTTCCATTGCGGTTTCCTCGCTGACTGCGCCAAAACGCTCCAGTGTCTCGGCGTTGACGCGCAACAGCTGGCGCTTGGCCTCATTGCTGTAGGTCACCACACCGCGGTCATACCAGGCGCTGCTGCCGGGCTGGCTGGTCATCGCCGCGGCAAGCAGGCCGCCCGTGCAGGATTCTGCGCAGGCGAACAGCCAGCCCCGCTCGATCAGCGCATGTCCCAGCCGATCGGCCGCCAGCCGCGATTGCTGCCACACCTTGTCCAGCTCGAGATTCAGAACCTTGCCCATGAACGCATGTTAACTCAGGCCACAAAGCCTGTGCGCACCAGCAGGTTGACGAGCAATACTGCATATCCTGCGGCCAGCGCATCATCCCACATCACACCAAAACCATTCTTCAGCCGGCGATCGAACAGCCGTATGGGAAACGGCTTCATGATGTCGAACAGGCGAAATGCCAGAAAGCCGGCCAGCTGGCCGGCCGGGCTTGCCGGGCCCAGCCACAGCACCAGCCAGATGGCCACGATCTCGTCCCAGACGATACTGCCGTGATCGGCCACGCCAAGGTCGCGGCCCGCCTGTGCACAAATCCAGCAGCCCGCCAGAAAGGCGAACGCCAGCAGGATGATCATGCCGCCCGTGCCCAGACCCAGCGGCTGGATGAGCACCAACCACAGCAGCCAGCCGGCCAGGGTGCCCCAGGTGCCGGGTGCCGGACGCAGCAGGCCGCTGCCAAGCCCCAGGGCCAGCACACGCACCGGACGGCGCAGCATCCAGGCCAGATCAGGCTGGACAACGGCCGTCATGGGAAATGATCGAAACCCCTGGCTGACAGCGTCATGGGCCGGTCATCGGCATCCAGCACCGTCAGCCCGGGTTCGGCCACGATATGCCCCACCCGGCTGAGCCGTACGCCGGCATCCCCGGCAAGGCCTGCCAGACGTTCGCGATGCGCGGCGGGCGCGGTGAAACACAGCTGATAGACATCGCCGCCCGCGAGCACGGCCTGCCGGCGCAGCGCCGGCTCCAGCGTCGCAAGCGCCGGATGCTCCGGCAGATGCGGGTAGCGGAGCACCGCACCACAGGCGCTGGCCTTGAGGATATGGCCCAGATCCTGCAGCAGTCCATCGGAAATATCCAGGGCGGCATGGGCCAGCCCGCACAGCTGCGGCGCAAATGCCAGCGGCGGCTCGGGGCGCTCGAGCAGAGGCCGCGTCGCAGCGAGCACGGCCTCGTCACGCGCCAGACGGCCCTGAAGCATGCGCAGGGCGATGTCCGGCGCCCCCAGCACACCTGTGATCCAGATATCATCCCCGGGGTGTGCCGCGTCACGGCGCAAGGCCCGTCCGCGCGGCACCTGGCCCAGAACCGTGACGCAGATGACCCGGCCCTGGAGGCTGCGCGTGGTGTCCCCCCCCAGCAACGGACAGCCGGATTCACCGGCCAGGGCATGCAGGCTGTCGGAAAACCGCTGCAACCAGTCGGGGTCCACCATCTCCAGGCCGAGGGCGAGCAGGCAGCCCAGAGGCTGCGCGCCCATGGCAGCCAGATCGGAAAGATTGACGGCCAATGCCTTGTAGGCCAGATCGGCCGGATCGATATCCGGCAGGAAATGCCGCCCTTCGAGCAGCATGTCGGTGGCCACAGCCAGCTCATGCCCGTCAGGTACGCTGAGCAGGGCACAATCATCGCCCGGCCCCAGCATGCCGGACGGTGCCGGCCGGGCGAAATACCGGGCGATGAGCGCAAATTCGCTGGTCACGACGCCGGGCGCGATCGCGAGCGCCGGTGTGCCGCCCGCTGGAACTCCAGGGCGCGCACCTGGGACGCCACGCGATCCAGCACGCCGTTGACGAACTTGAAACCGTCCGTGCCGCCGAAGGACTTGGCCAGCTCGACGGACTCGTCGATGACCACCCGGTAAGGCACCTCGATATGATTGCGCAGCTCGTAGCTGCCGATGAGCAGTATGGCATGCTCGACCGGTGAAAGCTCGGCCAGGCTACGGCTCAGAAAAGGCTGAAAACCATCGCGCAAGTCGGGCGCATCGCGAATCACGCCGTTGAACAGCGTGCGATACCAGTCAAAATCCGCATCGTCAAAGCCTTCGCTGCAGCGAATATGGGCATCAATGTCGCCCGCCTCGCGACCGCCGTCCTCCTTGCGCAACAGCCAGGAATAGATTCCCTGCAGGGCAAACTCGCGCGCGCGGCGACGCGCACCTGTTGCCCGCTCGCGAGAAACCGGACCGGCCTCGTCCCTGCCGGTGTTTTCCCTAGTCGTCATCATCGTCATCTAGATCATCATCATCGTCGTCGTCGTCGTCATCGTCGTCATCGTCATCGTCATCGTCGTCATCGAAGTCGTCATCGTCTTCGAAATCCTCGGGATCCGGGTCGAGAATATCGAGGAGATTGGACATTTCGACAGCTGCACGCGCGCAGTCGCGGCCTTTTTCCTCGGCGCGCTCGAGCGCCTGCGCCTCATCTTCGGTGGTGAGCACACCATTGGCCACCGGCAGGCCGGATTCCAGTGCGATGCGCGTAATGACAGACGCACTCTCGTTGCTGACCACTTCGAAGTGATAGGTATCGCCGCGGATGACGGACCCCAGCGCGATGAGGGCATCGAACTGGAAAGTTTCCGCCATCTGGGCAAGTGCCACACCCATCTCGAGTGCACCGGGGACGCTCACGACGATGACGTCACGCGCATCGACACCAAGCTTGCCAAGCTCGTCGAGGCAGGCGTCGAGCAGCTTGAGACCGACCGCCTCGTTGAAACGGGACCGGACGATGCCGACATGCAGGCCATCGCCATTCAGATCGGGAGCCAGAGTAAGGGGGTTCATCATCAGAAATCCTCGTCAGATGTGGAAGGGGGTTCACTATCGTAACCGGTAATCGTGAGCGAAAAGCCCGCCATGCTGGGCATTTTTCTGGGGCGCGCCAGAAGACGGGCCTGACCGACGTTCAGGTCGCGCAGGATTTGTGCGCCAATGCCATAGGTACGCAGGTCATAGCGATGGTGTGCCGCCGGATCTTCCGCATCCGCCGGCGCCTGGCTCCAGGCGGTAAGCTGCTCGGCCATGAGCTCGGGCTCACCCTGGCAGTTAAGCATCACCATCACGCCTGACGGTGCCGCGGCAATGGCCGTGAGCGCCGCACCCACGCACCAGCTATGGCCGCTTTCATGACAGAACAGCAGGTCCAGCATGGTGGTGGGCTCATGCACCCGCACCAGTGTCTCGGTATCGGGCGAAATCTTGCCGTGCACCAGTGCCAGATGCAGGGAGCCCGACGCCAGATCACGGTAGGCAACCGTATCGAACCGGCCCCAGGGCGTCTGCATGGACCGCTCGCCCAGGCGCGTAATGAGCGATTCATGCTCGCTGCGATACTGGATCAGATCGGCAATCGTGCCGATGCGCAGGCCATGCTCGCGCGCAAAACCGACCAGGTCGGGCAGGCGCGCCATGGTGCCATCGGGCTTGAGGATTTCACAGATGACAGCCGCAGGTGTGAGACCCGCAAGCGCGGTGAGGTCGCAACCCGCCTCGGTGTGGCCGGCACGCACCAGCACGCCGCCGGGCACGGCCTGCACGGGGAAGATATGACCGGGCTGAACCAGATCGGACGGCTGGGCGTCGCGCGCCACTGCCGCCTGTATGGTGCGCGCCCTGTCCGCCGCTGAAATGCCCGTGCCCACGCCCGTGGCCGCCTCGATTGAGATCGTGAAGTTTGTGCCGTAACGCGTGCCGTTGCGGCTGGCCATGAGCGGCAGTTCCAGCTGATGGCAACGCTCTTCGGTCAGCGTGAGGCAGACAAGGCCGCGTGCATGCGTCACCATGAAGTTGATGGCCTCCGGTGTGACGAATTCGGCTGCCATGACCAGATCGCCTTCGTTCTCGCGGTCCTCCTCATCGACGAGGATGACCATGCGTCCGGCCCGCAATTCGGCAATAATTTCCGGTATGCTAGAAATATCGCTTTCCAGGGACCGCTCTGCGGTCAGGTGCTGAGGTGTATTCATGATAACGACAAACCCTGTTTCACACTTGGAATCTGCTTCGATTTTAACCGTCCGGGACAGTCTGTGTGATGGTGTTCCGGCTGGTGCCCCGCCGGGTGTCCCGGGTTGACGGGTTCATGGTGCAGTCATGATACCCAGTTCGCCTTCCAGCCCGGCCCGTGATGGCCAGCGCGGCATCCAGTCCATAGAAACGGGGGCCCGGCTGCTCAAAGCGCTTGCCGGGGCCAGTACCCCGCTCGCACTGGGAGAATTGGCATCACGCGCCGGCATGAGCCCGGCCAGGGCACACCCCTATCTGGTCAGCTTCATCCGCGTCGGCCTTGTGCGCCAGTGCAGCAGCACCGGCCACTACGACCTGGGCCCCTTCACCCTGCAGATGGGCCTGATCAGCATGCAGCGACTCGATACCGTCAGTACCGCCCTGCCTCTGGTCGAAAGACTTTCGAACCGGCTGGGACACAGCATGGCTATAGCCGTGCTGGGCTCGCACGGCCCCACCATCATCCACATTACCAGTGCCCCGTATCCGGTGCATATCAATATTCGCGTGGGCACCGTGGTATCCATGGTGCATTCGGCCACCGGCCATGTCTTTGCCGCCTGGCTGCCCGAGCAGATGGCGCGCCATTATATCGAGCGCGAGACCGGCGACGCTTCTGTAATGACGAGCTTCAAGCCCCTGCACACCGATCCCGGATCGCTGTCCGAGCGCTTGCAGAATATCCGCAGGCAGGGCCTGGCCCATGCGCTGGACAGCCCCTTGCCAGGCATGAATGTTGTCTCGGTACCGGTGTTCGACCACACCGGCAGCCTGTGCATGGCGCTGACCGGCGCGGGACCCGGCCATCTGCTCGATGCCGATCCCGGCGGCGCTCCCGCACAGGCCCTGCGGGCGTGCGCAGACGCACTCTCGGCGCTGCTGGGCCACCGCAATCAGGCACCGGCTTCCTGATCACCCAGCAGTGCAGCGGCAAACTCGTCTGCCACAAAAGACTGCAGGTCATGCAGACCTTCGCCCACGCCTATCCAGTAGACCGGCACCGGACGCACGCCCTGACTGCCCGCCGCCACCGCAGCCAGTGTGCCCCCCTTTGCCGTGCCATCGAGCTTGGTCACCACCAGACCGGTGAGCGCGACCGCTGCATCGAAGGCGCGGATCTGCGCCAGCACATTCTGGCCCGAGTTGCCATCCACCACCAGGATGACCTCATGCGGTGCATCACCATCCGCCTTGGTGATGACGCGCCGGATCTTCCTCAATTCATCCATCAGGTGCAGCTGGGTCGGCAGGCGCCCCGCCGTGTCGACCATGACCACATCCACCCCGCGCGCGCGCCCGGCATTCACCGCGTCAAACGCCACCGCCGCCGGATCTCCGCCCTCCTGGGCGATGACGGTGACACCATTGCGCTCGCCCCAGGCCATGAGCTGCTCGCGCGCCGCCGCACGGAAGGTATCCCCGGCTGCCAGCAGCACCTGCTTGCCCTGTTGCTGGAAAGCATGCGCCAGCTTGCCGATGGATGTCGTCTTGCCGGCCCCGTTGACGCCGGCAATCATCATCACCAGCGGCTTGGCCTGGTCGATGGGAAACGGCTTCTCGAGCACACGGAGGTGGTCGGCCAGCAACTCGCGCAGCGCCACGCGCGCCTGCCCGGCCGTCGTGAGGCGCTCCTTGCGCACGCGCGCACGCAGTGCCGACAGCAGGCTCTCTGTGGCTTCCATGCCGGCATCCGCCATGATGAGGGCTGTTTCCAGCTCCTCATAGAGGTCTTCATCAAGCTGGACATCGACAAACAGGCTGCCAATGCTCTGACCCGTGCGCGAAAGCCCCTTTCGCAGACGCGAAAACCATGAAGCCGGGGCCTGTGCAGCCGGCGCCTCGGCCGGTGGCGGCGTCGGTGGCGGCGTTTCAGGCACCTGCGGCACGGCCGATGCCTGCACATCGTCGCGCGGCTGCGCGGGCGAAGTCGTGCCTGCAGTATCGGGCGACTGCGCGGGCAATGGCGGCTTCTTCCTCAGGAATTTGAACATAGGCTTTACACTGTCCGTATCAATGCAGTGGCACCGGGCACGGCCCGGCATTCCGGCAATTCATGAAAAAGCACTCCATCCGTATTGTAGGCGGTCAATATCGCCGCACGCAGATCACCGTCCCCGACGTTCCCGGCCTGCGGCCCACGCCCGACCGGGTCCGGGAAACGCTGTTCAACTGGCTGCATCATTTCTGGAATGGCGAGTTTGCCCACCGCCGCGTGCTCGACCTGTTCGCGGGTACGGGCGCCCTGGGCTTCGAGGCGGCCTCGCGCGGCGTGGCCATGGTGCAGATGGTGGAATCCGACCCCCGTGCGGTAGCGGCCCTGCGTGCCGTGCGCGAGCGTCTGAACGCCACGGCAGTACGCATCCATGCCGGCGATGCGCAACGGCTGCTGGCGCACTCCAGGATGGACCCCTTCGATCTGATCCTGCTCGATCCGCCTTTCGGGGAGGGCCGGCTGGAGCGCGTGCTGCCGTTCGCAGCCCGCCTGCTGCGACCCGATGGCCTGATCTACTTCGAGTCCGATGGTCCACTCACACCGCTGCCCGATCTGGATATTCTGCGCCAGGAACGCGCCGGTCAGGTGCACTTTGGCCTGGCCCGATTTGATGCGGCGCGCAAAACAGACAATAATTCAGCCACGCACTCCTGATTCTCGCGCATAGCCCAGGCAACATCCATGATCACCGCTGTCTATCCCGGAACCTTCGATCCCCTGACGCGCGGCCACGAAGACCTCGTGCGCCGGGCCGCCAACCTGTTCGACCACGTGGTGGTAGGCGTCGCCCACAGCCAGGCGAAGCATCCGTTCTTCACGGTTCAGGAGCGGGTCGACATTGCCACCGAAGTACTGGGGCATTACTCCAACGTCTCGGTCAGCAGCTTTGCCGGACTGCTGAAGGATTTCGTGCGCGAGCAGAACGGACGCGTCATCGTGCGCGGCCTGCGCGCCGTGTCCGATTTCGAATACGAGTTCCAGATGGCCGGCATGAACCGGCACCTGCTGCCCGAAGTCGAAACCCTGTTCATGACGCCGTCCGACCAGTACCAGTTCATCTCGGGCACCATCGTGCGCGAGATCGCCCTGCTCGGAGGCGATGTGAGCAAATTCGTCTTTCCGTCGGTGGAGCGCTGGCTGCTGGCCAAGGCGGCACGCCTGCGCGAGGAGCGCGCAGCGGCCGCGCAGGACCGCGACACTCAGGCCGGCCAGTCAACCGCCTGATCTGCAGGGTAGAGCTTCACCAGGCGCGCCGGGCGCCCCAGCAGCTTGCCCATCCAGGTTGCCGCAACCTCGCCCTCATCCACCACCTGTACCGTGCCAGCTCCCACCGTGGCGGACATGAACACGCTGTCATCATCCTCAATGACCTCCAGCGGAAAGTCCAGACGCAGCATGCCTTCGGCCTTCAGGACCAGGTGGCCGAAACGCACATCCACCCGGATCGCGCGCAGGAGATCGGCATCGGCGATCCAGTTGCCGTCCTCATCGATGAGAAGCCAGCGCCGGTGATAGGCGGCGGCATCGGGACGGTCACAGGGAACACCGCCTGCAAGCGGGGTGGCAGAAATCTCGGAATGTGTGCTCATGGGTGTCAAGCTTCCTCTTATCGTGTTCGCAAGGATCCGCAGCCGATCTTTTACCACAGGATGCGCCGCCCCTTGCTCCGGGTTTTCGTTTATCCTGATGCCTGTTGAAATTATTGTTCACTCTGTGCGAGTCCGCTCCCATGAAATTTGATACTCTTGCCGTCCACGGCGGCTACCAGCCCGATCCGACCACCAAGGCAGTGGTTGTTCCCATCTATCAGACCACGTCCTACGCTTTCGACAGCACGCAGCACGGGGCCGACCTGTTCGATCTGAAGGAGCCGGGCAATATCTATACCCGCATCATGAACCCCACGACGGCGGTTCTGGAAGAGCGCGTGGCCATGCTCGAAGGTGGTGTCGGGGCACTGGCCATGGCCTCGGGCATGGCGGCCATCACGGCAGCCATCCAGGCCCTGGCCAAGGCGGGCGACAACATCGTCTCCACCAGCACCCTGTACGGCGGCACCTACAACCTGTTTGCACACACCTTCCCGCGACAGGGCCTGGAAGTGCGCTTCGCACCCCACAATGATGTCGCGGCCCTCGAGGCGCTGATCGACGAAGGGACGCGGGCGGTGTTCTGCGAAACCATTGGCAACCCGGCAGGCAACATCGTTGACATTGCAGCCCTGGCCGAGGCCGCCCACCGCCACGGCGTACCGCTCATCGTCGACAACACCGTGGCCTCGCCCGCGCTGTGCCGCCCCTTCGAGCACGGGGCCGACATCGTCGTGCACGCGCTGACCAAGTACATGGGAGGCCACGGAAACTCCATCGCCGGCATCATCGTCGATTCAGGCAAGTTCCCCTGGGCCGAGCACGCGGACCGTTTCCCCATGATGAACGAGCCCGATGAGTCCTATCATGGCATCGTCTATACCGAGGCCTTCGGTCCGGCGGCCTTCATCGGCCGCTGCCGCGTCGTGCCGCTGCGCAACATGGGTGCGGCACTGTCGCCCTTCAACGCCTTTCTCATCCTGCAGGGCATAGAAACCCTGTCACTGCGCATGGAGCGCCACAATGAAAACGCCATGCGCGTGGCGAATTTCCTGAACGGACATGCCAATGTTGCCTGGGTGAAGTATGCCGGCTTGCCGGACCACCCCGAACATGCACTGGCGCAGAAATATATGGGCGGCAGGCCCTCGGCCATACTGTCCTTCGGCATCAAGGGCGGCGCTGCAGCCGGCGCGCGTTTCATCGACGCGCTCAAGCTCATCCTGCGCCTGGTGAACATCGGTGACGCCCGATCGCTGGCCTGCCATCCGGCAACCACCACGCACCGTCAGCTGAGTCCGCAGGAGCTGGAAACGGCCGGCGTGAGCGAGGACATGGTGCGCCTGTCCATCGGCATAGAGGACATCGATGACATCCTCGCAGACCTTGATCAGGCGCTCCAGGCGAGCCAGGCCTGATTCATGTCAGCCTTGCACGGACACGGACAGGGTATAGTGGCGAAGTCACATTTACATACACACGAATGACACGGAGACGAACCCATGCTCATTGGAATTCCACGTGAAACCGCCGCGGGGGAAACCCGCGTGGCGGCCACACCGGAAACTGTCAAGAAATATATTGGCGGCAAGCACAGTGTGGTGATCGAACGGGGCGCGGGGGGTCTGGCCCACTATCCGGATGACGCCTATGTCCAGGCCGGCGCCACACTGGGGGATGCTGCAGATGCCCTCGGGGCGGAGCTGGTTCTCAAGGTACGCATGCCGTCGGACGAGGAAAAAGCCCTGCTCAGGCCCGGCGCCGTACTGCTGGGCATGCTGGACCCTTTCAACGCCGAAGGCCTGGAAGCCCTGGCAAAGACCGGGGTAACGGGCTTTGCGCTCGAGGCCGCGCCACGCATCACGCGCGCGCAGAGCCTGGATGTGCTGTCCTCGCAGGCCAACCTCGCGGGCTACAAGGCCGTGCTGCTCGCGGCGCACCACTACGGGCGCCTGTTTCCCATGATGATGACGGCGGCGGGCACGCTCAAGGCGGCGCGCGCAGTCATCCTGGGCGCCGGCGTGGCCGGCCTGCAGGCCATTGCCACCGCCAAGCGTCTGGGTGCTGTGGTGGAAGCCTCCGATGTGCGCCCTGCGGCCAAGGAGCAGGTCGAATCCCTGGGCGCCAGGTTCATCGACGTGCCTTTCGAAACCGACGAGGAGCGCGAAATCGCCGAAGGCGTGGGCGGCTATGCCCGCCCGATGCCCGCCGCCTGGATGGCGCGCCAGGCCGCCCTGGTGGCCGAGCGCTGCAAACAGGCCGACATCGTCATCACCACGGCGCTCATTCCCGGGCGCCCTGCACCCGAGCTCGTCAGCGCCGAAACGGTGGCGGCCATGAAGCCGGGTTCCGTCATCGTCGACCTGGCCGTCGAGCGCGGCGGCAACTGCCCGCTGTCCGAAATCGACCAGGTGGTGCAGAAGCATGGCGTCACACTGGTGGGTCTGTCCAACCTGCCCGCCCTGGTCCCGGCCGATGCCTCGGCCCTGTACGCACGCAACCTGCTCGACTTCCTCAAGCTGGTCACCGGCGCCGAGGGCGAGCTGGCCATCCAGCACGAAGACGAAATCATCACCGCCTGCATGGTCTGTGCAGACGGTAAAGTCACAAGGAGCCAATGATGGAAGCCGTCAACCCAACCCTGATCAATTTCATCATCTTCGTGCTGGCAATCTATGTCGGCTTCCACGTGGTCTGGAACGTCACGCCGGCGCTGCACACCCCGCTCATGGCGGTCACCAACGCCATCTCGGCGATCGTCATCGTCGGCGCCATGCTGGCCACGGCACTCACTGAAGGCGGGTTTGCCAAGCTCATGGGCGTCATCGCCGTCGCCCTGGCCTCCGTCAATGTCTTCGGCGGCTTTCTGGTGACGCGGCGCATGCTGGAAATGTTCAAGAAGAAGGAGCGCAAGCCCAAAGGAGACAAGGCATGATGTCCGTCAACACCGTCACCCTGCTGTATCTCATCGCTTCCGTCTGTTTCATCCAGTCGCTCAAGGGTCTGTCGCATCCCACCACATCCATCCGGGGCAATCTTTTCGGCATGGTGGGCATGGGTATTGCCATCTTCACCACGGCCGCCCTCGTCATCAGCCTCTCCAGCACCGGCGGCGCCGCTGCCATGGGGCTTACCTGGGTCATTCTGGCGCTGGTGGTCGGGGGCGCAGTCGGCACCCTGATGGCCAGGCGCGTCGAGATGACCAAGATGCCCGAACTGGTGGCCTTCATGCACTCCATGATCGGTCTGGCGGCCGTCGCCATTGCCTTTGCCGTCGTTGCCGAGCCGCACGCCTTCAATATTACCGAAGCCGGCGGCGCCATTCCCACCGGCAACCGGCTCGAGCTCTTCATTGGCACCTTCGTGGGTGCCATCACCTTCTCGGGATCGGTCATCGCCTTCGGCAAGCTGTCGGGACAGTACAAGTTCCGCCTCTTCCAGGGCGCACCCGTGGTCTTTGCCGGTCAGCACATGCTCAATCTCGCGCTGGCCATCATCATGCTGCTGTTCGGCCTGTGGTTCATGGCGACCGAAGCCTGGTTCCCCTTCATCCTGATGACGATACTGGCCTTCGTGCTGGGCGTGCTCATCATCATTCCCATTGGCGGTGCCGACATGCCTGTGGTGGTGTCCATGCTCAACAGCTATTCGGGCTGGGCGGCGGCGGGCATCGGCTTCTCGCTGAACAACGCCATGCTCATCATCGCCGGCTCGCTCGTGGGTTCATCGGGTGCCATCCTGTCCTACATCATGTGCAAGGCGATGAACCGCTCCTTCTTCAACGTCATCCTGGGCGGTTTCGGTGCCGAACCCTCAGCGGCGGGCGCGGCGGGCGACGGGGCGCAGCGCAACGTGAAGTCCGGCAGCCCCGAGGATGCCGCCTTCATGCTGGGTAACGCAGAAACCGTGACGATCGTGCCCGGCTACGGTCTGGCCGTGGCGCGTGCGCAGCACGCCCTCAAGGAGCTGGCCGAGAAGCTGGGCGATGCGGGCGTCACGGTCAAATACGCCATCCACCCGGTGGCCGGGCGCATGCCGGGGCACATGAACGTGCTGCTGGCCGAGGCCGAAGTGCCCTACGACCAGGTCTTCGAGATGGATGACATCAACGGCGAGATGGCGCAGACCGATGTGGTGCTGGTGCTGGGCGCCAACGACGTGGTCAACCCGGCGGCCAAGACGGATCCGGGTTCGCCGATTGCCGGCATGCCCATCATCGAGGCCTACAAGGCGCGCACCATCATCGTGAACAAGCGGTCCATGGCTTCGGGCTATGCCGGGCTGGACAATGAGCTGTTCTACATGGACAAGACCATGATGGTCTTCGGTGACGCCAAGGGCGTGCTGGAAGAAATGGTCAAGTCCCTGGAATAAGCCGCAGGGTCTTGCTGAACTGAACGTGAACGGCCGGGGCAAATTTGCCCCGGCTTTTTTGCCCGGCCCCCGGACCCTCAGTCGTCGCCGAAGCGAATACCCTGGGCCAGCGGCAGCTCGCGCGAATAATTGATGGTATTGGTCGCGCGGCGCATATAGGCCTTCCAGGCATCCGAGCCGGACTCGCGCCCGCCGCCGGTTTCCTTCTCACCCCCGAAAGCGCCGCCGATCTCGGCTCCGGAAGTGCCGATGTTCACATTGGCAATACCGCAATCCGAGCCCGCCGCCGACAGGAAGACCTCGGCTTCGCGCAGGTCCGTCGTGAAGATCGCCGAGGACAGGCCCTGGGGCACATCATTGTGCATCGCGAGCGCATCGTTGAAATCCGTATAGCGCATCACATACAGGATGGGCGCAAACGTCTCGTGGCAGACAATGCTGGTCTGTCCGGGCATCTCGGCGATAGCCGGCGCGACATACCAGGCAT
Source organism: Castellaniella sp. (assembly GCA_041655275.1). GTDB lineage: Bacteria > Pseudomonadota > Gammaproteobacteria > Burkholderiales > Burkholderiaceae_B > JAJYRX01. The sequence goes on along the minus strand of JBBAFU010000014.1, from coordinate 37,956 downwards.
TGGGGTATTGCGCTTCGAGTTGCCGCTCGCCCCCGAATACCGTGCCGCCCTGTTCGCGCGCCTGCGCCAGCGCACTCTGCATGGCCTGAAAGGCGGACTCGTCGCGCAACGGGCCCACCAGCGTGCCTTCCTCGAGCGGATTGCCGATGCGGGCGCTGGCGTAGGCCTTCTTCAGGCGCGCCAGCAGATCATCCGCAACGCTCTCGTGCACGATCAGGCGACGCGTACTGGTGCAACGCTGGCCCGCCGTGCCGATGGCACCGAACAGAATGCCGCGCGCGGCCATGTCGAGATCGGCGGAAGGCGCCACGATGATGGCATTGTTGCCGCCCAGCTCGAGCAGGCTGCGCCCGAAGCGTGCCGCCACACGCGGCCCGACTTCGCGACCCATGCGGGTGGACCCCGTCGCCGAGACAAGCGCGACAGCAGGATTATCGACCAGTGCCTCACCGGCTTCGCGCTGACCCACGATGACCTGTGACAGGCCGTCCGGCGCATCCCCGAAACGCGCTGCGGCACGCGCCAGCAGGGCCTGGCAGGCCAGCGCCGTGAGCGGGGCCTTCTCGGAAGGTTTCCAGACCACGGCATTGCCGCAGACCAGCGCAAGAGCCGTATTCCACGACCAGACGGCAACCGGAAAGTTGAAGGCCGAAATCACGCCGACCACACCCAGCGGATGCCAGGTTTCCATCATGCGGTGGCCGGGGCGCTCGGACGCCATGGTGAGCCCGTAGAGCTGGCGTGACAGTCCGACGGCGAAATCGCAGATGTCTATCATCTCCTGCACTTCGCCTTCACCTTCCGCAAGAATCTTGCCCGCCTCGATGGACACCAGACGGCCCAGGGCGGTCTTGTGGGCGCGCAGCTCCTCGCCCAGCAGGCGCACGAGCTCGCCGCGTCGCGGGCCGGGCACCAGACGCCATTGCAGGAAGGCGGCATGTGCACGTTGCACCATGGCATCGACATCCCCGGGCGAATGCTCGGACAGGCGCGCCAGCTGCGCGCCGTCGATGGGAGAGTGGACCGTCAGGCTGCCTGTACCCAGTTGTGCAGGGTCAAGACCCAGGGATTCAAGCAAATCCGGAAGGTGTGACATGTTGAGACTCCTTTTCCAGCGCCTGCATGAAGGCGCGATGATGTTCCAGTTCAGATGGCGTGGGCAATATCACCGGCAGCGTCCGGCCCCGCGCACCATCCAGGGGTGCATGCAGGGCCACATTCGCCCCCTGCCCCTCGGCCTGCGCATCGAGTACCAGTGAATCCTGGCCGCGCGTCATGGCCAGCCAGACTTCGGCCAGCAGCTCGGAATCCAGCAGCGCGCCGTGCAGCACGCGATGTGCGTTGGAAATCCCGTAACGCTCGCACAGCGCATCCAGGGTGTTGCGCTTTCCCGGATGCTGCGCGCGTGCCACCTGCAGGGAATCCGTGATGCGCCCGCAGAGACTTGCAAAACCGGGCAGACCGGCACGCCCGAGCTCGGCATCCAGAAAGCCCACATCGAAGGCCGCATTGTGGATGATCACTTCCGCACCGTCAACGAAATCCGCCAGGCGATGCGCCACCTCGGGAAAACGCGGCTTGTCCGCCAGAAACTCGCTCGTCAGGCCGTGCACGTTCAATGCGCCCGGATCGCTTTCCCGATCCGGGTTCAGATAGCAGTGCAGCGTACGGCCCGTAAGCTGGCGATGAACGATTTCCACCGCACCGAATTCGACGATGCGGTGGCCTTCGGACGGTTCCAGACCGGTGGTTTCAGTATCGAGAACAACTTGGCGCATGATCAGTGAATGGGCTCGCCGGGAGGCAGGGGCTCGGCCAGCGCCGGCCCTTCGGAAGGGACATGCCGGGCATCGCGCCCTGCAATGAGCGTATATGCGACCGGCACGACGAACAAGGTCAGAATCGTACCCAGCGCCAGCCCGCCAACGAGCACCCAGCCGATCTGCTGACGCGATTCGGCTCCGGCGCCCGTGGCATAGGCCAGGGGCAGAACCCCCAGCACCATGGCTCCGGTTGTCATCATTATAGGCCGCAGGCGCTGCACGCTCGCATGCATCACCGCGTCATGAAGCGCCCGCCCCTGCTCGCGCAGCTGGTTGGAGAACTCCACGATCAGGATGCCGTGCTTGGTGATGAGCCCGATCAGCGTGATCAGGCCGATCTGGCTGTAGATGGACAGCGTACCGCCCGAGAGCCACAGGGCAAGCAGTGCGCCCGTCATCGACAGGGGCACGGACAGCATGATGATGAGCGGATTGCGCCAGCTTTCGAATTGCGCCGCCAGCACCAGATAGATGAAGGCCAGCGCCATCATGAAGACCAGGTAGATGCTGCCCGACGAATCACGGAACTCGCGCGACTGGCCATCAAGATCGGTCTGCACCGTGGGCGGCAGGGTTTCGAGCGCCACCGCGTGCATGTGTTCGAGCACCTCGCCCAGGCCATAGCCGGGCGCCACCGATGCCTCCACCTTGACGGCGCGCAGGCGGTTGAAGTGATTGAGCGACTGGGGCGATACGCTTTCATGCACGGTGAGGAAGTTGGCCATCTGCACCATGCTGCCGTCGCGCGTGCGCAGATAGATGTCATTGATATCCGCCGGCGTGGTGCGGTCGTGCTTCTCCACCTGGACGATGACGTCATATTGCTCACCGCTGTCCTGGAAACGCGTCACCTGACGCCCACCCAGCATGGTCTCCAGCGTACGCCCCAGGACATCGACATCAATGCCCACATCCGCCAGCTTGTCGCGATTCACCTCCACGCGCAGCTCGGGGGTATTCAGGCGAAGGTCTGTGTCCAGGTTCATCAGCCCGGGATAATCCCGCAGACGATCGACGAAGCCCTGTACCAGCCGCGCAATCTCGGGATAGGACGCCTGGCTCATGACCACGAACTCCACCGGCTTGGATGTGGCACGCTGACCCAGCGAAGGCGGGTTGGTGGGAAAGGCGCGCGCCGCCGGCAGGGCGGCAAACAGCGGCTGCAGGGATTTGGCGATATCCTGCTGGGCGCGCTCGCGATCGTTCCACTCCTTCAGACGCAGGATGGCAAAGGAATCCGTAACCGTGGGAAAGCCGATGATGGACTGGTAGCTGAGCGCTTCGGGCACATCGCGATAGAAACCCTCGACTTTCTTCACCGTCTCCAGCGTATAGTCCAGCGTGGAGCCTTCCGGCCCGCTGATGACGCCGAAGATGACGCCCCGGTCCTCGGTGGGTGCCAGTTCGCTCTTGACAATGCTGAAGAGCACGCCGCTGGCCGAGGCGACAACCACGCCCAGCAGCACCACCAGGAAACGGTGGCGCAAGGCCCGCGCCAGGCCATTGCGATAACGCTGTGTGAGCCAGACCAGAAGGCCTTCGATCAGGTTGTACAGGCGTCCGTGCTGATGCTGGCTTCGCAGCAGGGTGCCGCACATCATGGGCGTGAGCGTGAGGGCTACGAAACCGGAAACGAGTACGGCACTGGCCAGCGTGAGCGCAAACTCGATGAACAGCCGCCCGGTACGCCCCGTGGCAAAGGCCAGCGGCGCATACACCGTGACCAGGGTCAGTGTCATGGCCACAATGGCAAAGCCGATCTCGCGCGAGCCGACCAGGGCCGCTTCCAGGCGTGATTTTCCTTCCTCGATATGGCGATAGACGTTCTCCAGCACCACGATGGCGTCATCCACCACCAGACCGATGGCCAGCACCATGGCGAGCAGCGTCAGGGTATTGATGGAAAACCCGAAGAAATACATGAAGCCGAAGGCGCCCACCAGCGAAACGGGAATGGTCACGATGGGAATGATGGCCGCACGCGCACTGCGCAGGAAGAAGAAGATCACCAGCACGACCAGCAGCACCGCCTCGCCGACGGTCTTGTACACCGAGTTGATGGATTCCTGGATGAAGACCGAACTGTCGTAGGACATGTTCAGCTGCATACCGGCAGGCAGGTTCTGGTTGATGAGCTCGACTTCCTTCTGCACCGCCCGTGAAAGGTCCAGCGGGTTGGCGGTGGACTGCTTGGTGATGCCTATGGTCAGGCTGGGCTTGCCGTTGAAACGCGCCATGATGCGCTCGTCAACCGGCGCCAGGCGCACATTGGCCACATCGCCCAGGCGCACGGGATAGCCCTGGACCACCGCCACCACCACATCCTTGAACTGGTCCACCGTATGCAGATCCGTCGAGGACACCACCGAGAACTCGCGCGCGGAAGACTCGATGCGCCCGGCGGGAATGAGCACGTTCTGGCTGCGCAGTGCCGTCTCCACATCCTGCACGATGAGACCGTAGCCGGCCAGCTTGCTGCGATCGATGAAGATGCGCATGGACGGATCGCGTGCGCCGAAGACGCGGACCTCGGCTGCGCCGGGCAGGACCGAGAGGCGTGTCTGTATGTAGCGCTTGATGTAGTCCGACGTCTGCATGGCGCTGTAGTCGCCCGTGGTCACGCCGATATAGACGATGGGGGTGGAATCCGCCTCGACCTTGCTGATGATGGGCTCGTCGATCTCGTCGGGCAGATAGCGCCGCGCCCGGGACACCTTGTCGCGCACATCGGCGGCGGCGGCATCCGGATCCCGCGCCAGACTGAACTTGATGTTGATGAGGCTGCGCTCGGAGCGGCTGCGCGAGGTCATCACGTCCACGCCCTCTATTCCCGAGAGCTGGTCCTCGAGCGGCTTGGTCACCTGACTCTCGACCACTTCGGGCGAGGCGCCCGTGTACGCGGTGATGACCGAGACAATGGGCTCGTCGATGGCCGGATACTCGCGCACGGTAAGCCGGTCATAGGAAATCAGGCCCACCAGTATGATGACCAGCGACAGCACGCTGGCAAAGACGGGGCGCCGGATACAGGTTTCAGAAATTTTCATGGCGAAGACCCGTCAGCTTCCTGCTGCCGCGTCATCGCTGTCCTGCAGGACACGCACCGCAGCGCCGTCATGGACCTTCTGCAGGCCCGACACCAGCACTTCGTCGCCGGCCTCCAGCCCGGCGACGATTTCCACCAGGCCGTCGCGACGCAGGCCCAGACCCACCGCCACGCGCACCGCCTTGCCCGCTTCGACGCGATAGACATAGTTCATGTCACCAGCGGGCGCAATGGCCGCTTCGGGCACCACCAGGGCATCCTTGCTGTCGAACTGCAGCTGGACCCGCGCGAACATGCCCGGGCGCAGGCTGGCATCGCCATTGGGTACCTTGGCACGCAGCAATATGGATCGTCCGCCCACATCCACCAGCGGGCTGATGGCGCCCACGACGCCTTCGCGCACCACATCCGGCAGGGCATCGAAACCCAGCACAATACGCGTGCCCACACGCACCTGCCCCAGAAACTGCTCGGGAATGCGGAAATCGACATTCAGGGGATCTATGGATTCCAGCGGCGCCAGATCATTGCCGGGGCTGACATAGTCCCCGACCGACACCTGGCGAAGGCCGATGAGGCCATCGAAAGGCGCGCGGATCACCGTCTTGTCGAGCTGCGCCTGGGCCAGTGCCACCGCAGCCTGCTGTACCTTCAGCTGGCTGGACGTCTCGTCGAGCGCCTGGGCGCTCACGAAGCCCTTGCTGGTCAGCTGGCGGGCGCGCCGGTAATGACTGTTGGCCAGGCTGAGCGCCGCCTCGGCGCGGGCCAGTTCGGCCTGCGGTATGGCGGCATCCAGACGGATGAGTACCTGGCCCTTTTCAACCGCGCCGCCTTCCTCGAAATTGATCTCGGCAATGCGCCCGCTGATCTCGGGGCGCAGGATGACGGAATCCTGGGAGCCCAGACTGCCGACCGCGCTCACGCTCTGCGACAGCGTGCGGGTGGCCACCCTGACGGTTTCCACGCCGATGGCATCGTCTTCCGGCGTCTGCTGCGCATGCGAGACGGCAACCAGGCCCGCCTGCTGCTGTCGCGGTGCCTGCGTCTTTTGCCACAGCTGCAGGCCGCCGGCCAGGCCGACAGCCAGCACTGCGAACCATGCGAGTCGGGAAAATGCTTTTTTCATCATTGGCAATGTACCCCAGAAGCAGCGTGCCTACACGCTTTCAGCCCTGCTTTCCGACCAGCTCGACACCGCGATTCGCCAGTGCATCGGCGCGCTCATTGTCCGGGTCGCCCGCATGCCCGCGCACCCAGTGCCAGGATACCTGGTGCCGGCCCACCAGCTCATCGAGCCTGCGCCACAGATCGGCATTCTTGACCGGCTTGCGCGCCGCTGTCAGCCAGCCACGGCGCTTCCAGCCTTCGAGCCACTCGGTCATGCCTTTCTGCACATACTGGGAATCCGTATGCACCTCCAGTACACAGGGCCGCTTGAGTGCCTTCAGGGCCTCGATGACAGCCAGGAGCTCCATGCGATTATTGGTCGTGCAGGCCTCGCCCCCGAAGAGCTCGCGCTCGTGCGCACCGCTGCGCAGCAGAACGCCCCAGCCACCCGGCCCGGGATTGCCCTTGCAGGCACCATCCGTCCAGGCCTGAACCCGTGAATCCGGCACCGTCATCGGCCTGCCCCGCCGGTGCTCACACGGCCGCGTATGGCCTGGCGCCCGACCACCGCCGCATGGTGCGCGCGCGCCGGCTTCCATACCGGCGCCACCAGGCGCATGCCGGCAACCCGTTTCACCGCCGACACGACATACACCGCGCCACACACGGGCCACCAGCGATCACCCGCTGCTTCCATGAAAGACCAGCGATCCAGCCAGCGCGTCGTCGTGCACGCCGGCGCATAACAGCCGAAGCGGCCACGATCGAGCTCGAAGGACAGGAGCTTGAACCAGTCTTTCAGGCGCACGAGCGAGACCTGGAGATGGGCCGGCACGGGAAGCAGGGGTTCCAGCCCCGGCACGCGCTCGCGCAAGCCCCACAGACTCCAGGGGTTGAAGCCGGAAATGACCACCCGCCCTTCGGGCATGAGCACGCGCTCCGCCTCGCGCAGGACCTGATGGGGATTGGCGGAGCATTCCAGCCCATGCGGCAGCACCAGCAGGTCTATGCTCTGCGTTTCAAGGGGCAGATGTTCGGGCGCAGCCACCAGGGTGGCCAGATGCGCCTGGGCATGGCGAAACATGGATGAAGTGCGCTGCTTGTGACGAATGCGGCTGGCCTGCAGGAAATCATGCTCCGGCAGGCCGATCTGTACCGCATGATAACCGAAGACGTTGGCGACCATGCGATCGATCTGCCGCTTTTCCCAGGACAGTATGTACTGCCCCGCCGGACTGTCCATCCAATGCGCAAGCTCTATAATGTGCGGTTGGTCCAACTCGAACGTGCTCCTTGCATTTTCAGCCCGCCATGAGCTTTCCTGCGCCCACCGGCTATGATCCGGCAAGGCAGGGCCCCCAGCTGATTGCCCTGCCCGCCTTTTCCGACAACTACATCTGGATGGTCTGCCATCGCGGGCATGCCGTGGTCATCGACCCCGGACAGGCGGCCCCGGTGAGTGCGCTGCTGCGCGCGCACGATCTTGTGCCCGAAGCCATTTTACTCACCCATCACCACCACGACCATGTCGGCGGTGTAGTCGCCCTGCACGAGGCGTTTTCAGCACCCGTCTACGGACCTGCGAGCGAATCCCTGCCCCTGTGCGATCACCGCCTGGCCGAAGGTGACCGCATCACCTTGCCACGTACGGGACTGCAGCTCTCGGTGCTTGATGTGCCGGGCCATACAGCCGGCCATATTGCCTATCACGGCAAGCTTTCTTCGGGTGTGCCTGTACTGTTCTGCGGCGACACCCTGTTTGCCGCGGGTTGCGGGCGGCTGTTCGAAGGCACGCCGGCGCAGATGCACGCCTCGCTGGCCAAACTGGCGGCATTGCCTTCTGATACACTCGTATGCTGTGCGCACGAGTACACGCTGGGCAACCTGGAATGGGCGCTGGCGGTCGAACCCGACAACACTGACCTGCAGCAGCGTCATGCCAGCGTCTCCGGGCTGCGCCGGCAAGGCCTGCCCAGCCTGCCGCCCACACTGCAGCAGGAGCTGGCCACCAACCCCTTCCTGCGAACAGCGCAAGCCGGGGTGGCTGCTGCGGCCGGCCGTTTCGCAGGACGCGCGCTGCCGGATGACGTCGCCGTCTTCGCCAGCCTGCGGGAATGGAAGAACCAGTTCTGACGAGGCGTCCATGATCTGCCTGAAACGTGCCTTTCTCATCCTGGTCGCCTGTACGGTGGCGGGCTGCGCGGGCCTCGACGAGCAGCGCACCCGAAAGGTTTCGAACGCAGATGTGGCGCATGACACCTCGCGCACCATCGACCTTACCCATCCGCCGCACGACATGTGGGATCGCGTCCGGCGCGGATTCGCCATTCCCAACCTGCATAGCGAACGCGTCGATCACTGGACCAACTATTATGCGTCGCACCCGCGTTCAGTGTGGGCGATGACGCAGCGCGCCGGCAAGTATCTGTACCACATCATGGACGAGCTGGACCAGCGTGGCATGCCGTCAGAGCTGGCCCTGCTTCCTTTCGTCGAAAGCGCCTACGATCCCACCGCCCTGTCACGCTCGCAGGCCTCCGGGCTGTGGCAGTTCATCCCCAGCACCGGACGCCACTTCAACCTGCAGCAGGACTGGTGGCAGGACCAGCGCCGCGATCCGGTCGCCTCCACCGCGGCTGCCCTGGACTATCTGGCCCGGCTGTATGAAATGCAGGGCGACTGGTACCTGGCCCTGGCTTCCTACAACTGGGGCGAGGGTGCCGTGCGACGCGCCATGGCCAAAAACGAAAAGGCCGGGCTGCCGCAAGACTACCTGTCGCTGAAGATGCCGGAGCAGACTGCCAATTATGTCCCCCGGCTGCAGGCAATCAAGAACCTGATCGCGGCGCCGGAGCGTTACGGCCTCGCACTGCCCGATATCAGCAATACACCCTATTTCGCCATGGTTCCCCGCCATCACAACATCGATGTCGAGGTGGCCGCCCAGCTGGCTGAAATGCCCGTCGACGAGTTCAGGGCCCTGAACCCGTCGCACAAGCGGCCGGTCATCCTCGCCGAGGGCGATACCCCGCCCCTGCTGCTGCCGGCCGACCGGGTCGACATCTTCAACAGCAACCTGCGCGAATACAAGGGACGCCTGAGCGCCTGGAAGATACACACGCCCAGCCAGGGTGAAAGCTATGCCTCGATTGCGAAGCAATACGGGGTATCGCTCAGCCAGCTGCGCCAGATCAATGACCTGGGACGCCATGCCCGGCCGGTCGCACGCCAGGCGCTGCTGGTACCGGACACCTCGCCCGACCCACTGGCCAACATCCTGATGGCCGGACGCCACCGCATCTCGCTGGCCGCGCTCGATGTCTCCAGCGTGGCCCGGCTCAGCATACGCCAGACTGCACAGGCGGACCGGCAGGCGGACAACGCGCCACCGGCCGCAACACGCAAGCCGCAGGAGCCCGCCCGGATGCATCGCGTGCGTCCGGGTGATACCTTATACGGGCTGGCAAGACGCTACAACACTTCGGTGGCAGAGCTGCGCCGCATCAACCGCATCAAGGGCAGCCACCTGGCCAGAGGTGCGCGCCTGCGCATTCCAGGCAAGGGCACCAGCAGCTGAATGCCGGCAGGCAGGCGGCTGTGACTCTATTCACGCAAGCGACCCGAAACGGGATTTTGATCAGAAGATAAGGAAGAAACCATGGGTTTCCTTCATGGCAAACGCATACTGGTAACAGGGATACTGTCCAACCGATCCATCGCCTGGGGCATTGCCCAGGCCTGTAGGCAGCAGGGCGCAGAGCTGGCGCTCACCTATGCAGGCGATCGTTTCCGCGATCGGGTCGAGCAGTTCGCCGCAGCGCTGGACTGCAAGATCGTCATTCCCTGTGATGTCTCCGAAGACGACAACATCGAACAGGCCTTCCAGGAGCTCGGCGGGCACTGGGACGGACTGGACGGGATGGTGCACTCCATCGGCTACGCCGCACGCGAGTCGATTGCCGGTGATTTCCTCGACGGCTTCACGCGCGAGAACTTCCACGTCGCACACGACATTTCGGCCTACAGCTTCGCCGCCATGACCAAGGCCGCACTTCCCCTGCTCAAGGACAGGCCCAGCTCGGTGCTCACACTCACCTACCTGGGCGCGGAACGCGTCATCCCGCACTACAACACCATGGGGCTGGCCAAGGCCTCGTTGGAAGCCAGCGTACGCTATCTGGCCTCTGACCTGGGACCCATGGGCATACGTGCAAACGCCATCTCGGCCGGCCCCATCAAGACCCTGGCCGCCTCGGGCATCAAGGACTTCCAGCTCATCTTCAAGTTCGTCGAGGCCCAGGCACCCATGCGCCGCAATGTCACCATCGAAGAGGTGGGCAATGTCGCGGCCTTCCTGCTCTCGGAGCTGGCCTCGGGTATCACCGGCGAAGTCACCCACGTCGATGCCGGCTTCGCCAGTGTCGTGCCCGGCATGCGCTGATACGCAGCAAGGCCGGCTCAGACCCCGGTCGACGGAAACAGGACCGGGGCGTTGCCCGGCGCCCAGGGCGAATACCGGTGCATGATGGCGGCAAAGCCGTCACTGTCAAGACAGCGTGCCAGCCATGCCTGCAGCGCAGGCCAGGGCTGGTCTGCAAACCAGTCGCGATCGACATGGGCATACTGGCGCACGAACGGTGCAATCGCCAGATCGGCCAGGGCGGGCCGGCGGCCCTGGAGCCAGTCTCGGCCGTCGAAGCGGTCATTGATCTGCTTGAGCCAGAGGCCGGCGACATCGCGGTCGGCCCGGCCGTTGTGCAAGCCGAAGCGCACCGGATACTTATAGCGATCCAGACGCGCCTTGAAGAAATGATCGTTCTGCCCGATCAGCGCCAGCATGTCATCCAGTGAACCTTCGGGCGGCGCCAGCATGGCCTGCGGATCGCTGCGGCGCAGGGCCCACAGCATGATGTCCAGGCTTTCATCGATCACCTCGCCCTCCGGCGTCACCAGCACCGGCACCGTGCCCTTGGGCGAGGCCTGCAACAGGGCCGCCGGCTTGTCGCGCAGCACGACCTCGCGCAGCTCGCACACCTGCCCCGCCGCCGCCAGCGCAAGACGGGCGCGCATCGCATAGGGACAGCGACGAAAGGAATACAGGACGGGCCGGGCCGGGCTCATGCCCGCGCCTGCCTGGCCTGATGACGCGCCGCCAGACGCGCCCGGCGCTGCGCGTCCAGCCGGTCATGACAATGCGGGCAGCTGATGCCGGGCTCATACTGCGCGGATGCCTTGTCATCCGCATCGATGGGCCAGCCGCAGGCATGGCACAGTTCATGGCTGCCCTGCTGCAGGCCATGGCCCACGGCCACGCGTTCATCGAAGACAAAGCACTCGCCATGCCACAGGCTGTCCTGCGGCGCTACCGTCTCCAGATACTTCAGGATGCCGCCACGCAGGTGATAGACGTCATCGAAGCCCAGCGCGCGCAGATAGGCAGTGGATTTCTCGCAGCGGATACCGCCGGTGCAGAACATGGCCACGCGCGGCCTGCCCGCCAGCACGCCGCCGGGCGCCGACTGTTCACGCACCCAGTCGGGGAATGTCGAGAACGTGGCTGTCCCGGGGTCTATGGCCGAATCGAAACTGCCTATGGCCACTTCATAGTCATTGCGCACATCCACGAGCACCACATCCGGCTCGCGAATGAGCGCATTCCAGTCCTGCGCATCGACATAGCGACCGACCCTGTGCACGGGATCGATATCGGCCACACCCATGGTGACGATCTCGCGCTTGCAGCGCACCTTGAGGCGATGGAAAGGGGCTGTAGCGGCCCGGGACTCCTTGTGTTCCAGCGCCTCCAGGCCCGGCAGGGCACGCAAGTGGGCGAGCACGCGGCGTATTCCGTCTTCGGGACCGGCAATCGTGCCATTGATGCCTTCATGCGCCAGCAGCAGCGTCCCTTTCACACGCTCCCGGCGACACAGTTCCAGCAGGCGAACCTGCAGCGTGGCAATATCCGCGAGCGGTGCAAAATGATAGAGCGCCGCAACCAGTTGAGCAGCCATGGAGAAACCTTCCGGGGGCAAAAGACGGATTCTAACCGAGCGCGATCTGGCGATGCAGGCGGTTGGCGTGCACCGCAGCCATCCATTCCTCGTTCGTGGGCTCCACCAGCACGCGGACACGGCTGTGCCCTGCGGAAATCACGGCAGCGTCGGCGGCGTTGGCCGCATCGTCGAGCGCGACGCCCAGATAGGCCAGCGCCTTGCACACACGCGCACGCAATGCGCCGCTGTGTTCACCCACTCCGGCGGTGAACACCAGCATGTCCAGCCCGCCCAGCAAGGCCGTCATCGCGCCGATCTCGCGCACCATGGAGCGCACATAGAGCTCGAGGGCGATGCGCACCTGGTCATTCGTCTGCTCATGCTCGAGCAGCACGCGCATGTCGCAGGACAGGCCGGAGACACCCAGTAATCCCGACTCGCGGTTCAGCATCTGTCCCACCTGCTCCAGAGGCAGGCGGTCCACCTCCATCAGATACAGGATGGCACCCGGATCGAGGGCGCCGCAGCGCGTGCCCATCATCAGCCCGTCCAGCGTGGAAAACCCCATGGTCGTTGCCACGCTTTCCAGGTTCTTCATGCCGCACAGCGAGGCGCCGTTGCCGATATGGCCCACGATGACGCGACCGTGTGCCTGCTCGCCGTAGCGCTCGCGCAGCACCGTGGCGATGTACTCGTAGGACAATCCGTGAAAGCCGTAGCGCTGCAGGCCTTTCTTCCAGGCATCCCAGGGCAGCGGCAGAATCTGCTCCACGCGCGGCAGCGTACGGTGAAATGCCGTGTCGAAACAGGCAAACTGCGGCAGATCGGGCTCGGACGCGAGCAGGGCATCCATGGCCTGCAGGGCAAAGGGCTGATGCAGCGGCGCCAACGGGATATAGCCGCGCAAATCCTCAAGCACCGCCCTGTCGATGTGTACCGGTGCCGAATACTTGGTGCCGCCATGCACCACCCTGTGAACCACGGCATCCAGCCGGCGCTCTTCCAGAAAACCGCGCACCCGGTCGCGGATCACCGCGAGCGCTCCCAGATAGGGCGCATCCGAGTCCAGCGTCAATGTCTGCAGGTCTTCACCCGGCGCCGAGTGGCAGGCTGCGCCTTCACCAATACCCTCCACCTTGCCCACGAGCAGGGCCTCCCGGGGCACTTCGGTGCCACAGGCTTCATAAATCGCATACTTGATGCTGGAAGAACCACAATTCAGGACCAGGATCAGGCAAATCTCGTCGGACATGGAAAGCCTCCGGGAAGTGACACACGCAACATCATGAAAGCATAACCGACGCCGTGCATTGCCATCCTGCAGGCGGTCGGTTACAACTAGGCCTTCACCCTATGTTTTACCTTCAGCTTACGGATTCAATCTATGTCAGACATCACTCGCATCGACAGCAACCAGCGCATGAGCCGCGTGGTCATCCATAATGGCGTCGTCCACCTTGCCGGGCTCACGGCCAGCAACACCAGTGGCAACGTGGCCGAGCAGACGCGCGAAGTCCTGGAGAAGATCGATCATTTCCTCGCCAAGGCCGGCACCGACAAATCGCGCCTGCTCACGGCGCAGATCTGGTTGCGCGACCTGGATCGCGATTTCGAGTCCATGAACGAGGTGTGGAGCGCCTGGGCAGACCCGGCCAACATGCCGACGCGGGCCACTTGCGAGGCCCGTCTCGCCACGCCGGAAATCCTGGTCGAGATCATCGTTTCGGCAGCAGCCCGGGGCTGATTGCCACCCATGCTGGCCCTGGTTCAACGCTGCGCGAAAGCGCAGGTCATCGCCGACGACAAGGTGGCAGGCGCCATCGACCAGGGCCTGCTCATACTGGTCTGTGCCGAACGCGGCGATACCCGCGAGCAGGCCGACCGCCTGCTGGACAAATGCCTGAAGCTCAGAATCTTCAACGATGATCAGGGCCGCATGAACCTCAGCGTGCAGGACGTGGGCGGCGGCCTGCTCATCGTGAGCCAGTTCACGCTCGCCGCCGATACGCGCAAGGGACACCGGCCGGGCTTCAGCCAGGCAGCCGGCCCCGACACGGGACGCGCGCTCTATGAATACTTTCTGGCAACCGCCATGCAGCGCCACGCACCGGTGGCCGCCGGCGTATTCGGCGCGCACATGCAGGTGACGCTGGTGAATGACGGGCCGGTCACCATTCCCCTGCGCATTGCGCCGCCCGCCGCTTAGCGGCCTAGGGGATTTCCCGCAAGTCCGCGCAACAACAGCGTTTCCGGGGTCTGAAGCTTTGACAAACGCATAAATCTGCGCAATTATTTCCATTCGGACAGACCCGGCGGGCTGGTCGCATTGTTCAGCGACCACCACCAACAGCAAGCAACAACAAGGATCTGGCCGTCCACCCACCGGCAGGCGTTCTGCCGGCAATGATTCGTACAGGAGGAGACCCCATGTCATTGCAACGCTTTGCGATGCTCGCATCCGCTGCCATCATGTCTGCCGCGTTCGGCACGGCAAGCGCCGCCGACGGCCCTATCCGCATCGGCGTCAGCATCGCGCAATCGCCCCCGGGTTCCGTCGTCCAGGGCACCCAGGTCAAGCAGGGCGCCGAGATCATGATGAACCTGATCAACGATGCCGGTGGCGTCATGGGCCGCAAGATAGAGCTCATCTACGAAGATGACCAGGGCATTCCCGAAAAAGGGCGCGCCGCAGCCGAAAAGCTGATCACCCGCGATGACGTGGTGGCAGTCACCGGCGGGCACCAGAGTTCGGTATGCCTTGCAGCCATCGAGGTTGCCCACGCCTACAAGATGCCCTATGTCAATACCAACTGCTGGTCGGATGACATCCGCGAAAAGGGCTACAACGAAATCTTCAACCCGGGCAACTACAACACCCGCGTGTCCTCGGCCATGGCCGAGACGATTGCCGCGCTGGGCGTGAAGAGCGTGGTGGCCTTTGCCGAAAACACCGACTACGGCATCGGACAGGCCAAGGTGCTGGGCAAGTTCCTCAAGGAAATGGCGCCGGACACCAGCTACAAGTACGAGGCGCTGGACCGCGCCGGCAAGGACTTCACCCCCGCCGTCCTTCCCCTGCGTGGCAACCCGCCCGAGATGGTCGTCAACGTCATGCTGCCTCCGGCCGCCTACATCCTCATGAACCAGCTCTATGAGCAGGGCGTGGCGCCCAGCGCAAAAACCTGGTTCTACGACGGTGCCGGCATCGCCGACTATCCCGACTTCTGGGACAACGTGAAGGAAGCCGGCCAGTACATGCTTGCCTTCGGCCTGTACCACCCCGCCATGCCCATGCCGGACTCGGGCAGGCAGGTGGGCCAGATCTACCAGGACAAATACGGCAATGAGCCCAATCGCCTCATCTTCCAGGCGGCCGACTCCATACTCCTGATCGCCAAGGCCATCGAAGCCGCAGGCGGCACCGATCCGGCGGCGCTCATCAAGGCCATGGACGATATGACCTTCGAGAGCATACGCGGCACCTTCAAGTTCTCGCAGGAGCCGGGCTACACCTTCAAGCAGTGGGTCGACATCCCGTTTGCCACCTATCAGATGACCGAGGTCAACCAGCCATTGAGCAAAACCTTGCTGATTCAGGCAACGGGCCAGGAATTGCAGACGGACAAGCTCCTGCGGCCAGCCAACTAGCCTCCCTTCATCATCACCAGTCTCAATGCAACGCCGGGGCAGCCATGCCCCGGCATGACGGGGGTTTATTGTGCTGGCGCTCGATCTCTTTGTTAACGGCCTCATCATCGGGCTCTTCTATGCCCTGATGGCTGTGGGCCTCACCATGGTGTTCGGCATCCTCAAAGTGGTCAACTTCGCCCACGGCGAGTTCTACATGGTGGGGGCGTACACCTATACCCTGGTCTCGCTCAAGCTGGGCATCCCGCCCTGGGTGGCCCTGCCCCTGGCCGCGCTGGCCGGTGCCGGCATCGGCTGGCTCACCGAGCGCCTGCTGATGCGGCCGCTGTATGCCGGCTACTCTTCCTGGGGTCTGATGAAGGACGAATACGCGGTCGTGGTCACTTTCGGCCTCTCGCTGCTGCTCATCAACCTGTTCGACAAGGTCATCGGCCCCTACCCCATGCGCGGCCCCTCGCTGTCGAGCGTCACGCGCATGAGCGTCGGCCCCTTCATGATGAGCGGGCAGAAGATCATTACCGCCATCATCGCCGTCATCCTGCTGATCGCGCTTGCACTCTTCATCAAGCGCTCGCTATGGGGCCGCTGGGTGCAGGCTGTGGCCCAGAACCGCTTCGGTGCCTCCATCGCCGGCATCGACACGGCGCGCGCGAGCAGCATCATCTTCATGGCATCCGGCGTGCTGGCCGCCATTGCCGGCGCCCTGCTGGCACCCGTCATCAATGCCGCGCCCGACGTGGGCATCTTCCCCGCCGTCAAGTCCTATGTCATCGTCGTCATCGGCGGCATGGGCTCGGTGCCGGGCAGCATCCTGGCCGCCCTGCTGCTGGGCGTGCTGGAAAGCTTCGGCGCGGTCTACCTGTCCTATGACTACCGCGATACCTACGGGCTGGTACTGCTCATCCTGATCCTGCTGTTCCGCCCGCAGGGGCTGTTCGGCGAGCGAACACGCGAGGTCTAGGCCATGAATATCCCCGCTGCCCGACACCCCAACCTGTATGCCAGCAAGCTCAGCGCCGAGCTGCGCCTGAGCCTGGTGCTGCTGCTTGGGCTGGCGGCACTGCCGCTGTTCATCACTTCACCCTACTGGCTGGGCGTGCTCATCGTGAGCATGTATTTCGCCATGCTGTCCACGGGCTGGAACCTGCTTGCCGGCTATACCGGCCAATTCTCGCTCGCACCGGCGGCCTTCGCCATGCTGGGCGGCTATACCACCGGCCTGCTGGCTTTTCACTGGAACATCCCCCTGTGGCTGGGACTGCCCCTGTCCTTCATCATCCCGGGTCTGATCGGGCTGGTGCTGGGGCGCATCGTACTGCGCCTCTCCGGAGCCTATCTGGCACTCACCACACTGTCCTTCGCCGAGATCGCCCGGCTCATCGTCTACAACTCCATCGACTTCACGCGCGGCGACCAGGGCCTGAACGTTCCCGCCCTGCTCGACAGTCGCGTCGGCTACTACTATCTGTTCCTGGTGGCGCTGGCGGCCAGCCTGGCACTGACCTGGGCGGTGCTGCGCCATCCGGCCGGCCGCTTCCTGCAGGCCATCCGGGACGACGAGCTCGGCGCGGCGGCGCGCGGCATCCGTGTCGTGCACTACAAGACACTGGCCTTCTTCGTCAGCTGCGCCATCTGCGGTTTTGCCGGCGGCCTCTACGGCACCTTCGCCCGCCTTGTCAGCCCCGAGCTGGGCCTCATCGCCCAGACCGGCATCGTCATCGCCATGGTGGTCATCGGCGGCATGGGCACGCTGGTGGGGCCGCTCATCGGTGCGCTGCTGGTCTACATCGTGTCGGAATGGCTGCGCGACGTGGGCGGCATCCAGATGATTGTCTTCGCGGCGCTGGTCATCATCTTCGCGCGCTTCTTTCGCGAAGGCCTGTGGGGCCTGGCGCGTCGCAGCCGCCTGCTGCGCCCCCGCACCGACAACGGGAGCTCGTGATGGCACTGCTCGAACTGCACGATCTGCGCAAGTATTTCGGCGGCCTGAAGGCGGTCGACGGCGTCAGCATGGAAGTCCATGAAGGCGAGCTGCTGGGACTCATAGGGCCCAACGGCTCGGGCAAGACCACGGTACTCAACCTGATGTCGGGCTACCTGGCCCTGGACGCCGGTCGCGTCCTGCTCAGGGGCGAGGACATCACGGGCATGACACCCGAAAAGCTTGCCCATCGCGGATTGCTGCGCATGTTCCAGACGACCCGTGTGTTCAACCGCATGACCACGGTCGACAACATGCTGGTCACCGGGCTGGCGCTGGGCCTGGACGAAGCCGGTGCCTGGGAGCGCGCCCTGGCCCTGCTGGCCGACCTCAAGCTCGAGCATGTCATGTACCTGGACGCCGGCCACCTTTCCGGCGGGCAACGCAAGCTGCTGGAATTCGGCATGTGCTTCATGGTGCCGCCACAGGTGGCCCTGCTGGACGAACCCTTCTCGGCCGTCCACCCCACGCTCAAGCAGACCATGGCCGACTTCATACGCGCCCGCAATGCCGCCGGCCAGACCTTCATCCTCGTGAGCCACGACATGCCCGTCATCGTCGAGCTGTGCCCGCGCGCCGTATGCATGAATCTGGGCAAGGTCCTGGCCGAGGGGCCCACACAGGAAGTCCTGCATTCCGTCCCGGTGATCGAGGCGTATCTGGGCGATGAAATCAAGGAGGAACAGGATGCCGGACATCCTGCTTGAACTCGACGACGTGACGTCGGGCTACATGGAGGACATCGATGTCCTGCGCGGCGTCTCGCTCACGGTACGCAAGGGCCGCATCAGCGGCCTGATCGGACTGAACGGTGCCGGCAAGTCGACGCTGTTCAAGACCATCTACGGCTTTCTGCGCCCCCGCCTGGGCCAGGTACGCCTGGCCGGCGAAGACATCACCGGCCTGCAGCCCCACCAGATGATCGATCAGGGTCTGTGGTACATCCCCCAGGAGTCCAGCCTCTTCCCCTACCTGAGCGTGGAGGAGAACCTGCTGCTGCCGCTGCAGGGCCGGCGCGCGCAGTTCGGCGCCATCATCGAGGAGCGCTTCCGCGACACGCTGGCGCAATTCCCCGTGCTTGCCCAGAACCTGCGCAAGCAGGCGGGCGACCTGTCCGGCGGGCAACAGAAATCGCTGGAATTTGCCAAGGCCTACATGGTGCAGCCGCGCGTATGCCTCATCGACGAGCCCGGCATCGGCCTGGCGCCCAAGGTGGCCAGTGAAATCTTCGAATGGATCAGTGCCTTTGCGCAGCGCGGCATCGGTGTGCTGCTGGTCGATCACAACGTGCGCCGCGTGGTGGCCATGTCCGACCACATCTATGTGCTCAGCCTGGGCGAGATCACCGCTCACGGCACGCCCGAAGACTTTGCCGGCGACCTGCACGAACAGGTACGCGAGTGGCTGGGCGTGAACCTCTGAAGTCTGTGGTGCGCCGGGCCGTGAGGAAGGCCCTGCCTAGCCGGTAACGGATGCCGCCCGCCGCTCGGGCGGCAGCATCAGGACGGTGGCGGCCGTCGCCAGGGAAATGGCCGCCATGATCACGAACAGCGTCGTGAAGCCGGACGCCTTGACGACGGGGCCGAGCAGCCAGACCGCCAGGGAGCTGACACCGAAGGACACCGCCAGGCGCATGCCCGCCACGCGCGAGCGCACGCTGTCGTCCACATACTTGACGATCATGGCATCCGTGAACGGTATGGCCCCGAAGATGAAGACCATGGTGCCCAGCAGGGCGACGAACAGCCACCAGCCCTGGGCATTGGCCGCAAGAAAGAGCCAGGGGATCTGGGTGAGCACCATGCCCAGGTACAGGCGCTTCAGCGACACGCGGTCGATGAGGTGGCCGACCACAATCTGGGCGAATGAGGCCACGGTATAGATGACGGCCAGCATCAGGCCTATCATCGCCGGATCATTGATCAGCCCGTCGAAGCGTTCCGTCAGGAACTGCGTATTGCCATTGGTGGTGAAGTTGAACAGCAGGCTGCCCGTGATGGCGGCAATCGTCATGACGACAAGGGCGCGTGCAAGCTCACTGGGCGGCAGTACCACCTGCGGCGGCTTGCGACTGCGTCCGGGCGCAGCACCCTGATCGGCACACAACAGGGCGAACAGCACGCCACAGATGATGGACACCGCCCCCGGCACGATGAAGGCCGCACGCCAGCCCCACCAGTTCACGAGAAAGCCGGTGAGCAGCGCCGCCGCCGCCACGCCCAGATTGCCCGCCAGGCCGTTGATGCCGATGACCGCACCCGGGCGACGCGTGTACTGGACCAGCATGGGAACGCCCACCGGATGATAGATGGAGGCGAAGGCACCGACCAGGGTGAGCCCCCCGGCAAGCTGCCATGGCCCCTGTGCCAGCGCCGTCAGGAAAGCACTGACGCCCAGGCCGAAGAAAAAGACCAGCATCATCTGGCGCCGCCCCCAGAGATCGCCCAGGCGCCCCGAGGGCACGGATCCGATACCGAAGAGAAAGAAGGCCCCGACGCTGAAAGGCATCAGATCTTCCCAGTGCGCAAACCCGAACTCCAGCGCAATCGCGCCCACCGCCGTGGCGAAGATGAGCAGGAACAGGTGATCCAGCGCATGGGCGATGTTGAGCAGCAGGGACACGGAGCGCGGATGCTCTGTGGGATGTGGCGTGGCGGTCTGTATCATGGGGTGCGCTCTCCTGGTTGCCGACCCGGCGACATGCGGTTCATGGTCCCGTCCATGGACGATCTCAAAGGATACGGGAGCGTCCGAAACGGCGCAAATCAGAGGGCGCCATACCACGGATCCCGCACTGCGTTGCTATAGGACTTCAGGCGCAAAGGCATTTTCTTGACCTGTGTTTGCAATAGTGAACATTGCCGACCTGAACCGTTGACACGTTGTGCATTGCTCACTAGCATCAATCCGTGCCACCGCAGGTGCGCTGGCAAAAAAACCAAGCTCCTTCAATAATCAAAGTATCCATTATCTGTAATCGCCCCCGAGAGCACTGGCACAACAGGGACTTTCTGGGGTATACAGAGAATGATCATGCCCGCTATGAACACCACGGTGACGTGACTATTTCAAGGATGACGAAACGCCATGCCAAACTCTGACCACGATTACCTGAACGACCCCCATGCCGAGATTCCCTGGATGCAGAAGCTGCTCGACAGCCCGTTCATCCTCCTCGCGCTGGGCGTCACGATCCCCATGGTCGTCTACAATCTGTGGGGAGTTGTCGAAATCCTGCTTTTGCCTGTCACCCAGTAATGGGGCCCTTCCGGAGTAAAGCAACATGAGTGCAATTCACCCACCCGCAGACCGGCTCTGGTACAAGCACCCCATCGACAGGGTAGAAGGCACATGGATTGCCATCGCCCTCATCTGGTGCATCATCCTGTTCGTCATGATGACGGGCTGGCATGTCTGGGGCAAACAGAACCTTTCCACCGAAACCTACCGGACCACACCGGCACAGTTCATGGCCAAGACCCAGGCCATGGTCGATGAGTACACTGTGCGCACCGAGACCGATGAAGAGATTCCGGTCGTGGCACCGCCTCCCGGCAGCGATGTCTATCTGCTGGGTCGCCTGTGGAGCTTCTGGCCCATCCTCGAGCTCGAGAAGGACAAGACCTACCGCCTGCACATCACCGCCATGGACTACAACCACGGCCTTTCCCTGCAGCCGGCCAACATCAACATCCAGATGGTGCCGGGTTTCGAGCACGTCGTTACCGTAACTCCCAACGAGGCGGGCACGTATTCCATCGTCTGCAATGAATACTGTGGCATCGGTCATCACCGCATGGTCAGCCGCCTGTACGTTAAATAAGGAGAACAAGGGATGTCCACCGTGGCAACGACCTACCGTACCTGTCCGCGCTCCGGCCTGCAGTTCGAGAACCAGGCCGAGCGGCTCATCAAATTCAACATCGTCGCCGGCGTTCTGTGGCTGGCATTCGGCGGCATTCTGGCCATCGGCGTGGTCCTCACGCGCTGGCCGGCCTTCCGCTGGCTCGAGGCGGATACCTTCTACATGGTCCTGACAGCGCATGGGCTCGACATGCTCATCTTCTGGCTCATGTTCTTCGAAATCGCCTTCATGTATTTCTGCGCATCGGTGTTGCTGCGATGTCGCATTGCGGCACCCAAGGTGGCCTGGCTCGGCTTCGCCCTCATGGCCATCGGCTCCATCCTCAACAACGTGGTGGTGTTCCAGGGCAGCTCCAGCGTCATGATGACCAGCTATGTGCCCATGATGGCCGATCCGAACTTCTACCTGGGCATCATCCTGTTTGCCGTCGGCGCCCTGCTGGGCTGTGCCGTATTCTTCGGCACGCTGGTGGTTGCACGCCGCGAGAAGACCTATGAAGGCTCCGTCCCCCTGGTGACTTTCGGCGGCATGACGGCAGCCATCATCATGGTGTTCACGCTGCTCTCGGGCGCCATCATCATCATCCCGGCATGGCTGATGTCGCTGGGCGTGATGAACGTCGATCCGCTCATCTACCGCACGGTATGGTGGGCATTGGGGCACTCCTCGCAGCAGGTCAACGTGGCCATGCACGTCACGGTCTGGTACTTCGTGGCCGCCGTCGTCCTGGGTGCCAAGCCCATGAGCGAGCGCGTCAGTCGCATGGCCTTCTTCCTGTACATCCTGTTCCTGCAGCTCGCCTCGGCGCACCACCTGCTCGGCGACCCGGGCCTGTCCACCGCATGGAAGATCACCAACACCAGCTACTTCATGTATCTGGCCGTCCTGGCATCCATGCTGCATGGCCTGACCGTACCCGGTGCGATGGAAGTCGCCCAGCGCCAGCGGGGCTTCACCAAGGGTCTGTTCGAGTGGCTGCGCAAGGCACCCTGGGGCAACCCGGTGTTCTCGGCCGTGTTCATCTCGCTCATCGGCTTCGGCTTCCTGGGCGGCATCACGGGCGTCATGATGGGTACCGAGCAGCTCAACCTCATCATCCACAACACCATCTATGTCCCCGGGCACTTCCACGCCACGGTAGTGGTGGGCACCACGCTCACCTTCATGGCCGTGATCTACTACCTGATCCCGGTACTGTTCAAGCGCGAACTCATTGCGCCCACACTGGCCAAGTGGCAACCCTATCTGTTTGGGCTGTCCATGTACTTCTTCTGCCTGGTCATGATGGGTGCCGGGACACTGGGTGTATCGCGCCGTCACTGGGATATGGCCTTCCAGGGGGCAGCCCTGGCCTATGAGTGGCCCGGCGCAGCCTACCTCATGATGGCCCTGGTGGGCATCGGGGGCATCATCGCCATCTTCGGCGGCATTGCCTTCGTCTACATCGCCCTGGGCTCACTGCTCTGGGGTCGCAAGCTCGAGCCGGGTGCCAGCAGTGCGACCTTCACGCCGCTCGAGCGGTCCGCGCCCAGCGCCGCCGCCCAAACCTACGGCTCCATCGGCTTCACCGCACCGGGCACCTTCGTGCTGGCCATGGTGTTCCTGGTGGCCTTCGTGGTCTACTACTTCATCAACTGGAAGTATCTGTCCACGCTGTGGGGCCTGAGCTGATCCCACCCCCGGCAGGCCTGCCGTCGTCCGTACGGCAGGCCTGCGCGCCAGAGTCTCTCGCATGAATCATCTTGAAAGCCCTCTCGCATCGAATCAACTGGCCACGCCTGGCGGCGTGGCCTGCCCGGTTCACCCGCGCTGGCGCCTGGTGCTGGGCATCTTCAAGCTGCGCATTGGCCTGCTCATCATGCTTACCGCCCTCGCCGGCATGGCCATCGTGCCTGACGGCCGGGTCAGCTTCTTGCAGGCTGTGGTCCTGGCACTGAGCGTACTGGTCGCATCGGCCAGTGCCGGTGCCTTCAATCAATATATGGAAGCCGGTCGCGACCGGCTCATGGCACGCACTCGCGGCCGGGCCTTTGCCAGCGGCGCACTCCAGCCCGGCGCGCGCTGGCTGGTTCTCATGGCCGTCATGCTGCTGGGTGCAGTAGTGGCGGCCGGCCTGGTCAACAACTGGATGGCCGCCCTGTATGTGCTCGCGGGCGCCCTGACCTACGCTTTCGTCTACACCTTGCTGCTGAAACCACGCACGCCGTGGAACATCGTCATCGGCGGTGCGGCCGGCAGCTTTGCAGTGCTTGCCGGCGCAGCCGCCGTCAATCCGCAGCCCGGCATCCTGGCCTGGCTGCTGGCCCTGGTGCTGCTGCTGTGGACACCCCCTCATTTCTGGAGCCTGGCCATTGCCAACCGCGAGCAATATGCGACTGCGGGTGTGCCCATGATGCCTGTCGTCGTGGGGCGCGAACGCGCCGCCCGCGTCGTGCATTCCAGCGCTGTTGCGCTGGTGGCAGTCTCGCTGCTGCCCCTGGGTTTCGGTGCCGGCTGGGCCTATGCGCTGGGCGCCATTGCCGGTGGCGGCCATTTCCTGCGAAAGACACTTGCACTCAAGCGTGAGCCCATACGTGCGCGGGCAATGGCGGCCTTCTTTGCATCCATGGCACAGCTCAGCCTGCTGATTCTGGGGGTCTGGCTCGATGCGGCATTGCGGTAAGCGAATACCATCCTTCCTGATATCGTCCTGGCGGCAACTGGCCGGCGCGCTGGCCATTGCCTGTCTGGCCGGCCATGCCTGGGCCGTCACCGGCGTGGGCGCGGCCGATCGCAAGCCCGGCGAGCTGCCCTCCATCGATGAAACCAAGGCCGTTGCCCTGGCGCAGGGTGCGGTTGGCCGCGTGGTTCCCGACTTTGAGTTGCGCGACCGCAACGGCAAGCCGGTACGCCTGGGCAACTATCGCGGCAAGCCGCTGCTGGTCAGCTTCATCTACACCGGCTGCTTCGAGATCTGCCCCACGCAGACCCGCACGCTGTACGAGGCGGTCAAGGGGCTGGACGCCATGCTGGGCGAAAACCAGTTCAACATCGTCAGCATCGGCTTCAACCAGCCTTTCGATGATCCCAGCGCCATGCGCTCGTTCGCATCCCAGCATCGCATCCGCCACCAGAACTGGGAATTCCTGAGTCCGAGGACGAATCAGGTGGAAGACCTGACGCGTGCCTTCGGCTTCAGCTGGGTGGCCACGCCCGCCGGCTTTGATCATGTACTGGGCGTCACCGTGGTCGACTCTTCGGGACGCATCCACAGCCAGCTGCTGGGCGACGTGGCCACGGCCGAGCGTCTGGGCGTCCCCCTGCGTCGCCTGCTGCTCTACGAAGAGCCGCAGACCATGTTCACCACCGTCAATCACCTGATCGAACGCGTGCGCATCCTGTGCACGGTCTATGATGCCACCACGGGCGAATATCGCTACGACTGGAAGCTCATCCTGCAGCTCGTCAGCGGCCTGCTGTTCTTTCTGACCATGTTCATCTGGCTATTCGCCGAATGGCGCCGGCAGAAAGCCCGGCGACGTCAGCAGACACGCATGCCATGCCCGGTCACCATACACGCGGCCTCCGGCAACGAGGCCTGAACGGCTGGCGGTCCATAGAGCGGGTCTTTGACAGCGCGTTTGGGTCGGCCGGCAATCCACTGCGCCATCTGGGCACGCTGGGCTTCCTGGCCCTGTGGCTGCTCGTACTGAGCGGGGTACTGCTATACACCGTCTTCGACACTTCCGTGCAGGGCGCCTGGCAATCCGTCGAGCGCCTGGCGCACTGGCCGCTGGGCACGGGCCGGCTGCTGCGCGGCCTGCATCGCTATTCGGCGGACCTGCTGCTGGTCGTCGTCTTCCTGCACATCCTGCGCGAATGGCTGCATGGCCACGCCCGGGGTGCACGCCGCTTTCACTGGCTCACGGGTGTTCCCCTGCTGGTATTCTGCTTCATCAGTGCGATCGGCGGCTTCTGGCTGGCATGGGATCAGCTGAGCCAGTATTCCGCCGTCTCGACAGCGGAATGGCTGGACGGCCTGCCGCTGCTGGCCTCGCCGCTGGCGCGCAACTTCCTCTCCGACGCAGCGGTCAGCGATCGCATGTTCTCGCTGTTCATCTTCGTGCATGTCGGCGTGCCGCTGCTGCTGCTCTTCGGCCTGTGGTTCCATATCCAGCGCCTGGCGCATGTGTCCGTGCTGCCCCCGCGTCGCCTGGCGCTGGGTACGGTGGCCGTGCTTGCCCTGCTGGCCCTGGGCCGGCCCATACTGAGCGCGCCGCCCGCCGCCCTGGATCACCTGCCCGCCACGCTGAAGCTGGACTGGCTGCTGCTGTGGCTGCACCCCCTGACGGACGCGACGTCGCGCGGCTTCACGCTGGGCCTTGCCGGTGCCGGCCTGCTCCTGCTGCTGGCCCTGCCCTTCCTGCCGCAACCCGCGCGCGCCGCCGTTGCCGAAGTGGACCCCGACCACTGCAGCGGCTGCACCTACTGCTTTGCGGACTGCCCCTACGCCGCCATCACCATGGTGCCTTTCCCCGGTCGCGAGACGACGCATCTGCTGGCCGAGGTGGATGCCGACCTGTGCGTCGGCTGCGGCATCTGCGCCGGCTCGTGCCCATCCTCGACCCCCTTTCGCCGGCTCGAGCCCCTGCGCACCGGCATCGACATGCCGCAGTTGCCGGTGCAGGCCCTGCGCACGCAGCTGCGCAGCCAGCTCTCCCGCTTGACTGCAAAAGAACCGCTGGTCATGTTCTCCTGCTGCCACGGTGCCGACAGCACCCGCCTGGAGGCCTCCGACACGAGCCGCCTGGATCTGCTGTGCGCAGGCCAGCTGCCCCCCTCCTTCATCGAGTACGCCCTGCGCCACGGCGCGGCCGGCGTGCTTGTAGCCACCTGCCGTGAAGGCGGCTGCGAATTCCGCCTGGGCGAGCGCTGGACAAGCGAGCGCTTGCAACGCCGGCGCGAGCCACAACTGCGCGCCCAGGCCGCACTGGCGCGCATTCGCCAGGTACAGGCCGGCCCCGGTGAAGAGAACGTACTCGACAAAGCCCTACAGGGCTTGCGGTTACACGTACAAAGCCTTTCAACAAATGCAAGAATGAGCGCCGATGACTTCACCCACTGATGCCCCTCTCCCCCAATCCCGTCGCAGCGGCCCCACCGGCCCCCTGCAGTGGTTCGGCCAATTCCTTCTCTATGGCCTGTTTGCGCTGACAATCGGCGTATTCACCCAATGGCCCGCCTACCACCCCATCGCCGCCGACGAGGCGGTGATCAAGGTCAGCGTGGCACGTCTGGGCGAGCCGGTCGGCGAATGTCGCCGCCTCAGCGAGGAAGAGCTGGCCAAGCTGCCGCCCAACATGCGCGACCCCATACAGTGTCCACGCGAGCGCTCGCCGCTGAGCATGGCGGTCGTACTGGATGGCAAGTCGGTACTCGAGCGCGTGGCGCAACCCGGCGGTGTGTCCCGGGATGGCGCAGCCGCCATCTACGAGCGCGTGGTCGTCCCTGTCGGCGAACACCGGATCACGGTACGATTCACCAATGATGTACGCCCCGGCGCACGCGCCTACGAGCACGAGTCGACGGTATCCCTGACGCCCGGTCAGGTGCTGGTGATCGACTTCGATCCGGAACGGGGCGGCATCGTATTGCTATGAATGCGCATACCGCGTCATCCGGTGACACCATGAGTCGCATCACTGCGTCCACCCCTGCAAATTATGTATTGCCACAGGTCACGGCTGAAAACCGCCGCCTGGCGCGTGCCTGGCTGTGGCTCGCGCTGGCCGCCCTGCTGGGTTCGGGCCTGTTTTCCGTCCTGCTGGTGCTGGCCCGTACGCCCGGTATCAACGCCTGGCTGCCGGCGGGCGACTTCTTTCGCGTGGCCCTCGTCGTGCATGTCGACCTTTCGGTGCTGGTGTGGTTTGTCGCCATCGCCGGCATGCTCTGGAGCCTGAACCTGCGCTCGCCCATGGGCGTCACCGGCCGGCGGCTTGCACAGCTGGCCCTGGGCCTGTGCGGTGCCGGGGCGCTGGGCATGGGGCTGGCCCCTTTTGTGGACTCGGGCCCAGCCATCATGTCCAACTACATCCCCATGATCGACAGCACGGCATTTCGTGCGGCGGTATGGGTGTTCGCCGCCGGCAGCCTGGTGCAGGTGCTCATGACCATGACCTGTACCGTGCCCATAGGCCCGGCCGTCGACGGAACGGGCGCCCTGCGTTTCGGCCTGCACGCCAGCGCGGTGGCGGCGGCCGTCGCCCTGCTCGCGTTTGGCTGGTCGCTGCTCGTGATGCCCCCGGGCCTGCCGCCCGAGACCTATTACGAAATCGTCTATTGGGGCGGGGGCCATGCCCTGCAGTTCACCTGGACCCTGCTCATGCTGGTGTCGTGGCTGGTACTGGTGCAGGCTTGTGGCGGTCGGCTGCCGCTCAGCCCGCGCATCGTCCTCCTGCTGTTCGTGCTGGCCCTGGCGGGTGTCTTTGTCACGCCGCTGGCCTATCTGATGCACGACATCAGCTCCGTGGAACATCGCGACATGCACACCTGGGCCATGCGCCTGGGCGGCGGCCTGGCCATCGCGCCGCTCATGCTGGCCGTACTGATCGGCCTGACACCGCTGCGCGGCCTGTCGTCGCGTGCGCGCCCGTTGCGCGCGGCGGTACTCACCTCACTGCTGCTGTTCATCAGCGGCGGCCTGATAGGGCTCACGATAGAAGGCAGCAACGTACGCATTCCGGCCCACTATCACGGCAGTATCGTGGGCGTCACGCTGGCGCTCATGGGCATGGTCTACTGGTTGCTGCCCAGACTGGGTTATCGTGCACCCAAAGGGCGCCCGGCCGCCTTCCAGCCCTGGCTGTACGGCGGCGGGCAGCTGCTGCACATCATTGGCCTGATGTGGTCGGGCGGCTACGGCGTACAGCGCAAGGTGGCCGGCGCAGAACAGGTCCTGCGCACCACCAGTGAAATTGCCGGCATGGGGCTGATGGGCCTGGGCGGGCTTCTGGCCATCATGGGTGGCCTGCTTTTTGCCCTTGTGGTCATTCGCGCGATGCGCGGTGCCACCGGTGCACCTGATGTCCAGGGAGATGCAGCAGCATGATCAGCATTGTGCAACGCACACTACGCAGTGGTTTCATGGCGGTCGAAGCGATCTTCAACCGCGCCTTCGGCGACCGCATGAATCCTTTCTACCACCTGGGCGCCATCACCTTCTTCCTTTTCTGGGTGATTGCCATTACCGGGCTGGTGCTCTACGCCTTCTTCGATACCAGTGTGGACGGCGCCTATCGATCGGTCCAGGCCATCTCGGCCGGCGCATGGGGGCTTGGCAGCCTGATCCGCGGCCTGCACCGCTATGCGTCGGACGCCATGGTGCTCACCATGCTGCTGCACATGCTGCGCTACTTCTCCTTCGATCGCCTGCGCGGCTTCCGGGCCTTCTCCTGGATCACGGGTGTCGCACTGCTGTGGCTTACCTATGTGTCGGGCGTCAACGGTTTCATGCTGCCCTGGGATCGTCTGGCGCAGTTCGTCACGCAGACCAGCTTCGAGTGGCTGGACTGGCTGCCCGGCTTCTCCGGCCGGCTGATCCGCAACTTCATCCTGCCCGAGCATGTCACCAACCGACTGTTCTCGCTGCTCGTGTTCATGCACATCGGCGTTCCCCTGCTGCTGTTGCTGATGATGTGGATTCACGTGCAGCGCGTGCCCAAGGCGACCACCCAGCCGCCCCGTCCCATCACGATCGCCCTCATGATCACACTGGTAGTGGTCTCCATCGCCGTTCCGGTAACCAGCCAGGGGCCGGCAGACCTGCACAGCGCCCCGCAGTCGCTGTCGCTCGACTGGTTCTACCTGACCATCTTCCCGCTCATACAGCGCGGCCATCACGGCGTCATATGGGGTCTGGTTGTCGGTCTCACACTGCTGGGCGTCGCCCTGCCCTGGCTCAAGCGCCAGCGCGGCGCACAGCAGACACACACGCTGACCATACACCCGGGCGCGGCCACGGCCACGGCGCGGCCCGATGAAACCCTGCTCGAGGCCGGGCTGCGCGCCGATCTGGCACTGCCATATGACTGCCGGTCCGGCGGCTGCGGTGTGTGCGTATGCACCATCCTCAACGGGAAAGTGGATCTGGGCCCCTATCAGGAAGCCGCCCTCACGCCGGCCATGCGGGCCCGCGGCCAGGCCCTGATGTGCTGCGCCACCGCGCTCGAAAACGTGGAGTTCGAGGTCGAAGGCGTGACGTCGCTCTCGCCCGACGACGTCCAGGCCGTGCAGCTATGGACGGGTCGCGTACAGCGCATGGAGCGCCTCACCCCCGAGCTCATGCGGCTGTTCATCGCCCTGCCCACAGGCAAGCCGCTCAACTACGTGGCGGGCCAGTACATCAACATCATCCTGGAAGACGGTGCCAAGCGCTCCTTCTCGTTTGCCAAGGCGCCCGTAGACCCCAAACAGCCCTTCCCCATGCCCGATGACAACATCATGGAGCTGCATATCCGCCGGGTGGAAGGCGGGCGTTACACCACGCACGTCTTCGAAGAGATGAAAGTGGGCGATGAAATCACCTTCGAGGGCCCCATCGGCCGCTTCACCCTGCGCGAAAGCGAGCGCCCCATCCTCATGATCGCCGGCGCCACAGGGTTCGCCCCCATCAAGAGCATTCTCGAGGACGCCTTCCGCAGTGGCATCCGCCGCCCCATCGTGCTGTACTGGGGTGTGCGCAAGGAGGATGACCTCTACCTGCAGGACCAGGTCCGGCGCTGGCAGACGGAACACGAGAACTTCGACTATATTCCCGTGATATCCAACCTGGAAGACGGGGACGCCTGGGATGGCCGGCGCGGCTTCGTGCACGAAGCCCTGCTGGCAGATCATCCCAACCTGACCGGTTACGAGATCTACGTCTGCGGATCGGTACGCATGGTCGAGGCGGCCGTGCCCGACTTCCTGGCCCATGGGCTGGCGGAAGAGTTCTGCTTCTCGGATGCCTTTGTGCCCAACTCGCAGAACGGCGGGCAGAACGGCGATGGCCAGCCCGCAGCCGAGAACGCCGACACTCCGGGAGGAAACTCCTGAACATGCTGCTCGATCACACCACCAAAGGGGTTCCACCGCACGCCGTCGCCGGCCGCAGGGCTATCGGCGACATGGGCTGGAACCTGCTGCAGGAACACTTCGACCTGCCGGCATGCGTCCTGCGCCGCAGCGCCATCGAGAACAATCTTGGCTGGATGCAGTCTCTGGTAAACGATCAGGGCGCACTGTTCTCGCCGCATGGCAAAACCACCATGAGCCCCGAGCTCTTTGACATGCAGCTGAAGGCCGGCGCATGGGCCATCACACTGGCAACGGCACACCAGGTGCGTGTGGCCAGGGCATTCGGCCTGAAGCGCATTTTCTACGCCAACCAGCTGACCGGCAGGCCTTTCATCGATTTCATCATCGATGCCCTGCGGACAGACGACCGCTTCGAGTTCATCTTCCTGGTGGATGATGCACAGAACGTCCAGGATATCGAACGCGCAGCCCGGGCCGCAGGACTGGCCAAAGGCCGGCTGCAGGTGCTGGTGGAACTGGGCTACCCCGGCGGGCGCTGCGGATGCCGCTCGGTTGACGAGGCACTGGCGCTTGCGGCGCGTGTTGTCGCGAGCCCCGTCATCGATCTGATTGGCATCGAAGGCTTCGAAGGCTATCTGCATGCGCCGGATGAGGCATCGCTGGAGCGCAAGGTCAGGGACTTCCTGCAGGCCATGATCAGCCTGACCCGGCAATGCCACGACAAGGGATTCTTTGCGCCCGGCCAGACCCTGTTCTCGGTGGGCGGTTCCGCCTTCTATGATCTGGTGTTCAATGAGGCAGGCACCATGGGCGCACTGCCACCCGGGTGCAAGGTGCTCACGCGAAGCGGGTGCTACCTGACACATGACGCCGGGATGTATCGAAATTTCTTCGAACAGATCAAGAGGCGCAACCCTGAAATCGGACACCGCGACAAGGGGCTGATGGATGCCCTGGAAATCTGGGGTTATGTGCTGTCCCGACCCGAGCCCGGGCGGCTGATCGTCAACGTGGGCAAGCGTGACCTGTCGCCCGATGAACTCCCGGTGGCCCATACCGCCGTGCGCTTTCGCAGCGGCGACGGCAGCAACCGGCCCGAAGCGCTTGTCGGTCATCAGGCCGTTGCCCTGAATGACCAGCACTGCCATATCGAGTGCCCGGCCGACTCTCCACTGGTGCCGGGCGACGCCGTCATCTTCGGGGCGTCCCACCCTTGCCTGACCTTCGACAAGTGGAGAAACATCTTCCTGCGGGACGATGATTACAACATCGTGGGCGCCGTATCCACCTGGTTCTGATCCCGACGGTATCTGCAACGGGGCACCAGGCCATATACTCAGGCCATGGACAAAAATACTTCTAGCCTAAAACAATCCATCGCCCGATATCTGGATGCACGCAGCAAGACGCAGGTCGAGTTTCTTCAGGCGCTGGTGCGCACGCCTTCGGACAATCCCCCGGGCGATTGTCACAAGCACGCCGAAGTAGCGGCCGCCCTGCTCGAAGACATGGGTTTTGTGGTGGAACGCCACATTGTGCCTGAAACCGTGGTCAGGCATCATGGCATGCGCAGTGTCACCAACCTGATCGTCCGCGAGCGCTTCGGCCCGGGCCCCACGGTTGCCCTGAATGCCCATGGCGATGTGGTGCCCCCGGGCGAAGACTGGAGCACCGATCCCTACGGCGGCGAGATTCGCAATGGCTGGCTCTACGGTCGCGGTGCTGCGGTATCCAAGTCCGACTTTGCGACCTATGCCTACGCACTGGCCGCGCTGCGCGACTGCCACGCACCATTGAAGGGCACGGTTGAGCTGCACTTCACCCACGACGAAGAGACCGGCGGACTGACAGGGCCGGGATGGCTGCTGGATCAGGGCCTCACAAAGCCGGACTACGCCATCTGTGCCGCGTTTGCCTATCAGGTCATCATCGCCCATAACGGCTGCCTGCATCTGGAAGTACGCCTGCGCGGACGCTCTGCGCACGCCGCCATGCCGGATACCGGGCATGACGCCATTGCGGCGCTGATGCCGGTGCTGCAGGCTTTGTACGCCCATGCCGACGAACTTTCCATGCGGCCTTCCGCCACGCCCGGAATCAGCCACCCCACCCTGGTGGTGGGTCTGGTCAATGGTGGCATCAATACCAACGTGGTTTCAGATACTGCAACACTGCGGCTGGACAGGCGGATCACACCGGAGGAAGATCCGCAGCAAGCGGAGCAGGCGCTGCGCGACCTGATCGCGCGCGCCATCAGCGAGGTGAAAGGTGTTTCGCAGGAGACCGAGCGCATCCTGCTCGCAAGACCGCTGACACCTTCTGCCGAATCAGAAGCGTTCGCCGAGCTGCTTTGCCGCGAAGCCACTGCCATCATGGGCGAATCCGTCAACGTACATGGCGTTCCCCTCTATACCGATGCACGCCTCTACAGTGAAGCCGGCATTCCCACCATCATGTATGGTGCCGGGCCACGGACACTGCTCGAGGCCAACGGCCATCGCGCGGACGAACGCCTGCCGCTGGACACCCTGAACAAGGCCAGCAAGGTGATTGCCAATACGCTCGTGGCATTGCTGGTGGCAGAGAAGGCGTAGGAGCCAGACGGGGTACCGGCACGCTTGCAGGCACCCCCGTGATCAGGCTTGATCAGCCGCCGTATGCATCGTTGGATGCACCGATTTCCTTCGTGAGACGGTCAACCTCGGCCCACAGGGCGTCGACCTTTTCTTCCTGGATACCGAAATCGTTCACGATCCAGTTCTTCCAGGCCGGACGTGCGATATCCGCCATCTTCTGGCGCTCGTCGGCCGGCAGAACGTAGCACTCCTTGAACTCCTTGCATGACACTTCCCAGCCCACGATCGCCTGCAGGGCTGCGATACCATGCGAAATACCGACAGCCTCGCGTGCCGCCTGAATGATGATTTCCTTGTAGTTATCCGGCAGGGTGCTCATCCACTTGTCGCTGACCAGCCAGGTCTGCGTATTGTAGATATGCCGGCTCAGTGTCGTATAGTCGTTGACTTCCCACAGCTTGAAGAACTTGCTGACACCGGGTGCATTGAACTGGCCATCGGCAAGGCCCGTGCCCAGCGCGGTGACGACTTCACCCCAGGGCAGCGGGGTTGCCGATGCACCCAGCGAGCGCATGACGGCCACGTGTGCGGGATTTTCCTCGACCCGGATCTTCAGGCCCTTGATGTCATCGGCCGTGCGGATCAGCTTCTTGGACGTGAATGCCACAAAGCCGCCGCCATCATCGTAGGTGCCCAGATAGCGAAGGCCGGATTCCTCAATGGATCCTTTCATGAAATCCCTGAACCACGGCCCGTCAAAGAAGGCATGGGCCACCTGGAAGTTCGGGAACAGGAACGGCGACGTGACAATCTGGTAGTTCTTGTAGAAGGACGACATTGCGCCCGATGAAATCACAGTCGACTGCAACAGTTTGCCGTTTTGCGCCTGCTTGCCAGTCTCGACTTCCGATCCCAGCTGCTGGTTGCCATAGATTTCGACTTCAACTGCACCATCCGTCTCGGCCTCGACGATGGATTTGAAATGTATCAGCGCCGGATGCACTTCATTTTCCATATCTTCCGGCCAGATGTGCGCAATCGCCATCTTGAACTCTGCCGCCATGGCCGGTGCGGCACTGCCGGCAACCATACCAATGGCCAGTGCCAATGCGCTCAGCGAACCCAGCGCCTTCCTGCCGAAACCAGTCGTTTTTTTGCTTTCCATCTCACTCCCCTTTCCTTGTTCAAAAGGTGTAAAGGCATCCAAACATTGAAGACACCTGTTGATCAATCAATATCCTTGAAGCACCCTCCATTGTCAATTCATCAGAAGATTGGGCAGCCACAGGACAAATCCCGGCCATAGCGAAACAATGACGATCACCACAAAGTGCGTCACGAAGAATGGCAGTGATGCCATGATTGCGCGCTCATAGGGCACGCCCGCAATCTGCGTGGCCGTCATGAGCGTCATGCCGACGGGCGGGGTGATGTTGGCAACGTTGAGCGTCAGGATCATCACCATGGCGAAGTGCAGCGGATCAAAGCCAAGCTGCATCATGGCCGGGACCAGCACAGGGCCAACCACCACAAGGGCGGGCAACACGTCCAGCACCATGCCAACCAGGATCAGCAACGCATTGACCAGCATGATCTGTACGGTGGGATCGGTACTGACCGTTGCAATGATGCTGGCCCCTTCCCGCGCGATGCCGGAGCGCGTGACAAACCAGCCCAGGACCGTGGAAGCCGCCAGCAGGAAGAACACCATGCCGCTGAACTGGACCGTTGCAACGAGCGAATCCCAGATCGCCTTCATCGACAGCGTGCGGTACGCAAAGACCCCGAGCAGCACCGTGTAGATCGCCGCGAATGCCGAGGCTTCCGTCACGGTGGTGATGCCGCCAAGGATTCCACCGAGGATGATGATGGGCACAAGCAGCGCCGGCAGCGTCGGAAGAAAGGCGCGCATGGCCGCGCGCAGATTGGTGTCCTCATAGCGCGGAAACTTGTAGTACCACGCCAGGATGGCGCTGGTAATCAGCAGGGCCACTGTCATCAGCAGGCCGGGCAGTATGCCGGCGGCAAAAAGCTGCAGCACCGAAGCATTCGGAAGAATCGACGCATAGATGATCATCACGATACTGGGCGGGATGATGGGCCCGATGATGGACGAACAGGCGGTGACCGCTGCTGCGTACTCCGGCGTATACCCCTGGCGCTTCATCGCCGGAATCATGATCTTGCCGATGGCAACGGTATCGGTGATGGCGGCACCCGTCAGGCCGGAAAAGAACAGGCTGACGGCGATATTGACGTGGCTGAGCGCGCCGCGGATCCGGCCGAGCAGGGCATTGTTGAAAGCGATCAGGCGCTCGGTGAGCCCGGCCCGGTTCATCAGCTCGGCCGTGAAAATGAAATACGGAATGGCCATCAGCAGGTAACCGCTGACGCCCGAGAACATGCGTTCCGCAACGATGCCAAGGAAGTCTATTCCGCCCAGCGATACCGCACCGCCCAGGCCCGACATCACCATCACGACCGCAATGGGTGTGCCAATCAGGATAAGGACCAGAAAAATGACGACGGCAGCAACCATGCTTATGCCCTTTGGGTATCTGAATCTGTGTGTGCGACCGCTGCACTGAGACCGGCCTTCGCAAATTCCTCGTCGCTGATATCCAGATCAGTGTCATCGAGCGGGTTTGCGGGGTCGAATATATTGACGCCACACAGCACATGGATCAGGATGACGAGGCCGGTGATGGGAACCGAGACGGCAACCCAGCGGGAGTGGATCTGAATCTGGTCGGAGACCATGAAGTAGTCTCGCGAACCCAGGAAGTAATCCATGCCGTACCAGATCATGAGCAGGCCGAAAATACCCACGATGACGTAGTTTGCCGCCCTGGCCGCGATACCCATGGGTCGCGGCAGGATCTCCATGAGCGAATTCATGGCGATGTGCTCGCCCCGCCGGAAGGCCACCGTGATGCTGAGAAGGCCGAGCCAGGGGATGAACAGCCTGGCGAGGGAATAGGTCCAGCTCAGCGCGTCACCGGTGACCACCATGTAGAACGCCCCGACGACCGAGATGCCCAGCATGGTCATCAGGCAACCGACGCAGAATGCGGTCACGACATAATTCACAACATCGCTGATTCGGGTGAGGGCTGGCGACACGACTATCCTGTTATTGTTGGGCCGGCAGGGGGCCGGCTGCCTGGAAAGATGGGGGTCCGGGCCAGTATACGTGACATTGCGCGAAAAGCGCAGGGTGTCCGGGTAGGGGATTGTATGTAGCGGGGAGTGGAAAATGCGCGCTTTCGAATGCACAAAATCCGCCTCCTGTTTAGCTTCTTTGTCCGCACCCCCTCAGGGTCATTAAAAATTCCCCACCTGCTTTCTGGAGACAGAACAGATGGATGTCCAATTGAATCCAAAGCAGCGCATGATATCAGCACACCCAACGCCACAGGAGATGGTGATGCTGAGCAAACAACGCTGGGAGGATATACGACAGATGCACGAACAAGGCATCTCCATTTCGGGGATTGCCCGGCACCTGGATATTGATCGCAAGACGGTACGCAAGGCGCTCAACCAACCCTGGCGCGCCTATAGCCGGGTACAACGCGAGGACACATTGCTGGCCGATCACGCGGACTTCCTTCGCCAGCGTGCCAAACGCATGAGCCACCCGGCCCGGACGTAGTAGACAGCCAGGTCGGCAGAGATTCCCAGCGCCGCCAGGTCCTCCGAGACCAACGGCGTTCCCGGCGCGAGATGGGTGTAGAAAGCTTTTAATTTACTTGAAACAGTCGTAGTCATACTACGATACTTACATCTTCTTCAAGTTTTGAATGATTCCCAAGGTCACAGCTGAGCTACGACTATATGCATACATTCAATTGCTGTTCTTCGGATTATTGCGACACTGTCGCACCAATTGCATGACTGATTGTTCCGCTTGTTTCAGTAGCGATCCCAGCGATCAGACGAGATGCTCATCAAGATCCCCCGGCAGAGTTATCTGATAAGTAGAATGCAGGCGTCCACCAGGCACCAGGGCTCGCTTGCCCCGGCCCAGATCGACACCCTCCAGAGAAACGTGTGAAAACCATGCATGGCGATGGCGTTCTGCCAGCGCCAGGAACAGCCTTTTGGCCTTGATGCTGCCACAGTAGCGTAACATCCGGCTGATCCGCTGCGGGCGCAACGTAGCCATGCCTTGGATCAATGCATCCACCTCATAGACCAATGCCACATCTGCAACGCTACTGCATAACTCAAGTATGGCCCGTTCCGGTGTGGAGTAGACCAGAGCGTTGGGGCTCGCTGCGACAGGATGCCGGGCCAACCCATTCTCGGATAACACTTCTTCCGGAACTTCTGCTGCGAACGATAAAGGTGGCAGATCAAATTTTCCACTTCCAAGGAACTCGAATCGCTGTTCCAACGGCAGCTTGCCAAGCCAGCCCGGCGGTTGCACGGGCCCGTACAGGGTGATCGTTCCCGCGTCACCAAGGCGCAGATAATGTTCGCGGCCTTCCAGACTCAGCGCAAAACGACCGCCGACATGTAGCGGCATCCCTTCTCCGACCTGCAGACTGTGAACCACCCCTTCCCATTGAAGATGACCGCCCTTGCGCATGTAGACTCCGCGAGCAGGTGACATCAGCCAGCCGCTACGTACATAACGGGCAACGAGGCTGCTGGAGTACCCATGCGCACGCAACCAGCGACTCGATACCAGTCGAGTATCGCTCAGCTTCTCAAGCAAATGGTTCAGTTTTGGCTCTTCATCGTTAAAGGGGGACAGCGGCAATCATTAAACTTGTTTTTTCGACGAAACAGGTTCAATGGAGGTTATGCCGATGTCCCCGCTCGATTCTATCGTAGGCATCCATGGTTTGGTGATCG
>JBBAFU010000013.1:0-76266 GCA_041655275.1 Castellaniella sp. | reverse complement strand
CGATCACCAGACCATGGATGCCTACGATAGAATCGAGTGGGGACATCGGCATAACCTCCATTGAACCTGTTTCGTCGAAAAAACAAGTTTAATGATTGCCGCTGTCCCCCTTTAACGATGAAGAGCCAATGCCTTCCATACATCCTGCTGGAAGGCCGTTCCCGCGATATCCAGTGTCAGACCACCGCTGCAGGGCTGGTGGCTGCTCAATGCGACCACCTGTTCCAGCATCGTCTTCAGCCCCGCGTCATCGACACGCAGCGGGTTTCCCGGAAATGCCTGGGCCAGGCGCCACGCAAGCGTGTCGGCGTCATCACCCAGGAATACAGCACACAGTCCATGCGGACTGCTGGCAATCAGTACGAGGCCGTCGGGACTTTCACCGACGGTGTAGCTCAGGGTTTCCACAATGCGGTTACCGGGCTCGCGAAAATGGAAGGACAGGGAAGGAAGGTCTTGCTTGGGCATGGAATCCTCCGGTATTCAGGCAGACTGTCTTGCTGCGCGAAAGTGGTTGAACACGACCAGGCCCGTGGTGAAGCCGAGCGATGCCGTGAGT
The DNA here is from genome assembly GCA_041655275.1 of Castellaniella sp. Lineage (GTDB taxonomy): Bacteria > Pseudomonadota > Gammaproteobacteria > Burkholderiales > Burkholderiaceae_B > JAJYRX01. Next base: position 75,707 of record JBBAFU010000013.1, on the reverse strand, counting down.
GCAAGCATGAAGGCGACATAGGCCGGCAGATCGCGCAGGGCGAGCGACAGACTGGTGCAGAAGACGGCCAGACTGGCCGTGCCCAGCAGCGTCGATGTCAGGGTGGAGATGACGATATCACGCCCGAACTGCCGGTGTATGGTGACGGCGATGACGGTATAGCCGATGGGATAGGCCATGAAGAGTCCCGACCATTCCGTGCCCAGCTGGCTGGCGGCGGCGGTGACACAGGCCACGAGCAGGCCTGCCAGGCCTCCGCGCAGGATCAGCAGCGCCAGGCTCTCTCCGCGCCGGGCCTTCACGGCGGGGCGGTGGAAGTGATGGGCAATGGTACGGGCAAGCCAGGTGCAGGCAATGAACAGGGTAAAACCCAGCCAGGGGCTGGGCGGCAGCATGCGCAGCAGGCCGACGCCGGCAAACCAGGCCAGGGTGGCAGCCGCAATCGAACCGGCCGCACCCGTGCGACTCGCGCTGGCCAGATACGCGAGTGTGAAGATCTGCGTGGCACTCAGGGAATACACGGCATAGGCGGCGGCTTCGGAGGCGAACTCCGTGCTCGCACGTCCGAGCAGAAAGAAGAAACCCGGGCCCAGCACGATGGGCAGGCCGGCCAGCGCGCCTCCGATGAGTGGCCCGAACCATCCGACAGCCAGGGCGACCAGAATCACCACAAGGCCGGTGGTCAACATACGGAAAAGCAATTCCGTTACCGGCGTGGCGGCAAGCAGGGTGTCAAGCATGGCGGGCAGGATGTGTGAAACGAGGAGATGCTCTGCCAATGTAGCATGCCGGCACGCCTGCCGGCCGTCACTTCAGGCTTGCCCGGACATCAATGCTGGAAATACATCCTGGCCTTGTCGAGCTCATAGGACCAGGGCAGGCCGGCGTTCTTCCAGCCATTGACGGTGCGTCGGCCCTTGTCGTCACCGGCCTTGCCGGTGTCACCCTCGAAACCCTCGATGAGGTTGTAGACCTGGGTGAAGCCGGCACTGGCGAGGCGATTGGCCGCCATGGCGGAGCGTGTGCCCGAGCGGCACATGACAAAGACCTTGTCATGCTTGTCCAGGCCCTTTTCCGCCAGACGTCGCAGTGCCTCATCGACAAATTCCTGCACGGGTTCGAGCCGGAAGGCATTGCGCTTCTCGTCCCAGGCCCAGAACGGATCATGTTCGACGAAAGGCACCAGTGCGTCTGCCGGGGTCGGCATGCCGACATAGCTCGCTTCGGCTCGTGTACGTACATCCAGAAACAGGATCTTTTCGGCGTCGGCCTGCAGCATGTCCCAGGCTTCCTCGGGCAGGAGGTAAAGGCCGAGCGTAGTTTGTTTCTTTTCAGGAACCTGCGCAGCGTCGATGGCGAACGCCCGGGGTGCAGCCATGGTCAGGACAAGAGAGAGTGCAGTGATGGCAAGACGGTACATGGTCGGTTTCTCCGTAGAAAGTGCTTGCAGAATGCAGTTTGCAAGCAGACGGCTTGGCCTCAAAAGCTTACACTGTGCCCATTTGCACCGCCAGACAGGTTCACAATCCCAGCGTGATCACACCGCCCATTCTTCCTGCGTATACCATCGCCCGGTGGCTGATTTTCTTCATCGCCCTGGCAGGGGTGTACTTCCTGCGCGGCTTTCTGGTGCCGGTGCTGGCTGCACTCATCATCGGTCTGGCGAGCTGGCCGCTGTACCGGCAGCTGGTGGAGCGTTGCCGGGGCAATCGCAGCGTCGCCGCCACCCTGGCGCTGGTGATTGTGCTGGTGGTGCTGATTGTTCCCCTGACGATCGCCCTGAACTTCACGGTACAGGAGGCCAGCAGCTTCATCCGCTGGGCGCTGCTGGCCAACCGCGATGGCGTGGAAGTGCCGCAGTGGATCCGTGATTTCCCTTTCGTTGGTGAACGCCTGACGGAGTACTGGCTCATGCATCTGGGTGAACCCCAGGCGCTGGGCATGCTGGTGCAGATGGTCAGCGGCGAGCATCTCGGGAACATCTATCGCATGGTGCTGTCGGCCACAGGCAATCTGTTCCACCTGTTCCTGACGGTCCTGTTCATGCTGATCACGCTGTTCTTCATCTACAAGGACGGTCACATCCTGCTCGCACAGCTCGATATCGTAGGCGAGCGTGTCCTGCCCGATCGCTGGCAGCGTTTCTCGCGCGTGGTGCCGGCCACCGTCAACTCCACGGTCACCGGCATGGGGCTGATCGCCCTGGGTGAAGGCGTGGTCCTTGGCGTCGCGTACTGGATTGCCGGCGTGCCCTCACCGGCGCTGATGGGTGCGCTCACGGGCGTCATGGCCCTCATTCCAGGCGGCGCACCGCTGTCGGTCACCATAGTGTCGCTGTATCTGGTGATGTCGGGTCATCTGGCTGCGGGCCTGGGCCTGTTCGCCTGGGGTGCCATCGAGCTGTTCATCGTCGACAAGACCATACGCCCGCATCTGGTGGGCGGCCCCGTACGCCTGCCTTTCCTGCCGACCTTCTTCGGTCTGGTGGGCGGGGTGCAGACCATGGGGCTGGTTGGCCTGTTCATCGGTCCGGTGCTCATGGCGCTGCTGGTGGCCATCTGGCGCGAATGGCTGTATGAACACCCGCAGGAGGAGCGCACCCGGCGCTAGGGCGGGTGCTTCCAGCAGTTTCTCTAGGGTTTCATCACGGCCGGCATGCGCACGGGCGTGAGCGCTTCGTGGAAACGTGCCACGTATTCGTCGAAACTTTCGTCATCTTCGGCTTCGAGCGCCTGCTGTGCCTTGCAGGATGCCGCCGCCTCTTCGTCGAAGTGATGTTTCTGTGCCGCATCGAGCGGATTTGCCAGCAGCGCTTCGCGGTGCGCCAGGCTCTGGCGCAGCGTGAAGGCGTTCAGTGATTCACCGCTGTCGCGCAGCGCCTGCAGCAGGCGCGCCGAGGGCGTGGTGGTGTTGTCGTCGACCTTGCATTCCTGTGCCTGCAGGGCTGCAGTCCAGGCCTGGCTGGCGTTGGCCTGATCCAGCATGGCGGCATAGGGCTGCATGCGCTGCAGGATGTCTTCAGCCCATCCGCGCAGGCTGATTTCCTCATCTTCGCGCTTGAGGCGCAGGCTGGGCCGGCGTCCCTGGCTGGAGACGAGATCGAAGTTGTCGCGACTGTCCTGGCAATAGCCGCCATCGGGAAAGTGCGGACTGTCCTCGAGCGCGCAGAAGAGCATGAAGGCATCGAGGAAGCGGCAGGTTTCGGCGTCGATGCCGGCGGGTGTGAAGGGATCGATGTCCATGCAGCGCACTTCGACGTATTCGATGCCGCGCAGCATGAGTGCCGTGGCCGGCCGCTCGCAGCGCCCCGTGACCCGCTTGGGCCGGATGCTGGAGTAATACTCGTTCTCTATCTGCAGGATGTTGGTATTGAGCTGGATCCACTGGCCGTCACGATGCGTGCCTATGGCCTCGTAATCGGGCCAGGGCGTGGTGACTGCGGTATAGATGCGCGCCAGGAAGGTGTCCAGATCGTTGTAGCAGAGTTGCAGCTCCGACTGGGCCTTGTTGTGATAGCCGATGTCGCTCATGCGCAGGCTGGTGGCATGCGGCAGGTAGAGCGTGTCGTCATCGAGCGTGAGAATAGTGTCGGGCACACGCGCGAAAAAGTCGCGGCTGACAGCCGGTGATGCACCGAAAAGATACATCAGCAGCCAGGCATGGCGCATGAAATTGCGGATGAGGGCCATGTAGCCGGTGGAGCGCCGCTCCTGCTCCGTATCGCCTTCGGTGCCGATCTTGTCCCAGAAATGATCGGGCAGCGAAAAGTTGTAGTGGATGCCGGCAATGCATTGCATGGGCTTGCCGTAGCGCTCCGCCAGGCCCAGGCGATACACATGCTTGAGCATGGCGCTGTTCGAGTGGCCGTACCAGGCGACGGGGATGTCGTCGTGCGCGGGGAGGCGGGCGGGCATGGACTGGTTCCAGATCAGCTCGCCGGCCAGGTTTGCCGTGACGAAGCGGTGGATATCCTCCAGCTCCTGCATCAGGGGTTCCACCCCGGTGTGCGTGCCGGTGACCAGTTCGAGCAGGGCCTCGGAATAGTCGGTGGTGATGCGCGAATGGGTGAGGGCGCAGCCCAGAGTCTGCGGATGGGGTGTCATCGACAGCCGGCCGTCGGCCAATCCCACCCTCAGGCCTTCCTTTTCGATGCCGCGGTGGATTTTCCGGAGGATGGAAGTATGATGGCCCAGCCTGTGAAGGCGCTCTGAGAAGGAAGTCATTGGCGATGTCATGAATGTCTGATCCCCATCATTCTAACCCTTATGACCAGGGCCGGCGCTGGTTCGCCCGCAGCTTGCTTGCCGTGCTGCCGGCGCTCGCGATCGGCCTGTCCGCCTGCTCACCCGGCCACGACTGGCGCCAGGTCACCCTCGCGGATGGCGACGTGCAGGCAATGTTCCCGGACCGGCCCAAATCACGCACCCGCACGGTGGCGTTCGAGGGCCACGCCCTGGAACTGACCCTGTCGTCCGCGCGCGTGGGCGACATGCTGTACACCCTGGGGTATGCACGGCTTCCGCCCGCGCTGGGCGCGAGTACTGCAGCGCGCGCACGCCTGGAAGCGCAGTTGCATCTTTCGCTGCATTCCAATCTTGGCGCTCCGCCGCCGCTCGCGCGGATCGCTTCCGGAGAGCGGTTTACGGTCCGTGGTCGGGATTCGCAGATTGCGGTGCGACTGGACGGTATGCTCTGGACCACACCGACACTCTTGATCGAAGGCCTGGTAATCGGCGCCGACGAAAAGTTTTCCGATCTCCATGCTGACGAGTTCCTGCGCGAACTGGCGCCAGCCCAAAGGCCATTGCGCGACGCCGGATCGGCGACATCGGGCTGATATGCACGCCCGGCCGCGGCAGCAGCCTGTGGAGATCAGCCAGCAGCCCATGCTGAACCGCCAGGGCGACAGCCGCCCTGCGATTGTGTACACCGAGCTTGTTGCACGCATTGTGAATGTGATAATCCACGGTGCGTCGGGCGATGCGCAGGATGATGCCGGTTTCATAGCTGGTCTTGCCGGCTGCCGACCATGTGAGGCAGCTGATTTCGCGAGGGGTGAGATGGGCCACGGTAAGTCTCCTTTCTGGTTTGAGTTGTTTCAGTGTCTGCCGAAAATCCATTCTAAATGTATCCATAAATATCTGTTCTTCACAACCCCGTATTTCTGTCAGGATAGGCTGCCGGGGTCGGGATTCGCCCCGGACTCCAGGCCGGACAGCGGGCGGAGTGTTACACTGCCAGCCTAGGCATGTGCGCCGATTTGCATGATCCGCTTGCGGGCGCCTCATAAATCCAGCTAAAGAGGTCCTTATGCCACAGGCTTCAGAGACGATTTCTCCTTCCGGCGCGCTCAACGGTGCCGATGTCATCGTGCCCGACGGTTCAGTGGGTATCGTCCGTCCCGAATTCATTCCCTTCGATGAACCCCTGCGCCTGGCGAGCGGCCAGGTGCTGCCCCGTTACGAGCTGGCGGTCGAGACCTATGGCACGCTGAACGAGGCGCGCAGCAATGCCGTGCTCGTTTGCCATGCACTCAATGCCTCGCATCATGTGGCCGGCATCGCGGCCGACGATCCGCGCGATATCGGCTGGTGGGACAACATGGTCGGGCCCGGCAAGGCGCTGGATACCGATCGTTTCTTCGTCATCGGTGTCAACAACATCGGTTCCTGCTTCGGCTCCACCGGACCCGTGAGCATCAATCCGGATACCGGCAAGCCGTGGGGCGCGGGCTTTCCCATACTTACCGTCGAAGACTGGGTGCACGCGCAGGTGCGTCTGGCCGATCATTTCGGCATTCAGCGCTTCGCCGCAGTCATGGGGGGGTCGCTGGGTGGCATGCAGGCGCTGGGATGGGCCATCACCTGTCCCGAGCGGGTTGCGCATTGCGTCGTCATCGCCAGCACCCCCCGGCTTTCGGCGCAGAACATCGGTTTCAACGAAGTTGCCCGGCGCGCCATCATTTCCGATCCGGAATTCCATGGCGGGGATTACTACGCCCATGACACCGTGCCGCGCAGGGGGCTTTCGGTGGCGCGCATGCTGGGTCACATCACCTATCTGTCGGATGACGACATGGCGCGCAAGTTCGGCCGTACCCAGCGTGAACCCGGCAAGGACGGCGACTTTCACTACGGCTATGACGTGGAGTTCGAGGTCGAGTCCTACCTGCGCTACCAGGGCGAGAAGTTTTCCACCTATTTCGACGCCAATACCTATCTGCTGTTGACGCGTGCCCTGGATTATTTCGATCCTTCGCGCACTTTCGGGGGCGATCTGGCACGGGCGCTGGAACAGGTGCGTGCCGGTTTCCTGCTGGTATCGTTCACGACGGACTGGCGCTTTCCGCCCAGCCGCTCGCGCGAGATCGTGCGGGCCCTGCTGCGCAACCAGCTGCCGGTCACCTATGCCGAAATCGATGCACCGCACGGCCACGATGCCTTCCTGCTGGACGATGCCCGGTATCACGCCGTGGTCCAGGGGTATTACGACTGGGTGGCGCACGAGCTTGGCCTGGCGCCGCGCACGCGCACCACGGGAGTTCTGGCATGATGCGTGCGCCGGTCAGTTTCGAGACCGAACGGCCCGATCTGGGCCGCATCGCCAGCTGGATACAGCCCGGCAGCAGGGTGCTCGACCTGGGTTGCGGTGATGGCACGCTGCTTGCCTACCTGCGCGATCACAAGCAGGTATCGGGGGCCGGCGTCGAGCGCGATGAACAATCGGTGATCGCCTGCGTGCGCCGCGGCGTGCGGGTCATCCAGCAGGATCTGGAAGACGGTCTGGCCCTGTTCGATGATCAGCAGTTCGATACGGTGGTGCTCTCGCGCACCCTGCAGGCCATGCACAATACCGAGCGCATCCTGCGCGAGATGGCGCGTGTGGGGCGTACGGGCGTGGTCTCCTTCCCCAACTTCGGGCACTGGACGCACGGCCTGTCCATTCTGGCCGGGCGCATGCCGGTGACCCGGGAAATGCCCTACCAGTGGTACAACACGCCCAATATCCATCTGTGCACCCTGGGTGATTTCGAGCGTCTGGCACAGGATCTCGGGCTGGGCGTCACGGATGTGGCGACGTTCAGGGGGCGCCACGAGATACGGGTGCTGCCCAAGTGGCGCGCCAGCCTCGCGGTCTATCGCTTCTCGTCGCCCCAGGCAGTCGCGGCATGAAGGTTCCGGGGCTGGCACGCATCTATGCGAGCCCGCGGGTCTTTCCATTGCTTGTCCTGGGTTTTGCCAGCGGACTGCCGCTGGCCCTGACCGGCGGCACCCTTCAGGCCTGGGCGACGCTGGACGGCGTCTCCCTGCAGAGCATTGGCTTTCTCACGCTGATCGGCTCCGCCTACACACTCAAATTTCTCTGGGCACCCCTGGTGGATCGCTATGCACCGCCCTGGCTGGGCCGGCGGCGCAGCTGGATGCTGGCAACGCAGCTGGCGCTGGGTGCCGGCATTGCCGCCATGGGGCTGTTTTCACCGAGCGATCATCTGCTGCCACTGGCACTGCTGGCCGTGCTCGTGGCCTTCTTCTCGGCCACGCAGGATATCGCCTTCGACGCCTACAGCACCGATGTACTGCGTCCCGGCGAACGGGCGGCAGGCGCGGCGCTCAAGGTGCTGGGCTATCGCCTGGCGATGATTGCGTCCGGCGGCATGGCGCTCATACTGGCTGATCAGTGGCTGGGCTGGCACAACACCTATTTCCTCATGGGCGGCTTCATGGCGCTGTGCGGGGTGGCCACATCGCTGGCGCCGGAACCCGAGGTGCGCGGCGAGCCGCCGCCTTCCCTGCGCGAGGCCGTGCTGGCACCGCTCGCAGAGTTCTTCTCGCGAAAGGGCGCGGTCAGCATCCTGATCCTGATTGTCTTCTACAAGCTGGGTGATGCCTTTGCCGGCGCCCTGTCGACCACCTTCCTGTTGCGCGGGGCCGGTTTCACGGGCACCGAGGTCGGTGCGGTCAACAAGGTCTTCGGGCTGGCGGCCACCATCGTCGGTGCGCTCGCAGGCGGGGGTATCATGGCTCGCCTGGGGCTGTACCGCTCGCTCATGGCTTTCGGCATCCTGCAGGCGGTGTCAAACTTCGGCTACTGGGTGCTGGCCGTCACACCGCCCCATCTGTTTGCCATGGGAGCCGTGGTGGGCATAGAGAATCTGTGTGGCGGCCTGGGCACGGCCGCTTTTGTCGCCCTGCTGATGGGACTGTGCCGCCAGGAGTTTTCGGCGACGCAGTTCGCGCTGCTTTCAGCGCTGTCGGCGGTTGGCCGCACCTATCTGGCCGGGCCGCTGACCCCGCCGCTTGTCGACGCCATGGGCTGGCCGCTGTTCTTCGTGATTACCGTGTTGATTGCCCTGCCGGGCCTGGTACTGCTGCGCTTGCGCCGCGCAGAAATCGAAGCGCTGGACCGTCCCTGACCGGATGGTGTCAGCCTGCCGCCGGCATGCTCCAGTCGTAATGAATGGTCAGTGGCGCATGGTCGCTGAAACGTTCTTCCTTGTAGATATGCGCGCTGCGCGCTGTGCGTGCCAGATCGGCCGTGGCGATGTGGTAGTCAAGGCGCCAGCCCACGTTGTTCGCCCAGGCCTGCCCCCGGTTGCTCCACCAGGTGTAGGATTCGCCTTCCAGATCGGGGTGCAGGTGGCGGTAGACATCCACCCAGCCCTGAACGTCGAAGAGCTGACCCAGCCATTCGCGCTCCTCGGGAAGAAAGCCGCTGTTCTTGCGGTTGCTGCGCCAGTTCTTGAGGTCGATCTCCTTGTGGGCGATGTTCCAGTCGCCGCACAGGACGATCTGGCGGCCGCTGTCGGCGAGCGCCTGCAGATGGCCCTGGAAATAGTCCATGAACTCGAATTTGACCGCCTGGCGATGATCGCCGCTGGAGCCTGATGGCAGGTAGACGGAAATCACGGAAAACCCGGGGTAGCACAGCTCGAGATAGCGCCCTTCGGCGTCAATCTCGGGAACGCCGACGCCCACGATGACATCGTCGGGCTCGTGACGGGTGTAGATACCCACGCCACTGTAGCCTTTTCTCTCGGCGTAGTGGAAATAGCCTTGCAGGTCATGGGGCCGGCGCATTTCCGGACTGAGGTTGGCCTCCTGGGCCTTGAGTTCCTGCAGGCAGACGAAATCCGCGTCCTGGTGCGCCAGCCAGTCCAGAAAACCCTTGTTGACGGCGGAACGGATGCCGTTCAGATTGGCGGTGATGATACTCAGCATCCCGAGAGCGTACTACAATTGCGCCCAACGCGCCTGTGGCGCATCCCTCACGGCCAGGCCAATGTCTTCATCCCAGCGCTTCGATTTCGTTCGCTTTGCCCTCGAGCAGGGTGTGCTTCGCTTTGGCGAATTCAAGGTCAAGTCCGGCCGCATCAGTCCCTATTTCTTCAATGCCGGCCTGTTCAACTCCGGTGACAGCCTGGGCCGACTGGCACAGTTCTACGCGCAGCGCCTGCTGGCATCGGGGCTGTCTTTCGACATGCTGTACGGTCCCGCCTACAAGGGCATCCCGCTGGCCTGTGCCACGGCCGTGGCGCTTGCCCAGCCTGCGCTGGGCGGGCGTACCGTGCCTTTCGCCTTCAATCGCAAGGAGGCCAAGGATCACGGCGAGGGCGGCAATCTGGTGGGGGCACCCGTACAGGGCGATGTGGTCATCGTCGATGATGTCATCACGGCAGGCACTTCGGTAGGCGAGTCCGTGGACATCATACGGGCCGCAGGTGCGCGACCGGTGGCCGTGCTCATCGCGCTCGACCGTATGGAGCGGGCCGGGCCCGACGGCGCCCTGTCGGCGCATTCCGCAGTACAGGATGTCGAGCAGCGCTATGGCATGCCGGTACTCAGCATTGCCTCGCTGACCGACATCATGGCCCTGCTCGAAGATGATGCGCAGCTGGCCACGCACCGTCCGGCGGTGGCCGCCTATCGCGAACGTTACGGCACTACAGAATAATCGCTAGCCGTCCAGGCGTTCGCGCAGCAGATCGGTGACCTGCTGCGGATTGGCCTTGCCCTTTGCCGCACGCATCACCTGACCCACCAGCGAGTTGAACGCCTTGTCCCGGCCGGCGCGGTATTGCTCGACAATGCCGGCATGGGCTGCCAGTACTTCATCGATCAGCGCAGCGATGGCCGCAGTGTCCGTGATCTGCCGCAGGCCGCGTGCGTCGATGATGGCATCCGCATCCGCGCCATGTTCGCCTTCCCACATTGCAGCAAAGACGTCGCGTGCGATCTTGTTCGAGATGGTTGCGTCGACAATGCGTGCAATCAGGGCGGCCAATTGCGCGGGATTTACCGGGCTGTCGCCGATATCGCGCTCCTCGCGGTTCAGTGCCGCGGCGAGCTCGCCCAGCACCCAGTTGGCGGCCGGTTTGGCCTGGCCTTCGGGCAGGGCCTGCACCACCGCCTCGAAGTAATCCGCAGTGGCGCGCTGCATGGTGAGCTGGGCGGCGTCGTAGGCGCTCAGGCCCAGCGCACTCTGGAAGCGTGCGCGGCGCCGGGCCGGCAGCTCGGGCATGGCGTCGCGTACCCGCGCAATCCATTCGGGCGTGATCACCAGGGCGGGCAGATCGGGGTCCGGGAAATAGCGATAGTCGTGGGCATCTTCCTTGCTGCGCATGCTGCGCGTTTCGTCCCTGTCGGCATCGTAGAGCCGTGTTTCCTGCACCACTCTGCCACCGTCCTCGATCAGTTCGATCTGGCGTCGTGCCTCGTACAGAATGGCACGCTCCAGAAAGCGGAATGAATTCACATTCTTGATTTCGGTGCGCGTGCCCAGGGTCGATTGACCTCTGGGGCGCACGGATACGTTGGCGTCGCAGCGAAAGGAGCCTTCCTGCATGTTGCCGTCACAGATGCCCAGCCAGACCACCAGACCGTGCAGCGCGCGCGCATAGGCCACGGCTTCTGCCGCTGAACGCATTTCAGGCTCGGTGACGATTTCCAGCAGAGGTGTCCCCGCCCGGTTCAGATCAATGCCGCTGGAAGACTCGCCATGCGGGCCGGTGAAGTGCTCGTGCAGCGACTTGCCGGCATCTTCCTCCAGGTGGGCGCGTGTGAGCCTGACCGTTGTTTCCGTTTCGCCGACAAAGAACGTCAGGCTGCCGCCGCTCACGATGGGGTGATCGAGCTGGCTGATCTGGTAGTTCTTGGACAGGTCGGGATAGAAATAATGCTTGCGATCGAAAACCGAGCGCAGCGCGAGGTCGGCCGAGACGGCGAGCCCGAACTGTATGGCGCGCTCGACCGCCATGCGGTTCATGACCGGCAGGGTGCCGGGCAGCGCCATGTCGCCCGCACTCGCCTGGGTGTTGGGCAGGGCGCCGTAGGCGGTGCTGCTGTCGGAGAAGATTTTCGAGGCGGTGGAAAGCTGCACATGCGTTTCCAGGCCAATGACGATTTCCCAGTCCATCAGTGCTGCTCCGGTTCGCGTTGATGCCATTGGGTGACGTCCTGGAAGCATTCGGCAACCGCCAGCAGCCATCCTTCGGCAAGATCGGGGCCGATGAGTTGCATGCCGATAGGCAGGCCGTCAGGGTCGGGGGCGCCTGGAAAGCACAATGCGGGCAGGCCGGTCAGGCTTGCCGCCGCCAGATAGCGGTCGCGTGCCCAGCGCACGGCCAGGCTGGTCTGTGCGTCCAGCAGCGGCGCGGTGTCGGGCAGGGCCGGCCGCAGTACGAGGTCGCAGGATTGCGACAATGCCTGGCGCAGCGACTGTGCCAGCAGGCGGCGCACGCGTTGCGCCGGAAGACACAGGGCTTCGTAATGGCCGTGGCTCATGACTCGCGTGCCCAGCAGGATGCGCTCGATGATGGCCTGACCGAAGCCTTGCGCGCGTGAACGGCCGATCATGTCGTGTACATCGTCATAGCGCCCGGCACGAAAACCGAAATGCACGCCGTCGTAGCGCGACAGGTTGCTGGCAGCTTCGGCGGCGGCAATCAGGTGATAGGCCGTGGCTGCCTGTCCGTCGGCCGACAGCGCGATGGCCACGCGCTGCGCACCCAGCGACTCCAGCGTCTGCAGCGCGGCTTCCATGCTGTCGGCCACGGCGGCCGACAAGCCATCGCCGTCGCCTTCGAGGATGCCGATACGCAGGTTCTTCAGTGGCCGGCTTCCCTGTGCCTGTTGTGCCATCCTGTGCGTCTGCCAGGATTCGCGCACGCGTCCAATCCGGTTGGCCTCGCCGTTCAGATGCTCCAGACTGGTGGCATCCTGCGGGTCGAAATGGCAGATGGGATCGAGCAGTGCCGCCAGATCACCGGCCCCGCGAGCCACGGGGGTGACCTGATCCATGCTGGACGCCGCAGCAATGACACCCAGACGCGACACCATGCCCTGGCCCGGGCGCAGGGCGCTGACGCCGCACAGCGCTGCGCCGGCGCGCAGCGAGCCCCCGGTATCCACGCCGACGGCGCCCATCACCAGCCGGCGTGCCACGGCAGCGGCGGCACCGCTGCCACCCTGGCGCTGCGCGTCCCAGGGGTTGGGCGTGGCCTCGAACAGTGCGAACTCGCTGGCGGAATCCATGCTGAATTCGGCGCATGCGAGCTTGCCTACGGTGAGGCAGCCGGCCTGTTCCAGATCCTGTACCGCGGTGGCATCGAAAGGGCTCTGGTAAGCGGCGAGCATGCGACTGCCCCCGGTACTGCGCCACCGACGGGTGACCAGGCGGTCCTCGATGCCGATGGGCACACCGGCCAGGGCTGCGTCGCTGGTTTCGCGGTTGCCGGCTTCGGCATCCAGATCGGCGAACAGTCCGGGCCCGTTGCCTGCCTGCGCGTGACGCATGGCGTCATCCGCGAGGACGGTCGGGTCGACATCACCGCGGCCGACGGCGCCGGCCAGCGCAGCAATGCTGTCGAAAGTGCTATGCAGTGGGGGCTGGGACATGATTCATTCCAACACGGTGGGCACCAGGAACAGGCCTTGTGCCGTGGCGGGTGCATTGGCCATGAGTGCATCCCTTTCAGCGGGGCTTGCCGGCGCACGCGCCACATCCTCACGCAGCCGAAGCTGCCCGGCCAAGGGTTGCACCATGGGAACGATGGCGGGATCGACGCCCTCCTGCACGGCCTGTGCCAGGGACAGCGCTTCGTTCAGGGCGGCCCGGGCCGCCGTTGCCTGGCCGGGAGCGAGCGCCAAACCGGCGAGCTGGGCCAGGTTCTTGAGATCTTGTTCCGAAATGACCATGAGAGGAGCACCGAAAAGAAGGAATTATAAGTTATCATTGTCCGTTTCATGGTTGGGCCGTCAATTTTCCGTGTCATGGCCGGGTGAGTAGGTTACTCTTTTGCCTGCAGACGCCATTTTTTCAATTCTGATCAACCAGAGCTCCCATGTTCGGATTCCTGCGCAGCTATTTCTCCAGCGATATGGCGATAGACCTTGGTACCGCCAATACGCTCATCTACGTCCGGGGCAAGGGTATTGTGCTGGACGAACCGTCGGTGGTCGCCATCCGCCACGACGGCGGACCCAATGGCAAGAAGATCATCCAGGCCGTGGGCCAGGAAGCCAAGCAGATGCTGGGCCGTGTGCCCGGCAACATCGAGGCCATCCGCCCGATGAAGGATGGCGTGATTGCGGATTTCACGGTCACAGAGCAGATGCTCAAGCAGTTCATCCGCATGGTGCATCCGCGCAGCATGTTTGCGCCCAGTCCGCGCATCATCGTCTGCGTGCCCTGCGGTTCCACCCAGGTCGAGCGGCGTGCCATCCGTGAGTCGGCGCTGGGTGCAGGGGCCAGCCAGGTCTATCTGATCGAGGAACCCATGGCGGCGGCCATAGGAGCGGGGCTCAATGTTTCCGATGCCAGCGGCTCCATGGTGGTCGACATTGGCGGGGGCACCACCGAAGTGGCCGTCATCTCCCTCGGGGGCATGGTCTACAAGGGCTCGGTGCGCGTCGGTGGTGACAAATTCGACGAGGCCATCATCAATTACATCCGGCGCAACTACGGCATGCTCATCGGCGAGCCCACGGCGGAAACCATCAAGAAGGAGATCGGTTCGGCCTTCCCTGGCTCCGAGGTGCGCGAGATCGAGGTCAAGGGCCGTAATCTTTCGGAAGGTGTCCCGCGCAGTTTCACGGTATCATCCAACGAAATCCTGGAGTCGTTGACCGATCCGCTGAACCAGATCGTGTCGGCCGTGACCACGGCACTCGAACAGACCCCGCCCGAACTCGGTGCCGACATCACCGAAAAAGGCATTGCCCTCACGGGGGGCGGCGCGTTGCTCAGCGATCTCGATCGCCTGCTCCAGGAAGAAACCGGCCTGCCCGTGATCGTGGCTGAAGATCCGCTTACGTGTGTTGTGCGGGGCTGCGGCGAGGCGCTCGAGCATCTTGAACGTCTGGGCACGGTCTTCATCTACGACTAGGCTGCACAGCGCAGTCTGCGGCCTGGCCGCCAGGGTCATTTCACAGGCGCGCCTGGCTGCACGAGGCGCGCACCCGGCATTGCATGCAAGAATCTGCTTCAATCAAGCTGTTCAGAAGGGGCCCTGCTGCCGAGGTCCGGTTGCTCGTTCTCGTCATTCTGGCCCTGGTGCTGCTGGTGGTTGATGCCCGGTGGCGGGTGCTGGAGCCGGCGCGCACGGCTATTTCGATGGGTATCTATCCGTTCGAGCGTCTCATGATGGCACCGCGTGACGGGCTGGAGCATTTCGAAAACTGGCGCGACGCCGCCAGCCACGTGCGCTCCGAGAAGGAAGCCCTGCAGCGCCAGCGTATCGAGCTGGCCCAGCTGGCGACCCACGCCGCCCAGCTGGCCACTGAAAATGAACAGTTGCGGCGCCTGCTGAATGTGCCCGACACGGCAACCCAGGAAGCGGTGGCGGTACAGGTGCTCTACGAGCCTGCCAATGTCTTCAGCCAGCGGCTGGTATTCAACAAGGGGGCGTCCAGCGGCATCCGGCCCGGCATGCCGGTGATCGACGAAGGCGGTGTTGTGGGGCAGGTGATCCGGGTCACGCCCTTCACCTCCGAGGCTGCCCTGCTCACGGACGACAAGGTGTCCATTCCTGTCCAGGTCCTGCGCAATGGCCAGCGGCTCATTGCCTTCGGTGGCAACCCCTCGGGCAAGATCGAAATCCGCTACCTGACGGCCGATGTCGATATCCAGGCGGGTGATACGCTGATCACCAGCGGAATCGGCGGCCTGTTTCCGGCCGGCCTGCCGGTCGCGGAAATCGAGGCGGTCGAGCATGATACGGCTTCGGGCTTCACCCTCGCCAGGGCCCGGCCGCTGTCGCACCCGGAGCGCTATCGCCATTTCCTCATCCTTCGTATTGATGAGGCACTGGAGCAGGGCGGCTCCGGATCCGGCTCCGCATCCGATGCCGAGGGCATGAATGATGACGATTAAATCCCGTAAGCATGAATCGGCGGCGGTCTCGCGTTCGTCGCTCACGAACCTGGTGCCGGTCGATGCCGCGCCGTTCAAGCGCCCGTCCAGCCTGTTTTTCGTCTGGTCCACGATTCTGGTGGTCTGGCTGGTCTCCTTGCTGCCCTGGCGCAACTGGGCACTGGTGCCGGATGTGCTCATGCTGGTCATCGTCTTCTGGAGCCTGCATGAACCGCATCGCGTGAGCATGCTCACGGCTTTCGTCTTCGGCCTGCTGATGGATGTGCACGACGCCGGCCTGCTCGGCGCCCAGGCCCTGGCCTACGTGCTGGTGGTCTATGGCACCCTGGTGCTGAGCCGGCGCATCCTGCGCTTCAATGTCGTGGTCCAGGCCATCCATCTGTTGCCCGTCTTTGTGCTGGGGCCCGGCCTGGCGCGTCTCATCCATGCCTGGCTCATGGGCAGCTGGGCCGGCTGGGACTGGCTGTGGTCCGCATTGCTGACGCTGCTGCTGTGGCCGCTGGCCGATGTCCTGCTGCTCATGCCCCAGCGTCGCCTGGACGAAGCCGACGCCAGCACGGTCTGATGGCGGACGTCTGAAATGCTGGAGTTCAACAAGATCAAGCATCATCAGCGCCGCCGCATCCAGCTGCGTATCTGGGTGGCCGGCCTGTTTGCCCTGCTGTGTTTCGGCGTGCTTGGTGCGCGCCTCTGGTATCTGCAGGTGGTGCGCTATGAAGGGCTGGTCGCACGCGCGGATCGCAACCGCATCGCCGTGGTTCCCATTGCGCCGCGGCGCGGGCAGATTACCGATCGCAATGGCGTGGTGCTGGCGCGCAACTATCGCGACTACACCCTGGTGGTCACGCCGGCCTATGCCCGCAACGATCTGGATGCCATGCTGGATGATCTTGGCAGTCTGGTCTATCTGGGCCCGAGCGACCGGCGCCGCTTTCTTTCCGGCGTGCGCAGCAGCGGCCGTTATTCGCCGGTCATGCTGCGCAACAACCTGAACGGTACCGAAGCGGCCTGGTTTGCCGCCCACGCCTGGCGCTTTCCCGGTGTCGAGCTCAAGGCACGCTGGGTACGCGAGTATCCCCAGGGCGAAACTGCGGCGCACGTACTGGGCTTCGTCGGTCGTATTGCCGAGGAGGACCTGCGCCGACTGGATGGACAGGGCAAGCTGGGCAATTATCGCGGCACCGACATCATCGGCAAGAAAGGCATAGAGAAGACCTGGGAAGATGCGTTGCACGGGCAGACCGGGCTGGAGGAAGTCGAGGTGACGGCATCGGGACGGCCGGTACGCACGCTCAGCCGCATCGAACCCATTCCGGGGTCCAATCTGACGCTGTCGCTCGACATCGGCCTGCAGCGCGAGGTCGAGGCCCAGTTCGCGGGCAAGCGCGGGGCGCTTGTCGCCATAGCACCGCAGACCGGTGAAGTGCTGGCCTTCGTGTCATCGCCGTCCTTCGATCCGAATCTTTTCATCGACGGCATCGATGTGGAGAACTGGCGCAAGCTCAACGAGTCGCCCGACCATCCGCTGATCAACCGGCCGCTGTATGGCACCTATCCCATCGGTTCCACCTACAAGCCCTTCGTTGCCCTGGCCGCGCTCGAGCTGGGCAAGCGCAGCGCCACCCAGCGTATCGCCGATCCCGGCTTCTTCGAGCTGGCGGGCCAGCGCTTTCGCAATGCGGGCGGCGCCGCCTATGGCCTGACCGACATGCACAAGGCCATTGTCGTGTCCTCGGATACCTATTTCTATTCGTTGGGCCCGGAAATCGGTGTCAACGCCCTGCACGACTTCAGCAAGCAGTTCGGCTTTGGCCAACTCACCGGCATTGATCTGGATGGCGAGCGCCGCGGCGTGCTGCCATCCACCGAGTGGAAGCGTCAGGCATACAAGAATCCGTCGCAGCAGCACTGGTATACGGGAGAGACGGTGTCCGTGGCCGTGGGCCAGGGCTATAACGCCTTCACACTGCTGCAACTGGCGCAGGCAACCGCCGTGCTGGCCAACGATGGCGTCTATATGACACCGCATCTGGTGTGCGAGCTCGAGAACGCACGCACCGGCCGCCTGGAGCCGGCCGCAAACCGTCCTTCGCACATCATTGACCTGAAGCCCGAGAACCTTGATGTGATCAAGCAGGCACTGGTGGATGTGACGCGCCGGGGCACGGCGCGCCGTGCCTTCGAGAACACCGCCTACCAGGCCGCAGGCAAGACGGGCACAGCCCAGGTGTACAGCCTGCGTGGCGGGCGCTACGACGCCAGGAACGTCGATGAACGACTGCGTGACCACGCCCTGTTCATGGCCTATGCGCCGGCGGAAAATCCCGGCATTGCGCTGGCCCTGATCGTCGAGAATGCCGGCTGGGGGGCCACGGCGGCCGCACCCATTGCACGCCATGTCTTCGATTACTGGCTGGGTGCGCTTGACGTCGAGGAAGAGCCATGAAGCGCCTCTATCGCTGGTTTGGCCTGCCCTTTGCAGGTATTGACTGGCCTTTGCTGGCGCTGGTGATCCTGCTGGCGCTGTTGGGGATGACCATCATGCATTCAGCAGTCGGCGATACCGACTGGCGCTTTGCCGAGCAGCTGCGCAACTTCCTGATTGCCTTCCTGTTTCTATGGGGCGCCAGCCTGGTGCCGCCGGCCATCCTGATGCGTCTGGCGCCCTGGATCTATGCGCTGGGCCTGGTTTTGCTGCTGGGCGTGGAGTTCTTCGGGGAAACGAGCAAGGGCGCAACGCGCTGGCTGCATCTGGGCCTGGTGCGCATACAGCCTTCCGAGATGATGAAGATCGCGGTGCCCCTGATGCTGGCCTGGTATTTTCATCAGAACGCCGCGCGTTTTCGCCTGCTCGATCTGGCGATCGCCATGATACTGGTGTTGCTGCCATTCGCGCTCATTGTCCATCAGCCTGATCTGGGCACGGCACTGCTGGTGCTTGCCGCAGGGCTCTGCGTGATCTATTTCGCCGGCCTGCCGTTTGCGTTCATCATCCCGATCACCATCGTGCTGCTTGCCGGCATCGGCATCATGGTGGTCTATCAGGAAAGTATCTGTCATCCCGATTTCGAATGGGCGCTGCTGCGTGACTATCAGAAATACCGGGTCTGTACCCTGCTCGATCCCAGTTCCGATCCGCTGGGCAAGGGCTTTCACACCATACAGTCCATGATCGCTGTCGGCTCGGGCGGTATCTATGGCAAGGGCTACATGCTGGGCACCCAGGCCCATCTTGACTTCATTCCCGAGCGCACGACGGATTTCATCTTCGCCGTCTATGCGGAGGAATTCGGTCTGTATGGCGGCATCATGCTGCTGGTGCTGCACAGCCTGCTCATCGTGCGCGGGCTGAGCATTGCCGCCGGCGCGCCCACGCAGTTCGGCCGTCTGCTGGCCGCGTCCACGGCCATGATGTTCTTCGTCTACGTGTTCGTGAACGTCGGCATGGTCACCGGCATGCTGCCGGTGGTGGGCGTGCCCCTGCCTTTCATGAGCTATGGGGGTACGGCCCTGCTGACCCAGGGCATTGCCTGCGGGATTCTGATGAGCATTCATCACCATCCCCAGCCGCCGGGTGCCGCAGGCGGCTGAGATTGCGTTCCAGCAGGCGTTGCACGGGCGACGGCAGCGCATATTCGCCCAGATCATTGAGTTCGACCCAGCGCATTCCCGCCGGTTCCGCCGTTGTCCGGGGGCCGGCAAGCGGCGCATGCCACAGGTCGATGTGCAGACGGAAATGCGTAAAAGTGTGGACCAGCGAATCCAGCTGTCCGGCGGCATCCTTGTGCAGGCCCCGGCGCGCCAGGGCCAGGGTCAGGGCATCCTGATCTTCCAGTTGCGGCAGACTCCATAATCCGCCCCAGATGCCGCTTTCCGGACGGCGTTCGAGCAGGATGCCGGCGCCGGATTGCCATATCATCTGGATGCAGTGCTGCTGCGGCAGGGGCGGGCGGCGTGCGCTTTGCGGCAGCGTGTCCTGCAGGCCCAGGTGGCGGGCCTGGCATACCGCCTGCAACGGGCAGTGCGCACAGTCAGGCCGGCGGCGCGTGCATACCAGTGCGCCCAGGTCCATCAGGCCCTGTGTGTAGGCGCGCATGTCCAGGGTGTCCGGTGCCTGTTCCAGCGCCTGTCCGGCCAGTGACCACAATCGCGAAAGCGCGGGCTCGCGCGTCGCCGGCCCCCTGACGGCAAAGACGCGGGCGAGCACGCGTCTTACATTGCCATCCAGTATGGGATTGCGCTCGCCGTGTGTGAAGGCGGCGATGGCCGCGGCCGTCGAGCGGCCGATGCCGGGCAGTTGCGCCAGTGCAGCGGCCTTTTCCGGGAAGCGGCCCTGATGCTCGTCGACAACGCGCCGGGCGCAGGCGTGCAGGTTGCGGGCCCTGGCGTAATAGCCCAGCCCGGCCCAATGGCGCATCACTTCGTCAAGGCCGGCGGCGGCCAATGTCGCGACGTCGGGGAAGCGCGCCACGAAGCGTTCATAGTAGGGAATTACCGTCGTCACCTGCGTCTGTTGCAGCATGATCTCGGAAAGCCAGATCCGGTAGGCCGAGCGGGTTCCCTGCCAGGGCAGGTCGTGGCGCCCGTGCCGGTGCTGCCAGTGCACTACCGTGCACGCCAGGCGCGCCAGCGCGACCGCGTCCTCCGGCACCGGCGTGCTCATCAGAACCGCGTGTTGCGCGTGACTGACCAGCGGGCGGCCAGGGCCGCCAGCATGGTGACGAGTACCAGACCGGCACCCAGGCTTGCCGTATCGGGCAGCGCGAGGATGAGTTGCGCATCCCAGGTGCTGGCCAGGCGCGCCAGGGCGTGGTTCAGCGGCAGCAGTGCCAGCTGCGCCAGGCCGATGGCGGCAAGGCTGCTGACGATGCCGGTAAGCCCGCCCAGATAAAGAAAGGGCCGGCGCACAAAAGGCTCGGTTGCCCCGACCAGACGGGCAATGGCAATTTCTTCGCGCTGGCTCAGCGCCTGCATGCGCACGGTATTGAAGACCGTGGCCAGCACCACCAGGGCAACGCTGGCTGCCAGCAGGCCCAGCCCGACGCCGAGAAAGTCGAGGATGGCGCCCAGGCGACGCATCCATTCGCTGTCGAGCTGCACGGTATCCACCGCCTTCAGGCTGCGCCACTGCTCCGCCAGAATCGCGGCCTCCCGGGCGACCTCCGGGCTTTCATGCAGGGTCACGATGACGGCATGGGGCAGCGGGTTGCTCTCGAGTGCCGCAAGCGCCTCCGCCCAGGCGGATTCCTGCTGCAGGCGCGCCAGGGCCTGTTCGCGGGCGACGATCTGTACGCTCTGGATGACCGGATCGCGGTTGGCCGTCAGCTGCGTCGCCACCTGCTGTGCATCTTTCAGGTCTGCCTGGGGTGCCAGATAGAGCGTGATTTCGGGCGAGACGGGAATATGGCGCACAATGGGCTGCACCGCCTGCAGCACGCTGGCAGCCAGAATGGGTACCGTGAGCGAGAGGCTGATGACCACCAGATTGGACAGCGTCGAGAACGGTTGTGTACGCAGGCGGCGCAGCGCCACCGTGAGGGCATAATGGTGCTGGCGCAACCAGCGTCTCATGACGGCACCCCCCGTATGTCGGTGAAGCGCCCGGCCTCGATGTGCAGGGTGCGCGTGGCATAGGGTGCCATCAGGGAGTGGTCATGCGAGGCGATCAGCAGTGTGACGCCCACCTGGTTGAAGTCGCGAAAGACGGTCATGATGCGCTGGCCGCTGTCATGGTCGAGGTTGGCGGTGGGCTCGTCGGCGATGAGGATGGCCGGGCGGTTGACGATGGCACGTGCGATAGCCAGGCGCTGCTGTTCTCCGCCGGACATCTCGATGGGATTCAGCTGTTCCATGCCAAGCAGTCCGACTTTTTCGAGAGCGGCCCGTGCGCGTGTGCGTGCCACGCGTGGCGCCAGTCCCATGACGGCCAGCGGGAGCAGCACGTTGTCCATCGCGCTGCGATCGAACAGCAGATGGCTGTCCTGCAGGATGACGCCAACCGCACGACGCAGATAGGGCAGGGCGCGGCGGGGCAGGCGATCGATGCGATGACCGTTGACGTGGACCGCCCCCCGGCTTGCCGGCTCCAGGCCCCCGATGAGCTTGAGCAGGGTGGACTTCCCGGCACCGGAGGGCCCGGAGACGAGGATGAACTCACCGGGTTCGATGCGGAAGTTGATGTCGGCGAGGATGTTGCGTCCCCGCCCGTATGATTTGAAGACGTGATGGAATTCAATCATTGCGAGAGCTGCACGCAGTGGCCTGACTTCACAAGGGATATCCCCCATGTATCGATATGCATGCAGGCGCTACGATTTCAGGCCTGGCGATGCAATGGCACATTGTACGCTGTCTCGATCATTCAAACTTGGGGGCATTGACGATGAAACTGTTCAAAGCAGCTGTCGCAAGTATCACGATTGGCCTGTTCGGTGTCACGGCGCATGCCGGTCAGACCTATGACTCCGTGAAGGAGAAGGGGTTTGTCCAGTGTGGCTTCACCACGGGCATACCGGGCTTTTCCATCGCTGACAGCAAGGGCGTGTGGAGCGGTCTGGATGTGGACATGTGCCGGGCCGTTGCCACCATGGTGTTTGGGGATTCCACCAAGTTCAAGGCGACGCCGTTAACCACGCAGCAGCGGCTTACGGCGTTGCAGTCGGGCGAGATCGATGTGCTCACGCGCACCACGACAGCGACGCTGACGCGTGATACCACGCTGGGTCTGATGAGCACGGGCACCAACTATTACGATAGCCAGGGGATGATGGTCAGCAAGTCTCTGGGTGTCACCAGCGCCAAGGAGCTGGACGGCGCCACCGTGTGCATCCAGCCCGGGACGACCACCGAGCTCAATCTGGCGGACTGGTTCAGGGCGCACAATCTGGCGTTCGAACCGGTCGTCATCAACAACCCCGAAGAAGCCATGCGCTCCTATGCCGCCGGGCGTTGCGACTCTTTCACGACGGACAAGTCGGGTCTGGCCACCATGCGTTCCACGCTCGCCGATCCGGATGACCACATCATCCTTCCCGAGGACTTCTCCAAGGAGCCCCTTGGCCCCATGGTGCGCCAGGGCGATGACGAGTGGTTCATGGTTGTGCGCTGGGCGCTCATGGCCATGCTCGAGGCCGAGGAGTTTGGCATCACGTCCGAAAACGTCGACGAGATGCTCAAGTCCGACAATCCCAACATCCAGCGCATTCTGGGCGTGACGGGTGAAATCGGCAAGGGTTTTGGCCTGGACAACAAGTGGGCCTACAACATCATCAAGCAAGTCGGCAACTACGGCGAAAGCTTCGAGCGCAACATCGGCATGACCACGCCCATGAAGCTCGAGCGCGGGCTGAACGCACAATGGCGTGACGGCGGCATCATGTATGCCTGGCCTGTGAAGTAAGGCAGACGGTGCCGGCCCGATGGGCGGCCACGGGCCCCGCAGGGCCCGTGGCGCATACGCCTGGGCCTGCCCTGTTTTCATTGCCGTGTTCATTGGCTTCACATGAAAAGTCCGGCGTCATCAAGCAGCCGCAAGGGATGGCAGCTCTCCTGGCATGACCCGACCGTCCGTTCGGTCATCTATCAGATCCTGATTGTCGGTCTGGTTGGTCTGGGCATCTGGTATCTGGTGTCCAACACGCTGCACAACCTGTCCATGCGCAACATCAAGACGGGCTTCGGCTTCCTGCACCAGGAGGCCGGGTTCGCCATCGGTGAGTCTTCCATCGAATACCGGCCGGCCGACAGCTACGGCCGTGCCATTCTGGTGGGGCTGATCAACACCCTGCGTGTCTCGGTCATCGGCATCATCGCAGCCACGCTGTTCGGCACCATCCTGGGGGTGGCGCGCCTGTCGCACAACTGGCTCGTTTCGCGCGTGGCCAGCGTGTACATCGAGGTCATGCGCAATATCCCCCTGCTGCTCCAGCTGTTCTTCTGGTATGCCATCATCACCGAGAACATGCCGGGGCCGCGTCAGGCGCATCATCCCTTTCCCGGCGTCTTCATCTCCAATCGCGGTCTGAAGATTCCCGCCGTCCAGGGCGATGCGCTGGACTGGATGCTGGCTGCGGCGGGCGTGGCCATTGTGCTCATCCTGCTCATTGCACACTGGGCGCGCCGGCGCCAGGAGGCTACGGGGCGGCAGTTTCCGCTCGTGCGCGCAGGTCTGGCGTTGCTGGTGGGTCTGCCGCTGCTGGCGTTATGGTCCAGCGGGGCCAGCCTGTCGCTGGAGCTGCCGGCGCTCAAGGGCTTCAATTTCGTGGGCGGTCTCACGCTGTCGCCCGAGTTTGCAGCGCTGTTGCTGGGCCTCATTGTCTATACCTCGGCCTTCATCGCCGAAGTGGTGCGCTCGGGTATACAGGCCGTGGGCAAGGGCCAGTGGGAAGCGGCCCAGGCGATCGGCCTGCCCCGCAGTCGCGTGCTGCGGCTCGTCATCCTGCCGCAGTCGCTGCGCGTCATCATCCCGCCCATGACGAGCCAGTATCTGAACCTGACCAAGAACAGCTCGCTGGCCGTGGCCATCGGCTATCCCGATGTGGTGTCGGTGGTCAATACCACGCTCAACCAGACGGGCCAGGCCATAGAGGGCATCATCATCATCATGGCGGCCTATCTGACGGTGAGCCTGTCGATCTCGGTGTTCATGAACTGGTACAACAAGCGCATCGCGCTGGTGGAGCGCTGATATGCCGGCCATCGATGCCACCGGCCCCACGCGTGCCATGCAGCCACCCGTCATCCATCAGGGTGTGGTGGGCTGGCTGCGCGCAAGCCTGTTCTCGTCGCCGCTGAACATCCTGCTCACCGTGCTGGTGGGCTGGCTGCTCCTGATGATCGTGCCGGCACTGATCGACTGGCTGTTCATCAAGTCCGACTTCAATGCGACGACGGCCAAGGAATGCCGTGCATCGGGCGGGGCCTGCTGGGCCTTCATCGCCGAGAAGCACCGCTTCATCCTGTTCGGCATCTATCCGTATGACGAGCAGTGGCGCCCCCTGCTGGCCATGATCATCCTGATTGCCGTGCTCGCCATCAGTGCCATGCGCCGTTTCTGGCGCCCTATACTGGGGCTGATATGGTTGCTCGCACTGACGGCCGTGGCCGTGCTGATGTGGGGCGGTGTGCTGGGTCTGAGCCATGTCGAGAACTCGCACTGGGGCGGTCTGCCACTCACGCTCATCCTGGCCACTTTCGGCATTGCCCTGGCTTTTCCCTTCGGTCTGGTGCTGGCCCTTGGCAGACGCTCGAACCTGCCCGCCGTGCGCACCATCTGCATTGTGTATATCGAGCTGATCCGCGGCGTGCCGCTCATCAGCCTGCTGTTCATGTCCTCGGTGATGCTGCCCCTGTTCCTGCCCGAGGGCTTCACCCTGGACAAGCTGTTGCGCGCACAGATTGCCATCATCCTGTTTGCCGCCGCCTACATTGCCGAAACGGTGCGCGGCGGTCTGCAGGCCATCCCCGCAGGGCAGTACGAAGGTGCGGACTCGCTGGGTCTGAGCTACTGGCAGACCATGCGCAAGATCATCCTGCCGCAGGCGCTCACGGTCGTGATTCCGCCGCTGGTGAGCGTCTTCATCGGGCTGTTCAAGGATACGTCGCTGGTGGTCATCATCGGCATCTTCGATCTGACACAGACCGCGAAGACGGCTGTGGCCGATGCCGCCTGGCGCGGTTTCAGTGCGGAAGCCTACCTCTTCATCGCCTTCATCTACTTCATCTTCTGCTATTCGATCTCGCGCTACAGCCAGGCCCTGGAAAAGCGCCTGGAGCGGGGGCATCGGCAATGAGCGTCATCATCGAGGAACGCATATGAGCGAGTCCATCATCCGCATGGAGGATGTCAACAAGTGGTATGGGGATTTCCACGTGCTGCGCAACATCAACCTCAACGTGGCCAGGGGCGAGCGCATCGTCATTTGCGGGCCGTCGGGATCCGGTAAATCGACGTTGATTCGTTGTATCAACAGACTTGAGGAACACCAGCAGGGCCGCATTGTGGTCGATGACATCGAGCTCACGGGCAACCTGAAGGATATCGAAGCCATACGGCGCGATGTGGGCATGGTGTTCCAGCATTTCAATCTGTTTCCTCACCTGACGGTGCTCGAAAACCTGACGCTGGGCCCGGTGTGGGTGCTGAAGATGCCCAAGGCCGAGGCACAGGCGACAGCCATGAAATACCTGGAACGCGTGCGCATCCCGGAGCAGGCCGACAAATACCCCGGCCAGCTGTCCGGCGGGCAGCAGCAGCGCGTGGCCATTGCGCGATCATTGTGCATGAATCCGCGCATCATGCTGTTCGACGAACCCACGTCCGCCCTTGATCCGGAAATGGTAAAAGAAGTACTGGATGTGATGATAGGCCTGGCCACCGAGTCCGGCATGACCATGCTGTGTGTCACGCACGAGATGGGCTTTGCCCGCAAGGTCGCGGATCGCGTGATTTTCATGGACCAGGGCGAGATCATCGAGGAAAATACGCCTGAAGTATTTTTTGACAACCCGCAGAATGAACGCACACAGCTGTTCCTGAGCCAGATTCTGCATTGAGCCCGGCGTCACGCTCCGGGTCGAAGAGGATGCCGTCATGCATATGTTCAAGAGTCTTGCACGCCAGGGTGTGCTCGCCATGGCCGGTCTGATGCTGGCCGTTTCCGCCGGGCCTGCGGCAAGCCAGTCGTTTCCCCAGCGCAACATCGACTTCATCGTGCCCTATGCGGCGGGTGGCCCGCTCGACACCATGGCGCGCATGATGGCCGAAGAGGTCAAGGCGGATCTGGGCACGGTGGTGGTCGAGAACAAGCCCGGTGCCGGCGGCAATATTGGTGCTGCTGCGGCGGCCAAGGCTGCGCCCGATGGTCATACGCTGGTCATGGGGGCGGTGGCCATCAATGCCATCAATCCCTGGCTGTACGAGACCCTGCCTTTCGACCCCGTGAAGAGCCTGGAGCCCGTGACCCTGGTGGCGTCCGTGCCCAATGTGCTCATCCTCAACGTTGAGTTTGCGGCCAGGCATGGCATTGCTTCGGTGCAGGACCTGATCGAGCATGCGCGTGCCAATCCCGGCGTGCTCAACTTCGGCTCGGGCGGCAATGGCAGCGCCGGTCATCTGGCGGGCGAGCTGCTGAATACCCGCAGTGACATCAAGACGGTGCACGTGCCCTATGCCGGCGCAGCGCCGGCCAAGATGGCGCTCATGTCGGGCGAAGTGGACTTCATGTTCGACAACCTGGCCTCGGCTGCGGGCCTGATCAAGGGCGACAAGGCCAAGGCCCTGGCAGTGACCACGACCGAGCGTTCCTTCATGCTGCCCGATCTGCCCACCATGGAACAGGCCGGTGTGCCGGATTTCGATCTGGGCACCTGGTTCGGCGTGTTCGTCACGGGCGGTACACCGGCGGATGTGGTCGCCACGCTCAATGCAGCCTACGCCAGGGCGCTCATGACCCCGCGCCTGCGTGAGGCGCTGGCCGCCATGGGTTCGGACGCCGAGCCCAACTCCAGTGAGGCCTTTGGTGCATTCGTGGCGGCCGAGCTGGCAAAGTACAAGGATATTGTTGCGGCGTCCGGTGCCCGCGCCCAGTAGAACGGGCATTCTGAAGGTGTCATGCTTTGTAAAGAATCCTGCGGCGGAAAGCAAATCCGGACCCGGAAAGTCCTGCTTCCTGCTAGTATGGGGAAAACATGTCAAACACCTGACGAGTTCGTGGGAGAATTCATATGAAAATGTCGAAGAGCGGCTTCAGGCTGGCTGCTTGCGTCGTGTCCGCAGCAATGATGGCCGGTTGTGCCAATATGGACCAGGCCAGCACGGGCGAGCGTACCGCCCTGGGTGCCGGCGCCGGTGCGCTGCTGGGTGCAGGCCTTGGCGCCCTGGTCGGTGACAGCAGCCGTGCTGCGGCCATTGGTGCGGGCCTGGGGGCTGTGGCCGGGGGCATCGTGGGCTACAACTGGCAGGGCGTGAAGAATGATGTACGTCGTTCAGGCGCAGACAGCTTGGGTGTGGATGTGGTCGAGATGCCCGACGGCTCGCTCAAGGTCAACATCCCCAGTACCGTGTCCTTCGATACCGGCAAGTATGACCTGAAGCCGGCCCTGCTGCCTGTCCTCGACAGCGTCGCACACGCTCTGGTCTCGCATCCGGAGTTGCGTGCCGTATCACGTGGCCATACCGACAGCACCGGCTCGGCAAGCACCAACCAGCTGCTGTCGATCAATCGTGCGCAGGCCGTGGCCGATTATCTGAATGTGCGTGGTGTGCAACCCTGGCGCATGACGGTGCAGGGTCGCGGTCCATCCGAGCCCATTGCCGACAACAGTACGGCGCAGGGACGTGCAATGAACCGCCGTGTCGAGCTCTATCTCTACGCGGTTGAACAATAAGAAAGAAGGAACAGGGGCCGGCCGGTTTGTGCTTGTTGTCCGGCTTGTCCTATTTGCCGCCGCCCTGCATGCGCAGGGCGGCAATGAGCGCCGCCACCGTCTCTTCGACGATCTGGCGTTGCGGCTGTGCCAGCGCCCAGTAGTCTTCCGGCGGTAAAGATGCAAACGGCCAGCCGTCACGGGCCTGCGCCGGCATCTGTTCGCTGATGGTTGCCTTGCTGGGTGCCGCAAGCGTCACAGTGGCTTCCATGGGTCCCTGGCCCGTATGCAGCCACAGGGGATTGACGCCCAGGGCACGAGCGAGCTCGATGAGTCCGGTTGTCGCCTGGCGGGTGCGATTTTCATAGCTGGAGATGGCGCCCTGCGACAGGCCGCTGGCCCGGGCCAGCGCGGCCTGGCTCAGCTTGCGCAGTTTGCGTGCGTGGCGGAGGCGATCTGAAAAGTGTTCCACCCCGTGATTGGACGATCAAATACAATCACTTTGGTAGTGAAAAATATTACTATTGTAATAATTCGCCTTCACTTCCAGGACACATGCGATGGGTGCGCAAGTACAGCTATGGCATCTTCATGCATCGGCGAGCGGCGCGTCCAGCCCGCGTCTGGCGGCGTGTTTCGGCGCGCTGGGGCTGAACGTCATCGGCCTGCCGGGTCTCGCAGCGCTGCGAGAGGCGGTCAGGCAGTCTTCCACGGGGCCTGCCCTGGCCGTCCTTGCCGCCAATGCGACGGATAATTGCGCGGCCTGCATTCTCCTGCGCCGCCGGTTTCCCGCACTGGGCATATTGCTCGTCTGTGAAGGGCATGTGACTGCCGACATCGTGCGCCAGCTGGGCTGCGGCGCCGATGCCTACTGCCACAGCGCATCGGCACCGGAATTGCTGCTTGCCCAGGCGCAGCGGCTGTGGACCGCTTCCGGCCGCAGTGCACCGCCGGCCGCCGAATGGTCCATGCGGGATGAAGGCTGGGCCTTGCATGCCCCAACCGGGGTGCAGGTCAGTCTGACGCCGGGCGAGCGTGCCTTCCTGCAGGTGCTGATGGCGGCACCCGATGGCCGGGCACCGCATGCCGATCTGCTTCATGCGGTGAATCAGACTTATGGCCGGCGTGGCCCGGACCCGCACATGCAGCGTCTGGGCATGCTGGTGAGCCGTCTGCGCCGCAAGCTTGATGCACAGGGCGTCTCACTGCCCTTGCGTTCAGTCCATCGATGGGGCTACCAGTGGGCCGGTACGCTTCCCCGCGAGCAGGTGGCGTCTCAGTCAGGCAGGGGTGCCGCTTGCACCACCATGTTGTCCCGGTGAATGAGTTCGGTGGCGGGTACGCTGCCCAGCAGTGCAGCGATGCGCGTGCTCGGCTGGCCCATGATGCGGCGTGCGTCATCGGCCGAGTAGTTCACCAGGCCGCGACCGCATTCCACACCGTGTTCATCGACGCAGGCAACCACATCGCCGCGTCCGAAATCGCCTTCCACATCAATCACACCAATCGGCAGCAGGCTTTTGTGCCCCTGTGTCAGTGCGCGTACCGCACCGGTGTCCAGGGTCAGCCGGCCGCGCACGCGCAGGTGGTTCACCAGCCAGCGCTGGCGTGCCGAGCGTACCGGCATGCGCGCGCGCAGCTGGGTGCCCGGCGTTTCGCCCGCTGCCAGGCGCAGCAGAACGTCGGGTTCGCGCCCCGAGACAATGACCGTATGACCGCCGCTGTTGGCGGCGCGCCGTGCCGCCAGTATCTTGGTGAGCATGCCGCCCGTGCCTATGCCCGTGCCGCTGCCGCCGGCCATGGCCTCCAGCGCCGGATCACCGGCCAGGGCGGCATTGATGAAGCGGGCCTGCGGATTCTTGCGCGGATCCTCGCTGTACAGGCCGGCCTGGTCGGTCAGTATGATGAGTGCGTCGGCCTCGATCAGATTGGTCACCAGGGCGCCCAGTGTGTCGTTGTCGCCCAGGCGGATCTCGTCGGTCACGACGGTGTCATTCTCGTTGACGATGGGCACGACGCCCAGGCCGAGCAGGGTGTACAGGGTGCTGCGTGCGTTCAGATAGCGGTGACGATCGGCCAGATCCTCGTGTGTGAGCAGGATCTGGGCGGTGCGCACGCCCGCGCGTCCAAAGGCCACCTCGTAGCCGCGGATGAGCCCCATCTGGCCCACGGCGGCGGCGGCCTGCAGTTCATGCATGGTCCCGGGGCGGCGCGGCCAGCCCAGGCGCACCATGCCTTCGGCAATGGCGCCACTGGACACCAGCACCATTTCGCGACCCTGTGCATGAAGCTGTGCGATCTGGCTGCTCCAGTGCGCAATGGCTTCTTCGTCGAGCCCGCGCCCGTCGTTGGTGATCAGCGAGGATCCGATCTTGACGACCAGACGGCGGGCACCGGGGATAAGGGCGGGATCGGGTTGCAGGTGTGCCTCATTCATACCGCCGCCTCCGGGGGGTCTGCCGCCGGGGTCTGTTCGTCCCCGGCGTGTTCGTCCCGGGTCTGCTCGTCCAGCCACGCCTGTATGGCGTGAACCAGCACAGGAACGCCGTCACCGGTGAGCGCTGAAATAGCGAAGGCCGGCCCCGTCCATTGCAGGCTTGCGCACAGACGTTCCTGTGCCGTTGCAGGGTCTTCCAGCTGGTCGATCTTGTTGATGACCAGCCAGCGCGGGCGCGCGTAGAGCGCGGGGTCATACTGGCGCAACTCTTCTGTGAGCGCCTGCGCATCCTCGGCTGCCCGGGGCACGGGATCCACATCCGGGTCGGGTGAGGACAGGTCGACAATGTGCAGCAGCAAACGGGTGCGCGCCAGATGACGCAGGAACTGGTGGCCCAGTCCCGCCCCTTGCGCGGCACCATGGATGAGTCCGGGGATATCGGCAACGACAAAGCTTTTCGAGTGGGATGTGCGCACCACACCCAGTTGCGGGTGCAGCGTGGTGAAGGGATAGTCGGCAATCTTTGGCCGGGCGTTGGAGATCCGGCTGATGAAAGTGGACTTGCCTGCATTGGGCAGGCCCAGCAGGCCGACATCGGCCAGCAGTTTCAACTCCAGGCGCAGACGCCGCTGTTCGCCGGGTTCGCCGGGCGTGAACTGGCGCGGCGCGCGATTGGTGCTGGACTTGAAGCGCAGATTGCCCAGGCCGCCGCGGCCGCCGCGTGCCACGACGAATTGCGCGCCGTCGACATCCAGATCGCATAGCTGGACGCCGGTGTCCATATCGGTTGCCGTGGTCCCTACGGGCACGCGCAGGATGATGTCGGATGCCCCTGCGCCGGTCTGTTGCCGGCCACGCCCGTTTTCACCGGCCTTGCCCCGGTGCAGCCGGGCATAGCGGTATTCAATGAGCGTGTTGATGTTGCGGTCGGCCTGCAGGATGATGCTGGCACCACGACCGCCATCGCCGCCGTCGGGTCCACCCTTGGGAATGAACTTTTCGCGGCGAAAGCTCGCCACCCCGTCGCCCCCCTTGCCGGCGGCGACGCTGATGATGGCTTCGTCTACGAATTTCATGTTGCGCTATGGCCTGTGACTTGTGGCCTATGACTTGTGGCTGTTCCCGCGTCTGCCGGTATCCCGGTCAAAAAAGCCCTGCCGCCAGGCGACAGGGCTTTTGCGGCAATCGCTCGCCTGCCGGCTTATTCGGCAGCGACGACGGAAACCGTGGGCTTGTTCAGCGGCCCTCTGGTGCCGAACTTGACCTGGCCATTGACCAGCGAGTACAGGGTGTGATCCCTGCCCATGCCGACGTTGGCTCCCGGATGGAAGCGCGTGCCACGCTGACGTACGATGATGGCGCCTGCAGGAATCAGCTGACCCCCGAAAGCCTTCACGCCCAGACGCTTTGACTGGGAATCGCGACCGTTGCGCGTAGAGCCGCCGCCTTTTTTCTGTGCCATGATGAGCTCCTGTTCAAAAACCGAACCCTGCCGTCAGGCAGTGACGGCGTCGATGCGGATTTCGGTATAGTTCTGGCGATGCCCCTGGGTACGACGATACCCCTTGCGACGGCGCATCTTGAATACCTTGATCTTGTCGTGTCGGCCTTGTGCAAGAACCGTTGCCGTGACCGAGGCACCGTCAACGAGGGGGGTGCCGATACGCACGCCTTCGCCCTCGCCGACCGACAACACCTGGTCAAGCGTGATTTCCTGCCCAATGTCAGCCGGTATCTGTTCTATCTTGAGTTTTTGGCCGGCGGCAACACGATACTGCTTGCCCCCGGTTTTTATGACCGCGTACATGTGGAAGTTTCCCGTTTTACAAAATTGTGCTTGTTAAAGCAGCGTTTCAAAGACAATGCAAAGCTATTTAGTTTAGTGCGTAAAGCCTTGTATTGTCAATTGGTGTGTGCATCCGTTATCGTATGCCGAACCCGTATTCTGGAGAATCAAGATGACTGAGCAGGCAGCGCATTCCGCCGACTGGCTGGCCGGGCAGCGCGCACCCATGATCGCGCTGCTGGAAACCCTGGTGAATATCGATTCCAACTCCTACGATCGCGATGGTGTGGTGGCGGTCTTCCGGCAACTGGAAGCTTTCTTTCGCGACCAGGGCATTGCAGTGCAGTGGCATGAGCACGAGGGACGGCCTGCAGCCCTGAGTGCCCGCGTGGCCGGGCGTGATGCCGGTGCCGGCAGCGTCCTGCTGATGGGGCATTGCGATACGGTGTTTCCCGCCGGAGAAGCGGCACGGCGGCCGTTTACGGTGCGCGGTGCGACCGCCCACGGCCCGGGTGTGGCCGATATGAAGTCGGGTGTTGTGATGAACGCCTATGTTCTGGCGGCGGCGCAGCAGGCCGGTGGTCTGGCGCATGACGTCGTTGCCCTGTTCACCTGCGACGAGGAGATTGGCTCGCTGGATTCGCGCGCGACCATCGAAGCACTCGCTCAGGATGCAACGGCGGTTTTCAATGCCGAGGCCGGGCGACCCGGCGGCGGAGCCGTCACCCATCGCAAGGGCGGCCTGTCCTTTGAATTGCGCGTGACCGGCAAGGCTGCGCATTCGGGCGGGAACTTCCAGGATGGCGCGAGCGCCATCCACGATCTGGCGCACAAGGTGGTTGCCCTGAGCGCGCTCACGGATCTGGAGGCCGGCCTGACGCTCAGCGTGGGATTGATCCGGGGTGGCACGGCAGCCAATACGGTGGCACCCGATGCCGAGTGCACCATAGACCTGCGCGTACCCACACCGGCGCTGCGCGATCAGGCTGTGGCGCGCATCCAGGAAATTGCCGATACCGTGCACGTGCCGGGTACGCGCGCCGAGCTGAAGCTGATTGCGGAGTTCCGGCCCATGGTGCCCACGCCGGCGTCCATGGCCCTGTTCGAGCATTACCGCAATTGCGGCCGGCAGTTCGGGCTGGATATCACCGCGCAATACAGCGGCGGCTGCGCGGATTCAGGCTTTACCGCCAGCATGGGGCGTCCCACAGTCTGCGCCACCGGTCCCGTGGGGGCCCACTACCATACGCTGGACGAAGTCACGGAGCTGGACACGATGGTACCGCGCGCCCGGACCCTGTTTGCCGCCATCCGGACACTGGCCGGGGCTAACTGCGATAGTCTGCGTTGATGCTGACGTAGTCGTGGGACAGGTCGCAGGTGTAGATCGTTTCGCTTGCGTTGCCGCGGCCCAGCGCGACCCGTACGAGGATTTCTTCCTGCCCCATCACACGCTGGCCGTCGGCTTCGCGATAGCCGGGGTGGCGTCCGCCCTGGCTTGCCACCAGCACATCGTCCAGCCACAGGCGTACCGTGGAGACGTCGAGATCATTGATGCCCGCATAGCCCACGGCTGCCAGGATGCGCCCCAGATTGGGGTCCGAGGCGAAGAATGCGGTCTTCACCAGCGGTGACTGGGCGATGGCATAGGCGACGGCAAGTGCCTCTTCGCTGCTGCCTGCGTCGCTGACTGTGATGGTGATGAACTTGGTGGCACCCTCGCCATCGCGCACGACTTTCTGCGCCAGATCAAGCGCCGTGACCGACAGGGCGTCGAACAGCGGCCCGTATCGCGGGTCGGCGTCAGATTCGATGTAGACGCTGCTTTCGCCGCTGGCGATGAGCATGAAGGCGTCATTCGTGGAGGTGTCGCCATCCACGGTGATGCGGTTGAAGGATACATCCGCCAGCCGGCGCACGGTATCGCGCAACAGGTGTGCCGACAGGCCGACATCGCAGGCCAGGAAGGCCAGGGTGGTGGCCATGTCGGGCCGGATCATGCCCGAGCCCTTGCTGATCCCCGTGATGGTGACGGTTTCCTCGCCCAGCATGATGCGCTGCGAGTGGATCTTGGGCAGGGTGTCGGTCGTCATGATGCTGTGCGCCGCATGAAACCAGTTGGCGCCGTCCAGCCCGTCAACCGCGTGTGGCAGGGCGGCGATGAGCCGGTCCACAGGCAGGGCTTCCATGATGACGCCGGTCGAGAACGGCAGTACCTGTTCGCTGCGGATGCCCAGCGCGTCGGCCAGGGCGTCACAGGTGCGTCGTGCATGCTGAAGGCCCTGGGCGCCCGTGCCGGCGTTGGCATTGCCGGTGTTCACCACCAGGGCGCGGATGTCGTGGCCTTTGGACAGGTGCTCCTGGCAGACCTGTACCGGCGCCGCCAGGAAGCGGTTGCGGGTGAACACGCCGGCGACCCGGCTGTGGCCCCCCAGGCGAAAGACGGTGAGGTCGTTGTGATCCGCCTTGCGAATGCCTGCGGCGGCAATGCCGAGCTCCACGCCGGCAACGGCATGGATGTCGGATTCTGAAGGGATGTGCAGCTTGACGGCCATGGTGATGCGAAGTCCTGTAGGCATGTTGGCTTGGTGGTCATGCACGCCTGCAGGCCTGGCCGACCGTATCTAATGTCGGATACCGAGCTGCGGGCGGATCGAGACCTTGAGTTCACCCAGCGTGTTGAACAGCTCAACGCGGTCTGATTCGGGCAGCCCCGAAAACATGCTGCGTATCCACCGTTCATGCGCCTGCGCCATTTTAGCGAAAGTTCTGCGGCCGCTGGGCGTGAGGCGGATGAGAGAGCTGCGGCGATCGGTGGCAACCTTGACGCGCTCGACCAGGCCTTCCTTTTCGAGCTGATCGGTGATGCCCGTGATGTTGCCGTTGGTGACCATCATGCGGCGCGAAAGCTCGCTCATCTTCATGCCTTGCGGGACGCGCTGCAACTGTGCCATCATGTCGAATCGTGGCAGGGTGGTACCGAAACTGGAACGCAGCCGACTGCGTACTTCGCCTTCTATCAGGTTGCAACAGCTCAGCATGCGCAGCCACAGGCGCAGATCCTGATGATCGTCGGGTACAGTGCGGCTTTCCAGATCGGGAAAATCCTTTGATACCACGTCAGAGTCGATGATGCCGTTCATGCGATGTCCTAGTCAGTACGCGGGTCGATGTCCGGCCCGATGCACGGTTCAATGCGCAGGCCGTAACCGCTCGGAACCCAATAATAATTTTAATCTTGAAGAACATCATAGTCGGCGATCAGAGCGTATTCCTTTAGCTAGATCAAGTCAATGCGAAATATTTGAGAATCAAGCGATTCTGCCGGCGGGCGCATGCGCAGCGGGGTTTGCGTCATGAGAGTGCTGTGCATCGGGGGAGGGCCGGCCGGCCTGTACTTTGCCGCGCTGCTCAGGCGCGCCCGGCCCGACATCGCCGTGCGTGTGCTGGAGCGCCAGCATCAGGACCAGCGCAAGGGTTGGGGGCTGGTGTTCTCGGAAGCAGCGCGCGCCGCCTTGCGCAGTGCCGATCCGGAATCCGCAGCGCGCATCGATGCCGCCCTGTGTCACTGGGACGAGATCGATATCCATTTCAGGGACAGTCATCAGCGGGTGGCCGGCCATGGCTTCAGCGGCATTGGCCGCCGTCGCCTGATCAGCATTCTGGAGGACCGCTGCCGTGAGCTGGGTGTGGAGCTTGTGCACGGCACGGCGGTGACTGACGTCGCCCTGGCGGCACAGCAATGGCAGGCCGACCTGGTCGTTGCCGCCGATGGTGCGGGCAGCAGTGTTCGCGAGCGCCATGCCCAAGCCTATGGCCCACGGTTCCAGCGCGGCGATTGTCGCTACCTGTGGCTGGGCACGCGCAAGACCCTGGATGCGTTTACCTTTATCTTCGTCGAAACGCCTTCGGGCTGGTTCCAGGCTCACGCCTACCCTTTTGCCCCGGGCCTTTCCACTTTCATCGTCGAGACGCCGCAAGCCACCTGGCGTGCAGCCGGGCTGGACCGCATGAGTCAACAGGAGGTGCTCGACACCTGCCAGGCGCTGTTTCGCCCATGGCTGGGGGATCAGCCCCTGCTTGCCGGCGCCCAGGATGTACGGCAGTGGCAGTGCTTTGTCACGCTGGAGTGCGAGCATTGGGTGCACCATCCCGATATGCCCGACGGACGTTGCGTGCCGGTGGTTCTGATGGGCGATGCCGCGCACACAGCGCATTTTTCCATTGGTTCGGGCACGTCTCTGGCCATGGGTGACGCCATGGCCCTGCAGGCGGCCCTGTGCCGGCCGGATACGACGCTGACGGCGGCCCTTGGCGGGTATGAGCATGCGCGGCGCACGCAGGCGCTGCGCCTGCGCAATGCCGCACGCAACTCCAGGCAATGGTTCGAAAGCGTGGCCTGGCACGCGCGCCTCGAACCCGGCCAGTTTGCCTATTCCCTGCTGACTCGCTCCCAGCGCATCTCGCACGAGGGCCTGCGCCGGCGCGATGCCGCCTGGCTGGACGCCCACGAGCGCCGCCTGGCAATGCAGGCCGGGCTGTCGCCGTCGCCGGATGCGCCCGCACCCTTGCCCATGCATCTGCCCTGGGTGGTGCGCAGCGTCCGTCTGCGCAACCGTATTGTGGTCTCGCCCATGGCCATGTACTCTGCAAGAGACGGGGTTCCGGGCGACTTCCATCTGGTGCATCTGGGCAGCCGTGCCATGGGCGGGGCGGGGCTGGTCATGGTGGAAATGACGGCCATATCGCCCGAGGCGCGCATCACGCCGGCCTGTCCCGGCCTGTGGAACGATGCGCAGGGCGCCGCCTTCCGGCGTATTGTCGACTTCGTGCATGCGCACAGTCCGGCTGCGCTGGGCATGCAGCTGGGCCATGCCGGCCGCAAGGGGGCGACGCGACCGGGCTGGGAGGCGGCGGATCTGCCGCTGGAAGAGGGCGCCTGGCCGCTGGTGTCGGCTTCTGCGCTACCGTATATCGAGGGCCTGTCCCAGACACCCCGGGCCCTCACACGTGCACAGATGGACGCGATCCGGGATGATTTCGTCGCGGCCACGCGGCGCGCGGCAAACGCCGGTTTCGACTGGCTGGAGCTGCATTGCGCCCATGGCTACCTGCTGTCCAGCTTCCTGTCGCCGCTCACCAACCGGCGCAGCGATGCCTACGGCGGCAGTCTTGAAAACCGCCTGCGCTACCCGCTTGAAGTCTTTGCGGCCATGCGCGCCGTCTGGCCTGCCCACCTGCCGATGTCAGTGCGCATCTCGGCCCATGACTGGGTCGAAGGGGGCACGCAGCCGGAAGATGCCGTCCGGATGGCGCGCTGCTTCCATGCCGCCGGTGCGGATATGGTGGATTGCTCGTCGGGCCAGGTCAGTCCGGCGCAGCAGCCCGAATACGGGCGTCTGTATCAGACGCCGCTGGCCGATCGCGTGCGCAATCAGGCGGGGGTACCCTCGATTGCCGTGGGTGCAATCACGGATGCCGATCAGGTGAATACCATCATTGCCGCCGGCCGGGCCGATCTGTGTGCGCTGGCGCGCCCCCATCTGGCCGACGCGGCCTGGACATTGCGCGAGTCGGCGCGCCTGGGCGCACAGGGGGTGGAATGGCCCGTGCAGTACCGGGCCGGACAGCGTCAGCTCGAGTCTCTGGCGGTGCGCGCACATGCCGGGGAGCGCGAGGACTGACACGTTCGAGGATGCCGATGCAAGCGAGTGCCCATATCGATACTTTCACCCGCGATCACCTGCCGCCGCGCGCGCAGTGGCCGGTCTTTCTTTTCGACGGCCTGCCCGACACGACCATGGCGCCCCGGCTGAATGCCGCCACGGCATTGCTCGAGACCGACGCTCACCGGGCCTGGCGCGAACGCATTGCGTTTCGCTGGCTCGAGGAGGGGCGCGAGCACACCCTGAGCTATCAGGCGCTTGTGCGGCTTGTCGATCGCATTGCCCATGTGCTGGTGGGTCCCATGGGGCTGGTGCCGGGCAATCGCCTGCTGCTGCGCGGTCGCAACAGCCCCCTCATGGCGGCCGCCTGGCTGGCTGCGGTCAAGGCCGGGCTGGTGACCGTGCCCACCATGCCGATGCTGCGCCGCAGCGAGCTGCGCATCATCATGGACAAGGCGAGGGTACAGGCCGCCCTGTGCGAAACTTCGCTGCTCGGGGAACTGCAGGCCGCCTGTGCCGTTCCTGGGCAGTCCGATATCCCGCCCGGAGGCATTCTTGGCTTTGGCGGTGCTGCCGACGAGGGTCTGGAAGCCCTGCTGCCCGCCATGCCGGCCACGTTCAGCGCCTGCGATACGGCCGGCGACGATGTCTGCCTGATTGCCTTTACCAGCGGCACTACGGGCGAGCCCAAGGCCTGCCTGCATTTTCACCGCGACATCCTTGCCATGTGCGATACCTTTGGCCGGCATGTGCTGCGTCTGGTGCCCGATGACATCGTCATCGGCACGCCGCCGCTGGCCTTCACCTTTGGTCTGGGCGGGCTGCTGTGCTTTCCCCTGCATGCCGGCGCTTCGACGGCGCTGGTGGGGCACGAGGGGCCTGAGGTGCTGATGGCGCAGATTCGCACACTGGGCGTGACGACGCTGTTCGGCCCGCCCACGCTGTACCGCCAGATGGCGGCGAACATGCCGGAAGGCGGGCTGCCCAGCCTGCGCCTGTGCGTCTCGGCCGGCGAAGCCCTGCCCGATGCCACGCGCCGTCTGTGGAAGCAGGCGAGCGGCATCGAGATGCTGGACGGTATCGGCGGCACCGAGATGATGCATATCTATATCGCCAGTGCGCCCGATGCGGTACGTCGCGGTGCCATCGGGCGCGTCGTTCCCGGCTACGAGGCGCGGGTGGTCGATGCGCAGATGCAGTCCGTGCCGCCGGGCACGGTGGGGCGTCTGGCCGTGCGCGGGCCCACCGGTTGCCGTTATCTGGCGGATGCACGCCAGACGGAATATGTCCAGCAGGGCTGGAACCTGACCGGTGATCGCCTGTTCTGTGACGAGGACGGCTATTTCCATTATCAGGCGCGCAATGACGACATCATTGTCTCGGCCGGCTACAGCATTGCGGCACCTGAAGTCGAGGATGCCCTGTTGAGTCACGAGGCGGTTGCAGAGTGCGCCGTCGTGGGGCGCCCGCATCCGCTGCGCGGCACCATCGTCCATGCCTTCGTGGTATTGCATCCGGGCTGGACGCCCGGAAGCGAGATGGCCCTGCAGCTTCAGGCGCATGCACGACGCTGCGTTGCGCCGTACAAATACCCGCGGGCGATTACCTTCGTCGACCGGCTGCCGCGCAGCCCGACCGGCAAGCTGCAGCGTTTTGCGCTGCGAGATGCAGATAATCCCAACCGCCCCGGCTAACGCTCCGTCACCAGCCGGGCGAGCACGGCTTCGGCATGATCCAGGGTTTCGTCGATGATGGCATCATCGTGGGCTGCCGAGACGAAGCCCGCCTCGAAAGCGGACGGGGCCAGGTGGACGCCGGCCTCGAGCATGCCGTGGAAGAAGCGGTTGAACATTGCCGTGTCGGCCGCCGAGACTTCGGCGAAGCTGGTGGGGATGTCGGGCGTGAAGTAGATGCCGAACATGCCGCCCACGGCATCGGCGCACAGGCTGATGCCCACCGCATTCGCCCTTTCCGTGAGGCCCTGGGCCAGGCGTTGCGTCTGTGCGCCCAGACGCTCGTAGAAGCCGGGCTCGCCGACGAGCTCCAGCGTGGCCAGACCGGCGGCCACGGCCACGGGGTTGCCTGAGAGCGTGCCCGCCTGATAGACGGCGCCCAGGGGCGCGATGTGATCCATGATGTCCGCGCGGCCGCCGAAGGCGCCCACCGGCATGCCGCCGCCGATGACCTTGGCGAGCGTCGTCAGGTCCGGCGTGATGCCCGTCAGTCCCTGAACGCCTTGCGGTCCGACACGGAAACCCGTCATGACTTCGTCGAAGATGAGCAGGGCGCCGTGCCGGGTGCAGCGTTCGCGCACTTTTTCCAGGAAGCCGGGCACGGGGCGCACCAGATTCATGTTGCCCGCAATGGGCTCCAGAATGACGCAGGCAATGTCTTCGCCCTGTTCCTCGAAAGCCCTGTCGATGGCGTCCAGATTGTTGTAGTCGAGCACCAGGGTGTGCTGCACGAATTCCGCAGGCACGCCCGCCGATGTGGGGTTGCCGAATGTGAGCAGGCCCGAGCCGGCCTTGACGAGCAGGCTGTCGGCGTGGCCGTGATAGCAGCCCTCGAACTTGATGATCTTGTTGCGCCCCGTGGCACCCCGGGCCAGACGGATGGCGCTCATGGTTGCTTCGGTGCCGGAGCTGACCAGGCGCAGCTTCTCCATGGACGGCAGCCGCCCGGAAATGGTTTCCGCCAGCTGGATTTCCGCTTCGGTGGGGGCGCCGAAGGACAGGCCCCTGGCCGCGGCCTGCTGCACGGCCTCGACCACCTTTGGATGGGCATGGCCCAGGATGGCCGGGCCCCAGGACCCGATATAGTCGATATAGCGCGTACCGTCGGCATCCCACAGCCAGGGGCCTTCGGCGCGCGCGATGAATCGAGGCGTGCCGCCGGTGGAGCGAAAGGCGCGCACGGGTGAATTGACACCGCCGGGAATGTGGCGGGAGGCGCGTTCGAAAAGTTCCGGATTGCGTGACATGGCAGTAGATTCAGACAGTAGTTGATGTGAAGAGGCCGGGTTTGCCGGCCGTCAGGCGTAGAGTGCCTGGCAGGCGGCTGCGGCCGCGCGGATGTCGGGGGCCTCGAAGAGCCCGCTGATCAGGGCCAGGCTGTCGGCGCCGGCCGCCACCACGGGGGCGGCATTACCGGGCGTGATGCCGCCGATGGCGCAGATGGCCACACGCCGTTCGCCGGCCGGGGTGATGTTTTCGACAAGCGCGCGCGCCTGTGTGATCACTTCCAGCGGTACACGCACGGCATCGGGCTTGATCGGGGAAGGATAGACGGCGCCAAAGGCGATATAGTCTACCCCGGCGTCGATGGCCTGCCGTGCGCGTTCGATATCGCTGTAGCACGAGGAGCCCACGATTCTATCGTCACCCAGGGCCAGCCGTGCGTCGGCGATGGTGCCGTCATCACGGCCGACGTGCACGCCATCGGCATCGATCATGGCTGCCAGGCGCCAGTCGTCGTTGATGATGCATAGCACACCCAGTTGACGGCAGTGATCCTGGATGCGTCGTGCCTGTGCCAGGCCCTGGGCGGCATCGAGATGCTTGCGCCGCCATTGCAGGGCGACCATGCCACCCCGGGCCGCCTGATCGATGGCATGCAGCAGTCTGTCGGTATCGTCCCATTCGGGGGTGATGCCGTACAGCCCCCGGGGAAAGCGGATTGAGTCAGTCATGATGATTGGCTGCGATCAAGCAGCAGATGGCCCATGCCGGGTTGGAAATGGCGTGCGCGAAGTGGTTGCGCACTTTGCAGGGCGCGCTCGACGGCCACGGGCATGGCGTGACCTGCGGCGAGTTCCGCCGTGATGGCGCAGGCGATGGGACCTTCGGTATCGAGCACGCGTGCGGGCATGCCCTCGCTGGGCCAGCTGTGTGCCTGATGACCGGCGCCCAGCAGGACATGACCCTGCTGACCGGGGCGCAGCGGCTGATCGCAGGCCAGCAGCCACTCGGCACCGTGCTCGAACAGGACGTCGCCTGCCTGTTCGACCGAGGCATCGGGCAGCAGGCCCTGGCTGGCCCACCGGGCCAGTATATTGCCCTGGGTGACCACCAGATCGGTCTGGGGCAGCAGCAGTTCGAACAGTGCCAGCTGGGCATCCTCGGCGTCGATATCTTCGGCCAGCGACTCATAGGGAATATGCCCCGGCTGCAATACCAGGGGCAGGTGGCTGTAGTCCGCCGCAATCTGCGCAATCACGCTGACCGTCTCGCTGGTGTATACCGGTCCGATCTTGAGCGCCTTGACGGGCATGTCCTCGAGCAGGCAGCGCGCCTGGTCGTCCAGCAGCTCGGGCGGGCTGGGCTGGATGTCCTCGACACCGGCGCTGTCGCGCACCAGTGTGGCGGTGAGCGCACCCAGCGCATGGCAGCCCAGGGCTGCGCAGGTAACCGCGTCTGCCGGAAGGCTACTGGCACCGGTTGGGTCAAACGGGCCGAAAATAAGAACCAGAGAAGGTTGGAGTGCCTGCACCAAGGTGAATTTCCAAGATGAATTCGCGTGAATTCGCCGATGTTCGATGGAAAATGTGAACATCAGGCATTGATTTTAGTAAGATGGCCTCCATTTTAATCCATGAACGTCTGTACAAGGCTTTCCGGCCGCAGACGGTTTCATAGAATGAGTGATCTTGAAATGCGTACCTGGATGTGTCTGATTTGCGGCTGGATATATGATGAGGAGGCGGGCCTCCCGGAAGAAGGCATTGCGCCGGGAACCAAATGGGAAGATGTACCGCCAAACTGGGTATGCCCCGAATGCGGCGCGCGCAAGGAGGATTTCGAGCTGATCGAGATCTGAGCGCAATCCGCAGGGGCCAACGCTATTGCGGAGAATGTCATGTCAAACCCCAAGGACCATAAAGATCTCGACGCCGGTGAAACGCATGTCAGCCTGGCCGGTCAGTTCCTGCTTGCCATGCCGGGCATGGTCGGGGGTTCACTGGCCAACACGGTCATCTATATCTGCGAACATACCGAAGAAGGCGCACTGGGTCTGGTGGTGAACCGGCCCACCGATCTCACCGTTGGTGACTTGCTGCAGCGCATAGAGCTGGATCTGGCCCTGGAAATCGGGCCGGTCAAGGATGCGCCGGTGTTTTTCGGCGGCCCTGTCCAGACCGACAGGGGTTTCGTGCTGCATACGCCTTCGGGCAGCTATACCTCCAGCGTGCGCATGGGGCCCATGGCACTCACGACATCGCGCGACGTGCTCCAGGACGTGTCCCAGGGGCAGGGGCCGGCGCGCCTGATGGTGTCACTGGGTTATGCAGGCTGGGGCGCGGGCCAGCTCGAGAGCGAGATCGTGCGCAATGCCTGGCTCAATGTTGACGCCACACAGGAGATCCTCTTCGACGTGCCCGCCGAGCAGCGCTACGAGGCGGCACTGTCGCAGCTCGGCATAGAGCCCGCCATGCTGATGTCCCAGGCGGGGCATGCCTGAGCACCTGCTGCTGGCATTTGATTTCGGGCTGCGCAGGATAGGCGTGGCCGTGGGCAACACGCTCACGCGCCAGGCGCGCCCCTTGTGCATCATCGGTGCGCAGACGCGCACACAGCGTTTCGACCAGATCCAGGACCTGCTCCGGCAGTGGCAACCCGACCGTGTCATCGTCGGTCTGCCGCTCACGCTCGAGGGTGGTGAGCA
This sequence comes from Castellaniella sp., assembly GCA_041655275.1. Taxonomy (GTDB): domain Bacteria; phylum Pseudomonadota; class Gammaproteobacteria; order Burkholderiales; family Burkholderiaceae_B; genus JAJYRX01. The sequence continues at coordinate 32,422 of JBBAFU010000013.1, read as the reverse complement.
GCCGGCCACGGCGCAGGCGCGCCGCTTTGCCAACCAGCTGCGCGGCCGTTTCGGCATTGCGGTCGAGCTGGTCGACGAGCGCCATTCCAGCATGGAGGCGCAGCAGATCCTGGGCAATCACGACGCGGATGATGCCATGGCTGCAGCCGTCATACTGCAGCGTTATCTGGATGGCACGACACCTGTACCAGATGGCGGTCATGCAGGCGCATGGCCGTGAGTTCGCGCCCCCAGACGCAGCCGGTGTCCAGACAGATCAGGTGGGGGCGCATCATCAGGCCAAGCACCGACCAGTGGCCGAACACAATCGTGTCGTTGGCGGTGGCGCGGTTCTCCAGTTCAAACCATGGAAGATATTCCGCCGTGATGACGGGCTTGCCCTTGTGCTTGAAGTCCATGCGCCCGTCGGGCGTACACATGCGCAGGCGGGTCAGTGCATTGACGATCACGCGCAGGCGCCGCGTGCCGCGCAGCGCCTCGCGCCAGCGCCTTGGCTTGTTGCCGAACAGATCGGCCAGGGTGTCCTGCCAGTCGGGCGCGCGCAGCGCCGTTTCGAGTTCGCCCGCCAGCGCCAGCGTGCGGGCCACCGTCCATTGCGGCAGCACCCCGGCGTGCACCATCAGGTGGCCCTGCTCGTAGTGGGCCAGCGGCCGGTGGCGCAGCCAGTCCATGCAGTCGGCGGCGTCGGGGGCGCTCAGCAGTGCGTCCAGCGTATCGGACTTGCCCGGTTCGCGATGGCCGGCGAAGACCGCCAGGGTATGGATGTCGTGATTGCCCAGCACGCAGCTTGCACGCTCGCCCAGGGCCATCACCGCCTTCAGGGTGCCCAGTGAATCCGGCCCGCGATTGACCAGATCCCCGCAGAACCAGAAGCGCGCACGCGGGTCGGCAGTGATCTCGGGGTGGGCGAGCAGCCGCTCCAGGGCGCAACGGCATCCCTGAAGGTCGCCGATGACCCAGACAGGTGCCGTAGCGCTTTCAGGCACGCTGGCGCAACCGTTTGACATTGTGGCGGTTTTCCATGATCAGCAAGGTGGCGAAGGCGAGCAGGCCGGCGGCGATATTGGGTATCAATGCGGTTACCCAGGGTGCCCATTTGCCCAGCATGCCGACGTTCAGCGCGAGCTGGTTGACCATGAAGAAGGCCACACCCAGCAGGATGCCGATGAAGACCTTGCCGCCCACGCCGCCGCGCCGGGTCTGCATGAAGCTGATGGGTGCCGCAATGGTGATCATCACCAGCAAGGTGAACGGGTAGGCGAACTTGCGCCACAGGGCCACGCGCTGTCGATCCGTCTGCAGGTGATTGTTGTCGAGGTAATGGATATAGTCGAGCAGGGTGGCGATGGACATGCGCTCGGGCGTGAGTACCCGGGCGATCAGGCGCTCGGGGGTAAGGCTGGTTTCCAGCCGCCGGCTGGCCTGGGTGCTCTGGCGGGTGAGTGGTGCCTCGGGCGGTGTTGCATCGGCGAGTGCGTCCAGTGCATGGTCATCGATCTCGGTGCGCGTGACTTCGCGCAGCGTCAGCTCACCGGCGTGGAAGCGCCCGCCGGCGGCGTGGGACAGCGCCAGCAGCGTATTGTCCGCATCGAATTCGTACAGGGTGATGTCGCTGACATTGCCGCCGGTGAGCAGGTGACTGATGTTGATGATGCGCAGGCCATCATCGGGCGCAGTTTCGCGGAACCAGTAGCCGCTGTCCATGCGCGCGCCACCCGTGCGGCCCAGAAGGATCATGCTCGCCTCGCTGCCCTTGAGCTCGGCTGCCGGTGCAAGCACTTCGGACAGTGCGAACGCACCGCCGACCAGGGGCAGGGTGATGAGCCAGAGCGTGGCCAGCAGGCGCAGGCCGCTGACGCCGGATACGCGCAGGATGACGAGCTCGTTGCGTTGCGCCAGGCCGGCCAGTGCCAGGATGGCGCCGATGAGCAGGCCGATGGGCAGCAGATCGTACAGGCGCGTGGGTACCGCCAGCAGCTCCAGCGTGAACAGATTGATCAGGCTGAGCCGGCTGCCCAGGTTGTCGAGCTCCTCGATGAGTCCGAACAGGCTGAACAGGCCCAGCAGGGCCAGTAACACCACGGCGCCGGAGCGATAGATTTCCAGGGCGAGATAACGGCGTGCAGTGCGCATGGCGGGCTTTCAGTGGGATCGCACAAGCTTAACAAATTCAGGGAATGTCCACCTGCGGCATGCGCCGCAGCAATGTCTGGCTGTGCCGCGTCAGGAATCGGGTTGTGCCCTGTTCCTCGTAGTAACGCGGGTTGGGCAGCATGGCCGCCAGGCGCGCGGCCTGGGCGGCCGACAGCTTTGCGACCGAGGTGCCGAAGTGCTGCTGCGCCGCCGCCTGGGCGCCGAAGGTGGTTTCGCCCCATTGGGCCACGTTCAGATAAAGCTCCAGGATGCGCCGTTTGCTCATGACGACCTCCAGCATCAGTGCCAGTATCAGTTCCTGGGCCTTGCGCCGGTAGCTGCGCGAGGAGGACAGGAAAAGGTTCTTGGCCAGTTGCTGGGTGATGGTCGAGCCGCCGCGACGCCGGCTGCTGCCTTCGGCGGCCTGTTGCCGGTTCCAGGCCCAGGCCTGGCGCATGGCGGCCCATTCCACACCGCTGTGCGCCATGAATCCGGAATCCTCGGACGCCACCACGGCGCGCTTGAGGTGGGGGCTGATATGGTCGTAGTCCACCCATACCCGGGCGATGGACGCTTCCTTGCCCTGGATGCGCAGCTCGCTGCGCGCCGCATCAATGAAGGCGGTGGAGCCGGGATTGCGGAAACTCAGCCAGATCACCATGACGAGCAGCCCGAACTGGTAGAGCAGGAAGGCGAACAGACCCAGAAGCAAGGCGGCCAGCAGCGTGCGCCAGGTCTTCCAGCGTCTCATTGTTGCATCAGGTGCCGGCGCAGGGCCTGGAGCACGGGGGCGATCCGGGGGCGAACGCCATGCCAGATCTCGAAGCTGACGGCGGCCTGCCCGACCAGCATGCCCAGGCCATCGGCGCATGATGCCGCCCCCTGGCGGCGTGCCTCACCCAGAAATGCCGTTTCCTGCGCGGCGTAGACCATGTCGTAGGCCAGGGCGCCGGCAGCATAGCTGAGCTGTACTGCCAGCGGACGATGGGCCGACAGGCTGCTCGAGGTGGCGTTGATGACCAGATCCCACTGTCCGGCGATGGTCGTGAGTGCGCCCGCACTGCGCGGTACGTCGACGGCGTAGTCCGCCATGTCGGCACATAGCCGCTCGGCCTTTTCCGGGCTGCGGTTGGCCACGTGGACCCGGGCGCTGCCGGCCTCGAGCAGCGCCGGCAGGGCGCCGCGCGCCGCGCCGCCCGCACCCAGCAGCAACACGCGCCGGCCCCGGGGGGCATGGCCCAGGCGCTCCAGATCCATCACCAGGCCCGCACCGTCGGTATTGCAGGCATGGATTGCACCGCTCGCGTCGATCCACAAGGTATTGGCGGCCCCGGCCAGACGCGCGCGCGGGCTCAGCCGCTCGCCGGCCAGCGTCCAGGTTTCCTCCTTGAAGGGCAGGGTGACGTTGAGCCCGCGTCCGCCTTCGCCGAAGAAGGTGTCCACCGTGGCACGGAAACCGTCCAGCGGCGCAAGGATTTTTTCGTACTTCAGTGCGATGCCGGTCTGTTGCCCGAAAGCGTGGTGAATCCAGGGTGACTGGCTATGGGCCACGGGATGGCCGATGACGGCGAAGCGCGGAATGGGAGCAGTAGTCATGGCAGGCGCGTTTCAAGTTCCTGATTCTGGAAGTGCCAGGTGCGCGTGATGGCCAGGATGTCGGTCTCACGCGCGATGGCGGGCGGCAGGGGCGCAAACGGGGCGGCCAGCTGGACAATGCGCTGGGCGGCCATGTTGAGTACCGCATGTTCGGATGGGCGGTCGAACTCCACGCGCATCAGGCTGCCGTCGGCGCGGATATGGACCGTGAGCTGCAGGCTGCCGTAGGTGCGCCCCCTGGCCTCGACCGGATAGTGCTCGGTGCCCAGTTGCTCGATGCGGGTGCGCCAGGATTCCAGGTAATGGGCATAGGCATCGGCCTGGGTGGACGGACCCACGAAGCGTTGTCGAGGCAGTGCATTGTAGTGTTCGACGCGCGCCTTGAGCGCGGCGATGCGTGCATTGATGATGAGGCTGTCCTGATCCCGCGCATCGCTGCCCGGTTCCGCATCGGAGGCAAGAAAGTCTTCCGTGGCCCGTGGCGGCGCAATGGCAAGCTGCGCTTCCAGGCGCTGCAGCAGCTGGCGCTGGGCTTCCTCCAGCTGTTGCTGGCGTTCGCGCAGGGCGGCCAGCACCACCTCGTCGGGCAGGGCTTGCGCTGTACGTGGCAGAGGGCTGGTGCTGATGCCCTCCGGCTGCTCGCCGCCGGCAAGCAGATCCGTCTGCGCGAGCAGCTGCGGCTCCAGCGGGGCCAGCGGCGTGGCGGCATTCACCAGGCCGACTTCCAGCGGGCGGCTGGCCGGCACGGCCGGGCGCGGCGCATGCAGCTGTATGGCCAGGGCGCCCGCGTGAAGCCCGAGCGAGATCAGCAGGGCAAGGATAAGGTGATCATTGCGCGGCGCGCGTGCGCGCAGCAGCAGGCTGGAGACCGGGGCCATGGCAAGAGGAGTGGCAGGACTCAGCCGGATACGACTTCACGCAGCCGGCAGTGCAATTCGAGACCAAGTTCGTCCACACCCAGTATATCCAGATTTACCTTTTCCCCGCGCTCCAGGGGCGGCAGCCCGGGCACGCGCACCACCAGCGGTGCACTGTCCAGTCGCACCAGATCGTCGCGCAGCACCGTGCCGCCCACCGTGCCCAGACCCTGCTGCTGAAACCAGCGAAGCGTCCAGTAGCGCTCCAGCGCGATCTGGTGGTCCTTCCATAGCCCGTATTGGGTGTCGAAACCGCTGATGATGGCAAACAGGTCGGCATCGCTCGGCTTGAAGGGCGCCACCAGGCGCGCCGACACGCCGTGCTCGGCGGCGGCCAGGATCTGCGACTGGTTGATGAGGTCCACATAGCGGCGCAGCGGCGATGTTGACCAGGCGTACTGGGGCACGCCGATGGCTTCATGTGGCAGCGGATGCGTGGACATGCGCACACGCCCGGCCTGCTGCGAGCGGTAGATGCCCGGAAGCCCATGCTCGTGCAGCAGCCCGCCCCACAGATTGTTGGCCAGGATCATGAATTCGGCCACGATGAGGTCCAGCGGCGCATCGCGCTCGCGCGGGACCAGGCGCACCGGTGTATCGGGATCATCGGCCGGGCCATCGAGCTCTATGCTGAATTCGATGCGATTGCTGCCTTCGGGACGCCCGCGCATCAGCTCGCGCTGGTGCATCAGGTGGCGTGCCACGCGCCACAGGGGACGCAGCCATTCCTCATGCGGCAGGCGGACGGCCGGGTCATCTAGGCTTTCCGGCGTGACCAGGCCTGCAAACAGGCTGTGATGCAGGTTGTCGGCCACGCGGATGTTCTCCAGGCGGCTGTTCCAACCCAGAACTTCGCCCGTTTCCAGATTCATCTGCACGTAGAGCGAGAGCACGGGACGCACTTCGCCCGCCTGCAGGGAAAAGGCGCTGATGATGTCCTGGGGCAGCATGTTGATGCGCTCGCCCGGCATGTAAACGGTGGCCATGCGCTTGCGCGCCAGCGCATCGGCCTTGCTGCCGCGCGTGACCGCCAGTGCGGGCACGGCAATATGCACGCCCGCCTCAACCCTGTCGCCGTCCAGGATGCGCACCGACAGGGCGTCATCGATTTCGGTCGTCTGGCTGTCATCGACCGAATACGCCGTCACTTCGGCCATGGGCAGGTCGAGGCGCGGGATATCGGCCTGTACCGGGGGCAGCTGCGTGCCCTTGGGGAAGTGCACGGAGAGGAAGCGGTGCTGCAGCAGGGCAAGCGGGTGGGGCCACACCTTGAGCGTCAGCAGGAGTTGCTCCGGCGATACCTTGAGCTCGCTCAGGGCCGCATCGAAGGCCTTCCATTCCAGCGATGCCTTGTCGGGGCGACCCAGGAATTCGGGTGCCACGCCGGCCAGGGCTTCGGGCAGTTCGCCGGCCACCATGGCCCGCGTCCATTCCGCTTGCTGCGCCTCCCGTTGCTGCTTCTTCTCGATGGCCGCCAGGGCCGCCTTCAGGATGTCGGGCGGTGCGGGCCGGTAACGTCCCTTGCCGCGCCGGTGAAAATAGGCGGGTGCGCTGTGCAGGGCATAGATGATTGCCGCCTTCTCGACGGCTGACGGCGGATGGCCGAAATAGTCTTCGGCAAACGCCGCGGCGTCGATATCGTCCTGCGGCGCGCACTCCCAGATGAAGTCGATATCCTGCTCGGCCGCGAGCGCCTGGGCCTGGCTGAGCAGCCCGGCGGGCGCGGGGGAATCGAACTCGAACAGCACACTGCTGCGCTTGATCTTGCTGCGCTTGCCGCTTTCGGATTCGACATGCAGGCTGGCATCGGTCCGGGAGAAGATCTTTTCGGCCTTGAAGCTGCCGCCGTCTTCATAGAATACATAGAGGGTCATGACAAATCCCCGTCGGGGTCCGGTGCGAGGGCGAATTCGAGCACCTCGGACAGCCAGCGCGCAAAATCGGAAATACTGTGGTTGCCGCCGTCCAGGATATGGCCCTGGCTGCCGGCATACCATTCGGCCATGTCGCGCCAGTCGAGCACTTCATCGCCCTTGCAGGCAAGCAGGTAGTAGCGCCCGGGCCGTGCCGGGCGCCGGCGACCGAGCGCCGCAAGCTCGTCCAGGTGCGCCTGGCAAAACTCTACGGGCTCCGCGCTGTGGAAGCGCGTCTGCGTGCCCAGGTAGGCGGCGAGCGTGCGCGCCGGATTGGTGGCCGGGTTCAGGACCACGGCGCGGCATTGCCACTGCTCGGCCAGATGGGTGGCATAGAAGCCGCCCAGCGACGAGCCGATGATGACCAGCTCGCGCGCCGGATCCAGGCCTTGCTCGCGGGCCTGCTCCACTTTCGCGTTGCACAGGGCCATGACCTCGGCCGGGCTCATGGGCAGCTGCGGGCACACCCATTGTGCCGACAGGCCGTGCTGTTCCATGGCCTCGGCAAGCAGGCGCGCCTTGAACGAGGCGGGCGAAGACAGGAAACCATGCAGGTAGAGAATCATGTGGGGCCTCCATGGGTGTCGGCTGGATGGATGTCGGCAAGGCGCGTGAGCAGGCGCTCGTGCAGGCCGCCGAAGCTGCCGTTGCTCATGATGACGACGGCGTCGCCGGGCTGCGCCGTGGCGGCAAGGTGTTTGGTGAGCGCTTCCACGTCATCCCAGCAGGTGGCGCGTTCGCCCAGTGGTGCAAGTACGTCGGCCGGGTTCCAGCCCAGGGCGTGGCGGCCGCTCGCCGCGCCGAAGCAGGCGACCAGATCGGCAGCGACCAGTGCGTCGGGCAGGCGTGCGGCCATGGTACCGAGCTTCATGGTGTTGGAGCGGGGCTCGAGCACGGCAATGATGCGTGCCTGCGGCTTCAGGCGGCGCAGGCCTTCCAGTGTCAGCGCGATGGCTGTGGGGTGGTGGGCGAAGTCGTCATAGACTTCGATGCCGGCCGGCGCGCCGCGCAGTTCGAGGCGGCGCTTCACGCCGGTAAAGCCCGACAGGGCTTCGATGGCCTGTGCGGGACTGATGCCCAGGTGGGCGGCTGCGGCGATGGCCGCAAGGGCGTTGCGCTGGTTGTGCTCGCCCGCCATCGACCACTGGACGCGCCCCAGGGGGGTGGTGCCGGAGCCGGCGGCGCCGCCTTCATGGACGACATCGAAATGGCCGCGGGCATCGGCATTGGCGGCTTGCCACTGTCCTTCGGGCCCGAAGGATTGCACCGGCGTCCAGTGGCCCTGTGCCAGGACACGGTCCAGGGCTGCATCGGGTGCCTGGCGGATGATGAGTCCGGCGGCGGGAACCGTGCGCATCAGGTGATGGAACTGGGTTTCTATGGCAGCCAGGTCGGGAAAGATGTCGGCGTGGTCGTATTCGACATGATTCAGGATGAGCGTGCGCGCCCGGTAGTGCACAAACTTCGAGCGCTTGTCGAAGAAAGCGGTGTCGTATTCGTCGGCCTCGATCACGAAGGGGTGGTCGGGCGCACGCAGGCGCGCCGACAGCGCCAGGCCGGGGGCAATGCCACCGATCAGGAAGCCGGGGTCCCGGCCGGCCTGCTCCAGTATCCAGGCCAGCATGGCGCTGGTGGTCGTCTTGCCATGCGTGCCGGCCACGGCAAGCACATGACGGCCCTGCAGTACCTGCTCGCCCAGCCATTGCGGGCCCGAGACATAGGGCAGGCCCTGGTCGAGAATCGCCTCCATGAGCGGATTGCCGCGCGAGACGACGTTGCCCACCACGTACAGGTCGGCACCGAGCGCCGTCTGTGTGGCATCGAAACCTTCGATCAGGCGTATGCCCTGTTCCTCGAGCTGGGTGCTCATGGGCGGGTAGACGCCGCTGTCACAACCCGTGACGGTATGACCTGCAGACCGGGCGATCAATGCCAGACCGCCCATGAAAGTGCCGCAGATTCCCAGAATGTGCAAATGCATCGCTGTCCTCCGTGCGGTATTTTAGACGCCGCCCCAAGTCCTGTCTGCCCGACGCCGGGGTGCTATCATGCCTGCATGGAAAAAACGACGATTCCTGTCATGGGGCACGCGCAGCTGCGGCGTCGCGTCGTGCTTGCCGGTGCCGGCTTGCTGGCACTGGGTGTTACCGGCGCAGCGCATGCCGCTGCGGGGCCGGTCCAGATACTGTATGGGCGCGAATTTCCTGATCTGCAGGCGCGCATCACACCCATGTCCTCTTTCCTGGGGGCGCCCCTGCTGCTCAACTTCTGGGCCAGCTGGTGTGCGCCCTGCGTACGCGAGATGCCGGATCTCGATGCCCTGCATCAGCGCCATCCCCACGTGCAGGTGGTGGGTCTGGCGGTGGATACGGCGGACAATGTGCGCCGCTTCGGGGAAAAAGTCCAGGTGTCCTATCCCATTCTGGTGGCCGGTCATCCGGGCATCGCGCTCATGAAGCAACTGGGCAATCCGCGCGGCGGCCTGCCATTCACCGTGCTGTTCGATGCGCATGGCAGCATCAGCCGGCACTGGCTGGGCGAGGTCGATCCGGAGCGTCTGGATACCATCATGGCGGGGCTGGGGAAAAGCGCATCCGGGCAGTAGGGTTTTCGGGTCTTGAAATGGACAAAACCCGTGAATTGGCGTACAAAGGCGGTCTGTACCGAACAGAACTCCCCAATGGCGCATCACATTCTTGTCGTGCACGGGCCCAACCTCAATCTGCTGGGCACGCGTGAACCTGACGTGTACGGTCACCAGACGCTGCCAGACATCAATGCGCGCCTGCAGGCCATCGCGTCGGCGGCCGGTGCCCATTGCCAGGCCTTCCAGAGCAATCATGAAGGCGAGCTGGTGGATCGCATCCAGGCGGCGGCGCATGATGGCACGGACTTCATCCTCATCAATGCCGGGGCCTACACGCACACCAGCGTAGCCCTGCGCGACGCCCTGGCGGCAGTCGCCATCCCCTTCGTGGAAGTGCATCTTTCCAACGTCCACCAGCGCGAATCCTTTCGGCACCAGTCGTATCTGTCGACGCTGGCCAGGGGCGTCATTGTGGGTCTGGGCGCATTCGGTTATGAGGCGGCCCTGCAATATGCCCTGGCGCAGGACGCATAGCAAACACACGGAAACACTCGCAATGGATCTCAGAAAACTGAAAACCCTGATCGATCTGGTCTCGGAGTCGGATATTGCCGAGCTTGAAATCACCGAAGGTGACGGCAAGGTCAGAATCGTCAAGGCAACGCCGCCGCCCCAGCAGGTGGTCGTGATGCCCGAGGCGGTCGCACCGGCCGCCATGCCCGCGGGTGCGGCGGTCGTCGCCGCGGCTGCCGGCACACCGGCAGCTGCAGCGCCCCAGGCGCCGGAAGGCCATGCGGTGAAGGCGCCCATGGTAGGTACTTTCTATCGCGCGCCCAACCCCGGTGCCACGCCCTTCGTCGAGGTCGGGCAGGCGGTCAAGGAAGGCGACCCCCTGTGCATCATCGAGGCCATGAAGCTGCTCAACGAAATCGAGGCGGACAAGACGGGGGTGGTGCGCGAGATCCTGGTCGAGAATGGCGAGCCTGTCGAATACGGCCAGCCCCTGTTCGTGATCGGCTGACGCATGTTTGAAAAAGTACTGATCGCCAATCGAGGCGAAATTGCGTTGCGCATCCAGCGTGCCTGCCGCGAGATGGGCATACGCACGGTGGTGGTGCATTCCGAAGCCGATCGCGAGGCCAAGTATGTGCGCCTTGCCGATGAGTCCGTCTGCATCGGCCCGGCGGCGCCCCGTGACAGCTATCTGAACATGCCTGCCATCATCGCGGCAGCCGAAGTCACGGATGCCGAGGCCATTCACCCCGGCTATGGATTTCTGGCGGAAAACGCAGACTTTGCCGAGCGCGTCGAGAAAAGCGGTTTCGTCTTCATCGGCCCGCGCCCCGAGACCATACGCCTGATGGGTGACAAGGTCACCGCCAAGCAGGCCATGATGGATGCCGGCGTGCCGGTGGTACCCGGCTCGCCCCAGACCCTGCCGGATGATCTGGACGAAGTCCAGGCCATGGCGCGCGCCATTGGCTATCCGGTCATCATCAAGGCCGCCGGCGGCGGGGGCGGGCGCGGCATGCGCGTTGTCTATACCGAGGCGGCCCTGTTCAGCGCCGTTGCCATGACGCGCTCCGAAGCGGCGGTGGCATTCAACAATCCCGATGTCTACATGGAGAAGTACCTGGAAAATCCGCGCCACGTGGAAATCCAGGTGCTGGCCGACGGCGGACGCAACGCCATCTGGCTGGGCGAGCGCGACTGCTCCATGCAGCGGCGTCACCAGAAAGTGATCGAGGAGGCGCCGGCTCCCGGCATTGCGCGTCGCCTGGTCGAGCGCATCGGCGAGCGCTGCGTCGACGCCTGCAAGCGCATGGGCTACCGGGGTGCCGGCACCTTCGAATTCCTGTACGAGGATGGCGAGTTCTATTTCATCGAGATGAATACGCGCATACAGGTGGAGCATACGGTGACCGAGATGGTCACGGGCATCGACCTCGTGCGCCAGCAGCTTCTTATCGCGGCGGGCGAACCCTTCACACTGCGCCAGCGGGATATCAGCTTCAAGGGGCATGCCATCGAATGTCGCATCAATGCGGAGGACCCCTTCAAGTTCACGCCCAGCCCGGGGCGTGTCACCAACTGGCATACGCCGGGTGGCCCGGGTGTGCGCATGGACTCGCATGTGTTCAGCGGCTATGTCGTACCGCCGTATTACGATTCCATGATAGGCAAGCTCATCACCTATGGCGATACGCGCGAGCAGGCCATTGCGCGCATGGAGATTGCCCTGTCCGAGATGGTGGTTGACGGCGTCCAGACGAACATCGCCCTGCACCGCGAGTTGCTGCAGGATGCCCGTTTCGTGAAGGGCGGCACCAGCATCCATTATCTGGAACAGAAGCTGGCCCAGCGAACGGCCTGAGTCCGTCATGCAGGAACTGGTCCTCATCTGTCCGCAAGCCTCGGCCGAAGCGCTGGCCGACATCCTGTTCGAGGCCGGTGCGCTGTCGGTATCGGTGGAGGATGCGGACGGCGATACGCCCGATGAGGTTCCACTGTATGGCGAGCCGGGGCTGGAGCCCGCGCTGCCGGCCTGGCGGCGCAACCGCGTCGTGGCCCTGCTGCCTGCGGAGCAGGACGGGGCCGCGCTGATGCAGGCCGTGCATGATGCGGGCCTGGACGCGGAGCTCGAGGCCGAGCCCGAGTGGCGCAGCCTGGCCGAGCAGGACTGGGTGCGCATGACCCAGGGCCAGTTCGAGCCGCTGCAGATTGGTCCGCGCCTGTGGATAGTGCCCAGCTGGCATCGCAATGATCCCGGCCTGCAGGCGCTGGGCAGGGAGACCGTGCGCATAGAGCTCGATCCGGGCCTGGCATTCGGCACGGGCAGCCACCCCACCACCCATCTGTGCCTGGAATGGCTGCAATCCCATCCGGTGGAAGGCCGGAGCGTACTGGATTACGGCTGCGGCTCGGGCGTACTGGGCATTGCCGCACGCCTGCTGGGATCGGGGCCGGTGCGCGCCGTGGATATCGATCCCCAGGCCGTGCAGGCCACCCGCGACAATGCGGCCGCCAATCGCGTGGCGCTTCAGGCAATGCTGCCCGATGACCTGGACCCGGCCGGCGCCGACATTGTGCTTGCCAACATCCTGTCGGGGCCGCTCAAGGTCATGGCGCCCATGCTGAGCCGGCGCGTGCTGCCCGGCGGTTTTCTGGTATTGTCTGGCATACTCGACTGGCAGGCGCAGGAACTCATCGATGCCTATGCCCCGTGGCTTGCGCTTGAAGTCTGGAGGACGCGCGACGTCTGGGTCTGCCTGCACGGACAACAGCACGGACAACGCCCCGCCCATGATGATTCATGACTTGTGCCAACCATGGTGGAACTGACCACACAGTGTCCTCATTGCGGAACCCGCTTCCAGGCTAGCCTGGAGCAGCTGCAGCTGCGCAAGGGCTATATCCGCTGCCTGCATTGCGCCCATATCTTCGATGGCTACGAGGCCGTGGTAGCCGGCGATGCCGTTGCGTCCGCACCGGCGGCGCCGGCCGCATCGACGCCTGCTGCAGCAGAAGCGCAGAGACCACCGGCCACACCCTCGGTACTGCGCCGGCGCGGTGAGTTCACGATTTCCGGCGCCGAGCCGGCAGCCCCTGTACGCAGCGAACCCGTGGTTGCCGACAGTGCCGCCCGGCAGGATGATGCGGCACCCTCCCTGGTGCTCCCGCCGTCGCCGCATGTGCGCCGGGAGCGCGAGTATTCCGAAACCGGCCAACGCTGGGGCGCGTTTGTACGCATGTTGTGGCTGCTGCTCATCATAGTGGGCCTGGCTGCCTTGTTGGCGCAGGCGGCTTTCGTGTTTCGCGTCCAGCTGGCGGGGCAGTTCCCTGCGACACGGCCCCTGCTGGAGCGCCTGTGCGAGCCGCTGGGCTGCCAGGTCGCCTACGCCCGCCATCCCGAGCTCATCGTCATCACGCAATCTTCGTTGCAGCGCAGCAAGGTGATGGCCGCAGAAACGGATGCCAAGGCGCAGGAGGCGCCCGCGACGGACGCGACGGGCGCCGCGGCCACCGGGGGCGCCACCGAGGAAACGACGGCCTATGTGCTGAGCTTTACCCTGCGCAACCGTCATGGCGGGGCCCAGGAATGGCCGGTGGTGGTGCTCGAGCTCAAGGATGCGGCCGGCGCCACGGTGGCGCGGCGCAATCTGCCATCCACCACCTACCTGCCGCCGGATGTCCATGGCCAGCCCTTTCCCGCGAGCAGCGAGCGCCACGTGCGCCTGCCGCTGGAGATCCGCGGCCTGACACTCAACGGCTATCAGCTCACAACTTTCTTTCCCTAGGTGACCCATGTCGCAAGCAGTGCTGATCTGCGGCTCGCTGGCCTTCGATACGATTGCCGTCTTCGAGGATCATTTCAACCGGCATATCCTGCCCGACAATATCCACTCCCTGAGTGTGTCATTCTTCGTGCCGAGTCTGCGCAAGGAGTACGGCGGCTGTGCGGGCAACATTGCCTACAGCTTGCGCAAGCTGGGCGGGGAGCCCATTCCCGTGGGCACGGTCGGTGCCGATGCGGATGATTACCTCGCGCATCTGCGCAAGCTGGGCATAGACACCCGGCTGGTACAGGTCATCGATGATATGTACACGCCGCAGTGCTTCATCACTACCGATCTCGACAATAACCAGATTGCATCCTTCCATCCCGGCGCGATGCTGCGTTCCGCGGAAAACGATCTGAGCGGTCATGCCGCCGCCTGGGGCATTGTGGCGCCGGATGCGAAGGACGCCATGTTTGTCCATGCCGAACGCCTGTGCGCCCAGAACATTCCCCTGGTGTTCGACCTGGGTCAGGCCATGCCCCTGTTCGACGGTGAAGACCTGGCACGCATGATTGCCATGGCGGACATCCTCACCGCCAACGCGTATGAGGCCAGCGTCATCGAACAGCGCACGGGCCGCGATCTGCGCACCATCTCCGAAGGCATGCGTGCCGTCATTGTCACGCGCGGCGCCCGGGGTGCTTCCCTTTATGTGAATGGCGAGGAACAGGCGGTGGCAGCCATTCCTGCGGAAAAGGTGGTCGATCCCACGGGTTGCGGCGATGCCCATCGCGCCGGCCTGCTGTTTGGTCTGGTCCGGGGCTGGTCGCTGTACGAGGCCTGCTGCCTGGCGAATGTGCTCGGCAGCCTGAAGATTGCCTCACGCGGGCCCCAGAACCACGATGTACCGCTGGATGTGGTGCGCGCCCGTCTCAGGGATCATTACGGGATAGCCGCAAAGCTCTGAATCCCTGCGGGACAGCCGGGTCAAACGCCGAAGAGTATGAAGGCCATGTGCTGCAGCACCATCATGGCCACCTGGGCAATGACGAGCAGCACCAGCGGCGAAAGATCGATGCCACCCAGATGGGGCAGGATGCGCCGTATGGGATTGAGCAGCGGTGCCGTGAGGGTGGTGAGCGTCGGCATGATGGGCGCCATGGGATTGACCCAGGACAGGATGGCCTGGATGAGCACGCCCCACAGCACGACATTGAAGGCCCAGCGCGCCATGGTGAGGAGGGCCGCCACCAGCAGCGGCACCACGCTCTGGATGTCGGGCAGCCTGCCGGTCACGATCAGCCAGCTCAGCAGCAGATAGGCCAGCGCCGCCAGCCAGCAGGCCAGCAGGCTGGGCCAGTCGATACGGTTGCCGGGCCCCACCAGCCGGCGTACGGGTTGTACCAGCCAGTCAGTCAGTCGCCACAGGGTCTGCGTCCAGGGATTGAACGCATGCAGACGTATGGCATAGGCCCAGGCGCGCACGATCAGCACGATGCCGAGCAGCGAAAAGAAGATATTGATGAGGAAGGTCAGCGTATCGCTCAGCATGGGGCATCCGCCGCGCGGTCAGGACTCGGGACTGGTGGGAAAGGGCCACGACCCTTCCGGATTGATATCGTCGCGGACGGCGGGTGCCTTGGCCATTGCCTTGGCTCTCGCTTCCCGGGCGGCCTCCCGGCTCATGGGGGCGGGTACGGCATCGGCTTTCCTGCCGCTGGATTTCCTGGCATTGGCCATGGGGTGACTCCTGTGTGAGGTGCAAGCGAAGTGCACGCGAAACCTTCCGAAGTCTACCGCAAGCGGAGAGCCCTGTTCCAGTGTCGTGCATTTCTAATGATGAATCAGGTAATGAAATGATTGCAGGCGCAATAATATATTTCCGGCCTCCTGGTGGGGCAGGCGATTGCTTCCTGTCATTCTGACACATCTGCGTCCCTTTGCCATTTGCTTTGTGCATTGCGGTCTGGCAAGATAACTGGTTTCATGGCGAATGATTACAGGAGAAATTATGTTGACGCTGAAAACAATGGGTCAAAAGGCACGTATCGCTGCTGGAGCCGTGGTTGCCGCAGCGAGCCTGATTGCCTCGCCAGTTCAAGCCCAGAGCAAAGGGACGGTCCATCTGGCCTATGTCGAGTGGTCATCGGAAGTGGCATCCACCAATGTGATGCGCGTGCTGCTTGAAAAGGCCGGTTATGACGTGAAAATGACCTCGCTGGCCGCTGCCGCCATGTGGCAGTCGGTGGCAACGGGGGATGCCGATGCCTTGCTCGCCGCGTGGCTGCCCACGACGCACGAAGATTATTACGAGGAGCTGGGTGATCGCATCGATGACCTGGGCCCCAATCTGGATGGGACCAAGCTCGGTCTGGTGGTTCCGGCCTATACGCCGGTGGATTCCATCGAAGACCTGAACGCGCATGCCGACAAGCTGAACAAGGAAATCATCGGGATCGACCCGGGTGCCGGCCTGCAGCGCCTGACCGGCCAGGTGGTCAAGGACTACGGCCTGTCGCTGCGTCTGCGTGACGGCACGGATGCGACGATGACGGCTGCGCTGGGCAATGCCATTGATCACAAGGAAGACATTGTCGTCACGGCCTGGACGCCGCACTGGATGTTCGCACGCTGGGACCTGAAGTATCTGGATGATCCCAAGGGCATCTACGGCGGTGCGGAGCAGATCCACACCATCGCCCGCAAGGGTCTCAAGGACGACATGCCCGAAGCCTGGGCCATTCTGGACAATTTCGAATGGACGTCGGACCAGATGGGTGAAGTCATGCTCATGAATGAGCAGGGTGGCGAGCCTTACGATAATGCGAAGAAGTGGGTGGAAGACAATCCGGCGCTGGCGGCCAAGTGGCTGGGCAAGTAAGCGTCTGCTTTCCATGAATGATCAACCAGAGATCAAGATAAGCGTACGGGGTCTGAGCAAGGTTTTTGGTGCCAACCCCCGTCGCGCGCTCGAGATGCGCGATGCCGGCATGAAACGGCCGGAAATCTTCGAGAAGACGGGTCAGACGCTGGGCCTGTCGAATATCAATTTTGACGTGCATGACGGTGAGCTGCTGGTCATCATGGGCCTGTCGGGCTCGGGCAAGTCCACGCTCATCCGTTGTCTGAACCGCCTCATCGAGCCGACGGAAGGACAGATCCTGATCGATGGCGAAGACATCACGCGTCTGGGCGAGAAGGACTTGCTCGAGGCGCGGCGCCGCCACTTTTCCATGGTCTTCCAGAATTTTGCGCTCTTTCCCCACCGTACGGTGTTGCAGAATGCACAGTTCGGCCTGGAGATTCGCGGTGTGGACAAGGCGCAGCGCCGCCGCGCGGCGCTGGAGGCCCTGGAGCAAGTGGGGCTGAAGGGCTGGGAAGACGCCTGGCCGCATCAGCTTTCGGGCGGCATGCAGCAGCGTGTGGGTCTGGCGCGCGCGCTGGCCAATGACGGCAGCGTGCTGCTCATGGACGAGGCCTTTTCTGCGCTCGATCCCCTGATCCGCAAGGATATGCAGCAGGAGCTGCAGGAATTGCAGTTCCATACGCAGAAGACGACGATATTCATCACGCATGATCTGGACGAGGCCCTGAACATTGGCGATCGCATCATCCTGCTCAAGGATGGCGAGATTGTTCAGCAAGGTACGCCGGAAGACATACTGCGCCATCCGGCCGATGATTATGTGGCCCGCTTCATCGAAGGCGTGGACAAGGCGCGCGTGCTCACCGCAAGCAATGCGATGCGACCGGTGCGTGCCACCGCGCGCGAATCCGACGGGCCGCGCACGGTGCTGCACAAGATGCGCGAGAGCGGCATCGACTCCATCTATATCACGTCGCGCGACCGGCGCCTGCTGGGGCTGGTCGAAGCCGCAGCGGTGAATCGTGCCGTGAAGCGAGGCGATGATCACATCCGCGATCTGGTCGACCCCGATGTGCCCGTGACCGGGCCGGATGAGCCCCTGAGTGCGCTGTATGGCATGTTCTCGCCGCGCAGCGTCCCCATTGCCGTCGTTGACGAAGACCGGCGCCTGCTGGGCGTGGTCGTGAAAGGTGCGGTGCTCGACGAGCTGGCCAAGGCCGGCGAACCGGCTACGGAAGATGACGATGGCACGCCGAAAATCATTCCGGATGAGACGCCGGCACCGCTGGCTGTGACTGAAGGAGTGCAATGATGGAAGGCGTGCTTCCCAGGGTGCCCATAGGGCCCTGGATAGAGGCCGGCCTGAAATGGCTGACCACCGAATATTCCGTCGTCACGCGCGGCATCTCGCGCATGACGCAGGACGGTATCGACAATCTCAACGATGTGCTGCTGGGTACGCCCGACTGGGTGTTCATGGCCGTCGTGGCCCTGATCTGCCTGCGCCTGTCCGGCTGGCGGCTGATGCTGGGCGCCATCGTCGGCCTGCTGCTCATCGACAACATGGGCCTGTGGGACCCCATGGTGCAGACGCTGACGCTGGTGGTCATCGCCACCGCCGTGGCGGTGGTGATTGCGCTGCCCATCGGCATCATGGCCGCCCTGTCGAATCGCCTGTACCGCATCGTCATGCCGGTGCTCGATTTCATGCAGACCATGCCGGCCTTCGTGTATCTGATCCCGGCCATTCCCTTCTTCGGCATCGGCTCGGTATCGGCCATCTTCGCCACTGTGATCTTCTCCATGCCGCCCGCCATCCGGCTGACCATCCTCGGCATACGCCAGGTGCCCGTGGAGCTGATCGAGGCCTCGGATGCCTACGGTGCCACACGCATGCAGAAGCTCTTCAAGGTGCAGCTGCCGCTGTCCCTGCCCACCATCATGGCGGGCATCAACCAGACCATCATGCTGGCCCTGTCCATGGTCGTCATCGCCGCCATGATCGGCGCCGAGGGCCTGGGCAGCGAAGTATGGCGTGCGATCCAGCGCCTGCGTCCGGGAGATGGCTTCGAGGCGGGCATTGCCGTCGTCATCCTTGCAATGCTGCTCGACAGGATCACCCAGTCCATCCGCAAGTCGCGACGCGACAGGGAGTGAGTCCGGGGCTTGGCCACAGGCCCCGCCCCGGGGCTAGAATAGGGCTTGCATCGAACATCGTCGGGAAGGCCCATGAGCACATTGGTATCACCGATCTGTCGGGCGGGCATTCTGCTGGCAGCCTTGCTGGCCGGCTGCGCCGTTGCCCCGGCCCCTGAACCCGCCACCGGGCAGGCCATGCCCTCATGCCGGGCAATTACCGTCATGGACAGCCTGCCGGGCAGCTGGCTCGCCATTCATTCACGCAAGGGCATTGCGGGCGAAATGCGCACGCTGATCAACCTCGATAGGGACGGCAGCATGCGCTATGAGGAACAGCTCAAGCGCAAGGGCAAGCCCTCGCAGGGCCTGTCGGAATCGGGGTGCTGGCAGCGTGAGGGGGATGCCCTGGTCCTGCGCACCCTGCATTCGAATGGCGCCCCCGTCAATCTGGATGACCCCATCTTCATCAACCGTTTCCGCATCCTGGTGCAGGAAACGGATCTGCTGCGGCTGGAGTCCGCGCACGGGCAGGTGTTGAATGCCCGGCGCGTCTCCGCAGGTTATCGCCTGCCGTTCTAGCGCTTTCCTTAGCACTTCCCTAGCTGCTTTCGCCGGCAGCGGCTTTCTTTTCCGGCGCGATCATCAGCTGGCTGGCGATGGTGAGCGCGATCAGGCCGGCACCGATCAGGTCGGTCATGACGCCGGGCTTGATCAGCAGCAGCGCCGCGGCCAGCAGCATGGCGCGCTCCCAGATCCGTGCCGTCCCGAAGAAGAAGCTGCTGTGCATGGCTGCCGCCAGGCAGGTGACGCCCACGACGGCACTGATGGTGGTGGTAATGATGGTCATGATATCGCCTTCAAGCAGCAGCGAAGGGCCGAAGACGAACATGAAGGGGATGATGAAGCCCGTGAGCCCGAGCTTGACTGCAGCCACACTGGTGTCGTACAGGCTTGCACGCGAGATGCCGTTGGCGGCATAGACGGCCAGCGCCACCGGGGGCGTGATGGCCGACAGCACCGCGAAGTACAGCACGAACAGGTGGGCGGCTTCGACACGCACACCCAGCTTGACCAGGGCGGGCACGAGCAGGGCGACCAGCACAATGTATGCCGGCGTGGTGGGCAGGCCCATGCCAAGGATGATGCCGGCCACACCGGTGAGCAGCAGGGCCAGCACAAGGTGGTTCTGCGACAGGGCGAGCACGAGACTGGTGAAGCTCAGGCCCAGGCCGGTGAGCGTGACCACGCCGATGACGATACCCGCACAGGCACAGGCGAGTGCCACGACCACGGTGTTGCGCGCGCCCATTTCCAGCGCCTCTATGATGGCACGCGGCGTGAAGGTCTTGCGCGTGGAGGCGCGCAGCCAGGTGGTGGGAATGACCGAGCAGATGCCCGACATGGCCGCGAAGGCGGCGCTGTAACCCATGAGCAGGACGACCACGATGACAATGAGCGGCAGGAAGAGGTGTCCGCGTTCACGCATCACGGTCCCCATGCTGGGCAGCTCGTCCTTGGGCAGGCCTTTCAGGCCGATACGCTTGGCTTCGAAGTGCACGGCCATGAAAACCGCAACATAGTAGAGGATGGCCGGCAGGATGGCGTACTTGGCCACCGTCAGATACGACACGCCCAGGAATTCCGCCATCACGAAGGCAGCCGCCCCCATGATGGGCGGCATCAGCTGGCCCCCGGTGGATGCCACGGCCTCGACCCCGCCCGCAAACCCGGGCCGGTAGCCCGTGCGCATCATCATGGGAATGGTGAATACGCCCGTGGTCATGACATTGGCCGTGGCGCTGCCCGATACCGTGCCGAACAGGCTGCTGGTGACCACCGCCACCTTGGCGGGCCCGCCCGCGCTGGAGCCGGTGAGCGCCATGGCGAAGTCCATGAACAGCTGGCCCGCACCGCTGCGTTCAACGAAGGTGCCGAACAGGATGAACAGCATCACATAGGTTGCCGACACGTACAGCGGGATGCCGAAGATCCCCTCGGTGGTGAGGTAGACCTGGTCGAGAATGATGTCGAAGGACTGGTTGCCCGCCGTCCATGCATACAGCATGAAGGCTGCGGCAATGGCGGGCAGGGCCCAGCCCGTGACCCGTCTTGTCGCCTCTATGAGGAGGGCGATGAGGATGCTGCCGAAGAAGATGTCCCAGAGGATGGGGTCATCCACATAGGGCATGCGTGTGACCATGTAGTCCACGAACACGGTCGGGTACAGCGAACCGGCCACCGCCAGCAGCATGAGCACCATGTCGAGCAGGCTGACACGCTCGCGCCGCCGGAAGCCGGGGAACATCAGAAAGGCCAGTGCGATGGCAAAGGCCAGGTGAATCCCCCGCATGACATATGCCTGCGGGGGACCCATGAAGCCCACATAGAGCTGGAAAAGAGACATGCTGACCCCGATGAGGGTCAGCAGTCGCGCTACGATGCTGTTGCCAATCAAAACCATGTAGAACAACCTATACAGTCAGGAGTCAGTCGGGAATATTACCCCGTTGCGTACGCTGGCTGCCGGTTCTGGCGACGAGCATCACAAGAGACCCGGGGTTCAGCACATCCGGGTGAGGAATTACATGATTCCCTTTTCCTTGTAGTACTTCGCCGCGCCCTTGTGGGTGGGTACACCGATATCTTCGGCCATCATTTCGAGCGTGGTGGGCGACATGGCCTTGGCAATCGCGACCAGGTCATCCTTGTTCTCGGCAATGCCCTTGACGGTGCTGTACACGACGTTCTCATCCAGATCGCAGCGGGCGATCAGGTGGGTGGCATAGGCGATGGCCTGCACGGCCTCATCCTGACCGGGATAGCTGCCTGCCGGGATATCGAGCTTGGTGTAGCCGGGATTGAGCTCATGGATGGCGGCGAACTTGTCATCCGGTACGGCGATGAGCTTGATGTCGCGCGCCGAGGCAAGGTCCATGATGGAGGAGGCCGGCACGGTAGTGCCCAGGGTGAACAGCTGGGCATTGTTGTCCTTCATGAGCGAGACGGCGTCCGTATACGACACGTGGCTGACCCGCCCCATGTCCTTGTATGTCATGCCATAGACTTCCAGCAGCTGGACCGTGATGAGTTCGGCCGTATTGCCCTTGGGCTGGATGGCGATGGACTTGCCCTTGGTGTCGGCAAAGCTGTTGATGCCGGAGTCGGCATTGGCCACGATCTGGAAGTACTGCGGGTACAGCGTAGCGACGTTACACACGTTGTCGGTCTTGGACTCGTAGGGTTCACGGCCGGCAACGCCGTCCACCGTGGATACCGAGTTGCCGAAACCCATGTCGGCCTTGCCCAGCTGTACGGCCTTGACGTTGGCAATACCCGCGCCCGGAAGCACCTGCATCTTGATGCCGTCGGCCTCGACGAGGTTGGAGATCGCCCCGCCCAGGGGATACCAGGAGCCACCCTGCGGACCGGTCATGAGCTTGATTTGCTGGGCCTGCACTCCGGTGACAAAAGCAAATCCGGCGGCGAGACCTGCTGCCAGCATGCTGTATTTGAAGGATTTACGCATTGTGATCTCCAGTTGAAACTGTTCATGATTGACAGTCCGGTCAATGGTATCCCGTTTCGGATGCCGGTAACCGCGCTGTCGATGAATTGTGTTCACTCATGATGACGGGTGTCAGCGACCTTGTGAATGGGGTTTTCCCGAAACGCCGGACCGAGGCTGCAACAAAATCCTGCTAAGATTATTTGCGTCGGCTCCATGTCGGGGCAGCAAGATTTTCAGGAGATCGGCATGCCGGTTCTGACACCTGCGGTACGCAAGCAACTGGAGAGCGCCAGTGTGGCGACTTTGACGACCACACTCTACCGGCGCGGCCTGCGTAACCAGATGGTGCAGGGCGTGCAGCCTGTGGCGGGCCTTGGCCGGCGGCAGCGCATGATGGGTCCGGCATTTACATTGCGTTACATGCCGGCGCGTGAAGACCTGAATACGCTCGATGTATTTCGCGATCGCGAGCATCCGCAGCGCAAGGCCATAGAGACCTGCCCCGAAGGTCATGTGCTCATCATGGACAGCCGCAAGGATGCCCGTGCGGCATCGGCGGGCGGCATTCTCGTCACCCGCCTGCAGCAGCGCGGCGTGGCCGGTGTCGTCACGGACGGCGGCTTCCGGGATTCGGCCGAGATTGCAGCGCTGGACATTCCCGCCTATCACCAGCGGCCGTCGCCGCCCACCAATCTCACCCTGCATCAGGCGATCGAGATCAATGTACCCATCGGCTGCGGCGACGCTCCCGTATTTCCGGGGGATATTGTGTTTGGTGACGAGGAGGGGGTGATCATCATCCCCGCGCATCTGGTGGCCGAATGCGCCCGGGAAGCGGCCGAGATGACGGTGTTCGAGGATTTTGTGCTCGAGCGCGTACAGGCGGGACAGGGCATTCTGGGCCTGTACCCGCCTACGGATGAGCGCACCCTGACCGAATTTGCCGCCTGGCGCAAGGCGCAGGGGCGCTGAGGGTCAGCCGCGGCCCACGAAGGGCATGCGGGTGGCCATGACGGTATGGAACAGCACGTTGGCCTCCAGGGGCAGCCCGGCCATGTAGCGCACGGATTGTCCGACGATGTCGACATCCATGCAGGGCTCCACGGCGAGCTCGCCATTGGCTTGCAGTATGCCCTGGCGCATGCGTTCGGTCATGTCCGTGGCGGCATTGCCGATGTCGATCTGGCCCACGGCGATATTGTATTTGCGCCCGTCGAGCGACGCCGTCTTGGTCAGACCCATCACGCCGTGCTTGGTGGCCGTATAGGGTGAGGAATTGGGCCGGGGTGCATGGGCCGAGATGGAGCCGTTGTTGATGATGCGCCCGCCTTGCGGATCCTGTGCCTTCATCACACGGAAGGCTTCGCGGATGCACAGGAAGACGCCGGTCAGGTTCACATCGACCACATTCTGCCACTGCTCCAGCGTGAGCTCCTCGATGGGCACGCCGGGTGCATTGCCGCCGGCATTGTTGAACACCACATCCAGACGGCCGAAGTGGCGCACGCAGGTGTCGAACAGCGTGCGCACGGCGGCTTCATCGGCAACGTTGGCGGGTACGGCCAGGGCGCGGTCGCCGGCGCCCGACTCGGCGGCAACGGCTTCCAGCGGCTCGGCGCGGCGGCCGGCAAGCACTACGGAATAGCCATCGGCCAGCAGGGCCAGCGCGGCGGCGCGGCCTATGCCTGTGCCTGCGCCGGTGACGATGGCGATGCGTGAAGGTGATGTCGTCATGGTGATCTCCTGGTGAAACGGCGTCCGGTCACGCCGGGTCGCCAAGGTCTGGTGAGGGGTCTGGTAATCAGACGCGTTCAGCGGTTTTTTCAGCGTGTTTCAGTGCGCAGACGGGTCCAGGCGCTGGAGCACGCGCTCGCGGCCAAGCAGTGCCAGCACGGCATCGATCGCCGGCGTCTGGCGCCGGCCTGTAACGGCAACGCGCAGCGGGATGGCCAGGGCAGGCATTTTGATGCCATGCCCGGAAAGCATGGATTTGATGAGTGTATCGAGCGCTTCGGCACTCCAGTCGGGCAGCGCCTGCGCCTGGCGCGCAAACTCCGCGAGCAGCGTGCGCGCTGCGGGCGTGAGCACCTCGTCCTGCAGGGCCTGTTCCGCGGGCGTGAAATCCCCGCAGAACAGCATGGCGCCCTGCGCAAGATCGTTCAGTGTTTCCGCGCGCGGCTTGAGCAGCGCCATGATGGCGGGCAGGTCAGCGCCGGTAGTCCGTCCGCCGAGATCGGCGATGCGGGGCTCAACCAGACGCGCCAGGGTCGTATCGTCCGTCTGGCGCAGGTAGTGGGCATTCACCCAGTTCAATTTCTTCGGATCCCATTGGGCGGCCGAACGGCTCAGGTGCCGGCCGTCGAACCAGTCGACGAGTTGCTCGCGCGTGAAGAGCTCATCGTCGCCATGGCTCCAGCCCAGGCGCGCGAGGTAATTCACCATGGCCTGCGGCAGATAGCCCGCCGTGTCGTATTCCATGATGCTGACGGCACCGTGGCGCTTGGACAGCTTGTCGCCGTCCGGGCCCAGAATCATGGGCACATGGCCGTATTCGGGAATGGGCGCGCCCAGGGCACGCAGGATGTTGATCTGGCGTGGCGTGTTGTTGATGTGATCATCGCCGCGGATTACGTGCGTGATCAGCATGTCGCTGTCATCCACCACCACGCAGAAATTGTAGGTGGGCGTACCATCGGGCCGGGCGATGATGAGGTCATCGAGCTCGGCGTTGTCGATGCTGATCGGGCCCTTGACCATGTCATTCCAGCCCGTGGCACCGTCGCCCGGGTTGCGAAAGCGCACCACCGGCCGGCGCCCTTCGGGCACCGGTGGCAGTGTCTTGCCCGGTTCGGGGCGCCAGGTGCCATCGTAGCGCGGCTTCAGCCCCGCCTGGCGCGCACGCTCGCGCATGACTTCGATCTCGTCGGGCGAGCTCCAGCAATGGTAGGCGTGGCCGGATGCCAGCAGCTGATCGAGCGCCGCGCTGTAGCGATCCATGCGCTGCATCTGGTAGTAGGGTCCTTCATCGGCGTCCAGCCCCAGCCAGGCCATACCGTCCAGTATGCCCTGCACCGCTTCGGGCGTGGAGCGTTCCAGGTCGGTGTCCTCGATGCGCAGGATGAACCTGCCCCCGTGATGGCGGGCAAACGCCCACGAGAACAGGGCTGTACGGGCACCGCCCAGATGCAGGAAGCCGGTGGGGGAAGGGGCGAAGCGGGTTCGGATCACGGGTGCGTTCATGAGGGAAACATTGATGGAATATATTGACCAGGCAGAGGGTCTGGCTTGTTTGCCAGGGCAAATGGTGAGACCATGACAGGCATATTTTAGGACAGGCATCAAGAATGGCCACGAAACCGTCGCCGCTGCCGCAGCATGCGCTGAACAGCCTGATGGCGCCGCGTTCCCTGCTGGTGGTTGCGGACCGCGCCCTGCCCGCTGCGGGCCGGCTCCCGCGTACGCTTGCACAGACCAGCACTTTTGTCATGCTGGATGCGCAGGGCGGCGCCGAATTGCCCTCTGAATTGTCTCCTGCGAGGCCCGGGGAGCCGGCCGGGGAGCGGCTCGATCTGGCCGTGGTGTGTGTGCCGCCGGCGCGCGTGATCGCCGTCCTGCGCGCCGTACAGGCGCATCGCCCCCGCAGTCTCCTGCTCCTGCGCCACCCCGAAGCGATCGATGTGCCTGATGCCGCGGCATTGCTGCAGTGGGGCCAGCACCATGATTGTCGTGTGCTCGGGCCCGCTTCCTTTGGTGTGCAGCGCCCGCCGCAGGGTCTCAATCTGAGTCTGGATGCGTATACGGCACCGCAGGGCCGGGTGGCGCTGGTGACGCAATCCGCCTCGCTGATGGCGGCCGTGCTCGACTGGGCGCAGGATGTCGACATCGGGTTTTCACTGCTCGCGTCCGTCGGTGACGAGGCCGATATCGATCTGGCCGACCTGGTTGAATATCTGTCCATGGACGCACGCACGGGCAGTATCGTGCTGTATCTGGAATCCATGCCGGCCGCGCGCCGCTTCAGCAGCGCGGTGCGGGCGGCGGCCAGTGTGAAGCCGGTGGTGGTGCTCAAGTCGGGGCGTCATCCGGCCGACCATGCTGCGCATGTGCAGCAGCAGGCCGCCGCCCATGACGCCGTCTTCAATGCCCTGCTGCGCCGGGCCGGCGCGGTGCGCGTGCGCTACTTCGTGCAGCTGTTTTCTGCGCTGCGGGTGCTCGAACATGTACACCGGCCGCGCGGACGACGCATTGCCATCGTCTCCAACGGACGTGCAGCAACGCGTCTGGCGCTGGATTCAATGGGGCCCAATGCCGCTGTGTTTCCCGCGAGTCTCGCCCGGCAGACGCGCCAGACACTCATGGGTCTGTCGGGCATCAGCGCACAGGCCGACCAGCCCGTCATCGTGCATCCCCCCCTGACGCCCGATGTGCTCGAGCGCCTGTTGCACGAGGTGGCAGCCGATACCGGGGTCGATGGCATTCTTGTGCTCATTGCGCCCGATCCGCATGCCGACCTGCCCGCTGTGGCTGAACGCATGGTGCGCGTTCTGCCCCGGCTGCACAAGCCCGTGATCCCCTGCTTCATGGGGGATGCCCATATGCGTGAACTGCGCCGCCGGCTGGAGCACGCGGGCGCCCCGGCGTTTCGCACACCGGAGTCCGCCGTCGAGGGTTTCGGCCTGCTGGCTGCCTGGCATTACAGCCAGACCATGGCACAGCAGACCCTGCCGCCCGAGCCTCTGGCCTGGCCGCCGCGCCTGCAGCAGGCGCGCCGCCTGCTGCACAGGGTGCGCAATGAGCACCGCGAAGCCCTGACGGACGCGGAATGCCGTGAGTTGCTCGAGTGCTTCTACGTGCCCATCGATTACCATCCCGATCCGGGTATGGTGGGGCTGGCGGCTGTGAGTGAAGTAACGCCCATGGCCATCAGCGTCGAGCACGATGCCACTTTCGGGCCGGTGTTCGCCTTTGGCGCCAGCCGTCAGGTGGAATGGGTGGCGCATTCCTCGCGGGCAGTGGAGCTGCCGCCATTGAACCGTTATCTGGCACGCCAGCTGGTGCAGCGCAGTACCCTGTGGCGTCGCGTGCTCACGCGCCAGCTCAGCCCGGCAGGGCTGGAAATCCTGCACGAGTCGCTCGAACGGTTGTCCGACATGGTGAGCGAACTGCCGACGCTGCAGTCCATCCGCATCGATCCGCTCTACCCCGGCGAGCCCCTGCTGCGGGCCGGGCGCATCGAGATCCGGGTGCGACCGCAATCCCTGCTGGTGTTGCCCGAAACCTCGGGCTATCCGCATCTGGCCATCCATCCCTATCCGCGCCGCCTGGTTCAGGAACAGCACTTTGCCGACGGCCGGCCGTGGCTGCTGCGCCCCATCCGTCCCGAAGATGCCGAGCCCCTGCAGGAATTTGTGCGCGGGCTCTCCGAGCAGTCACGCTACATGCGTTTCGTGTCCATGCTCCAGGAGCTGACACCGCGCATGCTGGCGCGCTACACATCCATTGATTACGATCGCGAGCTGGCGCTGGTGGCCACTGTCAGCAAGCCCAATCCCGATCATCGCGGCTACCCCCGCGAGACCATCATCGGCTTTGCCCATTATCTGCGTAACGCCGACGGACGCGGGGCCGAATATGCCCTGGCCATTGCCGATGACTGGCAGCGCCATGGCCTGGGGGCACGTCTGATGCGGGCCCTGATCGACGCAGCCCAGAGTCAGGGGCTGACCTATATCGACGGCTATGTGCTCGCGGCCAACCGGCCCATGCTGGGCCTGATGACCTATCTGGGCTTTCGCAATGACAGCGTGGCCGATGATCCGGGCACGCGGCGCGTCTGGCTGGACCTGGGCGAGGTTGGGCGTCAGTCCAGTGGTTAGTCCAGTACGTAGCGCAGGAAGGCGGAAATATCGGCGATTTCCTCTATGCTCACGGTGTGCGGCATGGGGTATTCGTGCCAGTCTACCGTGTAGCCCAGCTCGAGCAGCCGGTCGCGCGAGGCGATGGCCCGTTGTGGATCCACAACCGGATCCATGGTGCCGTGGCCCATGAAGATGGGCGTATTCTGATTGGCGGGATGGCGCTCGTGCACGAAGCGCTCGGCCAGCGGCAGATAGCCCGACAGACCGATGATGCCGGCAAGTCGCTCATCCAGACGCAGGGCTGTGTGCAGGCTCAGGGCACAGCCCTGGGAGAAGCCGGCCAGCACGATGTTCTCGCAGGGGATGCCGCGAATGTTCTCGCGGACGATCAGTGCCTTGATCGCGGCTTCCGAACGGCGCATGCCGGCTTCGTCCTCGCGCCGTACCAGATCAGGCGTGTAGATGTCGTACCAGGCGCGCATTGCCATGCCCTGGTTGATGGTGACGGCTTGCACCGGGGCGTGCGGGAACAGGAAGCGGGTGGCGGGCAGCGTGTCGGGTTGCAGTTCGGGCACTATGGGTGCAAAGTCATGGCCATCGGCACCCAGGCCGTGCAGCCAGATGACGGCATGTGTGGGGTCGGCGGCGGATTCCACCTCAATGCATTCCAGCGTCTCGGGGGTCATCGATATCTACCTCGTCGTGTGCAATTGGCTATGATAACCGTCCTTGTCCGGAAATCTGTCTCATGAGTGAATACGCCTCCACCCGTCTTGCCGTAGCCTCCAATGATGCCCGCTTTCGCGAGCTCGTGCAGGATGCCCTGCGTCATGCCCGCCGGCTGGGCGCTTCCGATGCCGCCGCCGAAATCAGCGAGAGCTGCGGGCTTTCCGTCAGTGTGCGCAATCAGGATGTGGACACGATAGAGCAGAATCGTGATCGCTCCCTGAGTGTCACCGTGTTTGCCGGCGGGCGCCGGGGCTCGGCGGCCACGTCGGACCTGTCACCGAAAGCCGTGCGCGAGACGGTGGAGGCGGCCTGGCATATTGCAAGCCATACAGCGGAAGATCCCGCAGCCGCCCTGCCCGATGCCGACATGCTGGCGGTGGAGTTTCCCGATCTCGAGCTGCATCAGCCCTGGCATATCTCGGCCGCGGAGGCAACGCAGCTGGCAGCCCGCGTGGAGCAGGCGGCACGCGATGAAAGCCCGCTCATCACAAATACCGAAGGCGCCAGCGTGGATACCTACGAGGGCCAGTTCGTCCTTGGCAATACGCGTGGCTTCCTGGCGGGTTATCCCTATAGCCGGCACAGCGTATCCGTCTCGCCCATCGCGGGGCGGGGGGATGGCATGCAGCGCGACTACTGGTTCACGTCGGCGCGCGCACCCGATGCGCTCGAGGCACCCGAGATCGTGGGCCGCATTGCCGCCCGGCGTGCGCTGGCGCGCCTGTCGGCGCAACGCATGCGCACAGGGCGCTTTCCCGTGGTGTTCGAGGCGCCGCTGGCCGCCGGACTGCTTGGCGCCCTGGTGCAGGCAGTCAGCGGCAGCGCCCTGTATCGCAAGGCCAGTTTTCTGCCCGACGCCCTGGGCAAGACGGTGATGAGCGAGCACATCGATATCATCGAAGACCCCTTTCTGCGCCGTGGCATGGCCAGTTCGGCCTTCGACGGCGAAGGCGTGCGCACTGCAAGGCGCGCCCTGATCGACAAGGGTGTCCTGCAGGGCTATTTCCTGTCGACCTATACGGGGCGCAAGCTGAACATGCGCAGCACGGGCAATGCAGGGGGGCCGCACAACCTCGAACTGCGCTCGCGCCTCACGCGTGCCGAAGACGATCTGTCCGCCCTGCTCGGGACCATGGGTCGCGGCCTGCTTGTGACCGAGCTCATCGGCCAGGGCGTCAATCCCGTCACGGGAGACTATTCGCGCGGTGCTTTCGGCTATTGGGTCGAAAATGGTGAAATCGTGCATCCCGTGGAGGAAATCACCATTGCAGGAAATCTGGCCGAGATGTTCCGCCAGATCGTGGCAGTAGGCAGCGACCGGCTCACGCGGGGTGCGCGCACCACCGGGTCCATCCTCATTGAAAGCATGGCCGTGGCCGGGCAGTAAGCGTGGAATATCGGCACAAGCCCGGCACAAGTTCGTCACAAGCCGGGATACACGCTGTATCATTCGAATCTGGGGGTGAGCGGCAGCACAGGCGCTCGCCATTCATCCGATTGCCAACAGGAGCTCTTTCATGCAGCGTCGTTCATTCTTGAAGAAAGCGGGTCTAGGCGCCATGGCCGGTACGGCCGCGCTGGCCGCACCTGTCATTGCCCAGGAAAACCCCAAGATCACCTGGCGCATGACGTCCACCTATGGGCCGTCCCTGCCTCCCCTGTTCTCCACCGCCCAGATGTTCTGCCAGATGGTGGAAGAAGCCAGCGGTGGCAATTTCACCATCCGCCTCTATCCCGGGGGCGAGATTGTCCCCGGCTTTGGTGTGATGGACGCCGTGGGCAACCGCACGGTCGAATGCGGACAGACCGCCTCGTATTACTTCTATGGCAAGGATCCCAGCTTCTGCTTTGATACCGCCGTACCTTTCGGCCTGAACGCCCGCCAGATGTTCTCCTGGATGTACGAGGGAGACGGCATGGCGCTGATGCGCGAACTGTTCGCCCCGCGCAATATCATTCCTTTTCCGCTGGGCAACACCGGTACGCAGATGGGCGGCTGGTACCGCAAGGAAATCAACTCGGTCGAGGATCTCAAGGGCCTGAAGATGCGTACGGCCGGCTTTGCCGGTGAAGTGCTGGCACGCATGGGTGTGGTGCCCCAGCAGATTGCACCGGGTGATATCTATCCGTCACTCGAGAAGGGCACGCTGGATGCCGTCGAGTTTGTCGGCCCGGTCGATGACGAGGCGCTTGGCCTGCAGAAAGTGGCCAAGTACTACTACTATCCCGGCTGGTGGGAAGGTTCGGCCCAGGTCTCCCTGTATACAAATGACGCCGCCTTCAACGAGCTGCCCGAGAAGTACCAGAGCCTGATCGCCACGGCCGCACGTGCCGCCGGCACCAATCTGCTGGCGCGCTACGATGCAAACAACCCGGCCGCCCTGCGCCGCCTGATTGCCGGCGGTGCGGTGCTCAAGGCGTTCCCGCGCGATGTCATGGATGCCTCCTTCGAGACGTCCAACATCCTGTACAAGGAATTCTGCGACGCCGATCCCATGTTCAAGAAGATCCATGACAACTACATGGCCTTCCGCGACGATGTGATGCCGTGGTTCTCGCAGGTGGCCGAAGGCTCCTACGATCGCTATCTGGGCAGTGCTCTGGCAGCCCGCCGCAAGTAAGCGGGCGGTCTCCGCCCAAAGGCGCGAAAGGGCTCTTGCGGGTACTTTCGTGCCTTTTTGTATCGCCGGCCATTGCATGATAAAATGGCCGGCTTCGCAGCCTTTGATTGTGTACGGGTGGGTCAAAACACCCTGGCGCATGAGGCATTATCGCGGAATTTGCGGTCCGCACTTTCTTTTTCTCTTTTCAGGAACCATCATGAAGACCTTTGTGGCCAAGCCGCAGGACGTTCGGCATGAGTGGTTTGTGATCGATGCCAGAGGCAAGGTTCTCGGACGTGTGGCCAGCGAAGTCGCACGCCGTCTGCGTGGCAAGCACAAACCCGAGTACACACCGCACGTGGATACCGGCGATTACATCATCGTCATCAATGCCGCCGAAATCGCCGTCACCGGGCGCAAGGCGCAAGACAAGCGCTACTACCGCCACACGGGCTATCCCGGCGGTATCAGGGAAACCACTTTCGAGAAGATGCAGCAGCGTTTTCCCGGGCGTGCGCTTGAAAAGGCGGTCAAGGGCATGCTGCCCAAGGGGCCGCTGGGTTATGCCATGGCACGCAAGCTCAAGGTCTATGCGGGTGAAGAGCACCCCCATTCTGCCCAGCAGCCCAAGGCGCTGGAAATCTGAGGACATGAGGACAACAGGTCATGATCGGTAATTGGAATTACGGCACCGGGCGTCGCAAGACCTCGGTCGCCCGCGTCTTCATGAAGAAGGGGGCGGGCAACATCGTCGTCAACGGCAAGCCGGTTGACGAATACTTCGCCCGTGAGACGGGGCGCATGATCGTGCGCCAGCCGCTGGTGCTCACGGATCACATCGAATCCTTCGACTTCCACATCAACGTCCATGGCGGCGGTGAAAGCGGTCAGGCCGGCGCGGTGCGCCACGGCATCACGCGCGCCCTGATTGACTATGACGAGGCGCTCAAGCCCTCGCTCAAGCAGGCGGGTCTGGTCACGCGTGACGCCCGTTCGGTGGAGCGCAAGAAGGTGGGTCTGCACAAGGCACGTCGCCGCAAGCAGTTCAGCAAGCGTTGAGTGCCCGGGCCGGCGCATCAGGCCACTGGCTGGCCGGTGCAATCGCCCGCATTTGTATCCGAAACCCCGGCCCTGTGCCGGGGTTTTGCATCGTGGAGCGCCCGTCGGCAGTCGATTCCAATCCGTAGATGAGTCTGAACTTGTTGGCTAGCAGCCTGTGTTGATGTGTACAGCCGCCGCCCTGTGGGTAGGCGGTGGGTAACGCGTCAAGCGTTATCCACGGGCTATCCATAG
>JBBAFU010000012.1:0-80436 GCA_041655275.1 Castellaniella sp. | reverse complement strand
TCTTCTTGCATATCGATCACCATGACTAATGATCGACCACTTAAAGCCAAACCGCGAACGCTTCAGACTCATCTCATGTTGGAAACGCGAGACCTCGCTCAGACTCATGTCATATTGGAAAAGACTCCATCTTGACCTCCGCTGGAATAGCGTGGTAATATTTCTTGCTTGCCGAAGTGGGCATGGGATTTGTCCCTACCCCTCGATCCGGCGTTTGCATTGCTGGCAAGGTCCGCTCTTTTACGTTCGCTTTTTCATGCGTACACGTGGCAGGCGGCTTTTGCACAAAAGCTGCAGGGTCTGCCTGGATGTTTCGGCCTGGATGTTTCGTCTGAAGCGTCGCTGCATCATACTGCTGCGGCCGGTCGATAGTACAGAAAGGATACGTAAAAGTCATGCCAACAATCAGTCAGCTCCTGCGCAAGCCCCGCGCAGTCAGTCGCCCCGGCAGCAAGAGCCCCGCGCTCGAGAACTGCCCGCAGCGACGCGGGGTATGCACGCGGGTCTATACCACCACGCCCAAGAAGCCCAACTC
This sequence comes from Castellaniella sp., assembly GCA_041655275.1. Lineage (GTDB taxonomy): Bacteria > Pseudomonadota > Gammaproteobacteria > Burkholderiales > Burkholderiaceae_B > JAJYRX01. The sequence goes on along the minus strand of JBBAFU010000012.1, from coordinate 79,901 downwards.
GGCGCTGCGCAAGGTGGCCAAGGTGCGTCTCACCAACGGTTTCGAAGTCATCTCCTATATCGGTGGTGAAGGGCACAACCTCCAGGAACACTCCGTCGTGCTTGTGCGCGGCGGCCGTGTCAAGGATCTGCCCGGTGTGCGCTATCACATCGTGCGTGGTGCACTGGACCTGCAGGGCGTCAAGGATCGCAAGCAGGCACGCTCCAAGTATGGTGCCAAGCGTCCTAAGAAGTCTTGACCCGGGTCCCGACCCAAACACTGACCCAAGTCCTGATTTCCCCCGGAAAACCCTGATTCCGGCCGGTTTCGGCCATCGTGCAGCCATGGGTGCGCCCATGGCAGGTAAGTGGTCATTGTGATCAATGGCCAAGGCCGCAGATCGCGGTCCAACTGAATCGTCACCAGGAAAATACTATGCCTCGTCGTCGCGAAGTTCCCAAACGCGAAATTCTGCCTGATCCCAAGTATGGCAGTGTCGAACTCGCAAAATTCATGAATGTCGTCATGCTCTCGGGCAAGAAGGCCGTGGCCGAGCGCCTGGTCTACGGCGCACTGGATGAAATCCAGAACAAGACCGGCAAGGAACCCATAGAGGTGTTCAATCAGGCCATCAACAACATCAAGCCGGTGGTGGAAGTCAAGAGCCGCCGGGTTGGTGGTGCAAACTACCAGGTTCCGGTCGAGGTGCGCCCCGTGCGCCGTCTTGCCCTGGCCATGCGCTGGCTTCGTGAAGCCGCCAAGAAGCGCGGCGAGAAATCGATGGACATGCGCCTTGCAGGCGAGCTGATGGATGCCGCCGAAGGCCGCGGGGGCGCAATGAGAAAGCGTGAAGACACGCACCGGATGGCCGAAGCCAACAAAGCCTTCAGCCACTTCCGCTGGTAACCCCCCAAGGATAGACAATCATGGCCCGCAAGACTCCTATCGAGCGCTATCGCAACATCGGCATTTCCGCGCATATCGACGCCGGGAAGACGACGACCACCGAACGCATCCTGTTCTACACCGGTATCAACCACAAGATCGGCGAAACCCACGAGGGTTCGGCCACGATGGACTGGATGGAGCAGGAGCAGGAACGTGGCATCACCATCACATCGGCTGCCACGACCACATTCTGGACCGGCATGGACCAGGACCGTCCTGCCTACCATATCAACATCATCGATACGCCGGGACACGTCGACTTCACGATTGAAGTCGAGCGTTCCATGCGCGTGCTCGATGGTGCCTGCATGGTGTATTGCTCGGTAGGCGGCGTGCAGCCCCAGTCCGAGACAGTGTGGCGCCAGGCCAACAAGTATGGTGTGCCGCGTCTGGCGTTCATCAACAAGATGGACCGTACCGGCGCCAACTTCTATGCCGTTTTCGACCAGATCAAGCTGCGCCTGAATGCCAACCCCGTGGCCATCGTGCTGCCCATCGGTGCCGAAGAAGGCTTCCAGGGCGTGGTCGACCTCGTCAGGATGAAAGGCATCATCTGGGATGAGGCCAGTCTGGGCGTGAAGTTCGAATACGTCGATATTCCGGCCGACATGGTGGATCAGGCGGCCGAGTGGCGCGAGAAGCTGGTCGAGGCTGCGGCCGAAGCCAACGAGACGCTCATGGACAAGTATCTGGAGTCCGGCGAGCTGACCGAGGCCGAGATCAACGAGGGCATCCGCATTCGCACGATCGCCGGCGAGATCCAGCCCGTGCTCTGCGGTACGGCCTTCAAGAACAAGGGTGTGCAGCGCATGCTGGATGCCGTGGTCGACTATCTGCCGTCGCCGATCGACATTCCGGCCATCCAGGGTATGGATGACGAGGGCAATCCCATCACGCGCGAAGCGGATGACAACGCCAAGTTCGCGGCCCTGTCCTTCAAGCTGATGTCGGACCCCTTCGTCGGCCAGCTCACCTTCGTGCGTGTGTATTCCGGTGTGCTGCGTTCGGGTGACATGGTGTTCAACCCGGCCAAGGGCAAGCGCGAGCGCATCGGGCGCATCCTGCAGATGCACGCCAACAGCCGCAACGAGATCAAGGAAGTCGTGGCGGGTGACATCGCCGCAGTCGTGGGCCTGAAGGACGTCACCACAGGCGAGACGCTGTGCGATCTGGATTCCCATGTGCTGCTCGAGCGCATGGAGTTCCCCGAGCCCGTGATTTCGCAGGCCGTCGAGCCCAAGACCAAGGCCGACCAGGAAAAGATGGGTGTCGCGCTGGGCCGTCTGGCCCAGGAGGATCCGTCCTTCCGCGTGCGCAGTGACGAAGAGTCCGGCCAGACCATCATCTCCGGCATGGGCGAGCTGCACCTCGAGGTGCTGGTCGATCGCCTGCGGCGCGAGTTCAACGTGGACGCCAATGTGGGCAAGCCCCAGGTCGCCTATCGCGAGACCATCCGCAAGGTGTGCGAAGAGGTCGAAGGCAAGTTCGTGCGTCAGTCGGGCGGTCGCGGTCAGTATGGTCACGTGGTGCTCAAGCTCGAGCCCCTGCCCCAGGGCAGCGGTTACGAATTCGTGGACGAGATCAAGGGCGGTGTGGTTCCGCGCGAATACATTCCCGCCGTCGACAAGGGCATCCAGGAAACCCTGCCTTCGGGCGTGCTCGCCGGCTATCCGGTGGTGGATGTCAAGGTCACCCTGTTCTTCGGTTCCTACCACGATGTGGACTCGAACGAAAACGCGTTCAAGGTCGCCGCATCCATGGGCTTCAAGGAAGGCATGCGCCGCGCTTCGCCGGTTCTGCTCGAGCCCATGATGGCGGTTGAGGTCGAGACGCCCGAAGAGTACGCCGGCACGGTCATGGGAGACCTTTCCTCCCGTCGCGGTCTCGTGCAGGGCATGGACGATATCGTCGGCGGCGGCAAGATCGTCAAGGCCGAGGTGCCGTTGGCGGAAATGTTTGGTTATGCGACCAGCCTGCGTTCACAGACCCAGGGGCGTGCAACCTACAGCATGGAGTTCAAGCATTACGCCGAGGCTCCCAAGAGTGTGGCTGATGAAATCATCAGCGCACGCAGCAGCAAGTAATGATGGGTGCTGCCCGCCGGCGCGGGCAGCGAATGTTTGTTTTCCCTAAAGATCAATGGGTTGAATTATGGCAAAAGGTAAGTTTGAACGGAACAAGCCGCACGTGAACGTAGGCACGATCGGGCACGTGGATCACGGCAAGACGACGCTGACGGCGGCGATCACGACGGTGCTCGCGCAGACCTATGGCGGCGATGCCAAGGGCTACGCGCAGATTGATGCAGCACCCGAAGAGAAGGCGCGCGGCATCACGATCAGCACCTCGCACGTCGAGTACGAGACGCCTGCGCGCCACTACGCGCACGTTGACTGCCCGGGCCACGCGGACTATGTGAAGAACATGATCACGGGTGCGGCGCAGATGGACGGCGCGATCCTGGTGGTTTCGGCCGCTGACGGCCCCATGCCGCAAACGCGCGAGCACATCCTGCTGTCACGCCAGGTGGGCGTGCCCTACATCATCGTGTTCCTGAACAAGGCCGACATGGTTGATGACGAGGAGCTGCTCGAGCTGGTGGAGATGGAGGTTCGCGAGCTGCTGTCAAACTATGATTTCCCGGGTGATGACACGCCCATCATCAAGGGCTCGGCGCTCAAGGCGCTGGAAGGCGACGAGAGCCCGCTGGGCAAGCCCGCGATTCTGGCGCTGGCCGAGGCGCTGGACAGCTACATCCCCACGCCCGAGCGTGCGGTCGATGGCAGCTTCCTGATGCCCGTCGAGGACGTGTTCTCGATCTCGGGCCGCGGCACGGTGGTGACGGGTCGCATCGAGCGCGGCATCGTGAAGGTGGGCGACGAGATCGAGATCGTGGGCATTCGCGACACGACCAAGACGACGTGCACGGGTGTGGAGATGTTCCGCAAGCTGCTCGATCAGGGCGAGGCGGGCGACAACGTGGGCATTCTGCTGCGCGGTACCAAGCGCGAAGAGGTCGAGCGTGGCCAGGTGCTGGCCAAGCCGGGCTCGATCAAGCCGCACACGGACTTTGACGCCGAGGTGTACATCCTGTCCAAGGAGGAAGGGGGGCGTCACACGCCGTTCTTCCAGGGCTATCGTCCGCAGTTCTACTTCCGCACGACGGACGTGACGGGTACGATCGAGCTGCCGGCGGACAAGGAGATGGTACTGCCCGGTGACAACGTGTCGATGAAGGTGAGCCTGATTGCGCCCATCGCGATGGAGGAAGGCCTGCGCTTTGCCATTCGCGAAGGCGGTCGCACCGTCGGCGCCGGCGTCGTCGCCAAAATCATCAAGTAATTCTTGCGTGCGTACGGCGAAGGCGCTTGCCTTCGTCGCTTCCGTTTCGCTTTCGTTCTTTAGGAATCCCCATGAAAAGCCAGAAAATCCGCATCCGCCTGAAGGCTTATGACTACAAGCTCATCGATCAGTCGGCTGCCGAGATCGTGGATACTGCAAAGCGCACCGGTGCGGTCGTGCGCGGCCCCGTTCCCCTGCCGACACGTATCCGCCGTTACGACGTCCTGCGCTCGCCGCACGTCGACAAGTCTTCGCGCGACCAGTTCGAGATGCGTACCCACCAGCGGCTGATGGATATCGTCGATCCCACCGACAAGACGGTGGATGCGCTCATGCGCCTTGACCTGCCTGCAGGGGTGGACGTCGAGATCGCCTTGCAGTAGATCAAACGCGATCCGCATCATTTTTCAGAAACGCCATACCCTCGGGTATGGCGTTTTTGCGTGTGCACTCCCGATCGGTGCAGTGTGTGACGGCAGGCTTTGGGCTTCAGCCCGCGATATGCCAAGGGAATTTACCTGCTTGACGCTCGTCATATATTACTAATATAGTGAACATGAGCTGGCGATATTTCAACTTCAATGCCAGCGCTGACCACACAGGAGACGAGACATGCAGATCAAGCGTCGTACGTTATTGACGGCTGGAGCAGCACTGGCAGGCACTTCGGCCATGGGTTTTCCGGCGTTGGCATTGGCACAGAAAAAGCATAAGTGGAAAATTCAGGTGCTGTGGGGTGCAGGGGAAGACACCTACGGGATGTTCCAGACTTTTTGTGAGAACGTGACCAAGAATACCCAGGGTGTACTTGAGATCACGCCTTTTGCCGCCGGCGCGATCGTCGGCACTTTCGAAACGCTGGATGCGGTGTCCCAGAATGTGATTCAGGGGCATTCCACGTACCCCGGTTATTTTGCCGGCAAGGAGCCGGCGCTGGCCGTGATTGGTGACTTCTCGTTCGGCTATACCGAGCCGTCCCAGCAGGATGACTGGCTGCGCAACAAGGGCGGGATAGAGATGATCCGCCAGGCGTATGACAAGCACAACGCCTATACCATCGGCTGCACCTGGTGGGGTGTGGAGTCGCTGACATCGAAGGTGCCGCTGCATCACCCGGACGATTTCAAGGGCCTGAAGCATCGCGGTGCACAGGGTTTGGCCGCAGAAACCATCGCCAAGATGGGGGCATCCATTGTCGTGATTCCAGGCGGCGAAGCCTATTCGGCGCTGGAGAAAGGGGTTGTCGATACGGTTGACTGGTCCACGATCTCCGTCAATGAAAAAATTGGATTTTTCGAGATTGCAAAATACGCAACCTATCCTGGATTCCACTCCATGCCCATACAGGATCTGACAGTCAACAAGTCCGCCTGGGCTGCGCTGCCGGATGATGTCAAGGCCACACTGCTCAAGACCTGGGACGAATTTTCCCTCTATCAGGTCGACACCATTGCCAAGAACGACGTGGTAGCCGCCGAGCGGCTCAAGGGTCAGGGTGTCGAACTGATCGACTGGAGCCAGGAAGACCGGTTGCATGCCCGCAAGCTCGCGCATGAGGTCTGGGGCGAATGGGCGAAGAAAAGTGCACTGGCAAAACAGGCCGTGGAGTCCCAGCAGGACTATCTGCGTGAAATCAAGCTCCTGTAAACATGCGCTGGTTCATCAATCTCATGGGGCATGTGAATGAGTGGGTCGGACGCATCTCCGGCCTGCTCATTCTGCTCGTCGTTGCCATCATCGCCCGCGAGGTGATCGCGCGCACCGTGTTCCATGCGCCGGCGGTGTGGGCAGACGAATCCACGACTTATATCGCCGGTTTCGTCTATGTCCTCGGTGGCGGCTATGCCTTGCGGTACCGCCGCCATGTCGTGGTCGACATCGTCTACGAGCGAATGGGCTGGCGGGCGCGCCGCATCTGCGACGTGCTCGCCTTCCTGTTGTTCGGCGCGTACTGCATGACCCTGATCTGGTACGGATGGCAGCTGGCCAATAACTCCTTTGCCATCTCGGAAACTTCCGGCACCTTGTGGGATCCGCCCGTCTGGCCGGTGAAGTTTGCCATACCCATTGCCGGTGTGCTCATGCTCCTGCAAGGTCTGGCCAATCTCATCGAGGATTTCCAGCGTCCGCCCGGGCAGGGCTGACATCATTGACACTGTGACGCGATAGCCAAGAATCCAAAAATATGTCCATAGGCTACCTGACCCTCTTTGTTTTCATCGCCCTCATTGGTGCATTGAGCATAGGACTGCCGATTGCATTCGCCACGGGATCCGTAGCGGTCGTGCTGGCAGTCTCGCTCTTTGATCTGAATACGCTGAATATCATTGTCAGCCGTGTCTATACGCTGATGGGGAACAATATTCTGCTGGCAGTGCCGTTGTTCATCCTGATGGCAAACGTTCTTGAAAAGGCCGGCATTGCCGAGGATATTTTCAAGGCTGCCTACATCTGGTCCGGGCGTCTGCGCGGCGGCCTCGCGGTCGCTGTCGTGTTTTCCTGTGCGCTGATGGCTGCCATGGTTGGCGTGATCGGCGCAGAGATTGTCACCATGGGCGTGGTCGCCCTGCCGGCAATGCTCAAACGGGGCTATGCCAATTCACTCGCGCTGGGGTCCATCTGTGCCGGGGGCGGCCTGTCAACACTCATTCCACCCAGTGTTGTCTTCATCATGTATGCATTGACGTCCGGCACATCGGTGGGACAGCTCTATATGGCAGGCGTGTTTCCCGGCTTGCTGCTTGGCGGCCTCTACGTCCTGTACATCGTCATCCGCAGCTATCTGCAGCCGGAAATCGCGCCCCGGGCCTCGGATGAAGATCTGGCGCTGCCGCTGGTCGAAAAACTGGCTTATGTGCGCAACCTGATCCTGCCCGGTTTCGTTGCATTCATGGTGCTCGGCTCGCTGTATCTCGGGTGGGCTACGCCAACGGAAGCCGCGGGCATGGGTGTGGTGGGCGCCATCATTGCATCCCTGGTGAACCGGCGGTTTACCTGGCGCGGTCTCTACGAGGCCGTCGTTGATACCACGAAAGTCACCTGCATGCTGTACTGGCTCTTCTTCGGCGCCTCTGTGCTCGTGGGTGTCTATACCATGGCCGGCGGGACACAGTACCTCAAGGATATGCTGCTTGACCTGCCAGGCGGCAAGTGGGGTGTCCTGATCGCCATCAACCTCATCTGGATCGTGCTGGGCTGTGTGGTTGACTGGATCGGCATCCTGCTGCTGACGGCGCCTGTCTTTGTGCCGGTCGCAGTGACACTCGGTCTGGATCCCATATGGCTGGGCGTCATCTTCTGCATGAACATGCAGATCAGCTATATTTCGCCGCCGTTTGGTCCGGCTGCCTTCTATCTGAAAGGCGTCACGCCGCCGGGCATCACGATAGGCAATATTTTCAATTCGGTGTGGCCTTTCCTGGGGCTGCAGCTGATAGCGCTGGGGCTCATTATTGCTTTCCCGTCGATTGCACTGTGGCTGCCCCAGACGATGATCGGGAGGTAAGGTGAGATGTCAATTCATACTTTGTCGCAGGGAGGGCATCTGCGGGATGCGCGGAAAGCCTTCGCACTGGATTGCGATGTGCTGGTCGTGGGCGGTGGTGCTGCGGGTGTGGCGGCTGCGTGTACGGCAGCGTCCCAGGGTCTGCAGGTCATCCTGCTGGAGCGTTACGGATTCTGTGGCGGAGGGGCTGTTGCAGGCTTGTCCGGCACGATTTGCGGCCTTTATCTGTCTCATGAGGATCCTGCACACCCGCCTGTACGGCTCGTACACGGCTTCGTCGACCGTTTCATCGAACTGATGGAGAGTCGCGATGGTCTGACTGGGCCCGTGCGCTACGGGCTGACGTATACGCGGGTCCACAGCCCGCACGCATGGCGCGAGTGCGCCGAATATCTGCTGCATGAGCAGGGGGTCCAGGTGCTGTATCACTGCACGGTCACCGATGTGCTCATGGATGGTGATGAGCGCGTCGCCGGTGTGCTTGCCTACACGAAGCAGGCCAAGCTGGAGGTGCGTGCCCGCGTCACCATAGATGCCAGCGGGGATGCCGATCTGGCAGCGATGGCAGGGTTCGCCACCCGCGTGGGAGATAACGGCCAGGTTCAGAATCCGACCATGATCTTTCGCATGGCCGACGTGGACGTGAAGCGCCTGCGTGCGGAATATGGAGGCGACTCCATCATGCCGGAGCACATCAGCGCCTTGATACGGGAGTGCAATGCATCCGGCGCATACCGGCTGCCGCGCGCAAAGATCTTTTTGTTTCCGTCGCCACGAACGAATGAGCTGGTATGCAACGTGACCCGTATTCTGGGTGAGGACGGTCGCGAGCTCAACCCCTTGCTGGCGCGTGATTTCAGCGAGGCGGAATATCAGGGGCGTCTCCAGGTGCGCGAGTATGAGCGTTTTCTTCGCGACCACATTGCGGGTTGCGAAAATGCCTGGCTCAATGATACGGGGGTGCAGGTCGGCATCCGCCAGAGTCGCCAGGTGTGTGGAAGGCAGACGCTGGGCAATGAGGATGTGGTGGTCGGCACCAAGCGTGCGGATGGTGTCGCACGTTCGGCCTGGCCGATAGAGCTGCACAGCACCGAGAAACCGCGCCTGTCCTGGCTGTTTGAGGATTATTACGAAATTCCCTATGGATGTTTTGTACCGGAACGGGGGGAGTCCCTGCTCATGGCGGGACGCTGCCTGTCGGCCGAGCACGAGGCCATGGCCTCGGCACGCGTAACCGCACAATGCTTCAGTTACGGACATGCGATCGGGCATGCAGCAGCAATGGCGATTCATGAGGATATGTCTGTGGCGGCCATCAGGGGTGAGGATATTCGTGCACTCGTCAATCGTGACGGTGCAGAGTTGGGAGCATGAAATGACGATACAGCGACATGATGAAGGGGTCATTGCCACCCTGACGATAGACCGGCCGCAGCGGCGCAATGCGCTTGGCGAAAACACTGTCAGGTCACTTCGGCGGGCTCTGGACGATATCGACGCGGACGCTTCGATACGGGTCACCATCATTACGGGTAGCGCGCCGGGCTTCTGCGCGGGCAGCGACCTGAAGGAGCTGGCCACCATGGATATGCGGGGAATGTGCGAGCACGAAGCCGAAACGGCCCAATTCTGCCGTTATATCAGCCAGCTGAACAAGCCTGTGATTGCGGCAGTGGAAGGTTTCGCACTGGGCGGCGGTTTCATTTTCGCAGCGTCTTGCGATCTGGTCGTGAGTGCCGAGAATTGTCGCTGGCACCTGCCCGAAGTCCAGATCGGCTGGATACCGCCCTGGGGCTTGCAGACACTTGCCGCACGCCTGGGGCCGGTTGCGGCGCGACGTGTGGCCTGGGGTGCACAGCATTTCGACGGACACGAGGCCTATCGCATCGGGCTTGCCGATTACCTTGCGCCCGATGGACAGACCCTCGCGATGGCACTGTCGGTTGCCCGGGGACTTGCGGCCTTGCCGGATGTTGCCGTCCAGGCGGTGAAGCAGTATTTCGCGCCGCATGCCGGCCTTCATGGTGAAGCGGGCGATGCCGTCGCCAACCGTATGTTTGCGGACAATTGCAAGTTTCCTGTTGCACAGGCAACGCTGGAAAAATTTGGAGTACGGAAATGAGCAAGTTCTGTTCTCTCGAAGAGGCGGTGGCCCCGATCACCGACGGCCAGACGGTAGCGAGCGTCGGTGTCATCGGCTGGATCACGCCGGATGCGCTGCTGAAGGCGCTGGGTGACCGGTTTGAAAGTACGCAATCACCGCGTGACCTGTGTTTTTATTTTCCCTGCGGTACGGGCGATGCCATGGAAATCGGTGGCATGGACAGGGTCGCTATCCGGGGGCTGATGAAGCGCATTGTGTCCGGTTCCTATATCAATCCCGTGCACCCCGTCACAGGGGAGCGTCCGAAGGTGATGCAGCTGATCCGCCAGGATGCCATCGAGGCCTACAGTTGGCCCATCGGTGCCTCCATGCATTGGTTGCGCGAAGTTGCACGCAAGAGTCCCGGCTATCTCACCCGCGTCGGTCTGGGCAGCTACATCGATCCGGATCAGGATGGCGGCAAGCTGACCAGCCTGTCCAGGGAAGATCTGGTGAAGAAGGTCGTGTTTGAAGGCGAGGAATATCTGTTTTACCCCAGCTGGCCCATCGATCACGCCTTCATTCGTGCCAGTACGGCGGATGAGTTCGGCAATCTGTCTTTCGAGACGGAAGGCCTGATGTCGTCGGCATTGGCGCTGGCGCTGGCCGCGAAAGCGTGCGGTGGGCGCGTCGTTGCGCAGGTCAGCGGTCGCACGGCGCGATTCAGCCGCGCTGCGGGCATGGTGCGTATACCGGGAGATTTTGTCGATGCGGTCGTGATGGTTCCCGACCAGATGATGGTGACGGATACTCCGTTTGATACCCGTTATCTGTCTCCGGAAAATCTGCAGCTGGACAGTCTGCCTACCATTCCGTTTGGTGCGGACAAGATCATGGGCAGGCGCGCCTATCGGGAAATGCGACCGGGAACCTTGACCATTCTGGGGTTTGGCGCTTCGTCGGACATGCCACTGGTGATGGCGGAAGACGGTGTGCTGAACGAGGAATCGATTGCAGATTACCGCTTCACCACGGAGCACGGATCCTATGGTGGTGTCGTTATGACGGGCTGGCAATTTTCCGCCAATATGTGGCCGGAAGCCCTGATCGACGGTATCACGCAGTTCGATGTCATCGACGGCGGTCTATGCCGTTGCACCGCCCTGGCTTTTGCCGAGTTCGATCAGCACGGACACGTGAATGTCAGCAAGTTTGGCAATGCCAACCCGGGCGCCGGGGGGTTCATCGATATCGCCCACAATGCATCCCGGATCATTTTCGTGGGCACTTTCACGACGGGTGGGCTGGAGATCGCCTCCGGCGACGGGGTGCTCCGGATTGTCAGCGAAGGACGCCGCAAAAAGCTGGTGGAGCAGGTGGCCCATATTACCTATCCGGTTTGCCGGGGTGTCAGGGAAAGGGGCCAGGAAGTGCTGCTCATCACCGAGCGCGCAGTGTTTCGCGTTGATGAACATGGCCTGGAGCTCATCGAGATTGCACCGGGTATGGATCTGCAGAAAGACGTTCTCGACCAGATGGCGTTTGCGCCCAGAGTCAATCCGTCATTGAAAACCATGGATGCGTGGATTTTCACGGATGAGCGACCGGTCTTCTAAGCGGAAAGGGAGGAGTGGCATAGGCGATATCACTGCTGGCTTCTATGCGTAGCAGCTGACTGTACTGGCGCGCGGCGTTCGAGGTGTGCAGCGAGCCGGCGCGGATTTGCCCGGCGGCCGTGCCGACAGCCAGATCCGCCATGAAAGTGTCGCCGGTTTCACCGTCGACACTGGACAGAATGCTTGCGTATTGATGCTGTTTTGCCAGCGCCACCATGTCGATGATATCAGTCAGTGTGGTTTTCTGATTGGCATTGATGACGATGGCGTTCGCGACAGCCAGCCCGGCGCCCTGGCGCAGACGATCGGGCTGGTTGGCAAACAGGCGATTGCCGGGGAGCTGAAGATGACTGCCCAGGGTTTGTGTCAGGCTTTGCCAGCCGTCCCAGTCGCTGGCATCAAGGGCGTCCACAACGGTGCCGATGGCGAAATGTGCCCGCCATTGGTTCAGGGTATGCGTTATTTCGGCCGTCGTCGGGACAGGGGGCGCTGGCGGCTGTGGCGACTTGTCGGCGATATCGCGCAGTACCGTCCCGTCGCCATCGATGGCGATATGCACGTCCTCGCCCGGCACCAGGCCGGCGATTGCAATGGCGTGCTGCAACAGCTCAAGCGCTTCCCGTGTCGAATGGCAGCTGGGGCTGAGCCGGCCGTCGAGGGTCATCAATACCGTCAGGCCGTATTGTTGGCAGAGCGTCGCAATCGCGCTTCGTACCAGGGAAGACATGTGGGCGGCCTGTGCCATCGAGTTGGCGCCGGTCGGGATAATCATCAGTTCATGAGTCGCAGCGTGGTCGTCGGGGTGGGCGCGGGCGCTCAGTACGCTGATCATGGGGATTGGTATTTCGCAGCGCCCGGTGCCGGCAAGCTCGGCAATATGCATGTGCAGGGGCCAATTGCGCGCCGCTGCCGCAGCGCGGCAGGCCGCAACGGACAGGCTGAGATACGCATTGCCGCGCGATGGCGTGCATGGGTGCGCCCGGGCGAGCGCCTGCAGGCGCTCATCCAGACACTGCTGATTCATCACGTCCAGGCCGGCGATGGCGTGCGTGACCTGATTGTTCACCATGGTGATGGTATCCAGTGTGTCATCTTGCGCCCGACGGCCGGCATTAGCGTGTTGTTCAGGCTGAGTGGCGCCGGCGGCGGAAATGGCGGCACGGCCGCGGCTGCCGCAGGCGAGCCCCACATCAACCTCTATGGTTGGCATACCACGGGTATCCATGATTTTTCTGGCATCGACGGTGACAATCGATGTGAGCATGAGGTGCTCCGTTCTGTATGGTTGCCGCAGCCGATTACAGCATAAATTGCACACGTGTGCAATTTATGGAGGCAAAGTTTGTCCCGTCTGATCATGGACATGTGTCCGTATCAGGGGGCTGTCGATGTTATTCCGGAGGGTACAATACTGCCCCGAGGCGGTCTTGTTTCAAACTCTGGATGACAAGCCGTCGCGTCTACCTTGGAATTTCGGATGGCCAGAAAAAGAACGAAAGAACCCCTTGTCGATGTTGCGCATCGGGAATTGGAAAGGCGGTTTGTGACGCTGGAGCTCGCGCCCGGAAGCATCTGGAGGGAAAATGAGCTGGCGGAACTGCTTGAAATCGGACGCACGCCGGTGCGGGAAGCGCTGCTGCGCATGGCGTCCGATCAGCTGGTCACTGTGCTGCGCGGCACTGGTATCATGATTTCCACGGTTTCCATCCAGGATCAGCTCTATGTGGTTGAGACCCGCCGCGCCCTGGAGCGAATTGTTTCCGTGCGTGCGGCACGAAGCGCCATGGATGATGAACGGGCGTATCTGCGCGATGTTGCCGACAAGATAGAATCTGCAGGCCATCGCGGCGACGTCCTTGAGTATCTGCTGTCGCACTTCGAAGTCAAGCGTCTTGTTGCGGAGTTTGCACGTAATCCGTATGCAGCGCGGGCCTTGCGGCCGTTGCATACTTTCTCGCAGCGCTTCTACTTTATCTACTACAAGCGCTTCAACAATCTGGAAGAGGTTGGCACGGCCCATGCAGACCTGTCGCGTGCGATAGCCGCGGGTGATCTGGAAGCGACTGCGGCATGTAGTGAGCGTGTCAGCGATATAGCGGAGGCATTCACGCGTAATCTTATCCTTCAGGGTTTTTGATGCGGTGAATGTCGCCGGGCCCAAAGGAGGCAGGCGATGAGAGTTCAGAAGCGCAGGAACCGGCACGGCCTGAATGCTGTTCTGCGTCAATTTCTGCTGGCGCTGGCCTGCTGGCTCGGCTGGGCTGCAGCGAGTGCACAGACCATCACCCCGCCCTGCGGCAACACCCCCATACGCATGGCCGACCAGAACTGGGAAAGCGCGGCTTTCACCACAAACGTCATCGCGGAAATCCTGCGACACGGCTACGGCTGCACCGTCGACATCGTTCCGGGCACCACGGCGGCCATAGAATCCGCCCTTGCCCAGGATGACATCCAGATCATTGCCGAGCAATGGTCGGGGCGCTCCGCCATCATCCAGCAAGGTATTGATCAGGGGGATATCCTGGTTGTGGGCGATACGCTCAGCGGCGGTGCCGAGCAGGGCTGGTATGTGCCCGATTACCTGGTCCACGGTGACCCCGCGCGAGGCATTGCCGCCAGTGCACCGGATCTGGACAGCTGGCGTGACCTGCCACGCTACCGGTCGCTATTTTCCGATCCGGAGCAACCCGGGAAAGGGCGCTTCCTGAACTGCCCCACGGGCTGGGTGTGCGAGAACACGAACTCGCGCCTGCTTGAAATCCACGGCCTGCTCGAGCATTTCACAAATTTTCGGGCAGGCACGGGTGCGGCGCTGGATTCCGCCATCAGTGCGGCGTATGAGCAGGGTGAGCCCATACTGTTCTATTACTGGCAGCCCGCCGGCCTGATGGCCAAATACCGCTTCCATAAAATCGAACAGGATCCCTTTGATGCCGCATGCTGGCAGACCATAGTCAGCGGCGAGGGTACGTTGTGTTCGTCGGACTTCCTTGTCGCGCACCTGAGCGTGGCCGTGTCGGCATCTCTGGCGCAGCAGCATCCCGCGCTGATCGCATTCTTCGAGAAGATGCAGTTCGAGCCGGAGTTGCTCAACGCCACCATCCTGACCATGAACGAGGAGCGTCGCCCGGGCGAGCACATGGCGAGTGCGTTCCTGCAGGATCACCCCGAAGTCTGGCAGGCCTGGCTGCCCGACGACGTGGTGCAGCGATTGCGCCTCTATCTGGCCGGAAGTGCGGAAGGCGGGGAAGGTGGAGAAAAGGCGGCCTCTGCCGGAGCCGGCTCGCTTGCCATCTTCCCGGACTGGTCCACGGCGGATGTCGTGAATCAGCGCATCAGCCAGGTCGTGCAGGCCTATGGCACAAGCTTTCGGGTCGTCAGCGACGCCCTGCTCACCCATGTGCTGCTGCCGGTGGAGCGCGGGCTGTTGCGTACCCCGGCGTGGCTGGTGCTGCTGCTGGTTGCCCTGCTGTCCTGGCATGCCACACGGCGCTTCACGGCCGTGCTCCTCTATGTGGGCGGCCTGTATCTGATCGGCGCCGTGGGCCTGTGGGAGAAGCTCATCCAGACCTTTGCCCTGGTACTGGTGGCCACCCTGCTGTCGGTCGCCATCGGCGTGCCCACCGGCATCCTGGGGGCACGATGGCGCTGGTTGCAGCGCGTGCTCACACCGGTCATGGATGTGATGCAGACCCTGCCCAGCTTCGTCTATCTGATTCCCGTGCTCATGCTGTTCGGGCTGGGCAAGGTGCCTGCGCTGTTCGCCACCATCATCTATGCCGTGCCGCCGCTGATACGGCTTACCATCCTGGGCCTGCGCCAGGTGGATCATGACATCACCGAGGCGGCACAATCCTTCGGCGTCACGCGCTGGCAGATGCTCACCCGCGTCACGCTGCCGCTGGCCCGGCCCACCATCATGGCCGGCATCAACCAGGCAACCATGATGGCACTGGCCATGGTGGTCGTGGCGTCCATGATCGGCGCAAGGGGGCTGGGTGAAGACGTGCTGGCCGGTATCCAGACGCTGGATGTGGGGCGCGGCCTGCAGGCCGGAGTGGCCATCGTCATCCTGGCCATCGTCATCGATCGCATCACCCAGGCCTATGGTCAGTCGCGAAGGCGCCGCCGTCAGATGGCGGGTCGCGTCATCGAGGCCGAGCCCGGTGCCGGCATTGTGGTGCCGGCCGCTGATTTGCCGGTTGCACCCCCCGTCGAGCTCGAGGTGCGCGATGTCATCAAGGTGTTCGGCCCCAGGGAAAGGCGCGCCGTGGAATTATTGCGTGAAGGGCTGGGCAAGTCGGAAGTGCAGCAGAGTACGGGCACCAACGTCGGTCTGGCCGGCGTCAGCCTGCATATTCCGGCAGGGCGAATCACCTGCATCATGGGGCTTTCCGGTTCCGGAAAATCCACGCTGGTACGCCACCTGAACCGGCTGATCGACCCGTCGGCCGGTACCATCCTGCTGAACGGGCGCAATATTCTCGAGCTCAGCCTGTCCGACCTGCGCCAGTTGCGTCGTCATGAGCTCAGTATGGTGTTCCAGAACTTCGGCCTGTTGCCGCATCTGACCGTGCTCGACAACGTCGCTTTTGGTTTGCGGGTACGGGGTGAGCCGCGCACGCAGGCGCGCGCCGCAGCCCGGCAATGGCTGGAGCGTGTCGGCCTGGGTGAATACGCGCGCAACTACCCCGACGAGCTGTCCGGGGGTATGCGTCAGCGCGTGGGTCTGGCCCGCGCCCTGGCGACCGATGCACAGGTCCTGCTCATGGACGAGGCCTTTTCGGCGCTGGATCCGCTCATCCGCCATGACATGCAGGATCAGCTGCTAGCCCTGCAGGCCGGCCTGCACAAGACCATCGTCTTCATCACGCATGATATCGACGAGGCGCTCAGGCTGGGCCAGCACATCGTGATCCTGCGCGACGGGGTCATTGAGCAGGCGGGCACGCCGGATGAAATCCGTCACGCACCGGTCAACGATTATGTGCGCCGCTTTGTGACGCCGCGAGTTTGATTGAAGCGCAATCCTATGCCATCGATGCAGGATCAAGCGCCCCCAGCGCTGGTGCGGCGGTGCTCTGTCCGGGATCGCGCAGCGCGGGGCTGACGATGGACGGCAATGCCGGCACGGTCTGCGCCCCCATGTCCAGCGTGCGCCCGAAGATGCCGCGGGCCTGCCAGTGAGGGTCTGCCAAAGCCTCTTGCAAGGTGAGCACCAGCGAGCAGCACACATCCACGCCATGGAAGGCCTTCATCCAGTCCCGTCCGTCGCGTGCGGCAATGCGTTCCGCGACGGCGCGACGCGTGGCTTCCGGGTCGCGTGCATCATCAATCAGGGTCGGGTCCAGCCCGATGATAGTCGTGAAGTTGCGCCAGAACGGCTCTTCCAGCGGGGCGGCAGCCAGATGGCGGCCATCGCGCGTGCGATAGATCTGATAGCGTGGGCTGCCTCCGGTGACCGTCTCGCCGCCCGGCACCGGCCAGCGCTGCAGGGCGTGAGCGTTGCCCAGGGCCCAGTAGAGGAAGGGGAACAGGTTTTCACCCATGGCCACATCGATCCAGCATCCGGCGCCGGTCTGATCGCGCTTGCGCAAGGCCAGCAGGATGTTGATGACAGCCGGCCAGGCGCCCCCGGCAATGTCGGCGGCTAATAGGGGGGGCAGCAGGGGGGCGCCGGTGGCATCGACGCTGAGTCCCAGGACGCCGGTTTCCGCCATGTAGTTGAGATCGTGGCCGGCGAGGCCTGATTTCGGGCCGGTGCTGCCCCAGCCATTGATGGAGCAATAGATAATGTCGGGTTTGATGGCTTGTACGTCCGCGTAAGCCAGGCCGAGGCGATCCATGACGCCGGGGCGAAACTGCTCGATGAGAATATCAGCGCGGCGCAGCAGGGGCAGCAGCTGTTCGCGTGCACCGGGTGCCTTCAGATCAATGCCAAGGCTGGATTTACCCCGGTTGAGCATGCCGAAATTGATGCTGGTGCCATCGATTGCGGGTTCATAGCTGCGCATGATGTCGCCATCGGGCGGGCGCTCCACCTTGATGACGCGGGCGCCGGCATCGGCCAGACACAGACTGGCCATGGGACCGGGTAGCAATGTGCTGAAGTCCAGCACGAGAATATCGTTCAGCGGGGGCATGGTGAAGTCTTCACAGGCGTGGTCGGTGAAACGGCATTCCAGGGCAGGCGCCGCTGCCGGCGCCTCTGGGCTGATGAAGGGATGCTCAACTGCTGTCGGTACTTGGCAACCGTGCGCCGGGCAATGTCGACACCGTCCGCCTGCAGCCGGCGCACGATGGCATCGTCGGACAGGATATCGTCCGCACTTTCCTGCTCCAGCAGCGCTTTGATGCGCTGGCGGATAGCGGCGGCCGACAGGGCGCCCGGTGACAGCTCGTCACCGATGCGGGTAGAAAAGAAGTCCTTCAGGGGAAGCAGCCCCTGGGAGCAGAGCAGATATTTATTGGCGACGGTGCGGCTGACTGTTGACTCATGGACGCCCGCCGCCCGTGCGACTTCCTTTTGCAGCAGGGGGCGCAGGCCGCTTGCACCATCAAAGAGGAAGTCGGCCTGATTCTGTACGATGACGCGCGCGATGCGCAGGATGGTGTGCATGCGCTGGTCCAAATGGTGCACCAGGGTGTTGGCCTCGCGAAGGCAATCTTGCAGGAAGCGGTCTTCCTCGCGCGTTTGCATCTGTGTCGAGAGTTCGGTGTAATAGCTCCTGTCCACCAGAATGCGGGGCAGAAGCTCGGGATTGAGCTCGACACGTATGCGCCCCTCTGATCCGGTATGCACAAGAATATCAGGCAGGGCGGGCTGGGTTGGTTCGGTGTTGAACTGCAGGCCGGGCCGGGGGTTCAACTGCCGAATTGCGTCCAGATTCGCCGTGAGCGCCGGGATGGACAGTTTGCAAAGGCGTGCCAGACGTTCGATTTCGCCACGCTCGATCAGGTGCAGGTGGCCCAGTATGACAATCATTGCGGGGGTAAGCTGCGCCTTTGACCGGAGCTGTATTTCCAGACATTCTGCAAGATCGCGTGCTGCAATCCCGGCAGGTTCCAGCGACTGCAGGAGCGCCAGCGCTTCTTCCAGGAGCGCGGGCGAAATTTCCAATATGTCTGCAAGATCCTCCAGTGAGGTGCGCAGATAGCCATCGGGTTCCAGAGAATCGATCAGACTCGCCGCGCAGGCCTTGAGCTCGGGCGTGGTGCGCAGCACACCGAGCTGTCGATGCAAATGGTCGTACAGATTGATTTGCGCGGCGACAGTGTCAGACAGGTCGGGCGTCTCGCCGCTTCCCCTTCTTTGGGAGCCTGCTGAAAACTGTGCTGCGCGATTGGCCGGCGGCATTGGCGCCCCTTGTTCCGTCTCTTTCAACAAGGGGTTGCGAGCGAGCGCATCCTGCAGGAAGGTCTCGAGCTCTTCCTGACTGTATTCAAGGATTTGTATGGCCTGTATGGCCTGATGGTTGATCGTCAGGTCCTGGCGTATTTCGGTACGTGGCCTGAGGTCTACGCTGAGCACCATGATGTCCGCCCTCCTTCTCAAGGATCATCGCAATTTTTGTGCCAAACAATTATTTCGGATATCAGCGGCAGTTTTTGACAGAGTACAGTAGCATGCCAGACTTTTCATGCCTGCATTCAATACATGATGGTTTAAACTTGACCTTTACATCTACACAACAGCTTGACCGGCTGCGGTCTTGGGGGTGTCATGTCAGGGGCTGGTATCTGTGGCCTTGCCGTCATTGACGATGCGGGGAAGATGCTTATCAATCTGGGTGAGGCGGCACGACCGCGCGTACGTGCATTGTTGCTCGATCCGGAGTGGATGGCAGAGGCACTCGACCGCCGCCTGCAGGTGATGGCATTTACCGATGCCCGCTATATGACGGTAGCGACGCCCTTTGACGGGGGGGTACTGGTGGTGCTGTTTGCCGATCACAGCGAGACCACCCTGCGTTTCTTCCTTGGCGTCGACTTCGCTTTTGACATTGTCGAGCATCTGCTCACCGATCCCTTTGATGCCATGACGGTGATTGATGCCAGCGGGCGTCTGGTCTTCATTTCCCCTATTCACGAGAAATTCTTCGGTCTAAAGGATGGTGAAGGGCCCGGGCGCAAGGTGAGCGAAGTGATCGAGAACTCCCGGCTCACCCATGTCGTGCGCACCGGCGTTGCCGAGGTCGGCCAGATCCAGCGCATGCAGGGCAAGGAGCGCGTGGTTTCGCGACACCCCATCCGTCATGACGGCAAGGTGGTCGGGGCCATCGGCCGCGTGATGTTCAAGGGACCGCAGCAGGTCGAGGCCCTTGCGCGGCGCATCAACGCGCTGGAGCAGGAAATCGAGACCTATCGCAAGGAGGCGCGCCGCAGCCAGGCGGCGGAACCGTATCTGGAAGCCATCGTGGGCAAAAGCCCCGCCATTGTCGAGCTGCGGGAAACCATACGCAAGATTGCGCCGCTGGACATTCCCGTACTCATCCAGGGCGAAAGTGGTACCGGCAAGGAGCTGGTTGCCCAGGCGCTGCACATGCTCAGCACGCGCAGTAGCGGCCGTCTGGTCACCATCAACGCCGCTGCGCTGCCCGCGCAGCTGGTCGAAAGCGAGCTTTTCGGCTACGAGGCCGGATCCTTCACCGGGGCGGACCAGAGGGGGCGGGCGGGCAAGTTCGAGCAGGCCGACAAGGGGACGCTCTTTCTCGATGAAATCGGCGATATGCCACTCGAGGTCCAGGCCAAGCTGCTGCGCGTGCTGCAGGATCGTATCGTGGAGCGCGTCGGGGGCGGCGCGCCGCGGAAGATCGATTTTCGCCTGTGTTCGGCCACGCACTGCGATCTCGAGGAGTTCGTCGCTCAGGGTCGTTTCCGGCTTGACCTCTTCTACCGCATCAGTCCGGTGATCATCCGCGTGCCTTCCCTGGTCGAGCGGCGGGAGGACATTCCCATGCTGCTCAAACATTTCCTGTCGGATTTCGCGGTGCAGTACGGGCGTAGCATGCCGGAGGTGGACAGCGATGCCATCGAGTTCCTCATGCGTCGCAAGTGGCCGGGCAATGTGCGTGAGCTGCGGCATTTGACCGAGCGCGCTTTCGTCTTCTGCGAGGACGGGCGTTTGCGGTTGGAAAACTTTCAGGCCAGTGCCGCCGCCGGTCTGGCCGATGTTGCAAAGACTGCGAGCGGTGCAGTATCCGAGCGCGAAGTCAGCTCGCTGCGCGAGGTCCTTGATCGGCATGAGCGGGAAATCATAGGCGAGGCAATGCAGCGTTTCAGGGGAAACAAGAAACGGGTCGCGGAGCACCTGGATATTTCGCGTAGCTATTTGTACAAGAAATTGCGGGAATAGTGCAGTCGATAATGCAGATGGCATGCATCTTGCGAGACTCTGGCCATGATTGTCGGAGGAATGCAGATGCACAACAGGAGTGCCAGAAGAAACTGTGATGAAGCATCACTTCCGTGGCAGCGGCTGCCCATACAGGAGGTCGCCCACGGTTTCAAGCTGCTGTCGGGAATTACGGTCATTGATCTGACCACATCGGTCTCGGGGCCTTATGCCACGATGCTGCTGTCGGACTTTGGCGCCGAGGTCATCAAGATTGAGCGTCCGGAAGGCGACGATGCACGACACTGGGGGCCGCCGTTTCTGGACGGGCAGTCGCTGTGGTTCAGTGCCGTCAACCGCAACAAGAAAAGCGTTGTGATCGACCTTGGCGTCGAGTCGAGCCGGGACCAGTTGTATGCCTTGCTTGCCGGGGCCGACGTACTGATCTGCAATCAGCCTCATGATGTGCAACGCAAGCTGGGTATCGACCATGATGCGGTCAAGGCGTTTCGCCCGGACCTGATCCATGTGTCGATCACAGGCTTCGGGCTCGAGGGCGAGCGCGCGGCATTGACTTGCTACGATCTGATTGCCGAAGGTTATTCGGGCATCATGGATGTGACGGGGACTGCGGACGGCCCGCCACAGAAGATTGGTGCGCCTGCAGCCGACATGCTGGCGGGTCAGGATGCCGCGATGGCTGCAGTGGTGGCCTTGCTGGCACGCGAGCGTACAGGCAAGGGCGCCCGCATCGATGTCAGCCTTGTGGAAAGCATGACACGTTTCCTGTCCTGCCGCATTTCCAGCTATCTGGGCTCGGGTGAGGTGCCTGTGCGCTCGGGCGGTACCGACAGCGTGATCGCGATCTACCAGAGTTTTGAGACGGCGGACGAGCCACTGACGCTGGGACTGGGCTCGGATGCGATCTGGAAGCGTTTCTGGGGCGCGCTGGGCGATCCTGATTACGCTGCAAGGCCGGAATTCGCCACGAATGCCCTGCGCCGGTTGCACCGGGACGGGATCGTGGCCGACATCCAGGCAATATTGTGTCGTGAGCCGCGCGCGCACTGGCTCAAGATTTTTGCCCAGGCGCGTATTCCTGCCGGGCCCATCAATCGCGTTGACGATGTGGCGCATGATGCCGCCTTGCAGGAGCGCGGCCTTTTCTTCACCCTGCATGACAGGGGCCGGATGGTGCCCCAGGTGGGTCTGGGAATTCATATCGATGGTCAGACAGCGCAGCCAAGGTCTGCACCGCCACAGCTGGGCGAGCATACCGAAGCGATTCTGGCGCGTTTCAAGAATAGCTGATGAGGAGGCCCGATGCGTCCCTTTCTAACTTTGCACCATCCGGCGGCCAGCCGACGGTATTACGAGCGGGGCCTCTGGGCCCGTGATACGTTCTACACGCTGATGGCGCGTCATGCAGAGAACATGCCGTCTTCGCCGGCCCTGCGTGACGGCAGGTGCACACTGGACTGGCGCAGCCTGAAAGCGCGCGTCGATGCCCTTGCCGATGACATGATGGACAGGGATATCGGCGTGGGCGACCGGGTGTCGATCTGGATATCCAACCGGGTTGAGGCGGTCATCGCGTTTCTCGCCTGCTCGCGTATCGGCGCCGCTTGCAATCCTTCCCTGCATCGCAGCTATACCTGTGCTGAAGTGGTCACGCTGCTTGGTGAGCTGAAATCCAGCGCGCTGGTGTCGGAAGAAGGCTGGGGGGTTGATCGTGATCGCTGTGACTTCGAGGTCATGCTGTCGCGGTTGCGCTTTTTGAAGAAAGTGTACAAACCGGCAAACTTTCCCCTGCATATCACCGGCGTGCAGGCGCAGGTACATCAGGATCCGGATACCATAGCCTACCTCGCCTTCACCTCGGGCACGACCGGCCGACCCAAGTGCGTCATGCACTCCTGCAATACGCTGCTGGCCAATGCCCGGGACCTGGCGCGTGACTGGCATCTGTCAGGCAAGGACGTAATACTTTCGCTCAGTCCCCTGTCCCACCACATTGCCTGGGTGGCGGCAGGGCAGTGGCTGGTGTGCGGTGCCTGCTTCGTTCTTGATGATCCGCCCGCAGGCAAGAGCCGTCTCGACTGGATCATGGAGACGGGCGCTACCTATGTGCTGGGTGTGCCCACGCATGCCATGGATATTCTTGCCGAGCAGCGCCGACGGGACATCGACCGCATGGGGGATGTGCGTATCTTCTACATGGCCGGGGCGCCGATTCCCGAGGTGGTGGCCCAGGCCTTCGTCAGTCAGGGGATCGCACCCCAGAATATCTATGGCATGACGGAAAATTCGTCTCACCAATATACCCACCCGGATGATCCCGTCGAGGTCTGGGTGTCCACCTGCGGGCGGGGTGGTCCGGCTTACGAGACCCGTATCTGGGATCCGCAGAACAAGGATGTTGAACTGCCCGTTGGCCAGACGGGCGAGATCGGTGGCCGGGGTGCCGCCATGATGCTGGGTTATTACGCTAATCAGACCGCTACCGAAGAGACTTTCAACCGCCATGGCTTTCTGATGTCGGGTGATCTGGGGTCCTTTGATGCGCAGGGTAACTTGCGTATCGAAGGGCGGGCCAAGGACCTGATCATCCGTGGCGGGCACAATATTTACCCCGCGCAGATTGAATCACGGGCGCTCACGCATCCAGCGGTGTTCAAGGCGGCGGCCTTTCCCGTCCCGGACGACCGGCTTGGCGAGAAGGTATGTCTGGCCGTTACCGGTGATGTCGACGCCGATGTGTTGTTGCTGCACCTGTCGCGAGAAGGACTGTCCAAACACGATATGCCGGAGTGGTTTGTCACCCTGGACAGCATGCCTCTGACCGCCAGCGGGAAAATTCTCAAGCGCGCGCTGATCGAGCAGGTCCGGCAGGGCGAGATCCGACCCGCTGCGGTTCGTTTCGTTGATGTGGAGGCCTGAAGATGTCTATCCGGCTTGAACGTATTGATGAATTCGCCTGTTTGACCCTGAATCGCCCGGCGGCGCTGAATGCCCTGTCGTTTGGCATACTGGAAGATCTGGACAGGGTGCTGACGGATGTCGCCGGGATGGCGGGGATCCGCGCCTTGTTCGTCACCGGCGCAGGGGATCGCGCCTTCTGTGCAGGCGCTGATATTCCGGAATTGCGCCGGCGCATGCTCACCGAGCAGCGTCGTGGCAGTGAGCTCGGGCAAGCAGTCTTTGCCCGTCTGGAGCGTTTGCCCGTCGCGTCAATCGCGCTCGTCAATGGTTTTGCCTTTGGCGGTGGTATGGAGCTTGCGCTCGCCTGTACTTTCCGCCTGTGCAGTCCGAACGCCGTCTTTGGCCTGCCCGAAGTGAAGCTTGGCCTGATTCCGGGTTACGGGGGAACGCAGCGCCTGCCGCGCCTCATCGGCGAGGCCAGGGCGCTGGAAATGATTCTGACCGGCCGTTCCGTCAAGGCGGATGAGGCGGTACGTCTCGGTCTCGTGCACGCGGTGATCGAGGACGATCTGCTGGATGCCGGCAAGGCTTTTGCACGCACCTTCACCGGCTACAGTCTGCCGGTGCTGACGCTGGCGCGTCAGGCCGTTCAGCGCGGGCTCGAAATGCCGCTCTCCCAAGGCTTGCAGTATGAGGCTGAGCTCTCTACGCTGGCCTATCAGACGACGGATGCCGCCGAGGGCATGCAGGCATTCGAAGAGAAACGCAAACCGGAGTTCAGGGATGGCTGAAGGGCAAATCATTGTGACCGGCGGCTCACGTGGTATCGGGCTGGCGATCGTCGAAGAATTGACTGCGCGCGGCCGCCAGGTGGTGAGTCTGTCGCGGTCCGGTCAGGGAGGCGCAGGTCGGCATATGGCTTGCGATATGACGGACGAGCAGGCTGTGCGCGACTGCATCGCGCGCATCGCACAAGCCGGCTCAATCGCCGCATTGGTGAACAATGCCGGCATTCACATCGGCGGGGCGGCTTCACGACTGTCCGTGGCAGATTTCGAGCGCACAATGGCACTCAATGCGACTGCGGTCATGGTGGCTTCGCGCGAGGTTTTTCCCCATCTGCGCGAGCATGGTGGCACCATCGTCAACATTGGCTCCTTCTTTGATCGCATCGGCGCACCCGGCAATCTGGCGTACTGTGCGTCCAAGGCTGCGGTCGCTGCGATGACGCGGGTTATGGCGGTAGAGTGGGCCAAATACGGCATTCAAACGATCAATGTCGCGCCCGGTTATATCGAGACGGATCTGAATCGCGATTATCTCGCGCAGGAAAGCGTGCAGGCTTTCATGAAGGCGCGCATTCCGACCGGCGGTCCCGGACAGTCACACGATGTGGCGCGTCTGGTGGCTGCGTTGATTACCGAGGCCATTCCCTTCCTGAGCGGTGAAACCATTTATATCGATGGTGCACAAGGAATCAATCACTGATGAAACTGTACGAACAGACACTGGCAGCGCGCCAGTGGAATACCGAGGAGCGGCAAGTCCTGGATCAGGTGCAGCGCCTGGTGGATGAGCGCATCGCGCCGAATGCGGCGCGTATCGATGAAACGGGCGAATTTCCCTGGGACAATATCCAGGGCATCAACGACCTGGGGCTAAATCTGCTCTTCCTGCCCGAGGCGTATGGTGGACTGGCGATGTCCTACGCCCTGTACCTGGAAGTGGTTTCGCTCATTTCCGAGGCCTGCGCGGCCACCGGTATCATCTACGCCACCACATTCCACGGAATGAAGCCGCTCATCCAGTTCGGCACTGATGAGCAGTGTGCGCGTTTGCTGCCTTGCATCGCCGAGGGCGGGCTGGGTGCACTTGCCATCACGGAGGCGGATGCCGGTTCCGACGCCACGGGGATGAAGACGCGCTTTACGCCGGAAGGTGATGACATCATTGTGCAGGGCGCCAAGCTCTTCATCACCAATGGCGATGTGGCCGACCGTATTCTGCTTTTCGGAAAGTGGTCAGAAATCGATGATTCCAAGAAAGCCATTTCGGTGCTGTTGCTTGAAAAGGGCACATCAGGCCTGCAGGTTATTTCTCGCGAACGCAAGATGGGTCATAACGCGTCTTCCACGTGTGCACTGGCTTTCGACCAGTGTCGGGTGCCGCGCGCCAATCTGCTGGGCGAGCCCGGCGACGGACTGCATATCCTGCTCACGTCGCTGAACAAGTCGCGTCCCTCGGTGGCGGCGCATGCCCGTGGCATTGCCCGCGCTGCATTCAAGGACATGGTGGCCTATGCCAATGAACGCCGGCAATCGGGCCGGCGCGTGCTCGAGTTCCAGGGCAACCAGTTCACCCTGGCGGACCTGGCAGCCGAGCTGCTGATGCTTGAGCGCTGGATGGACCACGTCGCGGCGCTCGTTGACGCCGGCGTTGAAGACATGGGGATGGAAGCATCGGTGGCCAAGTTGCGCGCCTCGGATCTGGCCATGCGCATGAGCACGGAATGCGTGCAGTGGCATGGCGGCTATGGGTATTGCCGGGAGTATCGCGCCGAGCGGCTCATGCGCGATGCCAAGATCACCCAGATCTGGGAAGGAACCAACCAGATTCACCGTCAACTGATAGGCCGGAGTTTTTTGACCAAATGAATACGATCAGAAAAGTCGCCGTCTGCGGGGCAGGCGGCACCATGGGCGCGGGCATTGCACTGGTGGCAGCCCGGGCGGGTTTCGATACCATCTGCCACGATCAGTCAGCCGAAGCCTTGGCGCGGGCGCGCTGCCAGGCCGAAAAATTCTTCGACAGGTCGGTCGAGCGCGGCCGCATGAGCGCCGACGAGGCGGCCGCAGCACTTGCACGCATGCAGGATGCGACTGAACTTGCTGCTCTGGCAGATTGTGATCTTGTCATAGAGGCAGTGTTCGAGGATCTGGGCGTGAAACAGACCTTGCTGGCCGAGCTGGATCGCCTGTGCAAGCCGGAAACCCTGTTTGCTTCCAATACCTCCACCCTGTCGATCACTGAGATTGCCAGCGGCTGCGGCCGTCCCGAGCAGGTCATTGGTCTGCATTTCTGCCTTCCGGCCCAGCTCATGAAGCTGATTGAAGTTTCCCGGGGCGTGCTCACGTCGCAGCAAACTTTCGATGCCGCCTGGGCCTGGTGCGAGGGCGCCGGCCAGCTGCCGGTGCAGACGCAGGACCGGCCGGGCTTTATCCTGAATGCACTGCTGGTGCCTTTCAACAACGATGTGCTGCGGGCGATCGATGAGGGTCTTGCCACGCCCGAAGACATTGATATCGCGATCCGTTCAGCACTGGGCTATCGCATGGGGCCGTGTACCTTGCTGGATTTGATTGGTCTGGATACCCAGGTTCGTCTGGGCGAGGCCTTTTATCCCATTACGCACGATCCACGCGCCGCCGTTCCCCCCATGTTGCGGCGCATGGTGGCCGCCGGCCTGCTGGGAAACAAATCCGGGCGCGGCCTGCTGGGTATGGCACCGGAACGCGCCATTGCCACCGGGGCGCCGGAGTTTCGGCTGGTCTACGGGGGCGAGAGCCGTTCTTTTGGGCCGGATGATCCTTTTCTCAATCGTGCGGTCGATAATGCCGCACCAGTCACAGTATGCCTTGGCGGCGCTTTCGCGGCGGATGAGTCTCGTCTGGCCGTGCTTGTGGAACTGGATACGGAGTGCCTCGGGGTGCACACCGGCGAGGATAGCGGCAATGAGGGTGACAATGTCGTCGGTTTTGCGCGTTACCGCAATGGCCGGGATGCACCTTCGCGCCTGGTCGAGATCGTGCGTCAGCCGCGTACCAATCCTGCGGCGTTGGAAGCGGCGCGTGCCGTCTTCGAAGCGGCCGGTATGGATACCGTCGTCTGTGCCGACCGTCCCGGACGCATTGTTGATCGTCTGGTACGGCCCAAATACAACGATGCCCTGCGGTTTCTGGACGAAGGCCTGGCGGCTGCCGGCGATATGGACAAGACCTGCCGGTTGGGCCTGGGCTATCCTGACGGGCCGATAGAGCGTGTTGTTCGCGGCGGGCTGGTGCGCCACTACGAGATCTGTATGGCGCTCGCGCGGATGACGGGGCAGTCCGCGTATCACCCGGCACGCCGGGCGGTCGTCGCCCATGACCATGCGTATATGACGGGATCAGGAGCCTGACATGCGTGCCTGGCGTGTCCATGAGCATGGCGAACCTGGCGATATGAAGCTTGACGTACTGCCCGATCTGGTGCCGGGCCCGGGTGAGGTGCGTGTCGATGTGCGGGCCATTGGTCTGAACTACCCCGACCTTCTGGTGGTCCGGGGCAAGTATCAATTGTTGCCACCGCGACCGTTCATTCCCGGCAAGGATTTTGCCGGCGTGGTTGCTGTCGTCGGTCAGGGCGTGCACGATCTGCGGCCTGGCGACCGTGTCATGAGCCAGATTGAACATGGTGCATTTGCCGAGCAGGTGCTTATTCCCGCCGCGCGTGCCTGGCGCATGCCCGAAAGCATGTCGTTTGAACAGGCAGCCGCCATGGGGCTGGTGTATCCCACCGCGCATACGGCGCTCGTGGATCGCGCCCGGCTCGCGCGCGGCGAAACCGTTTTGGTGGGGGGCGCCAACGGCGCAGTCGGTCTGGCGAGTGTGCAACTGGCAAAGATGATGGGGGCCACCGTGGTCGCCGGTGTACGCGGCGAGGACGCTGCCCGCGTGGTCAAGGCTGCCGGCGCCGACTTCATCATTGATCTGGCAGTGCCCGATCTTCGCAACGCGGTACGCGCGCAGATAGGGGCGTTGCCACTCGCGTCAGCCGGCGTGGACGTGGTCATCGATCCACTGGGCGGTGATTTTTTTGCAGGCGCCATTCGCGCCCTGAACTGGCGTGGTCGCCTGGTCGTCGTGGGCTTTGCGAGCGGCGAGATTCCGACGCTCAAGGCCAATTACCTGCTCCTCAAGAACATCGCCGTGCTGGGTGTGCAGTGGAGCGACTATCGCGATCGCGTGCCCGAGCAAGTAGCGGCAGTCCAGCAAGCCTTGTTCGCCGGGTTCGAACAGGGCCTGCTGGTGCCGCAGATTACGCGGCAAGGTGACTTCAAAACGCTGCCCCGGACGCTGACCGCACTGGGTCGGGGCGAGGTGCGCGGCAAGGCGGTGATCACGCTTCCTTAAGCGCTGCTCCAGGCCTGCACAAGTCTATTCTTTCATCAACGACAAGAGGTCAAATCGTGAATTTCAATCCTGGCGAGGAACAAGTCATGCTGCGCCAAGCGATAGAACGCCTGGTTCAATCAACCTGTCCGCCGGACAAGGTGCGCGAATGGGATCGCAACGGCAGCTTCCCTGAAGAGGTCTACCAGGCGATGGTGGACGCGGGCTTCATCGCGATGGTCGTGCCCGAGGAGTATGGCGGCATGGGCAGCCCGATGTCTGACTGCATCATCCTGTACGAAGAGGTTGCGCGGCCCAGCGTCGATTTTGCCACGCGCGTTGGCCTTCAGGCTTGGGGTGCATCCATTCTTGCCGATATTGGTACACAAGAGCAGTGCCGGGAAATCCTGCCGGATGTAGCAACCGGGAAGAAGAAGCTCTCTTTCAGTCTGACCGAGCCGAATTCAGGGTCGGATGCCGCAGCGCTCACCACCAGCGCACGCCGCGACGGGGGCGATTGGCTCATCAGCGGGCAGAAGCTGTTCTCCAGCGGCGCGGATGCGCCTGACAACTACATCGTGGTCGCAGCACGCACGGAAAGAAAGGAAAAACGTCACGAAGGGATTTCCCTTTTTCTGGTGCCCAACGATCTTCCCGGACTGACGATTCGCCGGCTGGATGTCATCGGGCGGCGCATTGTGGGGTTGTCGGAGATATTCTTCGATGATGTCCGTGTTCCGGATCGCTACCTGCTCGGTGAGGCTGGGCGTGGCTGGGAATATATCGGGCGTCACCTTGAGCGTGAGCGCATCACGCTGGCAGCGAATTACATGGGCTGCGCCGGCAGTGCGCTGAACGATGCGGTGACCTATGCAAAGGAGCGTAAGCAGTTCGGCACACCCATTGGCCGTTTCCAGTCCGTGGCACATATGCTCGCGGACATGGCCACCGAACTTGAGGCCGGACGCTGGCTTACCAACATGGCTGCCTGGCGCTATGATAACAAGCTGCCTTGCCGCAAGGAGGCCAGTATGGCAAAGCTGTACGTATCAGAGATGCTGCAGCGTGTGACCACTGCAGGTATGCAGATACTGGGTGGGCACGCTTATACGACCGATCATGCGATGCAGCGTCACTGGCGTGATGCACGCAATGCGAGTGTGGGTGGCGGCACTTCCCAGATTCAGCGCCAGCTCATCGCAAGAGAACTGGGCCTCTGAAGGGGTGTCCTGCCCTCGTCTGCAGGACACCCCACCTGTGCGGCTTGCCGCACAGGTGTCGCGGGCGGAAATTCAGTCAGCGGTACTCTTGATCCAGCGTCCGCCATCGACTACCAGGTTCTCGCCAGTGATATAGCTGGCCAGATCCGAGGCGAGATAGACTGCAGCGTGGGCGATATCGCTCTTGCGCCCCAGACGCCCGAGCGCCGTGCCCTTGCGCTGGGCCTCTTCCATGCCCGTTTCCTCATACATCCGGCGCACACCTTCCGTGTCACCAATGGGGCCCGGTGAGATCGTGTTGATCCGGATCCCGTCCCCGCCCCACTCTACCGCCAGTGTACGCGACAACGACAGTATGCCCGCTTTGGCTGCTGCAGCATGCGCCGCACCCGGCCAGCCCGTCAGCGCCCGCATCGTGATGATGCTGATGATATTGCCCCCGAAGCGCGAGGCCTTGAGGTGGGGATAGGCGGCGCGGCAGCCGTAGAAGGTACCGTTCAGATCGATGTCCACAACGGTGCGCCAGCCGTTGGGTGAGAGTTCCGCCGTCGGGCAGACGAAGTTGCCCGCTGCGTTGTTCACCAGAATATCGAGTGCGCCGTGACGACCAACTGCGGTGTCGACGGCGTGCTGCACCGCCTGCGGGTCGCGTACGTCCGTCGCCACGGCGTCAATCTGCAGGCCCTGCGCGGCCAGTGTGTCGACCGCGCCATCCAGTCTCTCCTGATTCCGGCTCGCAATCACGACGCGTGCGCCCAGTCGCGCGTACAGGGTGGCAATCTCGAAGCCGATACCGCCCGCGCCACCAGTGATGAGCGCGATCCGGCCTTTCAACGTTTCTGCTGCAAACATGATGTGCTTCCTTTCTGTCCGGGTGAGGCATGCCCGTCGTACACGATGCGGTGCCGACGGGCCTGCTTCATTCCGGGGGGATTTTGCAACTAATCGATGCGGATGCCTGATTCCTTGATGAGGCCTTCCCATTTGGGGCGCTCGGCGTCGATGAATTCGGCGAATTCCTGCGGTGACGAGCTGCGGGGAATGCCACCCATACCCTCGATCCGCTTGCGGAAATCGGGTGAGGCGACAATATCCTGAACAACCTCGCTCAGAAGATCGACAATTTGCGCGGGTGTGCTTGCAGGGGCAACAATACCGTACCACGCGGACAGGTCGAAACCCTTCAGGTCACTTGCCTCGTCAACGGTCGGTATGTCGCTGACCGACGGCACCCGCTCGCTGGAGGTCACGGCCAGACCTCTGAGCATGCCGTTTTCCGTGAACCGATGCGCAGCGAAAACACTGCCAAAGACAATGGGAATGTGGCCGCCGACCGCATCCGGCATGGAGGCCCCGTCACCCTTGTAGGGCACGTGCTCCATATCGACGCCAGCCATGGTTTTGAAGAGTTCGCCGGCAAAGTGCGTGCTGGTGCCCAGCCCGCCGGAGCCATAACTGTACTTGCCGGGATTGGCCTTGAGTACGGCAATGAGTTCCTTGATGGAGTTGGCGGGAACACTTGGATGGACAGCCACCATATTCGGCAGGTAGGTCACCAGCGATACAGGTGCAAAATCCTTTTTGGGATCAAAGGCCATATCCTTGAACAGCAGCGCATTGGCAACAACAGGGCCGTTCGTTACCAGCATGATGGTATAGCCATCGCCGGGCGCGTGCGCCAGCTGTGCCGAGCCGACGTTGCCGCCGGCCCCGGGTTTGTTTTCGACGATTACCTTTTCGCCCAGTGAGCGGGACATGGCCTCCGCCAGCGAACGGCCGAGCGAGTCGGTGGGCCCGCCGGCGGCGAAAGGCACGATCATCTTTACTTCTTTTCTGGGATAGTCCTGTGCCGACGCCTGGGGGGTGGCAGCAACGGCTCCCAGCGCCATGGTGGCGGCGATCAGGGATAGCGAGCTTGCTTTCATGGGATGCTCCTTGGTTTCCTCGGGTGGGTTTTATGTTCAATGCAACGGATAGCCGACTGCACTGGTTGACCAGACGCCCTCAGGGATCGTTGCAGCAAATGACAGATCCCGGGCGCTAACATTCTGGGTCGATCATTGATCAGCAAGTTGCGTGCCATCTCCTGCTTCTTGATTCTGTAGATTGGTGTCGGCCGGCATGAATGAATCAATGGCACGAAAATTGCGGTATCTGGGCTGCGGTGCCGCCCGTGTCTCGATGGCTGCGGTGTTTTTGGAGCCGCGCCTGTATTGTCTGTCGGGTAGGAGGTAGGTATGGCGGGACCGTTATCGGGTATCAAGGTGGTCGATCTGACCACCGTAGTCATGGGGCCCTATGCCACCCGCATACTGGGTGATCTGGGGGCCAGGGTGATCAAGGTCGAAAGCCCGGATGGTGACATCATGCGCCATATGGGGGCGGGACGCAGTCCCGCAATGGGTCCCATCCACCTGTGCGTGAACCGAAACAAGAAAAGTCTCATGCTGGATCTGCGCCAGCCAGCCGGGCGTGACGCACTGCTCAAGGTGCTGGCCGATGCCGACGTCTTTGTGCACAGCATGCGTCCGGCAGCTATCCGGCGCCTTGGTCTGGATGCCGGCCAGGTGCGTGCTGTCCGGCCTGATATTGTCTACTGCGGCGCCTATGGGTTTGGTAGCGGAGGGCCGTATGCTGATGATCCCGCATACGACGACGTCATTCAGGGGCTTTCCGGTCTGTGTGCCCTGAATGCGCAGCTTGCCGGCGAACCCCGTTTCACCCCGAGTATTGTGGGGGACAAGGTCGCCGGCCTTACGCTCGCATACAGTCTGATCGCTGCGCTCTTTCACCGGCTGCGCACGGGTGAGGGGCAGGACATCGAGGTGCCCATGTTCGAGACCCTGACATCGTTCATGCTCGTTGAGCATATGGGACAGCGGGTGTTCGACCGGCAGGCGGGGGCCGCCGGTTATGAGCGTGTGTTGAGTCAGCTGCGCAAGCCCCACCGTACGCGCGACGGCTATATCTGCGTGCTGCCCTATACCGACAGAAACTGGCAGGACTTCTTCACACTGGCCGGCCGCGAGGAATTGTCGAGCGATCCCCGCTATGCGAGTGCTCGCCGGCGCAGCGAGAATTACGAGACACTGTATGCCACATTGGGCGAGATCATGGGCGAGCGTACCAGCAGCGAGTGGCTTGAGCAGCTCAGAGCGCTTGATATCCCTGCCGCGCCGGTCAATCAGCTGGAGGATCTCTTCAGTGACCCGCATCTGCTCGCAGTCGACATGTTCGAGGATCACGAGCATGCCAGTGAGGGCAGGCTCACGCAAACGCGACCCCCTGTGCGTTTCAGCAAGTCACCATGTGCGATCGAGCGGCTTGCGCCAGGTCTTGGTGAAGATGGCCGGGACGTGCTGGAGCAGGCGGGTCTGTCCGCTGCTGAAATCGATGCGCTTGTCAGTGCCGGCGTTACCCGCTGACGCTTGTGCCATCGTATTCAGCTCATCCCCTCTTTCCCGGAGACTCGCATGGTTACCCCATCGCATTTTCTGCCGTCACCGGTGGCGCGCAGAAAACTTTCGCACGAGCGCAACATCCAGCTCCAGGCGTATGAGCGTGAGGATGGTCTGCTCGACCTTGAGGCGCTCATCGAAGACGGCAAGCCGGAAACTTTTGCCACGCGCACGCGACAATTCGACAGCGGTGTGCCGATTCATCTGATGATCTTGCGTCTTACAGTAAACCGGCAGATGGATGTACTGGAAGCCCGGGCCACTATGCAGCGCATGCCTTTTCCCACCATCTGCCACGAAGCGACTGCCAGCGTGCAGGCGCTGGTGGGCGCCAACCTGCTTCGGGGTTTTCGCAGCGAGATCTCCAGGCGCATTCCCCGATCGGAGCGTTGTTCGCACCTTTCCGAGCTGGCGGCTCTGATGCCCACGCTGGCCGTGCAAACACTGATGAAGGAGGGCGAGGTGGAGTTTGGCAGCAAGGAGGACACCGCGTCGCGCCCACTGAAAATCGGCGGCTGTCATGCCTATCGCGAGGATGGCCCGCTGGTCCTGCAATATTACCCGCAGTGGTACCGGAAGGCGGAAGACTGAGTCAAGGAGAAACGTATGCTGAATACATCCGAGGGTGGGCAGGCGTCGCTGGTCCTGTGCGAGAAACAGGACGGCGTCGCTGTCCTGACACTGAACCGGCCGGACAAGCTGAATGCCATGTCGGGCGTCATGCGCGCCCAGTTCGGTCGCCATCTCCAGAGTATTGAGGCCGATCCGGAAATCCGCATCGTGCTTCTGAAGAGCAATGGCCGGGCTTTCTGTGTTGGCGCCGATACCAATGCCATGCCCGAAAACGCGCTTTCCTGGCGCGAAAGAATACACCTGGCGCAGCAGCACCATACTGCGCTCGTCAAGATGGACAAGATTGTCATCGCGGCTGTACAGGGTATTGCTGCCGGTGGTGGCGCATCGCTCGCGCTGGCTGCGGACATCCTCATCATGGCCGATGATGCATCGTTGCGTTTCCCTTTCGTGCGCCTCGGGCTCATACCAGATGGCGGCTGCTCGTTTTTGTTGCAGTCAAAGCTGGGTGCGCCCCTCGCGCATGATCTCATGCTCACCGGCGGTGTGCTGGGTGCCGATGAGGCGCAACGCTACGGGCTTACGCGCCGGATTGTCCCTGTCGCGGGACTCGAGGCGGCGAGCCAGACGCTGATTGAGGAGCTGTCTGCCTTGCCGGCAGAGGCCCTGATGCTCACGAAAGCGGTCAGCCGGCAGACCTGGACGGTCGGCATGGATGCGGCCTTCATGCATGAGGCTGATGCCTTTGCGTTGGCAAGCACATTGCCGGGGCATCAGCAGGCCCGGGCAGATCTTCTGGCTCGTCGCAAGTTGCGATGAGTACGCTGTTTGGCACGCCTTTTGCGAGAAAACACGCCAGGAGCAGATTGATAGCAACGGAAGCACTGAATGGAGGTGCCGTATGGCGCGGGATCTGATAGTTACAGAAAGAGATGGCGGGGTGCTGATCATCCGGCTGTCAAGTCCTGAGAATCGCAACTCGCTGACGATGGAGATGCGCCAGGCCCTGGGTGAGGCTGTGGCACTGGCCGAGTCGAGCCCGGAGATCCGCACGGTTTTTCTGACGGGCGAGGGGCCGACGTTCTGCTCCGGCGGCGATCTGCACCACCTGAGAACAGCATGCGACCCGTGGACGGTTCACCGCCGCTTCCGGAACCTGAGTCGCTGGCTCGTGCCGCTCATCACGCTGGACAAGCCGGTAGTCGTTGGTGTGAACGGCCATGCGGTTGGGGGTGGTATGGGGCTCGCGCTGACGGGTGATGTGCTCATTGCGTCCGAAAGCGCCGTGTTCATGTCCGGATTTTTCCGGTTGGGTGCCATCCCGGACATTGCCATGATGTATCACCTGCCGCGCCTGATTGGCATGGCGCGTGCGAAGAAATTCCTGTTCGGTGGCGAGAGTTTCACGGCACAGCAGGCTGCCGACCTGGGGCTGGTGAGTCGTGTGGTGTCCGATGATGCCCTGTACGAGGCGGGCTTGTTAGAGGCCAGGCGACTGGCCACGGGTCCCGCCGAGGTCATGGGTCTGGCCAAGGTGGTGATGGCGCGCAGTTTCGAGACTTCATTGCACGAAATGATGGCCTATGAAGGTTTCGGGCAGGCACTGGCAATGTCGAACCCGGAATTTCGCGAAGGCCTGGAAGCGTTGATTGTGCGGCGTCCGGCCGATTTTGAGGGAGCGGCAGCGCTCGCCCGGGAACACAGTGGAGGTGAAGCATGAGCCAGACTCTTCCGAAGCCGATCGCCAATGCGGATTCCGCCCCCTACTGGGATGCAGCCAGGGAGCACCGGCTGGTAATCCGCCGCTGCCGGGATTGCGGTGCGTTGCATTTCATGCCGCGATACATCTGTCCTGAATGCTGGTCCGAAGCGCTCGAATGGGTGGAAAGCGCCGGCAAGGGCCAGGTGCACAGCTTTTCCATCATCCATCGGGCGCCGTTGGCCGAGTTCGCGCTGCGGGTGCCCTACGTCACTGCGCTGATCGAACTGGATGAAGGGCCGCGCATGGTGGCCAATATTCTCGGGGATGATGCCTTGTCTGTCGCCATTGGTGATCGCGTGAGCGTGACTTTCGAGGACCGGGGTGATGGGGCGCTCATTCCCCAGTTCAAGCGTACAGGCGTGTGAGGCCAGACCATGACAGCAGAATTCTCTCTCAGGAACAAGGTTGCCATCGTCGGTGTGGGTGAATCGGATATCGGCCGTGTGCCTCATATGACGGGGCTGGGTTTGAATGCGCAGGCAGCGCGGCGCGCGCTTGACGATGCCGGGCTCAAAGTTTCCGATATCGATGGTGTGCTGACCGCATATTCGTTCACTGAGCCGTATTTCATGCTGGGCTCCGTGCTCTGTGAGTATCTGGGCATCAAGCCGCGTCTGAATGCATCCATGATCGTGGGTGGCGCAAGCCCGGCGGTCATGCTGCGACATGCCGCCCATGCCATCGCGCTGGGCCAGGCGGAAGCAGTGCTCATCTGTGCCGGTGAAAACCGTGCGACAGGCCAGTCGCGCGACCAGGCGGTGGCGGCGCTCGCGGCGGTAGGCCATCCCTATTTCGAGCAGCCCTATGGCACTTCGATTCCGGGTTTCTATGCCATGATTGCGCAGCGTCACATGCATGAATATGGCACTACGCGGGAGCAACTGGCGCATGTGGCCGTGAATACGCGCAAGCACGCGCTGTTGCACCCGAATGCGCATATGAAGAAGCCATCCACGCTGCAGGATGTCTTGTCCGCCAAGCCCATTGCCGATCCGCTGGGCATGCTCGATTGCTGCCTGATCTCTGATGCCGGCGGTGCGTTCATCGTCACCTCGGCACAGCGGGCTGCCGACCTGAAGGCCAGACCGGTCTACCTGCAGGGCATAGGCGAGTTTCATACGCACGAGCACTTGATGTGCGCACCCAGCCTCACGGCATTTGGTGCCACGCACTCGGGGCACGCGGCCTATGGCATGGCGGGGCTGGGCCCGCAGGATATCGACGTGGCACAGCTCTACGACTGCTTCACTATCGTGCCCATCATCGAGCTCGAAGAGCTGGGTTTCTGCAAACCGGGAGAAGGCGGCGCCTTTTTCGAAGCGGGGCATGCCAGCCTGGGCGGCACCTTGCCTGTCAATACGCACGGCGGCATGCTCTCGCACGCGCATGCGGGTGCGGCGGGAGGCCTGTTCGGCATTGTGGAGGCTGTGCGCCAGCTTCGTGGTGGCCTGGGCGAGCGCCAGGTGGAAGGGGCAGAGGTTGCCCTGGTGCATAACGAAGGTGGAATCCTGTCGTCGCACTGCACGCTTATTCTTGCCAATGAAAAAGGTTGAGCCGGCAACAAGCCGGCACCTTGGACACGCTTTGCTGAGGTGAAAACATTATGTCCGATACCCTTCCCGTACGTGGCCATTATTTCGAGGATTTCGAAGTTGGCCAGGAATTTCTCAGTCCCGCGCGCACGGTCACCCAGACCGATATCGTGAACTTTGCCTGTCTCTCGGGTGATTTCAATGAGGTTCACACGAATTTCGAGTACTGCAAGAACACGCCGTTTGGCGAACCCATTGCCCACGGTCCACTGATCTACGCCATTATGGGCGGGCTGCAATACGCCAGCGGGCTCAACGACGGAACGCTGCTGGCCCTGCTCCAGATCGATGCCTGGCGCATGCTGGGGCCGGTGAAGCACGGCGACACGATACGCCTGCGTTCCCGGGTCGCAAACAAGAAGGAAACCAGCAAGCCCGATCGTGGCATTGTGACGTTCCAGCGCGAATGCGTGAAGCAGGATGGCAGTGTCGTCCAGGAAATGACGGCGACGCTGATGTATCGTCGCCGCCCCGCAGCATAGCGGTTTCCTGTCATCACCCGGCGTGTAGGGAGCTTACATGATGAAGACAGCCATTAGCCGCAGTTTCGGTTTTATCGTGAAGGTGCAGGCTGTCCTGTCCGCGACCCTCGTCCTGTGCCTGATGGTGCTGGTGGGGCTGGATGTCAGCCTCAAGTATTTGTATTCGCATCCGATAGAGGGGACGCTGGAGCTCACCTCGGAGTATCTGATGCCGGTGTCGGTACTGCTGGGTTTCGCCTATGCAGAGCGCAGAAGAGGGCATATCAACGTCGATCTGCTATTCCGGTTTTTTCCGGCAAAAGCTCAGCAGGTACTTGATCGCATCATCCATCTGGTCACCGCAGCCTTTCTGGCGGTGATGGCATACAGCTTCTACCTTCGCGCCCTGTATTACACCGGAACCAACGCCTATATCGATCTGATTTCGTATGACCTGGTGACTTGGCCCGCGCGCTGGCTGGCCACCTTCAGTCTGGCAACGTTCGCGCTGCAGATGCTCTGCAGTTTCGCGACCGGTCGGGCGGGGAATGAAAATGGATAGTTTCCACGTCGGTATTTTTTCCCTCGTCCTGTTGCTGTTTCTGCTTTTTCTGCGGTTTCACGTGGGCGTGGCGCTCAGCCTTGCCGGGTTCATCGGCATCGCGATGATAAGGGGCACACGATCGGCGCTGAACGCATTGGGGCAGCTGCCGTACGAGTTTCTTGCCAGCTGGACACTGAGTGCCGTACCGCTGTTCATCCTCCTCGGCGCGGTCGCTCACCATGGCGGCCTGACTGGCTCGCTGTATGCGGCGGCACGCAACTGGCTATCTTTCCTGCCCGGAAATCTTGCGATCGCGACCAATACGGCGGGTGCCGGATTCGCGGCCGTGTCAGGGTCCAGCCTGGCATCCGCGGCGGCCATCGGGCGTATGGCGATCCCCGAAATGCTCGCTGCCGGCTATAACCCTGGCCTGGCCACCGCAGTAGTCGCTGCCAGCGGCACCCTGGGCTCACTGATTCCGCCCAGCATTCTGCTCATCGTTTACGGGATGTTCACCGAGCAGCCCATCGGCAAGCTGCTCCTTGCGGGTTTCATCCCCGGGCTGCTCACATGGTTTGTGTATAACGTCATGATTGTGTTGCGCTGCACAATCTCGCCCGAGCTCTCTCCAAACCCGCTCGTGGCAATCAGCTGGACGGACCGGTGGCGCACACTGTACAGCGTCTGGCCTGTGCCCGTACTGTTTCTCAGCGTGGTGGCGACGATTTACGCCGGCATTGCCACCGCCACCGAGGCAGCCGCTATTGGCGCCATTGTTGCCTATCTGATCGTGATCCTGAAAGGCAGGATGACAAAGGCTATTTTTGTCGAAAGCCTCAAGGAGACCGTTGTCATGACGGCCTCTATTTTCTTTATCGCCATGGGTGCGGTGCTGCTCAGCCGTCTGCTGCTGTTCAGCGGCATCCCCGCCTGGCTGGTCAGCATGGTGAACGCCCAGACTACCAGCCTGTACGTGTTCATGATGTACATGGCGGTCCTTTATCTCATTCTGGGGATGTTCCTCGATCCGATCGGTCTCATGCTGATTACGCTTCCGGTTCTCTTTCCCCTGTTCAAGGCAATGGATATCAACCTGATCTGGATGGGCATCATCGTGATCAAGTTTCTCGAAATCAGCCTGTTGACA
Organism: Castellaniella sp.; assembly: GCA_041655275.1. Lineage (GTDB taxonomy): Bacteria > Pseudomonadota > Gammaproteobacteria > Burkholderiales > Burkholderiaceae_B > JAJYRX01. The sequence goes on along the minus strand of JBBAFU010000012.1, from coordinate 40,262 downwards.
CCGCCCGTCGGGCTCAATGTCTATGTGGTGAAGAACGTCATTGGCGATCGTGTGCGACTGGAGACGATCTTCAAGGGGGTTGTGTGGTTCCTGCTGGCCGAGGTCGTGATCGTCTATTTGCTGATCCGCTTTCCCGAGATATCCCTGTGGCTGCCTGAGCGCAGCGAGGTGTGACAGTTTGATCAACCAAAGTTCAAGGAGTAGACAAATGTACAAGTATGTAAAACTGGCCGGGACGATGGCGCTGGCGCTGGCCGCAACGGCCGGCATGAGCATGTCGCAGGCCAGAACCTTCGAATATGCGACGTATCTTCCGCCGACACACCCAACGATGGCGTTTGCGCTCGAAACCATGTTTGATAACGTTCGCGCAAGGACTGACGGGCGTGTCAATATGAAGATCAATCCCAGTGGCTCCCTGGTCGATGCCAAGGGCGTGATCGGGGCACTTCAGTCCGGCCTCATCGACGCCGGTTTCATCGTGCCTGTCTATGTGCCGTCGGAGGTGCCGGTGAACAATGTGTTGTCGAACACGGCGATTTTCATGGAAGACAGTGTGGCTGTGACGGGGGCGCTCAACGAAATGGTGCTCAGGCACTGCCCCGACTGTATCAAGGAATACAAGGATCTTGGCACCGTCTATCTGGCATCCTACGGGACAACACCCTATCACATGATGTGCAACCGCGAGGTCAACAAGACGGATGATTTGAAGGGGCTCAAGATCCGTTCCGCCGGCAGCGCCTATTCGCGCTGGATCACCCGTCTGGGCGCAACGCCGGTCTCGATGACCAATCCGGAAACCTATGAGGGGCTGCAGCGCGGCCAGGTGAATTGCATGTACGGTTCGCTCGCCTGGCTCAAGAGTCTCTCCATCTGGGACGTGGCGAAGAATGTTTACCTGAAAGGGGCGGGCGCCTATGGCGGTGGTTCGCTGATAGCCTTCAACATCGATACCTGGAATGAGATTTCCGCCGACGACCGCAAGACCATGATCAGCGAGCTGCCGGGTGCCATGGCGAGGTTGTCTATTGGTTATGTCAATCAGGACAACGAAGCCGTCGAGCTCGCAAAGGCAGAGCATAACGTCAGGTTTGCCCAGGGCGATTCCCGGATTGATGCGCTGCTGACGGAGCACCGCGAGGCGGAACGCCAGCTGATCATCGATGATTTCGTCAAGAACGGCGGCGATGCGGACAAGACAGCTGTCATGCTCGACACGTTCTTCGATCTTCTCGAGAAGTGGTCGAAGATTTCTGCGGAGGTGGGCACGGACGTTGATCTGTTTGCACAAAAACTGGATGAGGAGATCTATTCCCGGGTTGATATCAACGCCTTGTTCAGCAATTAAGCTTTCCGTTTCGAGCCCGCGGCGGGGACGCGCTGTACGCGCGTCACTGGCGGCGGGCGACAGGCCGGGGGCCGGAAGGGTTGGGCCGGCGCCCGGCGCGGGCGGGTTTGAGGAGGGACGGAGCAAATGGCGCAGAAAAAAATTCTGGAGGGTGTGAAGGTGCTCGATATCGGCACCATGATTGCAGGGCCTGTAGCCGCCACCATGCTGGCGGAACAGGGAGCAGATGTGATCAAGCTGGAGCATCCCGGCGGCGACCCACTGCGAAAGATCGGCCCCATGCATAAGGGGGAGAGCCTGTGGTGGCAGGTTGAAGGCAGGAACAAGCGGGCGCTGAGCCTGGATCTGCATGCAGAGAAGGGTCAGGAAATATTGCGTTCACTGGTGCGCAGGACCGACATTCTGATCGAGAATTTTCGACCGGGTACGCTCGCGAAATGGGGGCTGGATTATGAGTCGCTCTCGAGGGAGAATCCCAGACTGATTATGCTCAGTATCTCTGGATTCGGGCAGACAGGCCCTTATGCGACCCGCGCCGCCTATGACCGGATGGCGCTGGCTTTCAGCGGTCTGTTTGATGCGACGGGTTACCCCGACCTTCCGCCGGTACGCGTGGGCGCCTCAATCGCCGATTATTCGGCCGCCACAATGGGTGCATTCGCCTGTATGCTCGCGTTGTATGACTTGAAGCTTGGCAGTGGCACCGGCAGGCATATTGATCTGGCGCTTTACGAGACCGTGTTCCGGTACATGGATTTCGCAGTGCTGCAATACGACCAGCTTGGCCAGCGTCGCGAGCGGATGGGCAATCTGCATCCTGCCTCTGCGCCGGGCAATACGTTCAAGACCCGGTCGGGCCGGCATCTGAATCTGACCGTATCCCAGGATGGGTTGTTCGTGCGCCTGTACGAGGCCATTGGCCGGTCCGATATTGCACATGAGCCCGACTATCAGACCCATTCGGGGCGTGCACCGGATGTCGAGCGCCTGAACGGAGTGCTGGCGGACTGGATCCTGAGTCGTGAAGATGCCGAGGTGTTTGATGTCTTCGACACCCACGGTATCCCGTATGCCATGATCTTGAATATGGACGATATCTTCCAGCATGAACAATATCAGGCGCGCGGGAATATCCAGAGGGTCAATGCCGGCAGCCTCGGCACGATCCGGATGCAGGGTATTGTTCCCCGCATGGGAGCGGGTGCGGATGAGATTCGCCCGGCAAGGCGTTGTGGTGAGGATACGGAGCAGGTTCTCAGGGATGAGCTGGGCATGGACCCGGCCGAAATTGCGGCGCTTCGAGAGCAAGGCGTGTTGTAGAGATGTAGATTCAACCACATGCGGGAGTAAAAATGATTTCCGGATTGCGTGGTTTTGTAGCAGCAGCGATTGTGCCGACCATGACTTTTCCGGCTGGTGGCGGTATCGTCGGCATGATATATACCGCCCGCGCCCAGCTTGGCAGCTATACACTAATTGTCACCAGCCAGGGCCTCGCAAGCGTCAATGCATCGTTTTACCCAGACTTTCCCTATGCTACATTGCAAGACTTCGCACCGGTATCGACCGTTGCGGAGTTCTCTTTGGTCATGGTCGTGAAGCCGAACGGCAGCGTTAATACGATCGATGAATTGCGAGGCTCCGGCATTGGCGGAAATCATGGCGGACACCTGGATGCGTTGCCGGCGCCGGAGGGGAGGCCGGAAGCTGTGATAGAGAAGTTGAGTGCTACAGTGTCGGAAGTTGTAGAGATTAAGTGGGTTTCATACTAGGGGTTTCCGTTTTGAAGATCAACAAGAATGAGGTCTACGCCGCCGGGCTGATGATGCTCATCGGCCTGGGTACGGTACTGGGCAGCCTGAATTACGAAGTGCGCACGCTTGCGCGTATGGGACCGGGCTATTTTCCCTTGCTGCTCGGGGCGGCACTGATGATTATCAGTGCACTGATCCTGGCCTCGCCGGCAGGGACACCGGACGATGCCGAGGTGTCGACCACGAAGCTGGCGCCGCAGTACCGCGCCTGGACCTTTGTGGTCGTGGGCGTGGTGCTGTTCATCGTGCTGGGCAAGTACGGCGGGCTGGTGCCGGCCACCTTCATGCTGGTGTTCGTCTCCGCGCTGGGGGATCGCAGCAACAGCCTGAAGGCGGCTGCGGGGCTTGCGGCGGTCATCACGCTGATGGCGGTGGGCATTTTCCACTACGGGCTGCAGATGCAGTTCCGCCTGTTCACCTGGGGCTAGGCCATGTTTGATTCCATCATCCTGGGTTTTTCGACGGCGCTCACGCTCAACAACCTGATGTACTCCTTCATCGGAGTCTTCATCGGCAACCTGATTGGCGTCTTGCCCGGCATCGGTGCGCTGGCGGCCATCTCCATGCTGCTGCCGGTCACCTACGGGCTGGATCCGGCGGGTGCGCTGATGATGCTGGCCGGCCTGTACTACGGCACGAGCTACGGCGGGGCCATCACCTCGGTGCTGCTCAACCTGCCGGGCACGGCCTCGCACGCGGTGGTCTGTATCGACGGCAATCCGATGGCGCGCCAGGGGCGTGCGGGCCCGGCGCTGTTTGCGGCGATGTTCGCCTCCTTCCTGGGGGCGACGGTGGGCATCATCATCACCAAGTTCTTCAGTCCGGTGCTGGTGGAGGTGGCGTTCAAGTTCGGCCCGGCGGAGTATTTCTCGCTCATGCTGCTGGGGCTGCTGGCGGCGTCCACGCTGAGCACGGGCTCGGCGCTCAAGGGCGTGGCCATGGTGCTGGTGGGGCTGATCCTGGGCGTGGTGGGCATCGACATCAACACGGGGGTGGCGCGCTTCACCTTCGACATTCCCGAGCTGCAGGACGGGCTCTCGCTGGTGGCGCTGGCGATGGGGCTGTTTGGCGTGGCCGATGTGCTGGGCAGCGTGAACCGCCTGGGCATTGGTGCAAGCATCATCGAGGCCAAGCTGAACATGCGTACGCTGTGGCGCGGGCGCAGCGAGCTCAAGGGCACGGGCGGGGCGATTGCGCGCGGTGCGGGGCTGGGGTCGTTCTTCGGCCTGCTGCCGGGCACGGGCGGCACGATTGCCTCCTTCATGAGCTATGCGGCCGAGAAGAAGCTGGCCAAGGAGCCGCGCCGCTTCGGACGCGGGGCCATCGAAGGGGTGGCGGGGCCGGAGTCGGCCAACAGCTCGGCGGCGATCACGGCCTTCATCCCGACGCTCACGCTGGGCATTCCGGGTGATGCGGTGATGGCGCTGATGCTGGGCGCGCTGATGATCCACAACATCCAGCCGGGCCCGCAGATGATGATGGAGCACCCGACGGTGTTCTGGGGGCTGATTGCGAGCTTCTGGATCGGCAACTTCCTGCTGCTGGTGCTGAACCTGCCGCTCATCGGCATGTGGGTGCGCATGCTGACGATTCCGTACCGGCTGATCTATCCGGCGGTGCTGTTCTTCATCTGCATCGGTGTGTACAGCGCGAACAACAACCTGTTTGATGTGTGGATTGTGCTGCTGGTGGGGATCTTCGGCTATCTGGCCTCGCGGCTGGGCTTCGAGCCGGCGCCGCTGCTGCTGGGGTTTGTGCTCGGGCCCATGGTGGAGGAGAACTTCCGGCGCGCGCTGCTGCTCTCGCGCGGTGACATGAGCGTGTTCTTCACGCGCCCCATCAGCGGGGTGTGCATGACGATAGCCATCCTGATGGTGGTTGGCGTGGCCTACAAGCGCCTGAAGGGCGGGCCGCCGCGCATCATCGAGGACACCGACGGCGCTTGAGTGCCGCGTGACAATGATCAGAGAGGCGTACCCTGCCGGGTGCGCCTCTCGATTTCATTTCATACAGGGCTGTCGGGATCGAATTCGGGCTTGCGCTTTTGCAGAAAGGCGTTGATACCTTCCTTGCCTTCGGGGCCGCCGAAGCCGATGAACTCAAGTGCCAGGGAGGCATCGAAAATCGGCAGTGCCTGACGTATCCAGTGATTCAGCATCATCTTTGTCCAGCGCTGTGCCGCCGGGGCGCCTTCAGCCAGACGTGTTGCAACCGACAGCGCTTTGGCTTCCACCTCTTCGTCCGGGACACATAGCGAGACGAGGTTCATGCGCTCGGCCTCTTCGCCCGTAATGGTGTCGGCCGTCAACAGATAGTATTTGGCCTTGGCCATGCCGCAGAGCAGCGGCCATACGATGGCGGCGTGATCGCCGGCAGCGACGCCGATCTTCAAGTGGCCATCGGAAAACCTGGCGTCGTTTGCAACGATAGAAACGTCAGCCAGAAGGATAGTCGCCAGTCCGGCACCCACCGCCCAGCCGCGCGCAGCAGTGACGATGGGCTTGCGGCAGTCCAGCATGTTGGTGACCAGGTCACGCGCTTCCTTCATTGCCTGCATGCGCAGCGTGTAGTCGTCACAAACCTTGCGTTCGTGATTCAGGTCGCCACCGGCGGAAAATGTCTTTCCTTCACCAGTGAAAATGACAACATTGGTTTGCGGGTCAGCGTCCACGTCGCGCCAGATCTGCGCGACCTCATAATGCATGCGGGCGTCCATGGCGCCCATTTTGAGCGGACTCTTCATGGTGATGCGCAGTACGCCGGGTGCAGGCCGATCAAAGGCCAATCGTTCGTATCGCTCGTAGAGTTCAGTCATGGTTCAGCTCCTTTGATGATGCGCGCAGACGGTCATTGTGCCGAAGGATGGAGATACCGGCATGACCACCGATACTGCCTGTCGACGCAATTTCCGTGCCAGCATTCGCGGGTTGCGAGTGGCGCAGTTCACCACCAATATAGACAGCCTCGATGGCGCGCTCGTCGGCAAGCGTCATCTGGATGAACAGCGCCTCTTCCAGGCTGTCGCAATGCTGCATGCGGAAGTCGATCAGGGGTGTGGACTTCAGGTTCAGCACAACCAGATCGGCTTCCAGTCCGGCGGCGATGCGCCCGATGCGGGTATCCAGATGCAGGGCGCGGGCGGCGCCGGCGGTGGCCAGCCAGAACGCTTTGGGCGCCGACAGCGGCATTCCGGCCGCCTGGCTGTTCCGGTAGGCATCCCCCATGATGCGCAGCATGGATAGTGATGTGCCGCCACCCACATCGGTGGCGAGCGCGGTACGCAGGGCCTTCGCAGGCGCTTCCGGTGCGCAGGCGCGGCGGATGTCAAAGCAGCCGCTCCCCAGAAAGGCATTGGACGCCGGGCAGTGGATTACCGAGGCATCGGCCTGTGCCAGCATCTCCCATTCGGCCTCCTGCAGATGGATGGCATGGCCCATCAGCGCCCGCGGGCCGAGCAGTCCGTAGTGGCGGTAGACGTCGACATAGCTGCGGCGCTCGGGAAACAGCGCGCTGACCCACTCCAGCTCGTCGGGATTCTCCGACAGATGGGTTTGCATCCAGACATCCGGGCGTGCCTGCCACAATGCCGCCGCCGCTTCCAGCTGTGCGGGCGTACTGGTGGGCGCAAAGCGCGGCGTGATGGCGTACAGCAAGCGCCCGCGTCCATGCCAGCGATCGAGCAGTGCCAGCGAATCGTCATAGCTGGACTGGGCCGTGTCGAGCAGGGCTTCCGGGGCATTGCGATCCATCATCACCTTGCCGGCGATCATGCGCTGGCCCGTGTGTTCGGCCGCCTGAAAGAAGCCTTCCACCGATGCCGGGTGCACCGTGCAGTACACCGTAGCGGTCGTGGTGCCGGATGCCAGTGTCTGCTCGAGAAAGAAAGTAGCCACCTTGCGTGCCGTTTCGAGCACCTTGAACTGCTGCTCGGCAACAAAGGTATAGGTGTTGAGCCAGTCGATCAGCTGTGCTCCGTAGGAGCCGATGATCTGCGTTTGCGGGTAATGCACGTGAGCGTCGATGAAGCCGGGCATTATCAGGCTGTCGGCGTAATGCGCGGGCTCCATGCCATCCAGCAGCGGGCGCAGGTCGGCATAATCGCCGAATTGCTCGATGATGCCGTCACGGATCAGGATGAGTGCATCGGGCTCGTAGTGCAGGGCAGCGGCATCGTCCGTCAGAAAAGGATTGTCACGAAAGCTCAGTGCCGGACCGCGCAGGGCCGTAAGTGTTGAATTGCTGGACATGGACGGTCGGCCTCGAGAGTTCGGTGGGTTCAGACGGAATTCAGACAGGGCGGTACGCAGACCCGCACTTCGCCGATTGTAGGGATGCGGGCCGGCAGGCGACAAGCGTGGGCGCGTCAAGGGTCATCCGAGGACGATTGCCGAGTGCTGAAACGGTCGTTTCATTGCTTGTGAAAACCACCCTTGATCTGAACGATGCTTTGCTTGCCCAAGCAAAAATCACTGCTGTACAAGAGCGCACCACATTGACCCGGCTCATCGAGGAAGGGCTGCGGCTGCAGAGGCAGAGAATGCCCGCGACACATGTTCGTCTGCCTGTCTATCATGGAAAAGGCGGGCTGATGCCCGGTCTTGATGGCCTGAGCAACAAGGCCTTGCGGGATGCCGCCGACAATGACGCCTGATGTGACTATATTGATCGCTGCGTCGCGTAGCGATCATCCGCAGCATGCGCCCGCACGGGCTTGGCTGGAACAGGCAATATCCAGTGCGAGCCAGGGTGCAGCGTTGCAGTTCATTGACGCGTTACTGCAGGCCGCTGCCATAGAGCCCGCGGTGGTGGGTGAAGAGTGGCCTGTCCTGCGTCGATTGTGTCTGGATGAGGCGCTTTGCGCAAATGATCTGCCGGATGCGTGGCTGGCCGCAGCAGTGATTCATCAGGGTGAGCATGTTGTCAGCTTTGACGGAGATTTCAGACGTTTGCTGCCAAGAAATCAATTCACGAGGCTTTCGCCCTGAGCCCTGCAGATTGATATAGTCTTTTTTGCATTTCGCACCATGAACATGCTATACTGCCGGACTTGGTCTTGGTATGCCTTGGCCATGAAAGAATCGTGTGCGTCCCGGCCCTGAAATTGATGGGCAAGGCCGCATGGTATTAGCCCCGACCAATCGCAGTCGGGAATGGAGAAAACAATGTCGAACACGACACCTGCCGCGTGGCGGCTGGGGCTCGTTGGGCGCAAGCTGGGCATGACGCGCATCTTCACTGAGGAAGGTGATTCTGTCCCGGTTACTGTGCTGGATGTGTCCAACAATCGCATTACCCAGGTCAAGACGCCGCAAACCGATGGCTACGCCGCCGTTCAGGTGGCTTATGGCACGCGACGCCCGTCGCGCGTGACCCGTCCCCTGGCGGGCCATTATGCCAAGGCCGGCACACAGGCCGGCAGCATTCTCAAGGAATTCCGTCTCGATCCCGCCCGGGTCGGCGAGTACAACGCCGGCGCCGAGCTTGCGGTCGACAGCCTTTTCCAGGCCGGCCAGCAGGTTGATGTCACGGGCACCACGATCGGGAAGGGCTTTGCGGGCACCATCAAGCGCCACCACTTCAGTGGCCAGGATCGCAGCCACGGCAACTCGATCTCGCATCGCGTGCCCGGCTCCACCGGCATGGCGCAGGATCCGGGCCGGGTATTCCCCGGCAAGAAGATGGCGGGCCACCTGGGCAGCGTCACGCGTACCGTGCAGAACCTGGACATTGTGCGGGTGGATGCCGAACGCGGTCTGCTGTTGGTCAAGGGTGCAGTGCCCGGCCACAAGAACGGCAATATCGTCGTTCGTCCGGCGCTCAAGTCATCTGGAAAGGGGGTCTGATCATGGAACTCAAACTCCTGGATGATCAGGGTCAGTCGGCCCAGATGGTCGCCGCGCCGGCCACGGTGTTTGGTCGTGATTTCAACGAGGCACTGGTGCATCAGGTCGTTGTCGCCTATCAGGCCAATGCCCGCAGCGGCAACCGGGCCCAGAAGACCCGGGCGGAAGTCGCCTACAGCACGCGCAAGCCCTGGCGCCAGAAAGGCACGGGTCGTGCCCGCGCAGGTGCCGCGTCCTCGCCCTTGTGGCGTGGCGGTGGCCGTACCTTCCCCAGCTCGCCGGACGAGAACTTCTCGCACAAGGTGAACAAGAAGATGTACCGTGCCGGGATGCGCGCCATCCTGTCGCAGCTCGCCCGCGAAGACCGCGTCGCCGTGGTCGACTCCTTCTCGCTCGAGGCGCCCAAGACGCGTCTGGCAGCACAGAAGATCAAGGGCATGGGTCTGGAGTCCGTGCTCATCATCACCGACGCGGTGGACGAGAACGTCTATCTGGCGACCCGCAACCTGCCCAATGTGTCGGTTGTCGAGACGCGCTATGCCGATCCGCTCTCGCTGATCCACTACAAGACAGTGCTGATCACGCGTCCGGCCATGGCTCAACTTGAGGAGATCCTGGGATGAACGTCGAACGTCTGATGCAGGTCATCCTGGCGCCCGTGGTCACGGAAAAGGCCACCGATATCGCTGAAAGACATCAGCAGATCGCTTTCCGCGTGGCGCCCGATGCGACCAAGCCTGAAATCAAGGCTGCGGTCGAGCTGCTCTTCAAGGTACAGGTCGAATCCGTTCAGGTTCTCAACCAGAATGGCAAGGTCAAGCGCTTCGGCCGTCATGTCGGCCGGCGTCGCAACGAGCGCAAGGCCTACGTCGCCCTGAAGGAAGGCCAGGAACTCGATTTTTCAGAGGTGAATTAAATGGCACTGGTCAAAGTCAAACCCACTTCGCCCGGTCGCCGCGGCATGATCAAGGTCGTGCATCCCGAGCTGCACAAGGGCGCGCCCTTTGCCGGCCTTCTCGAGCCGAAATCGCGCAGCTCCGGGCGCAACCACAATGGTCACATCACCGTTCGCCAGCGTGGCGGCGGTCACAAGCGCCACTATCGCGTCATCGATTTCCGTCGCAACAAGGATGGCATCCCCGCGCGTGTGGAGCGTCTGGAGTACGACCCCAACCGTACGGCGCACATCGCACTGGTGTGCTATGCCGACGGTGAGCGTCGTTACATCATCGCGCCGCGCGGTCTTGCGGTCGGGGCCAGCATCATGTCGGGTCAGGATGCGCCCATCCGTGCCGGCAATGCCCTGCCCATCCGCAACATTCCGGTCGGTGCCACCATCCACTGTGTCGAGATGATGCCCGGCAAGGGCGCGCAGCTGGCGCGTTCGGCGGGTGCGTCGGCAGTGCTGCTGGCGCGCGAAGGCAGCTATGCCCAGGTGCGTCTGCGCTCGGGTGAGGTGCGCCGTGTGCACATCGATTGCCGCGCCACCATCGGCGAGGTCGGTAACGAGGACAACAGCCTGCGCCAGATCGGCAAGGCGGGCGCCATGCGCTGGCGCGGTGTACGCCCCGGCGTGCGCGGCGTGGCCATGAACCCGATCGATCACCCCCACGGCGGGGGCGAGGGCAAGACGGGCGAGGGCCGCGAGCCGGTCAGCCCGTGGGGCACGCCGGCCAAGGGTTATCGCACGCGTCGCAACAAGCGTACCGACAACATGATTGTCTCGCGCCGCAAGCGCAAGTAAAGGGCAAAACACATGTCACGTTCCATCAAGAAAGGCCCATTTGTCGACGCCCACCTTATTGCCAAGGTGGAAGCGGCGATCGAGGGCAAAGACAGGCGGCCGATTCGTACCTGGTCGCGCCGTTCCACCATCCTGCCCGAGTTCATCGGGCTCACGATTGCCGTGCACAACGGCCGTCAGCATGTTCCCGTGTACATCAACGAGAACATGGTCGGCCACAAGCTTGGCGAGTTCGCCCTGACGCGCACCTTCAAGGGGCACGCGGCGGACAGGAAGTCACGGAGATAAGCCATGGAAACCCAAGCGAAAGTTCGTGGCGTCCCCATTTCAGCCCAGAAGGCACGCCTGGTGGCGGATCTGGTGCGCGGCAAGCCGGTAGAGCAGGCGCTGAACATTCTCACGTTCTCGCCCAAGAAGGCGGCCGGCATCATCAAGAAGGCGCTCGAATCGGCCATTGCCAATGCCGAACACAATGACGGCGCGGATATCGACGAGCTTCGTGTGACCACGATTTTCGTGGACAAGGGCCAGTCGATGAAGCGGTTTCGCGCCCGTGCCAAGGGCCGGGGCAACCGTATAGAAAAGCAGACCTGCCACATCGTGGTCAGGGTCGGCGCTTAAGGAGCAGCAATGGGACAGAAAATCCATCCGATTGGCTTCCGTCTTGCAGTCAATCGCAACTGGACATCCCGCTGGTTTGCCAACAAGAAGGCATTCAGCGGTATGTTGCGTGAAGACATTCAGGTGCGTGAGTATCTGAAGAAGAAACTGAAGAACGCCTCGGTCGGCCGTGTGGTCATCGAGCGCCCGGCCAAGAATGCACGCATCACCATCTATTCGGCACGTCCGGGTGTGGTGATCGGCAAGCGCGGCGAGGATATCGAAAACCTGAAGGGCGATCTGCAGCGCCTGCTGGGCGTGCCCGTGCACGTCAACATCGAGGAAATCCGTCGTCCGGAAACCGATGCCCAGCTGATTGCAGACTCCATTGCCCAGCAGCTCGAAAAGCGCATCATGTTCCGCCGGGCCATGAAGCGGGCCATGCAGAATGCCATGCGCCTGGGTGCCCAGGGGATCAAGATCCAGAGTGCGGGCCGGCTCAACGGCATCGAAATCGCGCGTACCGAATGGTATCGCGAAGGCCGTGTGCCCCTGCATACCCTGCGTGCCAATATTGATTACGGTACCGCCGAAGCGCATACTACCTACGGGATCATCGGCATCAAGGTATGGGTCTACAAGGGCGACATGCTGCCCAATGGTGAAATGCCCGCTGAGCCGGCACTGCCGCGCGATGAAGAGCGCCGTGCCCGCCGTCCGCGTGGCGATCGTCCGGATCGCCGTCCCGGCCGCAGCCGGGGTGCGCGCCGCAGCGAAGCGCCCGCGGCGCCCGAAGGAGAATAATCATGCTGCAACCTTCACGCAGAAAGTATCGCAAAGAGCACAAGGGCCGCAACACCGGCCTGGCAACGCGCGGCGCCCAGGTCTCGTTCGGCGAGTTTGGCCTCAAGGCCACGGGCCGTGGCCGGCTCACTGCACGCCAGATCGAGGCGGCGCGCCGGGCCATCAACCGTCACATCAAGCGCGGTGGCCGCATCTGGATTCGCGTGTTTCCCGACAAGCCCATCTCCAAGAAGCCGCTTGAAGTGCGCATGGGAAGCGGCAAGGGCAGCCCCGAGTTCTGGGTGGCTGAAATCCAGCCCGGCAAGGTCCTGTACGAGATGGAAGGGGTCAGCGAAGAACTGGCGCGCGAGGCTTTCCGCCTGGCGGCAGCCAAGCTGCCCATGTCGACGACCTTCGTGTCGCGCCAGATGGGCTAGGAGAATCCACATGAAAGCCAGCGAACTGCGCGAGAAAAGCGCCGCCGAGCTCCAGACCGAGCTCGAAAGCCTGCTCAAGGCACAATTCAACCTGCGCATGCAGCGTGCCACCCAGCAGCTTACCAATACCAGCCAGATCCGCCAGGTACGCCGCGACATCGCGCGCGTGCGCACGGTCATGGCCCAGAATGCAGGACAGTGACATGAGCGAAACCCAGACACCGGCTGCCGAGCCTGTCAAGCGCAAGCGTTCCTTGACCGGCAAGGTAGTCAGCAACAAGATGGACAAGACAGTGGTGGTGCAGGTCGATCGCCGCGTCAAGCATCCCGTCTTCGGAAAATTCATCATCCGCTCGGCCAAGTACAAGGCGCATGATGAAAACAACCAGTACAACGAAGGCGACACCGTCGAGATTACCGAAGGTCGTCCCATCAGCCGCCACAAGGCGTGGACGGTTGTACGACTGGTAGAAGCCGCCCGCGTCATCTGACGCCGGGGTCCGGTACGTGAAGCCCTGCCGCCTTTGATGGCGAGCAGGGCTTTTTTGTTTGCACCGCGGGTACAGGTCTGTTAGTTCATCGAATCAGGATGTGGATTCTGATACCATGTCGTCAGCTTAATCAGGCGACGGAGGTTGCATCATGGGCAGGCCACAGGCAGTCCCCACGGTACAGATCGACAATGAGCGGGTGAAAGTGACGGAGTGGCGGTTTGCGCCCGGCGCTGAAACCGGCTGGCATACGCACGCCATGGATTATGTGGTGGTGCCCATGACGAGCGGCCCGCTGCAGCTGGAAACCGACGAAGGCACAAACACCGCCGAACTGGTCACGGGCCAATCCTACACGCGCCCGGCAGGTGTGCGCCACAATGTCATCAATCCCGGCGACGCTGAATTCGTCTTTGTCGAGATCGAGATCCGCTAGTCATCACGGCGTTCCCATTGCGAGTATTTGAAGAACTCGTTCCGCCAAGTTGTTCATGGAGAAGGACCTGTTGTTATGTCACATGGTTATGAAACAGGACGTCTGAACCTACCGTTTGTTGGCCACTGCACTTTCGGCAAGGCGCCGGTGCAGCTTGATCTGGCGCAGCTGGACGCTGATGTCGCTATTCTGGGAGCGCCCAATGACATGGGTACACAATGGCGACCGGGAGCGCGTTTTGGTCCACGCGCAATCCGTGAAGCTTCGACGCTGTTCGCCTTCGGCCATGACGGCGCCTATGATCATGAACGCGATACTACCTATTTGCGTGAAAGCGAGGTTCGCATGGTCGATGTGGGTGATGCCGATATCGTGCATACCGATATGGCCACATCGAACGCCAATATCCAGGCGGCCGTGGAGCAAATCCTGCGTAAAGGTGTGATGCCCGTGGTGCTGGGCGGAGATCATTCCATTCACGCGCCCGTCATTGCCGCATTTCGGCTGCATGAGCCGGTGCATATTATTCATTTCGACGCTCACCTGGATTTCGTCGATGAGCGTCACGGCGTGCGATATGGTCATGGCAATCCTTTGCGGCGCGCCTCCGAAATGTCGCATGTGACCGGTATGACGCAGATGGGCATCCGCAATGTCTCGTCGTCGAACCGGTCCGACTATGATGCAGCACGTGACAGCGGTTCGCGGATTCTTTCGGTCAGGGACGTGCGGGCACTGGGGGTGGCTGGTGTACTGGAACAAATACCGGTGGTGCCACATTACTATGTCACGATTGATATCGATGGCTTCGATCCCTCAATCGCACCGGGCACCGGCACTCCCAGCCACGGCGGCTTTCTCTATTATGAGGTGCTCGAGATCCTGGAAGCCTTGTCGCAACGCTCTCGCGGTGCTATAGCCGGTATCGATCTGGTTGAGGTTGCGCCGGCCTACGATGCGAATGGTGTCACTTCGATACTGGCCGCGCAGCTGTTGCTCAACACCATTGGCTTTATATTTCATCATCGCGCGGTGGGTGGCTAGTCCGGTTGCACCCACACGCTGTGGAAGCAAGAAGGACTCCCTGCATGGATTACAGGGAGTCCTCAATTCTGAATCAGTTCAATACGCTGGCTAGCGTTCGAAATAATTGGCGCGCACCGCCGCGCCAATGAGGTTCAGGATGATGTGTCCCGCTGTGATTGACGAGATTTCATTGACGTCGCGTTCCGGGGTGATCTCCACGATATCCATGCCAATAACCCGGCCTTTGGCGACAATGCCCTTGATCAGGTCAATGGCTTCCCGGTATTTGATACCACCGGGTTGCGGCAGAGCCACTGCCGGCATCACCGACGGGTCGAAGCCATCCGCGTCAATGGTGATGTAGTAGTTGCCGTTGTCCGGTATCCGTTCCAGGATGGCAGCAGTCCCTGCGTCTTCCCACTCGGCATGCGTGATGATCTGGGCGCCGTGCGCCAGCGCATCTTCCACTTCCTCGGGCCGGGCACTGCCGGAGCCGCGAATCCCCAGCTGAAAAATCTGGCCGATATGCGCCATCTCGGAAGCCCGGCGGATAGTGCTCGAGAAGCCTTCCCTGACATCGTTGACTTCATCGCGCCAATCAAGATGCGCATCGAGGTGAATGATCGTGACGGGACCCATTTGATCCAGCCCGCGCAGGATGGGGATGGGAATGCCGTGATCACCGCCGATGGAGATGGGCAGCACACCTTTGGCTACCAGTGCGCGAATGGTTTGTTCTGCGAAACGGTAATGGTGATGGATGTCCTGCAAGTCCGCCGCGATGTCTCCCATGTCCACCATTCTGATGGGGCGACCATCGAAAACCGTGCCGCCGATGTCGAAATCGTAGCGGTCCAGTGACTGGCACAGGCGCATGGAGGCGCGGCGCAGGGCAGTGGGTGCATTTGTCTGGTCGTTCACCAGCTCGTCAACCGAATAAGGGTCACCATAAGGCATGCCGATGATGGCAATTTCTGCATCGACATCAGCGACATTGGCGACATAGGGCAGATCAAGAAAAGTCTGAAAGATGGAACGGGGCGCTCTCGTATTGTGCTCGCTCATTGCATGCTCCTTGTTGAAAATGGGGTGGAAGTCGCTTCCTCGCGAGTCGGGAAGCGCTCCTTCTTGTTGGCGGGTATCAATCAGTTGCTGCCCGGAAGCTCAAAACCATCCCGGATCGCAGCCACAACGCCCTCGACATGGTCCTTCATGAGTAGCGCGCCTTTTTCGGCACTGGCTCCCTGGGCGGGGGCCAACACCCCGGATGGAGGAATATAGCCGGCGGGTTTTGGAAAACGATCGTAGGCGGGTACCCGGGCCGGCCCATCGTCAGGAATCTTGCTCGTGTCGACAAGAGCTGGCGCCACGTGCAGCATCAGCGAGGTTTCGAGTAGCGCTGCATGTTCGAGCTCCGTGCCGGGAAAACCGTTGGGAAACAGGGCGTCGAGTGTTTCCGGCCGTACGAGTTCGAAGAAATCTACGCGCAGGATGGACAGATCATCCAGCCCTCTGCCTGCCAGGTGATCCAGGGCCAGTTGAATGCCTTCGTTTGCAGGCCAGATGTTCTCGAAATGGCCGGGCATAACGACGACTCGTCGGAAACCGTCCTTGACCAGTGCGCAGATGACGTCCTTCACCAGAAGTGAAAAAGTGTGCGAGGCGATGCTCAGCGTTCCGGGGAAAGCCTCTCCGCCGCCACAGCGCGGGAGCGAGCGGCAACCGTAGGGCAGGGCCGGTGCAACCAGGCCATTCACGTGGGACGCAGCCTCCCTGGCAACGGCCGACGGCAAGATCGCATCAACGGACAACGCCATGTGGGGCCCGTGCTGCTCTGTCGCACCGACAGGCAGCATAGCAATGGCGCCATTTGCCACATGCTTCTGATAGGTGACCCAATCCATCTCCTGAATCATTCGTGTCTTCGAGCTCATGTCGCGCTGTCTCCATTGGGGGGTTGTGTTGTATCGTTCAGGGTTTTCTTCTTGTTGAGCGGTGACCCTGGATTACTACCGATAGACAATAGCACGCATGCTTGAATCCTTGATTTTTAAAAAAAGCAAGTTTACTTCATATATAGCGAATTTACAGGCGACAAATCATGATGCTAGTATGAAGTAAATCAAAAAAGGCGATATCACAAATTTCGGGAGACGGTCGATGCGGGAGTCTTTGAGTACTGCGGGTGTGCCTATGATTTACGGCGACGTGCCGCCCTTCATGGCCCTGAAATATGATCCTGCACTCACGGGCACGGATGTTGAAGTTGCCGTGATCGGCATGCCTTATGACGGGCTCGCTACCTTCAGGGGGGGTGCTACCCGCCGTGCACCGGATGAAATCAGGAAATATTCCCTGCTTTTCGGAGACTACAACTTTGACTGGGACATCCCGGTGCTATCGACGATACGTGCGATTGATGTCGGGAATGTCGATGTCGTTGCCGGAGATAATGCGGAAAGCTACCGACGCTTCATCCAGCGCCTCGATGCGCTGAGCGCGAAAGGCATCATTCCGATGAGCATAGGCGGTGATCATGGCATCACCTATCCTGCGGTCGATGCACTGGCACGTCATCAGTCGAAACCGGTGGGGCTTGTCGTCTTCGACACCCACCTTGATTTGAGCGAATCCTTTCAGGGTGACCGTCTGACACGGGCGTCACCGATACAAAGGATTTGCGAGCTGCCGAATGTAGATCCGGAACGGGTGGTGATTATTGGCGCAAGAGGGCCGCGCAATCTGCCCGAGTGGACGCCGCGATACAAGGCCCTGGGCATCACCGTCTTCCCGATGGCGCAGGTCGAAGCGCAAGGCATGGTTGCCATTGCATCGCAGGCGCTCGAGATCGCGAGCGACGGTGGACAAAGTCCGATTTACGTCAGTGTCGATATTGACAGCGTGGATCCCGGGTTTGCACCCGGCACCAACAGCCCTGAGCCGGGCGGTCTGACGTCTCGCGAGATCATTCAGGGCTTGCGTATTGTGGCCCGGAATGGCTTCATTGGCTTTGATGTTGTTGAGGTGGCCCCCGACTTTGACAGCCGTAGTGGAACAACGTCCACTCTGGCGGCGCGCCTGTTCGCGGAGGCCATGGCCTGTCTTGCAGCCATTCGCCTTGACAGAAAGGACAGCTGGAAAACCGCTCATAGCACGCAAGAGGCCCAGTGATGATACGGCGGCGTTCTTGCAAATATACCCCTAGAACAACACGTACCGTGGAGTATCAGAAATGATCAGAAACCCGATCAAGTGGCCCAATGGCGCCCGTTGTGCCGTTGCTGTCACCTTTGACATGGATGCGGACAGCCTGGTCCATATTGCCCAGCGCGACCGCGCACCTGACCTTGTAACCGCAACCTCGATGTTGCGTTATGGTCCGGAGGTAGCGATACCACGTATCCTGGAAACCTACCGCAAGCTCGATGTCAAGCAAACGTTTTTCGTACCGGCGTGGTGTGCGGAGACGCATCCGGGTGCTGTGCAGTCCATGGTTGATCAAGGCCATGAAATAGCCTTGCACAGCTATATTCACGAGTCATCTTTTGATTTTACCCGGGATGAGGAGCATTATTGGCTATGCCGCGCACGTGCGTCGCTCGAGAAAATCGGTGGAACACAAGTCCGGGGCTGGCGTGCACCCATGTATTCTTTTTCCAGAAATACGGCAGAGCTGCTGGTTCGGGAAGGCTTCGTATACGACTCCTCTCTCATGGAGGATGATCAGCCCTATGTGATCCGGGCCGGCGGTGGCGAGCTGATAGAAATTCCGGCGCACTGGGGAATGGATGATTACCCGCAGTATGCGCACACGCCGGAGCTGGGTTATTCGGTTCCGGTGAAAACACCAAGCGACGCCATTGCCAACTATCGCGAGGAGTTCGAGGCGCATTACGCTCACGGTGGCGTATGGATGACCATCTGGCATCCGTTTCTGACCGGGCGTCTGGGTCGATGGCACGCCATAGAAAAGCTGCTGCTTGAAATTCGTGAGAAGGATGTCTGGTTCGCCACACTGGGCGAGATTGCGGCTCATGTGCGCCAATGCATCGATGCCGGGGAGCACAGCCCCCGGATCGTCGAACTACCCTATCGAACCGAGCCGGTGTCACTGCATCGCAAGACCGATTGAGTCAGGTCCGTGGCCAGTGGCCGGGCCACGGATGTCCCACTATTGACAGAGACGATGATCAAGCGTCCATGTCAACTTTATTCTACCAATGAGGAGTCATCATGAAAATCAGATCCATCCTGGGCAATGTCATGCTTGCCAGTACCTTTGTCGCGATGACGGGTGCGGCACAGGCGGCTGACAGCTCGTTCAAGGCTGCAATGGTGATGCCGGGAAGCATCACCGACCAATCATGGAATCAGCAGGGCTATGAAGCCATTATGCGCGCCAAGGAGGTGCTCGGCATCGAGGTGGCTTACAGCGAAAAAGTGGCTCAGCCGGATCAGCTGGAAGCCATGTCCGATTATGGTCGCAGAGGCTACAACGTTGTCTTTGGTCATGGCGGCGAATGGGTTGATGCCGCCAAGCGTGCGGCAAAACGCAACAAGGACACGCTTTTTGTCGTGACCAATGGTTTTGTGAAAGACCAGGGCGTCGCCTCCCTTACTTTTAATTTCAAGCAATTTGGTTATGCGCTGGGTTTTCTTGCAGGCAAGATGTCCGAGAAACCAAAGACCGGCTATATCAGCGGCCAGAAGATCCAGATCGCGACAGACCTTGAAGATGGCTACAAGAAAGGTTTTGTCAGCGTCCATCCGGATGCCGAATTTCTCGTGACCTACACCAACGAGTGGGATGATGTCGCCAAAGGAAAGGAGGCGGCGCTCAACCAGCTTGATCAGGATATCGAGGTCGTGTTTTCGTTGCTGGATAATGCCCAGATCGGCGTGTTGCAGGCAGCACAGGAAAAAGGCGCCTGGGCCTTTGGCGTGTGGCAGGACGTTTACGAAAACTGGCCTGATACGGCACTGCAGTCAGCGGTCATGGATTTCCGTGTTGCCATTGTCGATTTCCTGAAGGATGCCATGGAAGGCAAGGTCAGCAACGAAGTCTATCAGGTTGAGATCGGTACGGACGCCGGGACGCTGGGAACGTATCACCCTTCCATTCCCAAGGAGGTCGTCGAGGAAACCGAAGAGGTCATCCGCAAGCTTCACAGCCACGAAATCAAGCTGTAAGTAATACAACAGGAAGAGGAGAGGCCGCCGGTCGCGCGGCCTCTTACCGCCGGGAGAGGTTTGGTGAGGCAAGATATTCTGTCTGTACAGTCACTGTACAAGCAATTTGGTGCAGTACGCGCCAACGATGATGTGACCATCCATGTAGAGCGTGGCTCGATTCATGCCATTCTTGGCGAGAATGGCGCCGGCAAGAGCACCCTGGTCAGCATGCTGTATGGCTTGCTCGAGCCCGATGCCGGGAAGATCGTGTTCGATGGTGTCGAAGTTTCTATTGAAAGTCCGCGCAAGGCGATGAGCCTGGGCATTGGTATGGTGCATCAGCATTTCATGCTGGTTGAGCCACTGACTGTGACGGAAAATGTCGTCCTCGGTCTGCCGGGCAGCTGGCGCCTCAATCTGAAGCAGCATGCCGCCCGGCTTGCGGCGCTTTCGGAAGAATTCGGTTTCGATGTCGATCCGGAGGCGACGATTGCCGGGATGCCGATTGGCATGCAGCAACGAGTGGAAATCCTGAAGTGTCTGTATCGGGATGCCGACCTGCTCATCCTGGATGAGCCGACAAGTGTACTGACGCCTGTCGAAACGGCGTCCTTCTTCGAAGTTTTGCGCAAGCTGCGCGCCAGTGGGAAAACCATTATCCTCATTACGCACAAGCTCGAGGAAGTGATGGCCTTGTCCGATCGTGTCACTGTGATGCGTTTGGGAAAAGTAACGGATGAGGTGGTGACGCAAGATACGACCGCCCGGCACCTGGCGCGCTTGATGGTCGGCCGTGATGTGGTGTTCAAGATTGACGAGAGCGCGCGAACGGCCATTGTGGCCGGAAAGCCGCCGCTGCTTACTTTCAGGAATGTGCGCGCACGCAATGATCGCGGCTACGATGGATTGTCCGACATGTCTTTCGAGGTTGCGCCTGGAGAGATTCTTGGTTTTGCGGGCGTGGATGGTAATGGCCAGGCGGAACTGGCCGAAGTCCTCGCCGGGCTGCGCCCCTATACCGCCGGCGAGATCAAACTCGACAACAAGGACCTTTCGGACTACTCGGTTTCGGATCGCATTCATACGCTGAAGATCGGCTTTGTGCCGGAAGATCGGCACAGGACAGGTCTGGTGCTGGACTACAGCGTTGCCGACAATATGGTGTTGCGCAACTTCTACAAGAAGCCGGTCAAAGGACCGATGGGTATCCTCAATCGGCGCTACATCAGCGAGTTCGCAGAAGAGCATGTCGTCAAATATCAGGTGAAGGCTGATGGTATCCATCAGGCCGTCCGCCGGCTGTCGGGGGGCAATCAGCAAAAAGTGATATTGGCACGGGAAATCGAGGCCGGGCCTCATCTGCTCGTCGTATCACAGCCGTGCAAGGGGCTGGACGTTGGTGCAATCGAATTTGTGCAGAATACCCTGATCGCCGAGCGCAACAAAGGCGTGGCAATCATCTACATATCCACCGAACTCGAGCACATACTGGCGATCTGTGATCGCGTCGCAGTGCTGTACAAGGGCACGATTTCCGGCTATGTGGTGCCGGGCGAAACAAGCAATGAAGAAATAGGAAAACTGATGGCTGGATTCAGGGAGGCTGACAGCAATGCAGCTTGAACTCATTCGCTGGGTATATCGGCTCAAGACGGTCTGGGCCGTCTTGCTGTCCCTGCTGGTTGGTGCCTGGCTGATACGAATCACCGGCCATGACCCCATAGAGTCATACAAGGCACTTTTTGTCGGTGCCTATGGTGAGTATTGGGGGTTCTCGGCAACTTTGACAAAGATGTCACCCCTGTTGCTTGCCGGTCTGGCTGTGGCCTTGCCCTACCGTGTCGGCCTGTTCAATGTCGGGGGCGAGGGGCAGATTTACATTGGTGCGCTCTTTTCAACGCTATTCGCCCTTTGGCTGCCCGGTTTGCCGATGTGGCTGGCCATTCCGGGCACGATTGCAGTCGGCATGCTGGGTGGTGCCCTGTGGGCCCTGATTCCTGCCATCCTCAAGGCCTACCGGAATCTGAACGAGGTCATCATCACACTGTTGATGAACTACATTGCGATCAATCTGGTCAGTTTTGCGGTCGGCGGACCCTTGCGCGCGGAAGGTGCTCCCTACCCTTATTCGGACGAGGTGGGGGACTCATATCTGCTTCCCATCATGATGGATGGTACTGACGCGCATATCGGTGCGCTGTTCGGTGTGTTGGCGGCGTTCGTCATTTTCGTCGTGCTGAAGTACACCTCCATCGGTTTCGGCATGAATACGGTGGGCGCCAACCCGCATGCGGCGCTGTATGCAGGTCTGTCCGTGCGCCGGCACATCATCATGTCCATGGTCATCGGCGGCGCGCTGGCCGGGCTGGCGGGCACGTTCGAGGTCATCGGGCTCAAATATCGTCTGTATCATCTGTTCAGCGATGGCTATGGCTATGACGGTGTCGTTATCGCGTTTCTCGCGAATGCGAATTCACTTGCCGTCATCATTGCGTCAGCCTTCATGGCCGGTCTGGAAAGCGGTGCAAATGTGATGCAACGGGCGGTGGGTGTCCCCATTACAGTCATTGATGCGATCAAGGGGTTGGTCGTTATTTTTGTGGCAGCCAGTCTTGCATTCAGTTATCAGCGCAGCGGACTGGTAAAGATGATCAATCGCCGCAAGCGCTTGAACGAAGCCTTGTCTGCAAGCGCCCTGGGAGAAGACCGTGTTTGATGCAATAGCGGATTATGGACTCATCACGGCCTTTCTGGCGTCAGTCATACGGCTTTCCATGCCGCTGGCCTATGCTGCTGTCGGTGGGATATTTTCGGAACGCGCCGGCGTGTTCAACGTCGGTCTCGAAGGTTTTCTCATCATTGGCGCCTTTGGGGCCGCCTATGGAACCTTCCATACGGGATCGCCCTATATGGGTCTGCTTATGGGCCTGTTGTGCGGCTGCCTTCTGGCCATTCCCATGGCCATCATGACGGTCAGCCTGGGAGTGAATCAAATAGTCGCGGGGATCGCCGTAAACCTCTTCGCACTCGGGTTCACGGCATTCCTCTCGCGGGTCGCAATAGGCCCGACGGCAAACACCAAGCTGCTCCCCGGATTTTCCAAGATTGCCATTCCCGGGCTGAGCAAATTGCCTTTTGTCGGCCCCATCTTCTTCAATCAGGATTTGCTCGTCTATCTGATGTATGTTGCAGTGCCAATCTTGTACTACATTATGTTCCGTACCGCCTGGGGGCTCAATATCCGTGCTGTGGGCCACAGCCCGCGCAGCTCCGATACGGCGGGACTTTCAGTGACCCGGGTTCGCTACGTTGCCATCATCGGCGGCAATATGTTCGTCGCGCTGGGGGGCTGCTATCTCGTGTTGTCCCAGGTGTTCGTGTTCTCGGAAGACATGACGGCCGGTAAGGGGTTCATTGCCATTGCTGCAATGATCCTCGGCCGGTGGAGCCCGCTGGGTGCCTTGCTGGCGGCGCTTTTGTTCGGATTTTTCGATGCTTTGCAGCTGCGCCTGCAATTCAGTAATCCGGATGTGCCGTATGAAATATTTACAACCCTGCCGTATGTCATGTCTATTCTGGCACTGATCCTGTTCGCCGGGAGAAATGTGGCACCGCAAGCCATTGGGCGGTTTTACAGTCGGGAGGATTACTGATCATGAAAGCAGTCGTCGTCAACGCGCCAGGCGGGCTGGAAGCTTTGCGTGTGCAGAACGTCGCCACGCCGGTGGCAGGCGCCGGCGAAGTGCTGATCAAAGTCGAGTTCGCCGCCTGCAATTGGGGTGATATCCAGAAAAGGCAGGGTATTTATCCAGATCCCGTCACTTATCCGGCAATTCTCGGGGCCGAAGGCGCGGGCGAGATCACCATGCTGGGTGCCGGCGTCGATGGCTTGCATAAAGGGCAGAAGGTGTTGTTCATCAGCGGCACGGCCATGTTGGGCGCTTTCGCCGAGTATGTGAGCGTACCGCAAGCGCTGGTGATACCGGTTGATGCCGCAGGTGACGATCTCCGCCGGCTGAGCGTCTTGCCGGTAGCTGCCTTGACGGCGTATCACCTTGTGCATACCGCCTATCCGCTGAAAGCGGGCCAGCAGCTACTGGTGCATTCCGTGGCGGGGGGCGTTGGACTCATGGTTGTGGCGTGGGCGCGGCGCATCGGCGCCCGGGTATATGGCACCGTGGGCGACCGTGCCAAGGTGCAGGCGGCGCTCGATGCCGGGGTGGCGCGCGTTATCGTACGCCCGGACGAGGATTTCGTGGCGGTGTTGCGCGAGGCTACCCATGGCAAAGGGGTCGATCTGGTGATCGATTCTCTGGGTGCCGATGTCCTGGAGCGAAGTTTCGACGTGCTTCGCTATTACGGGCACCTCATCAATATTGGCGAGGCGGCTGGTGATCCCGAGTTCGATATTCGCAAGACGCTGTACCGTCGTTCGACGGCCATGGCCGGTTTCGAGGTGATGCACGCCCTGCAGCTGCCCGCCGTATGGCAGCAGGGGCTTCAGGCGCTGCGCGACGGTATACGGCGTGGCGACATTCAGATGCCCATTGACAGTGTGTTTGGTATCGACAAGATTGCGGACGCACAGGCGTACATGGCGTCCGGAAAATCCAGCGGCAAGATCCTGATTGAAATCTCGGACTGACGGCACGATATGAGCGGGCAATCAATGAATAGTGATGTGATGGAGATCGGGGCCGGGTTGCTTGATCTTGCCGGGATACGCAGCTTCGGCACGCATACCCGAGTCCGGCTGGGTGACGCCATGCGCCAGCAGGTTCGCAGGGGGCATGAGCGATTGAGGGCCATGATTGATAAAAAGCAGGTCGTCTATGGCGTCAACACCGGTCTTGGCCCGTTGTCATCCCGTGTGCTGGAAGCAGATCAGGCGCCCCAGCTGCAGCAACGCCTTCTGCTGTCCAATGCCGTGGGCGTCGGCCCAGAGCTGGATCCGCAAATTGTGCGCCTGGTCCTCTTGCTGAAAGTGCTGACACTGAGCCAGGGCGCATCAGGTGTGAGTCCCGCACTGGTTGATCGTCTGCTCCTGTTTCTCAATGAAGGGTTGACGCCGGTCATCCCTTCACAGGGGTCGGTGGGAGCGTCGGGAGATCTGGCGCCACTGGCTCATGTCGGCTGCGCACTCATCGGTGTCGGCGAGGTGCGTCTGAATGGCGAGCGGATGACCGCTGCGACGGCTCACGAAAGGCTTGGCCTGATGCCTTATGTGCCGCTGGCGAAAGAGGGGCTTGCGATCGTCAATGGCACCCAGGTGTCTACAGCGATTGCCCTGTACGCATACTTTCAGATTGAGCGCAGCTTTATCTTTGGGCTGGCGGCTGCCGCACTGTCACTGGAGGCCGGGCGTGGCACGGTGCAGGCTTTCGACGCGCGCCTGCATCATCTGCGGCGTCAGAAAGGTCAGGTGCGGGTTGCGCAGTGGTTGCGTGACGTGCTGCAGAACAGTCCCTTGCAGGATGCGGCGGCGCAGGCACAGCGGCGTCGTGTGCAGGATCCTTATTGTTTGCGCTGCATTCCTCAGGTTCTCGGGGCAGTGTTTGATCAGTTGACGCATGTGGCACAGGTGTTGGATCGTGAAATTGCAGCAGTAACGGATAATCCGCTCATCGACCTGGATACGGGCGATGTCATGTATGGCGGAAACTTTCACGCACAGCCGATAGGGTTCTGCGCTGACCTTATGGCGATGTGTGTGACCGAGATGAGCACCATGAGCGAGCGGCGAACAGCCTTTCTGGTTGATGGCCATCAAAGTGGTCTGCCCGACTTCCTGGTTGACGGCAATGGTCTGGACTCGGGTTTTATGGTTGCCCAGGTGACGGCAGCGGCCCTTGCCAGTGAAAACAAGGCGATGAGCTTTCCGGCCAGTGTGGACAGCATACCCACTGCGGCCAACCTTGAAGACCATGTCAGCATGGCCACGCATGCGGCTTTTCGTCTACTGAAGATGATTGGAAATCTTGAGAACATCCTCTCGATCGAGCTGCTCGCAGCAGCGCAGGGGCTTGATTTTCTGCGCCCGGGGAAGACCAGTGATCTGCTTGAGGATTTGCATGCCGGCCTGCGGCGTGAGGTGGATTTCTGGAGCGAGGATAGGTACTTTGCTCCGGATATTCCGCTGGCATTGGCCGTTGCACGGCGTTTCGCGAACCAGCTCGGGCAGAACAGTCGTTTCGGCCTCTTTTCGTGTTAGCGGCAGTTTGAAGGGGCATCATCGGTACAATATGTCGGACGGCCTATGGATGTGTACAAGGATTCGCAACTCAACCCCTCCGACATCAAGCTGCTTCGTCTGTTCGTGCATATCGTGCGTTGTGGCGGGTTCAAGGCGGCGCATGAGGAGCTGAACATCGGCATGTCGACCATCAGTACCCAGATGGCTCTGCTCGAAGAGCGTCTGGGGATGACGCTGTGCCAGCGTGGCCGTGGCGGCTTTCTCCTGACCCCCCAGGGACAGCGGGTCTTCGATCTGGCGTGCGAGTTTGAAATAACGGTCGCGCGCTTTCGTGCCCAGCTTGGCAGCCTCAAGGACAAACTGGTCGGAAACCTGGCTATCGGGTTGCCGGACTCGATCGTGACCCATCCCGACCTGTGCATCGACTATGCGCTCCATCTTTTCAATCGCAGGGAGCATTCGGTCGAGATCAGTCTGCGCATCCATAAGCCTGATGAGATCGAGGAGATGCTCATCGCCGACAAGCTGCAGGTGGGAATCTCGGTCTTCAGCGAGCGCCGCCCTGAGCTGGAATATCATTTTCTGACGAGCGAGCGGCATGAGCTGTATTGTGGCCGTCGGCATCCGTTGTTTGGCAAGCGCAGAAACGAGATCACCAAGACGGATCTGGAGCAGGCGCCGTATGTGACGCGCGGCTATGACATCATCGTGCCCGGCGGCTGCGGTGATATTCGTTTTGATGTGGCAGCGGTTGCCCATGACATGGAAGCCATCCTGATCATGATACTGTCGGGTGCTTATATTGGACATTTGCCCTGTCATTATGCGTTGCATCTGGTGCAGGATGGCGAGCTCCGGATGATCAGTGAGGATTACCCGCGAGTGTCGAATTTTCAGGTGGCATTTCGCACGGACTATAAAGAAACGGCATTGCTTGCCGCCTTTGTCGAGGACCTGTTCCGCGCGCACGAATAACGCGTTCGCCGGCGATCTTTGCCCGGCTTGCCTTCCGGGCGACGGGCCTGTTATCGTTTCCGGATTGGACCGCCCACCCCTGGAGCGGACATCAGCTTTCGCTTTCGCATCAGAGGCAGCCCATGGCCACGCGCAGTATCGCCTATCAGCCCGTCAACTCGCTGGAATCCCCCCGGTTTACCGGGGTTCGTACTTTCATGCGCCTGCCGCATGGCAGTGACCTTTCGCAGGCCGACGTCGCCATTTTCGGCGTGCCCTTCGATACCGCCACATCCTTCCGTCCCGGCGCCCGCTTCGGGCCGGCAGGCATTCGTGATGCCTCAAGCCTGCTCAAGCCGTATTGCCCGGTGATGGATGTCGATATTTCCGAGTGGCTTTCGGTGCTGGATTACGGCGATTTCGCCACCGTCCCCGGATATATCGAAGTCAGCCTCGAGCGCATCGAGGAACAGATGCGCACGATCTGCGATGCCGGCGTCATCCCCGTAGGCATGGGGGGCGACCATCTGGTTTCCCTGCCCTTGCTGCGCGCGCTTGCCAAGGCCCAGGGCGGACCGCTGGCGCTGGTGCACTTCGATGCGCACACCGACACAGCACCGGATTATTTCGGCCAGCCCTACAACCACGGCACACCGTTCTACTGGGCCATTGAAGAAGGCCTCATCGCGCCCGAGCACTCCATCCAGGTGGGCATACGCGGCTCGCAGTACCACAAGGATTCGCTCACCTATCCGGTCAGCAAGGGCATACGCCTCATCAGCGGGCCGGAGCTGCACGCCATGGGCATGGCGCAGGCCGTGGCGGAAATCCGCGAGCGCATCCAGGGCCGGCCCGTCTACCTCACCTTTGACATCGACTTTCTTGATCCGGCCTATGCGCCCGGCACCGGCACGCCCGAGGCGGGCGGTTTTGCCAGCCACCAGGCCCTGCAACTGGTGCGCGACAGCCTGCGCGGCATGGACTTGCGCGGCATGGACCTGGTCGAGGTGGCCCCCGAATACGATCATGCGGGCATTACCGCCCTGGCGGGCGCCACCATCATGCAGGCCTTTCTGGCATTGCTGGCTCATGCGCGCCGCAGTGCGTGATGCCGCAGCGCCTGATTCCTCTTCATCATCATCATCACCATAAAACCGGAGACATCCATGAAACGACATCTTCTTAAACTGACCGCCGCCGCCCTTTGCATGGGTCTTGTGGGCGCAGCGGCGCATGCTGATACGGTCCGTCTGCGTTTCCAGACGTATTACGGCACCGAGATGGACAAGCTGGGCAAGGAAATGCGCGACACCATCCGCGAGAAGAGCAATGGCGAAATGCGCATGCAGTATTTCCGCGGGGGCGAGCTGGCGCAGGCCGACCAGATGGTTGATGCCACGGCGCGCGGCACGATTGACGTCGCCTACGGTGTGGGCAGCTACTGGCCCGGCCAGGTCGACGTGGCCAATGTCGAGGCCGGCCTGCCCGGTGCCTGGACCAGCGCCGCCGAGGCGGGCGAGGTCTTCAAGCAGTTCAATCCCATTCTCGAGAAAGCCTATGCCGAGAAGGGTGTCACGCTCATCGGGCGCGGCTTCGGCAGCAACTATGACCTGCTCACCAAGAAGCCGGTGCAGAGCCTGGAAGATCTGAAAGGCTCCAAGATCCGCGCCACCGGCCAGATGGCCAAGGTGCTCGAAGGCTTCGACATCAAGACGGTCTTCCTGCCGGCCGAGGAGCTGTATGTGGCCCTGTCCACCGGCATCATCGATGGCGTGCTGTACGGCGGCCCGGTCGAATACGAGCAGCTCAAGTTCGACGAGGTGGCCAAGTACTACACCTATCTGAACTTCCTCAACCCCGGCTGGACGGATACCATCATTGTCAACACCAAGGTCTGGGAAGGCATGACGGAAGCGCAGCGCACCATCCTGCGCGACGCTGCGCAGACCTATGCCAACGGCATTCACGCCTGGCTGGAGGAAGGCAACGCCAAGACCGCCAAGGACAGCAAGCGCATGGAGTTTGCCACCCTGCCCGAGGCTGATTCCAAGGCGCTGGCCCAGGCCGCCCAGCAAGTCTGGCAAGACGAGGCGAAGAAGTCCGATCGCGTGGCCCGCATGGTGGATATCCTGACCGAGAACGCGAAGAAGCAGGGCCGTCTGGACTGACGGCATGGCGTCGCGCATCAGCCGCTATCTGGCATTCCAGGACGCCCTTTCCGACGGCGTCGGCAAGCTGGTGTCCTGGATATCCCTGGTCCTGATCATCGTGCTGCTGTACGAGGTGGTCATGCGCTACTGGCTCAACTCGCCCACGGTCTGGGGCCATGAGCTGTCCACCATGCTGTTCGGTGCCTTTGGTGTGCTTACGGGTGCCTATACCCTGCGCCACCGCGCCCATGTGCGCAGCGAGGTGGTGTATGCGCTCATGCCGCGCCGGCTGCAGCATCTGTGCGACGCCATTATCAATGTACTCATCCTGGTTGCCTTCATCATTTTCTTCAGCATGTCGCTGGAGTTTGCACTGGCGTCCTGGCAGATGAACGAGATCTCGGGGCGCAGTACCTGGGAGCCGGTGCTGTATCCCATCAAGTCCACCATTCCCCTGGCCGTGGGCCTGCTCATCCTGCAGACGGTGGCGGAGCTGGTGCGCAGTGTGCTGCTGCTGTTCAACATCCCCTTTCATGATCCCCGCCATGACGCGTCGGCCTAGGACCGGCACCGACAGGAGAGTCCATGCTGGACCTTGAGCCGCTGACGATCACCCTCATCATGTTTTCGGGCATGCTGCTCCTGATGATCATGGGCGCGCCGCTGGCGTGGGCCCTGATCCTGTCCGGACTGGGCAGCGCCTACATGATGTTCGGGCCGGGCGGGCTGGACCTGCTGCTGGCCTCGGCCTACAGCGCGATGGACAACTTCCTGCTCATCGCCCTGCCGCTGTTCATCTTCATGGGGCTGGTGCTCGAGCGCTCGGGCATCACCGATGATCTCTTCGAGATGACGCACAAGCTCATGGGCGGCCTGCCGGGCGGGCTGGGCGTGGGCACGGTGCTCATCTGCGCCATCATCGCCGCCATGGCGGGTGTGTCGGGTGCGGCCACCGTCAGCCTGGGCATCATCGCCCTGCCCGCCATGCTCAAGCGCGGCTACGAGAAGAAGCTCGTCACGGGCACCATCATGGCGGGCGGTGCGCTCGGTTTCCTGATTCCGCCCAGCGTGCTCATGATCGTGTACGCTTTCCTGTCGCGCGATTCCGTGGGCCGCCTGTTTGCCGCCGGCGTCATGCCCGGGCTCATGCTGGCCCTCATCTATATCGCCTATATCCTCGTGCGCTGCTGGCTCAACCCGTCAATGGGGCCGCCGGTGCCGCCGCAAGAGCGCGAGCCCTGGGCTGAGCGCATCAAGTCGCTGCGCTTCCTCATCCTGCCCTTCCTGCTCGTCTTCACGGTGCTGGGCTGCATCATCGGCGGCATCACCTCGCCGTCCGAGGCCTCGGCCATCGGTGCTGCGGGCGCCCTGCTGCTGGTGGCCCTGCGCGGGCGGCTGAACTGGGACCTGCTGCGCTATGTGCTGTTCACCACGGCGCGCCTCACGGGCATGCTGATCTGGATCGCCATTGCCGCCGTCTTCTTCAGCAAGGTCTATACCGGTCTGGGTGCCGGCATGGTGGTCGAGGAGCTGATCGAGGACTACATGCTGTCGGGCTCGTCCATCATCATCATGATGCTGCTGAGCTTCTTCGTGCTGGGCATGTTCCTGGATGACTTCGCCATCACTTTCATCACCGTACCCATCTATGTGCCTATCGTGCAGAGCATGGGCTACGACACCATCTGGTTTGCCATCCTGTTCGTCGTCAGCATGCAGTCGGCCTACCTGACGCCGCCGTTTGGCTATAACCTGTTCTATATGCGCTCGGTGGCACCCAAAGAGGTCACCATCGTCGATATCTATCGCTCGGCTTTCCCTTTCATCATCCTGCAGACCATTGGGCTGATCCTGATCTTCAACTTCCCGCAGATTGCCCTGTGGCTGCCCAACAAGCTGTTCTGAGAAGCTTTTCCGAGCGAAGCAGGGTCGCAAGGCCCGGGAGTGTTGCCATGTCCATGACGGAAATTGCCGGCGGCCGGGGTGCCGCCATATCGCTGGCCGCAGGCCAGGCCATCGCGCTGTGCAATACGCACGGCAGCCAGGTGGTGGACACCTGGGCGCTGAATGCGCACGACATGAGCGAGCACTTCTCCGTGGAGCATACGCGGCGGGTGCGCGAGCGCCTGTTCCTGGAAGAGGGCGACACGCTGCTGTCCAACCGGCGCAATCCCATGATGGTGCTTGAAAAAGACACCGCCGGCGGCGTGCACGACATGCTT
Organism: Castellaniella sp.; assembly: GCA_041655275.1. Classification (GTDB taxonomy): domain Bacteria; phylum Pseudomonadota; class Gammaproteobacteria; order Burkholderiales; family Burkholderiaceae_B; genus JAJYRX01. The sequence continues at coordinate 9,046 of JBBAFU010000012.1, read as the reverse complement.
GCGGCGGCCTGCGACCCCTGGCTGTATCGTCACTACGGTCATCCTGGGCATCGCAGCTGCCACCAGAACTTCATCGAGGCCCTGCTGGCTGCAGGCCTGGTGCCGCCGGCACTGCCCAATCCGCTCAACCTGTGGATGAACGTCGTCATCCGCGACAGCCGCAGCATGACGCTGGAGCGGCCGGTGAGCAAGCCGGGCGATACCGTGGTGCTGCGCGCCCTGTGTGACGTCATCGTCGTGCTCTCGGCCTGTCCCATGGACATCACGCCCGTGAACGGCGGCGACGGCCGCCCCATGCCGGTGCATTACCGGGTGCTCGCCGCCTGAAAGGAAAACTCCCATGTCTTCGCGTTTCAACCAGCCCCTGGGAGGCAACACACTGCCGCGTTTTGCCGGCATCGCCACCATGATGCGCCTGCCCCCGGCCGACAGCGCGGCCGGGCTGGATGTGGGCTTTGTCGGCATCCCGCTGGACATCGGCACGTCCAACCGTTCGGGCACGCGTTTTGGCCCGCGTGCCATCCGCGCCGAATCCGTGCTGCTGCGCCCCTACAACATGGCCACGCGCGCTGCACCTTTCGATGCGCTGCAGGTGGCCGATCTGGGCGATCTGCTGACCAACCCCTACGACCTCAAGGACAGCGTGCGCCTGATCCGCGAAGGCTATGCCGCCCACATTGCCCACGGCTGCCGGCTGATTGCCCTGGGCGGTGATCACACCCTCACCTATCCGGTGCTCCAGGCCATCCACGAGCGCTGGGGGCCGGTGGGGCTGGTGCACGTGGATGCCCATGCCGATGTGAATGACACCATGAACGGCGAAAAGATCGCCCACGGCACGCCGTTCCGGCGGGCGCTCGAAGAAGGCCTGCTGGATGCACAGCGCGTCTTCCAGATCGGCCTGCGCGGCACGGGCTACAGCGCGGAAGATTTCGACTGGTGCCGCGACCGGGGTTTCACCGTCATCCAGGCCGAGGAATGCTGGCATCAGTCCCTGGCGCCGCGCATGCGCGACATCGCCGCCCGCCTGGGCGACGGGCCGGTCTACCTGTCCTTCGATATCGACGGCATAGACCCCGCCTATGCGCCGGGCACGGGCACACCCGAGATCGGCGGCCTGACCGTGCCCCAGGCGCTGGAGATCATTCGCGGTCTGCGTGGCTGCAATCTGGTGGGGGCCGATCTGGTCGAGGTGAGCCCGCCCTATGATGCGGGCGGCATGACGGCCCTGCTGGGCGCCAACCTGGCCTATGAAATCCTGTGCGTATTTCCGGGCGTGGCCTATCGTGACTGAGGCGATTGACGCGATTGAGGGCTGAAGCCGTTCAGTTCCCGGCCCCGTCGCGCAGCGCGCGGCGCAGGATCTTGCCCACGGCGCTGCGCGGCAGCTGATCGCGGAACACCACTTCGTGCGGCACCTTGTACGCCGCCAGCAGTGTGCGGCAGTGGGCGATGACGGCCGCCTCGTCCAGCGACGGGTTGCGGCGCACCACGATCAGGCGCACGGTTTCACCCGAGCGCTCGCTGGGCACGCCCACGGCCGCTGCTTCCAGGATATCGGGATGCTGGATGGCGGCCGCCTCCACCTCGTTGGGATAGACATTGAATCCGGACACCAGAATCATGTCCTTCTTGCGATCGAGCAGGGTGATATAGCCCCGCTCATCCATCACGCCCATGTCGCCCGTGCGAAAGAAGCCGTCGGCATCGAAGGCTCTTGCGGTTTCGTCCGGGCGGTTCCAGTAGCCGGGGCTGACCTGCGGGCCGCGCACGCAGATCTCGCCCGGCTCGTGAATGCCCATCGTATGCTGGTCGTCATCGCGAAGTTCGACTTCGGTGGAGGGCACAGGCAGGCCGATGCTGCCCGTGAAGCGGGTCTCGTCCAGCGGGTTGATGGTGACCGCCGGCGAGGTTTCCGTCAGCCCGTAGGCCTGGGCGATGGGCCGTCCGGTGACGTCCAGCCAGCGCTGGGCCACGGTGGCCTGCACGGCCATGCCGCCGCCCAGCGTCAGGTGCAGGGACGAGAAGTCCAGCCGTGCAAAACGCGGGTGTTCGATCAGGGCGTTGAAGAGCGTGTTGACGCCGGTGATGGCCGTGAAGCGCGTGCGTGACATCGCGTGGACCAGGCGATCGATGTCGCGGGCATTGGGAATGAGCAGGTTGCGCGCACCCACGTGCAGGAAGACGAGGCAGTTCGCCGTGAAGGCGAAGATGTGATACAGGGGCAGGGCCGTGACCACGCACTCATGCACGCCATTGACGTGCGGCCGTATCCAGGCATGGGCCTGGCACAGGTTGGCCACCAGGTTGGCGTGCGTGAGCATGGCGCCCTTGGCCACACCCGTGGTGCCGCCGGTATATTGCAGGCAGGCGACATCGTCCGGCGTCTGTGCCGGTGCCTGCCAGGGCAGGCGGGTGCCGTCGCGCAGCACGGTGTTCCAGCGTACGTGGCCGGGCAGCTGCCAGGCGGGTATGCTGCGGCGCACATGGCGCATCATCAGATTCACGAGCGGCCCCTTGACGCCGCCCAGCATGTCGCCCGCCCCGGTGACGATGATCTCGCGCAGCGGCGTGCGTTCCCGTATCTGCTGCAGCGTGTGCGCCATGTTCTCGAGCACGATGATGGCCGTGGCCCCGGAATCCTGCAGCTGGTGCGCCAGCTCGGCAGCGGTGTACATCGGGTTGACGTTCACGATGATGGCGCCCGCGCGCAGCACACCATAGGCGGCCACCGGGTATTGCGGCAGGTTGGGCAGCATGATGGCGATGCGATCGCCCTTCGCGATGCCGCGCTTCTGCAGCCAGGCGGCCAGCGCCCGCGCTCCGGCCTCGAGCCCGGCATAGCGCATCGTGCTGCCCATGCACAGGAAGGCCGGCCGGTCGGCAAACCGGCTGCAGGCCTCGTCAAACACCTGGGTCAGCGAGGTGTAGCGCGCCGCCTCGTCTTCTATGCTTGCAGGCACGCCTTCAGGATAGTGTTTGAGCCAGATGCGATCCGCCGCCATCATTGCGCCTCTTCGAAGCGCTGCGGGTTATCGTGCAGCGGCCCGCCCCGGAAAGGGGCAAAGCCCGTGCCGAAAATGATGCCGGCATCCGCCAGATCGGCATCGGCCACAATGCCCCGGGCAACGCAGTCGCGCGCGGTGTCCACCATGGGTTGCACCAGACGCTCGGCCAGGCCGTCCGGGACGGGCCCCGCCGGCGGTCTTTCCGGCTTGCCGGCCTTCCAGGTGTAGAAGCCCCTGCCGCTCTTGCGCCCCAGTTCCTGTGCGTCCAGGTGTGTGCGCAGGCTTGTCGGCAGGGTGGCATCACCCGCGAGCAGCTCGCCCACGGCGCGCGCCACATCCAGGCCCACGGTATCGGCCAGCTCCAGCGGACCCATGGGCATGCCCCAGGCGCGCATGGCTTCATCAATCACGGCGGGCCGCATGCCCTCGTCCACGCAGCGCATGGCTTCGAGCAGATAGGGCGTGAGCACGGCATTCACCAGAAAACCGGGGCTGCTGCGCACGGGCAGGGGCAGCTTGCCCAGCTGATGGACCAGTCCGCAGGTGCGCGCGAACACGCCGGCGTCCAGTGCCGTCGTGGTGATGACTTCCACCAGCGGCATCTGCGCCACGGGATTGAAGAAATGAAGGCCCACCAGCCGTTGTGGTGCCTGCAGGCCTTCGCCGAGCTGCTCCAGCGGCAGGCTGGACGTATTGGTGGCAATGAAGGCCCCGGGCTGCAGGCGGGGTTCCAGCGCTGCGTAGAGCGCGTGCTTGATGCCCACATCTTCGGGCACGGCTTCGATGATGACATCGGCATGGGGCACGCCATGGCCGTGCGGGTCCGGCATCAACCGATCGCGGGCCGCCCGTACCGCGAGCGCATCGGGCAGCCGGCGACGGAACAGCTGTGTGGCCTCGCCCAGGGCGCGCGCAATGGCGTCGGGATTGGCGTCCTGCAGGCTGACGCGCAGGCCGCGCAGTGCGCACCAGGCCGCAATACCGCCACCCATGGTGCCCGCCCCTACGACGTGGACCTGCGATATGCGTTCGGCCCGGGCCTGACGGCCGATATCCTTGAGGCGTTCCTGCAGCTGGAAGACGCGGATCAGGTTGCCGGTGACGGGCGATTGGAGCAGCGCTGCCATCACGCCGGGCGTGCGCAGGGGGTTGCCTTCGACGGTCTGCCAGAGTTCGAGCATGGCGCGCGGCGCCGGATAATGGCCATGCGGGTCGCGGCGCTGCACGGCTTTGGCCGCCCGGCGCGCCACCAGCGGGCGCAGCCGGCGGTGGTTGAGCGTGCGTAACCACAGCGGCGGACGGTGGGCGGTGACGCCGGCAAGCACATGTTGTGCCGCCGCCTGACGCGCCAGACGCAGCGGCACGGCGGCATCCACCAGCCCTAGTCGGGCGGCTTCGCGCGCACCCGTGCTGCCGCCGCTGAGCACGCGGGGCAGGGCCGCCGGCGCGCCGATGAGCCGGGGCAGGCGCATCAGGCCGCCCCAGGCGGGCAGTATGCCCAGGCGCACTTCGGGCAGGCCCATGCGGGTGTCCGGCTGATCGATGGCCAGGCGGTGGCGGCAGGCAAGCGCGAGCTCCAGCCCGCCCCCCAGGCAGTGGCCGTGAATCAGTGCCAGCGTGGGCCAGGGCACGTCGGCCAGGCGGTCGAACAGGCGCCAGCCGCGCGCCACGAACGCCTGGGCCGCTTCGCCGGCACCCATGCGGGAAAACTCGGCCACATCCGCACCGGCACAGAAGCCGGCCGGCTTGGCCGAGAAGATGATCATGGCCGTGGGCCGGTGCCTGCCCAGATGATCAAGCACCTGCGCGAGCTCCTGCAGCAGGGGTGTGCCCAGGCGGTTGACGGCGCTGTCGGCCATGTCCAGCCCCAGCCAGGCGATGCCTTCGGCGCCCAGCGCCAGGCTGAGGTGATGAAATCGGGGCATGTCGGATGCCGGGGTCATGATGCCGCCTCCTGTGTGTCGCTGCCCGCTGACGGGGCGCAGGACTGCAGTAGCATGGCACCGCCCTGGCCGCCGCCGATGCAGATGTTGGCCATGCCCGTGGACAGGCCGCGATCGCGCAGCACATTCAGGCAATGCAGCACGATGCGCGCCCCCGATGCGCCCACCGGGTGGCCCAGCGCGATGGCGCCGCCATCCACATTCAGGCGATCCATGTCCAGCGCGCCCAGGGCCGGTTGCCCCAGATGCTGCCGGCACCAGTCCTCATCCTGCCAGGCCTGCAGGCAGGCGAGCACCTGGGCGGCAAAGGCCTCGTTGAGCTCCCAGATATCGATATCGTTCAGGCCCAGGCCGTGGCGCTGCAGCAGGGGGCTGGCGGCGTGGACGGGCCCCAGGCCCATGATGGCGGGGTCCAGCGCGGCCCAGTGCACATCGACGATGCGCCCCAGGGGCTGCAGGCCGTGGCGCTCGATGGCCGCTTCCGAAGCGAGTAGCAGCAGGGCCGCGCCGTCGGTAACCTGGGAGCTGTTGCCCGCGGTGATGTTGCCCCAGGGCGGGTCGAACACCGGGCGCAGGCGTGCCAGGCGGCCCGGCGTGGAGTCTTCGCGCACGCCGTCATCGTGGTCGTACAGCCTGCCGCGCTCATCGACGAGCGGGATGATTTCGTGTTCAAACACATGGCGCACGCGCGCGCGGTGGGCCAGCACGTGGCTGCGCGCGGCAAATGCATCCATGGCCGTGCGAGGGATGCTGAAGGCGTGTGCGAGGTTTTCCGCCGTCTGACCCATGGACACACCCGCGACGGGATCGTGCAGGCCCTTGAGCAGCGCGGGAACCGGCCTGAACATGCGTGGGCGCAAGCCGCGCAGCAGCGACAGGCGCCGGCGCAGGCCGCGGGCCCGGCTCCAGCGTGCCAGCCAGCGCACCATGGCGTCATCCAGCATGACCGGCGCGCGCGACATGGCTTCCGTGCCCCCGGCGAGCACAAGGTGGCTGCGGCCTTCGCGGATGGATTGCATGGCCGCGTGCAGGGCCTGCATGCCAGAAGCACAGTTGCGCATCACCGTATAGCCAGGCACATCAAGACCGCAACCCAGGCGCAGCGCCAGTATGCGACCAATGTTGGTTTCATCCGCCGCCGGTGCGGCGCAGCCGAGGATGACTTCGTCCACCGCCGTGGGCGCAAAGGGCTGGCGCAGCAGCAGCGCCCGGCCTGTCTGGACGGCCAGCTCGCCGGCGGAAAACGGCCCGGGTTCGCGGCGCGCCTTGAGAAAGGGGCTGCGTGCCCCGTCAACAACATAGATGGCTTGGCTGGACATGGCATTGGGCGCAATCACGCGCAGGATGGCCTGTTTCCACCTTAATGGCTGCCGGGGATGCGGTCAACATCCGGCATAATACGAGTCTGGTCATCTTGTGTTGTGGAATTGGAGTCCGCCATGTCGTCTTTTGTTGTTCCTGCCGCTGATCGTCCGGTTGTCCCCGTTTCGGGCGAGCAGGGCGTCTTTCCCGTGCGCCGCATCTATTGCGTGGGCCGCAACTACGCCGAGCACGCGCGCGAAATGGGTCACGACCCGGATCGTGATCCGCCGTTTTTCTTCTGCAAGCCCGCCGACGCCGTGTGCGTGGGGGCGCCCGGCCAGGTGCTGGATGTTCCCTACCCGCCCATGACGCAGAACCTGCACCACGAGCTGGAGATGGTGGTGGCCATCGGCAAGGGCGGGGCGGACATTGCCGAAGATGAGGCCATGCACCACGTCTACGGCTATGCCGTGGGCCTGGACCTGACGCGGCGCGACCGCCAGAACGAGGCCAAGGAACTGCGCCGCCCCTGGGAAGTCAGCAAGGCTTTCGATGCCAGTGCGCCCATCGGCCATATCACGCCCGTGGCGCGTGCCGGCAATATGGCGGACGCAGCCATGACGCTGGAAGTCAATGGCAGCGTGCGCCAGACGACGCACATCAATCAGATGATATGGTCGATGACGGAAGTCATCAGCCATCTGTCGCGCTACTTCCGCCTGGAGCCCGGTGACCTGATCTTCACCGGCACACCCGAAGGCGTTGCCGCAACGGTGGCGGGCGATCGTCTCGATGCCCGCCTGGAAGGTGTGGACGGCCTGAGCATCCGTCTGGTCTGAACCCCGCGGCCCGGGTGATTTGGCGTCATCCGGGCCTCAATTGTCATTAATCATCAATAATGCCGGGGCTTATGACGAAAATCAGAGTTGAGCGGCTAGAATCCAAAATAACATCGGGGATCTCTGAATAGCCCGGGGAGTAGAGAGGGGGAATATTCCCAAAAGACAGCGGGAGGGGACGTCTGAAATGCCGGTCAGCCAGAATAATGCGGTTGCAATCATGCCGCCCAGAAAACGAATATGCATGGTCATCGGGTCTACGCCCGAACGCATTTCAAAATACGTGAACAGTCTGCGTCCCCTGGGGCTGGATTATCACTTCTTCGCGAACCAGGCCACATTCATGACCGAGGTGAAGACCAAGGCGCCTGATCTCATCATCCTGGATGTGGTCGACAAGCGCCAGGGCCTGCACAACGAGCTGGCCGGCCTGCTGGACAAGCTGCACCACCGTCCGGCAATCGTGCTGGCCGTGGTGTCGGAGCATCAGCGCCCGGCGGCGGCGGATGCGCTGGTATCCGGCCTGAGCGATTATGTGACCCATCCGTTTTCCGAGGTGGAGCTGCTGGCGCGCGTGCGCATGCATCTGGGCACGGAGGCGCAACAGGCTTTCGAGGCGGAAATCCAGGCGGAGCTGGAAGGCCTGACCGTGCACGAGGATCGCGTCATCCTGCGCAACAGCCTGTGGCAGCTGAAAGACAACCTGAGTGCATTGCGTACAGTCAGCGACTTGGCGCTGATGGTGGGCTGCAGCGAGAAGGCATTGAACGCCGTGTTCCAGACGGCCTACGGCTGTACCGCCTTTGACTACATGCGCAACACACGTATGCAGCGTGCGCGCCAGCTGCTGGCCGAAACGCGCGTGCCCATCATCCAGATTGCCAGCGATCTGGCGTATTCCAGCGCCGCCAACTTCTCCACGGCTTTCAAGGCGGTGGTGGGCATGAGTCCGCGCGCCTATCGGCAAAGCCATCACCAGGCCGCTCCCGAGACGGACTGACACCGCCGGCAGTCGGCTTGCGAATTTCCTGACGTTTGAGGCCGGTCGTGCGCCTGCAGTTGCGGTGCACGATCCGATACTGCGTTGCAAAATAACAACTTGCGACACCGCAGCAAACCGTCAACATTCGTCAAAATATCAAAATCATACAGGGTTAAAGTAATTTTCAAAATGTTTGCATAGCTTTATGAAACAGCACTTTCTGGTAAGCACGCATACTTCGGCATGAAAAAGTTTGTGGCGTCGATTTCACCGCTGCACCATTGCGTTTTTACCAGGAAGCGAGATGAACAAGGCTTACAGAAGTATTTACAACGAGAGAACCGGCACTTTTGTTGCAGTTTCGGAAAACGTTAATACGCGCGGCAAGCGCGCCTCGAGCCGGATGAGCAAGGTGGCCGTGGCCATCGCCGGTCTGGCTACGGCCGGGCTGATGGCGGGCGGGGCGATGGCGGCTGTGGTTACCGATGATGATACAAACACGATTACCTTCACGGGTGGTGCGGGCAGCATTACTGGTGTAGAGAGCATTACCGGCCTGAGTGGTCTGACGGTATCGGGAATCATCGAGGGCACCGCACTTGAGTCGACAGGTGATCTTGAGGTTGGCGGGGACGCTTCGGTCGATGGTGAACTGGATGTGACTAACAATGCCACGGTGGGCGGTGCTCTTGGTGTGACCGGAGCGACCACCCTGAGCGACGCTCTGACGGTGGCTGGTAACACGACGCTGAATGGCGCAACAACGATCAACGACACGTTGAATGTGACTGGCGCTACAACACTAAATAGTCTGGGTGTGACGACTGGCGCCACTGTGGGCGGTACTCTTGGTGTGACCGGAGCGACCACCCTGAGCGACGCTCTGACGGTGGCTGGTAACACGACGCTGAATGGCGCAACAACGATCAACGACACGTTGAATGTGACTGGCGCTACAACACTAAATAGTCT
>JBBAFU010000011.1:0-111291 GCA_041655275.1 Castellaniella sp. | reverse complement strand
CGCCTGTTTCTTACGCCGCAATTGCGCCGTCAATATCAGAACGCAATCCCGGATGGCGGATTATTATCATTGAAATTCACCGTACCGGCCGTTGCTGCGGGGTGAAATGGATATTTCAGGTTCGACTATTTAGATTCTGGCGATAAATCGTATTTGCTCCATTTCTTCTATAATTGTAACTTCAGCGTAATTGGTCGATACTTCACATGGCAAATTCTCGCGTGAAGTATTCATGGTGGTAGTCATGTATAGAAACTGGTAACCAGCACACCTTTATTGCGTTGTGCAGGAAGCTTCGCAACTATGCGTTCAAATTTCGCACTTGAGTATCAAATTTATATTATTTTCATGTTTGTGCGTAAAGGTTTGCGGCAGCAACTCCTCGACACCTTCCTCGCCGGACAGCTTGCAAGACTTCATCAGCGTCGTGGCATCGCACGGTTGGCGATCTGATATTGCATCTATATGAGGGAGCCCTTGGTTCCGGTTACATTGGTACGAAAGAGTGGGAATATGCCTAGAGTGCTAAAGCGTAGCAAATACACGCTGGAATTCGCGTGAGAAGAGGTTCGGTAGGTTCTGGCGGCCGGGCAATCGGCAGCGACGGTGGTTCGTTCTCTAGGTATCTCGAAGGCCAGTCTGAGCAATTGGGTGCGTCAGAATGCACGCGGCGAGTTGGACGCTGGCGCGGGCGCGGAAAAAGGCCTAGCGCCTGTTACGAGCATATGGAGATTGCGCGTTTGCGCGCTGAGAATATGCGATTGAAGATGGGCCGGCCTGGGCTCACATCAGAAGGCAAAATGGTAATATAAATCAAATGGGTGGGTGAATGGAAAAAGACAGACGGCAAGGGTCAGCATTTCCTTGAATAAACCGGTCGGCTATGTTTCCTGCCAGCTCGAAAAAGCTTACCGAGCCGCGGCGTCGCCTATTACGTCTGCTAACCAGTATCAGATGGCATTTTTTTTCCTGCCTTTCGAGCGTTTACGCGGTCTCGCGACTGCGGGTAGGCTGGATATCGATTCTCAAGGCTCGTTGATATTGACGCAGGACGGAAGGCGGGCCCAAACCTTGGTGGGCGCGAACTCCGATGTGGAGGGCGGTTATTTGGCGCGTGTGTGGGGGAAAGCTGATTCCTAATAGCTTGGCTCTGCTGAAGCACAGCCTGCAGATGGACGGTCATCTTTTGCATGTGACACACGTGAGCTGGTAAAACGAAAGCCAACTGCGCTTCATTTGGTATAAGGGGCGCAAGCGCCAGATCAGGCGAGTGTGTGAAATGAGTGATCTGTAGGTGAATGGACCCAAACGTGCACGCATCGGCCATGTGGTGCTGAGCTGTCTGCTGCTCGGACAATGGCGTTTTCTTCGCGCGCAAGAACAATCGATCTGAAACATTAATATGTCCGAAATGTTTATTAATCCAAAATTGCTACGCGCCTTTATCGCTGTCGCGGAATTGCAGAATTTTCGAGCTGCCGCAGAGCGATTGAATCGATCGCAGTCCGCGCTTAGCATGCAGATTCGCAATTTGGAAGAACAACTCGGTATTGTTTTGTTTCATCGCAGCACACGCAAAGTTCAACTTAGCGATGCCGGTGAAATTCTGCTTGGGCACGTGAAGCGCGCTATGCATGAACTTGATGTGGGGCTATACCGAATTAAGCAGGACGGTTCACGCTACCGCTATCGTGTACGCCTGGCCTGCATACCCAGTGTCGCGGGCACCCGCCTGCCTCAGGTTATTCGTCGATTTCAGGAGGACAATCCATCCGTTCAGATTGAAGTGTTCGAATTGCTGACCAAGCGTGTACCCGATGCGGTGATCAACAAGACGGTGGATATTGGAATTGGTACGGTGCCGGAAAATATACCGCCCCAATTGCATGTCGAACGCCTGTTCGTCGAGCCATCTTGCGCAGTATTTCCGCCAGGGTCGGCGTCTTTTCCTGAGCAGGGTGTTTCATTGCGTGCCCTCCAGGGGTTGTCCATATTGACAACCGGACCAGATACCATTCAGCGGGACATGCTGGAAAAAGCACTGCACGACAGTAACGCGAAAATCAACATTACCCACCAGGTGGCTCATGCCCAGACCTTGCTCAGTATGGTCGACGCTGGCCTGGGTGTTGCCGTGGTTCCGCAAATTGCGATGGAGATACTAGGTTATGGTCATTTGAGACCTTATCCCATCATCGATCCTGCCATTATTCGCGAAGTCGCAATACTCACCTTGTCAGGCGTGGAATTACCTATCGCAACAAGTCATCTCAAACATGCCTTGCTGGAAATGCTCACGCGATCCGCCTGACCCTCCCTGACCCGCCTGTGGCTATTCGGATTATTGCCTGCCGCTCAATTCTGAGTAGTTAGCCCTGATTAATGTCTGCAACCCGCATGGATAGCCGGTTTACAGGCTATCCTCGATGGCCGGAAGGCGTTTAATAAAAGACGGGCCCCGCAGAGCCCGTCTTTCCTTCTGCCTATAGCTTGCTGCTTCAAAAGAACGCCTGCAGACCCGTCTGTGCACGACCCAGGATCAGGGCGTGGACGTCGTGCGTCCCTTCATAGGTGTTCACCACCTCGAGATTGACCAGGTGGCGTGCCACGCCGAATTCGTCCGAGATGCCGTTGCCGCCGAGCATGTCGCGTGCCATGCGGGCGACGTCCAGCGCCTTGCCGCAGGAGTTGCGCTTCATGATGGATGTGATCTCGACGGCGGCGCTGCCTTCGTCTTTCATGCGTCCCAGGCGCAGGCAGCCCTGCAGGCCCAGCGTGATTTCGGTCTGCATGTCGGCCAGCTTCTTCTGGATGAGCTGGTTGGCGGCCAGCGGACGCCCGAACTGCTGGCGATCCAGCGTGTACTGGCGTGCCGTATGCCAGCAGGCCTCCGCGGCGCCCAGGGCGCCCCAGGCGATGCCGTAGCGTGCGGAATTCAGACAGGTGAAGGGGCCGCGCAGACCGGCCACGCCGGGCAGCATGCGGTCTTCGGCCACTTCCACCTCGTCCATCACGATTTCGCCGGTGATGGATGCGCGCAGGCCCACCTTGCCCTCGATGACGGGCGCACTCAGCCCCCTGGCCCCCTTGTCGAGGATGAAGCCGCGAATCTTGCCGTCATCCTCGCCACCGACCACCTTGGCCCAGACGACGAAGACATCGGCGATGGGGGAGTTGGTGATCCACATCTTGGTGCCGCTGATGCGATAGCCGTCGGCCGTGCGTACGGCACGTGTTTCCATGCTGCCGGGGTCCGAGCCGTGGTTGGGTTCGGTCAGGCCGAAGCAGCCTATCCATTCGCCCGTGGCCAGACGCGGCAGATAGTGACGCTTCTGCTCTTCGCTGCCGAAAGCTTCTATGGGCACCATGACGAGCGAAGACTGCACGCTCATCATCGAGCGGTAGCCCGAGTCGATGCGCTCGACTTCGCGTGCAATCAGGCCGTAGCACACATAGTTCAGGCCGGCGCCGCCGTATTCCTCGGCGATCGTGGCGCCCAGAAGGCCCAGTTCGCCCATTTCGCGGAAGATGGCCGCGTCGGTCTTTTCGTGGCGGAAGGCCTCGAGCACACGCGGTGCAAGCTTGTCCCGGGCATAAGCGTGGGCGGCATCGCGCACCATGCGTTCGTCATCGGTGAGCTGGGCATCCAGAAGCAAGGGATCTTGCCAGTGAAAGCTGGGAGCAGACATAGTCGGTTTACCGTAAGAAATTGAAGAGAACAGGAAAGTGGAATCAGGACTGGCGCGCCCGGGCCTGTTCGCGCAGGCGGCTCAGCGTCGTCATGGGTGTGATGGCTTCCGGATCGATCAGGCAATGCAGGATAGCCGGTTTGCCACTGGCCAGCGCACGTTCGAATGCGGGCGCGAACTCGTCGGTCTGCTCCACGCGCTCGCCGTAGCCGCCAAAGGCCTGCGCGTACGCGGCAAAATCCGGGTTCTTCAGCGTGGTCGCCGACAGGCGCGCCGGATAGTGGTTTTCCTGGTGCATGCGGATGGTGCCGTACATGCCGTTGTCGATGATGACGACGATGATGGGCAGGTCATATTGCACGGCGGTGGCGAATTCCTGGCCGTGCATCATGAAGCAGCCGTCACCGGCCAGGCAAACCACGGTGCGGTCGGGGTGGATGCGCTTGGCACCGACGGCCGCCGGCAGGCCGTAGCCCATGGAGCCTGAAGTGGGTGCCAGTTGTGTGCCGTATTGCGTGAAGGGGTAGAAGCGATGCAGCCAGGTGGCGAAGTTGCCCGCGCCATTGCACAGGATGGCATCGGCGGGCAGTTTCCGGCCCAGCCAGTGCATGACGGGACCCATCTGCAGCTTGCCCGGGTGGGTGATCTGCAGGGGATCATGCCATTTTTCGTAGCTGGCGCGCAGGGTCTTCAGGCGATCGGCGCGATCCGGCGCCGTCTGTACCGGCAGGCCGGCCAGCGCCTGGGCAAAGGCGCGCGGCGAGGCGTTTACGGCCACATTGGCCTGGTAGACGCGGTTGAGCTCGCCCGCGTCGGGATGAACGTGTACCAGCGTCTGGCCGCTGCGTGGCCCGGGCACGGGGAACAGGGTATAGCTCTGGCTGGCGATTTCAGACATGCGTCCGCCCACGAGCAGAACAAGATCCGCATCCTTGATGGCCTGCATGAGCTCGGGGTTGCTGCCGATGCCCACATCGCCCACGAAGCAGGGGTGGGTGGTGGGGAACAGCATCTGGCGGCGAAACTGTACCGAGACCGGCAGATTGTGATCCTGCGCGAAGGCAGCAAACTGTTGCACGGCGCCGGCATCCCAGCGCGTGCCGCCCAGGATGGCGACGGGGCGCTGTGCCTTTGCGAGCCGGGCGGCGATGACTTCCATCTGGCCGGGGGCGGGCGCCGTTTCAATCACCTGGAAAGGTGCGGCATCCGCCGCCGTGCTGGTTTCCACCAGCATGTCCTCGGGCAGGGCGATGACGACCGGCCCGGGCCGCCCCGAGGTGGCCACGTGGAAGGCCCGCGACACCAGCTCGGGAATGCGGTCGACGTCATCGATTTCGGTCGCCCACTTCACCTGGCTGCCGAATACCGCGCGATAGTCCATTTCCTGGAAGGCCTCGCGCTCGCGCATGCCGCGTTCGATCTGGCCGACGAACATGATGAGCGGTGTGGAGTCCTGGGAGGCGATATGGATGCCGGCCAGCGCGTTGGATGCACCCGGGCCGCGCGTCACCATGCAGATGCCGGGCTTGCCGTGCAGTTTGCCATAGGCATCGGCCATCATTGCGGCGCCGCCTTCCTGGCGGCATACGGTGACCTGGATGTCGGCATCGTGCAGGCCGTCGAGCACGGCCAAGTAACTTTCGCCGGGCACGCAGAAGACATGCTCGACTCCGTGGACCATCAGCTGGTCGACCAGTAGATGCCCCCCAAGGCGGGAAGGGCGTGCGGAATCAGTCAAATTGCTCATTGCGGTTCAGTCTGGAATGTGTTGCACGGACAACGGGATTGACAACGGGATTGCTAGAATGGCAGCTCGCCGGCCCGCGACAGGCGGGCATGGCGGCGCCAGTTATTATTGTCTCATGGAAGAGGGGGCGTGGGCCAAGCCTGCACAAGTGCCATGCAACAACTTATTGCGCCCTTGCGGTGTCTGACGGTCGTGCTGATGATGGCATGGCTTGCTGTTGCCGGTGTCCGTGCAGACGATGTGCTTCCGGACGTGCTTCCACAGGCACCCGAAGCCGCGAGCGGCTTCCAGGCGCGTACCCTGGTGCGCGCCTCCACGGCCATGGTGGTGGCCGCCAACCCGCTGGCGTCGTCGGCCGGAATGGAAATCCTGCGCGACGGCGGCAGCGCGGTTGACGCCGCCATTGCCATGCAGCTCGTGCTCAATCTGGTCGAGCCGCAGTCGTCGGGCCTGGGCGGCGGGGGGTTTGCCATCAGTTTCGATGCCGCCCGTGGCCGCGTACGGGCCTGGGACGGCCGCGAGACCGCACCTGAAGCAGCGCACGCCGGACGTTTCCTGCGCGAGGGCCGGCCCCTGTCTTTCGAAGATGCGATGAATAGCGGCCTGTCGGTGGGTGTACCGGGTCTGCTGCGCATGCTGGCACTGCTGCATCGCGAGCAGGGCCGGCTGGAATGGTCGCGCCTGTTCGAGCCGGCCATTCGTCTTTCCCGTGAAGGCTTTGCCGTGTCGCCGCGCCTGCATGCGCTGCTTGCGCGCGATAAGGGCCTGCGCGCGCAGCCGGCTGCGGCTGCCTATTTCTATGACGGGGACGGCCGGGCCTGGCCTGTGGGCCATCAGCTCCGGAATCCGGCGCTGGCGCAGGTGTTGTCGCGTATTGCCGAAGAAGGCCCGCGGGCGTTCTACGAGGGCCGGCTGGCACAGGGCATGGTTGATGCCGTCAGCGGGCATGATGTTCCGGGTGACCTGTCGCTGAAGGATCTGGCGCACTATCGTGCGCTGGAGCGACCGGCCCTGTGCATGCGCTATCGGGTGTACCAGCTCTGCGGTGTGCCGCCGCCCAGTTCGGGTCCGCTGGCGGTCATGCAGATGCTGGGCATGCTGGTGCATACGCCGCTGGCCGGGCTTGCGCCGAACTCGCTCGAAAGCGTGCATTGGTTCACGGAGGCGGGCGCCCTTGCCTTTGCCGATCGCGACGCCTGGGTGGCTGATCCTGACTTCGTGTCCGTGCCGGTGCAGGGTATGCTCGATGCCGGCTATCTTGCCCGGCGCGCCGCATCGATACGGGCCGGTCGCAGCCTGGGCAAGGCCTTGCCCGGCGCGCCTGCGGGCCGGCGCACTGCATCGGGGCGTGATGACACACCCGAGCAGCCATCGACGACGCATCTGGTGGCCGCCGATGCCCGGGGTAATGCAATCAGCATGACGACCAGCATAGAGGCGGCATTCGGCAGCAAGATTCTGGTCGAAGGCTTCCTGCTCAACAACCAGTTGACGGATTTTTCCCTGTCCGACACGGACGAGGATGGCCGTGCACTGGCCAATCGCGTCGAGGCGGGCAAGCGCCCGCGCAGTTCCATGGCGCCCATGCTGGTGCTGGAGAACGGGCAACCCGTCATGGCCATCGGCTCACCGGGCGGCAGTGCCATTATTTCCTTCGTGGCCAAGGCGCTGGTGGGCGTGCTGGACTGGGGGCTGGACATCCAGCAGGCCATCGCCCTGCCCAACCGCGGCAATCGGAACTATGGTGTCGAGCTCGAGGCGGGCACGTCGCTGGCCCGGCTTGCCGAACCCCTGCGTGCCATGGGCCATGTGGTGCATGTGAACGAGACCGCCAGCGGCCTGCACGGCATCGTCTGGACGGCCGATGGCCTTGAAGGCGGCGTCGATCCGCGGCGCGAGGGACAGGCGCTGGGTTACTAGCCCAACACTAGCGAAACACCACGGTGCGCTGGCCGTTCAGCAGGATGCGGTGTTCGACGTGCGAGCGCACGGCGCGTGCCAGGACCAGGGATTCAATGTCGCTTCCCACGCGGGTGAGCGCCTCGGCGCTCATGCCGTGATGCACGCGGGCAACGTCCTGTTCGATGATGGGGCCTTCATCCAGATCGGAAGTGACGTAATGCGCTGTGGCGCCGATGATCTTGACGCCGCGGGCATGCGCCTGATGGTAGGGGCGTGCACCTTTGAAACTGGGCAGGAAACTGTGATGGATGTTGATGGCACGCCCTTTGAGCGCTTCACACATCCCGGCGGACAATATCTGCATATAGCGCGCAAGCACGACCAGATCGACCGACTCGGAACGGACCAGATCGAGGATCTGCGCCTCCTGCTGCTCGCGCGTCGTGGCGTTCACCGGCAGGTGATGAAAGGCGATGCCATAGCCCCTGGCAAGCGCGGCAAAGTCGGGATGGTTGGAAACGATGCCGGCGATGGTGATGGGCAGCTGGCCGCTGTAGGTGCGGAACAGCAGATCATTCAGGCAGTGGCCCTGGCGGCTCACCATGATGAGCACGCGTGCCTTGTGTGTGGCATCGTGGATGCGGGCGTGCATGTCGAAGCGGTGTGCCAGCGGGGCAAAATCGGCTTCCAGGGTTTGTGCCGCAGTTCCGGCCGGCAGGTGGAAGTGCACGCGCAGGAAGAAGTGGCCGGTTTCAAGGTCGCCGAATTGCTGTGCATCGATGATGTTGCCGTGATGCTGCAGCAGCCATCCCGTGACGTTGTGGACGATGCCGATGCGATCGGGGCAGGACAGGGTCAGGATGTAGTCGTTCATGGTTCCAGAAGGTGTTCGACATGTTCGGCCAGCGCCAGACAGGCCGTCAGTCCGGGCGATTCCATGCCCAGCAGGTGCACCAGTCCGGCGGCACCGTGTTCGGCTGGTCCGAGTATCAGGAAATCCGCGGCAGGCTCGCCCGGTCCGGCGATCTTGGGCCGGATGCCGGTATAGCCCGGCCGCAGCGCGTCATCGGGCAGGCCGGGCCAGTATTCGCGGATGGCCGTGTAGAAGCCATCCGCCCGCTGCGCGTCGAAATCATAATCGATGCCATCGATCCAGTGCGTATCGGGTCCGAAACGCGTCTGCCCGCCAAGGTCCAGCGTCAGATGAACGCCCAGGCCGGCTTCATTGGGCAGGGGGTAGATCAGGTGGCGAAAAGGCGAGCGTCCGCTCAGCACGAAGTAATGACCCTTGCAATACCGGGCTGCAGGAATGGCATCCTGCGACGGCCCGGCAATGCGGCGTGCCACGGCAGGTGCCTCCAGCCCGGCAGCATTGATGACGGTGCGTGCGCTCAGGCGAATGGTCTCGCCATCCTGCACGCCGCGGAAATCGAGTGCATACAGGCCATCCGGACGCCGCTCGCCCTGCTCGAAGCGGGTATGGAATACGCATTGCGCGCCATGGTTTTCCGCATCACCCAGAAGCGCCAGCATGAGCGCATGGCTGTCGATGATGCCGGTGGATGGCGAGAAGAGTGCGCTGTGGCAGTGCAGGGCGGGCTCCAGGGCCCGGGCCTGAGCGCCGTCCAGGGTCTGCAGGTCGGTTACGCCGTTGGCCCCGGCCTGTGCCGCAATGCGCTCCAGCACCGGGGTTTCGCCGGCATGGGCGGCCACGATGAGTTTGCCCAGGCGTTTGTATGGCACACCACGCTCGCGGCAATAGGCATACAGGCTTTCCCTGCCCTGGACGCAGGCGCGCGCCTTGAGGCTGCCCGGCGGGTAGTAGATGCCGGCGTGGATGACTTCAGAATTGCGCGAGCTGGTGTGGGTCCCCATGGCTTCGGCCTGCTCGACGATGAGGACGTCGCGGCCCTGCAGGGCAAGCCGGCGGGCGATGGCCAGCCCGATGACCCCGGCACCCAGGATGATGCAGTCGGTATCGGCGCTCATGGCGTGGCCGCAGAGGGTTCCGGTGTCAGCGCAAAACTGCCCGCATGATGGATCAGGGGCGGCAACTGGCGGTAATGGCAGCGCTCGACCTGACCGACGAAGATGACGTGATCGCCCGCCTCATGCTGCGTCAGGTTGAAGCATTCCAGCCAGCCGGCGCAGCGGTCGTCATCCAGCATGGGCGTACCCGAAGGTGTCCGGCACAGGGTGATGCCATCGAAGCGCTCCTTCTGGGGCCCTCGTGCAAATCGCCGGGCCAGCGTGGCCTGCGACGCGGACAGGATGTGTACGACGTAACGCTGCATCGCGCGAAAGTGGGGCAGGGAGGACGCCGCCCTGGTCAGCGTCCACAGGATGAGCGGCGGTTCCAGGGACAGCGAATGAAAGGAGCTGATGGTGAGACCAAGCGGGTTGGCATCGGCGTTTTCGCCGGTGATGATGGTGACGCCCGTGGGAAAACGGCCCAGGACTTTGCGGAAGTGCCGGTCGTCGAAGTCAGGTGCAATAGGGGTCATTCCGGGTCGGTAGGTCAGGGCGCAAGCCGGCCCAGCGACCATCGGCCGTCCGGCTTGAGCGTGTAGGCGAGCCTGTCGTGCAGGCGACAGGGCCGGCCCTGCCAGAACTCGACGTAGTCCGGGACCAGGCGCAGCCCGCCCCAATGCGGGGGGCGGGGCGGGTGATCACCGAACTTCTGTTGATAGTGGACGACGCGCTCTTCGAGCGCCTCGCGGCTGATTTCGCGACTTTGCGGCGACGCCCATGCCCCGATGCGCGAACCCAGGGGCCGGCTCTGGAAATAGGCGTCGGAGTCGGCCGCCGGTATGGGGCTGACCCGCCCTTCCACGCGTATCTGGCGCTCCAGGCCCGGCCAGAAGAACAGCGCGCTCGCAAAGGGGTTGGCGGACAGCTCCCGGCCCTTGCGTGACGTGGTGTTGGTAAAGAAGACCAGGCCCTCTTCGTCGCATTCCTTGAGCAGCACCATGCGTGCCGAAGGGCGGCTGTCCGTGTTGCTGGTCGCCAGCGCCATGGCAGTGGCGTCGGGCAGGCCGGCCTGTATGGCCTGTTCCACCCAGACTTCAATCTGGCTTATGGGGGATTCAGGCAGCTTGTCTTCATTCAGGGTGTCGCGCTCATAGCTGCGGCGGATATCGGCCAGAGACATGCTCACCTCGACTGGGCTTCTGACGCAAAGGATCTAGTTTACCGGAATACCGCTTCAGCCCGGATGGGAGGCGGGCTTTTCATGCAGGGTCTGTACCAGTTGCTGCAGCCGGCGATCGCGGATGTTATGCCGATGCAGTGCGTGTGCGGTCTCCAGCACATACTCCAGACAGGCGCCATTGCGCCCGTGGGCACCATGCACCACGCGCACGAGCTGCTCGGCGGGCAGGTCGCGCACATAGGAATCCTTGCGCCGGTTCATGACGAAGGCCAGCGCACGCACATCGCCGGTACTGGTACGGCAGGCCAGCCAGCGCGGCAGATAGGCGCCGCTGGGCATCTCGCGCTGCCAGAGGGCGTCCATGGTTTCAGGCACGGCCGGTGCCGCGACCCGGAAGGCGACACCGCGACACGAGCCGCCATGATCCAGCCCGAAGACCAGCCCGGGCTGTTCCGGTGTTCCCCGGTTGATGCGCGACCATAGGCACAGGGCGCGATGATAGCCATGCAGGCGTGCATCGCGGCGTTCGATAAAATCGAACTCCGGCCGCCAGATGAGCGAGCCGTAGGCGAACACCCAGATATCCTGGCCCGGCTGCCAGTGGGACAGCGTCTGGCGCAGGGAGGCTTCGCGTTCGGCGGCGGGAAGGATGCGAAATGATGCGGGAGGCGGCGGCTGCGACACGATGGGATGGGAGAATCATGAAACAATGTCTTCATTCTGCGGGTTTGCACGGCGGATTTCAAGTTCAGCGCTTCCTTGAGCTGATGCCGCTGTTGCATGTCCCGCCACAAGAGTCATCGCCGGCCTGCCATGTTCCCTGAATCCCCTGTCGATCTCGAGCGCCGTTTCGGTGGTCTGCAACGCCTTTTCGGGCCGCAGGCCCTGACCTGTCTGGAGCAGGCCCATGTGCTGGTGGCCGGCATCGGCGGCGTGGGCAGCTGGTGCGCCGAGGCGCTGGCGCGATCGGGTGTGGGGCGCCTGACCCTGGTCGACATGGATCACGTGGCCGAATCCAATCTCAACCGCCAGTTGCATGCGCTGGAATCCACGCTGGGGCAAGCCAAGATCGGCGCCATGGCAGCGCGCATCCGCGATATCAATCCGCAGTGCCGTGTGGATCTGGTGGATGACTTCGTGTCGCCGGGCAATGTGGCCGCGCTGCTGCGCGATGTCCCCGATGTCATCGTCGACTGTACCGACCAGGTGCAGGCCAAGGTTGCACTGGTGCTCGAGGCGCGGCGCAGCGGGAGTGCGCTCATCATGTGCGGCGGCGCCGGGGGCAAGACGGATGTATTGACCCTGCGCGGCGGCGATCTGGCCCACGCCGTGCAGGATGCCTTGCTGGCACGCGTGCGTCATGTGCTGCGCCGCCATCACGGCTTTCCGGCGGGTACACCCCGCAAGGGGCGTGCTACTGCGCCGCGCATGGGCATCGAGGCCCTGTGGGTGGCCCAGGAGACGCGCCTGCCTGCGGCCCGGGAGTCGTTCGCTTCCGGGGCGACAGCCGGCCCGCAGGGCCTGTCCTGTGCAGGCTATGGTTCGCTGGTCACGGTCACAGCAGGCATGGGCATGGCCGCCGCCGGTCAGGCCCTGGCCCGTCTGCTGGCGTCTTCCTGATCCCCGGCGCTCGTCCTTTTTTGCTGTCTTGCCGGCGGGTCACGCTGCAGGAAGCGGGCCAGCATGGTGCCGGTGTGCGAGCGCTCGCCTTTCGCCATCACCCGTTCAGGCGTCCCCTGGGCCACCAGGCGTCCGCCGCCGTCACCGCCTTCGGGCCCCAGGTCGATGATCCAGTCGGCTTCGGCCACCACATCCAGATTGTGCTCGATGACCACCACGGTGTTGTCCGCGTCCACCAGGCGGTGCAGCACGGCGATGAGTTTTTCCACATCGGCGGTGGACAGGCCCACCGTGGGCTCGTCCAGCACGTATAGCGTGTGTGGCCGGCGCGCGGCACGTCCCGTGGTGCGTACGCCCTCATCGAGCCGCGCCTTGACCAGTTCGCTCACCAGTTTGATGCGCTGGGCTTCGCCGCCGGAAAGCGTCGGCGAAGGCTGGCCCAGCGTCAGATAGCCCAGGCCTACGTCCTGCATGAGCTGCAGTGCGCGGCGTATGCGGGTGTGGGCTGCAAAGAAAGGCAGGGCCTCATCCACGTTCATGTTGAGTACTTCACCGGCATTGCGCCCGTTCCAGGTCACACCCAGGGTGTCGCGGTTGAAGCGCTCGCCGTGGCAGGCATCGCACAGCACCTTGACGTCGGGCAGAAAGCTCATCTCCAGGGTGCGCATGCCCTGGCCTTCACACACGGGGCAGCGCCCGTCGCCGGTGTTGAAGGAAAAGCGCGAGGCGTTCCAGCCGCGCAGGCGGGCGTCGGGCGTGCTGGCGAACAGGCGGCGCACATCGTCCCAGAAGCCGATATAGGTGGCCGGGCAGGAACGTGGCGTCTTGCCGATGGGGGTCTGGTCGACTTCGAGCACGCGGGCCACGGCCTCCCAGCCCTGGATTTCGCGGCAGGCCTGCCAGGCGGGCGCAAGGGCCTTGCCTGCGGCCTGTGCCATGTTGGCGAGCAGTACATCGCGTGCCAGTGTGGACTTGCCTGAACCGGAAACACCGGTGACCACGGTCAGGCGTGCGAGCGGCACATCAGCATTCACCGATTGCAGATTGTGCAGGCGTGCCCGGCGTATCTTCAGGCGGGGTGCGCGCGTACCGACGCTGCGGCGCTGCCTTGCGGCATGGTCGAGCGGCGTGCGCAGATGGCGGCCGGTGATGGATGCGGGGCAATCCATGATGTCCTGCACGCTGCCCTGGGCAACCACGGTGCCGCCGCGCACCCCCGCGCCGGGGCCGATGTCGATCACATGATCGGCGCGCCGTATGGTGTCTTCGTCATGTTCCACCACGACCAGGGTATTGCCCTTGTGCTGCAGGGTGTGCAGGGCGTCGAGCAGGATGTGATTGTCGCGCGGATGCAGGCCGATTGTGGGTTCGTCGAGCACATAGCACACGCCCTGCAGGTTGGAGCCCAGCTGCGCCGCCAGGCGGATGCGCTGCGCTTCGCCCCCCGAAAGCGTGGGGGCCGAGCGGTCCAGCGCCAGATAACCCAGGCCCACGGTCTGCATGAAGTCGAGCCGGCTGCGTACTTCGGCCAGAATGTCGCGGGCGATCTCGACCTCGCGCCCTTCCAGCGTCAGGCCGTGGAAGAAGCGGCGTGCCTCGTCGACGGCCATGGCACCGAGCGCCGCAATGGAGTGATCCTGCCACAGCACGGCCCGCGATATGCGATTCAGACGCTCGCCTGCACAGCCCGGGCAGGTCTCGAGTGGCCCGTCTTCTTCCGTCCAGCTGCTTTCCTCGCCGGTCTGTTCCGCATCGAATCCGCGCAGGCGCACACCGGTGCCGAAGCATTCCGGGCACCAGCCATGGCGCGAGTTGTAGGAAAACTGGCGCGGGTCGGGCTCGGGAAAGCTGGTGCCGCAGCCCGGGCAGGCCCGGCGCACGGAAAACGGGTGTTCCCGGCCTTCGGCGTCGAGCACGATGAGGCGGCCGCGCCCGTGCTCCAGGGCTTCGGCAATGGCGGTGTGCAAGGCCTGTTCATGGGCCGGGTCCACCGTCAGCCCGGCGACGGGCAGCTCGATGTGGTGTTCGCGGAAACGGTCCAGCCGGGGCCAGGGTGCCACGGGTGTCCATTGTCCGTCCACGCGCAGCTGCGCATGGCCGCGCGCCTGCGCCCATTTCGCCAGATCCGTGTAATACCCCTTGCGGGCGGTGACCAGGGGCGCGAGCAGGTGAACAGTCTCGCCCCTGTGCGCGGTCATGATGCGGGCAAAGATGCGCGCCGGCGTCTGTGCCTGCACCGGAATGTGGCAGTCCGGGCACATCTGGGTGCCCAGACGCACATAGAGCAGGCGCAGGAAGTGGTGGATTTCCGTCATGGTGGCAACGGTGGACTTGCGTCCGCCCCGGCTGGTGCGCTGTTCGATGGCCACGGTGGGCGGGATGCCGTAGATGGCGTCCACGTCGGGCTTGCCGGCGGGCTGGACGATGGCGCGCGCATAGGCATTCAGCGATTCCAGATAGCGCCGCTGCCCTTCGTTGAACAGGATGTCGAAGGCCAGTGTCGATTTGCCCGATCCGGAAACACCGGTGATGACGGTGAACCTGTCCTGGGGGATGTCGACACTCAGGCTCCTGAGGTTGTGTTCGCGCGCGTTCACGATGCGGATGTCGCTGTGTCCGCCGGCCGGTGCCTGTGCAAGGGCGGTCTGCGGTTCGCGCAGGACGGATGGCCCTGCATGGGCACCGCGGACGATGGCCGCCTCGTATTCGCGCAATGCCTGTCCGGTGTGCGAGTGTCTGTTTTCCATGAACGTCTGCGGCGTCCCCGTGGCGACGATTTCGCCGCCGGCATCGCCACCTTCCGGACCCAGGTCGATGATCCAGTCGGCGGCGCGGATGACATCCAGGTTATGTTCGATGATGATGAGGGAGTGCCCGGCATCGAGCAGCTTGCGGAAAGCCTGCATCAGGCGCGCGACGTCATCGAAATGCAGGCCGGTGGTCGGCTCGTCGAACAGGAAGAGGCTGCCCTTGATGGCCAGCCGGTCGATGGGGCGCTTGCGCCGGCCGGCTGCAGCCAGGTGACCGGCAAGCTTCAGGCGCTGGGCTTCGCCCCCGGAGAGCGTGGGCACGGGCTGACCCAGGTGCAGGTATTCCAGGCCCACGTCGGCGAGTGGCGCCAGCCCCTGCTGCACTTCGCGCAGGCCCTGGAAGAATGCCATGGCTTCGTTCACCGTCATCGCCAGCACCTCATGGATGGCGGCGCTGCGCCCCTGGTGCTCCAGCCGCACTTCGCGGATCTCGGGCCGGAAGCGCGTGCCGTCGCAGTCCGGGCAGCGCAGGTAGATATCGGACAGGAACTGCATTTCGACATGCTCGAAGCCGGTGCCGCCGCAGCCCGGGCAGCGGCCATCGCCGGTGTTGAAGCTGAATGTCGCTGCAGTGTATCCACGTTGTTGAGACAATTCGGCCTTGGCGAACAACTTGCGGATGGCGTCGTAGGCGCCCACATAGCTGGCCGGATTGGAACGCGCCGTCTTGCCGATCGGCGTCTGGTCCACCAGGATGACGTCGGCCAGACGCTCCGTGCCCAGCAGCGCAGCGTGTGCGCCGGGTGACTCGGTGGGGCGACCCAGGTGACGCAGGAAGGCGGGATGGAGCACGTCCTGTATCAGGGTTGACTTGCCCGAGCCGGAAACGCCGGTCACGCATACCAGCCGTTCCAGCGGGAAGGCGACGGAAATATTCTTGAGGTTGTTTGCCTGCACCCCTTCGAGCAGCAGGCGCGGTGTATTTTTGGCCACGGGCCGGGGCCGGGGGGCTTCGACGTGGCGACGCCCGCCCAGATATTCGCCGGTGAGCGTGTCCGCCGCGCGCAGGGCTTCGGGGCTGCCATCGAAGACGATGCGTCCACCGCGCTCGCCGGGCCCCGGCCCGATATCGATGATGCGATCCGCAGCCACCATGACCTGGGGATCGTGCTCGACCACAACCAAGGTATTGCCGTTGTCGCGCAGGCGGTGCATGGTTTCCACGATGCGGTGGATGTCGCGCGGGTGCAGGCCGATCGAGGGCTCGTCCAGCACGAACAGGGTGTTGACGAGCGAGGTGCCCAGTGCCGTCGTCAGGTTGATGCGCTGCACTTCGCCACCGGACAGGGTGCGGCTCTGGCGATCCAGTGTCAGGTAGCCCAGGCCCACGTCGCACAGGTAGCCAAGGCGGCTGCGTACTTCATCAAGCAGCAGCGACAGCGCTGCGTCCATGCTCGCGCCAAAGCTCAGGTCCGTAAAGAAGTCCCGTACGCGGCCTATGGGCAGACGCATCAGGTCCATCATGCCAAGGCCCGGCAGGGCATCGGCCTGCGCCTGGGTCCAGTGCGTGTGGGGTGGCACGAAGCGTGCATAGCCCGGCGCCACGGGTACAGGCGCCGCGCCCAGGCGCCACAGCGCGGATTCCGGCTTCAGGCGCGCACCCCGGCAATCCGGGCAGGGCGTATAGCTGCGGTACCGGGACAGCAGCACACGCACGTGCATGCGATAGGCGCGACTTTCCAGCCAGGCGAAGAAGCGGCGCAGTCCATACCATTGCGTATCCCAGGCCTTGCGGCCGTCACGCCAGTCCGGTGTCCCTTCGATGACCCACTGTTTCTCGCGTTCGTCCAGCGCGGACCAGGGGGTGTCCAGGCGGATGCCGGCTGTCTGGGCATAAGCTTCCATCTCTTCCTGGAAGACCTTGTAGGTGGCGGTCTGCAGGGGGCGTATGGCGCCTTCACGCAGGCTCTTGCTTTCGTCGGGAATCACCAGCTGATAGTCGATGCCCATGACGCGGCCGAAGCCCCGGCAGGTTTCGCAGGCGCCCAGTGGTGAATTGAAGGAGAAGCTGCTGGGCAGCGGATCGGCATAGCTGATGTCGCAGTTGGCGCAATGCAGATGACGGCTGAAGCGCCAGATGGTTTCGGGTGTGTGATCGGGTACGAAGACGGCGATATGGCCCCGTCCCTGGCGGAAGGCCTGCTCCAGCGCATCCATCACCCGCTCGGGCTCGGCCCTGCTCATGCGGAAGCGATCCTGCACGACATGCAGCACCCGCAGCGTTGTGGTCTGGGCCTTGCGCCGCCGGCTGCCGGCGGGGGGCGGCGTGGTCACGGTGCGCATTTCCTCGCCATGCACGCGCACGTAGCCCTGCTGGTCAAGTGCGGCGCGCACCTCTTCTTCGGTGAAGTTGCCCGGCACCGTCACTTCGAAGGTAATGACCAGACGGGGGTCGTCTGCGGCACATCGCCCGGCGAGAGTCTCGCGCACCGAGTGCGGATCATCGCGGGTGATATGACGGCCGCAGCCCTGACAGTACAGCTGCGCCATGCGCGCAAACAGCAGTTTCAGATGGTCGTTGAGCTCGGTCATGGTCCCGACCGTGCTGCGCGAGTTGCGTACCGGATTCACCTGATCGATGGCGATGGCGGGCAGTATGCCTTCAATGCGATCGACCTGTGGCTTGTCCATGCGATCCAGGAACTGGCGTGCGTAGGGCGAAAAGGTTTCCACATAGCGTCGCTGGCCTTCGGCATACAGGGTGTCGAAGGCCAGCGAGCTCTTGCCCGACCCCGAAACACCGGTCATCACCAGCAGCTGGCCGGTGCGGATGTCAAGGTCGAGGTTTCTGAGGTTGTTCTGGCGGGCGCCACGAATGCGGATGTCGGAATTCATGACGCTATGATAAACCCGCAGGCGCGCAGATGTTAGAATGAGCGGTTCCGTATCCGTCCCATGTCCGTATTCCCGTCGTTGAGGTCATCATGAAAGAAATCAACCGCAATCGTCGCAACACCATCGAACGCCGCTGCCTGGGCAAAGCCTTCAAGCGCCTGTTCGTGAATGCACCCAAGGAAACCTTCAAGATGCTCGAGAAGGTGAAGCGCGCCTGAATTATTGGCGCTATTGCATCAGGTTATCGTCCGGATCATCGCTTTCGGGCGGTTCGCGCAGGTCGAAAGGCAGGATTTCATTCAGATCTTCCGACCACGCCACTTCTTCTCCGGCGGCATCCACCTTGATGAAGCGCACGCCCTGCAGGCTCGCCAGCTGTATGCCCCACAGGTATTCACACAGGTAGATCGTGTCAGGCTCTTCAGGCAGGCCGCCACGGCCGCCCAGAAGGCGTGCCCCGGTGCCGCCGATCTGTACCGTGGTGCCGTCGCCCGGTTCCTGTCCCGGCAGCAGCGGCACCGCGTAGAGCACATATTCGTAACCCGTCTCGGTCGCCTCCATCACTTCTGCAAGCACCGGCTTGCCCAGCCAGGCACTCAGCGCATCCGCAGTGCGGGCGAGCAGAGCCAGTTCGGCCTCGGTGAAATGCAGGGGGTTGAGCAGGTAAGGGGGCAACGCGGGCATAACAAGGTCTTGGTAGCAGCAGTTTTTCCTGGTCCGGCTAATTTTTTTTGAGATTCAGTTCGTCTATGAGTCAATACGTTTTTACCATGAATCGGGTCGGCAAGATGGTGCCGCCCAAGCGGCAGATACTGCGCGATATTTCCCTGTCCTTCTTCCCCGGCGCCAAGATCGGCGTACTGGGGCTCAACGGTTCGGGCAAATCCACCTTGCTGCGCATCATGGCGGGCGAGGATCGCGAGATCGATGGCGAAGCCATTGCCATGCCTGGTCTCAGGATAGGCTATCTGCCACAGGAACCGCAACTGGATCCCGGGCATACAGTACGTGAATCCGTCGAGGCCGGCCTGGGTGAAATCTTCCAGGCACGTGCCCGCCTGGATGAAGTCTATGCCGCCTATGCCGAGCCCGATGCGGATTTCGACGCCCTGGCCAACGAACAGGCCGAGCTCGAGGCCATCATCGAAGCGGCCGCCTCCAGCGGCAGCGACGATATCGAGCACCAGATGGAGATTGCTGCCGATGCGCTGCGTCTGCCACCCTGGGACGCGGTGGTGGGCAATCTCTCGGGGGGCGAGAAGCGTCGCGTCGCCCTGTGCCGCCTGCTGCTGTCCAAGCCCGACATGCTGCTGCTCGATGAACCCACCAACCACCTCGATGCCGAAAGTGTCGAATGGCTGGAGCAATTCCTGCGCGTTTTTCCGGGCACCGTGGTGGCGGTGACCCACGACCGCTATTTCCTGGACAATGCGGCGGGCTGGATCCTCGAGCTCGACCGCGGGCACGGCATCCCCTGGAAAGGCAATTACACGTCCTGGCTCGAACAGAAGGAAGCGCGGCTGAAGCAGGAAGAGGCGTCCGAGTCTGCACGCCAGCGCACCATCAAGAAAGAGCTGGAGTGGGTGCGCCAGAATCCCAAGGGCCGTCAGGCCAAGGCCAAGGCGCGTCTGGCCCGTTTCGAGGAGCTGTCCTCGCACGAATACCAGCGACGCAACGAGACCCAGGAAATCTTCATCCCCGTGGCCGAGCGCCTGGGCAACGAGGTGATCGAATTCAATGGGGTCAGCAAGGGCTATGGCGAGCGTCTGCTGATCGACGGGCTCAGCTTCAAGGTGCCGCCCGGCGCCATCGTCGGCATCATCGGCCCCAACGGTGCCGGCAAATCCACGCTGTTCCGCATGCTGGCCGGCCAGGAGCAGCCCGATTCCGGCGAAATCCGCATCGGCCAGACGGTACAGCTGGCCTATGTTGACCAGTCGCGCGATGCCCTGCCGGACGACAAGACCGTGTTCGAGACCATTGCCGACGGTTCCGATGTGCTCAATGTCGGCCGCTTTGAAATGCCTTCGCGCGCCTATATTGGTCGCTTCAACTTCCGCGGTTCCGACCAGAACAAGCGCGTGGGTGATCTGTCGGGCGGTGAGCGCGGACGGTTGCACCTGGCAAAGACACTCATCAGCGGCGGCAACGTGCTCCTGCTCGATGAACCATCCAATGATCTGGATGTCGAAACATTGCGGGCGCTTGAAGACGCCCTGCTGGAATTCGCCGGCTGTGTCATGGTCATCAGCCACGATCGCTGGTTTCTCGATCGCATTGCAACGCATATTCTTGCGTTCGAGGGGGATTCCCGGGTCGTCTTCTTCGATGGCAACTATCAGGAGTACGAAGCCGACAAACGCGCACGTCTGGGCGAAGAAGCCGCCAAGCCGCGTCGCATCCGTTTCAAGCCTTTGAAATAAGCCTGCGGCTCCGGTCGTGCCATCGCGTTATTGCGACGCTCTATAATCAGGGTATACCCGTCCTGCCATCAGGCACGGACGGGGTTTGCCACAAGGTTTCAGGAGAGGCATCATGAAAACGCAACAGGCAATCCGTGCTGCAGCTGTGGCCATCTTCACCCTCGCATTGGCGGGATGTTCATCCTGGGATGGCATGAGTCAGCGCCAGAAAGGCGCGGTCGGCGGCGCCGCCGTCGGCGGTGTGGCCGGTGCCGCCATCTCCGGCGGTAGCGTGCTGGGCACGGTCGGGGGCGCCGCCATCGGTGGTGTCGTGGGCGACCAGATCGGCAAGAATCGGTAGGTTCCAACCCCGCAGTTCTGACGGGGCGCCCGGCGCGTTCAGGCCCTACACTGGTTCCCTGATCCGTCGATGGGGAATCCGCCATGCCCGCTGATGTCTCTACGGGTGCACAGGCCCGTTTCAATCGCCTGCACGTCGCTACACGATTAACGGATGAACAGCGTGCTGCAGCCTGTTCGTCTGCGCCACGCACTCTGGTGCTTGCGGCTGCGGGTTCGGGCAAGACGGCAACGCTTGTCGCCCGTGTCGCATATGCGCTCAGTCATGCGCATTGCCAGCCCCGTCATGTACTCGCAGTGGCGTTCAACCGGCGCGCCGCCATGGAATTGCGCGAGCGTCTGCGTACTTGTCTGGCACCTGTTTCAGCTCAGCCGTGTGCGGCACGTGCACTGACGCTGCATGCGCTGGGGCTGTCCATCGTCAGCCGCGTCGAAGGCCGGCGGCCGCTTGTGCTGCAGGCGGGCACCGGTGCGGGCGCGCGCTTGCTCGACGAGGTGCTTGCCGCGCTGCTCGCATCCGACACGACTTTTCTGGATCACTGGCTGCTGTATTGCCTGTTTTCAGGCGAGTGCGTGCGTCATCCGGCTGAGTTTTCCAACCGGCGGCAGTGGCAGTCGTTTGTGCGTGCCCAGGGCGTGATCCGGGGGCGGCAGGCGGGTTTTCTGACGCGCCGGGGCGAGCTGCTGCCCACGCAGTTCGAGCAGGCGGTTGCCGACTGGCTGGACCTGCATGGTGTGCCTTACCAGTATCGCCGGCTCGGGCTGGCCGGAGTCGCGGTGCGCAATGCCTTGCCCCGCCATCGCTCGCCCCTGGCCGGCCGTCGCGGATTTCATTTGCCGGCGTTGCGCATGTGGATCATCTGCCTTGCCGGGTCGCCACGGGAGGCTGCACCTGCCGGCGTTCTTGCCGGTTTTTTGTTTCTTGAGCTCCGACAGTTCCAGTCCGCCCAGGCCTTTGGCCGGTTGCGACATTGGCTGCAGGCCCGGACAGGCATGATGTTGCCAAAGGCGGCCGTAGTGCTTTCACGCCTGGGCCAGCCGCTCACTGCCGACCAGCGCCGTTTTCTGTTGCGCTTCCTGAGCCTGGCACGTCTTTCCGGACGTGACCCGCAGGCGATGCGCCATGCGGGCATGTGCGGGCGCGATCCGGGACGCACCGCGCTGCATCTGCCGTTGCTCGAGCGTCTGTGCACTGCGTGGTCACAGGCCCTGGAACGCCGGCACGCCATCGATTTCGAAGGCATGCTGCATACGGCCGCCGACCATCTGCTCCAGGGGCGCTACCAGGCACACTGGCAGCTCGTGCTGGTGGACGAGTTTCAGGACACCTCGGCCGCCGGCCTGCGTCTGCTGCAGGCATTGCTGCGGGCGAACCCCGCCTGCCGGCTGTTTGCTGTGGGTGATGACTGGCAATCCATCTATCGTTTCGCCGGTGCCATGCCCGATGTCATTGCCCGCTTTGCACGATATTTTGGTCCGCCGGCCACCGTCTGTCTGAGTCGCACCTTTCGTTTCGATCAGTCGCTGGCTGATGCGGCCAGTACCTTCATTCGGCAGAACCCGTCGCAGCTGCCCAAGCCGGTGCGCGCGCGGCCGCCGCACGGGCAGGCTGCGGTCGTGCTGGCGCATCACTGGGGGGCGGCGCAGGCCGAGGCCTCACTGCTGGCCTGCCTTGAAGAGCTCGAGCGCAGTGCACCGCCGGCCTGCGCAAGCGTATTCCTGCTGGGGCGCTACCAGCATCAGCGCCCGGCGGGCCTGTCGCGCTGGCAGCGGGATTTTCCCCGCCTGAAGTTGGGTTTCCATACCATTCATGCCGTCAAGGGGCTGGAGGCGGATCAGGTCATTCTTCTCGGTCTGCATGGCGGGTTGCACGGCTTTCCGTGCGAAATTCAGAGCGATGCGCTGCTCGATCCGGTGCTGCCGGCGGCCGAAGCCTTCGCGCATGCCGAGGAGCGCCGGCTGTTCTACGTGGCATTGACACGCTCGCGTGGCCGTGTCTATCTACTGGCCGATGCCACCCGGCCGTCGGTGTTTGTAGACGAGTTGCAGGCCCTGGCGGGGAGGGGTGCACTCGCCCTGCGCCGGCTGCCCCTGAACCCGTCGCAGATGTGAGGCGGTCTTATGCCTTAAACTATGGGTTTACCGAATTTTTCATTTCAGGAATGAATTCATGAGCGCCCGCCCGCTTCTTCATCAGCTTGCCCGTCTGGGGCTGGCCGGTCTTCTGCTGGGGGTGCTGCCCTCGCTGTCGGCCCAGCCCATCCGTATTGGCGAGCTTAACAGCTACAAGGCCCAGCCCGCCTTTCTTGGCCCCTATCGTAACGGCATGGAGCTGGCCGTTGAGCAGATCAACGCCGCCGGCGGCGTGAATGGCCGGCAGCTCGAGCTCGTCGTGCGTGATGACAACGGCAATCCCGGCGATGCCGTGCGCACTGCCGAAGAGCTGTTCTCACGCGAGAAGGTCGATGTGCTCACGGGCACTTTCCTCTCGCATGTGGGCATGGCCGTCAGCGACTTTGCACGCCACAAGAAGCGCTTCTTCCTTGCTTCCGAGCCGCTGACCGACAAGCTGGTGTGGTCGGACGGCAATCGCTATACCTATCGTCTGCGGGCTTCCACCTATATGCAGGTGGCCATGCTGATTCCCGAAGCGGTCAAGATGAACAAGCAGCGCTGGGCCATCGTCTACCCGAACTATGAATACGGCCAGTCGGCCGTGGCCACGTTCAAGACCTTGCTCAAGCAGGCACAGCCCGATGTGGAGTTCGTGGCCGAGCAGGCCACTCCCCTGGGCAAGGTGGATGCGGGCAGCGTCGTCCAGGCGCTGGCCGGTGCACGCCCCGATGCCTTGTTCAATGTGCTGTTTGCCACGGATCTGACGCGCTTCGTGCGCGCCGGCCAGCAGCGGCGCTTCTTCGATGGGCTGTCGGTGGTCAGCCTGCTCACGGGTGAGCCGGAATACCTCGATCCCCTGCGCGCCGAAACGCCGGAAGGCTGGGTCGTCACCGGCTATCCCTGGTACGGAATCGACACGCCGGAGCACCAGGCCTTCCTCGAAGCCTATCAGGCGCGCTACAACGACCATCCCCGCCTGGGTACGGTGGTGGGCTACAGCGCCATCCAGTCGCTGGCGGCGGGTATCGCGCGTGCCGGCTCCACCGACACCGAAGCGCTCATCGAAGCTTTCAAGGGGCTGGAGCTCATGACGCCGTTCGGACCCATCGAGTATCGCGGACAGGACAATCAATCCACCATGGGCGCCTATGTGGGGCGTCTTGCGGTACGCGATGGCCAGGGCGTGATGGTGGATATCCGCTACGCTGACGGCGCCAGTGTGCAGCCGCCCGATGAACTCGTGCGTCAATGGCGTCCGGCATCGGCTGATCAGCCCTGAAGGGGCCTGTCTGAATGATGTTTTCCGGGTGGGTGGTCCAGTTCCTGAACGGGCTGGCCGACGCCTCTTCCCTGTTTCTGGTGGCATTGGGCCTGTCGCTGATCTTCGGGGTCACGCGCGTGGTCAACTTCGCCCATGGCTCGTTGTACATGCTGGGCATTTTCCTGGCCACCAGTCTGGTGCAATGGCTGGCACCGGGCACGGCCTGGGGTTTCTGGCTCAGCATCGTGCTGGCGGCGCTTGCCACCGCGGCACTGGGCGCCATCCTTGAATTGCTGGTCCTGAGGCGCATCTATCCGGCGCCCGAGCTGTTCCAGCTGCTTGCCACCTTTGCGCTCGTGCTCATCATCGGCGATGTGGCGCTCTGGGCGTGGGGGCCCGAGGACATCCTGGGGCCACTGGCGCCGGGGCTGGATGGTGCTGTGCGCATCGGCAGCTATTATCTGCCGACCTACGACATCTTTCTCATGGTTCTGGGGCCGCTGGTACTGCTGCTGGTCTGGCGTCTGGTGGCCCGTACCTACTGGGGCGCCCTGTTGCGCGCAGCCACGCAGGATCGCAGCATGCTGGCGGCTCTGGGCGTCAATCAGGCATGGCTGTTCACTGCAGTGTTCGCCCTGGGCGCCGGTCTGGCGGGCCTGGGCGGCGCGCTGCAGCTGCCGCGCCAGCCGGCCAGCCTGCAGCTGGATCTGGGTGTCATCGCCGATGCCTTTGTCGTGGTGGTAGTGGGTGGCATGGGCTCTCTGCCGGGCGCCTATGTTGCGGCCTTGCTGATCAGCCAGATCAAGGCCTTGTGCATTGCCCTGGGTACGGTGTCGCTGTTCGGGATAGCCCTGGATTTCACCCGCCTGACACTGGCGGCCGAGTTCATGCTCATGGCTGTGGTGCTCGTGTTCCGGCCCTGGGGGCTCTTTGGGCGTGTCCCTGCAACCCAGCGCGCCCAGGCCCATGAGGCCGCTGTGCTGCGTCCGGCAGGTCGCCGGACGCGCACGGGTTTTGTGCTGCTGCTGGCCGCTCTGGCCGCCTTGCCGCTGGTGTCGACGGCCTGGCCCTATGTACTGGTACTCATGCTCGATGTGATGCTGGCCGCCCTGTTTGCCCTGAGTCTGCATTTCATGATGGCGCCGGGCGGCATGATGTCTTTCGGGCACGCGGCCTATTACGGGCTGGGGGCCTACGGTGCAGCCTTGCTGGCCAAGACCGTCGGCCTGCCCATGGTGCCGGCCTTTGCGCTGGGGGTGGTGGTGGCGGGCGCGGGGGCGGCGCTGTTCGGCTGGTTCTGTGTGCGCCTGTCGGGCGTCTATCTGGCGATGCTGACGCTGGCGTTCGCACAGATCGTCTGGTCGCTGGCCTATCAGTGGGATGGCCTGACCGGCGGTTCGAACGGCATCATCGGCGTATGGCCGGACCAGGCGCTGTCGGGCACCCGTTACTATTATTTTGCGCTTGCCCTGGTGGCGGTATCGGCCTGGCTGCTGCGCCGTCTGGTGTTTTCCTCCTTCGGCCTGGCGATGCGGGCCAGCCGGGATTCACCCTTGCGTGCCCAGGCTCTGGGCATGGATGTGCGGCGCATCCAGTGGCTCGCTTTCATCATTTCCGGTCTGTTTGCCGGGCTTGCCGGCAGCCTGTTTGTCTTTGCCAAGGGCGGTGTATCGCCCGAAGCCCTGTCGATCGCGCGCTCGGTGGATGCCCTGGTCATGGTGTTGCTCGGTGGCCTGCACAGTCTTGCCGGTCCGCTGCTGGGCGCGGGGGCCTTCCAGGTCCTGCAGGATGGTTTTGCCGGCATCACGGAGTACTGGCATGCGGCCTTCGGCGCCATCATCCTGGTGCTGGTGCTGGCTTTCCCGGCGGGTCTGGCCGGCGCCTTTTCCCGGAGACGGGCCGGGGGCGGGGAGGCGGCAGCATGACAGCGGCACTGCTTCGCGTCCAGGGCCTGACCAAGGCTTTTGGCGCCCACCGTGCGGTGGACGGTATCAGTTTCGATCTGGCACCGGGCGAGATTCTTGCACTCATCGGGCCCAACGGTGCCGGCAAGACGACCAGCTTCAACATGATCAACGGGCAGCTGCGCGCCGACGCCGGCAGCGTGCTCTATGATGGCCAGGCCGTACTCGGACGTTCGCCGCATGCCATCGCGCGCATGGGAGTGGGGCGCAGCTTCCAGGTGGCCGCGAGCTTCTCCTCGCTCAGTGTGTGCGAGAACGTGCAGATGGCCTTCATCGCCCATCATCGCCAGATCTACCGTTTCTGGACCCGTGCGGGATCGCGCTGGGCGGAGCAGTCCCGGGCCCTGCTGGCGCAGGTGGGCCTGGCCGGCGAGGCGGAGCGCATCTGTCGCGAGCTGGCCTATGGTGATGTGAAGCGCCTGGAGCTGGCCATGGCGCTGGCGGGCGAGCCGCGCCTGCTGCTCATGGATGAACCCACAGCCGGCATGGCACCGGGCGAGCGTCAGGAGCTCATGGCGCTCGTGTGCCGGCTGGCCCAGGCGCGCAACATGGCAGTGCTGTTCACCGAGCACAGCATGGATGTGGTATTTGCGCATGCCCGGCGTATCATCGTCATGGCGGGCGGACGCATCGTCGCAAACGGTCCGCCGGAGGCGGTACGCGCCGATCCGCAGGTCCAGCGGGTTTATTTCGGCCACGCAGAGGCGGCATCATGAATGCGCCCGCGCAACCGTCAAAGACTGTCCTGCTGCAGGTCAGTGGCCTGTGCGCCTGGTATGGGGCTGCGCAGATACTCTTCGATGTCGAGCTGTCATTGCAACGGGGAGAGGTGCTCGCCCTCATGGGACGCAATGGCGCGGGCAAGTCGACGACATTCAAGGCCATCATGGGACTGACACGACGCCGGGCGCATACCCTGGATTTCATGGGACATGATATTCGCCATGCGCGGTCGCACGAGATCGCGCGCCTCGGCCTGGCCTATGTGCCCGAAGATCGCCGTATCTTCACTGACCTGACGGTGGCCGAGAACCTGCGCACCGGGCGCCAGCCGCCGCGGCGTTGGCCCGACGGCACGGACTTGCCTGCCTGGGACGTGGATGCCGTGCTCGAGCTGTTTCCCAATCTGGCGCCGATGCTGTCGCGGCGCGCCGATCAGATGAGCGGCGGCGAGCAGCAGATGCTGTCCGTGGCCCGCAGCCTCATGGGCAATCCCTATGTGGTGCTGCTCGACGAGCCGTCCGAGGGTGTGGCGCCCATTATCGTGGAGCGCATGACGGCCATGATTCAGGCCGTGCGCGCCCGCGGTGTCAGTGTCCTGCTGTCCGAGCAGAATCTGGATTTTGCCGGCCGTGTGGCGAATCGTGCCATCGTGCTGGAAAAGGGGCAAGTCGCCCATCAGGGACCGATGCAGGTCCTGATGGAGGATGCCGCCCTGCGGGCGCGTTATCTGGGGCTGTGAGTTGGAGGGTGCGATACAGTCGTTTATCTGGCAGATCTGATCAAAATCGAGATAGTGTTTTTCGATTATCGAAGTGAATTTTCTCAATTAAACAAGACTGGTGTAATCGTCTTAATCTTCGTTGTCAGAACTTATAGTCCTGTCAAAATCTGACTGACCAGTAAAGCTGATCGGTACCTGTCTTGTACGATTCACGCGTAAATCAAAAACATCAAATCGGTTGTAATAACCAACAACGTCATGTACACGTTTTGGTTCCACGCACTTTGATACATCAATATCGGCAACGCACAGGCCTTCGGTTTCGCATAAAGTATCACTGATAATTTTTCCGGATGGGTCAAGTACCATCGATACAGCTTTGGGTGAATCTGCCAACATCTGCATCGTAGTGTCATCCAAATATTGAGCCAGAAAGGCTTTCGCAGTGTCATCGTATGGCGTAGATGCAACAATATTGAATGCTTTTGCTTCGAACGAATGTGCAGCAGCACGAATCCGGATAGCCTCCTCAAGATCGTACCCAGGTTCTCCTGATGCGGTTCTATCAGCGACTACCGCAGGATATGAGGATATATGTACTTGCTCTCCTTGTGCCATCAGACAATATCGCGCAAGTGGGTTCGTGTTTTCGCCGCAGATTAGCATTCCAATTTTTCCGAGCTCTGTATCAGATACCCGCAATCCTGCACCGTCTCCATTGGCCCAAACCAGTTTCTCTGCAAAGGTTGGCACTAGCTTTCGATGGTGATTCAGTACAGTTCCCGTGTTCGAGATCAATATATTTGAATTCCAAATACACCCAACACTTACTGAGGTCGCTTCGCTAAAGCCGATAGATACAAAGATATCGTGTTGCGCTGCGGTTGAACGAATTTGGTCAATTTCCGGGCCGTCGACATAAATTGCGTTTGCTGCAAGATAAGAAAAAAGGCCATGTGAGTCAATTGGAGCAGTGACCCGACACCAGGTCGGATAACCTGGAATGAAAGCTTCTGAAAAGGCAAGGAGCTTGACTCCTCGGCTGGAGGCATCTCGTATTACGTGACATACCTTGTCAACTGTTTGTCCGATGTCCCCTAATACGGGCGCAACGTGCGCGGCCGCAACTTTATATTTCGGGTAACGTCTCATGGTGCATCCCTTATATCCGTTCCTGATCAGATCATGACTGATATTCTGTCCGAGAGGTTGCGGTCCCAGTATCAAGGCTAATTGTACCGGAACCGCCCTATAATATCTTATTTATTGAATTGAGATATTTCTTGTCTTAACTACGTGGCCGATCTTTTCAGAATCATCGTTGATGATGTCGGCAAATTCTTGTTGAGTTCCACCAATAGGAATGGATCCGGTTGCTTTCAATGCCGATATCATGGGTTCACTTCCAAGTGCTCTATTGAGTGCGGTATTAACCTTATCAATGATGAATTGAGGCGTACCTTTGGGCGTCATGATTCCATACCAGGCCATGGAGTTCACATCCGGCAGTTCCAGCTCTTCAAATGTAGGTACTTCTGGTAGGCTCGCCAGACGTTCTGGGGCTGCAACGGCCAGCGCGCGTAACTTGCCGGACTGAATGTGTGCTTGGGAGGAGGAAATCTGATCGCAAATCGCATCTACACGACCACCAATCACATCAGCCATTGCAGGTCCAGACCCCTTGTAGGGAATATGCATCATTTTGGTATCAGACGATGCCATAAACATTTCGCACATGATGTGATTGATACCGCCGATACCAGCAGAGGCGAAACTATGCTGATCCGGATTTTTCTGCAGCAAGGCGATGAACTCGCCCATGGTCTTTGCGGGTACCGTATCATTGACGGCCAATACGTTAGGCACTGCTGCAACCCGGATGACAGGCAGCAATGCGTCGTGAGGATCATAGTCCAGTTGCATCACGATGGGATTGACCACATGCGTAGAGACTGTCGCTACACCGAGGGTATAGCCATCTGCATCCGCCTTGGCCAGTGCGCTTGCGCCAATGGAGCCGCCAGCACCTGCACGATTCACGGGGACAACGGGTTGGCCTAATTCTTTAGATAGATAGTCCGCGGCCAACCGTCCAACAATGTCAGTAGCGCCACCCGGCGCGAAGGGAATTATCATTGTTATAGGGCGTGTAGGATAATCAGCCTCGGCTTGTGCCACTGAAACGACGCCAAATAAGCTTATTGTTATTGTTTGCAATAGTTTGGAAAAGATCATTATATGTCTCCTCTGTTATATGAAGATAAAATGGGTGCGATGGAAATTACTACTCTAAGTGATTCCTGCTATAAATCGACGTGTCCGTCTAACGCTAGTTTCCCAAGAATCTGGGGAAACGTTTCTCTTTAAATGCCGCTTTTCCTTCCTTATGATCATTACTCTCATAACATTCGCGAACTCGTCGCGCAAAATAGGCATTATCTATGTGCTGCGGTGTTTGAGTTAATGCATTAATCATTTCTTTTGCCAATGTGAGTGTCATGGGGGCATTTTGATTAACTTCGCTTATATATTGATTGACAAATTTATCCAACTGCTCGTCTGCAATCACATAATGCACTAGTCCGCGATTAAGAGCTTCTTCCGCCGTAAAGCGACGAGCAGAGAGCAATATATCAAGAGCCGTCGCGGCGCCTGTTTGACGTATAATGTTCGCAACAGCGGAAAGACGATATCCTATTCCGAGGCGTGCAGCGGGAATTGCAAATATTCCGGTGACACTCGCGATACGGATATCGCAACAAAGTGCTATTCCCATGCCTACTCCAAGGCAATAGCCTCTGATCTTTGCAATCGTAGGTTTTGGATAGTTTAATATCATTAATTGTACTTCTTCTACTATCTCTTCGTATAGCTGAACGTCTTCTGATTTGGTGCGTAACTGTTCAAATTCAGAAATATTAGCTCCGCTGACAAAAGCTTTATCGCCTGCGCCGAGAAAAACGATTGATCTCACATCACTATCTTGTGCGAAACGCACGAGTGCATTCTTCAATTTCTCCCACATGACGAATGAAACGGCATTGTAACGCTTCGGGTCATTGAAAATTATCTGGCCAGTCGCTGCAGTTTTTTTGATGATTATCGATTCTCTGATGTTATCCATCGGGTTTCCTTTCCCTTCCCGTTTATTCATTATTCTTTTTCTTGGACGGACGCAGCTGATAATAGTTGATGGCGTTTCGAAGGTGTTCACGCATCGCATTGCGAGCATCAGATGGTTTTTTGTTTTTTATTGCTATGAAAATTTCCTGATGTTCATGTTCAATTTGTAGTGCACGTTCGCTGCCGTCAGCCTTGTAACGTAGAGTTCTGATTCCTTTGTGGATAACTTCATGAAGGTATGCCATCAGCTGTTTGAAGTGAGGATTATTTGTCGCATCGGCAATTGCCAAATGAAAATCAATCGCTGATTGGGCGCCTTGTTGCCAATTTCCAGCGCCTTGATTAACCCTCATTAGAGCCTGTTCCAGTCTTTCGGCTTGCGCCTTAGTACGTGTATTTGCGGCAATAGCAGCCGCCCCTGATTCAATTTCAACACGCAAATCATAAATATGTTTCAAATTTTCCAGATCTAGGAGATCGTGGGGTTGTACTTTGAATCCGCGATATATTGATTTTTTATTCACAAATGTGCCAAGGCCACGGCGAACCTCCAATACGCCTGCAGATTTTAATGATGCGACAGCTTCACGAATTACATTACGGCTTACTCCGAAATGCTCCATTAATTGCGTTTCGGACGGTAGTTGATCTCCTGGTTGCAGCTCATTTTTATCGACTAGTTCTGATATTTGGATAATGACGTGTTGCGGTAATGTACGGCGCGGATTCGACCTTGATGAGATGACATCGTATACCTCAATATTTTGCATTAGATCGCTCCCTGATGTTTGAGCTCTTCAAGTTGCTTCGATGATAATCCCAGTATTTTCCGATAAATCTCGTTATTGTTATCACCGCGCTCTGGAGCGGAAGTATAATTTGTACTATGGGAGCGACTCATATTGAATGGAGGGCCCATGACCTCCAACCGTCCTGCTTTAGGATGCATAAGGGGTCTCGTCACATTTTGAGAGCGTACTTGAGCATCCAAAAAGGTTTCTTTCATGTTTAGGATCGGACCGCAAGGCACGCCAGATTGATTGAGACAACTGACCCAATGTTGCGTTGTCTGCGCTTGGGTTTTTTCGTTAATCAACTTATTAAGTTCGACTCGATTTTCGGCGCGGGCAAGGACATTGATGAACCTCGGATCTTCTACTAGGGTAGAGAGATCCAGAACACGGCAGAGGCGAGCAAATATTTCGTTGCCCATTGCCGCAATATTTACATATCCATCTTTAGTAATAAATACACCGGTTGGGCTGCTGGTTGGGTGATCATTTCCGCTTTGTTGTGGAATATGATTATTAATAAGCCATCGTATAGCTTGGAAATCCATCATCCAGAGCTGCGCTTGCAGTAGTGAGGTGTGTACCCATTGCCCCCGGCCGCTAACTTCTCGTTCGAGCAGTGCGACAAGAGTGCCGAGGGCGCAGCTCAGTCCGGCACTAAGATCTGCGACGGGAATTCCGGCTCTCATTGGTCCCCTTCCAGGTTCTCCTGTTACTGACATTAGGCCAGACAGGCCCTGTGCAATCTGGTCCAGACCTGGCCGATCTTGATATGGGCCTGTCTGGCCGAAGCCGGACACGCTTGCAAGTATGATACGTGGATTGATCTTGCATAGTGTTTCGTAGTCGATCTTGAGTCTTTCTTTTACGTTTGGTCTGAAATTTTCTATCACAACATCTGCATGCTTTACGAGGTCGTAGAAGATTTTTAATCCGGCAGGTGCTTTCAGATTTAACGTAATAGACTTTTTGTTTCTATGAGTGTTTTGATAATCTGCAAATTGTGCTGATCCGCCAGGCTTATCATCCAAAAGCTTTGACGGTGATTCAATTTTTATGACGTTGGCGCCCCAATCGGAAAATTGGCGGACGGCAGCTGGGCCTGAGCGTACTTGAGTTAGATCGAGAACTGTAAAGCGGCTCAGTGGACCTTGTTCAGACATTGGATTCCCTTTTGATACATGGACATCGTTGCTGGTGACGCTATGAGTAGTCTTACGATGTTGGACGTAGGACGTCTGATGTCTTGGGGTTTATCTTAAAAAAAGAAGATGTTCACCGACCACTAGGTTTAACCCTAATGGTTGTGGTTGAGTCTATTCATGGACAGGGCGGATGCAGGTCATGTAATTTGTCAGTTGGGACGGGCGTCGGGGCCGGTCTCTGGCACAGCCGCTAACAGGCGAAGGTCATAAAGTTCGCGTTAGCGTGTGCCGGCCGCCTGCGGCGGCATCTCTATCTTGACTTCCAGCACCTCGAGCGAATCCTGGCGTTCGAGATTCACCTGGATGTCCTTGGGATCGATGTGGACGTACTTCGAGATGACCTCCACCAGCTCTTTCTGAAGCTGGGGCAGGAAGTCGGGCGAGCCCCGATTCTCGCCGCGTTCGTTGATGAGAATCAGCTGCAGGCGATCCTTGGCGACTTTGGCGGAAGACTTCTTGCTGCCAAGCAGAAAGGAAAGAAACGACATATCACTTCCCCCCGAACATGCGCTTCAACAGCCCGGGCCGCGCATACTCGGTGAAGCGCAGGGGTATTTCCTCGCCAAGATAACGGGCCACGATGTCCTTGTAGGCCTGGGCCACGTCGCTGTCACGAAGATGGATGGCGGCGATGCCCTGGTTGGAGGCCTGGAGTACGTCTTCCGACTCGGGCGTGACGCCAATCAGGCGGATGCGCAGGATGTCTTCGATGTCCTTGATGGACAGCATCTCGCCTTCGGCCACACGCTTGGGGCTGTAGCGGGTGAGCAGCAGGTATTCCTTGACGGGCTCCTCGCCCTGCTCGGCGCGGCGCGATTTGGCTGACAGGATGCCCAGGATGCGATCCGAGTCTCTCACGGAGGAGACTTCGGGGTTCGTTACCACCAGGGCGTCGTCCGCGAAATAGGCTGCCATCAGGGCCCCGGTCTCTATGCCCGCCGGCGAATCGCACACAATGTATTCGAAGCCCATCTCGTCGAGCTCGGTGAGCACTTTCTCCACCCCTTCGCGGGTGAGTGCATCCTTGTCGCGCGTCTGGGAGGCGGGCAGGATGAAGAGGTTTTCCAGCTGCTTGTCGCGAATCAGCGCCTGATTCAGGCTGGCGTCGCCCTGGATGACGTTGACGAAATCGTAGACGACGCGGCGCTCGCAACCCATGACGAGATCAAGATTGCGCAGACCGACGTCGAAGTCGATGACCACGGTTTTGTGGCCCCGCATGGCGAGGCCGGAAGAAAAGCTGGCGCTGGTCGTGGTCTTGCCAACGCCGCCCTTGCCTGAAGTCACCACAACTATGCGTGCCATGATGAGTGCATTCCCCTATGTCAGTGATGCCCGCTATGGTAAATCAAAAGCCTGGCCTTGTCGTGATGTCCGGGGCGCGGGCCACCCCCGGGTCAGCCATCCAGCGCACGCAGCTGCAGGCGATCGCCTTCGAGCTGGACAAGGGCGGGGCGTCGATGCAGTTCGGGTTCGAGCCTGGCTTCCAGCGCGCGGTAGACGCCGGCGATGGCGATGAGCTCGGGCTCCAGGCAGGTGGTCAGGATGCGTGCCGCCGTATTGCCGCGCGCACCGGCCATGGCCTTGCCGCGCAGGGGGCCGTAGACGTGGATATTGCCATCGGCAATGACTTCGGCCCCCTGGCTGACCATGCCGATGACGATCAGGTCGGTGGCGCGGGCGTAGACACGCTGACCGGAGCGCAGGGGGCCGTCAACCACCAGGGCCGCCGGTGCCGGTGCAGGCCGGCCATCTTCCGGTGGCGGTGCCGCTGCGGTCCGGGGTTTGGCCAGATCGGCGGGCGGCATCGTCTCGGCAACGGCCGCTTTCGGCGTGCTGGCGGACAGCTCCACGCTGACAAGACCTGCTTCCCGGGCGGCGGCCATCATGGTTTCGGCGGCCGTGACCCCCATGGGG
Source organism: Castellaniella sp. (assembly GCA_041655275.1). Taxonomy (GTDB): domain Bacteria; phylum Pseudomonadota; class Gammaproteobacteria; order Burkholderiales; family Burkholderiaceae_B; genus JAJYRX01. Next base: position 76,955 of record JBBAFU010000011.1, on the reverse strand, counting down.
TGCAGGCTGTGTGCGCGCAATGCCTGCATCAGGGCGGTCCAGTCCGGCGGTGTGTCCAGCGCATGTGCATCGATGACGACGGGCTCATCCTTGAAGAAGCTGCCGGCGTCGCGCATGCGCTGATCGAGCGCGGCGCACAGGGCCCCGGTGTCGCTGTCGTGCAGCACGACGCGCAAGGCGTACAGCGTGGCACTTTTGAAATCCAGCGCGAGAGAATCTTTGCTTTTCAAATCCAGGCGTCCCTGAGCGTGGTGATTCGGTTGATGACCGGATATTCAGCGGTGGACACATCACGGTCGGCGACAAAATAGCCCAGGCGTTCGAATTGCCAGGTGGCGCCGGGCTCCGCTTGCAGCCCCGGCTCCAGCCAGGCCTGTACACTGCGCATGGAGTCCGGATTGATGGCCTGCAGGAAATCGGCATCGCCGGCATCGGGATGGGCTTCCCGAAACAGCCGGTCGTACAGGTGCACGGTTGCCGCCACGGCATGGGATGCGCTCACCCAGGTGATGGTGCCCTTGACCTTGACGGCATCCGCACCGGGCGTGCCGCTGCGCGTGTCAGGCAGGATCTCGGCGTGCACTTCGGTAACTTCGCCTTCGGCATTCTTGACACAGCCGGTGCAGCGTACGATATAGCCATACTTCAGCCTGACGGTATTGCCCGGGTATAGCCGGAAATAGCGCCTGGGCGGATCTTCCCGAAAATCATCGCGTTCTATCCACAGTTCGCGCGTGAGCGGGAATTCACGCCGGCCGGCCTCGGGGTCGTGCGGATTGCGCGGCGCGTGGCAGGGTTCAACACGATCCGCCGGGAAGTTGGTGAGCACGAGACGCAAGGGGTCAAGGACCGCCACGGCACGATTGGCGCGGGGGTCGAGGTCATCGCGCAGGGCCTGCTCCAGATCGCTGTAGGGCACGTGCTGTGCAGCCTTGCTCACGCCCAGGCGGCGGCAGAACAGGCGGATGGATTCCGGCGTGTAGCCGCGCTTGCGCAGTCCTGCGAGCGTGGGCATGCGCGGGTCATCCCAGCCGCTCACATGGCCTTCCTCGACCAGCTGGCGCAGCTTGCGCTTGCTCGTCACCACATGACTGAGGTTGAGGCGCGAGAACTCGTACTGGTGCGGCAGGGGCTGTGCCAGCTGGCCCAGCTCGCACAGGCGTTCCAGAATCCAGTCGTAGAACGGCCTCTGATCCTCGAACTCCAGCGTACACAGGCTGTGTGTGATGGTCTCCAGCGCATCTTCCACCGGGTGCGCCCATGAGTACATGGGGTAGATACACCATTGGGTGCCGGTGCGATGGTGCGGCGTATGGCGGATGCGATACATGACCGGGTCGCGCATGTTGATATTGGGCGAGCCCATGTCGATGCGTGCGCGCAATGCCATGCTGCCGTCCGGGTGGCGGCCGTCGCGCATCTCGCGCAGCAGGCGCAGGGATTCTTCGGCCGGCCGGTCGCGCCAGGGTGAATTCCGGCCTTTCTCGGTCAGCGTGCCGCGCGTCCGGCGGATTTCTTCGGCGCTCTGCTCGTCGACATAGGCATGGCCTGCCCGCACCAGGGCTTCGGCAAACTCGTACATATAGCCAAAGTAGTCACTGGCGTAATAGCAATTGTCCTCATCGCCATATTTCCAGTCGAAGCCCAGCCACTGCACCATGTCGATGATGGCACGCACATATTCCTCTTCTTCCTTCTCGGGATTGGTGTCATCGAAACGCAGGTGGCAGGCGCCGTCGTAATCCCGGGCAAGGCCGAAGTTCAGGCAGATGCTCTTGGCATGGCCGATGTGCAGATAGCCGTTGGGTTCGGGTGGAAAGCGCGTGCGTATGCGCGCTGGGTCGAGCGTGCCGCCCGCCTGGACAGAGGCGGGTCCGGGACGGCCGGCCCAGCGCTTTTCAGCATGACGGCCGGCAGCCAGATCCTGTTCGATGATGGTGCGGATGAAGTTGGAAGCGGGGCTTGTTTCGGATCGAGTATTCATGGATTGCTGAAGAAAATGGGCGCTTGCCGGGCTATTTTGCCACGTTCCTGTGGTCTTGCCGCAAAGGTGCCTGCAAAATGGGGCAACTCGCTCTACACTATGCGGCATTATGACGCACACGACTCTGTGGTTGGCGCAAATCCAATTCTTCGCCAGCGTGGGATTCTTGCTGCTGTTTCTGGTGCTCGAGCTGGGTCTCGCCTGGGGCTTGCTGGTGCTGCGTGCACTCGCCATGGGCCAGGGTCGCGTGCAATGGCTGCCGGCCTACCGTTTGTGGGCCAGGGTGTTCGCGCTGGCCGTGGCGCTGGGTTTTGCCGCCAGTGTGCCCGTGCTGGTGCAGACCGGCACGCTGTGGCCCGGCCTGCTGGCCCGCATCGGTGAAGTATCCGCCCCATTGCTTGCGGGGCTCATTCTATCAAGTTTCGTCTTCAAGGCCTGCTTTCTGGGCGGCATGCTCTTTGGCGAGCGCCGTCTTGCGCCGCCGGTGCATCTGGCCATGGTCGCCATGGTGGCGCTGGGCGTGACGGTATCCGCATTCTGTTTCCTGGCGCTCGTCAGCTGGTTGCAGGCGCCCACAGGGGCCTTGATGGTGGACGGACGTTATGCGCTTACCAATCTCGCGCAGGTTGTGTTGAATCCGGCCTTGTTGCCGCATGGGCTGTGGCTGGCCGGCCTCTCGGCCCTGAGTGTGGCTTTTCTGATGATGTCGGTATCCTGCGGCCAGGCGCGGCGCAATCCGGCCGATGTGGCGTCGCGGGGTGTCTTTCGCATGGGCCTGGGTCTGGCCGTGACGGGCCTGCTGGTGCACAGCCTGGCGATGCTGGACGTGGTGCGTTTTGCTGCGGAGCATCAGCCGGCCAAGGCGGCGGCCACGGCGGCGCTGTGGGAAAGCGGTCCGCGGGCCGATCTGCTGGTGCTGGGCTGGCCGGACGAGGCGACAGCCACCAATCGACTGGGTCTGACCTGGCCCGGCAGGGGCGGGGGTCTGCTTGCAGAGGACGGCAAGGGCCATTGGCGTGGTCTCGATCAGTTCTCCGGCATGGCGCCGCCGGTGGCCCTGACATTCTGGTCTTTCCGCCTGTGCGTGTTCATCAGCCTGCTGCTGGCCCTGGTCACCCTGGCCAATCTGTGGTGGCTGTACGGCCGCCGGCGCGATCTGGCGAGTCTGCCGCGTCTGTGGTCCGGCCTGAACCGGGGCCTGGGACTGGCGGGCTGGCCCCTGCTGCTTTCAGCGCTGGCCTGGGTGCAGTTTGGTGCCTATCCCTATGCCGTCCAGGGCACGGTGACCTTGAGCGAAGTGCTGGCGCCGCAGTCCGGTGTGTCGCTGTTCGCCAGCGGCCTGGCCTGGCTGCTGTGCCAGGGCCTGCTCATCCTTGGCTTTGTCCAGCTGCTGCGCCATGTGGCGCATCACGGCGTGGTGCCGGTAAGGCGCCAGAGGCGGCGTGCATGATGCAGACCCTGAGCGGTGCGCTGGGCCTGGCTACGCACGACGCAGCGTTCTGGATGCCGCTCATTCTTGTCGGCCTGTTCTTTCTCACAACAGTGGCCGCCACCATTCTCGACGGTTTCGACATCGGCGTCGGCTGCCTGCTCGCCTTTGCACTTCCCGAGCATCGCCTGCGCATGATGAGTCTGCTCGGGCCGTGGCGCGATGCCAACGGGTTCTGGCTCTTTCTGGGCCTGGGCCTGCTTGCCGCCGCCTTTCCCACAGGGTGGAGTGCCATCATGGAGCATCTCTTCCTGCCCATGACGCTGCTCGCCATGGGCGTGTTGCTGCGCACGGCGGCGTTCGAGCTGCGCCTGCGCGCACCGCAGGCCCTGCAGGCGCGCTGGGTGAAGGTCTTCGCCCTGGGTTCCTGGCTGATGGCCTTGTCGCACGGGGTGCTGCTGGCGCGCCTGGCCGGTGCCTTTGCCCCGGATGTGGCAACGCCGGTGCTTGCCGCCGTGTTTGCCGGATTTGCCTTTGCCTCGTATGCGGTGCTGGGCGCCAGCTGGCTGGTCATGCGCGAAGCCGGCCCGTTGCGGCCGCTGGCGGCGCAATGGGGGCGGCAAGCCGTGCGCTGGGTGGCCGCCGGAGCGGTGGCGGTATCGCTGGTGCTGGGGCTGGCGAACACCGGTGTCTTCCTGAAGTGGGGACGGGAGGCGCAATGGGGGCTGATTGGCTGCGTCTGGAGCAGTCTGCTGATCATCTTTGTCCTGCTCGAGTTCCAGCTTGGTTGTCTGGCGCGCGGGAGCCGGCACCTGGCCAGCCTGCCTTTCCTGCTGGTCGTGTGCATCTTCCTTGTCGTGATGGGCGGCGTGGCCTACAGCTATTTTCCCTATCTGGTGCTCGATAACATCACGGTGTGGGACGGCGCCGTGCCCACGCGCTCGCTGATGTGGGTGCTCTGGGCGGCGCTGCTCGGGCTGCCCGTGGCCCTGGGATTCAACGTCTGGGTGTACTGGGGCATGCTGGGGCCGGTTCGTCCCGCCCAGCCGCCGCCCTTCATCATGCGCTGATCCCGATCTCCGGCTGCAGCGGCAGGCGGATGCGCACGCACAGCCCCCCTTCGGATGCATTGTCCAGTGCCAGTGTGCCCCGGTGCGCGTGGACGATGGTGTCCGCCAGGGCAAGCCCCAGGCCAACGGAGCCGGTTCGCGTGCGCGCATCATCCAGCCGCGAGAAGGGGCGGCGCGCCTCTTCCCGGCGCTCGGCCTGGATGCCGGGTCCGTGATCGGTGATCTCCATTTCCACCTGTCCCTTGTCCCTGCGCAGGTGCACGACAATGGGTTCCCGTCCGTGGTGCAGGGCATTCGTGACCAGATTGTCCAGCAGGCGGTCCAGGGCAAGGCGGTCGCCCTGTATCGTGGCGCCGGCCCCGGCTTCATCGACAAGACGGATATCCGTGCCCGTCGACTGCCAGTCGTTCACGCGTTCATGCAGCCAGACCCCGAGGTCCATGCGCGAGAACGCGTAGGATGCCGGATCCGAGCCGCGCACGAAACCGATGAACTGGTCGACCATGCGCTGCATATCCTGCACATCCTTGCGCATGCCGTCGCGCAGTTCGGCATCATCCAGCATCTCGACGCGCAGCCACATGCGCGATAGCGGGCCCTTCAGATCATGGGGCAGGCCGGCGAGCAGGGTGCGCCGCACGGCGCTGGATTCCGCCAGTGCATCCAGCATGGCATTGAAACGCTCGCCCAGTGCCCGTGTTTCGCTGGGCCCCGAGGGCTGGACGCGCTGGGGCTGGCCGGCCGCGAGCTGATCAGCCGCGCGTGCAAGCCGCGTGAGCGGGCGGGTGATATGCCATGAAAAGGCCAGCGCCAGCAGCAGGAAACCGGCCATGCCGGCCAGCCACAGCACGATCATGGGCGTGGCAATGGGGGGCGCAATCCTGTCCAGCGGGATGATGAGCCATTCACGGTGCTCGGTACGTGCGGCGGATTCGGGCATGCCCGCCAGAGAGATATACAGCTTGGGGTGACGTCCATGCGAGAGCAATACCCGTGTATCGTCATCGTCTAGCCGTTGGTTGAGTGCCTCGACGAAGGAGCGCAGGACATGGCGTACGTCATTGGGCCCGTGGGGGCGCTGGGCCCGTGCGGCGCGCCGGTCTTCGTGGCGCCGGATGTGTTCCAGCCGGGGACGGTCGGGCAGGCTGCGCGACCACAGCCGCCACTCGCCGCCCGAAGCGGCGTGCACGAAGTCTGCGCGCGCTTCGGCCGGCACTTCGGCCAGCGCGCTGCGCAGCGTGCGCAAGGTGGTGACCGTCAGATCCACGGCAACGTTGCGGGTGAACTGGCGCCATGACCAGGTGACCGTGGCCAGGCTGGCAATCTGTACGAGCACGATGATCGCCAGTGTGGACAGCACCATCTGCGCGCGCAGCGAGCGCGGCAGGGAAAGCAGACGCCGTTTCAAGGGGAGAACCGGTAGCCCACGCCCCATACCGTCTGTATCCACCGAGGTTGGCGCGGGTCATCCTCAATAGCGCGGCGCAGGCGCAGGACGGCGATGTCGATGGCGCGGTCATTGCGTACGCCTTCCTCATCATCACGCGCCAGCGCCAGCAGTCGTTCGCGCGACAGGGGCTTGCCCGGATTGTTCACCAGCGCTTCGAGCAGGTTGGTTTCACCGCCGGTGAGCCGTATGACTTCACCATCGCGCGAGAGCAGGCGGGTGACGGGGCTGTAGACGAAAGGACCGAAATGGACGGGATCGTCCCGCACCAGGGCCGAGGCGCCCTTCTTGCGGCGCAGGACGGCTTCGATGCGGGCCAGCAGTTCACGCGGATCGAAGGGTTTGCCCAGATAGTCATCGGCGCCGGCTTCCAGGCCGATGATGCGGTCCACGGTCTCGTCGCGTGCCGTGAGTAAAATGACAGGGATGTCCTCGCCCTGCCGGCGCAGGCGCCGGCAGGCTTCGGCGCCGTCGCCGTCGGGCATCATGCGATCCAGGACGATGAGGTCGGGTGCGTAGCGCAGGATGCGTTCGGACAGATCGCTCGCGTCGGGCGCAAGCAGGGTGTCGTAGCCGTGGCGGTTGAGATAATCGGCCAGCAGCTGGCGCAGGGCCGGATCGTCGTCCACCACCAGTATCTTGATCAAGGATGTCGTCATGAGGTGTAAGTGTGCGCTGGGCAGCTGCGGCTGGCAAGCCTTCGGTAATGGACTGAAATAGGTGGGCATGCGGTTTCCTCTGCGGTTTCCACGTATGCTGCGCCATCGTGTGCAGCATCTGCGCCGGCGGCTGGCCCGCCACGCCTGGCTGTCGGATCTGCCGGCCATGCTGGCGTGGGCGGCGATAGTGGGTGTCTCTGCGGCTTTCACCACAATCGGCTTTCACCGCGGCATGCATCTCATCCAGCATCTTGCCACCGGCGACAGCGGCTCCATCGTGGCGGTGATGACGGCGCTGCCATGGTACGGGCGACTGCTGTTTCCTGCACTGGGCGGGCTGGCGGCCGGCCTGCTGCTCTGGCTGGCGGCGCGGCTGAGCGCCGGGCAGGCGGCGGATTACATGGAGGCCGTCGCCATCGGGGACGGGCGCCTGTCCCTGGGCCATGGTTTGCTGCGTTCGGGCTCCTCCTTGCTGACGGTGGCTTCGGGCGGCTCCATAGGGCGCGAGGGTGCCATGGTGCACCTGGGGGCCATGGCGGCGTCGGCAATTGGCCGCTTTGCGCGCTTCAGCACATTTCGCCTGCGCCTGCTGGTGGCCTGTGGTGCTGCTGCCGGGGTTGCCGCTGCTTACGGGGCACCGCTTGCGGGTGCACTCTTTGTGGCCGAGATCGTGCTGGGCAGCATGGCCATGCAAAGTCTGGGCCCGCTGCTGATTGCCGCAGCTTCGGCCAATCTCACCATGCGCATGACCGGCCATTACCAGTCCATCTACGCCATGCCGGGCCTGGTTTCGGTCGAAGGCCTCGCGCTGCTGCCCTTTGTGGCGCTGGGTCTGATTGCGGGTCTGGCGGCGCCCGCCTTCCTGAAGGTACTTGCCCTGGCGCGAACGGTGTTTCGGCGCTCCGGCCTGGCGCTGCCCTGGCGTCTGGGTCTGGGTGGCGCACTCCTGGGATTGGTACTGATCTGGCATCCCGAAGTGGCGGGCAACGGCTACAGCGTGGTCAGTGCATTGTTGCACGACCCCTGGTCCTGGCAGCTGGTGGTGCTGGTGCTGGCGCTGAAGGTGCTGGCCACGGCGCTCACTGTGGGCTCGGGGGCTATTGGCGGTGTGTTCACGCCGGCGCTTTTTGTCGGTGCGGCCCTGGGGACCCTGCTGGGCATGGGCATGGACTGGCTGTGGCCGGAGCTGGGCATTCCCCTGCCCATGGCCACCCTGGTCGGCATGGGCAGCTTCCTGGGTGCAGCAACGAGCGCACCGCTCATGGCCTTGTTGATGATCTTCGAGATGAGTCTGAGCTACCAGATCGTGCTGCCCCTGATGATGGCCTGCGTGGTGGCGTATTTCGTTTCACGCGCTGTGGCCGAGGTGGCCATGTATGATGTCACCCGGGTGCGGGCGCACCATGAGCGCATGCGCCAGCAGTTCAGCCATACCACCCTGGATGCCCTGATCCGCCCCGCAACGACCGTCGTGCGTCCTGCCGACAGTGTGCGCGCGGTAATGGATATGTTTGTGGAGAACCCGGTGCGTACCGTATATGTGGTGGATGAGGACAATGTCTACCAGGGTGCAATCGCCCGCCAGGACCTGACCCGGCTCATGCTCAATGACAGCGGTGCCAGCGATCGTCCGGCGACCGAAGTGCTGCGTCGGGATTATGTGCGCAGCCTGCACAAGGACATGACCCTGGTCAGGGCCCAGGAATACTTCGTCCAGCATCAGGGCGAGCGCCTGCCCGTGGTCAGCCGCGAAGCCCGGCCGCGCCTGCTGGGTGTGGTCTACAAGTCCGCCGTGCTCGAGAAATACAGCGGCCTGAAGCGCGATCCGGATCTGGGTGGCGAGGCCTTTGTGCCATCGCGCCGTCGTGCCGGACGCCGGAAGGCGCCGTGACCGTTCTTGCCACGCTCGTTGTCCCCCTTCTTCTGTTGTCAGTTGTTGCCTCATGATATCCCCTGCCCAGGAAGTTCTTCAGAATGTGTTTGGTTACGATGCCTTCCGTGGCCATCAGCAGGCGGTTATCGAGAGCGTCATTGCCGGGGAGGATGCGCTGGTGCTCATGCCCACCGGCGGGGGCAAGTCGCTGTGCTACCAGATTCCCGCGCTCGTGCGAGAGGGCACGGGCATCGTCATCTCGCCCCTGATTGCGCTGATGCAGGACCAGGTGGACGCGCTCACCGAGCTGGGCGTACGTGCCGCCTTCATGAATTCCAGTCAGGACTGGGCTGCGAACCGGGCGGTGGAACGGGCTTTCCTGGCCGGCGAACTCGACCTGCTCTATGTGGCGCCCGAGCGCCTGCTCACCGAGCGCTGCCTGGACCTGCTGGACCGCGGGCGGCCCGCCCTGTTTGCCATCGATGAAGCCCATTGCGTGTCGCAGTGGGGTCACGACTTCAGGCCGGAATACCTGGGCCTGTCCTGCCTGCACGAGCGCTGGCCGGGCGTGCCCCGGCTGGCCCTCACCGCCACAGCCACGGCCGTCACGCGCGATGAGATTGTCCAGCGACTGGAGCTGGGGCAGGCGCGCCAGTTCGTATCCAGCTTCGATCGGCCCAACATCCAGTATCGCATCGTCGAGAAGGCGGACGTGAAGCGCCAGTTGCTGTCCTTCATCCGCGAGGAACACGCGGGTGACTGCGGTATCGTCTATGCCCTGTCGCGCAAGCGTGTGGACGAGACCGCCGCCATGCTGTGCCGGGAGGGCTTGCAGGCCCTGCCCTATCATGCCGGACTGGACGCCGCCGAGCGCGCGCGCAACCAGGCGCGTTTCCTGCGCGAGGACGGCCTCATCATGGTGGCCACCATCGCCTTCGGCATGGGTGTGGACAAGCCGGATGTGCGCTTTGTTGCGCATATCGACCTGCCCAAGTCCATTGAGGGTTATTACCAGGAGACGGGGCGGGCCGGGCGTGATGGCGAACCGGCCACGGCCTGGCTGGCCTATGGTCTGCAGGATGTGGTGCAGCGGCGGCGCATGATTGGCGAGTCCGGTGGCGACACGCGGTTTCAGCAGAGCCAGCGCGAGCAGCTCGATGCCATGCTGGCACTGTGCGAGACGGTGGCGTGCCGCCGCACCGGTCTGCTGGCATATTTCGACGAGACGCTGGCCCGGCCCTGCGGCAATTGCGATACCTGCGTGGATCCGCCCAAAGCCTGGGACGGGACGATTGCGGCCCAGAAGCTGCTGTCAGCGGTCTATCGCCTCTGGCACGAGCGCGGCCAGCGCTTCGGAGGCGGCCACCTCATCGATATCCTGCGCGGCGAGGAGACGGCCCGGGTGCGCGAACATGGTCACGATACCCTGAGCGTATATGGCGTGGGCAGCGACCTTTCCGCGCAGGCCTGGCGCGGCGTGTTGCGCCAGGTGCTGGCGCGCGGTCTGCTGCAGCCCGATGCCCAGGGTTATGGCACTTTCGAGCTCACGCGCAGCAGTCGTGCGGTACTCAAGGGCGAGACCACACTGATGTTGCGCGAGGCGCCGCCGGCGCGCAAGAAGAAGACGCCGCGCAAGGCCGCGCAGCATGCGGCCCTGCCGGAAGCGGCGCTTGCCCGCTTCGAGGTCCTGCGCGCCTGGCGTGCCGACATGGCGCGCGAACACGAAGTACCTGCCTATGTGATCTTTCATGATGCGACGCTGCGCGAAATTGCGCAGGAACAACCCGGCAGCCTGCAGGCGCTGTCGGGCATCAGTGGCGTGGGTGCACGCAAGCTGGAGCGCTATGGGGAGGCGCTGCTGGCGTTGATGGCTGAGGGGAGCTCCGCCTAATCACCATCCTCAAACAGCGACGATACGGCGGCATCGGGCGTTGCACCCGGCGCCGTCAGCCCCAGATGCTGCCAGGTGGTACGCGTGGCAATGCGCCCGCGCGCCGTGCGCTGCAGGAAGCCGTGCTGTATCAGGTAGGGCTCGATCACGTCTTCAATGGTGTCGCGTTCTTCGCCGATGGCGGCGGACAGGCTGTCGACCCCCACCGGCCCGCCGTCGAACTTGTGGACGATGGCTTCGAGCAGCTTGCGGTCCATCAGATCAAGCCCGTGCGGATCGACCTGCAGCATGGTGAGCGCGTCCTGCGCGATGCCGGCCGTCACCCGACCATCGGCGCGCACCTGGGCATAGTCGCGCACACGGCGCAGCAGGCGGTTGGCGATGCGCGGCGTGCCGCGGGCCCGGCGGGCGATCTCGAGTGCGCCGTCGCGCGTGATGGGCGTGTCCAGCAACTGGGCGCTGCGCTGCACGATGTGCAACAGGTCATCCGCGCTGTAGAACTCCAGCCGGGACGCGATGCCGAAGCGGTCGCGCAGCGGGTTGGTGAGCATGCCGGCCCGCGTGGTGGCCCCCACGAGTGTGAAGGGCTGCAGGTCGATCTTGACGCTGCGTGCCGCCGGCCCTTCTCCGATGATGATGTCGATCTGGAAGTCTTCCAGTGCCGGATAGAGGATTTCCTCGACCACGGGTGACAGGCGATGGATCTCGTCGATGAACAGGACGTCGTTGCGATCCAGGTTGGTGAGGAGTGCGGCCAGATCCCCCGCGCGCTCGAGCACCGGCCCCGAGGTCTGGCGCAGTTGCACGCCGAGCTCATGGGCGATGATGTGGGCGAGCGTGGTCTTGCCCAGGCCGGGCGGCCCGAACAGAAGGACATGGTCCATGGATTCAGCCCGCTGACGCGCGGCCGCAATGAAGATTTCAAGCTGCTCGCGAACGCGCTGCTGGCCGGTGTAATCGCTGAGCCGGCGCGGGCGCAGGGCGCGCTCGACCGTCTCTTCATTGGGCGAGGCACTATCGGGTGAGACGATGCGCGGTGCGCCGTCCAGACTGGTGAGATCGTCGGAATGTATGGCCATGGCAGAGACTGATCAAATCAACAGTCATGGTACACCAGACCCCGGTGCTTGCCTACGGGGGGTGCTATCATTTTCCTCTGATTTCTAACCTTGATGTTGAACCTGGAAACCGGCGGAAAAAAGCATGGATCTCCCTGATTATGACGATATCGTTGCGGCCGCCCAGCGCTTGCGCGGCGTGGCCCACCGTACACCCGTGCTGCAGTCGCGCAGCCTGAACGAGCGCCTGGGCAGCCAGGTCTTCTTCAAGTGCGAGAACCTGCAGCGCATCGGTGCCTTCAAGTTCCGCGGCGCCTTCAACGCGCTCTCGCAGCTGTCCGACGAGCAGCGCCGGGCGGGTGTGGTGGCCTATTCCTCCGGGAACCATGCCCAGGCCGTGGCCATGTCGGCACGCCTGCTGGGCGTGCAGGCCGTCATCATCATGCCGTCCGATGCGCCCCGGTCCAAGCTCGAGGCCACGAAGGGCTATGGCGCCCGTGTGGTGGAATACGATCGCTTCAACGAGGATCGCGAGGTGATCGCGCGGCGCTGGCAGGATGAGCATGGCACCACCCTGGTGCCGCCCTTTGATCACCCCGACATCATTGCGGGCCAGGGCACAGCGGTCAAGGAGCTGCTTGAGGATGCCGGTCCGCTGGACGCCCTGTTTGTGCCGCTGGGCGGCGGCGGCCTGTTGTCGGGCTCATTGCTGGCCGCCCATCATCTGGCGCCCGACTGCGCCGTCTATGGCGTCGAGCCGGAAGCGGGCGACGATGGCCGCCAGTCCCTGCAGCGCGGCAAGCGTGTGCGCATCGCCGTGCCCGAATCCATTGCCGACGGCGCGCTCACCCGCGAGCTGGGAGCGCTTACCTTCGCCATCATCCGGCGTCATGTGCGCGACATCCTGGTGGTGCCCGACAAGGCCCTCATCGAGGCCATGCGCTTCTTTGCCGAGCGCATGAAGATTGTCGTCGAGCCCACGGCCTGTCTGGGCATGGCGGCCGTCTTTGCCCAGGGGCCGGCACTGGCGGGCAAGCGCGTGGGCGTGGTGCTCAGCGGCGGCAACGTCGATCTGGCCGCCTACGCCGGCTGGCTGGCCGATCAGTGAGCGATAATTATTTGCGCGTCAGGTTCTTCAGGGCCTGGCGTATGCCGTCGGTGACATCGGCATCGGCAGGCAGTCCCTTGATGGCGCGCTGCGACTCGGCTGCCGAATAGCCCAGGGCCATCAGCGCCTCAAGGATGTCGTTACGGCCGCCGGCCGGCCGCGTGGCGGCGCCCGCCGTGTCGCCGGCAACGGCCTGTACGGCGCCGAGCTTGTCGCGCAGCTCCAGCAGCAGGCGCTCGGCGGTCTTCTTGCCGATGCCCGGCACGCGCAGCAGCCCGGCACTTTCCTGATGCGTGACGGCAGCCACCAGATCATCCACACTCATCCCCGACAGCAGTGCCAGGGCGGTGCGTGCACCCACGCCGCTCACGCGGATCAGGCTGCGAAATGCGGTGCGCTCGCGCGCGGTCAGAAAGCCGTATAGCGTATGGGCGTCGTCGCGCACCATCAGGTGGGTGAACAGCGTGACCGGGCTGCCGACGTCAGGCAGCTCGTACAGCGTGCTCATGGGCACATCGATGTCGTAGCCGATACCGCCCACGTCGATACAGACGACGGGAGGGGTTTTTTCCAACAGGGTGCCACGGATGCGGCCAATCATTTCGGGTCTCCTCCGGGCATGGTATGCGCATGGCAGATGGCGCAGGCGAGCGCATCGGCCGAATCGCTGCCGGGCAGCCCGCTCAGCGTGAGCAGGTGGCGCACCATGTGCTGTACCTGCACCTTGTCGGCGTGGCCGTTGCCGACCACGGCCTTCTTGATCTGCAGGGCGGTATATTCATGGACGGCCAGCCCGCTGTCGGCCAGGGCGCACATGGCCGCACCGCGCGCCTGGCCCAGCAGCAGGGTGGTGTGCGGGTTGGTGTTCACAAAGACTTTTTCCAGTACCGATACCGTGGGCCGGGTGGCCTGGGCCACTTCCCGTACATGATCCAGGATGTGCTTCAGGCGTGAGGCCAGTGGCTCGTCGGCGGGGATGACGATGGTGCCGCTGGTGATGTAGTGCAGTCGACGGCCGTCCACCTGGATTACACCGAAACCGGTGCGTCTGAGGCCGGGGTCGATGCCGAGGATGCGCATCAGTGGCGGAAGTGCCGCACGCCGGTGAAGACCATGGCGATGCCGCGCTCGTCGGCGGCCGCGATGACTTCGTCGTCGCGGATGCTGCCGCCGGGCTGGATGATGCAGCGGGCGCCCGCATCGGCGAGGACATCCAGGCCGTCACGGAAAGGGAAGAAAGCGTCCGAGGCGACGGCAGCCCCGTCCAGCGACAGCCCGGCGTTGGCCGCCTTGATCGCAGCGATGCGCGCCGAGTCGACGCGGCTCATCTGGCCCGCACCCACGCCCAGCGTCATGCCGTTGCCGGCGAACACGATGGCGTTGGACTTCACATAGTGCGCCACTTTCCAGGCGAAGAGCAGGTCGTCACGTTGCGCTTCCGTGGGGCCGGCCTGCGTCACCACCTTGAGGTCTGCGGCCACCAGCGTGTCCACATCGGCATCTTGCAGCAGCCATCCACCGCCCACGCGGCAGGCGTCCAGGCGGTTGCCGGCTGCGCCTGTGGGAATTTCAAGCACGCGCACATTCTTGCGTGTGGCCAGCAGCGTCAGGGCCTCTTGCGTATAGGCGGGCGCAATGAGCACTTCCACGAATTGCTCGCTGATGGCGTGCACGGCCGGCGCATCCACCGGGCCATTGAAGGCGATGATGCCGCCAAAAGCCGATGTGGGGTCGGTGCTGAAGGCCTTGCGATAGGCCTGTTCGGCCGAATCGCCCAGGGCCACGCCGCAGGGATTGGCATGCTTGACGATGACACAGGCGGTGCCGCTGAACTGGCGCACGCACTCCCAGGCGGCATCGGCATCGGCGATATTGTTGTAGGACAGGTCCTTGCCCTGATGCTGGCGATAGCCGGCAAGCAGACCGGCAGGCAGGCCGGCGACCGGTTCGGCATCGGTGTAGAAGGCTGCGCCCTGATGGGGGTTTTCACCGTAACGCATGGCTTGCCGGCGATGCAGCTGCAGTGTCTGAATGCGCGGCCAGGGCTCACGCACGGCAACCGCGTCCTGGACCGGTTCGCGTTCCGACAGGCTGCTCAGCCAGGCGGCGATGGCGCCGTCGTAGGCGGCCGTATGCGCGAACACCTTGGTGGCCAGCTCCAGGCGCAGCGCCATCGAAGGCATTCCGTCCGGCCCGTCCAGTGCCTCGAGTACGCGCGTGTAGTCGGCCGGATCGATGACGACGGTGACGCCGCCTTCGGCTGTGCCGTGATTCTTGGCTGCCGCCCGGAGCATGGCCGGGCCGCCGATGTCAATGTTCTCTATGGCGTCGCCGAAAGTGCAGTCGGCGCGGGCCACGGTTTCGCGAAAAGGGTAGAGGTTGACCACCAGCAGGTCGATGGCGGCGATCTCGTGCTGTGCCAGGGTCTGCAGGTGAGCGGCGTCGTCGCGGCGTGCCAGCAGGCCGGCGTGGATGCGCGGGTGGAGCGTCTTGACGCGCCCGTCGAGGATCTCTGGCGAGCCCGTATGCTCGGCCACTTCCGTGACATTCAGGCCGGCCTGGGCCAGCAGCCGGGCGGTGCCGCCGGTGGACAGCAGGCGTACGCCACGCCGGGCCAGGGCCCGGGCAAATTCGACAATGCCGGTCTTGTCGGAAACGGAAAGCAGGGCAGTCTGGATTTTCATGGGAAAGGGTGCCGGTAAGAAGACGGAAGGATGGTAATCACGGCCGGATTTCGTGGGCGATCAGCTTGCGCCTGAGCGTGGCACGCGTGATGCCCAGCATCTCGGCGGCGCGCGACTGGTTGCCCCGGGTTTTTTCCAGTGCGATCTGGAGCACCGGGCGCTCGACACAGGTGAGCACCATGGACAGGAGGTCGCGGGGTTGGGCATCGCCCAGGTCGGCAAAATAGCGGTCTAGCTGTTCGCGCACGGCCTGCTCCAGGAGGGTGGTTTTTGTCATGGTTGAAGTGGGGACGAGGTCATGGCCGTTCAGACGGCGAGCGATGTCGCGCTGTCGGTCATGAAAGGTTGCTCGGAAGGGTATTGGGCCAGCCAGCGGTCCAGCATGCGGGCCTGCCCGGCCGTGGTCTCGATGCGCTTGATGAGGGGCAGCCACTCGCCGGCATCGGGCAGCGCCGCCAGGTACCAGCCGATATGCTTGCGTGCGGTACGCACGCCGGCGTGCTCGCCGTGAAATTGGTAGTGGTCTTCCAGGTGCTCCAGCAGGAGTGTGCGCAGCTGGCCGTGCGTCGGCGCGGGCGGTACGTCGCCATGTTCGAGGAAGTGGCTGATCTGGCCGAAGATCCAGGGCCGGCCCTGGGCGGCGCGGCCTATCATCACCGCATCGGCACCGGTGTAGTCCAGGACCTGACGCGCTTTCAACGGGCTGTCGATGTCACCATTGGCGATCACGGGAATGTCAACGGCCTGCTTGACGGTGCGAATGGTGTCGTACTCGGCCTGGCCGCGATACAGGTCGCAGCGTGTGCGACCATGCAGGAACAGCGCGGCGATGCCCGCTTCCCGGGCGCGACACGCGATACGCACGGCATTGCGCGAGTCTGCATCCCAGCCCGTACGCGTCTTGAGGGTGACGGGTACGTCATGGACCTGGCAGGCACTCACGACGCGGTCGAGGATGCGTGCCACCAGATCCTCGTCGCGCAGCAGTGCCGAGCCGGCCGCCGTGCGACAGACCTTGCGTACGGGGCAGCCCATGTTGATGTCGATGATGTGTGCGCCCTTGTGGATGTTGTAGACGGCGGCCTCGGCAAGCATGTCGGGACAGGCGCCCGCCAGCTGCACGGCCACCGGCTCGCCCTCGCCCTGGTGATCGAGGCGGCGTGCCGTCTTGACGCTGTCGCGCAGGCGGGGGTCGCTGGCGGCCATTTCCGACACGGCATAGCCTGCCCCCAGCCGGCGGCAGAGCCTGCGATAGGGTCTGTCCGTGACCCCGGCCATGGGGGCCACGAAAACACGATTGGCAAGAGCCCAGTTTCCGATGCGCATGGGCGGATTTTAACCCCAGCCTGATGGCGGGGTCAGCGGCGTAATCCCTGCAGCAGGTGGCGCGCGAGCAGATGGCGCGCAGGCGCGATCAGGTCCAGCCCCGTGAGGGCCAGCCCGCAAGCGTGGTTGAGCACGCTGTTGCCGGTCGTGAAGACGCGCGGCAGCGTATCGGTGATGGCGGCCGTGAGCCAGCGATCCGGCCGGCGCAGCTGTGCGTAGGCCTGCAGCACCGGCCGGGGATCGTCGTCGGGTCCGGCCAGCCAGGGGCTGAGGGTCTGCGCAAGCTGGGCGACATCGCGCAGACCCAGGTTGAGTCCCTGACCGGCCACAGGGTGAAGCGTCTGGGCGGCGTTGCCAATGGCAACGACGCGCGGCTGCAACAGTGCAGTACCCACATGCAGGGCCAGCGGAAAGACGGCGCGTTCGCCGACACTGCCCAACCGCCCCAGGCGCTCACCGAAGCGGGCCTGAAGTGCAGCGTCGAACGCCGGGCCGGGCAAGGCGCGCAGTTCCTGTGCCTGCCCGGGTGTGCAGCACCAGACCACGGAATAGGCGCGGGTATCCGCAGGGTGGGGCAGCAATGCCAGCGGTCCCCCGGCGGTGAAGCGTTCATAGGCCCAGCCGGCGCGCGACTGCGTGGCGAGCACTGTGGCCAGCAAGGCATGCTGATGGTATGTGCGTGAAAGGCCGCGTGGCGGGTGGCCGTCGGACTGTATGCCGATTTGTCCCTGCAATGTCCGGCTGGACAGGCGGGCACAGACCTGACCCGCCTCCTGTTGCAGTTGCGCGACATGGTCATCAACAAGTGTAATGCCCGAATCTGCAAGACGCCGGTGCAGGCAGGCAAGCAGATCCGGGTAGGCCACCACGCTGCCCAGGCGCGGAACGCCCAGATCACCGTCGTCGATGAGACAGCGGCCCGGATGGCGGTCCTGGGAGACGTGTACGGTGTGGATATCCGCGCTGTGCGAGGGCCAGGCACCCAGACTTTCCAGCAGGCTGCGACTGCCGTGATTGAGTGCCAGGGCGCGGGGATCAGGCAGCGCGGTTCGACCGTCCGCCAGGCTGCTCGCGGTATCGCTTGCGGACGGCGTCAGGCCGCGCCCTATGAGTGCGATGCGCCCGGGTTGGCGCGTGCGCCGGGCCAGCATGAGTGCCAGTGTGCTGCCCGCCGGGCCGGCACCGCTGATGAGGATATCGAAGGAAGGCATGAGGCTGTGCGTGTTTCGCCGGCTTGTCTACAATACTTGAAACGTCAAACTGTGTGCGTCGTGACGCATATCAGAGGGAGTCTGTTCATCCATGTCCGAATTTACCACTGTCACCCGGCATCGCGACAAGGTGACGCTCGCCTGGCTCGCCGGTGTGCTGGGCGTTTTCAGCATACACTGGTGGTATCTTGGGCGCCCGCATGCCTGGGTGATGACGGCGTTTTCCGTCACCATGCTGGTGCTGGCCCAGTTCCATCCGGTGTGGTGGGACAATGTGCCCTTCCTGCTCCTGTTCCTGCCCGTCAGTGCCGGCATCATTGAGGCCCTGGTATTTGCCCTCACCACGGATGAGAAGTTCGACGCGCGTTACAACCCGCATTCAGGGCAGAAGACGAAGACGGGCTGGGATGCCGTCATCGCGGCCATCGTCACCACTTTCATCGGGGGGGCGATCATGGTGTTCGGCCTGGCCATGGCCGTGATCTATCTCTACAAGGCCATGGGCTGGCTGGATGGTTACGTCTTCTAGCCGGGGCTGTGACAATGCAAATCGCCGATGTCTGATTTTGAACTCGTTCTGGACTGGCTGACGCCCTGGGAGTTTTCCCCGACGCTGGTGCTCGCTTTCGTGCTTGGCGGTGCGTTGTTCGTGCGCGGTACGCGCGTGCACCGTGTGGGCCGCTTTCGCCAGTGGCTGTTCTGGGTTGGCATGGTGATGCTTTACCTGTCCCTGCACACACGCATCGACTATTACGCTGAACGCCTGTTCTTTGCCCATCGCATCCAGCATCTGGTGTTGCATCACCTGGGGCCGCTGCTTGTCATGGGGGCATATCCGGGTCAGGTGATGCGTGCCGGGCTGGGCCTGCCGCAACGGCGCCGGCTGCGCGACCTCCTGCAGCGGCGCGCGGGGCGCATGCTGGTCGGCTTGCTTACCCACAGGGTGCTGGTGCCTGTGCTGTTCGTGGTGCTGGTACTGGGCTTCCTGATTCCGGTTGTTCAGTTCTATTCCATGCTCGACTGGCGTCTGTACCGGCTGATGAACTGGTCGGTGGTGATCAGCGGCTTCATGTACTGGAACCTGATCCTGGACCGGCGTCCGCGCCCGCCGGCCGCGATGTCGCCGGGAGGGCGCGTGCTCTCTCCCATCCTGACCACGATACCGCAGATGATTGCCGGTGCCGTCATCACTTTTACGGAATATGATCTGTATCCGGTCTTCGATCTGTGCGGTCGGGCCATTCCGGGCCTGTCGGCCGTGACCGACCAGGCGATCGGCGGGTTGACGATGTGGGTTCTGGCGGGTTTTATCGAAGTATTCGGTCTGCTGTTCGCCCTGGCCACGCTCATGCGTCTGTCAGCGCGAGGTCGCCTGCCCGAGCGGCGCCGGCCGGGCGCCTCGCACAAGGCCGGCACGGCGGCCAGCCCGCTTTCCTGAACTTTGCGGCATCTTGCCGGTCCATCAGTCCATGAGTGCCTGCGTCCCTTTCCTGTCCAAGCGCACGATCCGGCAGTTGTCGGCCGGCCTGATGGCCCTGGCCACGGCCATGGCGCCCCTGCATCTTTCCGCCCAGCCTACGGGTATCCCCAGCATGGGGGCGGCGTCCGGCGTCGAGCTGTCGCCCGCGGTCGAACGCAGCCTTGGCGATGCCATCATGGAGCAGGGCCGGCGCGATCCGGCCTTTGTGTCGGACCCTGATGTCACGCACTACCTGACCGGCCTCGGGCGCGAGCTTGCAGCCCATGCGCCGGGCGGTGCCGGCCAGCATGTTTCCGTCTTTGCGCTCAGGGACAGCCAGATCAATGCCTTCGCCCTGCCGGGCGGCTATATCGGCATCCACACCGGCCTGTTTGTGGCTGCGGAAAGCGAGGCCGAGCTGGCGGGTGTGGTCGCACACGAGATCGGCCACGTGTTGCAGCGCCACGTGGCGCGTGGCATGACGCAGAGCGCGCAAAGCAATCATATCCTGCTGGCCAGCATGGCGGGCGCCCTGCTCGCTGCGCTGGCCGGCAGCGGTGACCTGGCCATGGGCGTCGCGGCTTTCGGGCAGGCGGCGGCCATCGACCGCCAGCTGGGTTTTTCGCGTCAGGCAGAGCAGGAGGCCGATCGCGTGGGCTACGAGATGCTGCAGCGGGCCGGTTATGATCCGCGCGGCATGCTGCGCATGTTCCAGCGCCTGGCGAGCACGGCCCGGCTGAATGAAGGTACCGGCGGCAATGTCTACACGAGCACCCATCCCCTGTCGCTGCAACGGCTCTCGGATATTGAAGGGCGGATTCGCGACGGCGATGCGGGGCGCCGGGTCGACAATCCGGAGTTCTGGTACCTGCGTGCCCGCATGCGTCTGGTGCAAACGCGCGACAAGCGTGGCCAGGATCAGGCCGTGGCGATCTTCGAGCGCGATGCGCGTGAGCGCAAGGGCGTCGAGCAGGCGGCAGCCCATTATGGTCACGCCTGGTATCACTGGAAGCAGAAGGCCTGGGCGCAGGCGCGCGAGCACCTCGCGCGCGCGCAGGCGCTGGGGCAACCGGCACCGCAGCTGGATGAGCTGGCTATCCTGCTTGCCCTGGATGCGGGTGATGTGAAAACCGGTCTGCAGCTGGCCGATCAGGCCTGGCGGCGCTGGCCGCAGTCCCAGGGTGTGGCCCAGGCGCGCGTCCATGCCTTCGAGGCCAATGGTCAGGACAAGGCGGTGGTCGCCTTCACCGAAGCCTGCATTGCCCAGTGGCCCGGGTTCTCGCGAATGCACCAGCTGCGTGCCCAGGCCTATGAACGGCTGGGCGAGAAGGTTGCCGCGCGTCGTGCCATGGCGCAGTATTACGAATCCATCGGTGCCTTGCCGACGGCAGTCGAGCAACTGCGCCAGGCCCGCAGCCTGACTCGGGACTTTTACCTGCAGTCGGAGCTGGATGTGCAGATCCGCACGCTCAGGGATCGTTTGACGGCCGAGCGCGCCCTGCTTGAACGCTTCCGCTCCTGAGGCCGGACAGGCGCGCCGCCATCATCGGCGGCGGTTTTCAGTCGCCTTGTGTGAAGAAACGGTACAGCCGCTGCGGCAGCCACTCGAGCCGGCCGGGAAACCGGCCTGTGACAAAAGCGGCGTGGCCACCCTTTTCGGGCTGGTGCAGTACTGTGATCGGGCTCGTCTGGCCGGGGCCGGGCAGGCTGTTTGAAGGCACGAAAGGGTCATCGCGGGCGTTGAGTATGAGACTCGGTATTGCCAGCCGGCCGAGCAGAGGCTTGCTCGAAGCCCGCGTCCAGTAGTCCATGGCATCCTCGAATCCATGCATGGGCGCGGTGTAGGCGTCGTCAAACTCGCGAAGGTTGTGCGTGTGCAGAAGGCGTGTGCGATCGATGCTCGCCGGAAACCGTTCGGCCTTCTCGCTCAGCTTGGCCTTCATGCTGCGCAGGAAATGGCGTGTATAGATCTGGCGCTGCAACCAGTGTTCGGATAGCTGCCGGCCGCTGGCCACCAGATCGAGCGGGACCGAGACGGCGGCGCAGGCACGCAGCCAGGGCTGGGCTTCGGGTCGCTCGCCCAGCTGGCGCAGCAGGGCATTGCCGCCCAGGGAAACACCGGCGGCATGCCAGCCGGCCGCGGGTGCGCGTGTGTGTACGGCATCGAGCATGGCGGCCACATCGTCCATGTCGCCCGAGTGATAGGCGCGTGCCATGCGGTTGGGAAAGCCCGAGCAGCCCCGGAAGTGAGCCACAACGACCGCCCAGCCGCGGGCGCGGAAATGATGGGCGACGGTCTGGGCGTAGTGGCTGCGGCTGCTGCCTTCCAGACCATGCAGCAGCATGAGCGCCGGGCGCCGGTGCATCGCCAGGACGGCGTGGTCCCGGGGCTGCATCCAGCGACGTGCGGCACTGCGCGCCAGACTGGCATCGGTTGTGGCGGGCCCGTCATTTTCCGGCCGGTCGGGATGCAGGCCGGGGGCGGTCCAGTCAAGATCCAGGAAATCTCCGTCCGGCAGGCTGATTCTTTCGCGCACGAATGCCAGCCATGGCCGGGGTGCGAACATGGCCGCGTAGATGGTCTGCGCATGCCCGCCGGGAAGCCACCAGGCGGCGGGGCAGGGCGTAGTGTCTAGCCTGGCACTCACGGCGGCGCGGTGGCTTGTTCAGAGCTTCCCTCTAATGTCCGCGTATGACTTCGCCCGGCTTGAGCGCATAGCGGGCGCTGCAGTACGGGCAGATGGCCTTGCCGTCGCGTACGATTTCGATGTAGACCCGGGGGTGCATGCTCCACAGCGGCGCCTTGGGGCCGGGACAGAACAGCGGGATGTCGCTGGCTTCAATGAGAATGGTCTCGTCGCGCGGGACGTTGACATCACGTGCACTGCTCATGGTGGTTTCCTGGTTCATGGAATGGGAGGTCATGCAGCGGGAATCAGGGTGAGCCAATGGTGATACCTGGCGTTGCGGCCGTTGACCACGTCGAAGAAGGCCTTTTGCAGGCTTTCGGTGACGGGACCGCGCCGGCCCGGGCCGATGCGCCGGCCATCGACCTCGCGAATGGGTGTGACCTCGGCGGCTGTACCGGTGAAGAAGGCCTCGTCGGCGATGTAGAGGTCATCACGGGTGAGTCGTTTCGTGACCACGCTGATGCCCAGGTCTGCGGCCAGCGTGTGAATGGTGGAGCGCGTGATGCCGGTGAGGGCGGACGCGATTTCCGGCTCGTAGATTACCCCGTTCTTGATGACGAACAGGTTTTCACCCGCCCCTTCGGCCACGAAGCCGTCGGTATCGAGCAATATGGCTTCGTCATAGCCGTGGTCGGCTGCTTCGGCATTGGCAATGATGGAGTTGGCGTAGGTGCTGGATACCTTGGCGCGCGGCATGGTGACATTGACGTGCTGGCGCGCATAGGAAGAGACTTTCACGCGGATGCCTTGCTCCAGGGCCTCTTCACCCAGATAGGCCCCCCAGGCCCAGGCGGCGATTGCGACGTGCACCGTAGCGCCCCTGGGCGAGACACCCATCTTTTCCGATCCGTAGAAGGCGATGGGGCGGATGTAGCAGGATTCCAGCTTGTTGCTGCGCACGGCTTCAATATGGGCGGCGTTGATGGTGTCCTGATCGTAGGGCAGGGGTATCTGGTAGATATGTGCCGAGTTGAACAGGCGTTGCGTGTGATCCTGCAGTCGGAAGATCGCAGTGCCCAACTCGGTGTGGTAGGCGCGCAGCCCCTCGAACACCGCGAGGCCGTAGTGCAGCGAGTGTGTGAGGACGTGGGTATTGGCCTCTCTCCACGGCACCAGTTTGCCGTCATACCAGATAAAACCGTCGCGATCCGACATTGACATGATGCTCTCCAGGAAAAGACGCCATTGTAGCAAGGCAGACCCGCATACAATAGCACTTCAGAGCCGAATTTTGCCTGATCGGGAAGCAATGCAAGCGCGCAAGTCAAACTGGAGCGGGGGGTTGGCCGGGCGGCTTACGCACGCGCAGCGGCGCGCCTTCCTTTTCGGGTTGCGCGAAGCCACTGCAGCGCTCGTCGCCGTTGCCACCTGGGGCTTTGTCACCGGCATCGCCATGGTGCAGTCGGGACTGTCTGAAAGCATGGCCACGCTGATGACGCTCATGGTCTATGCCGGTTCGGCCCAGCTCACCGCGTTGCCGCTGATTGCCGCCCACGCACCCCTGTGGCTGATCTTTGCCGCCGGCACCATCGTCAACATGCGGTTCGTGATCTTCGGCGCAGCCCTGCACCCCTATTTCCGCCACCTGTCCTGGCGCCGCCGTCTGGTCCTGGGCCTGCTCACGGGTGATATCGTCTTCGTGCTCTTCATGGCGCGCTTTGCCGGCAGCCGCCGCATCGGCACCGTGCAGCAGCTCTGGTATTATCTGGGCATTGCCGCGCCGGGCTGGCTGGTCTGGAACGTATTCTCGCTGCTGGGCATCTATGCCGGCGGCCTCATCCCCGCGAGCTGGTCGCTGGACTACGCCGCGGTGCTTGCCCTGCTGGCGGTCATCATCCCCCTGGTCAAGTCCCGGCCCATGGTCATGTGCCTCATCGTTGCCAGTGCGGTGGCCTGGCTGGCGCAGGCCCTGCCGCTGCGCCTCGGCCTGCTCGCGGCGGTGATCGCGGGTGTTCTCGCAGGCGTGCTCGGCGAGATGGTCGAGCGGCGCCGCAATTCGTCCCCGGGAGCGCACTGATGGGGACGGGATTTGACACTTATCTCCTGGGCGCCATTGTCCTGCTCACGGTATGCAGCATACTCACCCGTTGCACTTATCTGCTGTTTGGCGATCGCTTTCCACTGTCGGAGAGCGTGCGCAGTGCGCTGCGCTTTGCACCCGTGGCGGCGCTGGCGGCCATTGTCGTGCCCGAGCTGTTTCCACTTGAAGGCGGCAGTGCCGTGGTGTTCAATCCGCGCGCCCTGGCGGCGCTCGCGGCCGTCCTGATGTTCTGGCGCACGCGCAGCACGCTCTCGGTCATATTGGGCGGCATGGTGGCATTCTGGCTCATCGACGGGCTGCTGGGGATGGTGGCGTGATGTTGTTTGAGGGCGACAGTTTGGCATGCACGGGCAGCCAATCTGCCTGTGCGCAGGCAAATCGTGACCAGTCGCCGGGGAACGCTGGGTTACACTTGGGATCTTGATCACGGGTCAGGACCACGGTGTGGACGCGTATGGCACGACGCACTCTGGTGACCAGGGCCCCGCTCTTTTTAGATGACAGAGACCATTCAGACAGAAACCAGCCCCCGCTTCACCGATTTTGGCCTGCACCCCGACATCCTGCGGGCCATTGCCGAAACCGGCTACATCACTCCCACACCCATTCAGGCGCAGGCGCTGCCCGCAGTCATGGATGGGCGCGATGTCATGGGGGCCGCACAGACGGGTACAGGCAAGACCGCCGCGTTCACCCTGCCCATCCTGCATCGCCTGCTGCCGCTGGCCAACACCAGTGCATCACCGGCGCGCCATCCCGTACGCGCACTCATTCTTGCACCCACGCGTGAGCTGGCCGACCAGGTTGCCGAAAGCGTACGCCTGTACAGCCGTCTGACGCCGTTGCGCTCGGCGGTAGTGTTCGGCGGAGTGGACATCAACCCCCAGCGTGACGCCCTGCGCCGTGGCTGCGAGATCCTGATTGCCACGCCCGGGCGCCTGCTCGATCACGTGGAGCAGAAGAACGTCAATCTCGGCCAGGTGGGCATTCTCGTGCTTGACGAGGCCGATCGCATGCTCGATATGGGCTTTCTGCCCGATCTCGATCGCATACTGCGTCTTCTGCCGGCGCAACGCCAGAGCCTGCTGTTTTCGGCCACGTTCAGCAATGACATCCGCAAGCTGGCGCGCAGCTTTCTGAAAAACCCGCTCGAGATCGAGGTTGCACAGCGCAATGTCACGGCCGATACGGTCAGCCAGATCGCCTATGAGTTGCCGGCGGATCGCAAGCGCGCCGCCGTGGTGCATCTGGTGAAGTCCCGCGGTTTTCGTCAGGTGATCGTGTTTTCCAACACCAAGATCGGGACGTCGCGCCTGGCGCGCGAGCTTTTGCGTGACGGCGTCACGGCCGAGTCCATTCATGGCGACAAGAGCCAGGCCGATCGCATGAAGGCTCTGCAGGCGTTCAAGGACGGCGAGCTCGAGGTGCTGGTCGCCACGGATGTGGCCGCGCGCGGGCTGGATGTGGCGGGCGTGCCCTGTGTGATCAATTACGATCTGCCGTTCAGCCCCGAGGATTATGTGCATCGCATAGGCCGCACGGGTCGCGCCGGCGCAGAAGGCGAGGCGATTGCCCTGTTCACGCGCGACGAGGAGCGCTATCTGCTCGAGATCGAGAAGCTGATCGGGCGACGCATTCCGCGCGGCCGGCTGGACGTGCCGGCACCCGTGCGTCGCGGGCGCGAGCGCGGCGCCGGATCGGGGCGCGGTGCGCCGCCACCGCGCCAGCCGGTGGATGATTTCTTCTACAAGCCCTATGTGCCCTCATCCCCGCCATCGGCGCCTTCGAAGGCCGAGACGGAAGATGCCGAAGCGTCGGCCCAGGCCCGGCGCCGGCGCAGCCTGGGTGTGTTGCTGGGCGGCTAGGGAGCTAGGCGGACAGCAGGCCGGCCAGCGGCGGCGGGCCGCCATCGATGGTCTGCGAGCGGCCTTCCAGGCTTTTGACGAGACGCTCCAGGTGGGCGATATGCGGCTGCAGTGGTCCGAAGAAAAGATTGCCCTGCGGCGATTGCACCAGCAGCGTCGGAAAATCCTCGACATCGTCATCGCCCAGCAGTGCCGGATGATCCTCGATATCCACCCATAGAAAACAGTGTTGCGGCCATTGTCCGGCCAGCCGCGTGAAATCCGGTTCGTAGGCACGACAGGTGTCGCACCAGGCGGCACAATAGCAGACCACGATCAGTCCCGTGTGAGCCTGCAGGCGGGCGCGCAGGTCCGGTCCAGGCGTGACGACATTGCCGCAGCCGGCTGCAGGGTCTGGCGAGCTTGTTCTATGATGGGCATGCATGGTGTTTCAAGGAATGGATATCAGATGAATCAAGCGGGCCAATCCGCAGCCTTGCCACCGCCGGCGGGCGGCCTGGCGTCACTGGGGCTGGCCCTGCGCCGGGCCTTGCGTTCCCTGCTGCATCCGGCGATGCTGGCAGCACTGTTCCTGCCCTTCATCATCGCGCTGATCAGCGTCATTGTACTGTTGTGGTTCTTCTGGTCGCCCCTGAATGAATGGCTGCAGGGGCAGATGGGGCGCTGGGACATGATCAACGCTTTCGATCAGTGGCTGGTCACCCTTGGCCTGTTTTCCTTCAAGCTGTATCTGGTACCCCTGCTGGCCATTGGCCTGCTGCTGCCCATGGGAGGCCTGCTCGGTCTCGTCATTGCCGCAATCTTCGTGATGCCGATTGTGCTGCGTCATCTGGAAAAGCGCGAATACGTGGGCGTGGAGCGCCGGGGCGAGCACGCAGTGACCGTGGGGGTGCTGAACGCCGTGCTGGTGGGCGCCGTCTTCATTGCGGGCTGGGTGCTCACCATGCCGCTGTGGCTGATGCCGCCCCTGGCAGTGCTGTTGCCGCTGTTCTGGTGGGCTTATGCCTTCAGCCGCATGCTGCGCGTCGACGCGCTGGTCGAGCACGCCACCAGCGCCGAGCGCCGCTGGCTGTGGCGCCGGCACAACGGCCAGTACTGGTTGCTGGGCCTGTGCCTGTCGCTGCTGAATCTGTTCCCGCCGGCCTGGTTGATATTGCCGGTGTTTTCCGCTCTGGTGTTTGCTCATTTCAGCCTCGAAGCCCTGCGCCGGCATCGCGATCGAGACGCCAGCTCCCAACTTTCCATTGCACAAGGCGAGGACCCATCATGAGCACTGCTGAACGGGAACGCGCAATACGGCTTTTCATCATCGGCGACGAAATCCTGTCCGGGCGCCGCGAAGACAAGCATTTCTCCCGCATCATCGCCCTGCTGGGCCAGCGTGGCATGCATCTGGCGGGTGCCGAGATCCTGCCCGACGACCGCGACGTCATCGCCGCCAGCCTGGCGCGCAGTTTCGCCAGTGGCGATATCGTCTTTTCCTGTGGCGGTATCGGCGGCACGCCCGATGACCAGACGCGCCAGGCGGCGGCCCAGGCGCTGGGTGTGCCGCTCGTGCTGCACCCGGAGGCCGGGCGCCTGATTGCCGAGCGCTGCGCCGATATGGCACGCAAGGGGCAGGGCAGTGCCGATATGTCGCTGCCCGAGAACCGCCAGCGGCTGCAGATGGGCGTATTCCCCGAGGGAGCCGAGATTGTGCCCAACCCCTTCAACAAGATTCCGGGCTTCTTCATCCGCGACCATACTTTCATGCCGGGCTTTCCCGTGATGGCCTGGCCCATGGTGGAATGGACGCTGGATACGCGTTATACGCGACTGCATCATCAGGTGCATCATGTCGAACATTCCTTTCTGGTGTTTCGCATGCCCGAGTCGCGCATCACACCTGCGCTGGAAGAGATCGAACGGCGCTGGCCGGGTGTGAAGGCCTTCAGCCTGCCCAGTGTGGGCGAGGAAGGGCGGCCCCATATCGAGCTGGGCGTCAAGGGCGAGCCGGCGCCGGCCAGCGAGGCGCTCACCTGGCTGCAGGCCCAGGCGGAAGCACTGGGAGGGCAGCTGTCGGCGGCGGATGAGGGCTGAATGGCTTGTGTTTTTCAGCAATATTCCATAAGATGGAATTGTTGCGACGCAAAAAACAACTATGCCCCCATCCAGATCCATGACCACAATACTCAAGGCAGATTTCGTCCGGGAGCAGCCGGTCGTTATTCAGGTGCTGGCCCGCGCCATGCACCTGCTCGATACGCTGGCGCAGCATTCCGATCCCGTGGCACTCAAGGATCTGGCGGCGGCCACCGGCCTGCATACTTCCACCACCCACCGCATCCTGAATGATCTGGTTGCAGGCCGTTATGTGGAGCGTGTCGACAGCGGCATGTATCGTCTGGGCATGCGCCTGCTCGAGCTCGGCTCCCTGGTGAAGGGGCGTCTCGATGTTCGCGAGGCGGCCATAGAGCCCATGCGCGAGCTCCACCGCATGACGGGGCAGACCATCAATCTGGCCCTGCAGCAGGGTGACGAGATCGTCTACATCGAGCGCGCCTGGAGCGAGTGCTCGGGCATGCAGGTGGTGCGTGCCGTGGGAGGGCGCGCCCCGCTGCACCTGACGTCCAGCGGCAAGCTGTTCCTGTCGGCCGGCGATGCCCGCCAGCTGCGGGCCTACGCCATGCGCACAGGGCTGGCCGGCACCACGCGCAACAGCATCACGCAGATCGAGGCCCTGGAGCGCGAACTGGCACTCATACGCCGTCTGGGCTATGCGCGCGACAACGAGGAACTCGAACTCGGTGTGCGATGTATTGCCGCCGGCGTCTACGACGATTCCGGCGCGCTGCAGGCGGGCCTGTCAATCTCGGCGCCGGCCGATCGCCTGCGCGACGAGTGGATTCCGCTGATGCTGCGTATTGCGCGCCAGATCTCTGCGGCCCTGGGGTACGAAACCGACGTTTCCTGAGCGGCGCCCGTCATGATGTTGCGATGCAACAAAATGCTTGACTAAGCGTGCGGGCTTTGTTAAATTGCTATTGTGCAACGCAGCATAGAAGGTCGGGACTCCGTAACGAAGCGGGTTTGGCCTTCGCTAAAATTCATTCTTTACAGGAAACCACCATGAACGCGCTACCGCAACAAATCATCGCCGGCCAAAAGGCCTCTCTGGGCAACCTGCTCGCTTTCCAGGGTGCCATGCTCGACGGCTTCGAGAAGCTGGTTGACCTCAACCTGAAGGTGCTCAAGACGTCGTTTGACGAAGTGAGCAAGAAGTCGCAGCAAGCCGCCCAGCTGCAGGATGTACAGGAGGCACTGGCCTTTTCCGCCTCGCTGTTCCAGCCCAACGCCGACCAGGCTGTCGCCTATGGCAAGAACGTCTATGAGCTGATCTCGGGTGTCCAGGGTACGGTCACCAAGATCACCGAGGCCCAGCTGGCACAGGTCCAGCAGCAGCTTCAGGACGCCATCGAGCAGCTGAGCAAGAATGCTCCGGCCGGCTCCGAAGGTGCTGTCGCCTTGCTGAAGTCCTCGCTGGCCACGGCCAACAGCGCCTACGAGGCCATGGCCAAGTCGGCACGCCAGGCCGCTGAAGTGGCTGAGTCCAACATCAGCGCCGCTACCGATGCCACACTGAAGGCCGCCAGCGACGCCGCACAGGCCACGCAGGCTGCCACCGGCACCCGCGCCCGCCGCGCTGCTGCCTAAATAGCAAGCAGGGAAGTGCCCGGCATCGGCTTCGGCCGATGCCGCCGGCACGAAAAACCCGGCCCGGTGATGAACCGGAGCCGGGTTTTTTTCACGCGCGCATGACTCGCCCGCAGGAATGCGCTTAGAATCAAAGCGTCGCTTGCTGCCGAAGGTCAGTTGGGTAGAATCGCATCATGAGCCAGGACGCTTCTTCATTTTATTTTCCCGCACCCCGCGCGCAGCGCTTCTGCAGCCAGTGCGGCACGCCGCTCACGCAGATCATTCCGCCCGAAGACAACCGTTTGCGTGATGCCTGCGGGCGTTGCGGCGCAGTGCATTACCAGAATCCGCGCAACGTGGTCGGGGTGCTGCCCATCTGGCAGGACAGGGTGCTGCTGTGCCGGCGCGCCATTGAGCCGCGCTATAACACCTGGACCCTGCCGGCCGGCTTCATGGAGCTGGGCGAGACGACCGCCCAGGGCGCTATGCGCGAGACCCAGGAAGAGGCCGGCGCCCAGATCGAACTGGGTGCGCTGTACACCGTCATCGATGTTCCGCACGCCGAACAGGTTCATTTCTATTATCTGGCCCGGGTGCTGAGTCCCGAGCTGTACCCCGGCCCCGAGAGCCTGGAAGCCGCTTTCTTTCGTGTCGAGGATATCCCCTGGGATAATCTGGCTTTCCGCACCGTCGTGACCACCCTGCAGCATTATCTGCAGGATAGTGCGCTCGGCGTGTTTCCCATCCACCACTACGATCTTCCGGCGCCCCGGCCCCGATGATGTGACGCAGATCGTCTGGGTCGATGCCGGCATGCCGCTGCCCGATGCGCGCCGGGCAGGTGTGCAGGGCCTGCTTGCGGCCGGCGCCGACCTTTCGGTGGCGCGTCTCGAGGAGGCCTATACCAAGGGTATCTTCCCCTGGTTCAATGAAGGTGATCCCGTACTGTGGTGGAGTCCCGATCCGCGCATGGTGCTCGCGTGTGATGCACTGCACATTTCGCGCTCGCTCGACAGGCGCCTGCGCCGCCTCGCACGGGCGGAGGCCTGCGATGGCCCCCATCCGGGCCAGGGCGTCAGTACCAATCTGGCATTTGACGCGGTGATGGGCGCCTGTGCCCAGGCGGTGCCGGGGCGCGAGCTCACCTGGATCTCGGCTGATATGCGCGCGGTCTATGGCGCCTGGCACAGGGCGGGGCGGGTGCACAGCGTGGAGGTATGGCAGGACGGCGTGCTGGCAGGCGGCCTGTATGGGGTCTGTCTGGGGCGCATGTTCTTTGGCGAGTCCATGTTCAGCCGCATGCCGGATGCCAGCAAGCTGGCCCTGGTCTATCTGGTGCGACACCTGCAGCGCCTGGGCATTGCGCATATCGATTGTCAGCAGGAGACACCGCATCTGGCCAGCCTGGGGGCGCAGCCCATGGCGCGCCTTGACTTCCTTGCACTGTTGCAGCGCGAGGTACCGCTGCCATCCCCGTCATGGGGCAGGGGATGGCTGCTGCAGGACGGCAGGTTTGCTCCCGGCGCTGCTGCAGCGCGATAATGGGGTGTCAGTCTTTCGTCGAACGCATCGTCGAATCGGAGGCATTGCATGAGCCATCCTACGGAGCCGCAGTTCAGGACGCTGCAATTCTATTCCACCGCCGAGTACCCCTGCAGCTACCTGCCGGGGCGCATGGCGCGTTCGGAAGTGGCGGCGCCCGCGCACCTGATTGATGCCCATATGTATTCCCGGCTGATAGAGCAGGGCTTCCGGCGCAGCGGCCTGTTCACCTACCGGCCGCAGTGTCGCGGCTGTCAGGCCTGCGTGCCCCTGCGCGTGGATGTGGCGAATTTCCGTCCCGACCGCACGCAGCGGCGTGTGATGCGGCGCCACGGCGATCTGGTCGTGCGGGTGCTTCCCCTGTCCTGGCGGGCCGATCACTTCGCGCTTTACCATCGTTACCAGACCCGGCGTCATGCGGGTGCCGGCATGGATGATGATACGGAAAAGCAGTATCGCCAGTTCCTGCTGGCCAGTGGTGTGGAATCCCGTCTCATCGAATTTCGTACGGACGACGGGAAGGTGCGCATGGTGGCCCTGGTCGATCTGCTCGATAATGGTCTTTCGGCGGTCTATACCTTCTTCGATCCGGATGTGCAGGGCAGCCTGGGCACTTACGGTGTACTGTGGCAGCTTGATCAGTGCCACCAGCTGGGTCTGTCCTGGTTGTATCTGGGCTACTGGATTCGCGAAAGCCGTAAAATGGCCTACAAATCGCGCTTCCGGCCGGCACAAGTCCTCGTGGACGGGCAGTGGCAGGAGCTTGTCTGACGCATGTTTTCAAAGAAATAGCGCCATGTCCCTGCTGCACCACGGCTACCCCTTTCTGCGCCCACTGTTGTTTTCCCTGGATGCCGAGACGGCGCACGAGCTCAGCCTGAAGGCCTTGCGGCAGACCTGGCAGTGCCGGCTCACCCGCGGGCTGCATGGCGACGGGCCATTGCGCCAGGGAGGGCTGCGCCTCATGGGTCTGGATCTGCCCAACCCGGTCGGGCTGGCGGCGGGGCTGGACAAGAATGGCGAATGTATAGACGCCCTGGGCGCAATGGGCTTCGGTTTCGTCGAGGTGGGCACGGTCACGCCGCTGCCCCAGTCCGGCAATCCGCGCCCGCGCCTGTTTCGCCTGCCCGAGCGTCAGGCGCTCATCAACCGCATGGGTTTCAACAATCAGGGCCTGCAGGCCTTTGTGCGCAACGTGCAGCAGAGCCGCTGGCGTGAGCGCGGCGGCATTCTCGGGCTCAACATCGGCAAGAATGCGGTCACGCCCATGGAGAATGCCGTGGATGACTATCTTGCCGGACTTGAGGGTGTGTATGCGCATGCGGATTATGTCACGGTGAACATTTCTTCGCCCAATACCCGGGATCTTCGCAGCCTGCAGGGGGGCGATGCGCTGGGCGGCCTGCTGCAGGCACTGCAGTTGCGTCGCGAAGCCCTGGCCGACCGGCACGGACGCCGTGTGCCGCTGGTGGTGAAGATAGCGCCCGATCTGTCGATGGCGCAGGTCGATGCCATTGCCGAGGTCCTGCCTCGCCATAACGTCGATGGTGTCATCGCAACCAACACCACCCTGTCACGTGATGCCGTGGCGGGCCTGACCCATGCCGATGAGGCGGGGGGCCTGTCGGGCCCGCCTGTGCACGCGCTCTCGCTGCGGGTGATCGAGCGCCTGCGCATGCGTCTGGGTCATGAGATGGCCATCATCGGCGTGGGCGGTATTGCCGGCGCACGCGAGGCGTGCGAAAAGCGGGCGGCGGGTGCCGATGCCGTGCAGCTGTATACCGGCCTGATCTACCGTGGGCCTGCCCTGGTGAAAGCGTGTGTGCAGGCCATGGCGCAGGAGCAGGCCTAGAGCAGAATCAGGGCAGGCCGCCGGCCATATCCCAGAATGCAGGCAGAAAGCTTTCTGCAACCAGCAACGGCGCCTGTTCGCGCCGGAATACCGAGCAGCGCGCCAGCAGGGCGCCCGCAGGCGGGCACTGCGCACCCAGCGCATGGCGCGCAGAGCGATACATGGGCTGTTGCGGGCTCAGGCGGCTGTGGAAGAAGCCCGACCGTGAAATCTCGCGATCGTGATAGAGCATGTCGGCCAGCGGCCGCGTCTGCAGTGAACGCATGCCGCGCCACAGGCCGGTGGACGCCGCCAGCGGCGTGAAGCTGCGCGCAAAGACGGCATCCTCGCCGTCGATGGCCATGACGATCTCGCGCAGCCAGATGGGTGTATTGACGGGATGCGCCAGCATCCAGGCTTCATCGGCGGTGAGCAGGGAGGGGCATTCGCGCACCACCCGCAGATCGACGTGACCAATGTCGCGCAGGCCGGCAGTCAGCGCGCCGGGCCGGTTCAGCCATTCCTGCTGCAGGGCAGAGGCCTGAAGCAGGGCTTGTGCGGACCATTGGCTGTACGAAGGGGCTTGTGCAGGCAAGTTGGACGCCCAAGGGAACGGGGATGGGGTGTTCGTAGATATTGCCGGAGGATTGCTGAAGATGCTGGAGGCGCAAGCCGGAATCGAACCGACGTACACGGATTTGCAATCCGCTGCATCACCACTCTGCCATTGCGCCAGGGCAAACCTCTCAAGCCCACCATTATACTGCATTTGTTTCCGAAACGACACGGATAGCGTATATTGTCCCCACGATAAGAATACCCTTCGGAGACAATCATGCAGCCCGGTTGGCTGGTACTGGTATCCATTGCCTATGCCGCCCTGCTGTTTGCGGTCGCCTGGCTGGGCGATCGCTTCCCGCTCTACCCGCAACGTCCCTGGTTGCGACCGGCGGTCTACAGTCTGGCGCTGGCCGTTTACTGTTCATCCTGGACCTTCTATGGTGCCGTAGGCTCTGCCGTGCGTTTCGGCATCGGCTTTCTGCCCATCTACCTGGGCCCGGTGCTGCTGCTGATCTTCGGCTGGCGCATCATCGAGCGGCTTGCCCTGGTGGCCCAATCCCAGAACACGGTGTCCATCGCCGACTTTCTGGCGGCACGCTACGGGCGCTCCCAGGGCCTGGCCGCCATCGTGGCCGTCATCGCCATCATTGCCGCCGTGCCCTATCTGGCCCTGCAATACAAGGCCGTTGCCACCAGCCTGGGCGTGCTGGGCGGCGCCGAGATGCTGTCCACAACCTTTGGCGATCCGGCGCTGTACGTGGCGGTGCTCATGGCGATCTTCGCCATCCTCTTCGGTACGCGCCAGGTCGACGCCACCGAACACCGTCCCGGCCTGATGCTGGCGGTGGCCTTCGAGTCGCTGGTCAAGCTGGTGGCGCTTGTGCTGGTGGGCATCTTCGCCATGAAGTGGTTCTCGTCCGAGGATCTCAACGTGGTGCAGGCCACGCGCACCCTCATTGAAACCACGCCACCCGTCGGCTTCCTCAGCCAGACGGTGCTCGCTTTCGTGGCCCTGTTGTGCCTGCCGCGCCAGTTTCATGTGGCTATCGTCGAGTGCGGGAACGTGGCCGACATCCGGCGCGCCCGCTGGCTGTTCGGCGGCTATCTGGCCATCATCAGCCTGATGGTGCTGCCCATCGCCAGCGCGGGTGTCGCCCTGTTTGGCCATGATGGCCCGGTCGCGGCGGACATCTTCGTGCTCGCCCTGCCCATGATGCTCAACGAAACGGCGCTGGCCGTCATCGCCTATATCGGCGGCTTTTCTGCGGCCACAGGCATGGTCATTGTCGTGAGTGTCGCGCTGGCAACCATGATCTCCAATGATCTGGTCATGCCCCTGTTGCTGCGCCGGCGCTGGGCGCGCAGCAACGTGGCCGGCACCGTGCTGTGGATACGCCGTCTGGGCATCGCCACCATGGCCGCCATGGCCTATATCTACTACCGTGGCTCCGGCAGCGATACTGCACTGGCTTCCTTCGGTCTCATGGCCTTTGTGGCGGTGGGCCAGTTTGCGCCTGCGCTCATCGGCGGCCTGTATTGGCGGGGCGCCAGTCGCCAGGGCGTCATGTCCGGCCTGCTCGTCGGGTTTGCGCTCTGGATGTATACCCTGTTGCTGCCCACGCTGAGCGATTCGGGCTGGATGAGCAGCCAGTGGGTACTGGAAGGGCCCTACGGCCTGCAGTGGCTGCGTCCGCGCCAGCTGTTCGGCGTGACGGAATGGGACCCCATCACGCATGGCACGTTCTGGTCGCTTCTGTTCAATATTTCGGTGCTGCTGGTGGTGTCGGCCCGCTGGCGTCCGGGCCTGGGCGAACGCCTGCGCGCCCAGCCTTTCCTGGACCCCTATGCCGCCCGCCACAGCCTCACATCCGGCCACTGGCAGGGCGGCCTCATGGTGTCCGATCTGCTCACGCTGGCCGAGCGCATCGTCGGCGAGAAGACGGCGCAACGTGCTTTTGCCGAACGGGCACAGCAGCTGGGCCGGGCACTGACGCCGGAGTCGCGGGCGGATCGTCAATGGGTGCAATTCACCGAGCTGCTGCTTGCTGCCGCCGTCGGCGCGGCGTCGGCGCGCCTGGTGCTCACGAGCGCACTGAAGGGTTCCGGCATGGAAGTGGCCGCCGTCGTGGCCGTGCTCGACGAGGCGGGTCAGGAGCTGCGCTTCAATCGCGATATTCTCATGGCAACGCTGGAGAACATCGACCAGGGCGTCAGCGTGGTGGATGCCGACATGCGGCTGGTGGCGTGGAACAATCGCTATCATCAGATGTTCAACTACCCGGTCGACATGCTGTATGTGGGCCGGCCGGTGGCCGACCTGATCCGCTTCAACGCCGAGCGTGGCGAGCTGGGCAGCGTCGAGCAGCTGGACATCGAGTCCGAAGTGGCCAAGCGTATTGCCCACATGCGTGCCGGTTCGCCCCATGTCTTCGAGCGCAAGCTGCGTTCAGGCCATGTCATCGAATTGCGCGGGCGCCCGCTGTCCGAAGGCGGCTATGTCACCAGCTACAGCGATGTTACGGAATACAAGCGGGTGGAGCGCGAGCTGCGCGACATCAACGAGACCCTGGAGCAGCGCGTTGCCGAGCGCACCAACGAAGCCGAGCGTGCACAGGAGACGCGCACGCGCTTCCTCACGGCCGTGAGTCATGACGTGCTGCAGCCCATCAATGCGGCACGCCTGTTCGCCTCGGCGCTGCGCGAGTCGGAAGTGCCGGATGAGCGCAGCCATCTGGCCGAGCGCATCGATGCCTCCCTGCGAGCGGCCGAGGAGTTGCTCGACGGCCTGCTCGACGTCTCGCGCCTGGACGCCGGTGCACTGCGCCCCGAGCTGACGGATTTCGATGTGGCCCAGCTGCTGCGCCAGCTCTACGAACAGTACGCTCCGATGGCGCATGCGCGCGGCCTGCGCATGCGTTTCTATGCGCGACCGGTCTATGTGCGCAGCGACCAGCGCCTGCTGCGCCGGGTGCTGCAGAATTTCCTCGCGAATGCCCTGCGCTATACCCGCGCCGGGCGCATCATCCTGGCCGCGCGTGTACGCGGCAATCAGGTGGTCTTCCAGGTCTGGGACACCGGGCCCGGCATTCCCCAGCACCATCTGCGCCAGATCTATCAGGAGTTCCATCGCTACGAGCAGCCGTTCGACTGGGATGGTCGCGGTCTGGGTCTGGGCCTGTCCATCTGCCAGCGCATCTCGCGTCTGCTGGGCCACGGCCTGGGAGCGCAGTCCGTTGTGGGCCAGGGCAGTGTATTTTCCATATCGGTGCCGCGCGTCGCGGCCCCTGTGGGCCGGGCCCCCGTGGTCGAACCGGTGCGCGAAGAGCGCCTTGTTCAGGGCTTGCGCGTGCTGTGCCTGGACAATGACCCGGATATCCTGGCCGGGATGACGGCCCTGCTCGAGCGCTGGGACATGACGGCAATCTGTGCCACGACGGTCGATGATGCCCTGGCCAGCATGGCGCAGGAGCCCGATGTGCTGCTGGTCGACTACCACCTGCATGATCGCCTGGATGGTCTGGATGCCCTTGATGCCCTGCGCGCCGTACGCCCGGACATTGCCGGCGCATTGCTCACGGCGGACGGGAGTGATACCTTGAAACAAGCGGCGCGCCAGCGCGGCTATCGTGTGCTCACCAAGCCGGTGAAGCCGGCGTCGCTGCGCGCCTTCCTGGCGGCGCAGAAGCAGTCGGTCGTGCGGAGCTGATTTCCCGGCGGCTCAGTTCCGGCTTTCAGGAGCTGCCTCGTCGGCGATCCCCAGGCGTGATGCGATCAGGACGGCCTGGGTGCGGTTGGAGGCGCCCAGCTTGCGCAGGATATGGCTCATGTGTGCCTTGACGGTTGATTCCGAAACATCCATGTCCCAGGCGATCTGCTTGTTGAGCGCGCCGGAGCACGCCATCTGCAGCACACGAAACTGCTGGGGGGTGAGTTCGCGCAGGCGCTGGGCGGCTTCCAGCTCATCGGCATCGGCACCGGCACTGGTGCCCAGGCCGGGGGGTACCCAGATGCCGCCATCGAGAATCTGCAGCAACGCGTGGCCCAGTACGCCCGAGTCGGTGGACTTGGGAATGAAGCCCATTGCACCATGGTCAAGGGCCCGGCGTATGGTCACAGGATCTTCATGGGCGGAAACGATGACGATGGGTAGCTGTGGATGCAGTGCACGCAGATGCACCAGGGCGCCGAAGCCCTGTGCGCCCGGCATGTTCAGATCCAGCAGCAGCAGGTCGGCGTCCGGGTGGCGTTCGACCAGCTCGTAGAGACGATCGAACTGATCTGCCTCGTGGATGACGGTTCCCGCCAGTGTGCGGGTCACCACCCCTCGCAAAGCCTCGCGAAACAGTGGGTGATCATCAGCGATCAGTAGTTCCGTCATGGTAAATTTCCAGGTTCCTGTGTAGAGTTGGTCTACAACATAACATTAACGTAACGGCAGGATTTTTCCAGTCTTCGGAGAAGCATGCGTCTATTGGCCATCTCGTCCCGCCTCTTGCTGCTTTCCGTCATTCTGGCGCTTGGCATGGGTGTGCTGGCCGCCTGGCAGATGATTCAGGCACGTGAGGCCGAATTGCGCCGCGCAGAGGTGACCGGCTCCAATTTGCTGTTCGCTGTCAGCTTCGTGCTGGAGCGCACGCTGGTTCGTGCCGACCGCGCCATCACGGATACGGTGGCGCAACTTGACGGTGACAATGCCGCCTACGCTATCGTCGCCCTGTCCGATGATCATCTGTTCCACATGCAGCCCGATGATGCGCTTGGCGTACTCGTCGTAACCGATGATCAGGGCCGGGTGGTGCGCAGTACGCGACCCATGATATCCGAGGCCACCGATTTGTCGGATCGCGACTTCTTTGCGATACATAGAGACAATGAAGATACCGGTCTTTTCATCAGCCATCCTTTCATGTCGCGCCAGGATGGCCGTGCCAGCGTCGCATTGAGCCGGCGCTGGCAGGATATCGACGGGCGTTTCGGCGGGACCGTCGTCCACACCGTGAAGCTTGATGTGCTGCAGGCGATGTTCGAGGCGATCAACCTGGGCCCGGGCAGCAGCATGAGCCTGTTCCTGGATGATGGCACCTTGCTGATGCGCGTGCCCCACCAGCCGGAGCTGCTCGGCATTTCCATGGCCGGAACGCCCGGTTTCGAGCGTTTCATGCGCTCGGGAGAAGGCCAGCACATCGGCACGGCATCGCCCGATGGCGTCCGGCGCCTGTACAACTCCCGTCGTATCGATGGCTATCCCCTGCTGGTCAACTCGGCGCAAAGCGTGGAGGCCATACTCGGGAACTGGTACACCAGCATGCGCTGGCAGGCGCTCGTGACGGTGCTTCTCATGCTGGCCATCCTGGGCGTGGCAGGCATGGCGCAGCGTGAGCTCACGGCGCATCGCAAGGTGTCTGCGCGCCTGCGTCGCGTCGAGCACGAATTGCGCACCATCATGGACAATACGCCGGCACTGATCGCCCATTGGGACCGGCACCTGTACAACCGTTTTGCCAATCGCGCGCATGAGCATTGGCTGGGCAAGGCGGGCACTTCGCTTGCCGGGCGCCATCTGAGCGCCATGCTCGGCGAAAAAAGCCTGCAGAGCGTATCAAAATATATTGACGCCGCCCTGGCCGGCACCCCCCAGACCTACGAAATGAGTTTCAGGGATCGCAACGGCAGCTTGCGTCAGGCTATCTGCAATCTTGTGCCGGACCGGAGCGGCGATGGCCAGATCGACGGCTTTTTCGCCCTGGTCCAGGATATTACCGATTACAAGCAGGTCGAGGAACGTCTGGCTGATGAGACGGAGCGTTTCCGGGTCACGCTGGAATCCATTCGCGATGCCGTCATCACTACGGATGGCAACGGACGCATCACCTATCTGAATCCGGCGGCAAGTGGTCTGACGGGCTGGTCTCAGGACGCAGCTGCGGGGCTTCCCGTGGCGGATGTGGTGCGTCTGGCGTGGCCCGTGGACGAGCCCCGGCAACCGGGAGAGCGTCCCTTCCCCGTCGCGGATGTACTTGCCGATGGTGATGCCGCGGTGCCCAAGCGCCGGGTTGTGCTGCATGCGGGGGACGACAAGCAGGTTGATGCGGAAGTATCGGCTACCCGTATCGTTGACCGGGACGGCGTGCTGATCGGCAGCGTGATGGTGCTGCATGATGTGACCCAGGCGCGAAGCCAGGCCGCTCGCATGGCGCATCTTGCCCTGCATGACAGCCTCACGGGCCTGCCCAATCGGCGCTTTCTCGATGAGATGGCTGCACAATCGATTGCCGCTGCGCGTCGCGAGAACCGTCAGCTTGCAGTGCTGTTTCTGGATATCGACGGTTTCAAGCATGTCAATGACACGCTGGGACATGCTGCAGGGGATGCGCTGCTGGTCGAGACGGCCCACCATTGGCGCAGCCAGCTGCGGGGCGGCGATATTCTTGCGCGTGTGGGCGGCGATGAGTTCGTCGTACTGATGAACCATGTCGACAATCGTGATGATGCCGCACAGCTGGCACAGCGCATACTCAGTCCCGAGGCGGCGCTGCCGGAATTTTCCAACGCCACGCTGGTGAGTACCAGCGTGGGCATTGCCCTCTGGCCGGACCATGCCGTCGAGTTCGATGCACTGGTGGCGTGCGCTGATCAGGCCATGTACCAGGCCAAGCTCATGGGCAGCAATCAATACCGTTTCTTCGGGGATTAAAGCGTTCTCCAATGCGAACCCAGACTCTTTATTTCGTTCTCGCCGGCCTGGCCCTGCTCAGCTTCAGCCGGCTTACCCTCATGGCGTGGCAGTGGCGGCGTGTACGCCAGGCGCGTGGCTGGTGGCCCATCCTCATCGGGGGTTTGCGTATCGATGCCGCCCTGATCGCCATGTTTGCCGGCCTGCCTGCGTTGCTGGGGCCTTGGCTGGGGCATCTGCCGCTGGCGACGGCCATCAGCGGGATCTGGTTTCTGCTGGTCTGGATGCTTGTGGTGATCCCGGAAGTATCCACGCCGGGATTCATCGCGGAATACGATACGCGGCCCGATCGTCTTTACGTCGAATATCTTGGACACCCGCGGGAAGTCTTCGGCATGCTCTGGAAAGCGTACCGGACTGCGCTCCTGGGTGCAGCGGTTCTCATTGCCGTTTTTTTCTGGCTGGGGCTGGCGCTGTTTCCGCGCCTGCCTGCCGATGCGCCCCTGTCTCTGGCGGCGCGCGTCGGTTTGACCCTGGTGCTCGCGCCGCTTGTGTTTCTTGCAATACGCGGAACGGTGGCGCATCGGCCGATGAATCCGTCCACCGTGGCCTTCTGCGGTGACGGCCTGCTCAATGCCCTGGCGCTGAACTCGCTTTACAGCGTGCTGTATTCCGTCTACAGCACCAAGAACGAACGCTCGGCGACGCGATTCTATGGCAGTCTGGATGAGGACAGGGTCAATGCGGTGGTGAATGCCTGTGCCGGCATCACCGGCCGGGAAGACGGGCTGCCATCCCTGCATGTTCACAGCCCTTCGCATCATCCCGCACGACCCCTGAATCTTGTCATCATTGTTGAAGAAAGTCTGGGCGCCCGTTATGTGGCATCCCTGGGTGGTCAGGGCCTTACGCCCTGCCTGGATGCCCTGGCCGGGCAGGGCTGGTATTTCACCCGTGCCTATGCCACGGGAACCCGGTCGGTGCGCGGTCTGGAAGCGCTGGTGGCAGGTTTTCCGCCCAGCGTATCCGACGCGGCCCTGCGTCTGCCCGGTGCGCAGTCCGGCTTCTTCACGCTCGCCCAGCTGTTGCGCACCCAGGGCTATCGCTCGCAGTTCATTTATGGCGGCGAGGCACATTTCGACAACATGAAAGGGTTTCTGCTTGGAAACGGCTTCGATGAATTGCATGACATACACAGCTTCGAGCAGCCGGCCTTCGTGGGAACCTGGGGCGCAAGCGACGAAGATATGTTCGAGCGCCTGCATGTGCTCATGAGCACACCATCGGAGCAGCCCGGTTTCGTGCTGGCGTTCACCGTCAGCAATCACTCACCCTGGGAATACCCTGAAGGCCGGATTGCGGTTGCCGGCGACCCGGCCACTGTGGAAAACAGTGTGCGTTATGCCGATTGGGCGCTGGGCCGTTTCTTTGATCGCGCGCGCGCGTCGGCGTACTGGGACAACACCCTCTTTCTTGTCGTTGCCGATCACGATGCCCAGGCCAGCGGTACCCACGTGGTTCCCATGGCGCACTTTCATATTCCGGCACTCGTGCTGGGCGGACCTGTTGCGCCGCGGCGTGACGACCGCATCATCAGCCAGATCGATCTGCCTGTCACCCTGCTCTCGCTCATGGGCATCCCGGGTCCGCATCCCATGATCGGGCATGACCTGACGACCTGGACGGGCGGCCGGGCCATGATGCAGTACAAGATGACTTACGCCTATCTGAAGGAGGATGAGTTACTGGTGCTGCAGCCACAGCGCGATCCGCTGCAATTTCATTACCGGGCACCGGAGGGCTATGACGCCTGCGTCGTAAATCCGGTGCTGCACGAAGAGGCACTGGCGCACGCCCTGTGGCCCGGCCAGATCTATCGTCAGCGGGCCTACACCCTGCCTGGACTGAAGCGGCCGGGCGGACCGAACTTCACACCCTTGCCGGAAGCCGCGTCGTTCCCGGGGCCGCATGCGCCATGATGAACCGGCACAAGAGTCGTGGCGGGGCGGGACGCATCCTCAGGGCTTGCGCTTTTTCGGTGCGGGGCCTGTGCGGCGCCTGGCGGCACGAGGCCGCCTTTCGTCAGGAACTCCTGCTGTGCCTGATTGCGCTGCCCCTCGCCTGGTGGCTGGCGCGCAGTGTTCCGGAGCTGCTTGCCTTGCTGGGCGTTCTGGTGCTGGTGCTGGTGGTGGAGCTGCTCAACTCTGCACTCGAGGCGGTCGCCGACGCAGTGACGCTGGAAGACCATCCCCTGATCGGGCGCGCCAAGGACATGGCCAGTGCGGCGGTAATGCTGGCCCTGGTGCTTGCCGCGATAGTCTGGCTGGCCGTCGCGTGGCAGCGTCTGGTCAACTGATGTTTGTCCGTGCGGCGTGCAGGTTTCTGGACAGGGATCGGCAAATCACCTAGAATTAGATTAGACTTATCTAATATAAGTCGGCTTACAGGAGAAAACACATGACCGCCAATATTGGTTCCACCGATCGCCTGCTTCGTATCGTGGTCGGTCTTATTCTCATCGCGCTTGCCGCCACCGGCAATCTGGGCTGGTGGGCCTACATCGGCGTCGTGCCGCTGGTCACCGGCCTGTTCCGCTTCTGCCCCATGTACCGTCTGCTGGGTCTGAGTACCTGCCCGATCAAGTCGCGCGGCTGACCGCCGGCTCGCTGAGCATGATCACTGCGGGGTCATCGGCTGCGGCCAGGATGTCCCTTACGCGTGCCTGCCACAGCAGGCCGAAGGTGCGGGCCTGCTCGGGTGAGGCACGGCCTGCCAGGATGGCCTGCAGTAGCGGCATGGCGGCCTCCGGCATGGGAATGCTGCGCGCATTGAAGGCGGCCACGATGCCGGCGCCCGTATCACGCCGGGCGAAGGCGATCTCACCCGGCACATCCACCCCGAAAGCCATCAGGTGACGCCGGTCGTAACGCCCGCCAAGGCCTTTGAAGCCGGTGTCGGTGGTGGCGCCCGTGATCAGGCTGACGACGTTGGCGATTACCCCGGTCACGCCGGCCACGGCATCTTCGGCAAACTCCACGATCACATTGCCGCGCTCGGGTGTCTCATCCGGGTATAGCGCCTGGAGCGCCTTGACCGTCATCAGCCAGGCGCCCGCCACGGTTGGGCACGAGTGTCCGGCCAGCTTGACGGCATCCAGGTAGTGGTATTCGATCAGGCCGTTTTCGGCTGCACCCAGCAATTCCGCCAGAGGGTCGTACAGGGTGATGGCGGGTGCGGTGTTGAAGAATTCGGGGTGAGGCATGGCTTCA
Source organism: Castellaniella sp. (assembly GCA_041655275.1). Lineage (GTDB taxonomy): Bacteria > Pseudomonadota > Gammaproteobacteria > Burkholderiales > Burkholderiaceae_B > JAJYRX01. The sequence goes on along the minus strand of JBBAFU010000011.1, from coordinate 33,609 downwards.
AGTCCTGCGGCAGCACAAAAGGGCAGTGTAGCGAGTGTTGCTGCTCGAGTCGGCCAAGACCATGGCGGGAATCAGGATGTCGACGCGAAAGCGTGCCGGCGGCGATAATGGGGCCGGTATCCATTTCTGGTTCAGGAGAACAACATGTCTCAGGAAAAAGTGGCCCTGATCACTGCAGGCGGGTCAGGCATGGGCGCCGCCGCAGCGCGCAGGCTGTCCCGGGACGGCTATCAGGTGGCCGTGCTGTCTTCATCGGGCAGGGGTCAGGCCCTGGCCGAATCGCTGGGCGGGCTGGGCGTGACCGGGTCCAATCAGTCCCCCGACGATGTCCGGCGCCTGGTCGATCTGGCCATGGCGCGCTGGGGTCGTATCGATGCCCTCGTGAATTCCGCAGGTCACGGCCCGCGGGCGCCCATTCTCGAGCTCGGTGATGAAGACTGGCATACCGGCATGGACGTGTATTTCCTCAGCGCCGTGCGTCCGGCGCGTCTGGTAGTGCCCATCATGGCCGCCCAGGGCGGGGGTGCCATTGTCAATATTTCCACCGCCTGGGCTTTCGAGCCCATTTCGCTGTTCCCGACTTCGGCGGTGTTTCGGGCCGGCCTTGCCAGCTTCACCAAGATCTTCGCCGATGCCTGGGCCGGGAGGAATGTCCGCATGAACAATGTCCTGCCGGGCTGGATAGACAGCCTGCCGGAAACCGAAGAGCGACGCAGGAGCGTGCCCATGGCCCGCTATGGAAAAATGGAAGAGATCGCCGCCACCATCGCCTTTCTGCTGTCGGATGAGGCCGGCTATATCACCGGCCAGAACATCCGCGTCGATGGTGGCGTGAGCCACGCCATCTGAGCTTATTCGGGCACGCAGATCTGCCCGGCACGGGCGGCGGCCAGAGTCCGGATCACCAGCATCAGTATCAGGGTGCTGGTGATCAGCAGTAAGGTACCGCCCAGAGTGGTGAAGAAGGCCTGGCCGGTGAGCGCGGCCATTTCAAGGCTGGCAATGGTGATGGCGGCCATGGGAAAGGAAGTGGCCCAGGCTGAAATGGAAAAGGGCAGACGCAGGAAGGCGCGCGCATGACTGGTCATCAGCAGCGTGAAGAAGAGCGCCACAAAATACAGGATGCGACCGAAAGTATTCAGCGTGCCTGTCAGGGCCACATAGGCAATGAAGCCGACTGCCGGGGGCGCAATCAGTATGAAGAGTGTGGGCATGAGGCGCGCCGGCAGTGATTCATGAAAGAACAGCCGGTACAGGATGATGGTCAGCAACACCAGCCAGAATACCAGCCCCACGCTGAAGAAGAACCAGTTCAGGTCGACGGGTGCCAGCCGGGCCCCGGCAATGGGCACCAGGATATTGCCCACCACCGGGATGAACCAGGCCGGATTGGCGTGCAGGATGTTGACCTGATCATGGAACAGCCAGCCCCGCATGATCTTCAATGTGAACCACAGGTGCAGCGCCGTTGCCAGCACCCATGCCAGTCGCGCGACGCCGGGTGCCGTTGTCAGCCAGGCGCTGGACAGCAGCAGCAGGCCGATCGAGATCGCCGGAAAGAAATTCTGTTTTACCGGGTGGGCCTGCTCCGCCAGCACGGCACCCGGGTGGCGCAGGAGCTTGAGCCCATAGGTGGACAGCAGGAACAGGAACAGTGCGCTCGTCAGCCAGCGCAGGATTTCACCGACGAGTTCCGGAACGCCGATCAGGGCCGGCGCCTTCATCCAGGCCAGCGTCAGGCCGGCCATGCCCATGACGGTGGCGAACAGGGCAACGGGAAAATGAACCAGACGATGTTCGTCGTGTGCGGTCAGGGTGGTGGTGCTGGTGCTGGTGGTCATGGCTGGGCGTCCGGCGCCGGAACGATCAAAGGTATTGATATTGACTGGATTTCCAGTAATTTAGCATAAACTAATATATCGTGTTCATCTGCCTGTCTTCCCGCTCACCTGCCTATTGCGTCCCGGCCGCAGCCAGCCAGCGCAGATAGGCCGCACGCGTCGGTTCCGAAACGGATTCCAGCACTTTCTGGTGCGTCACCTGGTGGCGCGCGACCAGCCGGGCATCGGCCACGACGCGTGACTTGCAGAACCAGTGACAGCTGTGCTGAAACAGATAGAGTTCTGCCGAGAGGTGAAAGGCACGCGCCCTGGCATCCTGAGTTTCGCGGTCATCCACTACCCGGCGCAGGCCGTCGGCATGAATCTGCAGCAGCTGCCGGAAATCCCGCGTCAGAGCCGGGAAGACGCGCTCCACCCAGGGCACGCAGAAGGCAAACCGCCCCATGGCTGTTGCTTCCGCCGAGTCCGTACGCATGCTTTCGGCCAGCGCTTGCGTCTGGCGGGCCACGGCATCTTCCGCCGGTGCGAAACTGTCAAGGACCTGACGCCGCCGCGTCGCATCCTGTTCATGGATGGCACGCAGATAGCCCTGGGTAAGGGTTTCCATATGGCGTTCAAGCTCGAAGCGTGCCAGGCGCTCGCGCAGAAATACGATGCGGTCGCGTTGATAGCGCAGGCACAGCATCTTCCATGTCACCGCAAGCATCAGCAGACTCAGGACGATGTCCATCATGGTTCCCTTCACTTCAATGAGACCGGCCGCCGGAGACCGGCCCGGCCCGGTGCAGGCTCGGGCTTATCCGGCCTCTGGATTGTATAATGCCCGAATCACGCACCCCGTCATGCTGCGCCTCGCAGTGCCCGGCGGGCGGCACCCTTGGAGAGTCAGCATGGATGCGCGTCGTCGTGCCATCGTGGCTGCAGGCATTTCCGGTGTGGGCCTGGGGCTTGCTGCAGGACCGCTTCCCGCGAGGGGGCTTGCGGGCGGCCCTGCGGCGGTGGTGCCGCTCGATGATTTCATGGCCCTGTCGGCGCAACTGGTATCACGTCCGGTAGCGGCACTCGATCGCAGCATGGGTGCCCGCCTGCTTGGCGTGCTGCATCAGCGGGGGCAATCAGCGGCCTTGAAGCGCCTGCTGGCATCGCCTGCTGCCGGGCATGTGCTCGCCATGGCCATCCGTACGGCCTGGTATTCGGGGCAATGGTTGCAGGGCGACGAGCGTGTTCAGCTGGGTTTCGCCGATGCGCTGGTCTGGACGACGGCACCCTTCCTGCATGTGCCCGGCATCTGTGGCGGCGCGACCGGCTATTGGGCCGAGCCGCCCCGCCTGCCTTGAGCATCACGATGATCAGCGTGCAATGAAGGGGGATGATGGATGGTGACGCGGCTCGAGGCGGATTTTGTCATCATTGGCTCGGGCCTTGCCGGATCGCTGATCGCAGACCATCTGTCCGCTTCGGGCGCACGTGTGCTGGTGATCGAAGCGGGCGCACCGGTCGGGCGTACCCGGGCGCTGCAGCATTTCTGGGATGCGCCCGTCAAGACGCCGGAGTCGGCCTATCCGCCGCTGCCCCAGGCCATGCATCCGGTTTCGCACGATCTCGATGGCTGGTATCGCCAGTCCGGTCCGGATCTGTTCAAGAGTACTTATCTGAAGGTCGTGGGCGGTACCACCTGGCATTGGCTGGGGACATGCCTGCGTCTGTTGCCTTCCGATTTCCGGACGCGGACGCGCTTTGGCTATGGCGTGGACTGGCCCATCGACTATGCAACGCTGGAGCCTTTCTATGTCCGGGCCGAACACGCGCTGGGCGTTTCCGGTGATGATGACGAGGATCTGGGCTCGCCGCGCAGTGCCGGCTTTGTCCAGCCGGCCATAGCGCCCACTTATCTGGACCGGCAGCTGGAATCGGCGCTCTCGGGCACGCGATTTCAGGTGCGCGCCACGCCACAGGCGCGCAATTCGCGGCCGTTTGACGGACGCCCGGCCTGTTGCGGAAGCTCGAGCTGCATTCCCGTATGTCCGATCCAGGCCAAATATGATGCAACGGTGCATCTGAACCGGGCCGTCGCCGCCGGTGCGCAATTGCTGGACAAGGCGTCGGTGGTGCGTCTGGAGGTGGATGAGACGGCGACGGTGCGTAGCGCGCATTTCCGCCGCTGGGACGGCAGTCGCGGGCAGGCTGTCGGGAAGGCTTTCGTGATTGCCGCAAATGCCGTCGAGACGCCGCGCCTGCTGCTGGCCTCACGGACCGCAGCATGGCCGGATGGCCTCGCCAACAGTTCGGGGCAGCTTGGGCGAAATCTCATGGATCATCCCGTACAGTTGAGCTGGGCTCTGGCAGATGCGCCGCTGTACCCCTACCGTGGCCCCTTGTCGACCTCGGGTATCGAGAACCTGCGTGAAGGGGACTTCCGCCGGGAACGCAGTGCCTACCGCATCGAGATCGGCAATGACGGCTGGAGCTGGCCCGCGGGCGCGCCGGTGTCCACCGCCGCTGGTCTGGCGGCACAAGGTCTGGACGCCGCCACCCTCGATGCGACGCTGGCGCACGACACGGCGCGCCATCTGCGCCTGAGCGCACTGACCGAGCAGCTTCCCGAGGCGCGCAATCGCGTCACCCTGGATGCGCGCGAGGCGGATCATTACGGCGTTCCCTTGCCGCGTCTACATTACGATATCGGAGATTATGCACGCCGTGGCCTCGAGCGCGCGAGAGCGGATCACGACGACATCATGCGCCTTCTGGGATGCAGCCATATCAGGCATGCCGACACCTTCTTCGGAGCAGGCCATATCATGGGCACCGCGCGCATGGGCGCAGACCCGCGCCGGTCGGTCGTGGACGGCGGGCTGTGCAGCCATGATCATCCCAATCTCTTTCTGGCGGGTGCCGGCGTGTTTCCGACCTGTGGCACAGCCAACCCCAGTCTGACCATTGCTGCGCTGAGCCTGCGCCTGGCGCAGGCACTGGCCGACCGGACCCGCTGATCAGCCTCTGCCCGGGCAAGCGCATCAGGGGCAAGGTTTGAAATGAGAATGAAAAGGAATATCATTAATGCATCTTTAATCCTTCAGATGCCGGCGAACCCGTAATGATGTCTTTTTTCCTGCAACGCGTCCTGTTCGCTGTTCTGCTCGTCCTCCTGCTGTCCCTGCAGGCGATGGCGCAGCCGGCGCCGCGCGAGCGGCTGGTGCTGGCGGGGCCGCCGGCATCCGTTTCCTTTCCCCTGCTGCACATGGTTGAAAGCGGCGCCCTGTCGGACGTCGCCGAACATGTCGAGTTCGTGCTCTGGTCCAACCCCGACCAGTTGCGTGCCCTGGCGATGGAAGGCAAGGCCGACTTCATGGCCATGCCGACCAATGTGGCCGCCAACCTGTACAACCGGGGCGTGCCCCTGCAGCTGATGAACGTATCGGTATGGGGCATCCTGTGGATGGTGTCGCGCAATCCCGGTCTGGAGACGCTGGCGGACTTCAAGGGCGAGGAAATTGCCGTTCCCTTCCGCGCCGACATGCCGGATATCGTCTTCAGCTATCTGATTCGGAAGTCCGGCCTGGACACGCGCAGGGATTTCCGGCTGCGCTACACGCCTTCGCCCATGGACGCCATGCAGCTGCTCATTTCGCGTCGCGTCGATCATGCCCTGCTGGCCGAGCCGGCCGTGTCAATGGCCCTGCGCAAGACGCATTCCTTCCCCCTGTCCGTGGTGGCGCCCGAGCTGTACCGCAGCGTGAACCTGCAGGAGGAATGGGGCCGGCTGCTCCAGACAGAGGCGCGCATTCCCCAGGCGGGCTTGGTGGCCGTCGGTCCGGTGCGTGAGGATGCCGCCCTGATGCAGCGTGTTGAAGCCGCCTATGCCGATGCCAACCGCTGGTGCCTGGACAACGCGCGGGCCTGCGGTGCCGAAGTCAGCCGGACCATCGATATGGTGACGCCGGAGGCGGCCGCCGATGCGATTGCCGTCCTGCCGCGTCACTACGCCGCGGCGGAGCAGGCGCGCGAGGAGCTGGACGCCTTCCTCGGCCTGCTGCTGGCGCGTGAGCCGGCTTCCGTCGGCGAGCGCATGCCCGATGCCGGTTTCTACGGGCATCTGCCGTGAGGGTGCGGGACAGGCTGTCGGCAGCGCTGACGGCCACGCTGGGCTACCTGTGGAGCGGCTGGGGGGCGGTGAGCAGCCTGCTGCTGTTCTGCGCCTTGTGGGAGTGGGGCGGCCAGGTCTACGGCACGCTCATCCTGCCCGGACCAATGGAAACATTCGCCCGGCTTGGCGCGATGTTCGATCGCGGTATGGCGATGCCGGAGCTGGTCATCTCGGCGCGTCGCGCTCTCTATGGCCTGGGATTGGCATTGGGGGCAGGCACGCTGCTCGGACTGGTGGCCGGGCGCTCGCTGACGGCATCCATGGTGTCGCGTCCGCTGGTGACGCTGCTGCTCGGCATGCCGCCCATTGCCTGGCTGGTCCTGGCCATGCTGTGGTTCGGCATGGGGGATGCCACGCCGGTGTTCACGGTCTTCATCGCCTGTTTTCCCATTGTCTTTGCCGGCGCCATGCAGGGCGCACGCACAGTCGATAACAAGCTGCGCGACATGGCGCGGTCGTACCGCCTGCCCTGGTGGATGATGCTGACCGATGTGCATCTGCCCCACGTCACATCCTATCTGTTCCCGGCCTGGATCACGGCGCTCGGCACGTCCTGGAAAGTGGTGGTCATGGCCGAGCTGCTGACCACGGCGGACGGTGTCGGTGCAGCCCTGGCGGTGTCCCGCGCCCAGCTGGACACCGCCACGTCCATGGGCTGGATTCTGGCCGTACTCGGTCTGCTGCTGGCCTTCGAATATCTTTTCCTGGAACCGGTCAAGCGGCGTGTGGAGCGCTGGCGTACGGAGGTCGCTGCTTGAGCGTCCTGCAGATTCGTGACCTACACCACCGCTACGGTGCCACCGAAGTGCTCGCCGGCATCGACCTGGATCTGCACGCCGGCGAGGTGCTGGCCTTGCTGGGCCCTTCGGGTTGCGGCAAGAGTACGCTGCTGCACATCGTGGCCGGCCTGCTGATTCCTTCCGAAGCCAGCCTGCATTCAAGCTTCAATCGCCTGTCCTGTGTCTTCCAGGAGCCCCGGCTCATGCCGTGGAAGACGGCGCTGGACAATATTGCCCTGGGTCTGAAGGCACAACGGGTGGCACGCGTCGAACGGCGAACCCGGGCCGCTGAATTGGGGGCACGTATGGGACTGGATTCGGAAGATTTGGACAAGTACCCGCATGAGTTGTCCGGCGGCATGCAGAGCCGGGTCTCGCTGGCGCGCGCATTGGCCACCCGGCCTGATCTGCTGCTCCTCGATGAGCCATTTTCCGCCCTGGATGTGGGGTTGAAAGCCGAGCTGTATGCGCTACTGATCGATCAGGTGCGTCGCTTCGGTACGGCCGTGCTGATGATCACCCACGATTTGATGGAAGCCGTGCGTCTGGCCGACCGCATCCTGATGATGGCACCGGAGCCGGGCCGGCTGGTGCACGAAGTCAGTCTGGACACGGTGCAGGAGGCGCGTTCCAGCACCTGGGTGTATCAGTCCAGTGCGGCGCTCATGCAGGAGGAGGCGGTGCGCATTGGCTTTGGACTGGCGCAAGCGGAGGATGCCGGCGGAGGTGCACCGTGAAGCTTGTACCGTTCACACGGGCCGCCTTTTTCCGACTCTCGGGCCGGCCGGTCTTCATGTGCGGTTTCCGGCCTTTCTTCGTGCTGGCGGCAGCCGGCGCGGTGGTCATGATGACCGCCTGGTTGCTGATGCTGGCCGGATATCTGCCGGCAGGCATGCCGGGCGGCAGTCTGCTCTGGCATGGTCACGAGCTCATCTTTGGCTTCGTCACGGCATCGATCGCCGGTTTCGTACTCACCGCCGTGCCCGAGTTCACGCACTCGGCATCCATAGGCCGACCCGCTCTGGCAGGCCTGACGGCATTATGGTTGGCGGCGCGTCCGGCCTATGCCTTCGCCGGGCTGTGGCCGTCCTGGCCGGGCTTGTGGCCGGCGGCGGCGCTCAACCTGACGCTGTGGCTGTGCCTGCTGGTCCAGATCGTTCCCGCCGTCTGGCATGATCCGCAGCGCCGCCACCTCGGTTTTGCCTGGGCGCTCGGGGCGCTGGCCCTCGTCGAAGCGGGGTTTTTTGTTGCGCTGGCCACGCAGGCCAATGCCCTGGCATGGCTGCGCCTGGCCATCGGCCTGATGATGGTGCTGATCGTCATCAGCGCAAGCCGGGTGTCCATGGCCGTGGTGAACCGCCGGATAGAGGAAGGCCGCCCCGACGATCCTCCGCCGGGCGATATCGGCTATCTGGCCCGGCCGCCGCGACGCAGCCTGGCCATCTTCTGCATCGTCACCTGCAGCGCCGTGGAGTTTGCACTGGGTCATGACCGCATCACCGGATGGACGGCGCTGGCAGCGGCCGCCGCCATGCTCAATCTGCTCAATGACTGGCATGTGGGCCGGCCCCTGTTCACGCGCTGGGCGCTCATGATGTACGCCACCTACTGGCTGATGGCCGCGGGCTACGGACTCATGGGCGCCAGCTGGATGGGTGCCGGTCTGCCGGCGTCTGCCGGCCGGCATGTCCTCATGGCGGGTGCCATGAGCCTGTCCATCTTCACCATCATGGCAATGGCCGGACGCATCCATGCCGGCCGGTGGCTGGACCGTCGCGGATGGCTGCCGGCGGTTGCGAGCGGACTGGTCCTGGCAGCCGTGCTGCGCGCGGCAGCGGGGATCATGGCGCTGCCGCCCTTGCTGCTGACGGCGTCCGGCGTGCTGTGGGCGCTGTGCTTTGCCGTCTACCTGGTGATGACATGGCCGGTGCTCACCGGACCGCGCACCGACGGCCAGACGGGGTGTGCGGAGCCGCTGAAGGCAAAGTGAACGCGGCACCGCTACAGACATACCGCCGGCTGCGTCACATCGGGATTGCCACTTTTTGACTTTTCGCAATGAAAAGTCATATTTATGTATCCATATCGGTCAGTCACGAATATATTCAACTTGGGTGATTGTCCGATTCGATGCGAGGCATGGACGCAAGCCCTGCTCCCGCCCGAATCAAATACTGAGGAGGAAGGGAAGATGAATCTCGATAAAGACCAGTTGCTGGACGCCTATCGCCGCATGCGCACGATCCGGATGTTCGAGGAGCGTGTGCACGACGAGTTCGCCACCGGGGAGATCCCCGGTTTCGTGCATTTGTACGCGGGCGAGGAGGCGTCCGCCGTGGGCGTGATCCGGCATCTGCGCACGGATGAGCGCGACACGGTTTCCAGCACACACCGGGGGCACGGCCACTGCATTGCCATCGGCTGTGATGTCAAGGCCATGATGAAGGAAATCTACGGCCGACAGGGCGGTCTGTGCAATGGCAAGGGCGGGTCCATGCATATTGCCGATGTCAGCATCGGTATGCTGGGGGCCAATGGCATCGTCGGCGGCGGTACCTCGTTGTCCTGCGGTGCGGCGCTTTCAGCCAAGGTAAAGAAGACCGGTGGTGTGTCCGTGTCCTTTTTCGGTGACGGGGCCTTCAACCAGGGCATGACGCTGGAGGCCATGAATTTTGCACGTGTTCTTGATCTGCCGGTCCTGTTCGTGCTGGAGGACAACGGCTATGCGGAATCCACCTCCAGCAGCTGGTCCATCGGCGGCCACAATCCCGTGCGGCGTGCGGCCAGTTTCGGCATCCCGGGGGAAAAGGTCGACGGCCGTGATTTTTTTGCCGTCACGGCGGCCGCAGCAACCGCGATACGGGCGCTGCGTGCGGGAGAGGGGCCGCGCTTTCTGCATGTTCAGTGTGCCCGTTATTACGGCCATTTCGAAGGCGATGCCATGACGTACCGGCCCGCAGGCGAGGTGCGCGACGAGCGCAGGTACCGGGATCCCCTGAAACTCTTCCGTGCACGCGTCGTGCAGGGCGACATCCTGCCCGAGGATGAGATGGATGCGACAGACCAGTCGGTGGCGCAGCTGATCGACGAGGCGGTGGCCGAGGCACGCAAGGCGCCATTGCCGGAGCTGGCCACGCTCACCACCGACGTCTACGTCTCTTATTGAAGCTCATTTGCAGGAGTCATGCCATGAGTGTGAAAACTTTCCGTGAAGCGCTGAATGAAGCGTTGCGTCATGAAATGCGCCGCGATGCCAATGTGATCTTGCTGGGCGAAGACATCGCCGGCGGCAGGGGCTCCGGCGGACAGCAGGATGCCTGGGGCGGTGTGCTCGGTGCCACCGCCGGCCTGTACACCGAGTTTGGCCCCGAGCGGGTAATCGATACCCCCATCAGTGAAAGCGCCATCATGGGCGCCGCGGCCGGCGCCGCCGTCACCGGCCTGCGGCCGGTGGCGGAGCTGATGTTCGTCACTTTCTTTGGTGTTGCGGGCGATGCCCTGTTCAACCAGATGGCCAAGTTTCGCTACATGTTCGGCGGCAAGACGAAGACGCCCTGCGTCATCCGCACGCTATACGGTGCGGGTACCGGCGCCGCCGGCCAGCACAGTGACTGCTATTACCCGGTGTTCACCCATATGCCGGGCCTGAAGGTGGCCATCCCTTCATCGCCCTACGAGGCCAAGGGTTTGCTGATTTCAGCCATCCGCGACGACGATCCGGTCATCTTCTTCGAGCACCAGGCCATGTTTGGCGACAAGGGCGAGGTGCCCGATGAGGAGTATGCCATTCCTTTCGGCCAGGCGCGCGTCGCACGCGAGGGAAGCGACGTGAGCATTGTGGCCCTGGGGCGCATGGTGCAGTTCGCGCAGGCGGCGGCCGAGGCCCTCGCGCCGACGGGAGTGGATTGCGAAGTGATCGATCCACGCACGACATCGCCGCTGGATGTGGCGTCCATTCTGCAATCGGTGCGCAAGACGGGACGCCTGGTGGTTGTCGATGAAGCCTTGCCCCGGTGCGGGATGGCGTCCGATATTGCGGCAATCGTGTCCGAGCATGGCTTCGATGCATTGCGTGCACCCGTGCGCCGTGTGACGCCGTCGCATAATCCTGTGCCGTTTGCGCCCAATCTGGAGCAGGCCCATATTCCTGGAACGGAAAACATCATTGAGGCCGTGAAGTCCATTGTCGGGAGGGCTTCCCATGCCCACTGATCCGATCCGTGCCCTGACCATGCCCAAGTTCGGGCTGACGATGCGGGAAGGCACCGTGGCCACATGGCGGGTAGCGCAAGGGGATTCACTGCTCAGGGGTGACGAGCTTGCCGATATCGAGACCGACAAGATCACCAATGTGCTGGAGGCGCCCGTTGACGGCGTGCTGCGCCGTCAGGTGGCACCGGAAGGTACCACCCTGCCGGTGGGGGCACTCATCGGGGTGATGGCGCCGGGCGATGTGAGCGAAGATGCGATTGAAGCCTTCATCGCCGCGTTCCAGCCGGTATTGCCGGCCTGAGCCTTCAGGAGAGCGTCATGTCCGAACCTTCTGCGACAAGCACCAGGCCTGCGGCGGTCGAGCATTATGACTACACCCTGTTCGGCTCCGTCGAGACGCATGCGCTGAGCCGTCTGCGCCAGCTTGTTGCGCGGCGCATGGCCGCCAGCTGGCGCGAGGTGCCCCATGTCACCCACTTCGATGCCGTCGATGTCACAGACCTGGAGGCGCACCGCCGGAAGACCGCAGCAATGCGGGGTCCGCAGTCGCCGGCTCCGTCCCTGCTCTCGTATCTCGTTTGCGCGGCCTCTCGAACGCTGGCCCGGTTCCCGGATTTCAATGCCTCGCTCGATCCGGATGGCAGGACACTGCACCGCAAGGCCTACCATAATATCGGGATTGCCGTAGATACGCCGGCGGGCTTGCTGGTGCCCGTCCTGCACAATGTCCAGGATATGGACCTGGCCGCCATTGCCGGTGGCATTGCCGCGCTGGCCGGGCGAGCCCGCAGCGGGGACCTCAAGAATGAGGATGTGGAGGGCGGCAGTTTCACCATCACCAGTCTGGGTCGTCTGGGCGGCACCGGTTTCACGCCCATCATCAACGCGCCCGAGGTGGCCATACTGGGTGTTTCGCGCATTCAGGAGGCTCCGGTGGTGCGCGACGGCCGCATTGTCGTGCGCCGCCTGTTGCCGCTTTCGCTCTCCTATGATCACAGGGTGATCGACGGCGCGGCGGCCGGGCGCTTCATGGCGGCGCTGGCAGAGCAACTTTCAAGCGATCCGTGAGCCGGAGCGCGGGAGGTAAATCAAAATGACTGATATCAGCAAATTGCCGCTGGATTTGTACAAGGCGAATCTCGAGCTGCAGCTCAGCTTGGGCAAGCTGCTCCAGGAGCACGGCGCCCAATGGCTGCAACGCGGACAGCAACTGGCTGATGAGAGTGCTGCAGGCATGCACGCGGAGCTTGGCGAACTGCTGGCTGCTGAAGACTGGCAGGCGCTTGCAACGGAATCGGCGTCTTCATTCTGGCGCCACATGCAGCGTCACATCGGCGATAACCAGGTTCTGGCGCAGATGCTGGTGGAAGCCCAGACACAGCTTGCACAGGGTCTGCAGGATGCTATGCGGGCGTGGCAGCAACAGACGGCTCAGGCCCTTGCCGGATTGGCCCCGGCCAGTGCGCAGGATATCGCTGCGTGGGGCAATGTGTTCAAGCCATGGGCGCCGCCGTCACGCGCCGGCGATCCTGAAGTGCAAGAGAAGAAAAAGCCGCCGAGATCATGAGGCGGATTTTTCGCCGGCCTGCTCCAGTGAATGCAGAATCGGGCAGTCCGGTCTTTCGTCGCCGGCGCAGGAGCGCACCAGGATCTTGAGCGCTTGCGTCATCTGCAGCATGCTCTCGATGCGGAGTTCGAGCTGATCGATATGCTCCTGGGCCAGGCGTTTGACATCACTGCTTCGACGCGACTTGTCATTCCACAGACCCAGCAGGGTTTCGATTTCGGTGATGGAGAACCCGAGGTCGCGCGCGCGCCGGATGAAGCGCAGGCGGTGGATGTCCGGCTGTGTGTAGAGTCGATAGCCCGCATCGGTGCGACCTGCCGGAGGTATCAGGCCTATTTTCTCATAATGCCGGATCATCCTCGCCGAAACGCCGGATGCCGTGGCGGCCTCGCCAATGTTCATGACTGCCCTCGCTTTTCAAGTTCATGCGGCGGCTGCCCTGTCGAGCGGTGGCTGGAAGCGGCGCAGGCGCAGGGCATTGGCCAGCACGAAGACACTCGACATGGCCATTGCGCCTGCCGCAAAGACCGGTGACAGCAGCACACCCCAGGCAGGATACAGGACGCCGGCGGCTATGGGAATCAACGCGGTGTTGTAGGCAAAGGCCCAGAACAGGTTCTGACGGATATTGCTGATGGTGCTGCGGGACAGGGCGATGGCATTGGGCACACCCTGCAGGTCACCCGACATGAGCACAACGTCCGCGGATTCGACCGCGATGTCCGTACCCGTGCCGATGGCCAGGCCCACATCGGCCTCGGCCAGGGCCGGTGCATCATTGATGCCGTCACCCACGAAAGCGATCCGGCCATGGGTCTGCTTCAACTGGCGCACCGCATCCACCTTGCCCTGGGGCAGTACTTCGGCCACCACCTCGTCAATGTCCAGCTGCCGGGCGATGGCCTGGGCAGTGCGCGCGTTATCACCGGTGATCATGGTGACCTTGAGGCCGAGCTGGTGCAATGCTGCAATGGCGGCGGGCGTGCCGGCCTTGATCGGGTCCGCGACGGCGATGATGGCGGCCAGGCGGCCGTCGATGGCGGCATAGAGCGGCGATTTGCCTTCATTGCCCAGTCGTCCGGCCGTGTCTGCAAACATATCCACATCCATGTCCAGTGAGCGCATGAAGCGATCCGCGCCGACCTCGACGCGGCTGCCGTCCACCATGGCACGCACGCCCATGCCGGTAACGGATTCAAAATCGGTCATTGCAGGCAGGGCAATGTCTTCTTCCTGCGCCGCCACGACAATGGCATGGGCAATCGGGTGTTCCGATCGCGATTCAACCGTGGCGACGTGCATCAGCACGTCCCGGCGCTCGAAGCCGGGTGCGATTTCCAGGTCGGTGAGCACAGGGCGGCCTTCGGTGAGTGTGCCCGTCTTGTCCACCGCCACCACCCTGGCGTCGCGCAACAACTGCAGCGCCTCGCCCTTGCGAAACAGCACGCCCATCTCTGCACCACGGCCGGTACCGACCATGATGGATGTGGGTGTCGCCAGCCCCATGGCGCAGGGGCAGGCGATGATGAGTACCGCAACAGCATTGACCAGCGCAAAGGTCAGCGCCGGTGACGGGCCAAGAACGAGCCATGCCAGAAATGTCAGCAGCGCCGCCAGTATGACGGCAGGCACAAACCACAGCGTGATCTTGTCGACGACGGCCTGTATGGGCAGCTTGGAGCCCTGGGCCTGCTCGACCAGCCGGATGATCTGCGCCAGCATGGTTCGGGCCCCCACGGCGGTGGCGCGAAAGCTGATGGCGCCTTTCTGGTTGACCGTACCCCCCACCACCGTACTGCCTATCGTCTTCTCGACGGGAATCGGCTCGCCGGTGATCATGGACTCATCCACGAAGCTTTGACCCTCGGTCACCTCGCCATCGACCGGCACGCGCTCGCCGGGGCGCACTTCCACAATGTCGTCCAGCACCACCTCGCTGATGGGAATATCCATGACGCGGCCATCACGCCGCACATGGGCCGTCTTGGGCTGCAGGCCCACCAGACGCGCGATGGCTTCGGAAGTGCGCCCCCTGGCACGCGCCTCCAGAAAGCGTCCCAGCAGGATCAGGGTCACGATGACGGCGGCCGCCTCGTAATACACGTTCACCGTGCCGGCCGGCAGCAGTCCGGGCGCGAAGGTGGCAACCACCGAATAACCGAATGCTGCAGCCGTGCCGACGGCCACCAGCGAGTTCATGTCCGGCCCGAGGCGGATCAGCGCCGGAAGACCCATCGCGTAGAAGCGCCGGCCCGGGAATGCCAGGACCAGTGTGGTCAGAATGAATTGCAGATACCAGTTCAGCTGCATGCCAATGGTGGATTCCACCCATTGATGCATACCAGGGACGAGATGCGAGCCCATCTCCAGTACGAACACCGGCAGCGTCAGCACGGCGGCCACGATAAGGTCGCGTTTGAGGATGACGTGTTCTGCGTCCTTTTGCGCAGCCGCTTCTTCGTTGGCCTGGGCACTGTTATCGATGACACGGGATTCGTAGCCGATTTTCCGGACCGCAGCCACCAGGGTGTCCACTGGCGCAACGCCCTGTACGGTGGCGCGCCCCGTCGCAAGGTTGACGGCGGCCTGCGTGACGCCGGGTACGGCCCGGAGCGCTTTTTCGACACGACCCACACAGCTTGCGCAGGTCATGCCATCAATCGCCAGCTCGGCAATATCGGTGCGCACGTGATAGCCGGTCTTTTCCACGGTCTCGATCAGTGTCATTCGGTCAACAGGTTCAGCGAGGCGGATTTCCGCCCTCTCTGTAGCCAGGTTCACGGCCACGCTGTCCACGCCCTCGACCCGGGCCAGCGCCGCTTCCACCCGGCCCACACAGCTCGCACAGCTCATGCCCTCAATGGAAAGGCTGATCGGCGCCAGAGCGGCCTGGCTGCCGGGTTTGCTTGGCATACGCATACTATGTCTTCCCGTTGGAATTCAACATGAACATAGCTTAAGGCTTGTCATCGTGTGAAGGTAAAGCCCTTTGTTGCCCTGGGGCAACGCTGTGGGACAATGATAGATGCCGTTTCAGTTCAGGCGGCGCAGGTCCCCGGGGCTTGCCCATGCTTCCAGACAGCCTTCGCACATCACGCCGAGCTGATCCGCCATGGCGAAGGCCTCGTCCCGATTGTGCGTCACGACAATGGCCGTACGGTTTGCAGCCTTGATGATGTCGCGCACCTCATTGGCAAGATGTGTGCGCGTGTTCACATCGAGGTTGGAGAAGGGCTCATCCAGCAGCAGCAGTTCGGGTGCGGGTGCCAGTGCCCTGGCCAGTGCCACGCGTTGTTGCTGACCGCCGGAGAGCTCGTGCGGGTAGCGGCTGCCGATATCGGCAAGGTCCACGATTTCCAGCATTTCCCGGACGCGTTGCCGGCGCTCGCTGCGCGACACCCCGCGGACGCCGAAGCCGATGTTTTCGTTGACCGTCAGATGCGGGAACAGGGCGTAGTCCTGAAACATCAGGCCGATGCGCCTGTCTTCGGGCGCAAGGTGCCGGCTGGCTGAGGACAATACCCTGTCGCCCAGTGAAATGGTGCCGCCCACGAGCGGCTCCAGCCCGGCGATGGCCCTGAGAATGGTTGATTTTCCGCAGCCCGAGGCACCCAGCAGGCAGCCCACGCTGCCTTGCTTGAGCGACATGGAGAAATCCCGTATCACCACCTGCGGCGCGCCGGGTGCACCGTAGGCAATGCTGACCCGGGACAGCGTCAGGAATTTGTTTTCGGTCTGATGGGATGAGCTCATGGTCTTCGATATCCGTGAGAAAGATTGGTGCGGGCCAGAAGGATCACGGGCAGCAGGCCGGCGAGCACGATGGCGAGCGCGGCCAGGGCGCCTTCTTCATAGTTTCCGCGAGACGCCTCGGCGTACAGCAGGGTTGCCAGGGTGTCAAAATCGAGTGGGCGCAGCAGCAGCGTGGCCGGTAATTCCTTCATCACATCCACCAGCACCAGCAGGGCGCTGGCCGCCAGCGCGGGGCGCAGCAGGGGCAGATGAATGCGGCGCAAGGCTTGTGCCGGGCCTGATCCGAGCGTGCGGGCGGCATGCTCCAGGCTGGCTGGTATGCGGGTCAGGCCGGCTTCCGCAGCGCCAACCGGAATGGCCAGAAAACGGATGACATAGGCGATGAGCAGTGCCCCGCCCGAGCCCATCAGCAGCAGATGCCGGCTTTGCATCAGCTCGCCCAGCCCGTCATCGATCAGCATTACCGGCGTCAGCAGGCCGATGGCCAGCACCGTGCCCGGCACGGCATAGCCCAGGCTTGCAACGCGCGCCAGTGCCCTGGCAGGCTGTCGCCAGGCGCTTTCCCGCAGTGTGCGGCTTGCCCACGCCACCATCAGGCCGATTGTGAGCGTGACCACCGTTGCGATCAGGGCAAGCAGTACCGTGTTGGAAAGGCTGCGCATCAGCGTGTGGGACAGGCCGTGTCCGCCATGCAGACGTTCCACGGCTTCTGCCGTCAGATAGATGGCCGGAACGACGAAACCCGCCAGAATGGGCAGCAGGCCCAGGAGCAGGGCGATGAGTGCGGGCGGCCCGCGCAATGTCCGTGCCTGCATGGGCTGCATGCGCTGGACGTTGGCGAAGCGCTGGCGTGCGCGTCCCCTGCGCTCCAGCAGGATGAGCGCGACGACGATGAGCAGCATGGTGAGTGCAATCTGCGCTGCCGCCGCCAGATCCGAGCGCGTGGTCCATGAGGTGTAGACGGCAACCGTCATGGTCTGTATGCCGAGGAACTCGGAGGCACCGATATCGTTCAGCGTCTCCAGCAGCGCCAGGCTCAGGCCAACGGCCCAGGCCGGTCTGGCCAGGGGGAGGGCAACGCGCCAGAAGACTTCCGCCCTGTGGGCGCCCAGTGTGCGGGCAGCCTCCAGCACATTGGCCGCCTGTGTGAGAAATGTCGAGCGTACGGTGAGGTAGACGTACGGATAGAGGACGAAGCCCAGCAGGACGATCGCGCCCGTCATGCTGCGGATGTCCGGCAAGCGGAATTCGCGCGGGCTGCTGTATCCCAGCCAGTGGCGCAGCGCCGACTGCACCGGCCCCAGGGGATGTAGGACATCCAGGTAGGCATAGGCCATGATGTAGGTTGGAACCGCCAGGGGGAGCAGCAGCGCCCAGTTCAGGATTGCACGTCCCGGAAAGCGATAGGCAGTGACCAGCCAGGCACTGCCGATGCCCAGTGCACTTGCCAGCACGGCGACACCCGCCAGCAGGGCCACGGTGCTGCGCAAGGTGGCGGGCAGCGTCGTATCGGCAAGGTGACGCCAGTGGTCCAGGTCACTGCTCAGGGCATGCCACGCAAGCGCCAGTACCGGCGCCATGACGGCAACGGCGACAAGAAAGGCTCCCGATGGAGCCCAGAGTCCCCGAACCGTTCGGGAATAATGGAAATGCGAAAGATCAGTGATCAAAACCGACCCTGTCCACCAGCTCGCTCGCCTGTTTGCGATGTCTGGCGATTTCAGTCATGTCCAGTGAGTCCACCTTCAATGGTCCCAGCGCAGCCATGACCGGAGCCACTTCCACTCCGGCACGCACCGGATACTCGAAGTTGGCATTGGCATAGATTGCCTGCGCCTCGGGCGAGATCAGGTACTCCATGAAACGTATGGCGTTGTCACGGTTGGGCGCGTGCCGGGCCAGCGAGGCGCCGCTGATGTTGACATGGGTGCCGCCGTCGGCATTGCTTGCGAACTGCGGACGGATGACTTTGATGGCGTCGCCCCAGGCGCGCGCTTCCGAGCCCGGTTCCGAAGTCTTCATGCGGCCGACGTAATAGGCGTTGGCAATGCCGATGTCGCAGATGCCGCCAAGGATGTCGCGGGCAACGTTGCGATCACCGCCGGCAGCCTTGCGCGCAAGGTTGTGCTTGACGCCCTCGAGCCAGGTCTGCGTGGCCTGCGCACCGTCGTGGGCGATCTTTGCGGCAATCAGCGCCGTATTGTAGGGATGCTGCCCCGAGCGTATGCAGACCCGGCCTTTCCATTCGGGGTCTGCCAGATCTTCGTAATTGAAGCGGGTGATCGGCAGGTCCTTGTGCGCGTACAGCACGCGATCGCGCAGGGAAAATGCAAACCAGCGTCCATCCCTGTCACGCAGATTGGCCGGGATGGCCTGCTCAAGGACCTGTGAGTCCACAGGCTGGGTCAGGTCCGCGTCCGTCAGATCGAGCAGGTTGCCGATGTCAACCGTCATCAGCACATCAACGGGAGATCGTCCCCCTTCCGCGCGCACCCGCTCCAGCAAGCCATCCTTGATGAAGATGGACCGGACCTGAATGCCACTGTCCTTCGTGAATGCATCGAGCAGCGGCTGTATCAGACCGGGTTCGCGTGTGGTGTAGAGGTTGACCTCCCGAGCGGTTGCGGTGACCGGTGCGCAGAGTGCAAAGGCCAATGCCGCTGCTGCGGCTCGAAAAACAATAGTTTCCATCGATATGTTTCCGGTGAATGGCAATCATTCTCATTTCAGGATGAAAGAGAGTAGCGGGAGCTCAGCTTTCTGTCAATGCCAGGCGCGCAGGTCTTGCCCGATATGCCATGATGGCGCTACTCTCCATGCGAAGCTTATGGAAGACACACGACGATGACTGACGATGGTACAGCTGCCATGGGTAGCAAGATGCAGGAGCTGCCCGCAAAGGTTCAAAGCGGAAATATCTGGCGGCTTTCCATAGCCCAGGCGCTCGCCGGGGCGAATTCCACGGTGCTCTATGCCACGGGCGCAATTGTCGGCAACATGTTTGCGCCCGATCCCATGCTCGCGACCCTGCCCATCTCCATCTTTGTTGTGGGCATGGCGGCCTGTATCTTGCCTGCGGGAGCGCTCGCGCGGCGTCGCGGCCGGCGCATGGTCTTTCTGACCGGAACCGGCGGCGGCGTGCTGGCCGGACTGTTCAGCATGCTTGCGGTCCTCATCGGTTCATTCTGGCTGTTCTGCTTCGCGTCCTTCCTGGGCGGCGGCTATGCGGCTGTGGTGCTGACCTTCCGTTTTGCCGCGGCCGACGGTGTGGCACCCGCCCGGCGGGCGCGGGCCCTTTCGCTCGTCATGGCGGGTGGTGTTGCATCGGGGGTTGTGGGCCCGCAGCTCGTGACCTACACGATGGATCTGTGGCAGCCCTATCTGTTTGCCGCCACCTATCTGGCGCAGGCGGCCGTTGCAGCGGTATCGGCCTTCATACTGCTCGGTGTTCAGCTGCCCATGCCCACTGCGGCCGAGGCGGCCTCGGGCAGGCCGCTGGCAGTGATTGCACGCCAGCCGCGGTTTGTTGCCGCCGTCATCACCGGTGCAGTGGCCTATATGCTCATGAACTTCCTGATGACGGCTGCACCGCTGGCAATGCACCTGTGCGGTCACTCGCAGGAGGCGGCCAACGAGGGCATCCAGTGGCATGTGATTGCCATGTATGGGCCAAGTTTCTTCACCGGGACGCTCATCGGACGCTTTGGCGCGGGGCGTGTGGCGACGGCCGGTCTGGTGCTGACAGGGATTTCCGCAGCAGTCGGACTCGCCGGAATCGATATTGCGCACTTCATGGCCACATTGATTCTATTGGGTGTGGGGTGGAATTTCGGGTTTCTCGGCGCCTCGGCAATGGTTCTGGAGTGCCATCGCCCCGAGGAAAAGACCCAGGTGCAGTCCCTCAATGACTTCATCGTCTTTGGTTTGATGGCCATCGGCTCGTTCTCGTCGGGTGGATTGCTGAGTGCCTACGGGTGGGATACGGTGCTCTGGGTATCCTTCATTCCGCTGGCGCTGGCCGTGGTGTCACTCGGTTTTGCGCTCAGGCGAAGGGCTGCGCCGCTGACGGATTGAAAGCGGGTTCTGCGCCTACAACAAGGATTCGATCGGGAGCCGGGACAGGAATCGTATGGCGAGGCGCTTCCAGAAGGAGGCCGACGGCTCCGTTGTCAGCCTGACAGGGTTGTCGGCACTGCGGTCTATCCAGACAATGCCGTGTTCCGCGTCTTGTTCCAGCTGATAGGCAAAACGCGGGATCATGTTGTCGAAGGCGCGTGATGCCCGGTCTGCAAGTTGTTCGCTTTCGATGACAAAGCCGAGTTCGGTGTTCAGGCGGGCAGAACGGGGGTCAAAGTTGAACGAGCCCACAAAGAGACGTTCTCCATCAACGGAAAATGTCTTCGCATGCAAGCTGGTTCCCGAACTGCCGAACGGCCCAGCCTTCTCCCTGGGTTTGTTGACCTCATGATTGCCGCGCATTTCAAACAATGCAATGCCACGTTCCAGAAGCGGCTTGCGATATTTCATATAGCCGGCATGGACAGCGGCGACATCCGTGGCTTCCAGGGCGTTGGTCAATATCCGGACAGCGACGCCCTGGTCGGCCAATTGGCCAAACGCCTGCACGCCTTGCTGCGTTGGCACGAAGTAGGGTGAGATCAGGTCGATCGTTCGGGTCGGCGTCTCCAGGATTTCCATCAGGCGCGCCGTCAACATGGTTTGGGGTTGCGCCTTGCCCAGGACCTTCGCCGGGTCATCGCTGACCATGCGTACCGGCGCCCAATAGAATGCCAGGCGTTGCGCCAACAGGTCTTCGACAAGCCCCGAGGTCCTCACGACCCTGAGGTAGGCCTGGGCTTTGGGCAGGGCCAATGTGCCGGCTTCTTCTTTTTCCAGGGCCTGTGCTTCACGCGTGTCCGGCGCCGTGACCAGCTGTTCTATCGGATACGCGGACTGGCTGTTCCAGTAGCGGTCAAAGTCATGCGAGACCTCGTCCACAACCGTGCCGACCGCCATGATGTCCAGATCGGCAAAGGCAACATCCTGCGTCGCGCCGAAGTACTCGTCGCCGATGTTGCGCCCGCCCACCACGGTTGCCTGCCCATCGATGGTCAGGGATTTGTTGTGCATCCTCCGGTTCAATCGCCTGAAGTCCGTCAGGAACCACAGTGGCTTGAAAGCGCGAAACGGAAAGGGATTGAACAGCCGGACTTCGGCATTGGCTTGTGCGTTCAGCAGTGCCAGCCTGTCGTCGAGCCCCGAGGTGCCGTTGTCGTCGACAAGCAGGCGCACACGCACACCACGACGGGCAGCGTCATGCAGGGCATCGAGCAGGAGATTGCCGGTAATGTCGTCGCGCCAGATATAGTACCGGGCATCGATTGTGCGCTGCGCGGTGGCGATAAGCAGCATGCGTGCGGCAAAGGCATCCAGGGAGTCGCTCAGTGGCACCACACCGCTCAGGCCGACATGTTGCCCGGCAAGCGGCGCCAGTGCCTGACCCAGCAAGGTGCCGGATCCTTCCTGTGTCGTCAGTGCCAGTGACGCTTCTCTTTCCTGCAAGGCGGGCGGACCACATGCAGTCAGGAGGGCGGCGATCAGGATCAGCAGGCCCTTTAATGTCCAGAGAAGCGTTTCATTGATTGAAAAATGGGCAGACATGTATTATTTGCTTACATTGCTGGCGATCAGTCATTTTCCGATGCGAATGTGCGCGCTATCCCCGTTCCCATTCGCGCAAGGCCTGTCTGAATGAAACAATGCAGTCAGCTTCCGTGCCGCGTCCAGAAATCTGCGGGTGTGATGATAGGATACCGGCTGGCCAAAGCCAGTAAATCCTTGTCGCCAGTCACCAGATAGCGTGCTTTTGCTGCCAATAGTGTCTGTAACACAGGTTGATCAGCCTCGTCCCGCAGTGTCTTGTCCGACGGGCCTGATGGTTCGACAAGATCCGCCTGGAACATCAGATTGTCAGCCAAATCGCGAATCTCGGCCGAGGTCATCTGGACCCTGGATAATCGAGCGAGAACACGTACCAGTTCGTCCAGAATGTAATGTGAAAGTGATACCTTCAGCCCGCCCTGGCGCCATGCAGTCACGATTTGCCCTGGTATGCTGCCAGGATAGGCAAGCCCCGAAACCAGCACATTGGTGTCGAGCACCACGTGCAATGCCGGCATCAGCCTGCCTTCCGTTCCGCCGCTACGGTATCTTCAATCTCCGCCATACCCTCGTCTTCCGGTACGCCGGCGAAGCCATCACTGATGCGGCGGCTCAAGGCATCGAAACGATCCTGCATCCGTCGAATACGGGCGAATAGATTTGCATCGACCAGAGCAGCGACAGGTTTGCCATCCTTGTTGATGACGATGCTGTCGTTGCGATATTGCACGCGGTTTATCATTTCGCCGAGGTTTTGCCGAAACTTCACAGCGCTGATTTCAGTGATCATGACTCACCTCATATCATATTGATTGATACGATCATTATGATCAAGAGCCTCCTGAATGTCTAGAGAAGTTTTTGTATGGACGCCTGAACAAGTCGATCGACAAGCAGGTGCATGCACTGCGAATCGCAATGGCTTGCCGGAAATAAGTGTATCGCTTGAGTATTCTATTTTTTACAGTATCATCAAAATGTTACGCCGTAGTCTGTATGAATAATGGGTGCCGGCATATGCGTGCCGATAGCACCCTGCCAACAAGGAGATGGAGATGGATCTGACTGAACTCAAGCATCTGGGGCTGGACATCAATTTCCCCTACAAGAAGCACTACGAGAACTACATAGGCGGGCGTTGGGTGGCCCCGGTTTCCAAGGATTATTTCGAGAATCTGTCGCCCATTACCGGCCAGGTCTTCTGCGAGGTGCCGCGTTCAAACGCGGACGACGTGGAACTGGCGCTGGATGCGGCGCATGCGGCGCGCAAGTCCTGGGGAGAAACCGCAGTGGCCGGGCGTGCCGCCGTGTTGTTGCGCATCGCCGATCGCATGGAGCAGAACCTGCGTCTGCTGGCGGTGGCTGAAAGTATCGACAATGGCAAGCCGCTGCGCGAAACGCTCGGTGCCGACCTGCCGCTGGCAATCGATCATTTCCGCTACTTTGCGGGCTGCATTCGTGCCCAGGAAGGCGGCATCTCGGAAATAGACAAGGACACGGTGGCCTACCACTTTTACGAGCCCATGGGCGTTGTCGGCCAGATTATTCCGTGGAACTTCCCGCTGCTGATGGCGGCCTGGAAGCTGGCACCGGCACTGGCCGCCGGCAACTGCATCGTGCTCAAGCCGGCCGAGCAGACGCCGGCATCCATCCTGGA
Organism: Castellaniella sp.; assembly: GCA_041655275.1. GTDB lineage: Bacteria > Pseudomonadota > Gammaproteobacteria > Burkholderiales > Burkholderiaceae_B > JAJYRX01. Next base: position 9,992 of record JBBAFU010000011.1, on the reverse strand, counting down.
GTTCGTGGAACTTATCGGTGATCTGCTGCCGCCCGGTGTGTTGAACATCGTCAACGGCTATGGCAAGGAGGCCGGCAACGCGCTGGCCACCAGCAAACGCATTGCCAAGCTTGCCTTCACCGGCTCCACCGCCACGGGCACGCACATCCTGCACGCTGCCGCGGACAACCTGATTCCGAGTACGGTGGAACTGGGTGGCAAAAGCCCCAACATCTTCTTTGCCGACGTGATGGATCAGGACGATGCCTTCTTCGACAAGGCGCTGGAAGGGGCCAGTATGTTTGCCCTGAACCAGGGCGAAGTCTGCACGGCACCCACGCGTATCCTGATACAGGAATCCATTTACGAACGCTTCATCGAACGTGTTACCAAGCGTGTGGAATCCATCAAGGCGGGTCATCCGCTGGATTCGACGACCATGCTGGGTGCGCAGGTGTCCCAGGCGCAGCTGGACAAAGTCCTGGGCTATATCGACATCGGTCGTGAAGAGGGTGCGGAGTGCCTTACCGGCGGTGAGCGCAACGTGCCGAGCGAGGAGTTGAAGGACGGTTTCTATGTGAAGCCGACCCTGCTGTTCGGAAAGAACAGCATGCGCGTCTTCCAGGAGGAAATCTTTGGCCCGGTGGCGTCCGTCACCACGTTCAAGGATGAGGAAGAGGCCGTGGCCATTGCCAATGACACCTATTACGGGCTGGGTGCCGGCGTGTGGACGCGCAACGGCTCCCAGGCCTACCGGGTAGGCCGTCAGATTCAGGCCGGACGCGTCTGGACCAACTGCTACAACCTGTACCCGGCGCACGCGGCATTTGGCGGCTATAAGCAATCCGGCATAGGGCGCGAGACGCACAAGATGGCGCTGGATGCCTACCAGCAGACCAAGTGCATGCTGGTGAGCTACAGCCCCGATGCGCTTGGTTTCTTCTGATTGAGCGAGCCTGGTACCTCAGGCGGCGATGGTCTGCGTCATTGCAGACGTCTCCGGACGAATACGGTGGCCATGGTCAGCGTGGCCACCGTGATTGCCATCAGCGGCCACAGCTTGCTCAGGATATCGCCGGGCGGCATGGCTTTCAGAAAGCTGCCCTCGACGATGGTAAGGAAGTGGGTGAGTGGAATGGCCTGGGCCAGCCATTGCAGGAAGACCGGCATGTTCTCCACCGGTGTGGCGAAGCCCGACATCAGGACGGCCGGAACGCCAATGGCAAACGCTCCCAGGATTGCCTGCTGTTGTGTCATGCTGATTGCGGAAATCATCAGGCCGATACCGACCACGGAGGCGATGAACAGCACCAGGCTGCCCAGCAGCAGGGCGAATGAGCCGGTGAACGGGATGCCGAACAGGAAGACGCCGGCCCCGATCATGAACAGGCCCAGCAGCGTGCCGATGACCATGGCGGGCAGCGACTTGGATAAAATGATTTCCGGGGTCGAGGCGGGTGAGACCAGCAATTGGTCGAATGTGCCCAGTTCCCGTTCGCGCGCGATCGACAGGGCCGTGATCAGGAGCGCGCTGAACAAGGCCAGGATGCCGGTCAGGCCGGGCACGATGAACCAGCGGTAGGTCAGGTTTGGATTGAACCAGTGGCGCACCGCAACCGGGTTTGGCGGCTGCGAGTCGGGCATGATCTCGGCACCGACGTCGGCGAGAATGGTTGACAGGTAACCCACCGTGATCTGGCCCGAGTTGCTGCGCCGCCCATCGACCAGTACTTGAGCACGTCCGCTGTTTCCCGCCGCAATGGTGCGCGAAAAGTCGACGGGAATGGCCAGTGCCGCGATCACTTCGCCGCGATCGATCAGTTCGTGCAGCTGGTGCCGGCTGTCCACATGGCGTACGCGGGCGATGAACCGGGCGCTGTCCAGACGCTGCCGCAGCTCGTGCGACCAGCGACCCGCATCCTGATTATGGATGGCAACGTCGATGTTCCGCACCTCCAGCGTTGCGGCGAAGGCGAATATCAGCAGTTGCAGGATGGGTGGCAGGAACACCAGCATGCGGCTGCGCGGATCGCGCAGCACGCTGAGTATTTCCTTGATGAACTGGGCGCGCAGCCGGGTGAACGAGAAGGTGGAGATGAACATCGGCTCACTCCAGGTTCTTGCGTGTGACGCGTTTGGCGAGCATGAAGAACAGCGCTCCAATTGCTGCCATGGCCGCCAGATTGGGCAGGAATACCGGCCGGATGTCGCCGGCCAGGAACACCGTCTTGAGCGAATCCACAAAATAGCGTGCCGGGACCACCAGGGTAATGGCGCGGATCGGCGCAGGCATGGCGCCGATTTCATACAGGAAGCCCGACAACATGAAAGCGGGCAGAAAGCCTGTGAATAGCGCGATCTGTGCCGCCAGGAACTGGTTGCGTACCAGTGCCGAGATCAGCAGGCCCTGGCCCAGTGCCGGTATCATGAACACCGCCGACAGGAGGAGCAGAGCCGGCAGAGAGCCACGCATGGGGACACCAAAAACGAATACTGCCAGCGCTGCTGCTCCCAGGGTGGACAGCATGCCGAGTGCAAAATATGGCAGCAGCTTGCCGGTCAGAATCTCGATGACCGAGGCAGGCGTCGACAGCACCGCCTCCATGGTGCCGCGTTCCCATTCGCGTGCCACCACCAGAGCGGTGAGCATGGTGCCGATGATGGTCATGACGATGGCGATCGCCCCGGGGATCAGCGCCCGGCGGCTTTCCAGCTCAGGATTGAACCAGTAGCGTGGTTCCAGCAGCACGGACTGCACGGGTGCCCCGATATCCAGTCCGGCGCGCCAGCCCTGAACCACGCCGCGAGCGTAGTTTTCGACATAGTTGGCGGTGTTGGGGTAGGAGCCATCAGTGATGATCTGCACCAGCGGCTCGCTGTCACGCCTGGCCATGCGCTGCTCGAAGTCCTGCGGAATTACCACATAGCCGCGCAGTTCGCCGGATACGAGCTTGTCAGCCACCTCGCGCCGGTCACGGACGAATTGGACATCCAGAAAACGCGTGCCTGAAAATGCGGCAGCCAGCGACTGCGCCGCGGCGCCGGGCGTCTCGAGCACGACGGCGACACGCACGTTCCTGGCATCCAGCGACACGGCAGAGGCAAACAGCAGCAGTAACACCACGGGAAGCACGAAGGCGATCAGCAGAGTCGAAGGATCGCGCAGGGCCTGGTGGCTTTCCTTGATGACCAGGGCGTTCAGGCGCCGCAGGTCGAGGCGCCGCAGATCGGCCGGCTGCACAGGGTTGTTCATGCGACAGCCTCCATTTCCCGATCCGCCGATTCCACCAGATGGATGAAGGCGTCCTCCATGCTTGGGTCGGGATGCTCCGGGCTCGCGGATGCGCGCTTGAGTGCATCGGGCGTGTCGAGCGCAATCAGGCGTGCGCGCGACAGGATGGCCACGCGATCACAGTACTCGGCCTCGTCCATGAAGTGAGTGGTGACCATGATGGTCATGCCCTTGCGTGCCAGGCCGTTGATGTGGGTCCAGAACTCGCGCCGGGTGATGGGGTCTACGCCCGAGGTGGGCTCATCAAGAAACAGCACTGGAGGCCGATGCATCAGCGAACAGGCTAGTGCCAGGCGCTGTTTGTGACCCAGCGGCAGCGAGTCGGGGGTGGCGGCAAGCCAGCTCCCGAGGTCGAAGGTTTCTATCATTTCGGCGATGCGCTCGCGCCGCGTGCGGCCTTCCAGCCCATAGACGCCGGCCGAGAACTCCAGGTTTTGCTGGACCGACAGCAGGCTGTAGAGCGAGAATTTCTGTGCCATGTAACCAAGCCGGCTCTTGGCTGTCGCGGTGGCACGGCGCAGGTCGTGCCCAACGACATGTGCTTCGCCCGCAGTCGGTTTCAGCAAGCCGCACAGCATCTTGAAGGTGGTGGACTTGCCGGCGCCGTTGGGGCCCAGCAGTCCGAAGATTTCACCTTTGCGCACATCAAAGCTGACCTTGTCTGTTGCAGTGAATTTGCCGAAGCGTTTGGTCAGGTCACGACACGATACCGCGATGTCCGAGTCCAGTTCGATCCCCGGCAGGTTCTCGGCCATGATTGAGGTGCCGCCGGGACCGCCGCCAAGCAGGTCAACGAAGGCATCTTCAAAGCGCGCCGGCACCGGTGTGAGTCCCAGCAGCATCCGATCGGCCAGTGCCTGCATCGGTGCTGAATCTGCGTTCTTGCGCAGCACCAGACGTACCCCTGCGCCCTGGATCACGCCGTCACTCACACCGGGCAGATCCAGAGCCTCGGTCAGCACCGACCGGCGTTTGGCACCGACATTCTCCAGGCGAAAGCTGCGACCTTCGAGCTGTGCGGTCAATTCCGCGGGTGGACCATCGAACAGGAGCCGACCCTGATTCAGCAACAGGACACTCTCGCAGCGCTCAGCTTCGTCAAGATAGGCCGTGGACCAGACCACAGCCATGCCTTCGTCGGTGAGCGCCTGTACCATGCGCCAGAGATCCTGGCGACTGACCGGATCAACACCAACACCAGGCTCGTCCAGCAGCAGTACCCGGGGCCGGGCCATGAGCGCACAGGCCAGTCCCAGCTTCTGCTTCATGCCCCCGGAGAGCTTGCCTGCAAGACGTTCGGTGAAGGGCGCAAGCTGTGTGAATTCGAGCAGTTCGTCAAATAGCCCGGCATTGCGCCCGGCATCCAGGCCGCGCAGCTGCGCGTACAGGCGCATATTTTCCATCACCGACAAGTCTTCGTACAGGCCGAAGCGCTGCGGCATGTAGCCGCTGACGACGTGAATGGCGTCGTTGTCGCGGACGACGTCGAAGCCGGCCAGGGTCACGCGACCGGTATTGGGCACCAGCAGGCCGGTCAGGATACGCATCAGCGTTGTCTTGCCGGCACCGTCGGGGCCGACCAGGCCCGTCAGTCGCCCGTAGTGGATGCTCGCATTCAAGTCCTTCAGCGCCTGAACCTTGCCGAAATGCTTGTTCACGTCTTCAATGACGACGGCGATGGGGGTGTCCACGGCTATCTCAGCGTTCCCCGTTGCGTGCCGCGGGGCTGGATTCGGTGTCGAGCGCGATTGTCACCGGCATGCCCTGACGCAGGGCGGCGTCGCTGTCGGCGTCGTCGATGACAATGCGCAGCCGGTATACCAGGTCGGTGCGCAAGTCCGTAGTCTCCACCGTCTTCGGGGTGAATTCGGCACGCGGAGAGATGAAGCCGATCTGGCCGCGATAGCTCTTCTCGGATGAATCACTCCGGACGTGCACTGCAGTGCCCGGCGCGATGCGCCCCAGATCCGGCTCGCTGACATAGGCACGCACGTAGACCGGCTGGTCCAGGCTCAGGCTGTAGACTGTGCTCTGGCTGGCGACCATGCTGCCCGGCTCGCGCACGCGCGCAATGATGGTGCCGTTGCCGGGTGCCATCAGTTCAGTGTCTGCCAGGGCGGTGGCGGCTTGCGCTGCAACCGCCTGGGCGGCCAGCAGGCGCGCTTCGGCTGCGGCAATGTCTTCCTTTCGAAAACCCTCGGATGCCAGCGACAGCGCCGCCTTGGCTGCTTCAGTGCCGGCGGCGGTCTGGTCTCGTGCCGCGCGGGCGACATCGACCGTGCTCCGGCTGCTGGCACCTGAAGCCAGCAGGCTGTTTTGCCGCTGGAAATTCCGCTCGGCCTCGATGGCAAGCGCCTGCGCCTGCCTGAGTGCCTCACGCGCCTGGGTGATTTCCTGGGGGCGCAGGCCCTGACGCAGTTTGGCCAGTTCCGCCTGTGCAACTTGCACCTGGGCCTGCGCCACCGCTAGCGCCTCCCGATACGGCTGCGCATCCAGCATCGCCATCTGATCACCGGCGCTGACGGTATCGCCTTCGTCGAATGCCATCTGGGCCACGCGTCCGGGCTGGCGGAAGGCCAGCTGTACTTCGCGGATATCGACGTTTCCGTAGAGGATCAGCGAATCTTCCCGGTCATGATCCTGTGATAGCCAGAACGTCACTGCGCCTCCGAACGCGAGTGCGAGGATGGCAATGACGACGCTGAGGAATCTTCCGGAGCGACGGTTCTGGCCTGTCATGGGCGGGCTCGCATTCAGTGAGTGTCCTCAACACGCGCGCGCCGCCAGGCAATGGCTGCCATGCCGCTCCAGATCAGCGTGCGCATCGTCATGGCCGCTACAGTGCGCGGCTCCCATGCACCGCCGAGCGCCACATGCACGCCGAATGCCAGGAACACGAGTGCGGTCGTGACTGCAATCGCAATCGCCAGCCGGACGGCCCAGCGTCGCTGCAGCCACAGGCCGGTGCCGGCAATGATGTAGGCGAAGCCGGCCAGGAAGTTGAACCAGAGCACAAAAGGCACATAGTGGCCGGCGGCCTGGCGCGCTGCACCATCGAAAAACAGGACTGCGCCGCCTTCCCGGAGTGTGAGCAGGCCAAACCCGATGGCCACCAGAGGGAGCAGCCAGCGCCGGATCCCGCGTTGTGGACAAATGTTCGTTTTCATGGTGTTTTAGTGATGCCGCGAAGATAGATGGCAAACACGGCCGGCGCATCACGACGGATGCGGGCGACCTCGCCAGTGAGCAGGGATTGCATGACGAGCCCCTGGATTGTGCCGATGAACAGCACGGCGGCTGCATCCGTGTCCAGATCGATATCCAGTTCGCCCTGCGCCTTGCCTTCTTCCATCAAGCGTCGCAAGCGCTGCTCGTACTGGTGAATCAGGGTGAGCGCCATTCGTTTGGGTAGTGTTTCGCCGGCGCGTTGCAACTCGCCAAACAGCATGCGTGGCACGCCGGGATACCTGGCCACGAAGTCGATATGTGCCATGAACATGGCTTCGAGCGCCGTTGCGGGCGAGCTTGCATCCCCGGCCGCCTTGTCCACACGGTTCAGCAAGCGCTCGCCCACCCAGGACATGGTCGCTTCCAGAATCGCTTCCTTGGTGGGGAAATGACGAAATAGCGCGCCTTGCGTCAAGCCCATGCGATCGGCAATGGCGGTGGTTGTGATCTCGGCCGGGTTCTGTTCTGCCGCCAGATCGACAACGGCTTGCACCGTGGCCGCGCGTCGCGCCTCGGCAGACAGGTATTGGGGACGTTCGTTCACGACATGCACACTTTAAAGTGAGTAATCTATTACTATCTTAGCATGCAAGTCGAAAAGCATCAGTCACTGCAGTGCCCGGCGTCAACCTGACCGGAGTTGGTAGATGGATCCCGGCGGCGTGTGATAACCATCGGGGCGCCGTCGCGAATGACACTGGTCCCGGTGTCAGGGATCATCGCGCTCAGCGCATCTGGAACAACTCGTGGTGAAAGCGCTGCCGCACCGGAAATCCCTGCGCGGCAAAGTCGCGCCGCAGTGCATCGGCAAACCCGGTGGGGCCGCAGAACCAGATGCTGGCCTCGCGCCAGTGGGGCACGGTGTCACGGATGCGCCGGCCCGTCAGCCGCCCGTGCCTGGCGTCGATGAAGACGTGCAAGCGTACGTCGGCGGCGTGTGCATCGGCAACCAGCCGCGCCAGCGCCTCCCTGTCGACATCAGCCGTGCTGTGAAACAGGTCGATGCGCTGGCCGTCGGGCCAGTTCCGGTGTCCGCCGGCGGCCTGCAATTGCATGAAATCAAGGCGACTGATGAAGGGTGTGATGCCGATGCCGGCGCCGACCCAGATCTGGTACGCGCTGCCATCGTCAAAGGTGAAGCAGCCGTAGGGGCCCTCGATTTTCAGCGCCTGCCCGACCTGCAGCCGCTGGCGCAGGCGGCGAGTGTGGTCGCCCAGCCCCTTGATGATGGCAGTCAATTGCGGCCGCTCGGGATTCCAGGCCGAGGCAATCGTGTAGGGGTGGGCGCCCTCATTCAGGTCGGATGTGGCAAAGGCAAACTGTCCCGGTCTGTGTCCCGGCCAGTCAGGCACGTCAGCAGTGATCTCGAGCGCGTCAACGCCCTTGTAATAATTGAGTGAGGCAATCGTACCGGTCACCGTCTGCTGTGCACCAACGCGACCCAGCAGGACCAGCACGGCTGCGATTGTGCCGCCGGCGAGCAAGGCCGTCATCAGCCAGCCCAGGGGCGTGCTCCAGTAGGCAAACTCCATGAGCACCACGCTGTGGAACACCAGCACCAGGTAGGCAATGGCCAGCAGGCGGTGGCTCTTGTAGAACCAGTGGTAGGGAAAGCAGCGGATCAGCGCCAGTACAATCAATATGATCGCAGCGTAAAACGCCCATTCGCCGGTGAACTCCGCCAGGCCCTTGTGGCCATGCAACCAGGTTTCGACGGCCTTGTCGATTGCCTGCGGTCCGATCCCGTGTCCGTCGCCGCCACGACTGCCGCTGCCACTGCCGCCGCGCGCCGGGCCCTCGAGCAAGCCCCGGCTGACCGCCCATTTGGGTGCCTTGATCCAAAGCCAATGGAAAACGGAAAAAATCAATGCATTGATGCCCAGCCACTTGTGCAGGCGATACATCTTGTCCAGCCCGCCCAGCCACCGCTCGGGCCAGCGCGGGCGCAACGCCAGCAGCATGGCCAGGCTCATGGCACCCATCGCGATCAAGCCGGTGTACTGGCGCATGTGCCGACGCCACTCAAACACTGTTGTCGCTTCATAAAACCGGGGCTCGGCCAGCATCCACAGCAGCGTCAGCACAATGAGGCTGGCCCAGAAGGCGCGTTGAATATTCAGCATGGGGGTTCTCGGCACGAAGTCAGATTGGAATAATTCTATTGTGCCGTGAACAGTCGTCCAAAGGCCTTGCCATACCGGGCTGTGCGGAGAAACTCATCGTCAACACCCGTAGGCGCCTCTGGACGAAAAAAAAGCCGAAACGCAAGGTTTCGGCTTTCTTTCAATCATCCATGGGCCCTGTTGGATGCCCATGGGCAAAAATCCTGGAGCGGGAAAAGAGACACTTACTAGGCGCGTAAGTCGTTGTTTCCCGAACACTTTCTTCGCCGAGGTGACCAGCGAAGACCTCAATTGTAGCCTTGTTTTTCGTCCCCGGCAACAAGTTCGTCCAAAGAAATCCATCGACGTCCAAAGACGCACACTCCGCGCACCAGACCCGCACCCCGCACATCGCCATCCGCGTGGACTCGAACTAGCCACCCATATCCCGTTCTCTGCTTCTGCATCTTCACCGCGATGCCGACTAGGCAGCAGGCTTCCGATGTCGGGGCAGTTCGGACGCCACCGTGGAAAGGCGCGCACCGCGCATCGCGGCGCCCATCTGCGCAAGCCACGCCGGAAGAACGCACACCCTAGCCATGGTGCGTCGGCGCGCGATTCTTTATGGATATATCAGGATGCCGGGATGAGCATGACGAGAGCGCATTCGCTGCGTCCGGCTGGACGTTGGATGACGATTGTCATCCCCTTCGCACCCCATGAGACCGCTGGCATATCAGGCCATACCTAGACGGTTTTGCAGAAGCCGCAATTTCTTACGACCCTGATAGCGTGAGCGTCACTGTCGAGCCTGCGTCCTGATGCTCGACCTTCTGGTCGATGAATTTTTACACATCGAGCACACAACGGCTACCAGTAGCGCCGACTGGTAAGAGGTACTCAAGCCCAATGACGAAGCCGCCCTCGGGGCTCGCTTCCTGCACAGACAACACGCCGGCCATGAGGTCGGCGGCAAAGGAGTCGGCCATGTAGTTCTTCTCCAGAAAGGAGACGGAGCATGCAAGAGAACAAGAATGATGCACCCACATCAAAGGTGTTCTATCGCCCGATCGAAGCGTCCATCCGCTGGGCCGGGCTGCTGCGGTACGAGCAGGTGATCCTGACCTCGATTTCGTCGCCCCGGAACCTGCCACTTTCGCTGGACTGCCCACGCTGGGGCGAACTGCGGCTGTACACCGAACGCATCTATGACGGCATCCTCAATGGGGAGCTGCCCTTCGGGCGGGACGGCATCACGATGCACGACACCGAGTTGATCGACTCTTCCGACCTCACCGTCCGCCATGTGGATCTGAAGCGCTGGATGCGCCAGCACTACCCCGAACAACGACCCGGCTTTCTTTTCTCCCGCAGCGAGCGCATCACCCATC
>JBBAFU010000010.1:0-119626 GCA_041655275.1 Castellaniella sp. | reverse complement strand
CACCACCACTTGCACAACTTCGTGTACTGCTTTCCTGCGGGTCCTGCACCTGTGGTCTGCCCCAACAAATCCGGGTTAACCCCAGTGCTGTGCCCCGCGAAGAACAGAACTATAGCACAGGGTTTTCGGACATTGCAAATCAACCCTGAGAGCGCTGCTGAAAGCCGTGCCGGAAGCCCGTTTGGCCGTCCCGGCACAGGCGTATACTGTGCGCCATGGCCGAAGACATTCTCATCAACGTCACCCCCTTTGAAACCCGCGTTGCCCTGGTCGAACAGGGGGCGGTCCAGGAACTGCACATCGAGCGTAGCATTCAGCGCGGCCATGTGGGCAATATCTATCTGGGCAAGGTTGCGCGCGTGCTGCCCGGCATGCAGAGCGCTTTCATAGACATCGGCCTGGAGCGCGCCGCCTTCATTCACGTGGCCGACCTGCGCCAGAATCGCGGCCAGCGCGGAAACGGCGCCCAGTACACCCCCATAGAGAAGCTGCTCTTCGAAGGCCAGTCGCTGATGGTGCAGGTGATCAAGGATCCCCTGGGCACCAAGGGGGCCCGGCTGAGCACCCACCTCAGCCTGGCGGGCCGCATGCTGGTGTATCTCCCGCATGAGCCGCATGTGGGCGTATCCCAGAAGATCGACGACGAGCAGGAGCGCCAGGAGCTGCGCGAGCGCGTGCAACAGATCATGGGCGAGGAAGAAGAAGGCGGCTTCATCGTGCGCACCCAGGCCGAAGGCGCCAGCGATGATGAACTGCTGGCCGATCAGGCCTATCTGCGCACGCTGTGGTCAACCATTCAGGACAAGGCCAGACGCCAGGGCGCCCCCTCGGTGCTCTACGTCGACCTGAGCCTGGCGCAGCGGGTGTTGCGTGACATGGTGGGTCCGGATACCGACAACATTCTGGTGGATTCACGCAGCACCACCCAGACACTGCAGGAATGGGCGGCAACCTACACGCCCTCGGTAATGGAGCGCATACGGCATTACAGCGGCGAGCGCCCATTGTTCGACACGGCCAATGTCGATGAAGAAATCGCCCGTGCCCTGTCGCGGCGCGTCGATCTGAAATCGGGCGGCTATCTCATCATCGACCAGACCGAGGCCCTGACCACCATCGACGTGAACACCGGCGGTTTCGTGGGCGGACGCAATTTCGACGACACCATTTTCAAGACCAACCTCGAGGCGGCCGTCGCCCTGGCGCGCCAGCTGCGCCTGCGCAACCTGGGCGGCATCATCGTCGTCGACTTCATCGACATGGATAATGCCGAGCACCGTTCGGCAGTCATCCATGAACTGGGCAAGGCCATGTCCAGGGATCGCACACGTGTCACCATGGGTGGCTACAGCGCACTGGGGCTGGTGGAGATGACGCGCAAGCGCACGCGCGAATCACTCAGCAACCAGCTGTGCGAACCCTGCCCCGCCTGTCAGGCCCGCGGTAACGTGCGTACGGCACGCAGCCTGTGCTATGAAATCCTGCGTGAAATCCTGCGCGAGGCGAGGCAGTTCAACCCCAGGGAATTCCGCGTACTGGCCTCCCAGGCGGTAGTCGACCTTTTTCTGGAAGAAGAAAGCCAGCACCTCGCCATGCTGGAAGATTTCATCGGCAAGCCGATTTCACTCGAGGTCGAGGGCCAGTACTTTCAGGAACAGTACGACATCGTGCTCATGTAGATGCCGGCACGTCCGGGCATACGTCGGGATTGAGAATAGCGTTGAACACGGCTTCGATGCGCCGCCTTACCGAGGCGTCGGAATAGAAACTGTAGACTTCCACACGCGTACGCGTGTCGTAACGCAGACTGGGTTTCAGCCAGGTCAGGTCAAATACGATCTGTGCATTCCAGGGACGCTCGTCGCTGCCGTGTTCGACGATGCCGGCAAAGCTGGCCTCGCCCTCGCGCATGCGGAACGAAGGTCCGTTGCCACAGACCCTGTCATGGCGGAACAAGGCCATCTGGATCTGCGGAAATGTCATGCTCAGCATGCGTTCGGTCCGGAGATATCCCGGATCGCGCAGGTCACGCAGATGCGCATCATCGGAAGAATGTCCAGTGGCGCAGGCTGCGAGCAGCAGGGCCGGCAGCAACACCGGCAACAGGGCGACCCATCGTTTCATCACGCTTACTCCCGGGACCAGGCTCATGTCAACATCCTATCAAGTCGTCTCGAACTGCATTCGGTACAGGGCGGCGTAGCGGCCATTGTGCGCCAGCAGGGTCTCATGATCACCCTGCTCGACGATGCGCCCCTGGTCCAGCACGAGGATGACATCGGCCTTCTGTACGGTAGACAGGCGGTGGGCGATGACCAGTGTAGTGCGCCCTTTCATCAGGGTTTCCAGCGAGGCCTGGACCTGGCGCTCGGATACATTGTCCAGTGCCGAGGTTGCCTCATCCAGGATGAGGATGGGCGCGTTCTTGACAAGCGCACGGGCGATCGCCAGCCGCTGGCGCTGGCCACCCGACAACTGGCTGCCGTCGCGGCCCACCGGCGTATCCAGCCCTTGCGGAAGCCCATCCACGAACTCAAGCAGATTGGCCGCCTCCAGCGCGCCACGCAGCGTCTCCTCGCTGACGGCCGCGTGGGCACCGTTATGCACACCATAGGCCACATTGTCGGCAATGCTGCCTTCGAACAGCACGACATTCTGGCTCACCAGCGATAAATGACTGCGCAGGTCGCTCAGGCGCAGCTCGCGCACGTCCACGCCGTCAATCATGATGTGCCCGGAGTCGGGCACAACGAAACGCGGCAGCATGTTGGCCAGCGTCGTCTTGCCGCTGCCTGAATGGCCTACCAGCGCCACCGTCTGGCCCGGCAGCGCCTCGAAGGACACCTCGCGTACGGTATCGGCATGGGCATCGGGATAGCGCTGGCTCACGCGGTCGAAGCGCACGTGCCCGCGCACGGGCTGCGGCAGCGTGCGCCGGCCATCGTCGGGTTCGCTCGCCTCGTCGATCAGGGCAAAAACACTCTCGGCCGAAGTGAGCATCTTCTGTGTGCTGCCCGCCACCTTGGTGAGACGCCGGATGGGATCGAAGATCTGGCCGAGGGCAGCCATGAAGGCGCCAAAGCTGCCCACCGTCAGCGCGCTGGTGTTGGCCTGATACAGGGCCACCCCGATGACGGTGCCCACCGACAGGGCCACGGTGAACTGGGCCAGGGGTGAAAGTGCCGCATCGGCAATCGCGGCGCGCATGGCGAAGCGGCGCAGTCGCCGGTTCACATAGTGGAAGCGTTCGCGCTCGCGCCCGAAACCGTCGAAAAGCTTGATTTCCCGCTGGCCGTCGATGGCTTCGCGCACGACGCGCGTCAGCTCGGCATTCATGGAGATGGTGTCGCGATTGATGCGGCGCAGCCTGCGGATGAAATACTGGGCAATGATGGCCGACGCCGGCAGCATGACGATGACAATGAGTGTGAGCTGCCAGGACATATAGAGCAGGACCGCCACCAGCGCCACCACCACCAGGCTCTCGCGCAGCAGCACGGTGATGACTTCGGTGGCCAGATTGGTGACATTGCCCGCATCCACCGTGAAGCGGTTGAGCAGCCGGCCGGTTTCAGCCCGGCGGAAATTGGCATCCGACAGGCCCAGCAGACGCTCGAACATATCGCGGCGCAGCCCGAGCAACATATTGTTCGCCACCCAGGCAAACAGATAGGCACTGAAATAGCTCGCCAGCCCGCGCAGGAAGATCAGGCTGATGACGGCCAGCGGTATGGCCCAGACATAATGCGGGTGCTCGCCCGAAAACCCGTTATCGAGGAGGGGCTTCATGATGACGGCCAGCGTGGGCTGGGTGGCCGCCGCCACACTGACAAGGATCACGGCCAGCACCACCGCCTTCCAGTAGGGTCCCAGCCGGCTGTAGACGCGGCGCCAGAGCCCGGCGTTGACGGGCTCGGCGTGGGATTCGGAAAACACGGGTTTTCTGCTCAAGAAGCTGGCCTCGATGATGGGCGACGGTTAGGACGACTGCCGTATTTTAACGTGGCACAATAAACCCCATTGTGCCGACATCATCCGCCATGCCCGACCTGCCTGCCATCTACCTGCGCCTGCCCAACTGGGTGGGAGATGCCTGCATGAGTCTGCCGGCGCTTGAAATCGTGCTCAATACCGGTGTTCCTGTAGTCGTATGCGCCCGCCCCTGGGCGAAAGACCTGCTCGCCGGCTACCCGCTGTCGGCTTTTGTGCCGCTATCCGGAGGCTGGCGCCAGGATCGCGCACGCATACGGCACCATCACCGCAGCCACGGCCACGCCGGTGCGCGCGGCATCCTCCTGCCGGATTCACTTTCCAGCGCCCTGGCCTTTCGCCTGGCAGGTATTGCCTCGGCAGGGCATCGCGATGACGGGCGCAGCCTGCTGTTGCGCTGGCCCATCGCCAAATCAGCCGAGCCGCTGCACGCGGTACAGGCCTGGCACCGCCTGGCCGGCCTCGCGCTGCAAGGCTGGCAATACCGCGTTCATCCGGCCGGGGTACCGGAAACACTGGGCCTGCGCCTCACGGATGATGCCAGGGCCGCCTGCGATCGCGTGATGACGCACGCCGGCATCACGCCCGGACGCTTCATGCTCATCGCGCCCACCGCAGTGGGCCGCCACCACGGACGCGACAAGGTCTGGCCGGAGTTCGATGCGCTCGTTCGCGATATGCAGGCCGACGGTCACACCGTCGTCATGTGCCCGCCGCCGGCCGAGCAACTGCAGGCCCGGCGCAACGCGCCCACCGCCCTGTGCCTGCCGCCCCTGGGGCTGACTGCCTTTGCTACACTGGCCGCAAACGCGGCGCTGGTGGTCTGCAATGACTCCGGGGTGTCCCATCTGGCAGCGGCAGCCGGAGCACGCCAGATCACGCTGTTCGGCGTGACCGACCGCCGGCGCACCGGCCCGTGGTCACCACTGGCCCACTGCCTGGGTTCCGCCCAGGCATGGCCCTCCCGGGACGAAGTCCGCCAGGCCATCCGCGACATCCTGGGGCAGGACGGCACACACGTTACGGCATGGAATTATCCAGACACCTGACACCTCTGCTGGTCCCCTTCAACCTTGCCCTGGTGCTGTTCGTGCTGGGCAGCCTGCTCTTTGTGCTGCGCCGGCGCCGGATGGCGGCGCTGGCCGGCCTGATCGGCCTGGGCTGGCTGATTGCCTGGTCGCTGCCCGCAACCAGCCTGCTGCTGGGCGGACAGCTCGAGCACCGCTATCCCCCCGTACCGGCGGCCGAACTGCCGAAAGCCGACGCCATCGTGGTGCTGGGCGGCAACATCGCCCGCGGCCGCCACAACTGGTTCGAAGCCTACGATGCCAATAATGCCCGCCAGCGTGTCGACATGGCGCAAGCGCTCTATGAAGCCGGACGGGCATCCCGCATCGTGTTGTCCGGAGCGGCACTGGACGGCCAGATGAGCGAAGCACAGATGATGGCCCGCATCCTCCAGTCACGCGGTGTGCCCGCAGATGACCTCATCCTCGAGACGCATAGCCTGACCACCCATGAAAATGCGATCTATACGCAGCAGGCGCTGGCACGGCATGACCTCGGACGTATCCTGCTGGTGACATCCGCCCTGCACATGCCGCGCGCCATGGCGGTATTCCGCAAGCTGGGCATGGACGCCATACCGGCCGCCCTGCCCGCCCAGGTCCGCCGCCCCGGCGACAGCCGGTTTTCAGCGTGGCGGCCGGACAGCCACACCCTGTTTGCCGCGCGCTCCATCATCAAGGAATACGCCGGCCTGCTCGTGTACCGGCTGCGCGGCTGGGTCTGATTCAGTCTGTGTCCGCCGCGCGCTGCGCCATCAGCCCGGCGTACAGGCGCTCATATTGTGCAGCGACCACCGGCCAGGCCCGGGCGCGCGCCTGCATCTGGCCACCCGCCACCAGACGGGCGCGCAATCCGGCATCATCCAGCACGCGCACTATGGCTGCGGCAAGCGCGTGCGCATCGGTGGGCGTGGGCAGCAGCAGCGCATCCTTGCCATCGGTGAGTTCGGCGGCAAAGCCGCAATGCGGCGCGGCACTGACGATGACCGGCAGGCCAAAGGCCATGGCCTCCAGCGGTGCCATGCCGAAACTGTCATTGCGTGTGGGGTGTATGCACAGGTCAGCGGCACGGTACCAGGGGCTCACATCAGAGCAGACACCGGCCAGATGCAGCCGGTCGGCCACGGCCGCATGGCCGGGCAGCGCACGGATGGCCTGTTCGGCGGCGGCATCACTGCCCACCACCAGCAAATGCACGTGTGAAGGCAGATGCTGCCAGGCCTGCACAGCGGTTTCCAGCCCCTTGCGCAAGGGATTGCGTGCCACCAGAATGGCGAGCACCCCATCGTCACCCACGCCCAGCTGCGCGCGTGTCGCGGCACGTGTACCGTCCGCGCCCGGTCCCGGCAGATCCACACCCGGCGCAATCACCGCCAGTGGCAGGTCTGCGCCATAGGCCCGGCGCAACTGGTCGGCAATGAGCCCGGATACCGCAACCGTCGCATGGGCGGGGCGGCGTGCCAGCCGCCGCGCCTCCAGCCACAGATAGGCCTGCACACGCGGGCTGAGCACCGAGGCCAGCCGGCGTCCCGCCGGCAGCGTACGGCAACGCCAGTTGTAGCGCACCGGTGTGACGTGCACGACTTCCACATCACCGGCCCAGCCATTGCTGTGGGAATGCACGATATCGAATCCGCTGCGCGTGAGCCGGGCCGCCAGCCGGGCCGTGAAGAGCACGCGTATCCAGCTGGGCCATGCCCGCCAGCCGGGCATGCGCTCCCAGGGCAGGGATACACCGCAATCGCCGTCATATTCGCGTGCAAACACCGTGACCTGGTGGCGCTGCGAAAGCTCGCGCATCAGCGAGACGCCATAGGCTTCCGCGCCACCGAAGCGACGGCCGAAACGATCGGCGATGAAGGCAATGCGCAGGGGTTTCACAGAGGCCTCAGCCGCGTGCCCGCCGCTTGCGGTCTTCAAGCGAGGTCAGGCATTTCTGCAGAAAGCGCAGCAGATGGGTGGAGCGCGCGACCGTGACCCGCGGCAGGCCGAACACGTCATCATCGGAACGCGCCAGCCCGCGCTCGGTGGTGGTGGCATTGGTGTAGCCCGCTTCCAGCACCATGGCGCGCAGGGCGGGAGACTCATCGCCATAGGGATAGCAGAACGCGCTCACTTCCGTGTCCAGCGCCTGCTCCAGTTCGTGGCGCGACTGCCGGATCTGCCAGGCCGCCAGCTCGGGCGAGAGTTCGGGCAGATGAACGTGATCGAGCGTGTGCGAGCCCGCTTCCTGACCGGCACGCAGCCAGGCGCGCACCTCCTCGAGCGACATCAGGTCGGAATGCGGAATGCCTTTTTCATAATCCCAGCTGTTGCCCTCGCCCAGCTTGCGCGCCACAAAATAGTTCGTGGCCGTGAAGCCCGCCTCGAGCAGCACCGGCAGGGCATTTTCAAAGACATTGCGATAGCCGTCGTCGAAGGTGATGCCCACGACCTTGCCTTCGCGCTCGCCGCGCAGATAGGGCATGAGCTGTGCCATGGACAGGCCGCGATAGCCCAGCCGATGCAGCCAGCGCATCTGGCGCCGGAAATCGCCCGGGTGAACGGTCAGGCCACGGTAAGGCGTACCGCGCGGCGCGGGTTGGCCCACCTGGTGATACATCAGGATGGGAATCATGCGCGAATTATAACGTCGGGCAAAGCCCGGAATAGACCGCCTGCGTCTGTGCCACAAAGCCCGCCAGGGAGAACTCGCGCGCGGCACGTTCACGGGCCGCGCGGCCCATGGTCTGCAGGCATGCCGGCGCAGCCAGCACATCACGCAGCACGGCCAGTATGCGCGCGGAATCACGCACGGGCACAATCCAGCCTTCACGGCCATGTTCCAGGTTCTCGGGCAAGCCGCCGGCATCGCTCACCAGCGCCGGCAGGCCCATGGCCATCACTTCGCGGCAGGCGTAGGACAGGGCTTCGCGCCAGGACAGCACAAAACCCATATCGCTGGCCGCCAGCACCGGCAGCACATCATCGATCAGGCCCGGGAAGACCAGTTGATCCGTGAGTCCCAGTGCCTGCACGCGGGCGCGCTTGGCGGCATCGGGCAAGGCACCCGCGATAATGATGCGCAGACGCGCCCTGTCGGCTTCGGGCAGCTGTGCCACAGCCTCGAGCAGGTCGAACCAGCCCTTGTCGGTGTTCGTGCCGCCGGTGCTGCCCAGGACAATGGTGTTTTCATGGCCGGCACCCAGCAAGGCGAGCCGGGCGCGCGCGCGTGCTTCGGCCGAAGGCGGCGCGAATCGCTGCGTATCGATGCCGTGACGTATGGTGGTGCGCGGCAGGGCGGCATAGGGGGACTGCGCAATCATGCCCGCCACATAATCACTCACGGCAATCACGTGATCCGTTGCCTGCCGTGCCCTGAGGCGGTTGCCCAGGCTGGCGATGCCGTGATCATTGTGCTTGGTCCAGACGATGGCGGGCCGCTGGCGCAGACCCAGGCAGGCCAGCATCACATGCCGATGATCGGCCGAGCCATTCACATGGATAAGATCGAAACCACCCTCGCGCAGCAGCGCGCGCAGCCGGCGCACCTCGCCCAGCATGGGGCCGGCGCGCGAAGTATAGATCTGGGCGATGCGGCGCACGCCCTCCACGTCTGCGGCATAACGATACAGGCGGCTGCCGGCGGGTGTCGCAATGCTGATCTCGTGGCGCCCGGCCAGCGCACGCGCCAGATGCAGGATGTAGGTGACATGCCCGCCACCGTCATTCTGATGGAAATTGGTATAGAGAATCTTCACTGCAGAACCGTTATTGCCCCGGCTTGCGCCGCAACAGCAGATAGAGCTTGGCATAGCGAAAGAAACTGCCGGCCGCGCCGACAGCCGCCAGGATGAAGCCTTCGGGCCCGTCCAGAAAGCCGCGCCGCAGGATGTAGATGCGGATGAACGTCCATACCGAATGACCAATGATGCCGGTCACGCCGGTGCGCCGTCCGCGCGCATGCATCATGGCCGCACCGTCAGTGGAATAACGATTCACCTTTCTGAGCAGGCTTTCCAGATCGGGGTACGGGTAGTGCAGGAAGTGGGCATCCAGCCGCCCTGTGCTGCCTTGCGGCAGCACACGTTCATGCACCAGGGCGTCGCTGAAGCGCGCCGTGCCACGCCGGAACAGGCGCAATACCGGATCGGGCCACCAGCCGCTGTGGCGTATCCAGCGTCCGCAGAAGCTGGACAGGCGCGCCACTTCATAGGCGTCGTGCGCCGGTGTCTCGAGCACCGCCTGTATGGCCTGGGCCAACTCGGGCGTCACGCGTTCGTCGGCATCGATGGACAGCACCCACTCCCCGCTAGCCAGATCAAGTGCGCGATTCTTCTGCGGCCCGAAACCCGGCCAGTCGTCGGTCTGCACCACTGTTGCACCCTTGCTGCGCGCAATCTCGCGCGTCGCGTCGGTGCTGCCGCTGTCGACCACTATCCATTCGTCGGCAAACGCAACCGAATCCAGGCAATCGCCGATATGAGCGGCTTCGTTCAGCGTGATGATGATGACGGAAAGCTTCATGGCAACCGGGGCACTCAGCGGTTTCGCAGACGCCGGCGCAGCCGCTTCCAGCGATTGAATATGGGGCCCAGAACCGGATGGGCGGCCACCCGGATGCGCCGTCCGACCGAAGCACCCGTGGTATTGCGTACGGCAAAGCGATGGATATGTGCAGGATCACTGCCGATCCGGTTCTGCCCGAACGCCTGGGTGGTGTACAGATAGCGAAAGCCGCATTCCCGGGCGATGCGTATATAGTCCTCGTCGAAATAGCCCTGGGGCCAGCACAGATGTTCGGACACGCCGCCCAGTTCGCGCTCCAGGGTCATGCGCGACTGCATCAGTTCCTCGCGCATATGCGCGTTCTTCGCAAACGCCTGCGGCCCCAGATCCCAGCGCGTGTGCGTATGGGTGTGGCAGTGGAACTCGAACACGCCTGCCTCGCGCATGGCGCGCACCTCGCTCCAGCGCAGCATGACATCATCGGCCCGCCCGGCTTCGATCAGGGCCTTGCATCGCTCATGGTCCGGCGTCTCGGGCAGGCGCGCATCGCCCAGGCGTGCGCGCGGCGCGCCCTGCCCCAGCCAGCCCGTCACGATGAAGAGCACAGCAGAAAAACCATATTGCGCCAACAGGGGCGCAGCATAGACCCAGTTGTCCAGGTAGCCGTCATCAAAAGTGATGAGCACCGAACGTTCGGGCGCCGGGCTGCCCGCCAGATGGCCGGCGAAACGCGCCGTATCCAGGCTGACATAGCCCCGCCTGCGCAGCCAGCGCAGCTGGTCCTCGAAGTGTTCCGGCGTACAGGTGATGGCGCCGGGGCTGGGCGAGACATGGTGGTACATGAGTACCGGCACCGAATACGATGTCTTCTTCACAATGAGCGCTCCGCAAGCCAGCGGCGATAGCAGGCCTCGGTCTCGCGCGCCAGCGTCGCGGGCTCGAAACGCGCCGAATCGCGCACGGCGCGCAGGCCCGCCTGTCCCATTTGCACTCGCTGCTGCGGATCGGCAATCAGGCGGCGCAAGGCCTCGCGCATGGCGTCCGGATCGTGCGCCGGCACCAGCAGGCCGGTAACCCCTTCCTCCATCATTTCCGCCACGCCGCCCACGCGTGTGCCGATCACGGGCAGACCGGCGGCCGCCGCCTCGACGAAGACCGTGCCCGAGGCCTCATGATGCGTGGCCAGGGCAAAGATGTCCATGCCTGCCAGCAACTGGGGCACATCGTTGCGCTGGCCGAGCAGATGGATGCGTCCCTGCAGGCCGCGCGCCGCAATATCATCACGCACCGCCTCGAACACGGGCGAGCCGCCGCCGACGAAGACCGCGTGCAGGCGCGCATCTTCGTGCATGAGCGGCGCCAGCGCCTCGACCAGATCCGCATGGCCCTTGGCCGCCCGCATGACGGCAACACAGCCGACGACGATGTCGTCTGCACCCAGGCCGAGCTCGCTCCGCAGTCCGGAGTCCGTTACCCGCGGTGGCAGCACGATGGGGGAATAGACCGTGTGCACATGGCCGGCCGGCACACCGCGCCGGATCAGGTTCTGGCGCACATGCTCGCTGACCGTGGTCACCCGATGGGGAATGCGCGTATAGGACAGCAGTGAGCCCGGCGGGCGCGACAGATGGCGTGTGCGGACGATGAGTGGTGTACGCGCCAGCCGGGCACCCAGGCCGGCAAGCAGGGTGTCGCGCCGGCTGTGGGTATTGAGCACGTCAATATCTGCGCGCACCAGCACCTGGCGTATCTTCAGCATGCCGTGCAGGAAGGCCGGCACGCCATCCATGGGCAGCGTATGCACCGTGAAACCCGCATCGCGCAGATGGCCGGCGAGCAGGGCTTCCGGCTGGCAGATGGCTTCCAGATGATGGCCGCGCGCGCGCATGGCCAGCATCTCCTTGTAGATGCGCTGTTCCTGGCCGCCGAAGCTGGTGGCTGCTTCGGAGTGGACGATGCGCAGCGGCCTCAAGGATATCACGGATAACAGAGCTCGAGCTGGTCGGGCTGCACGTTCGCATGCAGCGCGTCGAGCAGCTCGTCCGCCACGCGCAGTTGCCACTGCGTGCCCAGACGCAGCGTGCAGCGAAACTCCGGACGGCACAGCTCGATTTCCAGCGGCACACCCGGGCGCCCGTTTTCCGGATCGGCCCGATAGCCGTGCAGCAGATCCTGCAGGCCGGAAATGTCCAGCCGCCCGCTCACCATCATGCGCAGGCAGCGCGCGCGCTCCTCGCGCGCCTGCTGCAAGTCGATGATGGTTTCCGCCGTGATGCGCAGCCCGCCGGAATACTCATCGTGGCTGACGCGCGCCTGCAGCAATATGAGTGCATCTTCGCGCAGCTGGTGACGATGCTGCTCGAGCAGCTCGTTGTATACCGCCACCTCCAGCTGGGCGGAGCCGTCATCCAGCACCAGATAGACCATGCGCCCGCGACGTGTGTTCACGGGACGCATCGTCGTCAGGATGCCGGCCAGCCACTGCGAATCACGTTGCGCCTCTACCCGTTGCAACGGCGTAGATACAATGTTTCTGACTTCCTCGCGCACGGCGTCGAAGAGATGGCCGCTGAAGAAGAAACCCAGGGCGGTCTTCTCCTCTTTCAGCCGCGTCTGCAGATTCCATGGCGCGACGCTTTCGAGCTGATCCTGTACGACGGCGCTGGCATCATCATCAAACAGCGACACCTGATGCGCGCTGCGCTGGGCCTGCTCGGCCGCTTCCATGGCCTGGGGAATGGTGGCCAGCAGTGCAGCCCGGTTGGGTTCGAGCGCATCGAACGCCCCGGCTCGCACCAGGGCTTCCACGCTGCGCCGATTGACCTGATGGCGGTCTACGCGCTGGCAGAAATCGAACAGGCCCGTGAATGGCCCGCCTTCCTCACGCGCCGCGACGATCGCCTCGACAGCGGACTGGCCCGTACCCTTGATCGCTCCCAGACCGTAGCGCAGGGTGCGGGGCGCCCTGCCCTCCTTCGTCGCAGCATCGTGTACGGGCTCGAACCGATAGCCCGAAGCATTCACATCCGGCGGCAGTACCGTCAGCCCGTTGGCCAGGGCATCGAGCCAGAAAATCTGCACCTTGTCGGTGTCATCCATATCGGACGACAGGGTGGCGGCGAAGAATTCGGCGGGATGGTGATGCTTCAGCCAGGCCGTCTGATAGGCAATGAGCGCATAGGCGGCCGAATGGCTCTTGTTGAAACCATAGCCGGCGAACTTTTCCATCAGATCGAACAGGCGCACGGCCAGACCGGCGTCATAGCCCTTGTCGATGGCGCCTTTCTCGAACAGCTCGCGATGCTGGGCCATCTCTTCGGGCTTCTTCTTGCCCATGGCACGACGCAGCAGATCGGCCCCGCCGAGCGTATAGCCGCCGATGATCTGCGAGATCAGCATCACCTGTTCCTGGTAGACGATGACGCCGTAGGTGCTGCGCAGCACCGGCTCCAGATCGGGATGGAAGTAATCGACTTCGGCGCGGCCGTGCTTGCGATTCACGAAATCGTTCACCATGCCCGACTCCAGCGGGCCGGGCCGGAACAGGGCCAGTATGGCGATCAGATCCTCGAAGCTGTTGGGGCGCATCTTGCGCAGCAGCTCCTTCATGCCGCGCGATTCCAGCTGGAAGACGGCCGTTGTATTCGCCTCGCCCAGCAGCTGGTAGACCCTGGGATCATCGAGCGAGAGCGCGCTCAGCGCAAAATCGCGGTGCGCCGGATTGAAGGCGCGCACATGGCGTTCCGCCCAGTCGAGGATGGTCAGGTTGCGCAGGCCCAGAAAGTCGAACTTCACCAGCCCGGCCTGTTCGACGTCGTCCTTGTCGAACTGCGAGACCACGCTGGAATCACTGCCGGGCTGACAATACAGGGGACAGAAATCCGTGAGCCGCCCGGGTGCAATCAGAACGCCGCCGGCGTGCATGCCCACGTTGCGGGTGAGCCCTTCGAGCGGGCGTGCCAGATCGATGAGGGCCTTGACCTCTTCGTCCTCGTCGTAGCGCTCGCGAAACGACGCCTCGTCGGCAAGCGCCCTGCCCAGCGTCCAGGGATCGGCCGGATTGAAGGGAATCATCTTGGAGAGTGCATCACACAGACTGTAGGGCATTTCCAGTACGCGCCCCACATCACGCACCACAGCCTTGGCGCCCAGCGTACCGAAAGTGGCGATCTGGCTCACAGCCTCGCGCCCGTATTTTTCCTTGACATACTCAATGACGCGCTCGCGGTTGTCCTGGCAGAAATCGATATCGAAGTCCGGCATGGAAACACGCTCGGGATTGAGGAAACGCTCGAACAGCAGGTCGTAGCGCAAGGGATCGAGATCGGTGATGCCCAGGGCATAGGCCACCAGCGAGCCGGCGCCCGAACCCCGCCCGGGGCCGACAGGCACGCCATTGGCCTTGCCCCAGTTGATGAAGTCGGCCACGATGAGGAAGTAGCCGGCAAAACCCATGCCGATGATGGTCTCGCACTCGCGCTCCAGCCGCGCCTGATACTCGGGCGTACGTTCGGCGCGGACCCCGGCATCGGGAAACAGCTCGACCAGACGCCCGTCCAGCCCTTGTTGCGAGAGCCGGCGCAGATAATCGTCCAGCGGGATGCCGTCCGGCGTCGGGAAGTCCGGCAGGCGTGCCTGACCCAGCGCCAGCTCCAGACTGCAGCGCCGCGCAATCTGCACGCTGTTCTCCAGCGCCGAAGGAATGTCGGCAAAGCGCCGTGTCATCTCCTCGCTGTCGAGGAAGTACTGATCCTCGCTGAAGCGCCGCGTGCGCCCGGCATCACCCAGCCGCTCGCCGGTGGCGATGCACACCCGGGTCTCGTGAGCACGGTGATCTTCGCGCTGCATGAACTGCACCGGGTGGGTTGCCACCACAGGCAGCTCAAGCGCGTCGGCCAGCGCCAGGACTGCCTGGACATGGGCCTCGTCACGCGCCGCCTCGTCGGCCGGCGTGGCCAGGCGCTGCAGCTCAAGATAGTAATGATCGGGAAAAGCCGCCTTCCAGTCTGCCGCCAGTGCACGCGCCTCTTCCATGCGTCCGGCTTCCAGCAGGCGCCCCACATCACCCTGGCGCGCCCCCGACAGTATGATCAGCCCCTGTGTGCCGTCCAGCCACTCGCGACGCAACTCGGCCCGTCCCTTGAACTGGTTTTCCAGCCATGCACGCGACAGCAGGGCGCACAACGCCAGATAGCCCTCATGGTTCTTGGCCAGCAGCAGCAGCCGATGGGGCTGGTCACGATCCGAAGGGTTTTCCAGCCAGGCATCCACGCCGGCTATGGGCTTGATGCCGGCCTTGCGTGCGCCACGGTAGAACTTGATGAGCCCGAACATATTGCCCAGATCCGTCAGCGCAAGCGCCGGCTGGCCACAGGCACGCGCACGGGCGATCAGATCGGGAATGCGCCCAATGCCGTCCACGACGGAGAATTCGGAGTGGACGCGCAGATGGACAAAGCCGGGAACGGAAGGGACGACAGCAGTTTCGGTCATGTGTGGATTGTACTTGCCCGGGGACTTGTTCGGCACCTCGCTCAGTGCTTCCCCCGACCTCAGCGTTGCAGGGCTTCCCAGGCCCGCTGGACCCGCTTGGGTGACATCGGCATGGGTGTGCGCAGCTCCTGTGCGAACAGGGCCACGCGCAGCTCCTGCAGCATCCAGCCGAAAGCCTCCAGCGCCGGATCAGTGATGCCCTTGCGCGCTGCCAGCGCGCGCTCGTAGCGTGTCTGCCAGGCCTGGACTTCCGCCTGCCAGCGCGCATCGCGCGCGGCATCGCTGCGCAGACGGTCGATGCGCAGGGCAATGGCCTTCAGATAGCGCGGGTAGTGGCGCAGCTGCTCCCAGGCCACGTCACGGATGAAGGTCGGCGTCATCAGGCGCTCCAGCTGTTCGCGCATGTCACGCAGGCCCGCCGTATGTGCACGGATCTGGGGCAGCTTCTTCTGCACCACCATCCATTCCTGCAGAATCTGCTGTACCAGGCGGACGAGCTCCCGGGCGAGCAGGACTAGCCGTGTCCGGCCCTCGCGACAGCGCGCCTCGAATTGTGCCGCATCCCGAGGCCAGGGATCGGCCAGACAGGCCTGCTCCACTGCCTTGAGCAGTATCTGGTCGCGCAGGTCTTCCTGGCTGCCCAGGCCGACGAAGAGCAGACCCGTTTCGCGCAGTCCCGGCAGCTGACGCTCCAGGCCGCGCAGCGTCTGCCGCAGCGCAATCTGGAACAGGCGCAGCAGGCCGCGACGATGGGCCTGGCGCGCTTCCTCACGGTCATCGAAGACCGTGATCTCGCAATGCAGGCCCACATCGATCAGCGCCGGATAGCCGATGAAGGACTGCCCCTTGCGGCGGATCTCCAGAATCTCGGGCAGGGTGCCGAAAGTCCAGCCCGTGAGCGCCTGACCCTCCACATCCAGCGTCGACACGGTCTGTGACTGGGCGGCCTCCTGCAGCAGGCTTTGCGCCTGTTCGCGATGCTCGGCGCGCAGCTGCTCAAGATTGCGCCCGCCTGAAAGCATGCGTCCGTGCTCGTCGATGACGCGGAAATTCATGAACAGGTGCGCGGGCAGGGTCTCGGGCCGGAAATCCTCCGGCGTCACGCGCACACCCAGGGTGTCCGCGATGTCCTGCGAGAGGGCTTCGAGCAAGCCGATATCCGGATCACACGCCCTGTCGAACCAGCGTTCATGAAATCCCCGGGCATACTCGGGCAATGGCACGCAGTGGCGCCGCATGCGTTGGGGCAGCGAGCGCAGCAGCAGCCGGACCTTTTCCTTGAGCATGCCGGGCACCAGCCATTCGCAGCGCCGGGCGTCAATCTGGCCCAGCGCCAGCAGGGGCACGGACAGGGTCACCCCATCGCGCAGCGAACCGGGCTCGAAGTGATAGTCCAGGGCCATTTCCACGCCCTGCCAGGCGACGCGGCGCGGGAACACATCGGTGGTTACCCCGCCCGCGTCATGGCGCATGAGGTCTTCGCGCGTGAGCAGCAGGCGCCGGCGTCCGGCTTCGTCCAGGCGCGCATACCAGCGCTCCAGGCTGGCGGTCTGCATCACATTGGCGGGAATGATGTCTTTGTAGAATGCCGCAATCAGGGCATCGTCCACCAGGATGTCCGGACGCCGTGCCTGATGCTCCAGACGTTCGACCTGGGCAATCACGCGCCGGTTGTGCTCCAGAAAGGGAAGGCGCGCGGCAATCGCATCGCCCACCAGACCATCACGGATGAAGATCTCGCGCGCGGCGTCGGGGTCTATGCGCGCATAGTGCACCCGGCGACCGCTGTATATGGTCAGGCCGTAGAGCGTGCCCTGCTCGCCGGCCACCACCTGCCCGGCACGCTTCTCCCAGCGCGGATCGGACCAGCTGCGGCGCAGCAGATGCCTGCCCACACGCTCTATCCAGGCGGGTTCGATACGCGCCACGCACCGGGCGAACAGGCGCGAAGTCTGCACGAGCTCGGCGGCCATGATCCATGCACCCGCCTTCTTCACCAGGTCGGAGCCGGGATGGATGTAGAAGCGCAGGTCGCGCGCGCCCTGATACGCGCCGTCCTTCTGCTCGCCCCGCAGGCCGATATTGCTCAACAGGCCGCTGAGCAGGGCGCAGTGAATCTGCTCATAGGTGGCTTCGCTCTGGCCCACGCGCCAGCCCTGCTCGCGCACCAGCGCAAGCAGCTGGGCGTGCACCTCGCGCCATTCGCGCAATCGCACCGGCGAGATGAAGGCTGCACGCAGGGTACTCGTCTGCTGACGCCGCGATTTTCCTTCCTGCGCCAGGCTTTCGCACCACTGCCACAGCTTCAGCCAGGCCAGGAATTCCGAACGCGGATCGCGAAAGCGCGCATGCGCCTGGGTAGCCGCCTCACGCCGCTCCAGCGGTCGCTCGCGCGGGTCCTGCACCGACAGCGCCGCAGCGATGACGAGCAGCTCCGTCAGGCAGTCCTGCTCGCGTGCAGCAAGAATCATGCGCGCCACACGCGGGTCCACAGGCAGGCGGGCCAGATCGCGGCCCACAGCCGTCAGCTTGCGCGCATCATCGAGCGCGCCCAGCTCCTGCAGCGTGTGGTAGCCGTCAGCAATCGCACGGCCGGGCGGCGGGTCAACGAAGGGGAAGGCCTCCACATCCTGCAGGCCCAGCGACTTCATGCGCAGGATGACGGACGCCAGGGACGAGCGCAGGATCTCGGGATCGGTAAAGGCATCGCGCGCATCGTGATCGTCTTCCGAATACAGGCGGATGCACACGCCCGGCCCGATGCGCCCGCAGCGACCCGCCCGCTGGCGCGCCGACGCCTGGCTGACCGGCTCCAGGCACAGCTGCTCGACCTTGTTGCGCCAGGAATAACGCTTCACGCGCGCCAGGCCGCTGTCCACCACATAGCGGATGCCGGGCACCGTGAGCGAAGTCTCCGCCACATTGGTGGCGAGCACGACGCGTGCACGTCCCGAGCCGGTGCTGAAGATACGTTCCTGTTCGGCGCGCGAAAGCCGGGCAAACAGCGGCAGGATATCCGCCCGGCAGCCCGGATCGTCTTCCAGGGCCTCGGCGCACTCGCGGATCTCGCGCTCGCCCGGCAGGAAGACGAGCACATCGCCCGGCCCATGGCGATGGCATTCGGCCACGGCGTCGACAACGGCATCCGTCAAGTCCCGCTCGGCCTCGTCACGATCGGACTGCACGGGCCGGTAGCGCAGCTCCACCGGATGGAGACGGCCACTGACCTCGATCACCGGCGCAGGTTTTCCGTTCATGGAAAAATGACGTGCAAAATGCCCGGCATCCAGGGTGGCCGATGTGATGATCAGTTTGAGATCGCGCCGGCGCTCCAGCAGCTGGCGCAGGAAGCCGAGCAGGAAATCGATGTTCAGGCTGCGCTCGTGCGCCTCGTCGATGATGATGGTGTCGTAGCGACGCAGCATGGGATCGCGCTGGGACTCAGCCAGCAGGATGCCGTCGGTCATCAGCTTGATGGCCGTACCGCGCGAGCTGCGTTCATGAAAACGCACCTGATAGCCCACCCAGTCGCCCAGCTCGGTACCCAGCTCGCTCGCAATACGATTGGCCACCGAGCTGGCGGCCAGGCGCCGGGGCTGGGTGTGGCCTATCATGCGCCGCCGGCCCCGGCCCAGCGCCAGACAGATCTTGGGAAGCTGCGTGGTCTTGCCCGAACCCGTCTCGCCGCACACGATGACGACGGGGTGCGCCTCGATGGCGCGCGCAATGGCATCGCGATGCCGGCTGACAGGCAGATCTTCGGGATATTCGATGGTCGGCAGGGGGCGCAGGGGCACCGCCTCTGGCGTGTGACGGGGGCGACGGCGACTGGAAAACTCGGTATCTTGCATCAAGGCTCTGGGTATTGCGGGTACTCTCATTATAATTTTGGTTTCAGGTCCATCATGGACGAGCGAGCGGACACCTTCCAATGACGAGCAACATCAGTCCCGATCCAGCGCCCGGCGATGACACCGGCGACGCCGGCAGCAACGCACAATTCGTGCGCTGGTTCCGCACGGTTGCACCTTATGTGCACGATTTTCGCGGCAAGACATTCGTGATCGGCTTTGGGGGCGAACTGGTGCGCGACGGCGCCCTCAACGCGCTCATTCAGGACCTGTCGCTGCTTTCGGCACTGGGCATCAAGCTGGTGCTGGTGCACGGCTCGCGCCCGCAAGTCAACGAGCAGTTGCGGCTCAAGGGCCAGGCCATGCAGTTTGGCCGGGGTACGGCGCCGACATCGGCGGCCGCCCTGGAGTGCGCCAAGGAGGCGGCCGGCGAAATCCGCCTGGATATCGAGGCGGCCTTCAGCCAGGGCTTGCCCAACACGCCCATGTCGCATGCCCACATCCGCATTATTTCGGGCAACTTCGTCACCGCCCGCCCCGTGGGCATCGTCGACGGCGTGGATTTCCAGCACACGGGCAAGGTGCGCAAGATGGATGGCGAGATCATGCGCAGCGTGATCGATCAGGGTATCATCATGCTGCTTTCGCCTTTGGGTTTTTCGCCCACGGGCGAAGCCTTCAATCTTGCGATGGAAGATCTGGCCACCCACGCCGCCATCACGCTGCGCGCCGAGAAGCTGATCTTTCTGACCCAGGACAGCGTGGTCTGTTCCGCCACCGGCGAAGTCGATACCGAGCTCGCGCGTGAGGAAGCTGACCGGCTGCTGGCCAGCGGCACACTGGACGAGGATACCCAGGCCTTCATGTCGCATGCCTGCCTTGCGGTCAAGCGCGGGGTGCCCCGGGCGCATCTGGTGCCCTACACCCTGGATGGCAGCGTACTGCTGGAGATCTTCACGCACGACGGCGTGGGCACCATGGTGGTCGAAGACAGCCTGGATGACCTGCGCCCGGCCACCATGGACGACATCGGTGCCATCGTGCAACTGATCGAGCCGCTGGAACTCGACGGTACGCTGGTGCCCCGCGGGCGGGCCACCATAGAACGGGAGTACGCCGACTTTACCGTGCTCGAGCACGACGGCATCATCTACGGCTGTGTGGCGCTCAAGCCCTATCTCGAGGACGGCATGGCGGAAATGGCCTGCCTCATCGTGCATCCCGAATGGCAGGGCGAAGGCGAAGGCGAGATGCTGCTGCGCCACACCGAATCGCGCGCCCGTGCCCTGGGTGCGCGGCGCCTGTTCGTGCTGACCACCCGCACCTCGCACTGGTTCATGAAACGCGGCTTCGTGCAGGGCGGCGTCGCCGACCTGCCCCGGGAGCGACGCGCCCACTACAACCGCTCGCGCAACAGCATCATCCTGATCAAGCGCCTGTGAAGCGCTTGCCGGAGTCACTACAATAGGCATCTTTCAGACCCTGGAAAAAGAGATCATCGAATGAGCCGCATGGTGGATTGTGTCAAGCTGAAGAAGCAGGCCGAAGGCCTGGAATACCCGCCCTACCCCGGTGATCTGGGTGCGCGCATCTGGAAGTCCATTTCGCAGCGCGCCTGGGAACAGTGGATGGAGATACAGACGCGCCTGGTGAACGAGCACCGCCTCAACCTGGCGGATGTGCGCGCCCGGCGATGGCTGGCTGCGCAGATGGAAGACTATCTGTTCGAGGATGCTGATGTCGAGGCGCGCGGCTATGTGCCGCCGCCTGATGACGCCTAGACTTCATCCACCTCCTCACCCCGCGCCATGCGCTCGGCATGGCGTACGCCCGCGTGGCGTACATCGGTGCCGCGCACCATGAAGATGACGCGCTCGGCCATGTTCTTGGCGTGATCACCGATGCGCTCCAGGGCGCGGGCGATGAAGATGAGGTCGATGGAGCGCGATATGGTGCGCGGATCCTCGATCATGTAGGTGATGATGTGGCGCAGCGAGGCCTTCCACTCCTTGTCGACTTCCTTGTCGGCGCGCACCACGCTGGCGGCGCTGAGCGCATCCTGGCGCGCAAAGGCATCCAGGGCACTGTGGATGAGGTTGCCCACCAGATCCGCCATGTGGCGCAGCTCCACGACGGGCTCATACCCGGCCTCGGCCTCGTGCAGGCGACGCGCCACCTTGGCGATCTTGTGCGCCTCGTCGCCGCAGCGCTCCATGTCCGTGAGCATCTTGGAGATGGACAGCAGCAGGCGCAGGTCGATGGCCGTGGGCTGGTTGCGCGCAATCAGCAGGATGATGCGCTCGTCGATCTCGACTTCCAGCCGGTTGACTTCCTTTTCGCGCGCCCTGACCTGCTCGACCTTGTCCAGGCTGCCCGTGGCCAGGGCCTCCATGCCGTCACGCAGCATGGCCTCGACCAGGCCGCCCATCTGCAGGAAGAGCGAACGCGCCGCCTCGATATCGGCATGGAACTGCTTGTTGGTGTGCTCGAATATCATGCTTCATCCTCATGGCTACGGGCATCAGGCCGAACACCATCCCGCTTCAGGGTGCGCACGCCGCCGGCACCGGCCACCAGCGCCAGGTCGGCCGGCCGCCGGGCAAAGAATCCGCAACTGATGACGCCGGCAATATCGTTGATGCGCGCCTCGAGCTGCGCCGCCTGCACGCCATCGACCTGCAGGCCGCCCACATCGAGGATATGGCCGCCGTTATCCGTCACGAAACCCTCGCGCCAGCGCGGTGCTCCGCCCATGGCCTGAAGGCAGCGGGCCACATGGTTGCGCGCCATGGGAATCACCTCGATGGGCAGGGCAAACGCTCCCAGGCGATCCACCAGCTTGGATTCATCGACGATGCAGACGAACTGCTGCGCCAGGGCCGCCACGATCTTCTCGCGCGTGAGCGCCCCGCCCCCGCCCTTGATCATGGCCAGGCCGGGCTCGATCTCGTCCGCCCCGTCCACATACCACTGCAGGCCGGCCACGGCGTTGCAATCCAGGACATCGATGCCCAGCGCGCGCAGGCCGGCGCTGCTGCGCTCGGAACTGGACACGGCGCCGCGCAGGCGATGCGCATGCGCACCCAGCCCTTCGATGAAGAAATCCACTGTGGAGCCCGTGCCCACACCGATGATGGCCTGATCTTCGAGCCGGGAAAGAATATGCTGCAATGCCGCCTGGGCCGCATTGCGCTTGAGCTGATCCTGATCGGACATCTGCTGCCTGCAAGAATGAGTAAACAACGGGCTTACGCCGGTATTGAATGGATGTTGACATCCTCCCCTACCTAAAGCCGGGGGATTCCTACGGCGCTCACCCCGGCATCGAGCCAAAATGAGTCGCTTCGGTGGGTTCCTGCTGCTGGCGGCATTACCGCACCGCTCACTTCACAGGCGAACCGGGCGTGTCCCGCCCTTAAAATATTGATCGCGCCGACCACATCGGCGTTTTCCTCGAAGCCGCATTCGACGCACGCAAACCGCGCCTGTGTCTGCCGATTCCCCGCCGATACATGGTCGCAGCACGGACAGGTGCGGCTCGTGTTCTGCGGCGGCACAACAATGAGCCAGCCACCTTTCCACGCCAGTTTATAGTCCAGCTGACGGCGAAACTCAAACCAGCCTTGATCGAGGATGGATTTGTTCAGGCCGGACTTGGCCCGAACGTTTCTTCCCGGCGCATCTGCCGTTCCTGCCGCTGACCTGGACATGTTCCCTACCTGCAAGTCCTCGATACACACCATCGCGTGGTTTTGGCTGATCGTGGTTGAGGTCTTGTGCAGGAAGTCGCGACGGGCGTTGCCGATGTGGGAATGAATGCGCTGGACGCGGGTTTTTGCCTTTATCCAGTTACGGCTGAACCTGATCTTGCGGCTCATGGCCTGCTGCGCTTTGCGCAGTGCTGCCTCATGCCGCTTGAAGCTGTTGAGGGGCTCAAGGTAACTCCCGTCGCTCATCGTGGCGAAGCGGGCGATGCCCATGTCGATGCCGACCGCGCCACCGTCGGGGATGGGCTGCTCCACCTTGCGCTCGGTCTGGATGCTCACGTACCACTTGCCGCAGGACTGGCTCACGGTAACGTTCTTCACCACACCCGGTACTTCGCGGCTATTGCGATAGCGCACCCAGCCGAGCTTGGGCAGAAAGATGCGGCTATTTCCCCGGTCAAGCTTCACACCCTGTGGGTAGCGGAAACTATCTGACCGACCTTTCTTCTTGAAGCGCGGACAGTCGGCTCGTTTGGCGAAAAAGTTGGCGTAGCTGAATTTGGTGTTCGCATCCGCCTCACACCATGCCTTTTGCAGTGCCAACGCTTTGTTGAATACAAACCGGCACGACCCTGCGACGCGGCGCATGTCGCGCTGCTG
Organism: Castellaniella sp.; assembly: GCA_041655275.1. Lineage (GTDB taxonomy): Bacteria > Pseudomonadota > Gammaproteobacteria > Burkholderiales > Burkholderiaceae_B > JAJYRX01. Next base: position 96,370 of record JBBAFU010000010.1, on the reverse strand, counting down.
GTCGCCGTTCGGCATCAGTTCGTATTTGAAAGCTTGGAGCCGTTGCATATCGAAATATGATACAGAGTTATACAGGCAAAACAACCCAAGAGCCGCTATGCGGCTCGCGTCTTATATCCCCGCTATGAATGGCGGAGTTTTACAACGCAGTTGATAACCGAAGGCCCCGCCCGGCGCGCCTGTGCTCAGCTGCGACGCCAGGTGAGGCGATTGGCAATGATCACAAAGACGCCCACGCCTACGATGAACAGCGTGGCCAGCGCATTGATTTCGGGCTTCAGGCCCAGGCGGACGCGCGAGAAGACTTCAACCGGCAATGTGGTCGTGCCCGGCCCCGACAGGAAGGAGGCGATGACCACATCATCGAGCGACAGTGTGAAGGCCAGCAGCCAGGCCGCCATCAGCGCCGGTGCAATCAGCGGCAATGTGATGCTGAAGAACACACGCAGCGGCGTGGCACCCAGATCCAGCGCCGCCTCCTCGAGCGAGCGGTCGAGCTCGCGCAGGCGCGACTGGATGATGACGGCGGCATAGGCGGTACACAGGGTGATGTGGCCTATCCACAGCGTGAACACGCCATTGCCCCGCGGCCAGCCCAGCAGGCTGCCCAGCTCGACAAACAGCAGCAGCAGCGAGATGCCCAGCACGACCTCGGGCAACACCAGCGGTGCACTGAGCAGGCCCAGATAGAGGAAGAAGCCGCGAAACGGCCGCATGCGTGCCAGCACCGTGGCCGCCCAGGTCGCAATGGTGACGGCGGCGGTGGCCGTCATGGCGGCGATGAGCAGCGACAGGCGGGCGGCATCGAGCAGGGCCTGATCCTGGAACAGGGCCGCATACCAGCGCAGTGAAAAGCCCGTCCACGACGTCATCATGGCCGAATCGTTGAAGGAAAACACCATCAGCGAGAAAATGGGCACATACAGGAAACCGTAGCCCAGGATGATCACCGCCGCGCGCAGCCACCGGTTCTGTCGCATGCCTAGGCCCTCCTGCCCGCACCAGGCCTGCGCACCCCGCCGCGCCCGCCACGCCCGCCGCGATCCAACTGGCGCATCTGCGCGTACTGGAACAGCACCAGGGGTACGAGCAGCAGCAGGACCATGACGCAGGTCACGGCCGCCGCCATGGGCCAGTCGGCATTGTTGAAGAACTCGGTCCACATGACGCGCCCCATCATCAGCGTGTCGGCACCGCCCAGCATCTCGGGAATGACGTATTCACCCACGGCCGGGATGAACACCAGCATGGCGCCGGCCGTCACCCCGGGCATGGACTGGGGCAGCGTGATGCCCAGAAAGGCACGCCACGGGCGTGCGCCCAGGTCATAGGCGGCCTCCAGCAAGCGCATGTCCAGGCGCACCAGGCTGGCGTACAGGGGCAGGATGAAGAACGGCAGGTAGGCGTAGACCAGACCGACATAGACCGCGAAATCCGTACGGTACATCTCCAGCGGCTCGCTGATCAGGCCCAGGGCCAGCAGCGCCTTGTTGATCAGGCCGTCATTGCGCAACAGCCCCACCCAGGCATAGACGCGCAGCAGCAGCGACGTCCAGAACGGCAGGATGACCGCCAGCAGCAGCATATTGCGCACGCGCGGATGGGCACGTGCAATGACATAGGCCATGGGATAGCCGATGAGCGCGCATATCACGGTGGTGACCAGCGCCATGCGCACCGAGTTCAGATAGGTGGACAGGTAGAGGCTGTCGGAAAACAGCAGCGCATAGCCGCGCAGGTTGAGCACCAGCGTGAGCGTCTCGTCCTTGAGTACGGCCAGGTCCGTATAGGGCGGGATGCCGAAGCGCAGGTCGGCCAGGCTGATCTTGAAGACCAGCACGAAAGGCAGCAGCAGCACCAGTACCAGCCAGACGAATGGCGGCACAATGGCCAGCGTGCGCCCGGCCGGCAGATGCCATCCGCGCAGCCAGGCTCTCATGAGGAGAGCACCGTTGCGGCGTCGGAGGACCAGGACAGGAAGACCTCGTCCTGCATGCCGGGCGCCTCGGCGTGGGCAAGGCTGCGCGCCGGCACGCTGGCAATGACCGCCTGCCCGGACGCCAGACGCACCTGATAGCTCGCCGTGCCGCCCAGCCAGGCCACATGGCTGACTACGCCCTGCGCCCAGTTGACCTCGCCTTCGGGCGGCGTGCGCAACACCTCGATATCCTCCGGGCGTATGGACACATGCACCTGCATGCCCAGGGCCTCGCTCACGCCGTGATTCACGTGCAGCGGCCGCGCCAGCGCCGGGCTTTCGATGCGCACATGGTCGGCCTCGTCCACGGTGATCACGCCGGTGAACAGATTCGTGGTGCCCAGGAAGCCGGCCACGAAACGCGAGTTGGGCACGGCATAGACTTCGTAGGGCGTCCCGTGCTGCACGATGCGGCCGTCGGACATCACGGCCAGACGGCCGGCCATGGTCATGGCCTCTTCCTGATCATGGGTGACCATGATGCAGGTGACGCCCACCTGTTCGAGAATCCTGACGAGCTCTATCTGCGTCTTCTGCCGGATCTGCTTGTCCAGCGCCGACATGGGCTCGTCGAGCAGCAGGAGCTTGGGCCGCTTCACAAGGCTGCGCGCCAGGGCCACGCGCTGCTGCTGGCCGCCCGAGAGCTGGTGCGGGCGCCGGCGCGCATAGTCCGCCATCTGCACCAGCGCGAGCGCCTCCATCACGCGCTCGCGGATCTCGCGCCGCGCCACACCTTCCTGACGCAGGCCGAAAGCGATGTTGGCCTCCACCGACATGTGCGGAAACAGCGCGTAGGACTGGAACATCATGTTCACCGGGCGCCGGTAAGGCGGCAAGGCAGTGATGTCCTCGCCATCCAGCCAGATGCGCCCGGAACTGGGCTCCTCGAAGCCCGCCAGCATGCGCAGCAGCGTGGACTTGCCGCTGCCCGAGCTGCCCAACAGGGCGAACAGCTCGTGGCGGCGCACATCCAGACTGACGCCGCGCACGGCCACCGTGTCATCGAAGGTCTTGACCAGCCCGTCCATGCGCACGAAGGCCGCATCCCCGGAAGGTGCCGCCGCCGGCTCCGGTCGCCCGCCCCGCCCCACGATCAACGCCCCGACTTGAGCTCGGCCCACAGACGCGTCTGCAGGCGCTGTATGGGCAGGGGCTGGGGTTTGATGACATACAGCGTGGCGGCCACTTCCGCCGGCGGGTAGATCATGGGATCGTCGGCCACCTCGGGAACCACATAGTCGCGCGCCGTCTTGTTGGCGTTCGGGTAGAACATGTGATTGGTGATGGCGGCATGGACCTCGGGCGTCTCGATGTAGTTGATGAACGCGTGCGCCTCTTCCACATGCTCGGCGTCGGCGGGAATCGCCATGGTGTCGAACCACACGGGCGCACCGCCTTCCGGAATCACGTAGGCGATCTGATAGTCCTTGCCCGCCTCGCCGGCGCGCCGGGCGGCAATCTTCACGTCACCCGAATAGCCGTAGACCATGCACAGGTCACCCACGGCCAGCTCATCGATATAGCCCGAGGAGCTGAACTGGCGGATATAGGGACGTATGGTCTTGAGCAGGGCCAGCGCCTCGCGATAGTCTTCGGGCGCGCTGCTGTTGGGGTCCTTGCCGATATAGTGCAGGACGGCCGGGAAGACCTGTGCCGCCTCGTCGAGTACCGAAATGCCGCAGCCCTTGAGCTTTTCCGCGTTCTCGGGCCTGAACAGCATGTCCCAGCTGCCCAGAGGGGCATCGTCACCCATGATCTGGCGCACACGCGTGACGTTGTAGCCCATGCCGTTGGTGCCATAGCCCCAGGGAATCAGGTATTCATTGCCCGGGTCGGCCTCGGCCACCAGCGCCATGATATCGGGGTCCAGGTGCGACAGATTGGGAATGCGGCGCTTGTCCAGTTTCTGGAACAGGCCGCCCTCGACCTGGCGCGCGGCATAGTTGATGGACGGCACGACGATGTCATAGCCGGACTTGCCCGTGAGCAGCTTGGCCTGCAGGGCATCGTTGCTGTCGTACACGTCGTAGCGCGCCTTGATGCCCGTGGCCTTCTCGAAGCCGGAAATCGTGTCGGGCGCGGTGTACTCCGCCCAGTTGTAGATATTGACCACCCGCTCTTGCGCGGATACGGAGGACAGCACAGCCAGGCAGGCCGCCGTCAGCACCAGTCGATTCAGCATGTTGGACTCCCCAGGATGTCGGAGTGGGCTTTGCCCGGGATTGAAGGCCAAGATGATACGGCTTTTTCATCCCGGGCGGACGAAATTCTCTGTCCCGGCCTGCAGATAGGCCTCGTTGACGCCTTTCCACCACACATCGGCCGGCGCCCCGCCCAGCTTGCGCATGGAACGGCGCAGGCGCGCCAGATTGGCCTGTCGCCGGCGCGCGCTCACCGGCCCGCGCCTGGCCTTGTCGAAATCGATCAGCCATACCCTGTCTTCACCATCGATCAGGATATTGGTGGCATTCAGGTCGGCATGCCAGACACCGGCCGTGTGCATGGCGGCAATCGCCCGGGCAACGCCCCGCGCCAGCGAGACGTCCACCGGCGCCTGAAGCCAGGCGGACAAGGGGCGGGCACCCGGGATGCGCGCGGTGATGAGTGCCGCGCGATAGCACAGGCCCGCACGCCACCAGGCGGCCGCCAGCGGACGGGGCACGGCCAGACCCTGCGCATGCATGTCGGCCAGCAAATGAAATTCCGCAAAGGAGCGCGTCGCGCGTGCGCCGCACCACAGATAGCTTTCACGGCTCAGGCGGGCAACCAGACCGCCGCGCCGGTAATGACGCAAGACACCGTCCAGCCCGCCGCCGTATCCATCAAGATGAACGAACCACGCCGCCTGGCGCCCGCCTTCGCTCACCGGGCGGGCCCGCAGGGCGGCATTGGCCGGCTCGAACAGCGTCTCGTCCACATCGCCCAGGCAGGCGGCGTCATGGACGGCACCGAAGTGTCTATCCACTCGTACGCGCAGGTCTGCCGTATTCATACGGATTCAACCGGGTTCAGGCCAGCTGGCGCAGGCTGCTGATGGGCGGCGTGGCAAGTATGCCTGCCAGGGCTATCCGCCCGCCCAGCACCGCCAGCCCCATGCCTGCAAGACCCGCCAGGGGCCACGGCCACCAGGGCAGGTCAAACTCGAAATCAAACACCTGTCCTGCCAGCAACTGCGCGAGTGCTATGGCGGCACCGGCAGCCAGCAAGCCCGAGAGCAAGCCCAGCAGAAGCAGCTCCAGATCCAGGCTGCGCCGCAGCTGGCGCGCACTGGCACCCAGTGTGCGCAGCAGCGCGATCTCGTGCATGCGCTCGTCACGGCTGGCCAGAAACGCGGTGGAAAGCACCACCAGGCCCGCTGCCACGGTGAACAGGAACAGCAGCTGCACGGCAAGAATCACCTGATCCAGCACCGCCTGGACCTGCGCCAGTATGGTGTCGATGTCGAACACGGTCACGTTCGGGAAGCGGGCGAGCAGCTCGCGCTGCAGGGATGCCGAATCTTCGGGCAGGCGCAGCGAAGTCAGCCAGGTACCCGGCGCATCGCGCAGCACCGACTCCGACAGCAGGGCAAAGAAGTTGACCTCGAAGGAATCCCACTTCACATCGCGCAGGCCGACGATCTCCACATCATGGATGCGGCCCGCGATCTCGAAGCGCAGATGATCGCCCACGGCCAGGCCCAGGGTACGCGCCATGCCCGACTCTATGGACGCCTCGGCCGCCGCCGGATCCAGCCAGCGGCCGCGCGCCAGACGATTGCTCGCCGGCAGATCGTCACGCCAGGACAGGTTGAAGTCGCGGTTCACCATGGAGCGCGCACGCTCGTCCTCATAATCATCGGCCGAAACCGGCCGCTCGTTGATGGTGAGCAGGCGGGCGCGCACCATGGGCATGAGCACGGGATCGCCCAGGCCGCGGGCCTGCAGTATGGCGGCCAGATCCTCGCGCTGATCGTCCTGCACATTGATGAGAAAGGCATTGGGCGCATCCGGGGGAATCGTCGCCTGCCAGCCGCGCAGCAAATCATTGCGCGTGAGTGCGAGCAGCAGCAATATGGCCAGACCCAGGGACAGGGCGCAGACCTGTACAACCGTCAGGCTGCGCCGGCGCGCCAGCCCCGCCAGCGTCAGACGCAGCAAGGCATGGCGCTGCACCTGACGACGTGCCAGGGCTGCAACACCCAGCAGGGCTGCCGCCGCCACGGCAAAGACGGCGATTGCCAGCAAGAAGCCGCCGGCAAGCACCAGCCCCAGACGCAAGTCACCGGCCACCACCAGCAGGAGTGCAAGGCCGGCCAGAAAGCCAGCGAGAAGCGTCTGGCGCCGCTGACCGGCCAGACTGGCGGCATCGCGATGGAACACGCGCAGGGGCGCCACCCGGCGCAGCGCGAGCAGCGGCACCATGGCAAACCCGAGCAGCAGCAACAAGCCGGTGGCCAGCCCCTGGAGCACGGGCAGCCAGCCGGGTGCCGGCAGACTGACGTCAAGCCAGTGATGCACCAGCGTCGACAGGCCGGCCTGAATGCCGCCCGCCAGCATCAGGCCCAGTACGGAGGCCAGCATCGCCAGCAAAACGCCTTCGCCCAGCACCATGGCGCCAAGCCGCCCGCGCGATGCACCCAGACAGCGCAGCACCGCCATGCCATCGCCCTGGCGCAAATAGTGACGACGGGCGGCCAGGGCCACGGCGACCCCGGCCAGCATCACGGTCAGCAGGGCCACCAGACTCAGGAACTGCCGCCCCCGATCCAGCGTATTCTGCAGTTCCGGCCGGCTGTTTTCCAGCGTCTGCAATTGCTGGCCGGATGCCAGCTGCGGCGCCACCCAGCGCTCGAATGCCGATACCGCCGACGGTTCGCCCGCCAGCAGCAGCTGATGGCGCACGCGGGCGCCCGGCCCCAGCAGGCCGGTCGCCGCCAGGTCATCCAGGTTCATGAGGACACGCGGTGCCACATTCACGAAACGCAGGCTGCGATCGGGCTCATGCGCAAGCCCTGCCGCGAGCAGAAAGCGGCTTTCGCCCAGCATGACGGTGTCGCCCGGCGTCAGGGCCAGCAAGCCGAGCAGCTGCGGATCGACCCACAGCTCGCCGGATGGCGGCCCGCCATCGACGGCCCGCCCGCCCCGACCCGCCTCCACGTCCTGCAGGCGCACCTTGCCGCGCAATGGATAGTCGCCCGAGACGGCCTTCACAGCCACCAGCTGGCTGTCTTCGTCCTGCATGAGCATGGACGGAAACTCCATGGTCGTGGCCATGGCGAGACCCAGCCTGGCCGCCTCCCGGGCGAAATCCGGCGGCAGGGGCTGACCACTGCCCAGCACCAGGTCGCCGCCCAGCATCTGGCTGGCATCCCGATCCAGCGCATGCTCGACGCGCTTGGCCAGAAAGGCGACGCTGGAGACTGCCGCCACGGCAATCACCAGCGCCAGCAGGCGCAACTCGCCGGAACGCCAGTCGCGACGCAGGGCGCGCGCACCCGCAACAAGAAAGAAATACAGCCAATCCATCCACTCAGACCCTGAAAAGCAGCATGACCATGATCAGCAAGAGCATACAGGCAAAGATGAGCTTGAGGCGCGGTTCGGGCAGGCCATGGGCCAGGCGCACACCCAGCGGCACCATGACGATACTGCCCAGGGCCAGCGACAGGCCCACAACCCAGTCCACCTGCGCATGCGCGGCGTACGTCACCATGGCGACCGCCGTACCGGGCACTATCATGCTCAATGCCAGCGCCTGGGCGCGCGTCTGGGAATAGCGCAGGAAGAGCGTGAGCGCGGGCACGACTATGACGGAACCGCCCACGCCGAACAGCCCGCCCGTGAGCCCGCCCACCATGCCCAGCACGGCAAACCAGCCGGGGGGCGGCGTCAGTGCCGTCTGCCGGCGCCGGCGCCGGGCCATGATACGCGGGCGCCGGCTGCTCTGGTGAAAATAGAACAGCGCGATGCACAGGATGAAGCCGGCATAGCATTGGCGCAGCAGCCAGGCATCCAGCCCCAGTGCAATCCTGGCGCCCACCCAGGTGAAGATGATGCTGGCCAGGCCGCCGAGCGCTGCGGCGCGCAGATCGATGCGGGCGCGCTGGTGATACTGTCGTATCGACAGGAGCACGGCGGGCAGCACCATGACCAGCGCCGTACCCTGGGCAAGATGCTGGTCCATGCCCAGCACCAGTCCCAGCAGCGGGATGGCCAGCAGGCCACCGCCAATGCCGAGCAGACCGCCGATGAAACCGATGAGGCCGCCCGCCGCCAGCGCGCCCAGGATGAAAAGCGTCATGCCAGACGCTCGAGCGCCGATTCCACACGGTTCACCGGCCAGATCTCCAGACCCTCTATGGGCTGGCGCGGGGCATTGGCGCGGGGAATCAGGGCTGTGCCAAAACCCAGCTTGGCCGCTTCGCGCAGCCGCTCCTGGCCCCGTGCCGCCGGCCGGATTTCACCCGCCAGCCCCACCTCGCCAAAGACGACCAGCCCGCGCGGCAGGGGCCGGTCACGCAGCGACGAGACAATGGCGAGCAGCACCGCCAGATCGGACGCCGGCTCGGTGACGCGCACGCCGCCCACGGCGTTCACGAACACGTCCTGATCATGGGTGGCAAGCCCGGCATGGCGGTGCAGCACCGCCAGCAGCATGGACAGGCGATTGCCTTCCAGCCCCAGGCTGAGCCGGCGCGGATTGGGCGCAGTATTGCCGTCGACCAGCGCCTGGATCTCCACGAGCAGCGGGCGCGTGCCTTCCTGGGTGGCCATGACGCAGGAACCTGCCACGTGATCGGGATGATGGGAAAGAAACAGCGCCGAAGGATTGTTGACGCCGCGCAGGCCGCGATCCGTCATGGCGAAGACCCCCAGCTCGTTGACAGCGCCAAAGCGGTTCTTGATGGCGCGCACCAGCCGATAGGAAGAATGCGCATCGCCTTCGAAATACAGCACCGTATCGACCATGTGCTCGAGCACGCGCGGGCCTGCCAGGGCACCGTCCTTGGTGACATGGCCGATGAGCACCAGCGAGGTGCCGGTCTGCTTGGCCAGGCGCGTCAGCTGGGCCGCGCATTCGCGCACCTGCGATACCGAGCCGGGCGCCGCCGGCAGTGCAGCCGAGTACAGCGTCTGTATGGAATCGATGACGGCCACGGCCGGCCTGTGCTCGCGCAGGGCGTCCAGAATGCCTTCCAGGCGGATTTCCGTCAGCAGATCCAGCCTGTCGGTCTGCACCTCCAGGCGGCGCGCACGCAGGGCCACCTGTTCGGCAGACTCTTCGCCACTCACATACAGCACGCCGGCGCGCTGCGACAGCGCCACCAGCGCCTGCAGCAGCAAGGTTGACTTGCCGATGCCGGGATCACCCCCGATGAGCACGACCGCACCGCGGACAATGCCGCCGCCCAGCACGCGATCGAATTCCTCGATGCCGGTGGGCAGGCGCGGCTGCTCGCGCGCCTGGACTTCCGACAGGCGCTGCACGGGCGTGCTGCCGGCCAGCGAGGCAAAACGATGGCCGGCGGCGGCATCCACCGTCTCGACCATCGTGTTCCACTGCCGGCAGTCGGGACAGCGGCCTTCCCACTTGGGCTGGCTGGAGCCGCATTCCGAGCACACATAACGGGTCCTGGGCCGGATGGCCATGACGCCCGCGCCTCAGCGGCCGTTGATGGTGCTGCCGCCATCCACACCCAGCACCTGGCCCGTGATATAGGCCGCAGCGTCGCTCAGCAGGAAGGCGACTGCGCCGGCCACATCGCCGGGCTGGGCCAGGCGACCCATGGGAATGCGCGCCAGGGCCGCCTTCTCGGCATCGCTGCCCGCCGGATGATTGGCGCGGAACAATTCGGTATCCACGGGCCCCGGCGCCACGGTGTTGACCGTGATGCCATACGGCGCCAGCTCCAGGGCCCAGGTATAGGTAAGCCCGTTCACCGCCGCCTTGGCAGCGGCGTAGCTGCTGCGGTTCAGGCTCCCGTAGGCGACGCGGCTGCCGATGTTCACGATACGGCCCTCGCGTCTGGCCTTCATGGACGCCACAAAGGCCTGGGTCACCTGGACGGTGACACGTACATTCATTTCCAGCACCTGTCGCAGCGTCGCCAGATCGATCTCGCCCAAGGTATCGGGCACAACCAGACCGATATTGTTGACGACGGCATCGACCGGGTACTTCTCGCGGATCAGGCGCAGCATATCCTCGGTGGCATTGGCATCGGACAGGTCGCAGGCATACAGATAGCCCGGAAAATCGATATCCTGCACCTGACGTGCCAGCCCCACGACGTGAGCGCCCTGATCGGCCAGCAGCTGGCTGACGGCCCAGCCGATGCCCTTGGTGGCACCGGTGACCACTACACACTTGTTCTTCACCTTGAATCCTCTTCAGATCATTTGACTTCGCGACGCGGCACGCGTGGCGCCACGGCGCACATGAGCTCATAGCCAATGGTATCGGCCGCACGGGCAACCTCGTCAACCGACGGCCCGCCCTCGCCCCACAGCACCACCGGTGCGCCCGCAGCAGCCGTGGGCACCGGATCGAGATCCACGGCCAGCATGTCCATGGACACCCGGCCCAGCAGGCGGGTGCGCACACCCGCGACGGTTACCGGCGTGCCATTGGGCGCATGACGCGGGTAGCCGTCGGCATAGCCACAGGCCACGATGCCCACGCGCATGGCCTGCGGCGCAACGAACTGATGGCCGTAACCCACGGGCGCACCCGCCGCCAGATCGTGCACAGCAAGCAGCTGCGAGTGCAGCGTCTGGACCGGACGCAGGCCGAGCCCGGCCGCACTGCGCGTGGCAAACGGCGAGCCGCCGTACAGGCAGACACCGGGGCGCACCCACTGCGAATCACCCAGCGCTGCATCATGCCAGACATCATTGAGCGTGGCCGCAGAATTGCAGATGGAAACCGGCCCGTCCAGCCCGCGCGTCACGTCCAGGAAGCACTGGCGCTGCGCCGCCGTGACCACATCATCGTCATCGGCGCGAGAGAAGTGCGACATGCGCCCTACCGTGGCGAGCACCCCGCGAGCATGCAGCGCCCGGGCGCGATCCCATGCCGCAACATATGCCGACGGCGCAAAGCCCAGACGATTCATGCCCACGTTGAGTTTGACCCATGCATCCAGCGCCGGCCCGGGTTCGGACTGTTCCAGCATGTCCAGCTGCTCGCTGCAATGAATCACGGCGGACAGGCCATGCCGGCGCAGGACGGCAATATCCTGTGGCTGAAAAAAGCCTTCGAGCAACATGATGGGCCCCTGCCAGCCGGCCTGGCGGGCACGTACGGCCTCTTCCAGATCAAGCATGGCCAGGCCGTCGGCCGCAGCCAGCGCCCCGACGGCCAATTCCAGCCCATGCCCATAGGCATTGGCCTTGACCACGCCCCAGATATGAGGACGTGAAACAGGGGGACGTGAAGCGGGAGGACGCAGGCCGGCATCGGACCGGCGGCCCGCCTCCAGACGCCGGATGACCTCTTGCAGGTTGTGCTCGAGGGCGGAAAACGACAGATCAAGACGAATGGGGCGCGGCACAAGCTTCTCCAATGCAAACCAGAGTCTAAACCACTTCGGGCCAGGGTGAACAGTGTGGCGGACGACGCCGCTGCCGGTATACTGTGCGCCCATGGCCGTCGATCACTACGAAAACTTTCCCGTGGCATCACTGCTGCTGCCGCGGCATCTGCGCGCAGCGGTCAGCCATGTCTATCATTTTGCCCGATCGGCCGACGATATTGCGGATGAAGGCGATGCCGGCCCCGAAAAGAGACTGGCCCGGCTGGCAGCCTATCGCCACAGCCTGCATGCCATCGCCGATGGCCGTCCCGTCACGGGCGATGCCGCCCCGGCCGCCGTCTTCACGCCACTGGCGGCGACGATACGCCGGCATGCGCTGGACATCACTCCCTTCCTGGACCTGCTGTCGGCCTTCGAACAGGATGTACACCAGACACGCTATCGCGACGACGCCGCGCTGTTCGACTATTGTCGCCGCTCGGCCAACCCCGTGGGGCGCATCATGCTGGCCCTGTATGAACAGGACAGGCCGGCGCTGCACGCGGCTTCGGACGCCATCTGTACCGGGCTGCAGCTGACCAACTTCTGGCAGGATGTGGCACTGGACTGGCACAAGGGCCGGGTATATGTACCCCTGGACCGTCTGGCGGCGGCCGGCCTGGATGAATCGGATATCGGGCGTCGCGTCCAATCGTCCCGACCCCTGCCCCCGGACCCGCGCTGGGAAGCGCTGATGCGTGGCCAGGTGGCGCAGGCGCGCAGCCAGCTGCTCCAGGGCATGCCGCTCGCCGACACGCTGCCCGGCCGCATCGGTCTCGAGCTGCGCCTGGTTGTCCTTGGGGGCTTGCGCATCCTTGAACGCCTGGACGAATTACACTATGACGTGTTCGTGCATCGCCCCACCCTGGGCAAGGCCGACTGGCTGCGCCTGCTATGGCGCTGCGCCCGGCATCGCAGAACCGCGCTCTGAGCGCCAATCGCCCATCACCATGCCATGACTCCAGACGAATACTGCCAGAACAAGGCCGCGCAAAGCGGCTCCAGCTTCTACTATGCCTTCCTGTTCCTGCCACCCGAGCGCCGGCGCGCCATCACGGCCCTGTATGCCTTCTGCCGGGAAGTGGACGACATTGTCGACGAGGTCAGCGAGGAGTCGGTGGCGCGCACCAAGCTCGGCTGGTGGCGCACGCAGGTGGAGAAGCTGTTTGCCGGGGAGAAGCCGGACCATCCCGTGATGCAGGCACTCGCCCCGCATGTACAGCCCTACGGCCTCACGGCCGCCCGCCTGCATGCCGTCATCGACGGCATGGAAATGGACCTGGACCAGCACCAGTACGCCGACTGGGAGAGCCTGAAGAAATACTGCTGGCACGCCGCCGGCGTCGTCGGTGAGCTGTCCGCCGGCATCTTCGGCTATACGCAGGAGGAAACCCTGGTGTATGCCGACAGGCTGGGCCTGGCCTTCCAGCTGACCAATATCATCCGTGATGTGGGTGATGACGCACGCCGCGGGCGCATCTATCTTCCCCGGGAAGACCTGGAGCGCTTCGAAGTCAGCATCGACGAAATCCTCGACCTGCAGTCTTCGACGCGTTTTGCGGCGCTCATGCAATTCCAGGCCGAACGTGCGCGCGAATGCTATCGCGAAGCCATGCAGGCCCTGCCGGAAGCCGACCGGCGCGCCCAGCGCCCCGGGCTGCTCATGGCCGCCATCTACCATGCCCTGCTCGATGAAATCGAACGCGATGGATGGCAGGTGCTGGAGCAGCGCATCGCGCTCACGCCGATACGCAAGTTCTGGCTTGCCTGGAAGACCTGGGTTGGCGGCGGGCGCGGCCTGGTGCAGCGCCTGTCGCACACGCCATGAAGCTTGCCGTGGTCGGCGCCGGCTGGTCCGGCCTGGCCGCTGCCGTGCAGGCGGCCGATCTGGGCCACGAGGTGAACGTCTTCGAGGCCGCAGCCATTGCCGGCGGACGCGCCCGCCGCGTCCACGCCCCCCGCCTGGATATCGCCATCGACAATGGCCAGCATCTGATGCTGGGCGCCTACACACAATGCCTTGCCCTGATGGCGCGTCTGGGCGTTGATGCCGAAGACACCCTGCACATGGCGCCACTGGCGCTGTGTGCGCTGGACGGCAGCTTTGTCCTGCGCCTGCCGGCGCTGCCCCACCCCTGGCAGCTGGTCGCCGGCCTGCTGCGCGCGCGCGGCCTCGGTGCCGGCGACAAGCTGCGCCTGGCGCGCAGCCTGCATCGCCTGCAGCGTGCCGGCTGGCGTACGGCAACGGGCGCCAGCGTACAGGACTGGCTGGACGGCACGCATCAAGGCTCCCGGGCGCAGCAGCGCTTCTGGCATCCCCTGTGCCTGGCCGCCATGAACACGCCACCGGCGCAGGCCTGTGCGCAATTGTTTGCCAATGTGCTGCGCGACAGCCTGGGCGCGGGTGCTCCCGCCTGCCGGCTGGTACTGCCCCGCGTGGATCTCTCCAGCCTGTGGCCCGAACGCGTGGCGGGCATGCAGCCCGAACACCCTGAAGGCCGCATCAAGGTCCACCACCACCGCGTCATCCGCGACCTGGCCCTGACGCCGGACGGCCAAGTCGTCATCGAAGGGGAAACATATGATGGCGCCATCCTGGCCTGTGGCCCGCACAGCGCGCATCGTCTGCTGAAGCGCCTGCCGGGACCACTGCTTGACACCCTGGACGATGGCGCGCCGGACGGCCGGGATCTGGCGGCGGCCCTGGCGGCTTTCGAACACCGGCCCATCGCCACGGCCACACTGGCCCTGGATAGCGCCTGGGCCCTGCCCGCCGCCATGCTCATGCTGCGCGAGGATCGCGCCCGACAGGCCTGGGGCCAGTGGCTATTTCATACGCCGCATTACCTGAAACAGGCGCAGCCCGCCCTGTTGCATGTGGTGATCAGCGACGCCGCCCAGGCCCTGGAGCGCGGACATGACGGCCTGCTCGATGACGTGCAGAGACAGATTCGCGCCCAGGCGCAGGGACTGCCGCCCATGCCGGGTGTGACGGCGCGTCAGCTGATTGTGGAAAAGCGGGCCACCTTCGCCGCCCTGCCCGGCCTGCACAGGCCGGGGGCGCACACACCCTGGCAGCGGCTGTGGCTGGCCGGCGACTGGACCGACACCGGCTGGCCGGCGGTACTCGAAGGGGCCGTGCGCAGCGGGCAGGCAGCGGCCCGCTGTGCGCATCAGGCGTTGGCGGCGATGTAGTCGCGCACGCGGTTGATATCCCGTCCAAGGTCCACCGTGCGCTGAGGGCGCTGCCCCAGATCCTGCAGATGTGCGGGCACGGGTGGCTCGATACCAACGGCTTCGCGTATGGTCTCGGCAAACTTGGCCGGCAGGGCGGTCTCCAGCACCAGCATCGGAATACCCGGCTCGACATGGGCGCGCCCGACCTTCACGCCATCTGCCGTATGGGGGTCGATGAGCACGCCCGTCGCCTGATGAACGGCGGCAATCGTCGCCAGGCGATCGGCATGTGTGCTGGTACCCGCAACAAAGCCGTAGCGTTCGCACAGCACGGGCTGCAGCGAAGACAGATCGAACCGGCCTTCGCCGGCCAGCGTCTGCCACAGGGCACGCACGCGCTCGCCATCGCGATCGAGCAGATCGAAGACGAAACGCTCGAAATTGGACGCCCGCGAGATATCCATGGAGGGACTGGAAGTGGCGTGCGTCTGTGCAGCCGAGCGGGGGCGGTAGATACCGGTGCGGAAGAACTCCTCGAGTACATTGTTTTCGTTCGTGGCGAGCACCAGCCGATGTACGGGCAGACCCATTTCGCGCGCAAAGTGGCCGGCAAGAATATTGCCGAAATTCCCCGAAGGCACGGCGAAGGACACCATGTCGCCCGCATCGCGCGTGACGCGCAGCCAGCCCCAGAAGTAGTAGACAATCTGTGCCGCAATACGCGCCCAGTTGATGGAGTTGACCGCGCCCAGATGATGGGCGGACTTGAAAGCCAGGTCGGCGGACAGGGTCTTGACCATGTCCTGACAATCATCGAAAACGCCGTCGATGACGATGTTATGGATGTTCTCGTCCTGCAGGGAATACATCTGCGCGCGCTGGAAGGCGCTCATGCGGCCTTTGGGCGAGAGCATGAACACCTGCACACCCTTCTTGCCACGCAGCGCATATTCGGCCGCCGAACCCGTGTCGCCCGATGTGGCACCCAGGATATTGACATGCGTGCCACGCTCGGCGAGCACATGCTCGAAGGCCTGGCCGAGGAACTGCATGGCAATGTCCTTGAAGGCCAGCGTGGGGCCCTGCGACAGGCCCAGCAGGCTCAGACCGCCATCCAGGGGTTTGACCGGCACGATGTCGGCACTGTCGAACAGTTCCGTGCTGTAGGCGTTGGCCGTCAGGCGGCGCAGCACGGGCTCGGGAATATCGTCGATGAACAGGCGCAGGATGGCATGCGCCAGTGCGGGATAGTCCAGGCTGCGCCAGGCCTGCAGCGTGGCCGCATCCACACGCGGCAGGCTGACGGGCACAGTGAGGCCGCCATCGGGCGCCAGGCCTTCGAGCAGGATGCTGGAAAAGGGCTGCGGGGCCATGCCGCCGCGGGTGGACTGATACATCATGTGAGATTCTCGACTCGCAGACGGGTCACGTCGGACAGCACGAAAGGCAGGGCACGGATGCGCGTGATGGCCGTATCCACATCGCCTTCGCGTGCACGGTGGGTAAGGAAGATGATGTCGGCCTGCTCATCGCCATGCGGCTCCTGGAACATGGAACCGATGGAAATGCCGGCATCGGCAAGAATGCGCGCAATGTCGGAAAGCACACCCGGACGATCATGCACGCGCAGGCGCAGGTAATAGGCCGATTCGACCTGGGCCATGGGCAGCACCGGCACGGCCGACAGGGCATGGGGCTGGAAGGCCAGATAGGGTACGCGATGGTCGGGGTCGGCGGTCATCAGCCGGGCGACATCGACCAGATCGGCCACAACGGCCGACGCCGTGGGCAGATCACCCGCGCCCTGACCGTAATAGAGTGTCGGCCCGACGACATCACCGTGCACAAGCACGGCATTCATGGCGCCTTCGACGCTGGACAGCAGACAATCGACAGGCACGAGCGTGGGATGTACGCGCAGCTCTATACCGTCATCGGTGTGGCGCGCGATACCCAGCAGCTTGATGCGATAGCCCAGGCGCTCGGCATGGGCGATGTCTTCGGAGGCCAGACCTGCAATACCCTCGGTGTGCACCTTGTCGAACTGCACGGGAATGCCGAAGGCGAGCGCGGCAAGCAGGGACAGCTTGTGCGCGGCATCCACGCCTTCGACATCGAAAGTCGGGTCGGCTTCGGCATACCCCAGCGCCTGGGCTTCCTTGAGCACATCCGCAAACGGCAGGCCGCGCTGGCGCATCTCGCTCAGGATGAAATTGGTGGTGCCGTTGATAATGCCCGCCAGCCACTGGATGCGGTTGGCGGTGAGCCCTTCGCGTATGGCCTTGATGATGGGAATGCCGCCGGCGACGGCCGCCTCGAAGGCCACCATCACACCTTTTTCCTGGGCCTGGGCAAAGATCTCGTTGCCGTGATTGGCCAGCAGGGCCTTGTTGGCCGTGACCACATGCTTGCCCCGGGCAATGGCCTCGCGCATAAGGGTGAGCGCGGTGTCCTCGCCGCCAATCAGCTCGACGATGATGTCGATCTCGGGATCGCGCACCACGCTCATGCCGTCTTGCGTCAGACGCACTGCATCGCCCACCACGGTGCGGGCCTTGTCCAGATCCCTGACGGCAACGGCGGTGATCTGCAGGTGGCAGCCCGCGCGACGCGCGATTTCCTGGGCATTCTCCTGCAGCACCCGCCAGGTGCCGCCCCCTACCGTTCCCAGACCCAGCAAGCCTATTCTGATCGGCTTCATGACACTGACCCTTCCTTGCGAAACATTTCCTTGATTCCCCGCAGCGCCTGACGTATACGCTGCTCGTTCTCGATCAGGGCGAAACGTACGTGATCATCGCCCAGTTCACCAAACCCGATGCCGGGCGACACCGCTACCTTCGCCTGCGCCAGGAGACGCTTGGAAAACTCCAGCGAGCCCATGTCGCGCCACTGCTCGGGCAGGCGCGCCCAGATGTACATGGAGGCCTTGGGCAGCGCCACCGGCCAGCCCAGATCGGCCAGGCCGCGCGCCAGTACATCGCGGCGCCGCCGGTACAGCTCCACCACTTCGGCCACACAGTCCTGGGGCCCTTCGAGCGCGGCAATCGCCGCCACCTGCAGGGGCGTGAAGCTGCCGTAGTCGTGATAGCTCTTCAGGCGTGCAAGCGCATTCACCATGCTGGCATTGCCCACCATGAAGCCGATGCGCCAGCCCGCCATGCTGTAGCTCTTGCTCATGGTGAAGAATTCGACGGCCACCTCGCGTGCACCCTCGACCTGCATGATGGACGGCGCCTTGTAGCCATCGAAGACAATGTCGGCATAGGCCAGGTCGTGCACCACGAGGATGCCCAGCTCGCGCGCCAGCGCCACCACCCGCTCGAAGAACTCCAGATCGACACACTGGGCCGTGGGATTGCTGGGAAAGCCCAGAATGATCATCTTGGGTCGCGGGAAGCTCTCGCGCACGGCGCGCTCGATTTCCTCGAAGAAGTCCACGCCCGGCACCATGGGTACGGCACGGATACCGGCACCGGCAATGACGGCGCCGTAGATATGGATGGGGTAGCTGGGATTGGGCACCAGCACCGTGTCGCCGCGTTCCAGCGTCGCCAGCATGAGGTGGGCCAGGCCCTCCTTGGATCCTATGGTGACGATGGCCTCGGTTTCAGGATCCAGCGCAACATCGTAACGGCGCGCATACCACTGCGTGATCGCCCGGCGCAGCCGGGGAATCCCGCGCGAGACCGAGTAGCCGTGCGTATCGGGACGGCCGGCCGCCTCAACGAGCTTGTCGACGATATGCTGCGGCGTGGGCGTGTCCGGATTGCCCATGGACATGTCGATGATGTCTTCGCCGCGGCGGCGTGCCGCCATCTTGAGCTCGCCGGTAATGTTGAACACGTAGGGCGGCAGGCGCTCGATGCGGGGAAATCGGATCATGACAGTTCTCGGGTAATGGTCGTATGCTCAGATGCAACCCGTTAGTGTAATGCAAGGGAAGCGCTTAACAAGTCCGGCCCGGGCACGGCAGTCCGAACCCGGCTTGTAACCCGGCTTGCTAGAATAGACAGCGGGCAGGTCAATGACTTCCTGCCGTTTTCCGCATCGTTTGTCGCAACGGATGGCCACGTGAAACTGCACTCTGATTCCAGCCCCGGCCTGAACACGGTCACGGGCTACGATGAGCATGGCATAGAGATCAATCGCCAATCCTATGCGCATGCCATCTTCTTTGCGCCCGAAGGCGAAGTCCATGCCTGGGCCGTGGCCCGTGTCGATGACATCACGGCCGAAACGCTGCGGGCCATCACCGGTCTGGACAAGGCAGCAGCCAGCCCCATGGATTTTCTTGATGACACGCCGCCACAACGCCCGGATGACGCCCCCGAGGTCGTGCTGGTGGGCACCGGCGCACGCCAGCACCTGCTGTCGCCCGAAACCACGCGTCCCCTGCTGCGGGCCGGCATCGGCGTCGAAGCCATGTCCACGCATGCGGCTGCGCGCACCTACAACATACTCATGGCCGAAGGGCGTCGCGTACTTGTCGCCCTGCTGCCCCAGGAGATCAACGAATGAGCAGTCTGCACGAAGATCAGCCCATCCCCGCCTTCACGGCACAAGGCACGCAAGGCGAGGTGTCAGATCAGGATCTGCGCGGCAAGACCACCGTGCTCTTCTTCTATCCACGCAACAATACACCCGGCTGCACGACCGAGTCCCGGGACTTTGGTGAACGCCACGCCGAGTTCGAGGCGGCAGGCTGCCGCATCATCGGCGTCTCCCGTGATACCCTGGGCTCGCACAGGCGCGTACGGGAAAAGCTGGACCTGCCCTACCCGCTGATCGCCGACCCTGAAGAAATCCTGTGCAATCTGTTTGGCGTCATGAAGCACAAGACCATGTTCGGCAAACCCGTGCGCGGCATAGAGCGCAGCACTTTCCTGATCGATGGAGAAGGCCGCCTGCGGCGCCAGTGGCGCAAGGTCAAGGTGCCCGGCCACGTCGACGAAGTGCTGCAGGCCGTGCGCCAGCTTTCCTGAACGGAGCCCATCATGCCCCTGCCCCGTATGCCCAGCCGAATGGGCAGTCGCCTGGCCGCCGAAGACTTCGAGGACGCCGCGACCGCAACTGCAACGGCACCCGAGCCGGCCGAGCCGCCCAGGGCGCGCAGCCCGAAAAAAGAAACTCCGAAGGAGATCCCGCCACCCGCTGTATCCGCCCCGGCGGTGTCCGAACCCGTGGCTGAACCGGTGCCTGAAACCGCCCCCGCGCGCAAAACCGCGCCTGCACCCGCAGCAGCCGAACGTGCGCGGCCGAAGAAAACGCGCACCACAACGCAGCGCAAGCGCTTCGTGCTCGACACCAACGTGCTGCTGCACGACTCCAGCTGCCTGTTCAAGTTCCAGGAGCACGATATCTTCCTGCCCATGATCGTGCTGGAAGAGCTGGACCAGCACAAGAAAGGCATGTCGGAAATCGCCCGCAATGCACGCCAGGTCAGCCGTCATCTGGACGGTCTGGTGGGTGCGGCGGAAACGCTGGAGGAAGGCCTGCCGCTGAACGCCCTGGGCAACATCGAAGCCGGCGGGCGCCTGTTCCTGCAGACCCGGTCCATGGACACCACACTGCCCATCACCCTACCGCCGGGCAAGGCTGATCACCTTATCCTGGGCATCGTGAACGCCCTGCATGCCGATGGCGCGGACCAGCCCGTTGTGCTGGTCTCCAAGGACATCAACATCCGCCTGAAGGCCAGGGCACTGGGGCTGTCCGCCGAAGATTATCTGAACGACCATGTCATCGATGATTCCGACCTGCTCTATGAAGGCGTCATCAACCTGCCTGAACAGTTCTGGAGTCGCCACGCCGGGGACATCGAGACCTGGCAACAGGCGGGCACCACGTATTACCGCATTCGCGGCCCGATCTGTGCCGACCTGATGGTGAACCAGTTCGTCGTCGCGGAAGGCGAGGTGCCCCTGTACGCCCAGGTGCGCGAAGTCAGCGGCAAGAGCGCAGTCCTGGCCACGCTGCGCGACTATAGCCAGGGGCGTAACAACGTCTGGGGCATCACGGCCAGAAACCGCGAGCAGAACTTCGCCCTGAATCTGCTCATGAATCCCGAATGCGACTTCGTCTCGCTGCTGGGCCAGGCCGGCACGGGCAAGACACTGCTGGCGCTCGCGGCCGGCCTCACCCAGACTTTCGAGACCCGGCGCTACAACGAGATCATCATCACGCGTGCCACCGTGCCCGTTGGTGACGACATCGGCTATCTGCCCGGCACCGAGGAAGAGAAGATGCTGCCCTGGATGGGCGCGCTGGAAGACAATCTGGAAGTCCTGCACCTGGGAACGGGGCGTCGCGGCGGCGTGGCGGGCAGCGAGACCACAGCAGCACCGTCGGCCGCCAGCATGGAACTGATCCGCTCGCGCATCAAGGTCAAGTCGCTCAGCTTCATGCGCGGGCGTACTTTCCTGAACAAGTACCTCATCATTGACGAGGCGCAGAACCTGACGCCCAAGCAGATGAAGACGCTGATCACGCGCGCCGGTCCGGGCACCAAGATCATCTGCCTGGGCAACATCGCCCAGATCGACACCCCCTATCTGACCGAAGGCAGCTCGGGGCTGACCTATGTGGTGGACCGCTTCAAGGGCTGGCCGCATGCCGGCCACATCACGCTGCAGCGCGGCGAGCGCTCCCGCCTGGCGGATTACGCCAGCGAAGCGCTCTGAGCCTGCAGGCGCGCGTCATGGGCAGCCCATCCGCTCCGCAGACACCCATCGGCATCACCATGGGCGACGCCGCCGGCATAGGGCCGGAGATCATCCTGCGCCTGGCCGGCCAGGACCTGCCCTGGCCGGTGGTCATCTATGGCGATGCCGGCATTCTTGCTGCAAACGCGCAACGCATGGATCAAGATGGCAGACTGCGCGTGGTGACGCTGTCCGATGCGACCGAAGCCACCGCCCTACCTGCCGCCACGCTGGGCGTGCTCAACCGCTGGCAGGCCCTGCCGGCGGACCTGCCACCCGGGCAGGTGGATGCGCGTGCCGGACGCGGTGCCTATGAATACCTGTGCCATGCCATTGACGATGCCGGTGCCGGGAAGCTGCGTGCCATCGTCACCGCCCCCCTGCACAAGCAGGCCATGAAGCTGGGCGGGCTGGACTACCCCGGCCATACCGAGATCCTGGCCGAGCGCACGAATACCCGCGACTACGCCATGATGCTGGCCAATGACGAGCTGCGCGTACTGCTGGTCACCATCCATATCGCACTGGCGGACGTTCCTGCGGCCATCACCGAACAGGCCGAGCTGACCAGCATCCGGCTGGCTCACCGGGCCTGTCGCCTGGCGGGCATCGCGCATCCGCGCATCGCCGTGGCGGGCCTGAACCCCCATGCAGGCGAAGACGGCCGCTTTGGACGCGAGGAGATCGACATCATTGCCCCGGCCATTGCCCGGGCACGCCGCGAAGGCATGGATGTGAGCGGCCCCTGGCCGGGCGACACCGTCTTCATGCGCGCACGCCGGGGGGAATTCGACATTGTGGTCGCCCAGTATCACGACCAGGGCCTGATTCCGGTGAAGTATCTGGGCCTGGATGAGGGCGTCAACGTGACGGTGGGACTGCCCTTTGTGCGTACCAGCGTGGACCATGGCACGGCCTTCGACATTGCCGGGCAGGGTATCGCCGACCCGCGTTCCCTGCGCGCCGCCTATGACCTGGCCCTGGCAATGAGCACCGCAGAAGGCGCTGCAACAGACCAGTCTGCGGTGGACTAAGCCGTGGTGCTGTAGTTCAGGAAGCGCGTGCTCGCGCCCTGGAATGTCAGGCGCACCGTGCCGATGGGGCCGTTGCGCTGCTTGCCGATGATGATCTCGGCCGTGCCCTTGTCGGGCGAATCGGGGTTGTAGACCTCGTCCCGGTAGATGAAGAGGATGAGGTCGGCATCCTGCTCGATGGCGCCCGACTCACGCAGATCGCTCATGACGGGACGCTTGTTGGGACGCTGCTCCAGGCTGCGATTGAGCTGCGAGAGTGCCATCAGGGGGCAGTTGAGCTCCTTGGCCAGCGCCTTGAGCGAACGGCTGATTTCAGAGATTTCAGTGGCGCGGTTCTCGCCACTGCTGCTGGCCGACATCAACTGCATATAGTCGATGATGATGAGACCCAGCTGGCCGCACTGGCGCGCCAGGCGACGCGCACGCGCGCGCACCTCCATGGCGTTGAGCGCTGCGGATTCATCGATGTAGATCTGCGCTTCCTGCACCCGCTGCACGGCACTGGTCAGGCGCGGCCAGTCCTCGCTGCGCAGCTTGCCCGTACGCATGCGGTGCTGATCGAGCATGCCCACCGATCCCAGCATGCGCATGGCCAGCTGGACGGCACCCATTTCCATGGAGAACACCGCCACGGGCAAACCCTGCTCTATGGCCACGTACTCGCCGATATTCATGGCGAGCGACGTCTTGCCCATGGAGGGCCGCCCCGCCACCACGACAAGATCACCGGACTGCAGCCCGGAGGTCATGCGGTCCAGATCGACGAAGCCCGTGGGCACGCCGGTCACATCGGAATCGCCTTCACGATGATAGAGCTCGTCAATGCGTTCGACGACGCTGGCAAGCAGCGGCTGTATCTCCTGGAAGCCTTCGCTGCCGCGCGCGCCTTCCTGGGCAATCTGGAATACGCGCGACTCGGCCTCATCGAGCAGCTGGCGCGCCTCCTTGCCCTGGGGATTGAAGGCCGCGGCTGCGATCTCGTCGGCCACCGACACCAGCTTGCGCAACATGCTGCGCTCGCGCACGATCTCGGCATAGCGGCGGATATTGGCCGCCGACGGCGTATTGTGCGCCAGCGCGTTCAGGTAGGCCAGGCCGCCAACATCATCGGCCTTGCCCGCCGAGCTGAGCGACTCGTGGACGGTGACCACATCGGCCGGCCGCGACAGACCGATCAGCCGGCTGATGTGGTGCCAGATGATGCGATGGTCGAAGCGGTAGAAATCGTCTTCGCCCAGCACATCGGTAATACGGTCCCAGGCGGCATTATCGAGCAACAGGCCACCCAGCACCGACTGCTCGGCCTCGACCGAGTGCGGCGGCACGCGCAGGTAGTCCAGCTGCGGATCGCTTTCCGTCCGCATGGGTGCCGCCTGCACGCCGCCACCGGCCTGCGGATCAGGCAAGATCGCCACGTACCTCTATCGAGATCTCGACCACGACATCAGGATGCAGGCTGACCTCGACGGGATAGTCACCCACGGCCTTGAGCGGACCATCGGGCAGACGCACGCGCGACTTCTCGATGGCACCGAAACCGTCGCGCTCGAGCGCGGCAGCGATGTCCATGGTGGTGACGGAACCGAACAGGCGGCCATCGACGCCGGCCTTCTGGGTGATGCCGACGACCGCGCCGCTCATCTTCCCGCCCAGCGTCTGGGCGGCGGCGAGCCGGGTGGCCTGGGCCTGCTCAAGCTCGGCACGGCGCTCTTCAAACTCCTTCAGGGCCGCTGCAGTTGCCCGGCGGGCCATCTTCTGCGGAATGAGGTAATTGCGCGCATAGCCGTTGCGAACACGCACGACTTCGCCCAGATCGCCCAGATTGACGACTTTCTCAAGCAATATCACTTGCATGCCAGAACCCCCGGACCTATTGATGATTATCGGTATACGGCATGAGTGCGAGGAAACGCGCGCGCTTGATCGCCGTATCGAGCTGGCGCTGGAAGTGCGCCTTGGTTCCCGTGAGTCGTGCAGGGATGATCTTGCCATTTTCCTGAACGAAATCACGCAGGGTGTCCAGATCCTTGTAATCGATCTCGGTAACGCCCGCCGCCGTGAAGCGGCAGAACTTGCGCCGCTTGAACAGGGGGTTCTGTTGACCGAAACGGCGCCGGTCGCGCCCTCTTCTGCCTACTGCCATGATGATGACCTCTTTATCAAAATTTTCCGGATGTTCCTACCGGATTGTTCCTGTGTTTTCCTGAACGCCGCTTCCGGCACACGCTTTTGAAGCATTCAGCACGTGCAATACCAGCCGGGATGTTCCCTTGCGCAACGGTGCCATGAAGCCGGTGAACTGCTGCGTGCTGCCCAGTGCCTTCTGATTCAGCAACAGGGCGATGTCGCCGATGGCCACTGCGGAAAGCGCAAACGCCACCTGACGCGGCTGCCCTGCCTGTTCGACCACGGACTCGTGGTGCAGCGCCATTTCGAGCACGGGCAGGCCGGCCGGCGTATAGCGCAATGGCTGGATGGTCTCGATGCGGGCCAGCAGGGAAAGCTGGTTGGCCGGACCTTCGCTTACCTGAACCCGCTGCGCCTGCTGCACCGTCACGCTAGCGGCCCGGCTCACTCACTGCGGGCCGTTTCGCTGGCTGCCTTGCGGGCTTCCTCGCGCTCGACGGACTTCATCATCAGTGAAGGTTCGGTGATGGCGTCCTTCTTCTTGATGATGAGATGGCGCAGGATGGCATCGTTGTAGCGGAAGGAGTGCTCGAGCTCGTCGAGCTCGGCCTGGCCGCATTCGATGTTCAGGCACACGTAATGGGCCTTGACCAGCTTCTGGATGGGATAGGCCAGCTGACGCCGTCCCCAGTCCTCGAGCCGGTGAATCTTGCCGCCTTCGGCGGTGATGAGGCCTTGATAGCGCTCGATCATGGCGGGCACCTGCTCGCTCTGATCGGGATGCACAATGAAGACCACTTCGTAGTGACGCATGAAAAGCTCCTTGTGGATGTCTTTGCGTATCAGCTTTTGCAGACAGGCAAAGGGACAGCCCGCCCGGCGGCACCGATCAATACCGGCGCCCGCAACCGGGTCGAGCAGGGAATATCGGATTATATCACGCTGTGGTCCGTGAAACTGCAGGCATACCACCGGCTCCCGTATACTGGCGACTGCTTCTGATCAACCCTGGAGGATGTCGTCGATGACGCATGATTTCGAACAGCTGAAACAACGCTGCGCCCCCGAATGGAAAGCCTACTGCGAACATGAGTTCGTGCGCCAGCTGGGTGCAGGCACACTGCCCATGGAAAGCTTTCAGCACTATCTCAAGCAGGACTACCTCTTCCTGGTCCACTTCGGCCGGGCCTGGGGTCTGGCGGTCTACAAGAGCCGGGACATCCTGGAGCTGCGCCAGGCACTGGACTCGCTCAAGGCCATCATCGACATTGAGCTCGACCTGCACATCGACTACTGCCGCCAGTGGGGCATCAGCGAGGCCGAACTGACCGCGCTGGATGAATCCCGTGCCACGCTGGCCTACACGCGCTACGTGCTCGAAGCCGGCCATCGCGGCGACGTGCTGGACCTGCATGTGGCGCTCGCCCCCTGCATCGCCGGCTATGCCGAAATTGGCAACTGGCTCATCGGGCAGCCCTTCACGCGTCAGGAAGGCAATCCCTATGCGTCCTGGATGGCCATGTACACGTCCGCAGCATTCCAGGGGGCCGCCCGGGCCGAGCGCGAATGGATAGACGCCCAGCTGGCCGATGTCTCGCCGCGCCGCTTCGATCAGCTCACGCGCATCTTCTCCGAGGCGACACGCCTAGAGGCAGACTTCTGGCGCATGGGCCTGGAGCGTCTGGACTAGACTTGCTCAGCGCTTCCCTCTCGCCTGGTCTGTTTGACCTTCAACGAAGGCATAGGCGGAGTGGTTGTGTATGGATTCGAAGTTTTCGGCGCTGACACTGTAGCGGCTCGCACCTTCAATGCGTGCAAGCTGCTGGGCCACATCGCGCACCAGATCTTCCACAAACTTGGGATTCTCGTAGGCGCGTTCGGTGACGTATTTTTCATCGGCGCGCTTGAGCAGACCCCACAGTTCCGAAGAGGCCTGCTGTTCCACCATGCGGATCAGGCCGTCGATATCCATATCCGCGAGCGCCGGATCGTCGTACACCAGGGTGACGATAACGTGCGAACGCTGGTTGTGGGCACCATACTCGGCAATGGCCTTGGAGCAGGGGCACAGGCTGGTCACCGGCACAAGCGCCTGCAGTTCGAACTCACGCGCGGACGCAGCACTGCGCACCGTCCAGGTGAGCTCGTAATCCATCAGACTGGTGACACCCGTGACCGGCGCCGCCTTGCGGATGAAATAGGGAAAGCGCAGCACGATATCCCCGCTGCGGGCATTGAGCAGCGGCAGCATGGCCTCGTGCATGTCCCGGAAGCGCGCCGGTGTGAGCGGCGCATCACGGAAATCATCGAGCAGGGCCAGGAAGCGCGACATATGCGTGCCCTTGGCCTCTGCAGGCAATGCCACCGTGAGCTCCCAATCGCCCACAGTCGGCATGGCCTTGCCGTCACCGCCGGCGACCATCATGGGCTGGCGCACACTGCGCACGCCGACGCGTTGAATGGGAATGTGTCGCAGATCGACACTGCTTTGCACGTCAGGCATGACGACAGCCGAATCAAGCATAGTATTCATCTAAAACAAAGGATCCATGAGCCGCTTTCGCGGAAGAATTGATTGCCGGTAATCAGGGGAGAGAGGGATTGTGCGCCGCGCCCGCCAGCTCGGGGAATCGATCGACAATGGCCTGGTGGATGCCCTGGCTGTCCAGGCCCAGACCGGCCAGCAGCTGGGCCTGGTCCCCATGATCGACGAAGCGGTCCGGGATGCCCAGTTGCAATACGGGAAGCCGGATGGCCTCGCGACTGAAACACTCCAGCACGGCACTGCCCGCCCCGCCCATGATGGCCGCCTCCTCAAGCGTGACGAAGGCCTGATGGCTGGTCGCCAGTTCGAGCAACAGTGTTTCATCAAGCGGTTTCACGAAGCGCATATCCACCAGCGTGGCATCCAGCGCTTCGGCCACCGGCATGGCCGCCGCTGTGAGGGTACCGAAACCGAGAATGGCCAGCCGGCGACCTTCGCGACGCACGACGCCACGGCCCAGCGCCACGGTTTCCAGTGAATCGGTGACGGTTGCACCGCGACCGGCACCGCGCGGATAGCGCACCGCCGCCGGACCCGTATGCTGATAGCAGGTGCTCAGCAGCAGGCGCGCCTCATTTTCATCGGACGGCGTGGCCACCACCATATTGGGAATGCAGCGCAGATAGGCAATATCGTAATTGCCGGCATGCGTGGCGCCGTCGGCCCCGACGATGCCGGCGCGATCGAGTGCAAACGTCACATCGAGATTTTGCAGCGCCACATCGTGGATGAGCTGATCGTAGCCGCGCTGCAGGAAGGTGGAATAGATGGCGACAACCGGCTTTACACCTTCGCAGGCCAGGCCGGCGGCAAAGGTGACCGCATGCTGCTCTGCGATGCCGACATCGAAATAGCGCTGGGGAAAGCGCTGCTCGAACTCGACCAGGCCGCTGCCCTCGCGCATTGCCGGCGTGATCGCACACAGGCGACGATCCGCCTCGGCCATGTCGCAGACCCAGCGTGAAAATACCTGCGTGAAACTGCGCCGCACCGGGCCCCTGGCCTTCTGGATGCCGACACTGGGATCGAACTTGCCCGGACCGTGGTACAGCACGGGATCGGCCTCGGCCAGCTTGTAGCCCTGGCCCTTGCGCGTGACCACATGGAGGAACTGCAGGCCACCCAGACGGCGGAGATTTTCGAGTGTGGGAATCAGCGCATCGAGATCATGGCCGTCGATGGGCCCTACATAATTGAAGCCCAGCTCCTCGAACAGCGTGGCGGGAGAGATGATGCCCTTGGCATGACCTTCGATGCGACGCGCCAGCTCGAGCACGGGCGGCACGTGCTGCAGCACGCTGCGGCCCACCTGCTTGGCATGGGCATAGAAACGTCCCGACAGCAGGCGTGCAAAATAGCGGTTGAGCGCCCCCACGGGCGGCGAGATGGACATGTCGTTGTCATTGAGCACCACCAGCAGGTTGATGCCCGCCATGACCCCGGCATTGTTGAGTGCCTCGAAAGCCATGCCCGCCGTCATGGCACCATCGCCGATGACGGCAATGTGCTGGCGATCGATGCCGGCATTGCGCGACGCCACCGCCATGCCCAGCACGGCGGAGATGGACGTGGAGGAATGCGCCGTGCCGAAGGCATCGTACTCGGACTCGCTGCGCCTCGGAAAACCCGAAATACCGTCCATCTGGCGCAGCCCGGCCATCTGCTCGCGCCGCCCCGTCAGAATCTTGTGCGCATAGGATTGGTGGCCCACATCCCAGACCAGGCGATCGGACGGCGTGTTGAAGACATGGTGCAGGGCGACGGTAAGCTCGACCGTACCCAGATTGGACGACAGATGCCCCCCTGTGCGCGACACCGACTGGAGAATGAACTCGCGCAGCTCGACGGACACCTGCCGCAGCTGGGCACGCCCGAGCCCGCGCAAGTCGGCCGGCGTATGGATCTGGGCAAGTGTCACAGTGCTTGCAGAAGGAGGATTACAGGAAGCCATGCGTCATTTTAACTCAGCGTTCACGCTCGACAATGGCATCGACAATGCCGGCAAGACACGCAGCCCCCGGACCCAGTGTACGCAGGGCGGCATGCGCTTGCGCGGCCAGCTCGGCCAGCAGGGCGCGCGCACCGTCAAGCCCCAGGCTGGATACCATGGTGGGCTTGTTGCTGGCTTCATCCTTACCCGCCGTCTTGCCCAGCGTGACAGTGTCGGCAGTCACATCGAGAATGTCGTCCATCACCTGGAAGGCCAGGCCCGTGGCCACTGCGTAGCGCTCCAGCTCCCGGCGCGCCTGCGAACTGGCACCCGACACGATGCCGCCCAGCAGCACACTGGCCTGCAACAGCGCACCCGTCTTCATCTGATGCATCCGGCGCAGATCCTCATGCGACATGGACTGCCCCACATTCAGACAATCAATGGCCTGCCCGCCCACCATGCCGCGACTGCCCGCGGCCTGGGCCAGCAGGCGGCTCGCCTGGACCACCAGGGCGGGCGCAATGGGCATGGCCGCCAGCAATTCGAAAGCAAGCGGCTGCAATGCATCGCCCGCCAGCATGGCTGTGGCCTCATCAAAGGCAAGGTGGACCGTGGGACGGCCCCGGCGCAGGGCGTCGTCATCCATGCAGGGCAGATCATCATGCACCAGCGAATAGGCATGGATGAGCTCGACGGCCGCCGCTGCATGATCGAGTGCCGCCTCCTGGGCCGATGGTGCCAGCCCGGATGCCGGACCCAGCTCGCCGGCCGCATAGACCAGGCTGGCGCGAATACGCTTGCCGCCGCCCAGTACTGCATAGCGCATGGCCTCGTGCAAGTGCGCGGGCACCACAGCGGCCCTGGGCAGATGATGCGCCAGCACACCTTCAACCCTGTCTACACGCTCATCCAGCCAGGCCGCGAACACCTGCGCGTCGTAGGCCGGCCTCATGCACCATCCTCATCCGGCGTGAAATCGCGCTCGACGAGCCGGCCTTCCTGCAGCACCTTCACCTGGCGCTCTGCTTCGGCCAGATGCTCCTGGCAGCGGCGGGCGAGCGCCACGCCGCGCTTGTACTGGCGCAGGGACTCATCGAGTGTGAGCCTGTCGTTCTCCATGGATTCGACCAGCGCCTCGAGCGCCTGCATTGCGGTCTCGAAGTCGGCAGGCAGAGCCTCTTCGGGCGTTTCCGGCACCGTGGTCACATCGTCTGTCATAAAAGGACTTCCTGATTCGGTTCAGTTACGGTCGGTTCAATCACGGGCGACCGGGCGCTGCGCGTCGCTGCACCACTCGCTCCAGGAGCCCGGGTAGAGCACGGAACCCGACAGACCTGCCAGCTCCATGGCAAACAGGTTATGGCAGGCCGTAATGCCGGAACCGCAATAGTGCACCACGTCGCCGGGTGCGCGTCCGTGCAGCAGCGCCTCGAACTCGCTGCGCAGCTGTACGGCCGGCTTGAAGCGGCCGTCAGCATCCAGATTGTCTGCAATGGGCCGGTTGACGGCTCCGGGAATATGACCGGCCACCGGATCGAGCGGCTCGGTGTGGCCATGATACCGGGGTGCATCGCGCGCATCAATCAGCAGCGGTCCCGCCGGCGTGAGCCCGGCGAGCACGCCGGCGGCCGAGATTGTGGGCATGGCTTGCGGTACGGGCAGCTGCTGCGGACCGTCGGCCGGCACGGCACCCTCGCCGGCTTCGCTTGCACCGCCGGCTGCGCACCAGGCCCGCCAGCCGCCGTTCAGGATACGCACCTGCGAATGGCCCGCCCAGCGCAGCAGCCACCAGGCACGCACGGCAAAGCCGCTGCCGCCATCGTCGTAGACAACGGCCAGGCGATCCGCCGACAGGCCGCAGCGCTGCATCAGGGCCGCCAGCCGGCCGCGATCCGGCAGGGGATGGCGGCCGTTGGTGCCGGTCATGGGGCCGGACAGCGCGTCAGCCTGGCTCAGGAAGAAGGCGCCGGGCACATGTCCCGCCTCGTAGGCCTTGCGCCCCGCTGCGGCATCGAAAAGATCATGACGCACATCGAAGATTCGCACAGCCGGATCGGCCAGACGGGCTTCGAGTACATCCGCTTCGACGAGAAAATCCTGCTCAGGCATGTTGTGCCTCCTTGGACAGTTCAGGGTTCAGGGCATCGACGCCCGCCACAGGCGGTGCCGCCGCAATCTGGATATCGGTGCCGGCCGGTGCCGTGGCGACGGGCGCACTGCCCTGCAGCAGCCGGTCTTCGCTGAAAGTGCGCCAGGTGGACAGCAGGCCAGAGGCGACGATGAGCGCCATGCCGGCCCAGGCGAGCAGGTCGGGCACACTGCCCCAGACCAGAAAACCCAGCAGGGCGGCAAAGATGATGGCCGTGTATTGCAGCGCCGCCGTGAGCAGCGCGGAGCCCATGCCGAAGGCCCGCGTCACGGCCAGCTGCCCGACCAGGCCGAAGATGCCCAGCCCCACCAGCGCCAGCATGAGACGCAGATCCGGTGCCGCCATGCCCTGTATCAACAGCATCACGATGCCGGAAATAACGATACAGGAAGAAAAGATGAACACTGTGCGCCATTCCGGCTCGCCCACGCGACCCAGCTCGCGCAACTGCATCATGGAGATGGCCGCCAGCCCGCCGGCGCCAATACCGGCCAGCGCAGCCAGCCAGTGCTCCTGGCCCATGCCCGGACGCAGAATGGCGAGCACGCCCAGGAAACCGAGCACGACCGTGAACACCCGTATGCCATCGCGCTGGGCCCCGCCCCAACCCAGCATCCAGCCGGCAATGAACAAAGGCGCGGTATAGTTCAGACTCATGGCCAGCGCCAGCGGCAGCTGGGCAATGGCGTAAAAGCCCAGCCACATGGAGCCGGTTCCGGCAATATTGCGCCAGATATGGAAGCGCCAGCTGCGCGGGCGCAGGCTGCGACGGGTGGCCATGGTCCAGACCAGTATCACCAATATGGACGGCAGACCGCGGAAGATCATGATGAGCGCCAGATCCGCCCCCCAATCGGTCGCGACTTTGACGCAGGCGCCCATGAGGGCAAACATGGCGCTGGCCAACAACATCCACAAAGACTGCATCTGCTCGACCGTTTTCAGCAAAAATGGCACAAAGGCTTTACTATACTCTGCCCTCCTGACGAAGGCACCCTGAAGGACCGCATTCATGAAGCGAATCACTCTGTTCCTGATGACCAACCTGGCCGTGCTCGTCGTACTGAGCCTGTCCATGAATCTGCTCGGTGTGGGCCGCTATCTGAGCGCCCGCGGACTGGACCCCGCCCAGCTGCTGATCTTTTCTGCAATCGTCGGTTTCACCGGCGCCATCTTTTCACTGCTGATCAGCAAGTGGATGGCCAAGCGCAGCACCGGCGCACGCGTCATCGATCCGGCGGCGCCGCGCAACCCGCAGGAAGCCTGGCTGGTACAGACGGTACACCAGCTGGCCGGACGCGCCGGCATCGGCGTGCCGGAAGTCGCCATCTACGAGGGTGCGCCCAATGCCTTTGCAACGGGCGCCTTTCGCAACAGCGCCCTGGTGGCCGTATCCACCGGCCTGCTCAATGCCATGACCCAGGAAGAAGTAACGGCCGTGCTGGGTCACGAAGTCGCACACATCGCCAACGGCGACATGGTCACACTCACCCTCATCCAGGGCGTGGTCAACACCTTCGTCGTCTTCCTGTCACGTGTGGTCGGCTATGTCGTCGACACCATGCTGTCGCGCAACAGCGACCAGCGCGGCGGCGTCGGCATGGGCTATTACCTCACGGTCATCGTGTGTGAAATCCTGTTCGGCATTCTCGCATCCATCATCGTCGCCTGGTTCTCGCGCCAGCGGGAATTTCGTGCCGATGAAGGTTCGGCCCGGCTGCTGGGTTCGCGCCAGCCCATGATGCGCGCCCTGCAGCGCCTGGGCAACATGGAATCCGGCGACCTGCCCAAGACTTTCGAGGCCGCCGGCATCAGCGGGCGCAGCCTGGGCTCGCTGTTCGCCAGCCACCCCCCCATAGAACAGCGCCTGCAGGCCCTGCAATCCCTGCAGCTGGGCTGATCACCGGCCCGGAATGGCGCTCCGATGAAAGAGCTGTTTGCCCTGCTGGATTTTGGCGGCTATGCCGCACTCCTGCTCTGGGGTGTGCACATGGTCCAGTCCGGCGTGCAGCGCGCCTTCGGCGCACGGCTGGGCGTCATCATGGGGCGTGCGCTGGGCACGCGCACGCGCGCCTTCCTCACCGGCCTGGGCATCACCGCCGCCATACAGAGCAGCACAGCCACGGGACTCATGATCACCAGTTTTGCCGCCGGCGGCATGGTGGCGCTCATGCCGGGCCTGGCCGCGATGCTGGGCGCCAATGTCGGTACCACGCTCATCGTCCAGCTGCTCTCGTTCAATCTGACCGCGCTGGCCCCGGCCTTCATCCTCGTGGGCGTCTGGATGTTCCGGCGCAACCAGCCCGGCCGGCGCCGTGATCTGGGACGCGTGTTCGTCGGCTTCGGCCTGCTGCTGCTCTCCCTGCATGAGCTGGTGCAACTGCTGGCTCCGGTGCAGGACGCCGTCGTGCTGCAGATCATGCTCGATGCGCTGAAGGATCAGCCCATCATGGCCATGGGGATCGCAGCCGTGCTGTCCTGGGCCGCGCACTCCAGCGTATCCGTGGTGGTGATCATCATGTCACTCGCCAGCCACGGACTGGTGACGGCCCCGCTGGCCTGCGCCCTGGTGCTGGGTGCCAACCTGGGTTCGGCCATCAATCCGGTGCTGGAAACGCCCGACCAGGGGGATCCGGCCTCGCGCCGCCTGCCCCTGGGCAATCTGGGTACGCGCGTCGTCGGCAGCCTGCTGGTGCTCATCGCCCTGCCCTGGGTGGCCAGTGCCATGCAGTGGCTGTCCAGCGACCCGGCGCGGGCGGTGGCGAACTTCCACACCCTGTTCAACATCATCGTCGCCGCCCTCTTCCTGCCGGTGCTTCCGCCCTACGCACGCCTGCTGGTGCGCTTGCTGCCGCGGCGCACCGACCCGGACGATCCGTCGCGCCCGATGTACCTGGATGATTCGGCCCATGAAGTGCCCGCGATTGCGCTCGGCAACGCTGCGCGGGAAGCCCTGCGCCTGGCCGACATGCTGCAATCGCTGCTGGGCATGGTCAAGGCCGACCTGCAGAGCGAAAGCCGCCACCGCATCAATCACGCGCGCTATCTGGACGATGCCATCAACCAGCTGGAAAGCCGCATCACCGCCTACCTGGCGACGCTGGATCAGGAGAACATGACCAAGGAAGACCATCGCCACCTTAATGACATCCTGAGCTTCACCACCCAGGTATCACGCGCGGCGAGCCAGGTCACCCACGGGCTGCTCAAGATCACTTCCGATGTGACCAAGAAAGGCCGGGTGTTCAGCGACGAGCAGAAGGCCGGGCTGCAGATCGTGGTCGAGCGCCTGTTGCGCAACCAGCGCCGCATGGCCTCGCTGTTCGTGGCCGAGGATCTGCGCAGCGCACGCCACCTGGCCTACGAAAAGGATCATTTCCGCAAGATCGAGGCGGAGGCGGCGGAAAAGCACCTGCACGAAATCAAGTCGGGCTGCGTGGAGCATGCCGAGACGGGTTCCATGGTGCTGGATTTCCTGCGTGATGCCAAGGCCGTCAATTCCTACCTCGTGGAAGCGGCAGCCTACCCGATTCTGGCCCGCCACGGCGAGCTGCTGCCCAACCGCCTGCGCGACATGACCGACTGACACCCGGTCGGTTCGCCGAGCCGGCTCAGTGGGCCTGCTCCCAGTTGCTGCCCACCCCCACCTCGGCCAGCAGGGGCACATCCAGCTGCGCCACACCGGCCATGATGCGCGGCAGTTGCGCCACCAGCACTTCGACTTCGGCGGGCGCAGCCTCGAAGACCAGCTCATCGTGCACCTGCATGATCATGAGGCTGGCCATGCCTTCGACTTCCAGCCACTGCTGCACCTGCACCATGGCCATCTTGATGAGATCGGCAGCCGTGCCCTGTACGGGCGCATTGATGGCGGCACGCTCGGCGGCCTTCTGGCGCGGACCCTTGGCGCCACTGAGCTCGGGCAGGCCGATGCGCCGGCCGAACACGGTTTCCACATAGCCCTGGCGGTGTGCCTGCTCGCGAATGCGCGCCATGTAATCGGCCACGCCGGGATAGCGGCTGAAGTAGCGGTCAATATATTCCCTGGCTGCTGACCGGGCGATGCCCAGGTTGTTCGCCAGGCCGAATTCGCCCATGCCGTAGATCAGGCCGAAATTGATGGCCTTGGCTGCGCGGCGCTGCTCCGCCGAAACCTCGTCCAGCGCAGTACCAAAGACTTCGGAGGCTGTGGCGCGGTGGATGTCCTGGCCTTCCTCGAAAGCACGCCGCAGGCTGGCATCGCCCGACAGGTGCGCCATCACGCGCAGCTCGATCTGGGAATAGTCGGCCGAGACGATGCGTCCTTCGCGGGCAATGAAGGCCGCACGCACGCGCCGCCCCTCGGGCGTGCGCACGGGAATATTCTGCAGATTGGGCTCCGACGAGGCCAGCCGGCCGGTGACGACGGCAGCCTGGGCATACTGGGTGTGCACACGGCCGGTGTCGGCATTGATCATGCGCGGCAGCTTGTCGGTATAGGTGGACTTCAGCTTGGCCAGGCCGCGGTATTCGAGCAGGAGCGCAGGCAGCGGATAGTCGCGCGCCAGCCGGGTAAGCACCTCCTCGTCGGTGGAGGGCGCACCACTGGGTGTCTTGCGCACTACCGGCAGCTGCATGCGCTCGAAAAGAATCTCGCCCAGCTGGCGCGGTGAATTCAGGTTGAAGCTCTGGCCGGCCAGCTCATGGGCCCGGGCCTCCAGATCGAGCAGCTGGCGCCCCAGCTCATGACTCTGCATGGCGAGCACATGTGCATCCAGGCACACGCCATTGCGCTCGATGATGGTGAGCACGCGCGAGGTCTCGATCTCGAGACGATAGATCGCCTCCAGTCCTTCACCGGCACGGACCTGCGGGCGCAACACCTGATGCAGCTGCAGGGTGAAATCGGCGTCCTCGCAGGCATAGTGGCTCGCCTCGGCCACAGCCACCTCGTCAAAACCGATCTGGCGCGCACCCTTGCCGCAGATATCCTCGTAGGCCGTGCCGCGCCGTCCCAGCCAGCGCTCGCCCAGCTCGAGCAGGCCCACGCGCCGGTGCGACTCGAGCACATAGGCTTGCAGCATGGTGTCTTCCGTGACGCCGGCCAGTGCCACGCCTTCGTTCGCCAGCACATGGGTGTCGTACTTGGCATTGTGCAGCAGCTTGGCCGCCCCGGCGTCCTCCAGCCACTCGCGCAGCCGGGCCAGCACGGCTTCGCGCGCCAGCTGGGTCACCTGGTCGGGGCCAACGTGCGCAACCGGGATATAACAGGCTTCGCCCGGCGCGATGGCAAACGACAGGCCCACCAGGCGCGCCTGCATGGGATCCAGCGATGTGGTCTCGGTATCCATGGCCACCAGCGGTGCGGCCCGCAGCCGGTCCAGCCAGCCTGTCAGGGCATCATCGGTGAGCACAGTCTCGTAGCGAATGGCCACCGGCCCGGGAGGCGGTGCCGCCGGCATGCGCGCATCCTGCTCCGGGATGCGCGTCTCGTCGCCGGTGATCTCGCGCAGGAAGCTGCGAAAACCGTAATCTTCGTAGAGACGCACCAGCGCGGGCTTGTCGACCGGACGCGGCCGCAGACGCTTCCAGTCCTCATCCAGATCGGGAATCTCGCAGTCGGTGCGGATGGTGACCAGTTCGCGCGTCATGGGAAACTGGTCCAGCGACTTGCGGAGATTGCCCCCGGCCACACCTTTGATGTCTTCGGCGTTTGCCACGATGGCCGGCAGGGAGCCATACCGGTCCAGCCAGCGCGCCGCCGTCTTGGGGCCCACCTTGTCGACGCCGGGAATGTTGTCGGCGGCATCGCCCGTGAGCATGAGGAAATCCACGATCTGGTCCGGGCGTACGCCGAAGCGCTCGATCACGCCATCGACATCCTGACGCTCGTTGGTCATGGTGTTGACGAGCTCCACATCCGGGCGTACCAGCTGCGCCAGATCCTTGTCACCCGTCGAGATGATGGTGTGCAGCTCACGTGCGCTGCCCAGCCGTGCCAGCGTGCCTATAATGTCATCTGCCTCGACACCCGGCACCGACAGCAAGGGCCAGCCCAGGGCGGCCACGGCCTCGTGAATGGGCGCAATCTGGGCCACCAGGTCTTCCGGCATGGACGGTCTGTGGCTCTTGTACTCGGGAAAGATATCGTCGCGAAACGTCTTGCCGGGCGCATCGAACACGCAGGCGGCATAGTCCGCCTTGTAGTCCTGCTGCAGCCTTCGCAACATGGCAATGACCCCGTACAGGGCACTGGTGGGCTCGCCACGGGCGTTGCGCAGGTTGGGCATGGCGTGATAGGCGCGATACAGATAGCTCGAGCCATCCACAAGCAACAAGGTTTTCTTCATGGCAAAAAACAAGGTCCGTCGCATGCCGGCCACCCGGCAGATCCCCAGAATTATGGCAGAGATGCAGGTCGCTGCCGAGACCCTTCAGCAGGTCGGCTGGGGCGTGAGCATCTTCGGCGGCGCGCGCGTGCGGCCCGATTCCCCGTATTATGCGCTCAGCGAAGCGCTGGGCGCGCACCTGGCACAAGCCGGCTATCCGGTCATTGCAGGCGGCGGCCCGGGCATCATGGAGGCCGCCAACAAGGGGGCTTTCGAGGCCGGCGGCACCAGTATAGGCCTGAACATCCATCTGCCTTTCGAGACCGAGAACAACCAGTTCCAGACACACAGCCTGTTCTTCGATTACTTCTACTCGCGCAAGGCCACTTTCTTCATGCACAGCATGGCCTACATTGCCCTGCCCGGCGGCTGGGGCACACTGGACGAGATCTTCGAGGTGATGACGCTGGTGCACACCGGCAAGGTGCCGCCCGCGCCCATCATCCTCATGGGCAGCACCTTCTGGGACCCGCTCATGGACTGGGTACGCGAGCACCAGCTCGCCCACGGCCTCATCGGACCCAACGACCTGGACCTGCTGATGGTCACCGATGATCCCGACGAGGCCCTGGAGGCGATACAGTCGTTCAGCGAGGCCAATCTGCTCGAGCCCGATACCGAACCCGCCCTGCCCGAATAGCCCCGCTGTCCGCTGCCCGCTGCCCGTCGCTCAGGCGCTCTGGCGCGCGGCGCGACGGCGCTCGTGTTCCAGCAGGTAGCGCTTGCGCAGGCGAATGGAGTCTGGCGTGATCTCGACCAGTTCGTCATCATCGATGAACTGGATGGCGTACTCGAGCGTGAGCGCGATCGGCGGCACCAGATCGATGTGGTCATCCTTGCCTGCGGCACGGATATTGGTCAGTTTCTTCTCGCGCAGGGCGTTGACGACCAGATCATTGTCACGGCTATGAATGCCGATGATCATGCCCTCGTAGACCGGCTCATTGGGTCCGATGAACATGCGTCCGCGCTCCTGCAGCTTCCACAGCGCGTAGGCCACGGCCTCGCCGCTGTCCTGGCTGATGAGCACGCCATTGCGCCGCTCGCCCACGCTGCCTTCACGCAAGGGCGCATAGTCATCGAAGACATGGCTCATGATACCGGTGCCGCGTGTGAGCGTCAGGAATTCACCCTGAAAACCGATGAGGCCGCGCGCCGGAATCCGGTATTCCAGCCGCGTGCGCCCGCGGCCGTCGGCCTGCATGTCCTGCAGCTCGCCGCGGCGCCGCCCCAGGGTCTCCATTACCGCCCCCTGGTGTGCATCCTCGACATCCACCGTGAGCCACTCGTAGGGCTCCAGCGTCCGGCCGTCCTCCTCGCGCAGGACGACGCGCGGGCGCGACACGGCCAGCTCATAGCCTTCGCGACGCATGTTCTCAAGCAGTATGGTCAGGTGCAGCTCGCCGCGTCCGCATACTTCGAATACCGTATCGTCGCCAGTGTCATTCACGCGCAGCGCCACATTGGACTTGAGCTCGCGCTCCAGTCGCTCGCGGATCTGGCGACTGGTCACGAAGCGGCCTTCGCGACCCGCCAGCGGCGAGGTGTTCACCATGAAGTTCATGGTCAGTGTGGGCTCGTCGATGCTGAGCAGCGGCAGCGGTTGCGGATGTTCGGGGTCCATGATGGTGGCACCGATGCCGACCTCGTCCAGACCATTGATCATGACGATATCGCCGGCCTGCGCCTCATCCACCAGGATATGCTCCAGACCGCGAAACTTCAGCACCTGGTTGACGCGCCCGCGCAGCAGCTCGCCTTCGGGACCGAATTGCAGTGCCACATCCCGGCCGGGATGCAGGCGCCCGCGATTGATGCGCCCGACCCCGATCTTGCCCACGTAGGAGCTGTAGTCGAGCGAGATGATCTGCAACTGCAGGGGGCCGTCGACATCGTCCTCACGCTGGGGAACATGCGCCAGGATGGCTTCGAACAGGGGGCTCATGTCGCCTTCGCGCACATCCGGCTCCAGGCCGGCAAAGCCATTCAGGCCCGAGGCGTAGATGACGGGAAAGTCCAGCTGCTCCTCGCTTGCACCCAGCTTGTCGAAAAGATCGAAAGTGGCGTTCACGACATAATCGGGACGCGCGCCGTGGCGATCGATCTTGTTCACCACGACAATGGGGCGCAGGCCCAGGGCCAGTGCCTTGCGCGTGACGAAACGCGTCTGCGGCATGGGGCCCTCAACGGCATCCACCAGCAACAGCACGCCATCGACCATGGACAGCACGCGTTCGACTTCACCTCCAAAATCGGCGTGTCCAGGTGTATCTACAATGTTTATATGTGTGCCTTGATAATCAACAGCACAATTCTTGGCCAGGATGGTGATGCCGCGCTCGCGCTCGATATCACCCGAATCCATGATGCGTTCGCCCACAGCCTGATTATCACGAAAAGTGCCCGACTGGCGCAGCAACTGATCGACCAGAGTTGTCTTGCCATGATCGACGTGGGCGATGATGGCAATATTGCGCAATGCGCGAGTCATACGTCCTTCCTATGTTTCAAACGCCGGCCGGCAGGACACCGGCAGGCAAATCCTCGATGGCAATCACGGCATCCAGCGGCCTTTCCATGGCCTGGAGCCCGTCCAGCGTGACCGCGTCGGCCACATCGAACGGCCCGACACGGGTGCGTCGCAGCGCACTCAGGTGCGCGAAGCAGCCCAGCGCACGACCAATGTCCTGGGCCAGGGTGCGCACATACGTACCCTTGCTGCAGCTCACCAGCAGCTGCACCTGCGTGTCGCCGATTTCCAGCAGACGCAGCACATCAATGCGCACGCGGCGCGGCTCGCGCTCGAGCACCACGCCTTCGCGCGCGTAGGCATACAGCGGCTTACCGTCGCGCTTGAGCGCCGAATACATGGGCGGCACCTGCTCGATCTCGCCGCGATACGCCGCAAGCACGGCTTCGATGGCGGCGGCGTCGAATGCCGGTACCGCCTCCATCTGCTTCACCGGCGTACCGTCAAGATCGCCCGTATCCGTCTCCACACCCAGCTGCAGCGTGGCCAGATAGGTCTTGTCCGCCTCGAACAGGCCGGCCGCCAGCCGCGTCGCCCGTCCCAGGCAGCACACGAGCAGCCCGGTTGCAAACGGGTCCAGCGTGCCCGTATGGCCGGCCTTGCGCGCATCGAGCGCGCGGCGCGCTCGCTGCAGGGCATGGTTGCTGGACAGGCCCGCCGGCTTGTCCAGCAGGAGGATGCCATCGATCAGCTGCCCGCGCCGGCGTGCCATCATCCGGGCCGGTTGGCCTCGTCGATCAGGCGCGTGAGGGCAATGCCGCGCTCGACCTGATCATCGTGGATGAAACGCAGCGTGGGCACGGTATGGATGTGCAGCAGCTTGAACAGCAGCGAGTGCAGCCAGCCTGCGCGTTCGTTGAGCGCCTCCTCTGCAATTTCGGGTTCGGCGCCCAGCACGGTGAAATAGACCTTCGCATGCGCATAGTCGGTTGAAAGCTCGACGCCGCTCAGCGTGATCAGACCCACCTGGCGCACATCGAATTCGCGCTGTATGAGCTGCGCCAGATCCTTCTGGATCTGGTCAGCGAGACGCAGATTGCGATCTGCCGGGACTCTGGCCTTGTGCCTTGCCATGATCAAACCATCACGAAAACATTACAGTGAACGGGCAACTTCACGGATCTCGAAGATCTCGAACTGGTCGCCCACCTTGATGTCGTTGTGGCCGCGCAACGTGATACCGCAATCGAAGCCGGCCTTGACCTCGCGCACATCATCCTTGAAGCGGCGCAGGGAATCGATATGGCCCGTCCACTGCACGACGTTGTCACGCAGCAGGCGTATCTGGGAATCGCGACGCACCAGGCCATCGGTAACCATGCAGCCGGCAATATTGCCCAGGCGCGACACGCTGAACACCTCGCGCACCTCGACCATGCCGATGACTTCCTCGCGCTTCTCGGGCGCCAGCAGGCCCGACAGGGCGTTGCGCACCTCATCCACGGCATCGTAGATGATGTTGTAGTAGCGGATATCAACCCCGTTGTTCTCGGCATGCTTGCGCGCCATCTGGTCGGCGCGCACATTGAAGCCGATGATGACGGCGTTGGAGGCAATGGCCAGGTTGACGTCGGTCTCGGAAATGCCGCCGACGCCGGCATGCACGACCTGCACACGCACCTCGTCGGTGGACAGCTTGAGCAGCGACGACACCAGTGCCTCCTGCGAACCCTGTACATCCGTCTTGACGATGAGCGTGAGCGTCTGCGCGCCCTCGCCCATGGTCTCGAACATGGACTCCAGACTGGCCGCCTGCTGGCGCGCCAGCTTCACATCGCGGAACTTGCCCTGGCGGAACAGGGCGATCTCGCGCGCCTTGCGCTCGTCGGTCATGGCAATGAGCTCGTCACCCGCCGCCGGCACTTCCGTGAGGCCCTGGATTTCCACCGGCGTGGACGGTCCGGCCTTCTCGACCGGCTTGCCATGCTCGTTGAGCATGGCGCGCACGCGGCCGTAGCTGGCGCCCACCAGGACGATATCACCACGGCTGAGCGAGCCGCTCTGCACCAGTATGGTGGCCACCGGGCCGCGACCCTTGTCCAGGCGCGCCTCGATGACGATACCCTTGGCCGGCGCCTCGACCGGCGCCTCGAGCTCGAGCATTTCGGCCTGCAGCAACACATTCTCTAGCAGATCGTCGATGCCCGTGCCCACCTTGGCCGATACCGGAATGAAGGGCACATCGCCGCCGTATTCCTCGGGCACGACCTGTTCGGCCACGAGCTCCTGCTTGACGCGTTCGGGATTGGCTTCGGGCTTGTCGATCTTGTTGATGGCCACGACCAGCGGCACATTGGCGGCATGGGCATGGTGAATGGCTTCGCGGGTCTGGGGCATGACGCCGTCATCGGCGGCCACAACCAGAATCACGACGTCGGTCGCCTTGGTGCCGCGTGCACGCATGGCCGTGAACGCCTCGTGACCCGGCGTGTCCAG
This sequence comes from Castellaniella sp., assembly GCA_041655275.1. GTDB lineage: Bacteria > Pseudomonadota > Gammaproteobacteria > Burkholderiales > Burkholderiaceae_B > JAJYRX01. The sequence goes on along the minus strand of JBBAFU010000010.1, from coordinate 53,833 downwards.
GAAGGTGACGCGACCGCTGTCGACCTTGACGCTGTAGGCGCCGATATGCTGCGTGATGCCGCCCGCCTCGCCCGAGGCGACCTTGGCATGACGGATGTAGTCCAGAAGCGAGGTCTTGCCGTGGTCGACGTGCCCCATGACCGTGACCACGGGCGCCCGCGGCAGCGAGGGCGCATCAGTGACCTCGGCGACATCGAGGAAGGCCTCGGGATCGTCCAGCTTGGCCGCGATGGCGGTGTGCCCCATTTCCTCGACGAGGATCATGGCGGTTTCCTGATCAAGCACCTGGTTGATGGTGACCATCTGGCCCAGCTTCATCAGATGCTTGATGACCTCGCCGGCCTTGATGGCCATCTTGTGCGCCAGATCAGCCACCGAGATGGTCTCGGGGACGTGCACTTCGCGCACGATGAATTCTGCGGCAACGGCCTCGCGTCGCTCGGGCTGGGCCTGATGACGCTGGCGACCGCGCCCCCGGGACCTGCCGGCGCCGGAGCGCCAGCCATCGCGACCCGCAGGTGCAGCCGCCGTTTCAGCGCGGGCACCCTTCTTGCGTCCGCTGTCATCCGTCCATGCGGCGGTGGCGTCCATGGTCTTGGCCGCCTTCTTTTCGGCGCGGCCGGCCTTGCGTGCCGCCTTGCCGTCGGCAGCCTTTTCAGGCTCGGGCGCCTTGAGCACCTTGCGCGGACGGCTGAGCATGGCGCGCAGTGCCGCCGCCTCGGCCTCGGCTGCCTGACGGGCGCGCTCGCGCTCTTCGTCGACTTCAACCTCTTCGGTGATGCGCGGCGCAGGTGCGGCAGCCTTGCGGCGCACAGCGCGCAGCTCGCGTGCCGGTGCCGCTTTCCCGGCATCCGCGTCTTCGACGGGCGCCGCTGCTTCCCCGGCAGCCGCTTCAGGCTCGGGTTGAACCGGCTCGGGCTCGGGCCCGGATTGGGCCGGCTCGGGCTCGGGTTCAACCTGGGGTTCCGCCGCTGCCTGGGGCTCCGCTTCGGGCTCGGGCGCGGATTCGACTTCAGGCTCGGCCTGGACTTCGGGCACGGCAGCAGCCGGCTCCGGCTCGGCCACCGGTGTGGCGGGCTCGAGCGCGGGCTCGGGTATGGACACCGCCTCGTCGGGCGCCGGCGCAGCGGCGGCCATTTCGGGCTCGGCCGGTGCCGGCGGTGTTGCGGCCTGCCCGGCAACGGCGGCCGCCTCCTGTTCGCGCTGCTCCTCGGCCTGGGCACGTGCGGCATCCGCCATCAGTTCGGCCGGATCGCGCTTGACGAAGACACGCTTCTTGCGTACTTCGACGGGAATGGTGCGTGAACGCCCGGAACTGTCGGCCTGGCGGATCTCGGACGTCTGCCGGCGCGTCAGCGTCAGCTTGGTGCCGGACGTGCTGCTGTGTGCACGACGCAGGGACTCGAGCAGCTTCGCCTTGTCGGCATCGGTCAGCTCATCGTTTACCGACTCAAGCGCCACGCCGGCCGATTGCAACTGCTCCAGCAATACGTCCGCAGACATCTTGAGCTCATCAGCGAAGTGTGCAACCGTGTTACTCGACATTCGACTCTCTCTTGCTTTGTACTACCAATTTCTGTAAACCCATCCGGCCCCTCTGCGCTAATGCTCAGGACCCGTCTTCGGACGCTTCTCCGGCATCTTCGCCGGCGTCCTTGTCATCGTCGAACCAGTGGGCACGCGCCTGCATGATCATCTCGCTGGCGGCTTCCTCATCCAGACCGGCAAGCGCCATGAGCTCGTCGGTAGCCAGTTCGCCCAGATCGTCCAGGCTCAGGATGTGGTGCTCGGCGAGCGTGGAAAGCAGGGCCGGCGTCATGCCTTCGATATCGAGCAGCTCCTGCGCGGTCTTGACGCGCTCTTCCTGGGCGATCGCCTCGGTGAGCAGTGCATTGCGGGCCCGGGCGCGCAGCTCCTGCACCGTTTCCTCGTCGAAGGCCTCGATATCGAGCAGTTCCTGGATGGGCACATAAGCCACTTCCTCCAGACCGCTGAAACCTTCATCAATGAGAATATCGGCAATGGTGCTGTCGACGTCGAGCCGGCTGATGAACATCTCGCGCAGCTCGGCGCGCTCTTCTTCCTCGCGCTCGCGGCTTTCTTCCGGCGTCATGATGTTGATCTGCCAGCCGGTGAGCTCGGACGCCAGGCGGACGTTCTGACCGCGCGCGCCAATAGCCTTGGGCAGGTTTTCGGCATCAACCACAACATCCATGGCATGCTGGTCTTCGTCGACCACTATGGATTCGACATGCGCCGGCGCCAGGGCACCGATCACGAACTCGGCCGGATCATCCGACCATAATACGATATCGACCTGCTCACCGCCAAGCTCGTTGCGCACCGCCGTGACACGCGAACCGCGCATGCCCACGCAGGTGCCTATGGGGTCGATACGGGCGTCGTAGGCGATGACGGCTATCTTGGCCCGCACGCCGGCATCGCGTGCCGCCGCCTTGATCTCGAGCAGGCCCTGCTCGATCTCGGGCACTTCGTTTTCAAACAGCTCGCGAATGAACTCGGGCGCCGTGCGCGACAGTATGACCTGCTGGCCGCGGGCGGCACGATCCACCTTCAGAACCCAGGCACGCACGCGATCGCCGATACGGATGTTCTCCTTGGGGATCATCTCGTTGCGCGGCAGACGCGCCTCGATCTTGCCGGATTCGATGATGGCATCGCCCTTGTCCATGCGCTTGACCGTTCCCGAGACGATATTTTCGCCCCGGTCAAGGAAATCGTTGAGCATCTGCTCGCGCTCGGCATCACGGATGCGCTGCAGGATGGCCTGCTTTGCCGCCTGCGCGCCGATGCGCCCAAATTCTATGGGTTCGAGCGCTTCCTCGATGTAATCATCCACCTCGATATCGGGCACGAGCTCAAGCGCATCGGAGAGCATCTCCTGGCGATCGGGCTCCTGCAGACCGGCATCATCGGGCACTACGCGCCAGCGGCGAAAACCCTCGTGTTCGCCGGTATCGCGATCGATACTGACGCGGATGTCGACATCCTCCTGAAACCGCTTCTTCATGGCCGAAGCCAGCGCATGCTCGAGCGCGTCGAACACCACTTCGCGCTCGACGTTCTTTTCGCGCGCCAGGGCATCGACCAACAACAGTATTTCGCGACTCATCGCTTTTTACCCTTGAAATCAAGAATGGGATCCAGTTTGGCCCGATCCACCTCATCCAGCTGAAACTCGAGCCGTTGTTCCTGCCCGCGATCATCCTGCCAGAGCAGGCCGTGGGCGGCCGGCGCCGGTGCATCGAGCGCCGGCGCAAGCAGCGTACCGGTGAAGACCTTGCGCCCGTCACGCGCCTCGCGCAGGCGCAGCTCGACCCGCTCGCCCGAGAAGCGCTGATAATCCTGCGCATCGCGCAAGGGACGGTCAACACCTGGCGAACCGACTTCCAGGCGCCGGTAATCGATGCCTTCAACCTCGTAGACCCGCGAGAGCTGATGCGAGACACGCTCGCAATCGTCAATGCTGACACCCCGCAGATTGTCTATCGTGACACGCAGCAAACCCGCGGGAGCACGCTCCACGTCGACCAGTTGCAGGTCGAGGGCTTCCACAGCCTCCCGGGTCAGCGAGAACAAATCGGTCATAAAATCCAAAAAAAAAGGGCTGAACAACCCAGCCCATCAGATACGCATATGCGCCGGCCGGCCCCGGCCCTGCCCATCAGACAGACCGAAAACCGCCACAACGCACACACCAGAATGTGCTGCTACTCAATACCCGGGAGCACTTCCCGAAATCGACGTAGCCGTAAAGCCCTATATCATAACAGAAAGCCGTCGCACAATTAGGATTTATTTGCGGCCCAGACGCGACTCATGCGCGCCGGCGCCACGCGGCTGCCAGTCATCCTTGCGTTGCCCGTCTTCGCGACGACGCCCGGGCTGCTGCCCCGACGGTCGTGCCCGCCCGCCACTCGAGGCCTTGGCCGGACGCGGCCCGCCCGGACGGGTGCGCGGCTTGCCTCGCGCCTTGCGGGGCTCGGCAGCGCCGGGATGACCGCCGGGATGGCCATTGGCCAGGCCGCCGCTGATCAGCAACCCCGACTCATGGGCCTGCACACCCGTCGCCGCACGCTGGCCGCCCGAGATGCGGCCACGACGATTCACGCGCGCACCACTCAGGCCGTTGTTCTGTATGGTGCCGAAACCCGGTGGCAGCGCGCTCGCATGCGACACCGGCTGGACGTCATCGATATCCTCGGCGTCGTCATCGCTGCGCACCAGGCCCAGCTGCACCATGAGGGCCACCACCGTGTCGGAATCCAGTTCCTCCCAGCGGCCGCGACGCAGGCCGGCGGGCAGCACCACATCACCGAAGCGCGTGCGGATCAAGCGGCTGACCGTCAGACCGAGAGCCTCGAACATGCGGCGCACCTCGCGGTTGCGCCCCTCGCTGAGCGTGACGCGATACCAGCGGTTGCTGCCTTCGCCCCCGAGAAAGTCCACCTGGCCGAAGCGCGCCATGCCATCTTCGAGCGCTATGCCTTCTCGCAGACGCTGAAGGCCGGCTTCGTCAAGCTCGCCGAAGACACGCACCGCATATTCCCGTTCCGCCTCGTAGCGCGGGTGCATGAGCCGGTTGGCCAGTTCGCCCGAGGTCGTCAGGATGAGCAGGCCTTCCGTGTTGAGATCGAGCCGGCCTATGGACTGCCACTTGCCCGTGCGCAGGCGTGGCAGGCGGGCGAACACATGGGCACGGCCCTCCGGATCGTCATGGCTGACAATCTCGCCGGCCGGCTTGTGATACAGGATGACGCGCGGCGGACGGCGCGCACCGGTGGGACGTGAAATCAGGCGGCCGTTGACGCGCACCTGATCGTTGGGGCCCACGCGCTGGCCGATATGGGCGGGCTGGCTGTTCACCGACACGCGCCCGGCGATGATGAGCTCTTCCATGTCGCGCCGCGAACCGATGCCGGCCTGGGCGAGCACCTTGTGCAGCTTGGGATTGAGCGCCTCGCTGCCCATGTGCTGTGCCAGGCGTGCCGCAGTGGACTCGCTGCCGGCCAGATAGGACAGGGCCTGGGCGGCTTCGTGATCGGGCTGCTGGCGCTCGCCGGCATTGCGGCCCTGCGCCCGCGAGGGGGCGCTGCGGCCCGGCTTGCCACGCCCACGCGTCGAGCGGGCGGGCGGGCTGCTGCGTGCCGGCCGGCCCTCCTGGCCGGCTGCACCGCCGGCGGCGGTCGCTGCCGCCTCGGGTGCGGGCGAATCGTTGCGGCGGCGCCGGAACGGCGTGCGCAGCTTGCGTCCGCGACCCCGCGGGCCCGCAGGCTTACCGGTATTGTCCACAGGCGCGCCCGCCGGCGCAGCCGAAGGGGCTTCGTCAGTAAAGTCCGTCATACAAAAACCTTGATTGATGGTTTGTTTCAGTATTGCGATGTGATTCAGGAAATTTCGCTGTCATGTGCAGACTCGGCCGCAAGCGTATCGAGCTGCGGCAAGTCCTCAAGGCCTTTCAGGCCAAGGTCAGAAAGAAATTGCGGTGTCGTGCCGAACAGGGCCGGCCTTCCGGGAGCGTCCCGATGACCCAGCACCGCAATCCAGCCACGCTCCTCGAGCGTACGGATAATGGACGTAGAAACGCTGACCCCTCGGATTTCTTCAATATCGCCCCGGGTGACCGGCTGACGCCAGGCAATGATGGCCAGCGTCTCCAGTACGGCCCGCGAGTATCGCGCCGGACGCTGTACCGACAGGCGTGCCAGATAGGGCTGAAACTTCTGCCGGCTGCGAAAACGCCAGCCATCTGCCAGATGCACCAGCTCGAGGCCTTTATCCTTCCAGTCGAGCTGCAGTCGGGCAAGGTGATGGCGCAACGCGCGCTCATCAGGTCTGCCCTGCGGGAACATGCGCACCAGCTCAGAGAGCGGCAAGGGCTGTTCCGCGCATAATAACGCAGTTTCCAGTATTCGGCAGACTTCTTCGTCGATTTTCATGAAAAAAAGGAAAATAAAGTTGAAATCCGGCGCTTGCAGCTATTTATGCATCATTCATGCATAAGGGGCTTGCAATAGCCGAACAGATCGGCTATAGTACAAATCTTGACGCGGGGTGGAGCAGTTTGGCAGCTCGTCGGGCTCATAACCCGAAGGTCACAGGTTCAAATCCTGTCCCCGCAACCAGATTTCTGATATTGAGCTTTTTCAATATTCAAGAGCCGCGCCGATACGAAGCGCGGCTTTTTTCGTTTCAGACCCGGATTTCGAACCCGGATATCGCTTTCATGGATTCGATTGATATACCGTCACCATGGCATTGTAAGGCAAGCAACGCAAAATTCAGTGTCGTGGACAGTCTGGATTGCGTGCGCCCGGCGGAATGGAACGCCCTGAAGCCCGGCGCTCCCCTGCTTTCGCACGAATATCTGCGTGGTCTGGAAGCAACCGCCTGCGCCACGGCGACGCAGGGCTGGCAGCCCCGCCACCTGCTGCTCAGACGCGAAGGCCGGCTGCAGGCGGCCATGCCCCTGTATCTCAAGTCCCACTCCCTGGGTGAGTACGTCTTCGATCAGGCCTGGGCACAGGCCCATGCGCAGCACGGGCTGGCCTACTACCCGCGCCTGGTGGCCGCCGTGCCGTTCAGCCCCGTGCCGGGCCCGCGCCTGCTCGCAGGCGATGACCACGACCGCCATCTGCTCGTGCAGGCGGCACTGGCGCTGGCGCGTCACGATGGCGTGTCATCGCTGCACGTGCTGTTCCCCGAAGCGGCAGACGCGCAGATACTGCACCGGCACGGCCTGCTGTCGCGCCTGGGCATACAGTTTCGCTGGACCAACCGGGGCTACAGCGACGGCGAGCACTTCCTCGCCGGTCTGAAGCAGCGCTATCGCAAGAAGATTCGTCAGGAGCGCCGGCAACTGGCCGCGCACGGCATTCAATTCCGCATCTGCGAAGGCGATGTGCTCAGCGCGGATGATATGGACTTCATCATCCGCTGCTATCGCAACACCTATCTGGAACGCGGGCGCCGCCCCTATCTGTCGGCTGCCTTCTTCCATCACCTGCGCCGGCAGATGGCGTCACGGCTGGTGGCGGTACTGGCCCTGCAGCACGGCGAACCCGTTGCAGCGGCACTCAACCTGCGCGACGACCGGCGCCTGTTCGGTCGCTGGTGGGGGTGTACGCGTTTCGTGCCGGGCCTGCATTTCGAGACCTGCTACCTGCAGGGCATCGAGTACTGCATCCGCGAAGGCCTGGCCGTCTTCGAAGGCGGCGCCCAGGGCGGGCACAAGCTTGCGCGCGGCCTGCTGCCTGCGATCACCACATCGGCGCACTGGATTGCCGATGAACGCTTTGCCCGGGCCATCAAGGCCTGGCTGGTCGAGGAAACGGCATGGGTGAACGCTGCCATGAAGGACCTGCTGACGCACAGCCCCTATTTATCGTCCTTGTCCACACCGGGCGGCATGAAAGGGAATGACGAGAACATCTGACGCGTCTGATCCTGCATCTGGTCCTGCATCTGCACGAAAACGGCCTTGCTCTGGTCAAGATAGTTGCGCATCATGTTCTGCAGCACCGGCGTCTGTACCGCCATGAACTGGGCCCAGGCCTCGGGACCGAGCTGGTTCTCGACCAGGCCGCGGGACTGTTGCGCCATGCGCTCCTGAATGTCCATGAAGGCCTTGATGTTCTGCTCCAGAAAGCTGCCCATCACGCCCTGCATGGCGTGCCCGTAGAAACGGATGATGTGCGCCAGGGCATCGGCGGAAAACATGGGTACACCACCGCTTTCCTCTTCGAGGATGATCTGCAGCAATATGGAACGCGTAATGTCCTCATTACTGCGTGAATCCACCACCCGGAAGGACTCGGCGTCGAGAACCAGCTGCTTGACATCGGCAAGCGTGATGTAGGCGCTGGTAAGCGTGTCATAAAGCCGCCGGTTGGGATACTTCTTGATCAGGCGGATTGAAGCGTCGGATTGCGATTGAGTCATAGAGGCCCGGCAGGATAAACAACAAGCAACAACACTTGATTCTGGTGATCGGGCTGCCCGCGAAGGCAGCCCGGATGCGGCATCAGCGGGCATCAACCCATATGCAGGCCGCCGTTGACGGAGAAGTCGGCGCCGGTGGCAAAACCCGAATCATCCGAAGCCAGCCAGGCGACCATGGAGCCGATTTCATCGGGCGTACCCAGACGGCGAACGGGAATGGTGGCGACGATCTTCTCGAGCACATCAGGCCGTATTGCCTTCACCATGTCGGTGCCGATGTAGCCCGGAGAAATGGTGTTCACCGTGACGCCCTTGTTGGCCACTTCCTGTGCCAGGGCCATGGTGAAGCCGTGGATGCCCGCCTTGGCGGTGGAATAGTTGGTCTGGCCGAACTGGCCTTTCTGGCCGTTCACCGAACTGATATTGATGATGCGCCCCCAGCCGCGATCGACCATGGCGTCGATCACCTGCTTGGTGACATTGAACAGGCTGTTCAGGTTGGTGTCGATGACGGCGCGCCAGTCCTCGAGCGACATCTTGCGGAAGACGCCGTCGCGCGTGATGCCCGCATTGTTGACGAGCACATCGACCGTGCCATGCTTCTCGACAACCTCGGCAAAGGCGGCGACGGTGGAATCCCAGTCAGACACATTGCCTACCGAAGCATGAAAGGTATAGCCCAGGGCCGTCTGCTGATCCAGCCATTGCTGATAATCGCGACTGGGCCCGCAGCCTGCAATGACGGTATATCCGTCACGGGCAAGCCGCTGGCATATGCTGGTGCCAATTCCCCCCATACCACCGGTCACATAAGCCAATTTTCCACTCATATCGTTCTCCTTGTCATCATGAACGGCTTGAAAGCGCGCCCTTGCGGGACTGGTTTACCGGACGGCCCTGACCTTCACGTAGCGGCCGGGTGCCGGCTCTATGGCGGTGTAGCGTGCATCGCCTGCCTGTGCGGGCGCCGCAACGCGTGGCCCCGAGCGTTCCGCCAGCCAGGCGGCCCAGTCGGGCCACCAGCTGCCCTGGTGCTGTGGCGCACCTTCGAGCCACTGGGCAGGTGATTCCGAGCCCGTGACAGCCTTGTCCTCATCATATACCCAATAATGGCGCCGATTGCGCGAAGGCGGATTGATGACGCCGGCCACATGACCCGAGGCGCCCAGCACAAAGCGCTGCACATCGGGCAGGATACGTGTGGTGGCGTGCGCAGACTCCCAGGGCACGATATGGTCTTCGCGCGAGGCATAGAGATAGGCCGGGACATCGACACGCGCCAGATCGATGGGGACGCCATCAACCGACAGATGGCCCGGTTTGATGAAGTTGTTCTCGAGATAGGCGTTGCGGAAATACCAGGCAAAGAAAGGTCCGGGCAAATTGGTGCTGTCCGCATTCCAGAACAGAAGGTCGAAGGGGCGCGGTGCCTCACCCAGCAGATAGCTGCTGACCACGTAGTTCCATACCAGCTCGTTGGGACGCAGGAAGGAAAAGGTGGACGCCAGCTCGCTGGCCGGCATCAGCCCGCCCTGCCCCAACTGCAGATCGCGCCGCAGGACCGAGGCCTCGTCCACGAACACATCAAGAATGCCCGTATCGGAAAAATCCAGGAAGGAGGTCAGCAGCGTGAGTGTGGACGCCGGACGCCGGCCCTGAGCATGTGCCACGGCCAGGGCGCTGGCGAGCAGCGTACCCCCCACACAGAAACCCAGCGCATTCACCTGCTCCCGACCGCTGATGTCGCTGACGACATCCAGCGCGCGCAACACGCCCTGCTGGAGATAATCACCCCAGGTGGCGTTCTGGATGCCGTCGCTGTCTTCGGGCAGCGGATTGCGCCAGGACACGAGGAATACCGTAAAACCCTGTTCGAGCGCATAGCGCACAAAGGAATTGTGCGCCTGCAGGTCGAGGATATAGAACTTGTTGATACACGGCGGCACCATGAGCAGCGGCTTCTGCCAGACCGTGTCTGTGAGCGGCGTGTACTGGATAAGCTGCATGAGCGGGTTTTCAAACACCACATGGCCGGGCGTGGCCGCTACGTTCACACCGACCTCGAAGGCCGACTCGTCGGATTGCGACATGCGGCCCTTGTTCAGATCGGCCAGCAGCAGCTGCATACCCTGGAGCAGTGACAGACCGCCGGTCTCGACCGCCTTCTTCTGCGCCTGGGGATTGGATATCAGGAAATTGGCCGGCGACAGCGCATCGACCCACTGCATGACGGCAAACCGCAGGCGCTCGCGTGCATCGTCATCCACTTCCGCGGCATCCACCAGTTCGTCAAGTGCGCGCACGACCAGCAGGTACACATGGGCGGCGTACAGATGCGCCGGACTGGACGACCAGGCCTCATCCCTGAAACGCGGATCCGACAGGGGAGGAAGACTGCCCTTGCGCGCCTGATCAAGGCATTCGGACCAGGCTTTCATGAAACGCTCGCGAACGGCCGCCAGCTGATCAGGCGCCAGCGTGAAGGGCCGGATGGCCGGAAGGGGTAACGCGCTCATAAGTACTGCTCCTGCCTTGTAGGTTTCCCGAACTCATGTTGCGCGAGCAAGTGTAACCTGTCAATGCGGGTAATCGGCTAAAGGGCAGGACTGCGCCAGGCCAGCGTCGCCTGGCGTCCCGTGACACCCGAGCGCCGATAGGAAAAGAACCAGTCCTCCTCGGTATGCGTGCACAGCAGGCTGGCCTCGATATGACCCACGCCCGCACGATGCAGCCGTGCCCGCGCCAGCGCCGGCAGGTTGCCCCGCCATTTGCCGCTGCGTTCGCCGGGTACAAAACCCGCCGCATCGCGCGCATCGGCCTGCATGAAGGCGGCGCGTACTTCCTCGCCCACCTCGAAGCACAGCGGACCGATGCCCGGCCCTATCCAGGCACGCCAGGCAGCACGCGCGCCGGCAGGATGACGCTGCTGCAGGGCTGCCAGAGTGGCCTCCAGCACCCCGTCCAGCAGCCCGCGCCAGCCGGCATGGGCGAGGCCCAGCACGGCACCGTCGACGCTGCCCAGCACCACCGGCAGGCAATCCGCGGTCAATACGGCCAGCACCCTGTGCGCGCGCGTGGTCACGGCGGCATCCGCCTGCGGCACGCGCGCCGGCAGGCCGGTGAAATCGCGATCGGCATCACAGACTGCAACGCCATGGACCTGCTGCAGCCACAGGGGCGGTCCCGGCAGTGTGCGTGCAAGCCGCTGCCGGTTATGTTCTACATCCACATCCCGGTCGCCCACATGCCGTCCCAGATTGAATGCGCTCCAGGGGCCGGCGCTGACCCCGCCACGGCGGGTAGTGCAGAAATACCGCAGCCCCGGCCAGGCACTGCCGCTGACCACCTCCAGGCCATCGTGCCGTGTCAGTCCTTCCATGCAACCCTCTGTCGCAAGGCCTCGAAATCCTCCGGCCATGGCGCCTCGAAGCAGCGCTCCTCGCCTTCGGCCATGGTGCGAAAGCACAGGCGCCGCGCGTGCAGCATCTGACGCGGGCAGTCCGGCGTACACCGCCCGCCGTAGAGCCGGTCTCCGAGCAGCGGATGGCCCAGGCTGGCCAGATGCACGCGAATCTGGTGTGTGCGCCCGGTCTCGAGCCAGCAGACCAGTTCGCTGACCGGCCCCAGGCCGGGCAGTTCACCCCGGCGTAGCACGCGATAGCGCGTACGTGCCGGTCGCGGCGCTACGGACCGCTGCACGCTCATGCGCACGGGGACGTGGCGATCGCGCCCCACAGGCGCATCCACCATCCCTTCACCCTGGATCCGGCCATGCACGAGCGCCCGGTATTCCCGATATACGGTATGCGCCTGCAGCTGGCGCACCAGCGCGGTCTGTGCAGGCTCGCTGCGTGCGATCACCAGGGCACCGCTGGTATCCTTGTCGAGCCGGTGGACGATGCCGCCGCGAGCCAGATGCGCAAGCTCGGGGAAGTGATGCAGCAGACCATTGAGCAAGGTGCCGCGCCAGTTGCCTGCCCCCGGATGCGTCACCAGACCGGCGGGCTTGTTGATGACGATCCAGTCCGGCGTCTGCGCCAGAATATCCAGCGCCATGGCTTCGGGCACGAAAGCAAGCTCGGCCTCGCTGGCCTGCTCCCAGACCTGGATATGATCGCCGGCGCCCACCTTCTCGCGTATGCGCACGCGCTCGCCGTTGACACGCACATGGCCCGCCGCTATCCACGCCTGGATGCGGGCTCGCGAATGCTGCGGCATGCGCGCGGCGAGCAGCTTGTCCAGCCGTTGCGGCGTTTGCGTCGCTTCGAGCCGAAATTCCAGCGCGTGGTCAGACATGGCGACTAATCATATAATCCGGGATGCCATGCTACCACCAAGGATGCCGTCCGTGACAGCCACTGCCACCCCACACCCCTCCGCCTTCCGCCGCCGTACGGGCATGGGCCGCCTGCTGCTGGTCTTTGCCACAGTGGCACTCATGGCCGGCTGCAGCTCCTACAAGGGCGATTATGACAAGACCGCCGGCTGGAGCGCCGAGCGTCTCTATGAAGACGCGCGCGAAGAGATGATGACAGGGAACTGGCGCCAGGCGCGTGAACGTCTGGAAGCGCTCGAGGCGCGCTACCCGTTTGGCGGGCAGGCGCAGCAGGCCCTCATCGACCAGGCCTATGTCAACTGGAAGGATGAGGAACCCGAGCAGGCGCTGGCTGCCATCGATCGCTTCGAGCAGCAATATCCCAACCACCCGGGCGGCGACTACATGCTGTACCTGAAAGGCCTGATCACGTTTACACCGCCTTCAGCTGCCTTCAGCCGCATCACGCAGCAGGACCCGAGCGAACGTGATCCCAAGGGCCTGCGCGAATCCTACGAAGCCTTCAATCAGCTCATAGAACGCTATCCCGACAGCCGCTATGCCGGCGACGCAGCCCGGCGCGTGGCCTGGCTGGTCAACACCATCGCCAGCAATGAGCTGCATGTTGCACAGTACTACTATGAACGCGGTTCCTATGTGGCCGCCGTCAACCGCGCACGCGCTGTACTGGCCGACTTCCACAGCGCACCGGCGGCCGAGAAGGCCCTCTATCTGATGATGCTGTCCTACGACAAGCTGGGGCTGGATGAACTGCGCGACGACACCAGGCGCGTGCTCGACCAGAACTACCCGGACAGCATCTACTACACGCAAGGGCTGAAGGAACCGAAGGACTGGTGGAACCCCGTCAACTGGCTCTGAAGGCGCGCAATGACGGGGCCCGGTGCCCCGGCGGGCCCTATTTCCAGCGCATCTCCCAGAAACGCAGCAGCTCATCGGGCGTGGGCGTGAATGCCACTTCATCGTTGAGCACGTAATACACGGGCAACGACCACAGGGGCAGGCCGAAAGCCTGCTCGTTGATGCGATTGAGCGCCTTCGCATAGGCCGCGTCCCGGGCCTTCTCATCGACGGTCACATCACCCGTATCCAGGGCCTCGCGCACCTGCTCGTCGCGGTTGACATCATCCAGGCCCCAGCCATAGAACACCGGCGTCGAGGCCGAGACATCATTCACCAGGTTGGAACCCCAGGTCTGGTGCGCAATGGAAATCTTGTGCGCCCTGACAAGGTCACGCATGGCGGCATACTGCATGAAGTTCAGCTTGGCATGTATGCCCACTTCGCGCAGGTAGTTGATGATGGCCTCGGTCTGGTTGCGCTCGCGATAGGCCATGAATTCGACCTCGAAACCGTCCGGATAGCCGGCTTCGGCCAGCAGGGCCCTGGCCTTGGCGGGATCGTACTCAAGCACGGGCGCCGCATCCTGCGCGCAGCCCACCTGGGAAGGCGTGCAGATCGTCGGCAGCAACTCGGCCCCCTCGCCCACAATGCTGTCCATGATGGCCTTGCGGTCGATGGCATGGGCCACTGCCTTGCGCACCCGTATATCCTTGAAGGCCGGCGCCGGCGTATCGTCCAGCGTATTCATCTGCAGGAACACGATGCGCATGGTGTTGCCGCTGAGCACCTGAACATTGGGAATGCCGCGCGTCTGCTCGGCCTGGTCCTTGGGCACGTGCATGATGAGATCCACGCCGCCCGATATCACCTCGGCCATCTGCGTCTGGCGATCCGGAATGAAGCGGACCTGCACCTTGCCTATCGTGGGCTGCGCCTTGGGCGAGTCCTTGAAGTAATCCGCGTTGCGCTCCATGGTGATGGACTTGCCCGGGATATGCTCCACGATCTTGTAGGGACCGGTGCCCACGGGCTTGGCATTCATCCCCTTGGGGCCCACCTCCTTATAATATTTGGCCGGATGAATCGCCACCGTCGTCGACAGATACTCCTTGGCTGCCGGGAACGGCTCCTTGCTGATGACACGGACCTTGTACTGGCCCAGCTTCTCGACACGGTCTATCCAGCGTACGTTCTGCTGCGTGGTGGCCTTGTTGTCCGGGTCGGCCACATAGGTCAGCGTATATACAACGGAATCCGCATCAAACGGTTCACCATTATGAAACGTGACGCCTTCGCGCAGCTCGAACTCCAGCGTGCGATCGTCGATCTGTTTCCAGCTGCTGGCCAGCTGGCCCACATATTCGTTGGTCATGGGATTGCGATACAGCAGCGTATCCCATACATTGGCCGCGATGATGACGCCGATGCGCGTATTGTTGAAATACGGGTCCACATTTTCCAGCACCTGCTCGTAGGCCACAATCAGGTTGTCATCGCTCTTGCCCGCCAGCGACGGTGCCGCCGTCCCGGCCAGTGCCAGCGCCAGGGCACCCAGCACGAGTACACGTGCCGGCGTTTGTCTCTTCCTCATGATGCTCCTCCGTATTGATCCAGAAACAGGCCGGTCATGGGACCGGTCCGTGATCATCTTAAACCGTTCCGTCGGTATCGGGCGTATCGGATTGAGACAACTGCGCCGGAGAATGGCCAAGAAATTCCAGGGCTTCATGCGGTTCGCGCGTGCGCCGGAACGGTGGCAGACCGCGCCACAGCAGCCGCCCATAGGGTTTGTCGACGAGGCGGACATCCCCCACCAGCAGGATGCCGCGATCGGATTCGGAACGGATCAGCCGCCCCGCCCCCTGCTTGAGTGCAATCGCCGCTTCGGGCAGCTGATACTCCATGAAGGGGTTGCCACCGCGGCGCCGGCAGGCCTGCAGGCGTGCCTGAAGCACTGGATCGTCGGGCGGCGCAAACGGCAATTTGTCGATGGCCAGCACCGTGAGTGCCTCGCCGGGCACATCCACACCTTCCCAGAAACTGGCGCTGCCCACCAGTACGGCCCGGCCCTGCTCGCGAAACTCGTCCAGCAGGGCGGCGCGTGCACGCTGGCCCTGTCGCAGCACCGGGCGGTCCAGCCCTTCGGCTTCCAGCAGCTCGGCCAGCCGGCTTACGGCACGCAAGGTGGTGCACAAGACGAGCACCCCGCCGCTTGCCGCACGCACCAGCGGCAGCAACACATCGACGAAAGCGCGCGCAAACCCGAAGTCGCTGGGCTGCGGCAAGCTGCGCGGTACATAGAGCAAGGCCTGATTGGCGTAATCAAACGGCGACGGCCAGGTCGCCGTCTCGGCGTCCTCCAGGCCCAGCTGACGCTGGAAGGCCGAAAAGTCACCGTTCACCGACAGCGTGGCCGATGTCAGCACCCAGGCCTGGCCGTCGCGCCGGCTGCGCCGAAAGCGGCTTGCCACCCACAGGGGCGCACTGTGCAGACGCACACCCGTGCGCAGCCACTCCACCCACCGCACCCAGACGTTTTCCTCACCGTCATCGTCCTGCACGGCATCACCGGCCTCGGGTTTTGCTTCAGGCTGCCGCCAGGCCGTCAGGCGCCCGGCCAGCGTATCCGTCTGACCGGCCGTCGCAGCAAGGTCGGGATGGGACTCGGCCACCATGCCCAGCGATTTCCCTATCGTATCCAGACTCGCGCACAGCGCGTCCAGCGCCTGTGCAAAATCCCCGGGGCTGGGCAGGCCATGGGCGACGGCACGCCGCCCGGGCATCTCTTCCAGGGCGGCGCAGGCCAGCCGCAGTCCCCGTGCGCCGGCCGACAGCGCTTCGCCCAGCGCATCCCAGTCCTGGACGCCCGGGGCATGCGCCCGCCCATGCGCGACGACCAGATCCGAGAGTTCAATGAGCTGCTGCGTGGATACGGCGGTGCCCAGAAACTGGGTCGCCACGCCGGATAGCTGATGGGCCTCGTCAAACACCACCATGTCGGCTTCGGGCAGCAGATCAGTGATACCTTCGTCGCGCAGGGACAGATCGGCCATGAACAGGGCGTGGTTGATGACGACGACATCGGCTTCCTGGGCACGGCGGCGCGCCTGGTACAGAAAACAGTCGCGAATATAGGGACATTCCGCGCCCAGACAGTTCTCGCGCGTAGAGGTGACGCGACGCCAGATGGGGGCATCTTCGGGCACGGTGGCCAGCTCGGCACGGTCCCCCGTTGTGCTCTGCCGGGCAAAGACCTCGATGCGACGCAGCTGGCGCGCCTCGGTGGCGCTCAGGGGCTCGCCCTTGCCTTCCAGCAGGGCCTGCAGATGGTAATGGCAGACGTAATTGGCCCGGCCCTTGAGCAGGGCCGCCGAGCCGCCCACGGCCAGCGCCTCGCGAACCCGCGGCAGGTCGCGATGATAGAGCTGGTCCTGCAGCGTGCGTGTGCCGGTGGAAATCAGCACCTTGCCCCGGGCAAGCAGGGCCGGCACCAGATAAGCCCAGGTTTTTCCCGTACCGGTACCGGCTTCGGCCACCAGCACGCGACGTTCCTGCAGCGCCCCATGCACGGCCTGGGCCAGCGCCAGTTGCGCCGGACGAAACTGATAATTGCCCGAGGCCCGTGCCAGGGGTCCGTCCCCGGCGAAGATTTCGGCCAGTTCATCCGTCATGACCATCGCCTTCAGAGCGCGTCGCGCACCTCGTCCAGACGCCCGGCATCAAAACGGCAGACCACCACATCATCAAGCCGGAGCACAAGGTCTGCGCCGTCACGCGTCAGTCCGTCCTCGGGCAGGCCCTGCTGCAACGTCCGCACAAAGCTGCCCACCCGGCGCGGATCGTCAAAGCCTTCGGACACGATGAGCGTTTCGCCACGCGCATCCAGCAGGCGGAAACGGAACCGCCCCTGCCCGTCACGAAAACTGACGAAACGTGCGCCACGTTCGCGCGCCCCGGCCGCCCTGTCCGGACGAGCACCGGCGGACGCTGTGCGCCGCGCCGCACGCAGGCCGATCGCCTCGCGGATGCGCGTGATAAAAGGCGTGGCCAGACGGCGAGCCTTGACGGCACCGGCCTGCAGGATGTCCTCGATGTCGTCGGGTGCGGCCATCAGGCTTTCGTAGCGCTCGCGCATGGGGGCAAGCTGCGCGTCGATGAGTGTGAACAGACGGTCCTTGGCCTCGCCCCAGCCCAGGCCGTCCTCGAGCTCGGCACGCAGCTGCGCGCTATCTTCCGCACCGGCAAAGGCACGGTAGAGCGCGTACAGATGCGAGGACTCCGCATCCTTGGGCTCGCCCGGCTGGCGCGAATCCGTCACGATGCGGCGCAGGGCGGCCTGCAGGGCACGCGAGCCGCCTTCGAACAGGGGAATGGTGTTGTCGTAGCTCTTGGACATCTTGCGCCCGTCCAGCCCCGGCAGCGTGGCCACCTGCTCGTCGACGGCCGCCTCGGGCAGCACAAACAGCGCCTCGCCCCGCCCGTAGAGGTGGTTGAAGCGCTGGGCAATGTCGCGCGCCATCTCCAGATGCTGGATCTGGTCGCGCCCCACGGGTACCTGGTGCGCATTGAACATCAGGATGTCGGCCGCCATGAGCACCGGATACGAGAACAGGCCCATGGTGATGCCGTCATCGGCCTCGAGCGCGCGCTCCAGGTTCTGGTCCACCGACGCCTTGTAGGCATGGGCGCGATTCATCAGTCCCTTGGCGGTCACGCAGGTGAGTATCCAGCACAGCTCGGGAATCTCGGGAATGTCGGACTGGCGGTAAAAAGTGACGCGCCCGGGATCGAGACCCGCCGCCAGCCAGGTGGCGGCAATCTCCAGGCGCGAGCGGGCAATGCGCTCGGGGTCCTCGCACTTGATGAGCGCATGGTAGTCGGCAAGGAAATAGAAGGCATCGACCCCCTCCCGGCGGCTGGCCGCTATGGACGGCCGGATGGCACCGGCATAATTGCCCAGATGAGGGGTGCCGGAAGTGGTGATGCCGGTCAGTACGCGTGTGTTCATGGATGAAGAGCAAGGACGGAAACGGCCGTGCGCCGCCGCTTCCCGGGGTTTACAAAGTGGCCGCCGCCCGTCTTTCCGACTGCAGGTACTCGCGACCCTGCATTTCCATGAGACGTGAAACGGTACGCTGAAACTCGTTGGCCAGCGCGCCGTGAACATAGAGCGCGTCGGGCGGGCACTCGGCCGAGAGAATGAGTTTGACCTTGTGATCGTAGAATACATCGACCAGCCAGGTAAAGCGGCGTGCCGCCGACGCCTGGCGCGGCCCCATGCAGGGCACGCCCGAAACGATGACGGCATCGAAGCGCTCGGCCAGCACCAGATAATCGTTCTGGGAGCGCGGCCCGCCACACAGGGTTTCGAAATCGAACCAGACGATGTTGCGACCATGGGCCAGCGCCCTGATCCGGCGCTGCTCGATCTCCAGCGTCTCGTCCAGGCGCGGCCCGTCGAGCAGGCGCTCGAACGTGGCCTGCAGCGCCTTGTCCGTGGCTTCGCCCAGCGGATGCAGGTAACAGCTCACGTCCTCGATTTCGGCCTTGCGCCGGTAATCCTGCCCGCCGTCCACGTTCATGACATCCAGACGCTCGTAGATGAGGTCGATCGCGGGCAGGATGCGATCGCGATGCAGGCCGTCGGGGTACAGGGTGGACGGCTCGTAGTTGGACGTCATGACGAAGGTCGTGCCCAGGGCGAACAGGCGCTCAAGCAGACGGTACAGGATCATGGCATCGGCCACATCGGAGACATGAAACTCGTCGAAGCAGATGAGCCGGTGACGACGCGCCACACGGCGTGCGACTTCGTCGAGCGGATCCGCCTGGCCGCGCACTTCAGTCAGACCCTGATGCACGCCGCGCATGAACTCGTGGAAATGCAGACGCGTCTTGCGCTTGAGCGGCACCGTGGCGTAGAAGGCATCCATGATGAAGCTCTTGCCGCGCCCCACCCCGCCCCACAGGTAGACGCCGCGGGGCACTTCAGGGCGGTGAAAGAGCTTGCGCAGGGCCGAGGACCGGGCCGCCCTGAATGCGACCCACTCCTCGTGCATCTGCTGCAGACGGTCAACGGCGGCCTCCTGCGCGGCGTCGCGCGCGAAGCCGCGCCGGGCCAGCGCCTGATCGTAATACTCGCGAACATTCATCGATGTGCTGCGCACCTGCTGCGCCGTACCGGCCTCAGAAGTTGAGTGTGCGCCCATCGACGGCCAGTGCCGCCTCCTTCATGGCTTCGGCCAGCGTGGGGTGCGCATGGCAGATACGTGCGATATCTTCGGACGCCGCGCGGAAGGCCATGAGCGCCCCCGCCTCGGCCACCAGCTCGGACGCATTGGGCCCCACAATATGCACACCCAGAACCTCGTCGGTGTGCGCATCCGCCAGGATTTTGACGAAACCGCGCGTATCACCCAGCGCCCGCGCCCGGCCATTGGCCATGAACGGAAAACTGCCGGCACGCACTTCGCGCCCTGCGGCCTTGAGCTGCTGCTCGGTCTTGCCTACCCAGGCCACTTCGGGCGAAGTGTAGATGACCGAGGGGATAAGATCGTAATCTACATGCCCGTGCTGACCGGCGATGGTTTCGGCCACGGCCACGCCTTCGGCCTCGGCCTTGTGGGCCAGCATGGCACCGCGCACCACGTCACCGACCGCCCAGACGTTGGGCAGATTGCTGCGGCAGGCATCATCCACGATGATGAAGCCACGCTCGTCCGTTTTCAGACCCACGACTTCGCCGCCCAGACCTGCAGTATTGGGCACACGGCCGATGGAGACGATGAGCTTGTCGACCTGCAGGGCCTGTTCCTTGCCGGCCGAATCCGTATAGTCAATGTCGATACCATCGTCGCCGGTAGCCACTTGCCCCACCTGCACACCCGTCTGGATGTCCAGCCCCTGGGCCGCCAGCGCCTTGCGCACTTCGCGCGCCGCCTGCTGGTCAACCGCCGCGAGGAAGTCGGGCAAGGCCTCGAGGATGGTGACGCCGGCGCCCAGGCGGGCCCAGACGCTGGCCATCTCGAGGCCGATGGCGCCGGCACCAATGACGCCCAGGCGAGCCGGTACCTCGGGAATGGACAGTGCGCCCTCGTTGGAGAGGATGCGCGCCTCATCGAAAGGCAGCTCGGGCAGGGCCCGCGGCGTGGAGCCCGTGGCCACGATGACGTGGCGCGCAACGAGCTCGTCGGCATCGGGACCGGACACCGCCAGCGACCAGCCGCCATCCACCTGGGCCACAAAGCGGGCCGTGCCGTGGAAGAAGCTGACCTTGTTCTTCTTGAACAGGTAGAGGATGCCTTCGTTGTTCTGCTGTACAACGGTGTCCTTGCGCGCCAGCAGGCGGGCCAGATCCACCGAGACATCACCGATCTGTATGCCATGGTCGGCCAGCTCGTGCTGCACCTGATGCACATGCTCGGACGACTGCAGCAAGGCCTTGGACGGAATGCAGCCCACGTTCGTGCAGGTACCACCGGGCGCCGGCTTGCCGTCGGCCGTGCTCGCTGCATCGACACAGGCAACCGACAGCCCCAGCTGGGCGGCGCGGATGGCCGCGATATAACCACCGGGGCCCGCCCCGATGACGACAACATCAAATGGTTTGCTCATGAGGTTTCCTGGGGTTTCCTGTTGACGCAATCAGAGATCAAGCAGCAGGCGCCGGGGATCTTCGAGCGCCTCCTTCATGGCGACCAGCGACAGCACCGCCTCGCGCCCGTCGATGATGCGATGGTCATAGGACAGCGCCAGATAATTCATGGGCCGGATGACGATCTGGCCATTCTCGACCACCGGCCGCTCCCTGGTGGCATGGATGCCCAGGATGGCCGACTGCGGCGGATTGATGATGGGCGTGGACAGCATGGACCCGAAGATGCCGCCATTGGAGATGGAGAAAGTACCTCCGGTGAGCTCCTCGAGCGTCAGCTTGCCGTCGCGCGCACGCACGCCGAAGTCGGCAATCTGCTTCTCGATGTCGGCAAAGGAGAGCTGGTCGGCATTGCGCAGGATGGGCACGACCAGGCCACGCGGGCTGCCCACGGCGATACCGATGTCGAAATAGCCGTGGTACACGATGTCCTTGCCGTCGACCGAGGCATTCACCACGGGATAGCGCTTGAGCGCTGCAACGGCCGCCTTGACGAAGAAGGACGTGAAGCCCAGCTTGACGCCGTGCTCGGCTTCGAACGGGTCACGGTAGGCCTTGCGCAGGTCCATCACGGCCTGCATGTTCACTTCGTTGAAAGTGGTGAGGATGGCGTTTTCGGCTTGCGACTGCAGCAGGCGCTCGGCAATGCGCGCCCGCAGGCGGCTCATGGGCACGCGCTGCTCGGCACGGCCGTCGAGCGACATCGCGGGCGGCGGCACAACCGGCGCAGCAGCGGCCGGTGCGGGCGCCGCTCCCGCCTGCATGGCGTCGGCCTTGGTGATGCGGCCGTCCTTGCCCGTACCGGCTACAGTGGCAGGATCCACACCCTTCTCGGACAGGATCTTGGCGGCAGCCGGCGAGGCAATGCCCGCTGCTGTGGCTGCGGGAGCGGCCTTTGCCGCCGGAGCCGCCGCTTCCTCGGCCGGTGCTGCGGCGGCAGCAGGCGCGGCCGCGGGTTTGGCAGCCGAATCGATGCGCGCCAGTACTTCACCCGAAGTCACCGTGGCACCATCACCTTTCACGATTTCGGAGAGCACGCCGGCAGACGGGGCGGGCACCTCGAGTACCACCTTGTCCGTTTCCACCTCGATGAGGATTTCATCCATTTCGACCGCTTCGCCGGGCTGCTTCTTCCAGTTGAGCAGCGTCGCTTCGGAAATCGATTCGGACAGTTGTGGGACCAGAACGTCAACGATAGACATATGCAGGAATTCCGTAATAGATGATGGATGTTATTTCGTGAGCGTGAAGCCCTTGAAGCGCCGGGCAAAGGCCTGGTCCAGCAATGCGCGCTGCTGCTCGATGTGCCTGGCCAGGTAGCCGACGGCGGGCGACGCCGACGCCTGGCGGCCAGCGTAACCCAGCTTCTGGCCTGCCGTCATGTTCTCGTACAGATGATGCTGTATGTAGAACCACGGCCCCTGGTTCTGCGGCTCGTCCTGAACCCAGATGACTTCGGTCGCATTGGTGTAACGGCTGAGTTCGGCCTGGAAAGCCTTGTGTGCAAAGGGATAGAGCTGCTCGATGCGCAATATGGCGATATCCTTGTGGCCGGCCTCTTCACGGCTCTGGACCAGATCGTAATACACCCGGCCCGAGCAGACGAGGACCCGGCTGACATCGGCATCCGCGATATTGCTGTTCTGCTCGCCGATGACCGGCAGGAACTGGCCTTCGGCCAGATCGGACAACGGCGAGGTGGCTCCCTTGTGGCGCAGCAGCGACTTGGGCGTCATCAGGATGAGCGGCTTGCGGAAGGGCCGTATCATCTGGCGCCGGAGCACATGGAAGATCTGCGCCCCGTTGGTGGGCTGTATCACCTGCATGTTGTTGTCGGCACACAGCTGCAGGAAGCGCTCCAGGCGGGCCGAGGAGTGCTCGGGGCCCTGGCCTTCGTAGCCATGCGGCAGCATCAGCGTGAGGCCGCAATGGCGCCCCCACTTCGCTTCTCCCGACGAGATGAACTGGTCGATGAGCACCTGGGCGCCGTTGACGAAATCGCCAAACTGCGCCTCCCAGATGGTCAGGCAGTTGGGCTCGGCCGTGGCATAGCCGTATTCGAAGCCCAGCACCGCCTCTTCGGACAGCACGGAATCAATGATCGTGAACGGTGCCTGGCCTTCGGCCACATTCTGCAGCGGGATATAGGTGCCGTCATCCCAGCGCTCGCGCTTCTGGTCATGCAGCACGGCGTGGCGATGGGTAAAGGTACCGCGCCCGGAATCCTGCCCCGTGATGCGGATGGCATAGCCATTGGCCAGCAGGGTGGCAAACGCCAGATGCTCACCCATGCCCCAGTCAATCGGAACCTCGCCATGCGCCATCTTGCGCCGCTCGTTGAGCAGGCGCTCGACCAGGGAATGCACGGTGAAACCTTCAGGTACAGTGGTGAGGCGCTCGCCAATGCGCGTAAGCTCGGCCTGGGCCACGGCGGTCTCGGCATGATCCGTCCACTTGGCACCTAGGAAGGGCGACCAGTCGGTGGCATACTTGCTCTTGAAATCGGTGAGCACGGGCTCGATGGTGCGCTGGCCGTCTTCGAGCAGCTGACGATAGTTGCGCACCATGTCATCGACTTCGCTGTCGGCGAGCACATCCTGCGCCACCAGACGGTCGGCATATACCTTGCGCGTACCGGGATGCTTGCCGATGCTCTTGTACATCAGCGGCTGTGTGAGCGAGGGCGTATCCTGCTCGTTATGACCCAGCTTGCGGAAACAGACGATGTCAACGACCACATCCAGACCGAAGGTGCGACGGTAATCCAGCGCCAGCTGGGTGGCGTACACCACCGCTTCGGGATCATCGCCGTTGACGTGGAAAACCGGCGCCTCGATCATCTTGACGACATCGGTGCAATACAGCGTGGAGCGGGTATCGCGCGGGTCGGACGTCGTGAAGCCAATCTGGTTGTTGATGACGATATGCAGCGTGCCGCCGGTGCCATAACCCCGCGTCTGGGACATGTTGAGTGTTTCCATGACCACGCCCTGGCCGGCAAAGGCCGCATCGCCATGCACCAGCACGGGCAGCACCTGGGAGCCGTCGGTATCGCCGCGCCGGTCCTGGCGTGCACGCGCACTGCCCTCGACCACCGGATTGACGATCTCGAGGTGCGAGGGGTTGAAGGCCAGTGACAGGTGCACCGGCCCGCCGGGCGTGCTCAGATCGCTGGAAAAACCGTTGTGATACTTGACATCGCCATCGGTAAGGTCATCACCATGCTTGCCTTCGAACTCGGCGAACAGATCTCCGGGCATCTTGCCCATGATGTTGACGAGCACGTTGAGCCGTCCGCGGTGGGCCATGCCGACGATGATTTCCTGCACGCCGCTGGCACCCGCATGGCGCACCACCTCGTCCATGGCGGCGATGAAGCTTTCACCACCCTCAAGCGAAAACCGCTTCTGGCCGACATAGCGCGTATGCAGGAAACGCTCCAGGCCTTCGGCCTCGGTGAGCTGCTGCAGGATGTTGACTTTCTTCTCGTCCGTGAAGCTGGGTGTGCCCAGGGTGGACTCGAGACGCTCCTGGATCCAGCGCTTGGCGACCGGATCGGAGATATACATGAACTCGGCACCCAGGTTACGGCAATAGGTTTCCTTGAGGGCGCTGAGCATGTCACGCAGCGTCATCGTGTCAGCCTTGCTGAAGTAGGTGTCGGTGGCGGAATACACCTGGTCGAGATCGGCCTCGTCAAGACCATAGCTGGCCGGATCGAGCTCGGGGATGCTGGGCCTGTCCTGGCGCCGCAGCGGATCCAGGTTGGCCACATGCGTGCCCAGCGAACGATGGGCCGCGATGAGGGCCTGCACATGGACCTGACGCCCGGCCATGGCCAGATCGGCCTGGCGCACCGGCTGCAGGAAGGCATTGGTGCGGGCACGCTGCGCAAAGGATTGCACAATGGGCGCGTGGGCCTGATCGCGCGTGGCGGGACGCCCGTCGCTTGCAGGACTGTGCTGGAGCTGATCAAAATATTCACGCCAGGCATCGGGCACCGTGGCGGGATCAGCAAGGTAATTTTCGTAAATCTCCTCGATGTAGGGCGCATTACCGCCAAACAGGTAGGAGCTTGAAAGGGATTCGGGCAGAGAGGACATGAACGCTTCACCTATCCGGGTGTTTCACCCGTGTATGATGCAGGAAAACCTTCCGCGACACGGCCAGACCGGATAGCGGATAGCGGGGGCAGAAGGCACTGAGTGCTACGCCTTGAAAAGTCGTATTCGGTTCATTATACCCGGGCAGGCACCGGAATCGCAGCCCCCGCCGGCGCTGCCAGCCAGATCGGGCCACGATGCAGACAAGAGTGTTGGCATTTCAAAACAAGTATCACCTGAAGGAGTAAATTCATCATGGACCCGAACGCAGATCTGGAACGGCTTGCGCTGGACTATCATTCCCATCCCACACCGGGAAAAGTGTCCGTCGTACCCACCAAACCCCTGGCGCACCAGGACGACCTGTCGCTGGCGTATTCACCCGGCGTCGCCTTCGCCAGCATGGCCATCCATCGCGACGGACCGGAGGCCGCCGCCCTCTACACCTCGCGTGCCAACCTGGTGGGCGTGATCACCAACGGCACGGCTGTGCTTGGCCTGGGCAACATCGGCCCCATGGCGGCCAAGCCGGTCATGGAAGGCAAGGGCTGCCTGTTCAAGAAGTTCGCCGGCATCGATGTCTTCGATATCGAGCTGAATGAAACCGATCCGGACAAGCTGGTCGAGATCATTGCCGCACTCGAACCGACGCTGGGCGGCATCAACCTGGAAGACATCAAGGCGCCGGAGTGCTTCACCATAGAGAAGAAGCTGCGCGAACGCCTGTCCATCCCGGTATTCCATGATGACCAGCACGGCACGGCCATCATCTCTTCAGCCGCCATCCTGAACGGCTTGAAGATCGTGGGCAAATCCATAGAGAATGTACGTCTGGTGTGCTCGGGTGCCGGCGCGGCCGCCATCGCCTGTCTGGACCTGCTGGTGCAGCTGGGCCTGCGTCGCGAGCACATCATCATCCTCGATTCGCGCGGCGTGGTGCACACGGGGCGCGATGCGCAGATGGAAGCCAACAAGGCCCGCTATGCCCGCGACACGCCGTTGCGCACACTGGCCGAGGCCTGCCAGGATGCAGATATCTTCCTGGGCGTATCCATGGCGGGTGTGCTTACCGCCGACATGGTGGCCAGCATGGCCGATCAGCCGCTGATCCTGGCGCTGGCCAATCCCGACCCCGAGATCCGCCCCGAAGTCGCCAAGGCGGCGCGCCCGGATGCCATCATCGCCACCGGCCGCTCCGACTACCCCAATCAGGTCAACAATGTCCTGTGCTTTCCCTTCATCTTTCGCGGCGCGCTCGACGTGGGTGCCACCGTCATCAATGAGGCAATGAAGATCGCCTGCGTGCATGCCATTGCCGAGCTCGCCCAGGCGGAACAGAGCGACGAGGTGGCGGCTGCCTATGCCGGACAGGACTTTTCCTTCGGCCCGGATTACATCATCCCCTCCCCCTTCGATCCGCGCCTCATCGTCAAGATTGCCCCCGCCGTCGCCCAGGCCGCCATGGACTCCGGCGTGGCACGCCGTCCCATCGAGGACATGGAAGCGTATCGACAAAAGCTCATCAGCCATGTCTACCATTCGGGCCAGCTCATGCGCCCGCTGTTCCTGCAGGCCAAGAGCGGGCTTGCCAAGCGTATCATCTACGCCGACGGCGAGGACGAGCGCGTACTGCGTGCCGCACAGACCGTGGTCGACGAAGGGATTGCCCGACCGATACTGGTGGGCCGTCCGAATGTCATCGACATGCGGCTCAAGCGCTTCGGCCTGCGCCTGCGCGTCGGCGAGCACTTCGAGATCGTCGATCCCGAGGATGACGAACGCTTCAACGAAACCTGGACGGCGTACTACCGCATCATGGGACGCGAAGGCGTGACGCCGGAAATCGCCAAGGCCATGGTGCGCAAGCACAACACACTCATCGGCGTCATGCTCATGCACCGCGGCGATGCCGAAGGCATGCTCTGCGGTGTCACCAACCGATTCGACGACGAGCTGCGCTTTGTGCGCGAAGTGATCGGCCTGAAGCCGGGTGCACAGACTTATGCGGCCATGAATGTACTCATGCTGCCCACGCAGACGCTGTTCATCTGCGACACGCACGTGAACGAGAATCCCGATGCGAGCCAGATTGCCGACATGACGATACAGGCTGCGGCTGAAGTGCAGCGCTTCGGCGTGCTGCCCAAGATCGCCCTGCTCTCGCACTCCAACTTCGGCAGCCGCGAAAGCGAGTCTTCACGCAAGATGGTCGAGGCGCGGAAAATCCTTCTGGAGAAGGCGCCACAGCTGGAGGTGGACGGCGAGATGCATGCGGATTCGGCACTGTCCGAAGCCATTCGCCTGAGGGCCTATCCCGACTCCACGCTCAAGGGGCCGGCAAATGTGCTCATCACCCCCAACCTGGATACCGGCAACATCACCTACAACATCCTGAAGATGACCGGCAGCAACGGGGTGGCCATGGGGCCGGTGCTGCTGGGCGCGGCGCGTCCGGTACACGTACTCACCACCAGCGCCACCGTGCGCCGCATTGTCAATATGACGGCGCTGGCGGTGGTCGATGCCCAGCAGGAGGCAGGCGAAATCGCGCTCTGAGGATCAGAGATCGCGCTGCGGCACGTCCCGCGCCGGCGAACCGGTGTACAGCTGGCGCGGACGGCCGATCTTGTAGTCGGAGTCGGACAGCATCTCGTCCCACTGGGCAATCCAGCCTACCGTGCGCGCCAGCGCAAAGATGGCGGTGAACAGTGAGGTCGGGATGCCAATCGCACGCTGCACGATACCCGAGTAGAAGTCCACGTTCGGGTACAGGCGGCGCTGGACGAAGTAGTCGTCCTCGAGTGCGATGCGCTCGACTTCCATGGCCAGCTTGAACAGCGGATCGCTCTCGAGCCCCAGGGCCTGCAGCACTTCGCGGCAGGTTTCCTGCATGAGGCGGGCGCGCGGATCGTAATTCTTGTAGACGCGGTGGCCAAAGCCCATCAGGCGAACACCCGAATTCTTGTCCTTGACCTTCTCCATGAACTCGCCAACCTTGGCGACGCCGCCGCTGGCCTCGATGTCGAGCAGCATCTGCAGGGCAGCCTCGTTGGCGCCGCCATGCGCGGGCCCCCACAGGCAGGCCACGCCGGCCGCAATCGCGGCAAACGGGTTGGTGCCCGAAGAGCCGCACAGCCGCACCGTGGATGTGGATGCATTCTGCTCGTGATCGGCATGCAGGATGAAAATGCGGTCGAGCGCGCGCTCGACGACATCATTGACTGCGTAATCGGTCGCCGGTGTGGCGAACATCATGCGCAGGAAATTGCCGGTGTAGCTGAGGTCGTTGCGCGGATACATGGCCGGCTGGCCCATGGAATACTTGTAGGCCATGGCGACCAGCGTGGGCATCTTGGCGATCAGGCGGATGGCCGAGATGTGGCGGTGGCGCGGATTGGTGATGTCAGTGGAGTCGTGATAGAAGGCCGACAGCGCACCCACCAGGCCGGTCAGCACCGCCATGGGATGGGCATCACGCCGGAAGCCGTTCATGAACACGTGCATCTGCTCGTGCACCATGGTGTGATTGGTCACCTGGGCATCGAAATCCAGCTTCTGCTCGCGGTTGGGCAGATCGCCATTGAGCAGCAGGTAGCAGACATCGAGGAAGTTGCACTGTGTGGCGAGCTGCTCGATGGGGTAGCCGCGATACAGCAGTTCACCCTTGTCGCCGTCGATGTAGGTGATGCCCGATTCGCAGGATGCCGTGGCAAGAAACCCCGGATCATAGGTGAACATGCCGGCCTGGCCGTAGAGCTTGCGGATATCGATCACATCAGGGCCGACCGTGCCCTGGTAGATGGGAAGTTCTATCTCCTTGCTTCCATCGTTGAAGGACAGGGTGACTTTCTTTTCTGACAACTGCATCACGTTTTCCTTTAAAAGAGTTCAGACAGCCTGCATCTGGACCACCAGACGCCGCGTATCGGGTGTGTCATAGCGTCCCGCCAGTGAAGTGCGCGCCAGCAACACGTCCAGCAGTTCGTTATCGTCCATCTCGAACAGCAGGGTCAGGGCGCTCACATCGGCATCGGTCAGCTCAGCCTCGAAACGATCGAGAAAACGCGTAATGATCAAATCGTTTTCGAGCAGGCCGCGGCGGGCACGCCAACGCAGGCGCGCCCGTTCCAGCTGGGAAAGAGATTTCATGATGAATGCACGGCCTAGATGGTGCGCCGTACAAGCATTTCCTTGATCTTGCCGATGGCATGCGAGGGATTCAGACCCTTGGGACAGACATCGGTACAGTTCATGATGGTGTGGCAGCGGAACAGCCGGTAGGGATCCTCGAGATTATCCAGCCGCTCTGCAGTGGCTGCGTCGCGCGAGTCGACGATGAAACGATAGGCCTGCAACAGGCCCGCCGGCCCCACGAACTTGTCGGGATTCCACCAGAAGGAGGGGCAGGCTGTGGAGCAGCAGGCGCACAGGATGCACTCGTACAGACCGTTGAGCTCCTCGCGCGCCTCGGGCGACTGCAGCCGCTCCTTCTCGGGCGGAGGATTGTGATTGATGAGGTAGGGTTTGATCGAATGATACTGGTCGAAGAAATGTGTCATGTCGACCACCAGATCGCGCACCACGGGCAGGCCGGGCAGGGGCCGCAGCACAATGGGCTCCTTCAGGTCGAGCAGGTTGGTGGTGCAGGCCAGACCATTCTTGCCGTTGATATTCATGGCATCCGAGCCGCACACGCCCTCGCGACACGAGCGGCGCAGCGCCAGGCTGTCATCCACATCATTCTTGATGCGCGTCAGCGCGTCGAGCAGCATCTTGTCGTGCGGCTGCAGCGTGACTTCAAGCTTCTGCATGTAGGGCCGCTCGTCCTTGTCGGGGTCGTAGCGGTAGATTTCAAACTTCAGGGTGCGTTGTTCACTCATTTCGATATCCTGCTCAGAAAGTCCGCGGCTGTGGCGGAATGCTCTCGACCGTGAGCGGCTTCATCTGCACGGGCCGGTAATCAAGGCGGCTGCCTTCGGAATACCAGAGCGTGTGGCGCAACCAGTTTTCGTCATCGCGCTCGGGATAGTCATCCAGGGCATGCGCCCCGCGGCTTTCGGTGCGATTGGCCGCCGATTTGGTCGTCGCACGCGCCACCTCGATCATATTGGTGAGCTCGAGCGCCTCGACACGGGCGGTGTTGAACACCCGCGACTTGTCCTGGAAATGGAGCTGCTCGACCTGGCCGGCCAGATCCTCGATCTGGCTGACGCCTTCGTTGAGCAGCTTGAGAGTACGGAACACCCCGCAATGCGTCTGCATGGACATGCGGATGGCGTTGGCCACATCGGCGACACGCTCACCCGAGGTGCGCGACTCGAGACGGTTCACGCGTTCGAGCGAATAATCGATGGCCGATTGCGGGATTTCCTGATGGGCGTGCCGGGTTTCCAGATGCTGCGACACGATGAACTTGCCGGCCGAACGGCCGAACACGACCAGATCGAGCAGGGAGTTGGTACCCAGACGGTTGGCACCGTGCACCGACGTGGCTGCGCACTCGCCCACCGCGTACAGCCCGTTGACGACGCGATCCTCGCCATTGATGTGATCCAGCACCTGGCCGTGGATGTTGGTCGGAAGCCCGCCCATCTGGTAGTGCAGCGTGGGCACCACGGGAATGGGATCGCGGATGGGATCCACGTTGGCGAACTTGATGGCGATCTCACGAATGGAGGGCAGACGCTTCTGGATGGTCTCGGCGCCCAGGTGATCGAGCTTGAGATGGACATAGCTGCCATCGCCGCAACCCCGGCCTTCCTTGATTTCCTGATCCATGGAACGCGAGACGAAGTCGCGCGGCGCCAGATCCTTCAGCGTGGGCGCATAGCGCTCCATGAAGCGCTCGCCGTCCTTGTTGAGCAGGATGCCGCCCTCGCCGCGCACGCCTTCCGTGATGAGCACGCCGGCGCCCGCCACCCCGGTGGGATGGAACTGCCAGAACTCCAGGTCCTGCAGGGGAAGGCCCGCCCGGGCTGCCATGCCCAGGCCATCGCCGGTATTGATGAAGGCATTGGTGGAGGCCGCATAGATACGGCCGGCGCCCCCGGTGGCCAGTACGGTGGCCTTGCCCTCGAGCACGTAGATTTCGCCGGTTTCCATTTCCAGCGCAGTGACGCCAAGGACGTCGCCCGCCTGATTGCGCAGCAGGTCCAGCGCCATCCATTCCACGAAGAACTGGGTACGCGACGCCACATTACGCTGATAGAGGGTATGCAGCAGGGCATGGCCGGTGCGGTCGGCCGCCGCACAGGCGCGCTGTACGGCCTTTTCGCCGAAATTGGCGGTGTGCCCGCCAAAGGGACGCTGGTAGATGGTGCCATCGGCGTTGCGATCAAACGGCATGCCGAAATGCTCCAGCTCGTACACGGCGTGGGGCGCTTCGCGACACATGAATTCGATGGCGTCCTGGTCACCCAGCCAGTCCGACCCCTTGACGGTGTCGTACATATGCCAGTTCCAGTGATCTTCGCTCATGTTGCCCAGCGAGGCACTGATGCCCCCCTGTGCCGCCACGGTATGGGAACGGGTGGGAAAGACCTTGGACAGCACGGCCACCGAAAGGCCCGCCTGGGCCAGCTGCAGAGAGCAGCGCATGCCGGCACCGCCGGCGCCGACGACCACCACATCAAACTGGCGGCGGGGCAAGGATTTTTTGACAGCAGCCACGGCTTAGATGCTCCAGAGTGTATTGATGAAAAAGGCGGCGGTACCGACCAGCCACAGAACCCCGAGGGTCTGAAGCACCAGACGCAGGCCGGCCGGATGGCAGTAATCCATGAGGATTTCACGCACGCCGACCCAGCCATGCCAGCACACCGACAGGAAGGCCAGCGTCGCCAGCATCTGCCCCAGGGGAAGCGCGCCCACGGTGAAGGTGAACAGTGCACGCCAGCTCTCGAAATTCATTTCGGGCGTGAACAGATAAGCGAAAAACAGGATGAGCGTGTAGACGGCCATGATGACGGCGGTCATGCGCTGCACGATGAAGTCGAAGGTGCCGTAATGCGCCCCCACCACCAGGCGTTTGGTGCCCAGACGTTCTTGCGTAGCCATTACCAGACTCCGAACAGTTTGAGTGCGAAGATGAAGGTGAGCCCGAGGCTGACACCGATGACGATGGCGCCCGAGCGCTGTGACGCCTCACGCGAATTGCCGAAGTGCAGATCCAGCGTGATGTAGCGTATGCCTGCACAGAAGTGGTGCATATAGGCCCAGATGAGCACGAGCAGCACGAGCTTGCACAGCGGATTGCCCACCCACGCCGCCATGCCGGCGAAACTTTCGGGCGAGGTGATGCTGAGCCCGAACAGCGGTACGACGACCAGGGGCAGGGACAGCACCAGCAGTGCACCGCTGATACGATGGAGGATGGACGTCTTGGCCGCCGGAGGCTGACGGTAGGTCAGCAGCATTTGCAGATTCAGGTTGCGGAACTGCGGGCGCGGTCGTGTAGCGGGATCGGACATGATGGCCTCGAGAGAAGACGATTAAGGGTGCCTAAGGTTACCAGCAGGCTACCAGCGGGGTACTAGCGAGGTACAAGCGGCAAGCAACATTTTCGCCCATTTGCACCGACGGTTTCAAATGCATGGATCAAGCCCTTTCAATTCAGGCTGTTGCGGTAGTGAAAATGATCGGTCAGATAAAGACCCCGGCGCACCTCCATGGGCCGGTCACCATAGGTATAGGCCAGGCGCTCGACCAACAGCAGGGGAGTGCCCTCTTCCACCTCCAGCAGGCCGGCGTGTTCGGACGTCGCCGCCACTGCCTTGATCTTTTCATCCGCCCTGACCATGCTGACGCCATACCGGGTTTCGAAATGCGCGTACAGCGGCTCCCTGCCATGCGCAAGCGACTCGGCCGTAAGCCCCTTGAAGGCGGCGGCCGGCAGCCAGATATCGTCCAGTATGGTGGGCGCACCGGAAAAACTGAGCAGGCGCCGCAAGTTGATCACCATGTCACCGCTGCGCAGGTGAAGCAGACCGGCCAGCCCGGCCGGGCTGCGCAGACGGCGGCATTCGAGAACCCGGCTCACGGGCACCACCTGGGTGCCGTCATCGGACGCAAGCCGCAGGAAGCGAAAGCGCACCCGCCTTTCCTGATGGGTTGCTACAAATGTACCCTTGCCCTGACGGCGCAGCAAGAGGTTTTCGGCCGCCAGCTCGTCGATGGCCTTGCGCACCGTGCCCTGGCTGACCTGAAAACGGGCGGCAAGCTCCATTTCGCTGGGAATGGCCTCGCCCGGCTTCCATTCCCCCTGATCCAGGCTGCGCACCACCAGCGCCTTGATCTGCTGATACAGGGGGCTGTAGGCCGTACTGCCGCCGGTACGCACCGGCTCCGCGGGGCGGCCCCGGAGTGAAGACTCGGACATAGGTTTCCAGAAAAATATCTTGTGTCTTATATATAATACAAGATGAAGGGCGAGTGAACGGCCATCATGCCTATCGGCATATCAGCGGGGTCGTCTCGCGCCGGCGCCGTCCCGCTCAGGGTTATCCCGCTTGGTGTTATCCCGTTTTACACTATGCGTTGAAACCCATCCACTCATTTCCAAACGGAGATCCTTCATGTCAAGACCCGCAATGCGCGTTGCCGTGACCGGTGCCGCAGGCCAGATCGGCTATGCCCTGCTGTTTCGTATCGCTTCTGGTGAAATGCTCGGCAAGGACCAGCCTGTCATCCTGCAGCTGCTCGAAATTCCGCAAGAAAAGGCACAACAGGCGCTGCAGGGCGTGATGATGGAGCTCGACGATTGCGCTTTTCCACTGCTGCGGGGCATGACGGCGCACAGCGATGCGCGTGAAGCCTTCCGCGATGCCGATATTGCACTCCTGGTCGGTGCGCGCCCGCGCGGCCCCGGCATGGAACGCAAGGACCTGCTTGAAGTCAACGCCCGCATCTTCACCGAGCAGGGGCGTGCGCTCAACGAGGTGGCCAGCCGCAATGTGAAAGTGCTGGTGGTCGGCAATCCGGCCAATACCAATGCCTACATCGCCATGAAATCCGCCCCTGACCTGCCCGCAAAGAACTTCACTGCCATGCTGCGTCTGGACCACAACCGCGCACTTTCGCAGCTTGCGGCCAAATCCGGCCGGGCCGTGGCCGACATCCGCAAGCTCATCGTCTGGGGCAACCATTCGCCCACCATGTATCCCGATATCCGCTTTGCCACGGCAGGCGACCAGGCACTGGCCGCCGTCATCAACGATGACGAATGGAATCGTGATGTCTTCATTCCCACGGTGGGCAAGCGCGGCGCCGCCATCATCGAGGCCCGCGGCCTGTCCTCGGCCGCCTCGGCAGCCAATGCGGCCATCGATCATGTCCGCGACTGGGTACTGGGCTCCAGCGGCCAGTGGGTGACCATGGGTGTGCCCTCCGACGGGTCCTACGGCATTCCGGAAGGCATCATCTACGGTGTGCCGGTGATCACCGCCGACGGTGAATACACGCGCGTCACCGGTCTGGACATCGATGACTTCTCGCGCGAGCGCATGGATCACACCCTGAAGGAGCTGCTCGAAGAGCGCGACGGCATCCAGCACCTGCTGGGCTGACCCGACAACGGCCCCGGCCATCCACCCATCACGGAGACTACCATGACACGTCCCGCCTCTCCCGGATCACTGTTTCGTGCCGCACTGGCAGAAGAAAAGCCGCTGCAGATCATCGGCGCCATCAACGCCAACCATGCACTGCTTGCCCGCCGGGCGGGCTTTCGTGCCATCTACCTCTCGGGTGGGGGCGTGGCCGCCGGCTCGCTCGGCATGCCCGACCTGGGCATCAACACGCTGGACGATGTGCTCACCGATGTACGCCGCATCACCGATGTATGCGAGCTGCCGCTGCTGGTCGACATCGACACCGGCCTGGGCCCCTCGGCCTTCAACATTGCACGCACGGTGCGCAGCCTGATCAAGTTCGGCGCCGCCGCCTGCCATATCGAGGATCAGGTCGGTGCCAAGCGCTGCGGCCACCGCCCCGGCAAGGAAATCGTCAGCACGCAGGAAATGGCGGATCGCGTACGCGCGGCGGCCGATGCGCGCACCGATGACGACTTCTTCATCATTGCCCGCACCGATGCCATCGCCGTTCAGGGTGTGGATGCCGCCATCGAGCGTGCCCATGCCTGCGCCGAGGCCGGCGCCGACGCCATCTTCGCCGAAGCCGCCTACGACCTGGACACCTACCGACGCTTCACCGAGGCGCTGTCAGTGCCTGTACTGGCCAACATCACAGAGTTTGGCAGCACCCCGCTGTTCAGCGTCGAGGAGCTGGCCGGTGCGAATGTGGCCATGGTGCTCTATCCGCTGTCGGCTTTCCGCGCCATGAACAAGGCCGCGGAAACGGTTTATGAAGCCATCCGCCGTGATGGCCACCAGAAAAATGTCATCGACCTGATGCAAACCCGTGAAGAACTCTACGACCGCATTGGCTATCACGAGTTCGAAGCCCGTCTGGACGCGCTGTTCCGCGAACAATCCTGAGCGCGCGCCCTCCCCTATCAAGGACTATTCTCATGGCTCAGCAAAACGACACGGCCCGGCAGGGCCCCAAACCCAAGAAATCCGTCGCCCTCTCGGGTGTGGTCGCCGGCAACACCGCCCTGTGCACGGTAGGCCTCAGCGGCAATGACCTGCACTACCGGGGTTACGACATCCTCGACATCGCCGATACCTGTGAATTCGAGGAAATCGCCCACCTGCTGGTGCACGGCAAGCTGCCCAATGCCACCGAACTCAGGGCCTACAAGGAAAAGCTGCGGCGCCTGCGCGGCCTGCCGGTGCAACTGCAACATGTCCTGGAATCCCTGCCTGCCGCCAGCCACCCCATGGATGTGATGCGCACGGCCGTCTCCGTACTGGGCTGCGTGCTGCCGGAAAAGGACGACCACAACCTGCCGGATGCGCGCGACATCGCCGATCGCCTCATGGCCTGCCTGGGCTCCGCCCTGCTCTACTGGTACCACTACAGCCACAATGGCGAGATCATCGACGTGCATACCGACGATGACGGCATCGCCGGTCACTTCCTGCACCTGCTGCACGGGAAGGCGCCCGACGAAAGCTGGGTGCGTGCAATGAATACCTCGCTCATCCTGTATGCCGAGCATGAGTTCAATGCCTCCACCTTCACCAGCCGCGTCATTGCCGGCACGGGCTCCGATATGTATTCGGCTGTAGCCGGCGGCATCGGCGCCCTGCGTGGCCCCAAGCACGGCGGCGCCAACGAAGTGGCCTTCGAGATCCAGAAGCGCTACGACAGCCCCGACGCGGCCGAGGAAGACATCCGCCGGCGCGTGGCCGACAGGGAAGTCATCATTGGCTTCGGTCATCCTGTCTACACCGTATCCGACCCGCGCAACAAGGTCATCAAGGAAGTGGCGCGCACGCTGTCGGTCAGCCAGAGCGACACGCGCATGTATGACATCGCCGATCGCCTGGAAAGCGTGATGTGGGATGCCAAGAAGATGTTCCCCAACCTGGACTGGTTTGCTGCCGTCTCCTATCACATGATGGGTGTACCCACGGCCATGTTCACCCCGCTGTTCGTGATTGCACGCACGGCGGGCTGGTCGGCCCACATCCTCGAGCAGCGCCAGGACAACAAGATCATCCGACCCACGGCCAACTATACCGGCCCGGACCCGCAGCGCTTCATCCCGCTGGACGAGCGCAGCTGAACCTTCAGGAGGCCGCCATGGCAGCCCGCATATCCGGCGAACGCGCCGCTTTCGATACCGTCATCCAGGATATCGTCGACTACACGCTGAATTTCGTTGCCGACAGCGCCCTGGCACGAGAGACGGCCCGACACTGTCTCATCG
The DNA here is from genome assembly GCA_041655275.1 of Castellaniella sp. Lineage (GTDB taxonomy): Bacteria > Pseudomonadota > Gammaproteobacteria > Burkholderiales > Burkholderiaceae_B > JAJYRX01. Next base: position 17,102 of record JBBAFU010000010.1, on the reverse strand, counting down.
ACACCCTGGGCTGCGGGCTGGAGGCGCTCGACTACCCGGCGTGCACCAAGCTGCTGGGCCCCGTGGTGCGCGGCACCCGCGTTCCCCACGGGGCGCGTGTGCCGGGTACACAATTCGAACTGGATCCCGTGAAGGCGGCCTTCGACATCGGCGCCATGGTGCGCTGGCTGGACTTCAACGACACCTGGCTGGCGGCCGAATGGGGCCACCCTTCGGATAACCTGGGGGCCATCCTGGCACTCGCTGACTGGCTGTCGCGCACCGCCGTGGCCGAGGGGCGCAAGCCCCTCACCATGGCCAGGGTGCTCGACGCCATGATCAAGGCACACGAGATCCAGGGCTGCCTCGCACTCGAAAACGCCTTCAACCGTGTGGGCCTGGACCACGTCATCCTGGTCAAGGTGGCCTCCACGGCCGTGGCCGGCCACCTGCTCGGGCTCACGCGCGACACGCTGCTCAACGCCGTCTCCCACGCATGGATAGACGGCCACAGCCTGCGCACCTACCGTCATGCGCCCAATACGGGCAGCCGCAAGAGCTGGGCGGCGGGCGATGCCACCAGCCGCGCCGTGCGTCTGGCACTCATCGCAAGCACGGGCGAAATGGGCTATCCCTCGGCACTCACGGCGCCCACCTGGGGCTTCTACGATGTACTCTTCAAGGGCGAGCCCCTGCGCTTCCAGCGTCCCTACGGCAGCTATGTGATGGAGAACATCCTGTTCAAGATCGCCTACCCCGCCGAATTCCATGCCCAGACCGCGGTCGAGGCGGCCATGGAGTGCCATGCCCGCATGCAGGCCATGGGACGCAGCAGCGACGATATCGAACGCGTCGTGATCCGCACGCACGAAGCCTGCCTGCGCATCATCGACAAGCAGGGCCCGTTGCACAATCCGGCCGATCGCGACCACTGTGTGCAGTACATGGTGGCGGTGCCGCTCATCTTCGGACGCCTCACTGCGGCGGATTACGAGGATGATGTGGCCGCCGATCCGCGCATCGACGCCCTGCGCGCCCATATCCACTGCGTCGAGGAGCCGCAATTCACGCGCGACTATCACGACCCGGAGCAGCGCGCCATTCCAAATGCCCTTACCGTCCACTTCAGGGACGGCAGCCAGCTCGACGAAGTCCTGTGCGCCTTCCCGCTTGGACATCGCCGGCGGCGCGCCGAAGGTATCCCGCTGCTCGAGGGCAAGTTCCGCCGCAATCTTGCCCGCCGCTTCCCGGAGAAGCAGCAGGACGCCATCCTTGCCGCCTCGCTCGACCAGGCCCGCCTGGAAGCCATGCGGGTGCAGGATTACGTTGACCTCTACATCATCTGAAACCCATGACCACTTCCGTTGAACACAATCCCGGGCAGCATCGCTTCGAGAACACGCAGGATGGCCGGCTCAGCGTGCTGGATTACCACCTGCATGAAGGCCTGATGACCATCACGCACACCGGCGTACCCGTCGCCCTGCAGGGCCGCGGCATCGCCGGCGCGCTGACCCGCACAGCACTCGATACGGCCCGCAGCGAGGGCTGGCGCGTGCGTCCGGCCTGCTCCTATGCGCGCGTATGGATAGAACGCCATCCCGACTATCAGGATCTGCTTGCCTGAGGCGCTGCATATCCGTCCTGCTTCACCGCTTTCCCTGAAAACTTTCCCTGAAAAGGTTCTTCATGCTTGAATCGTATCGCCAACACGCCGCCGAGCGCGCCGCGCTGGGCATCCCGCCCCTGCCCCTGTCAGCCCAACAGACGGCCGACCTCATCGAGCTGCTCAAGGCACCGCCCGCCGGCGAAGAAACCTTCCTGCTCGACTTGCTGACGCACCGTGTGCCCGCCGGCGTGGACGATGCCGCCAAGGTCAAGGCCTCCTATCTGGCGGCCGTGGCCCATGGCACGGAAGCCTGCTCCCTGATCACGCCTGAAAAAGCGACCGAACTGCTGGGCACCATGCTGGGTGGCTACAACATCGGCGCGCTCATCGAATTGCTCGATCATGCCGGTCTGGGTTCCATTGCGGCCGAAGCGCTCAAGACCACACTGCTGGTCTTCGATGCCTTCCACGACGTTCAGGAAAAGGCCGAGGCCGGCAATGCGCTGGCGCGCGAAGTCCTGCAGAGCTGGGCCGACGGCGAATGGTTCACGCGCCGCCCCGAGCTGCCCGAAAGCCTTACCGTCACCATTTTCAAGGTCGATGGCGAGACCAACACCGACGACCTGTCGCCCGCCCCCAACGCCTGGAGCCGGCCCGATATCCCGCTGCACGCACTGGCCATGCTGAAGAACCCGCGCCCGGGCATCACGCCTGACGAGCCGGGCGAAGTGGGCCCCATCCGCTTCCTCGAGTCGCTCAAGGAAAAAGGCCACCCCATCGCCTACGTGGGCGACGTGGTGGGCACGGGCTCCTCGCGCAAATCGGCCACCAACTCGGTGCTGTGGCATACCGGCGACGATATTCCCCACGTGCCCAACAAGCGCTTCGGCGGCGTCTGCCTGGGCGGCAAGATTGCACCCATCTTCTACAACACCATGGAAGATGCCGGCGCCCTGCCCATAGAGCTCGATGTCTCGCAGATGCAGATGGGTGACGTGGTCGAGCTGCGCCCCTACGACGGCAAGGCGCTCAAGGACGGCCGGGTCATCGCCGAATTCCGCGTCAAGTCCGACGTCCTGTTCGACGAAGTGCGTGCCGGCGGGCGCATCCCCCTCATCATCGGCCGCGGGCTTACCGCCCGGGCACGCGAGGCCCTGGGCCTGCCCGCCACCACGCTGTTCCGCCTGCCCGTGGAGCCCGCCGACACCGGCAAGGGCTATACCCTGGCACAGAAGATGGTGGGCCGCGCCTGTGGTCTGCCCGAAGGCAAGGGCGTGCGCCCCGGCACCTATTGCGAGCCGCGCATGACCACCGTGGGCAGCCAGGACACCACCGGCCCCATGACGCGCGACGAGCTCAAGGATCTTGCCTGCCTGGGCTTCTCGGCCGACCTGGTCATGCAATCCTTCTGCCACACCGCGGCCTATCCCAAGCCCGTCGACGTCAAGACGCATCACGAACTGCCCGCCTTCATCAGCACGCGCGGCGGCGTCTCGCTGCGTCCGGGCGATGGCATCATCCACTCCTGGCTGAACCGCATGCTGCTGCCCGACACTGTCGGCACGGGCGGCGACTCGCATACGCGCTTTCCCATCGGCATCAGCTTTCCCGCCGGTTCCGGCCTGGTGGCCTTTGCCGCCGCCACCGGCGTCATGCCGCTCGACATGCCCGAGTCCGTGCTTGTGCGCTTCAAGGGCGAAATGCAGCCCGGCGTCACCTTGCGTGACCTGGTCAACGCCATCCCCTATGCCGCCATCCAGCAGGGCCTGCTCACGGTTGAAAAGACCGGCAAGAAAAATGTCTTCTCCGGCCGTATCCTCGAGATTGAAGGTCTGCCTGACCTGAAGATCGAACAGGCGTTCGAGCTCTCCGACGCTTCCGCCGAGCGCTCGGCCGCCGGCTGCACGGTGCGCCTGAACAAGGAACCCATCATCGAATACCTGCGCAGCAACATCACGCTGCTCAAGTGGATGATCGCCAATGGCTATGAGGACGAGCGCTCGCTGGCCCGCCGCATACGCGCCATGGAAGCCTGGCTGGCCGATCCCCGGCTGCTCGAACCCGATGCCGACGCCGAATACGCGGCGGTCATCGAGATCGACCTGAACGAGATCGTGGAGCCCATTGTGGCCTGCCCGAACGACCCCGACGATGTGAAGACCCTGTCCGCCGTCGCGGGCACGCCCATCGATGAAGTCTTCATCGGCAGCTGCATGACCAACATCGGTCACTTCCGCGCCGCCTCCAAGCTGCTCGAGAACCGGCGCGACCTGCCAGTACGCCTGTGGATGGCGCCGCCCACCAAGATGGACCAGAAGCAGCTTACCGAGGAAGGCCACTACGGCGTGCTGGGCAGTGCGGGCGCGCGCATGGAAATGCCTGGCTGCTCGCTGTGCATGGGCAACCAGGCCCAGGTGCGCGAAGGCGCCACAGTCATGTCCACGAGCACGCGCAACTTTCCCAACCGTCTGGGCAAGAATGCCAACGTCTTCCTGGGCTCGGCCGAACTGGCGGCCATCTGCTCGCGCCTGGGACGCATCCCCACGCGTGAGGAGTATCTGGCCGACATGGGCGTCATCAACGCCGATGGCGAACAGATCTACCGCTACATGAACTTCGACCAGATCGAGGATTTCAGGGAGGTGGCCGACGCCGTTGGCGTCTGACGATCAGGCCTTGCGCATCGCGCCGGCGTGAATGCAGGGTTACACTAGGGGGGTTCGGAGCAGGCTGTCTGCTGACTGCCGGGCTTGCTTGGAGCCCCCTTCGTTTTCAACCGCCTGTATTTTCAACCGTCCGTGAGCCTGCGGCTGTCCATGTCAGTGTCAGAATCTGTTTCACTCCCGCGCGATGCGCAGCGTCTGCTTTCTCTCATCGATGCCCTGAGCCTGTCGGGCAGCCTGCTCGAGGAGCGCTTCTGGGAAGCACAGCTCGAACAGCAGCTCGACAGAATCCTCACGGCACGCAAGAACCGTCACATCGAAACGGTTCTGGAATATCTGGGCCAGAATCAGCCGGATGCCTATGACCTGCTCATAGAGAAGGCTGAAGCCCACACCGAAACCCTGCAGATGGACGACGGCGATACTCCGCTGGATGCCCTGCTCATCACCGCCCCCGTCAACGCCTGGACGCGTTATCAACTGCCCGAAGGCCGGCTGGATGAGGCCCGGCTGCTCGCGCTGATGGACGCGCTGCGTGAAACCGTGCTCGTGCCCGATGCCCGGCTGACAATGGCCGACACACTGCTCAACTTCGAATCCCTGCCCCAGTCATTTCATGCCACGCGCGCCCTTACGCGCCGGCTGGCCCAGGCTGCGCTCGCAGATCAGCCGATAATGCGCATTACCGGCATGCCCCCGTCCGGTAACGGCATGCTGGCCGATGTGCGCTATCTGGTCGCGCTGGTACTTGTGCCTCGCGGCCAGGCGGTATTCCGCTGGCAGGCCCAGGCCGCCCATGTCGAGCGCGAACGGGCACGCTGCGCCCTGGACTGGGAAACCCGCTGCACGCCCATCCTCGATCCGCTGTTCACCGGCTGTCATGCGCACTACCTTCGCCCCGATGCCTATTACAGCAACAGCCGCGAGGCCGAGCAGCGCATCCGGCCGCTGGTGCTGCGCGCGGCCATTGCCTGGCTGCAGGCGGCGGCCAACGTGGCACCCGAAGAACTGCGCGCAGCCATCGTGGGCTGCGGCGAACCCATGCTGCAGGAATACCGCATCGGTTTCAGTACCCGCGAGGACAAGACCGTGATCTACGGCTGCCAGTGGCCCATCCTCAGTCGCGAGGAAGCATTCAACGAAATGATGGATGGTGACACCCTCGGGGCCGTCGAAGAGATCACGGCACTGCTCCGGGAGGAAGGCGTGGGCGAAGTCCGTCGCCTGCCCGATTGCAACATGGCTGAGTTCTGCGAAGATTGCGGCGCACCTTTCTTTCCCGACATGATGGGCGAACTGCAGCACCCCGAACTGCCCGAAGAGACGAACCTCGATCCCGTCCTCCTGCACTGAATCATGACCGGCCGGCCGTTGTCCTTCGACATCTTCTGCCGGATCATCGACAACCTGGGCGATGCGGGCGTGTGCTGGCGCCTCGCCCGCCAGCTTGTGCGGCATCCGGCCGTGAACGGTCCGGTGCGACTGTGGGTCGATCGCCTGGAAGTGCTCCGGACACTCGAACCGGCGGTAATGACAGACGCCTTGCAACAGCATTGCGACGGCGTGGACATCATCCATTGGCACGATAGTGCACCGGACCTCGAACCCCACGCCATCGTGATCGAAACCTTTGCCTGTGATCCGCCCGCCCGCTTTCTGGCGCACATGCAACGCGGCCGGCATTGCTGGATCAGCCTGGACTACCTGAGCGCCGAACCCTGGGTGGACACCGCCCACCTGCGCGCTTCCCTGTTTGCGGGCGGACAGCGACGCTGGTTCTTCTTCCCCGGCTTCACGCCGGCAAGCGGTGGCCTGCTGCGCGAACCCGGTCTGCTGGCCCGGCGCGACACCTGGCAGGCCGATGCCGGGGCCAGACCCCGCCTCCTGCGCGCACTGGGTCTGTCTGCCGACGATGTGGCCCTGGCGAATGCCGGCGCCGCCGTCGTGCTGCTCTTTGCCTACCCGCAGGCGCCCGTCGACGCCCTGATACATGCACTTGAAAGCCAGGACCGCCCCTGCCTGCTGCTGATTCCGCAAGGCTTGTATCCCGGCCTGATCCGGCCTGATGGCGCTGCGCTGCGCGTGCGCCGCATCCCCTTTCTGCGCCAGGACGATTTCGACACCCTGCTGTGGAGCTGTGACCTGAACATCGTGCGCGGTGAAGACAGCATGGTGCGAGCGCTGTGGGCCGGGCGCGCCCTCATCTGGCAGGCCTATGTGCAGGACGCGGACGCCCATCTGGACAAGCTGGAGGCCTGGCTGGGGCACAGTGCGCTGCCGGCACAGGCACAGGATGTCATGCGCGCCTGGAACCGGCTCGACGGCGCAGCAACGCAACAAGGCCTGGCAAGCCTGATCGCGCCCGCCCGCCTGGAGGAATGGGGGCAGGCCTGCCGGCGCTGGAGCGCGCGCCTGTCACGGCAGACGGATCTGGTGCAGCGCCTGCTGGCATTCTGCGCACAGGGTGCGCACAAAGCATGAAATCCACAGTAAAATAACGGGTTGCCCAAACAGGCCTGGCAAAACCGGCCGTGATTGGGTCCGATTCATCATCAGCGGAAACCCCCTATGAAAACAGCCCAGGAATTTCGTGTCGGCAATGTCGTCATGGTCGATGGCAACCCGGTGGTCGTGCAGAAGGCCGAGTACAACAAGTCCGGCCGCAACACCGCCGTGGTCAAGTTCAAGTTCAAGAATCTGCTCACCAACTCGCCCAGCGAAGCCATCTACAAGGCCGACGAGAAGCTCGAGGTCGTGCAGCTCGAGAACAAGGCCTGCACCTACTCCTATTTTGCCGATCCCATGTATGTCTTCATGGACGAAGAGTACAACCAGCATGAAGTCGAAGCCGACAACATGGGTGACGCCCTGAACTATCTCGAGGAAGGCATGGAAGTCGAAGTCGTCTTCTACGACGACCGGCCCATTGCCATCAACCTGCCCACAGTGGTGGTGCGCGAAATTACCTACACCGAGCCCGGTGTACGCGGCGACACTTCCGGCAAGGTGATGAAGCCGGCCAAGGTGGCCAATGACATGACCATCAGCGTGCCGCTGTTCTGCGATATCGGCGATCGCATCGAGATCGATACGCGCACACACGAGTACCGCGGCCGCGTCTAGGGGCAAACCGCCTATTGCAGCTGCTCATCATCCAGAAATGCCGGCAGGGGCACCACGGCCACGCCGGCATCGGCCAGCGCCTGCTGCTCTTGCGCACTGGCCTTGCCGCGAATGGCGCGCTCCTCGATCTCGCCGTGATGCATGCGCATGGCTTCCCTGGCGAAGCCGGTTCCCACATCCTCGGTCTGGCGCACCAGCGCGCGCATCCTGTGCAAGGCCTGCGCCTGCAGCTCCGCCAGGGCCTGACGCGCCTCGTGCTCGCGTCTGGCAGTGGGCAGGTTCAGCCGGGGGGCCGACAGCTTGCGCACGATCTGATCATCGCCGCAGACCGGGCACTGGACCTCGCCGGCCGCCTGCTGCTGCCCGAAGGACTCCTCGGCGCTGAACCAGCCTTCAAACACGTGGCCGTGCGCACATTCAAGATCGAACACTTTGAGCGACATGACTTCAGATCCGGGGTACGGCGGCAAGGAGCCGGCGGGTTTGCGGGTGCGCAGGTGCAGCAAGCAGGGCTGTGGTCTCTCCGGATTCCACGATACGCCCCTCATGCATGATGGCAATGCGGTCTGAAAGATACTCTACCACGCTGAAATTGTGGGTGATGAACAGATAGGCAATGCCATATTCGGCCTGAAGCTCGCGCAGCAGGTCAAGCAGCTGGGCCTGCACCGATACATCCAGTGCCGAGGTGGGCTCGTCACATACCAGCACAGCCGGCTCCAGCGCCAGGGCGCGCGCAATGGCGATGCGCTGGCGCTGCCCCCCGGAAAACTCATGCGGATAGCGCTCGCGCGTGCGTGCCGGCAGGCCCACACGATCCAGCAGACGTGCAATCATGGCACGCCGTTCGGTGCGGGACAGCTCGCTCCTGAGCGCAGCCAGGCCTTCATCCAGGATCTCGCCCACGGGCATGCGCGGGTCCAGCGAACCAAATGGATCCTGGAACACAATCTGAACGGCACGGCGCAAGGCGCGCAAGCCCGTACCCCGCGCCCGCAGGGCATCCCGGCCGAGCAGCCGGATATCGCCACCGATGCGCGCGCTGCTGTCGAGCAGGCGCAGCAGGGTCTTTGCAATTGTTGTCTTGCCACAACCCGACTCGCCCAGCAGGGCAAGCGTCTCGCCACGGCGCAGATCAAAAGACACATCGTGTACGACGGGCGTGATGCGTGCCCGGCCGGTAAACAGGCCACCCGGACGCTCGTAGGCCACCGACAGCTTGCGTACTTCCAGCACCGGCACGGCGTCCGGATCGGGCGGCACCACCGGCACGACCTGCGCGCCGGGTGACAGGGGCCGGCCGCGCCTTGCCAGACTGGGCACTACGGCCAGCAGCTCGCGCGCATAGGGATGATCGGGCGCCGCAAAGAAATCATCCGCCGCCTGCGTCAGCAGGATACGCCCGCTGCGCATCAGCGCCACCTTGTGCGCCACCTGACGCACCACCGCCAGATCATGCGTGATGAGCAGTATGCCCAGCCCCATCTCGCGCTGGATGTCTGCGAGCAGCGCCAGAATCTGCCCCTGTACCGTTACATCGAGTGCCGTGGTGGGCTCGTCGGCCACCAGCAGGCGCGGCCGTGCCGCCAGGGCGATGGCAATCATGATGCGCTGCTTCTGCCCGCCCGAGAACTGGAAGGGATAATCACCCAGACGGCGCGACGGCTCCGGAATGCCCACACGCTCTAGCCAGGCCACAGCCGCGTCGCGCAGGGCACGCCCGCGCAGATCCGTGTGCTGGCGCAATACCTCGAACAGCTGCTCGCCCACGCTGAGCACCGGATTCAGACTGGTTGCGGGCTCCTGGAAAATGATGCCGGCCTGCCCGCCGCGAACCTGGCGCATGCCGGCCTCGGTCAGCGTGAGCACTTCCCGGCCTTCCAGCAATACGCTGCCCGAGACGATGCGCGCCGCATCGGGCAGCAGGCGCAACAGGGCCAGCGCCGTCATGCTCTTGCCGCAGCCCGACTCGCCCACCAGGGCAAAGGTCTGGCCCTGGTCAATGGCCATGCCCAGCGCATGCACCACATGGGCCGTGCCCGCATCGCCGGCGATGGCAACCGTCAGGTCCGCCACGCTCAGGATGATGTCTCGCGTGCTGTTGTGTGTGCTCATGATGCCGCCTCCGGTGCGCCGGCGGATGCCGCCTGCGGCTGGATGCGCCGCGTACGCGGATCGAAGGCCATCTGCACGGCATCGGCAAAGATATTGGCCGACAGGACGATGAGCAGCAGGAAAATGAAGGCGCCAAACAGATTCCACCACACCATGGGATCGCGCGACATCTCCAGGCGGGCCGCATCGATCATGGCGCCGAAGGATGGCATGCTGGGATCGACGCCAATGCCCAGATAGGACAATACCGCCTCGTAGAGCACCAGCCCGGAAAACTCCAGCACCAGGGTGATGAGCACGATGTGCATCACATTGGGCAACAGGTGGCGGCGCATGATACGCCAGTGGCCTACGCCAAACGCCCGCGCCGCCTGTACGTACTCCAGCTCGCGCAGCTTGAGCGTCTCTGCGCGCAGCAGGCGGCACAGCCCGGCCCAGCCCGTGAAACCCAGGATGAGGCACAGCATGAACAGGCGCAGGTCGGCGCGCGAGGCCACGGTGGTGAACAGCTCGGGATGGGTATCGATATAGACCTGCATCATCATCACACTGGCCGCAATGAGCAGCACACCGGGGATAGAGGTCAGCGTCGTGTACAGATACTGGATGACATCATCCACCCGGCCCTTGAAATAGCCTGCCGCAATGCCGAAACCCAGGGCCGGCGGCAGCATGGCCACCGTCGTGAGCGTGCCGATGACGAGCGCGGTGCGAATGCTCTTGATGCATTGCCACAGCACATCGTTGCCCGTGCGATCCGTGCCCAGTACGTGATAGTCGACACTGAGCCGGGCCACAATGGCCAGCACGATGGCCAGCACCGCCGACGTGATCCACATGGCACGCCAGGGCAGGCCGGTGCCATCCCGCCGCCACCAGCAACGCCAGGCCTGCGCCAGCGTAGGCTGCCGCAAGCGATGGGCGAAGGTCAGCAGCACGCCCAGGCCGAAGGCCAGTGCCCCGCCCCAGGCAAACCCGGCCAGCACCCGCCGGCGGATATCGGCCGGCCGGTCGTCCTCGTGCGCCAGATGGCGTCCTGCATGCTTGAGCCGGGGAAAGTCGCGCACGGCGCGGCCGTCGACGATTTCCGTCTCCTTGGTGAACTGGCGCAATGCCAGGGGCGCGGAATATGTGTTTTCGCGCTGCGACAGCTGGGTGAGTGCCAGCAGGTCATCCAGCGCCGAACGCAGCGCCGGCGAATACTGCGGCGCAGCGCTCTCCTGTCCGGGCAGGGGCGGCAGCTGCGGACGGTAATGCACGGAATCGAGCACGCCCACCAGCAGGAACAGCACCATGAAGATGGCCGCGCACATGGCCGACGGCGTGCGCCCCACGCTGCCCCAGGCTGCGCGCAGGGCCGGGCTGCGCCGGGCATGCCAGACGTAGACCGCCAGCAGCAGCACCAGTATCAGCACAAAGACATCGGTCCACAGAAAAGTGAATTCTGGCATGACGGGTTATTCGAACCGCACGCGCGGATCGACCAGGGTATAGGAAATATCGGCCAGCACCAGACCGACGATATACAGTGCCGAGCCCAGGAACACCATGGCGCGCACTATGGAGAAATCCTGGGCATTGATGGCATCTATGGTGTAGCTGCCCAGGCCGGGAATACCGAAGAAGGACTCCGAAATCAGGCTGCCCATGAACAGCAGCGGGATGGCCGATACCGTGCCCGTGAGTATGGGCAGCGCGGCATTGCGCAGGATATGGCGAAACAGTACAACGCGCTCCGACAGGCCCTTGGCCCTTGCCGTGCGCACATAGTCCTTGCCGGCCTCTTCCAGGAAAAGACTGCGATAGAAGCGCGACTCCGCCCCCAGACGTGACAATATGCCCACCAGCACGGGCAGCACCAGGAAGCGCAGGCTGTGCCAGCCTTCCACATAGCCGGAATACGGCACCCAGCGCAGCACCTTGGCAAACAGCCACTGGCCCGCAATGATGTAGAACAGGCCGGAGATGGACAGCAGCACCACACACACGACCACGCCGGCAAAGTCCAGCCGCGTGCCGCGGAAGAACACCAGCAGCAAAGCGAAGGAAACGCTTGCGAACAGGCCCAGGAAGAAGGTGGGAATTGCGAGCGCCAGACTGGGCCCCATACGCGTCTTCACTTCGTGGCCGATATCCCGCCCTTCATCGGAAAAACCGAAGTCGAATCGCAGCAGGGGCACGGAACGCTGGTAGAAGATGGTGTCGGTGAAACGCGCTGCATCCTGCGCCCCGGCCTGATAGAACAGGGGTTTGTCATAGCCTCTTTCCACCTTCCACTTCTCGATCGCCTCCTCGCTGACGCGCTGCCCGCCAATGGCCAGGCGTGCCATGTCATCCGGCGTATTCACCGCGAAGAACAGCACGAAGGTGAGCAGATTGACGCCAAGGAGGATGAAGACACCGTATACCAGGCGGCGCAGGATGTAGCGTGTCATGATGCCCCTCCCGATGTCCCGGCAAGCTGCGGCACACGACGGTCACGCCGGCGGGCACTGCGCCACACGAAGGCAATACCCAGCGCGGCCAGGCCGCCCAGCAGCCACAGCGGCCACCACAGCGGTGTATTCCACTGGCGCAGCGCCAGTGCACGCCTGTCGGGATCGATACGGTAATACTGCAGGGTGTTGCGCACCATCTGCGTGGGCTTTACATTGCCCACCCACTGATGCCAGGCGCCGCCCGAAAGCGGGTTGTAGCCAAACATCCAGGGCGCATCGTGCTGGGCAATGGCCGTCATGCGGTGGATGATGGCCTCCTTGGCGGGGCCGTCGTCCAGGAAGCGCATCTCGTCGAAGAGGGCATCGAATGCGGCACTCCGATAGTTGGACGCGTTCTCGCCGCCATTGGTCGCCTTGGCGTTCGGGCCATACAGCAGGAAGAGAAAATTCTCGGCATCCGGATAGTCAGCCACCCAGCCCCAGATATACATCTGGGCCACGCCGCGGCGCATCTTGTCCTGGAAGCGGTTGTAGTCGGTGGCGCGAATCTCGAGCTGGATATCGATGGCCGCCAGCTGGCGGCGCATCCAGTCGAGCATGGCGCTGGAACCCGTGCCGCCGGCCGAGTCGAAATGCAGTATGAGTGGCTGGCCCGTGGCCGCATCGCGACCGTCGGGGTAGCCCGCCTCGGCCAGCAGGCGGCGCGCCTCAGCTAGCGGCTTGCGCTTCACCTGTCCGTCGACGACATCATAGACCTGACGATTGGCACCCGCCGGCGGCGCCTGGAAGCCGTGTACGCCGGGTGGCAACGGACCGTGCGCCACCTGTGCCTGATCGTTCTGGAAAATGGACACGAACTGCTCCCAGTCGAAGGCAATGCCGATGGCCTGGCGCAGCTTGCGGTTGCGCTCCTGCTGTTCGGGCGTATCGCCCTGGCCGACCACCGGGTCCAGCCAGTTGAAGCCCAGATAGAACTGCTGGGCCGCCGGCGATGTGCGGATCTGGATGTTGCGCTCGGCATACAGCTGGGCCTTCTCGACATAATCACCCGCCGCCACCTGCATGGAGACGCCGTAGTCACCCCTGCCCACTTCGGGAATGTCGTAATAGCCCTGGAGGAACTTGCCCATCAGCGGCACGCTCTCCTTTTCGAGCGAGAACACGATGCGATCGATGAAGGGCACGGGTTTGCCACAGTCTTCGAGCAGGCCCGCCTCGCGATCGCCCGCCTCGCCTTCGCAGGGATAGGGCATGCCACGATAATTCGGGTTGCGCGCCAGCACATGGCGCCGGTTCGTGATCGAATCAACCAGCATATAGGGGCCGGTGCCCACGGGCCAGGTATTGAGCGACAGGTTCTGCCCGGCCATGCCCGGCTGGTGATAGAAGCGGTCCACCTCCCAGGCCACGGGCGCGGTGAAGGTCATGGCCAGCCAGTACTTGAACTGGGGGTATTTGCCCTTGACGCGAATACGCAGGGTGTGATCATCGAGCGCCTGCACGCCATCGAAGCCGGACTCGCGCAGATCCAGCCACTCCCGGCGGGCCGCCTCGCCCAGACGCGCGCGCGCCTCGGCATCGCGCTTGCGCAAGGTTTCGCCATAGTCACGCAAGCCTTCGATATGCTCCGAGAGCAGGCCGAAGATGGGCGACACCACGCGCGGACTGGCCAGACGACGGATGGCGTAAACATAATCGGCGGCCACCAGCTCGCGACTGCCGACCTGGTCAAAGTCACCCATACCGAACTTGTCAGCCAGATCCTCGCGCGCGACCGGCCAGTAGGTATAGCCTCCGCCCGCCGTGCGCGCAAATGCAGGGTGGGGCTGAAAGCGTATGCCCGGCCGGATGCGGATGTCATACACACTGGTTGCCACCTGCTCGCCCGCCACATCGTCGGGCAGGCGCTCCCCCTGCGCATCCAGGTAGACCGGCTCGGCAATGGCTTCGGCCGCCAGCGGCTCCAGGGCATACGGGCGCTTCAGATAGTGATAGGTGTAGAGCGGCTCGTAGATGGAATAGGTGAACGGCGTCTCGTCGGTGGAATAGGAACTGGCCGGATCAAGATACTTGGGCGAGCGCTGCGTGAAGGCCGTATGCAGCACATTTTCGCGCTCCAGGCCGCGCACCGCCGGACTGTTTACCGGCTCGCGCGAGCAGGCGGACAGCAGCAACACGGCACACAGCAGGGCGAACAGGATCGGGGGCCAGGCGATATGCGCCCTGCCCGGCTTGCTTACAGCCCTTTGCGTATCAACAATCAGCGTGCTCACCTCTGGAGATCACCATACAGGATTTTCTGGTGATCGATTATACGCAGCGCGACACCGGCCAATCCCGTAGCTGCATGCTATCCTGCGCAAATGAAATTACACCCGCGTTCCAGACATCTGCCCGCAACCGCCGCCCTGCTTCTGATGCTGGGTGTGGCCGCCGGTGCCTTTGGAGCCCACGCACTGCGGGCACATGTCGATGCCGCCATGCTGGCAACCTGGCAGACCGCCGTGCTCTATCAGCTGATCCACGGCCTGGGCCTGCTGCTCGTATGCGCACTGCACAACCGCCTGCATCCCGCCTGGGCACAGCGGGGAGCCCGACTGCTTCTCGCGGGCACGCTGATGTTCAGCGGCAGCCTGTATCTGCTGGTGCTGGGCGGTCCGGTGTGGGCGGGCATCATCACCCCCATCGGGGGCAGCTGCTTTCTGCTCGGCTGGGCTCTGGTAGCGGTGGCGAGCTGGCGCCATGATCCATCTGAAGCCGTCTCCTCTTCCATCCGGAGCCACGCATGACCGCAAGCGAACTTCCACTGACCGACTGGCTGCGCCAGTTGCCCAAGGCCGAACTGCACCTGCATATTGAAGGCAGCCTGGAGCCCGAAATGATTTTCGAGCTGGCGCGCCGCAATAACATCGCGCTGGATTACGACAGCGTGGAGGCGTTGCGCGAGGCCTACGAATTCACGGATCTTCAATCATTTCTCGATCTGTATTACGCCGGCGCCCGCGTCCTGATCACGGAACAGGACTTCTTCGACATGACCTGGGCCTATCTGCAGCGCGCCCACGCGGACGGCGTGGTGCATGCAGAACTGATGTTCGACCCGCAGACGCACACCAGCCGCGGCATCGCCATGGAGACCGTGTTTGCCGGTATTGCGCGCGCACTGCGCCGGGCGCGTACCGACCTGGACATGAGCAGTGCCATGATTCTGTGCTTCCTGCGCCACCTGTCGGAGGCCGATGCGCAGGCGACGCTGGATGCCGCCCTGCCGCTGCGCGAACAATACGCCGACCTGTGGCTGGCCATCGGCCTGGATTCGGGCGAGAAAGGCAATCCGCCGGAGAAATTCGCCCGCGTCTATGAGCGCTGCCGCGAACTGGGTTTTCGCCTGGTGGCGCACGCCGGCGAGGAAGGCCCGGCCGATTATGTGCGCAATGCGCTTGACATCCTCGGTGTGGAGCGCATAGACCACGGGGTGCGCAGCGAGGAAGACGCAACGCTCGTAGAAACGCTCATCGAGCGCCAGATACCGCTGACCGTATGCCCGCTGTCGAACGTACGCCTGCGCGTCTTCGATACACTGGCTGACCACAATCTGGCCCGCCTGCTGCGTCAGGGCGTCATGGTTACCCTGAATTCGGACGATCCTTCGTATTTTGGTGGCTATGTACTCGATAATTACCTGGCCAGCGCCCAGGCTCTGGCACTCACCCGGGCCGAGTTGGGCACGCTGGCGCGCAACAGCCTGCGCGCAGCCTTCATGACGGAAGACCGGCGCGAGCACTGGCTGGGCGAGCTGGATCAGCTGCCTGGGGCCGGACGGTGAAGGCCGTCCCTGAACGGCAGAAAGCCCGCCGAAGCGGGCTTTCTGGCTTTCGAATCAGCCTGAAGCTGATTCACTCAGGCTGATTCGGCCGGAATTCAGATAACCTGAATCGACTTGGCCTGAGGGCCTTTCTGGCCTTCCGACGCCACGAAGGAAACGCGCTGGTTTTCTTCGAGCGACTTGAAGCCGGTGCCGAGAATGTCGGAATGATGGGCGAAAAGATCGCGACCACCGGACTCGGGCTTGATGAAACCATAGCCCTTCTCATTGTTGAACCACTTGACAATACCTGTTTCTGTTTGCATTTTTGCAATCCCTGTATAAATAATGGACCATTCCACCGGTAGGTACCGGCTGGTCCTGGACAAGATCTTCAAGGTACGGAGATTGAGCAAAAAAAGTACAAGACTGCAACTACAGGTACTTCAATGAGACCAACATCGACTAACTTGAGAATCCAAGGCCGAATTTTACCGATTTGAACAGGGAAACACAAGCAATAAATGCTGGATCGTGATTTTTACGCCCGCGAAGCCGATATCGTGGCACGCGAACTGCTGGGCATGTTGCTGGTACGCCACGATACTCACACATTGCGCATTGGACGCATCACGGAAACCGAGGCCTATCTGGGCCCGCACGACAAGGCCGCTCACACCTCCAGAGGGCTGACCGCCCGTACACGTGTGATGTTCGGTCCACCGGGTTACGCCTACGTCTATCTCATCTACGGCCTGCACCACTGCATGAATGTGGTCACTGGCCAGGACGGGCAGGGCTCGGCCGTGCTGCTGCGTGCACTGGAACCGGTGGAAGGCCTGGAAGGCAACACACGCGGACCCGGGCGCCTGTGCAAGGCCATGGGCATAGACCTTGATCTGTACGGCCATGATCTGTGCAGCCCCGGCTTCCACCTTGAGCGTCCGCCAACGGAAACGCCCTTCGACATCGTGGCACGCCCGCGCATCGGCGTGGATTACGCCGGGGAGTGGGCCGCAAAACCACTGCGTTTCTACATCGCCGGCAGCCCCTGGGTGTCACACAAATGACAGTCATAAAATTGTGTGCTATAGTTTGCGTCCTCATGCGGCTGTAGCTCAGTTGGATAGAGTACTTGGCTACGAACCAAGGGGTCGTGGGTTCGAATCCTGCCAGCCGCGCCATATTCAAAAAAGGCTTGTCCTCAACCAGGGCAAGCCTTTTTTCATGCCGGCCGCTTTTGGGCTCTACCCCGCAAACGGGGGACGGGCATTCATCAAACCCTGTTGATTACACCATCCCAGCCGCACGTGGCCAAGACCCGCAGCCGGTAATTCTCAAAATTCCTGAAGCCATAGGCACGACGCGAG
>JBBAFU010000009.1:0-148790 GCA_041655275.1 Castellaniella sp. | reverse complement strand
CGAAGATGGAAATGCTCTCGCGTCGTGCCTATGGCTTCAGGAATTTTGAGAATTACCGGCTGCGGGTCTTGGCCACCTGCGGCTGGGATGGTGTAATCAACAGGGTTTGATGAATGCCCGTCCCCCGATGGCGGGGTAGAGCCTGGCTGTCCCCGATAGTGGGGTAGAGCCATAAAGTTTTGATTTTATTGGTGCACCCAGCCGGAATCGAACCGGCATGGGCTAAGCCCGAGGGATTTTAAGTCCCTTGCGTCTACCATTTCCGCCATGGGTGCAAAGCCTGGAAATGTCACTTCCAGGCCGGGCAATTATACAGAAGTCCCTGGAAGGCATCGCTGTTCGGACCTGCAAGTTTCTATTATTGACCCAGGTCAAGGCCTTTGGATAGCGCTAAAAACATACTGTAAACACACATTCAAAGGCCGCCGGCGTTCCTGTTACCCACAGCCACGTCTGCTCAGGCGGCAATCTTATTCATTTTTCTTTTTCTTTTGCGAGAAGTCCTATGCAAGAAGCAGCATGGAGTTATTCACTCGTTCTGATGACCCTGATTGTGGCAGGGTTTATTTATGTGGCAATGCATTCACGCCAACGCAAGACGGATTACGGCCCACTGGTCAAGCGAGCCTACACCTGGCGCGCGCGGTTCTTCTGGTTGCTGGTCCTGGTCTTCTTTCCGGTCATGATCTACAACCTGTTCGATCTTCCCTACGGTCCGCGCGCTGCACAGCAGGGGCCGGCGACGCACACCATCTCGGCCATTGGTCATATGTGGTACTGGGAGCTCGACAAGAATGAAGTCAAGCGCGGCGAACCCGTGGACATCCATGTGACCAGTGCCGATGTGAATCATGGTTTCGGCATCTACGACCCGTCCATGCGGCTGATTGCGCAGACGCAGGCCATGCCGGGCTATACGAATACGATTCGCCATGCATTCGAGGAGGCCGGGGTGTACCGCGTGCTGTGTCTTGAGTATTGCGGCCTCGTCCATCACAACATGATGGCTGAAATACAAGTCAATCCCTGACGGAGAGTCAAACATGGCCAGTTACAGTTATACCCCCGTACCTGATCGCGGCGCTTCAACGGGTGTTCTTGCCTATCTTGTTGTCGCAGCACTCGTACTCCTTCTGATGATGATCTTTGGTCTGCTGCTGCGAATGGAGCATGCGCAGTTTATCGAGATGGGACCACTTTCGTTCTACAAGCTGATGACTGTGCACGGAATCGGCATGGTGGGCATTGTCGGCATGGCGGGCGCCGCCATCATGTGGCATTTCCTGAGTCAATATGTCTCCCTGAGCAAAGGCATCATGTGGCTCAATCTCGTTCTCTTTCTCGCAGGAGTGCTGCTGATTCTGGGCGGTGTCTTCGTGGGCAACTTCCATGGCGCCTGGACTTTTCTCCATCCGCTGCCTTCCACCTCCATGGGGACATGGGGAACAGGCGCCGCCGCAGCATTTCTGGGTGGCCTCCTGATCATCGGCGTGGGCTTCCTGCTGCTGCATCTCGACATCGCGCGTGCCGTCATCGCGCGTTACGGCGGCCTGGGTGCTGCACTCGGTTGGCCCCAGTTGTTCGGTCCGGATGATGGCAATGCGCCCCCGCCCGCAGTGGTCGCAAGCACGATGACGACAATTGTCAATCTGGCGGGGATAGTCGCCGGCGCTGTCATCCTGATCATGATGCTGGTCAACCTGCTGTTTCCCGGATTTGCGGTCGATCCATTGCTTGCGAAAGCGCTCATCTATTTCTTTGGCCACGTCTTCATCAACTCTGTCATCTACATGGCGGTGATCGCCGTCTATGAAATCCTGCCGCGTTATACGCAACGCCCATGGAACTCGAACAAGGTCTTTCTTGCTTCCTGGACGGCATCCACCGTCATGGTGCTGTTCATTTTTCCGCATCATTTGCTGATGGATTTCGCGTTCCCGAGATGGTTTCTGGTCATGGGGCATGTGATCGGTTATCTGAACACCTTCCCCATACTGGTGGTGACGGGCTACGGCGCCCTGATGATTGTGTATCGTTCCGGTATACGCTGGGACATGTGCACGCGTCTGCTCTTCATATCGTTGCTGGGCTGGGCGGCCGGTGCCATGCCGGCCTTCATCGACGGCACGATTACCGTCAATTATGTGATGCACAATACCTTGTGGGTGCCGGGGCATTTCCATACCTATCTGCTGCTGGGCATGCTGTCCATGGTGTTCGGCTTCATGTACTACCTGGGCAAGCCGCAGCAGGACACCCACGATGCATCCATCGATGTGCTGGCCTATTGGGCTTATGTCATTGGTACGCTGGGTTTCACACTCAGTTTCCTGTACGGCGGCAAGATCAGTGCGCCACGGCGTTATGCCGTGCACCTGCCGGAATGGCTGGTTCCTGATCGCTTCGCCGTCTTCTTCGCAGCCTTGCTCATCGCCGCTGTCATCGTCTTCCTGCTGCGCTTCTTCACGCGCCTGGGATACATGGGGCAGGATCGCCCGCGGGCGTCCCTGGTTTACGGTGCAAGTCCGGTATGAAGCCGGCTACCGTCTGCTGGCAGCGATGCTGGTGGTTACGGCTGGCGTGGCGGCGCTGTGGTGGGGGACGGATGGCTTTCGTGCCTACACTTCAGAATCCGCCCGGCGCCTTGCCGTGCTGCAGGCACCCAGGGCCCTGCCTGGTGTCAGGTTGCAGGATCAGGATGGACAGGTCTTCGCCCTGGGTGACTATCAGGGTCGTCTGGTTGCCATAGAGTTCATCTATACGCGGTGCGAGACGATTTGTCGCAGTCTGGGGATGCTGTTTCAGCAGCTCCACGACCGTTTGCCGCAAACCGCGTTCGAGCAGGATGTCGTCTTGCTGAGCATCAGTTTCGATTCACAGCGCGATGATGCGCGGGCGTTGAAGCGGTACGGCGAGACATATGGCGCTGACGGGCGGGAATGGCGCCTGGCGCGGGTTCCGGACCCGCGCGCGCTGGAGCGGCTGATGGCATCGTTTGGTGTGGTTGCCATTGATGATGGTCTGGGTGGTTTTGAGCACAATGCGGCACTGCACTTGCTGGACCGGGATGGCCGGCTCGTGCTGATTGAGGATTATGACGAGCTTGAGCGCTTCGAAATGGCGATTCAGGAGCGACTATGAGATGGCAGCCAACCTGGAAACATGATCTGCCCTGGGCCGGAGTGGGGGCATGGCTGGTATTGGCCAGCCCGCCCTTGCGGTCCTGGCTGGAGGCCAGCATGGTCATGCATATGCTGGTTCAGATGCCCTTGCTCCTGGTGCTCGGCATGCGTATGCCTCACTGGTTGCCGGAGCGAATCCGGGCGCGGTTGCTATCAGTCATGGGCGGTCCGGGTGTCGCAGTATTGGTGTCGGTCTTCGTGCTCACCTACTGGATGTTGCCGAGGGCCTTGGACGCGGCCCTGTCCGAACCGGTGTATGAGGCAGCGAAATTTCTTGGCCTGTCGCTGCTGGCAGGGCTGCCTCTGGCACTGGCCTGGCCCTTTCTGGGTGTCCTGGGCCGCGGTTTCTTCCTGAGCAATATGGCGAGCATGCTGGCTGCAGTCGGCTGGCTTTATATCGCTGCACCAGTGCGTATCTGCAACCAGTATCTTGTCGATGACCAGACCCGGGCCGGGTGGTGGATGATCATAGTGGCGCTGGCCCTGTTCCTCTGGTGGATGGCGGGGTTGTTTCGGGGTTCAGTTGCGGGACACCCAGGTCGCATAAAAACCTGATGTTGGATGTGTCTGAGCAAAAAAATGCGCTCGTGCAGACGAGCGCAAAGTTGGAGATGATGATTTGTTGTTCTGATTAGTCCTGGGATTTCTGCTCGTGTGCGGTCTTCACCATGTTGTCATAGAGTGTGAGAATCCGTGAACGGTAGGGAAATACCATTTCTGCGAAATCGCTCTGGGAGTCGACAACCTTCTTGAAGAAAGGGTTCGCCTCGGCATATTTCTTGGTGATCTTCCGCTCGGATGCGATGAAGGCTGCGTAGTAGTCTTCCGGAGTATCGAGTACCTGGACCTTGTCCTTCTCTATGAAATCGTGCAGGGCGACGGAGTTGTCATAGATGTTGGCATCCAGAGTGTCGGCGATGTTTGCTTTGGCAGCAATTCGAATGATCTCCTGCAGATCTGCCGGCAAGGAGTTGAAGAACGTGCCATTGATGAAAATCTGTCCGACGTCCGTCTGCTGGTGCAAACCTTGCAGATAGTAGTATTTCCAGATCTTCTGCAGCCCGAGGTTTCTATCGTCCGCCGGGCCAATCCATTCGGCAGCATCAATCACGCCTCGTTGTGCGGACGGCACGATATCACCGCCCGGGACACCCACGGCCGAGATTCCCATGTCCTGATAGGTTTCACCGGGAATTCCAGGCGGGGAGCGATACTTGAACCCCTTGAAAGCTTCCATGCTTTCGATGGGTTTCTTGAACCAGCCAAGCGGATCCGGACCCATGGGCTGGACCAGAAAGGCCTTGACGTCAAAGCCCATCACATCCTCGAGCAGCTCACGGTAGAGTTCTTCTCCACCACCGCGGTAATACCAGGAAACGAGACTGGATTGATCGAGGCCGGTGCTTGCAGGTGCGTTAGAGAAGAGTACGAAGGCCGAATTCTTTCCGGAGAAATAATTGGGCCAGACATACCCGGCTTTCACGACATCATTGCTGACGGCATCCAGTATCTCGAAAGGTCCGACGACTGCGCCTGCAGCCAGTACTTCCACCTTCAGCCTGCCGGCTGACATCACGTCAACCTGTTTTGAGAACTGTTCCAGCAGCTTGAAGTACAGGCTGGCTGTAGGGACCGCGGTCTGGATCGAGAACTTGTATACCTGCTGATCGGCGGCCTGGCTGACCGCCGGTGCCATCAGCATGAATGGCGCGGATAGTGCCAGCACTGTTCCGGCCAATCGGGATTTCATACTTCGGATCATGATGATTCCTCCTTTTGTCAATCTTGTGGGTGTCCAGCTTCAGGCATTCATAGGGTCTCCTCACACAGTAAAAATCAGTCAAGCAGGCCGGTCACTCTGGGCAGCCAGTGCACCAGCTCCGGGAATTTGATCAGCACACCGACGACCAGCAGCTGCAGACCGACGAACTGCACCATGCCGAGATAGATGTCTTTCATGCTCCATTGCGGTACGACACCTTTCAGGAAATATGAGGACAGGGCTAGTGGCGGTGTGAGCCAGGATGTCTGGAGTGTGACGGCGACCAGTATGCTGAACCAGAGAATATCGAAGTCCAGACTATGTGCGACCGGCAGCAGTATGGGTACCACAACCAGCACGATGGGGATCCATTCGAGAGGGCCACCGAGCACAAAGATCAGAGCCAGCATCAGCAGCAACATGATCAGTGGCGACACAGGCAGGGTTGTAAGTGTCTGCGTGATGAGCTGACCACTGCCCAGGCGCGCGAATACTGCGCCGAAGAAGTTCGCAGCCCCGATCAGGAACATGATGAAGGCGCTGACTTCCATCGTCTTCGTGACGGCGATCCGCACCGCGCGCCAGGTCAGACGCCGGTACATGGCAGTCAACACCAGCGAGGCGAAGGTGCCCGTTGCTGCTGCATCCGTTGGTGTGGTCACACCGCCGACGATGAGGCCCAGGGTAGCCATGATGACGATGGTGATGGGAATGACTCCCAGCGTCAGTTCACGCAATTTGTCCATGGCACTCAACGGTGGGCCGTCATAGGGAATGGGCGGTCCCAGTTGCGGGTTGATGTGACAACGGATGACCGTATATATGATGTAAATACCAGAAAGCATGAGACCAGGCACAACAGCTGCGGCAAACAGCGTCGATACCGGGACACCCACCAAAGGTCCCATGACAATGAGCATGACGCTTGGCGGAATCAGGATTCCCAGCGTTCCGCCTGCAGCGATGACGCCTGCCGACATCCGCGTGTCATAGTTGCTCCGGATCAGCATGGGAGCCGCCATGACGCCCAGGACAGTCACGGAGGCACCGACGATCCCTGTTGCAGCAGCAAACAGGGTCGCTGTTGCAAGAACAATGACGTAGAGCGACCCTTTGTATTTGCCGAGAATGATCTGAAGCGCATTGAACATGCGGTCCATCAAGCCCGACTGATCGAGAACATAGCCCATGAACAGGAACAGCGGGATGGCGGCGAGCTCCACACTCGTCATGAGCGAGAAGAACTGATAGGTAAGCAGGTTGAAGACTTGCTGGCCGATCGCGACGTAGCCAAAGAGGAGGGCCACAAAGATGAACACAAAGGCCATCGGGAAGCCGGTCAGTATGGCTCCGACAACGACCAGCAGGGAAACGAGGCCAAGGATGGGGTCACTCATGGTTCGATCTCATCGGTCTTGAAAGGGATGTTGTGGCGCACGACCCAGAGGGCCTTGATGAGCTCTGCAGCTCCCTGGAGCAGCAGGAGGAAGATCGTGAGTGGGATAACCGCCTTCAGGGGATAGATTGGTGGCATCCACGGACTCTGGGGATAGAGTTCCCCTTGCATCCATGATTGTTTGGCAAAGCGGAAGCTGATGGTGAAGAACAGTCCCATGGCCGGAAAGTAGAGCACCAGATAGAGAATGGTATCCATCAGTGCCTGCCAGCGCGGTTTGATCATGGCAAGAAGGAAGTCTACGCGTACATGGTGACCTTTCTTGAGGGCGTAT
This sequence comes from Castellaniella sp., assembly GCA_041655275.1. Lineage (GTDB taxonomy): Bacteria > Pseudomonadota > Gammaproteobacteria > Burkholderiales > Burkholderiaceae_B > JAJYRX01. The sequence continues at coordinate 142,116 of JBBAFU010000009.1, read as the reverse complement.
GCGGTTCCGAGCATGAACACCGCGCTCGAAAGCATGTAGGTCATGTCATAGGCCCAAATGGTCGGTTTGTTGAATATGTACCGTGACGTGACCTCGTACACCAGTGCGATGGTGAGCGGGACGATGAGCCAGCTTGCCAGTTTGGCGATGAATACGCCCGGGAACTCGAGGACAGCCAGAATGCTGCGCAAGCGCTGGGACGGTATGGGCGAGGAGTTCATTGCGCAGTGCTCCGACTTGATGCGTGGGTGTCCACCTGCAGATGTGAGGCCTGGTCATCCTGCAGGATGAACTCTGATGCGCGCTCGGCCACCATTACGATGGGGACATTGGTGTTGCCGGACACGAGCGTAGGCATGATGGATCCGTCAACGACGCGCAGGCCGTCGATCCCGTGAACCTTCAGGCGGGTGTCGACCACGGCCATCTGATCCGAGGCGGGCCCCATCTTGGCTGTTCCCGTCGGATGGAAGATTGTGGCGCCATATTCGCGGCAGAAATGAAGAATCTCATCGTCGGTCTGTGCGTCATGGCCAGGTCGAAATTCGCGCTTCATCAACTGCTTGAGCGGGTCTGCGCTCGCAATGCTGCGAGCAAGACGCACGCCTGCGATGGCTGTCCTGCGATCCAGTTCCTCCGAGAGGTAGTTTGGTTGCATTGACGGCGGTTCAAGCGGATCAACGGAGCGGATTCTTACGTGACCGCGCGACTCCGGGCGCAACTGGCACACCGAGTAGGTGCAGCCTGAGAAATCATGGACCTTGCCTCCCGCCAGGTCAGCGGACAGCGTGGCAAGGTGAAACTGGACATCAGGTGTTTTCGCTTCGGATAACGCCCGACCGAAGAGTGCACCCTGATTGATTCCCACAGCCAGGGGGCCCCGGCGTAGAAACAGCCACTGGAGTCCCATGGATAGCTGTCCCCACATGCTACGCAACTGATCATTGTTCGTGATCGGTTTCGTGACTTCATAGATCAGCCTCAGTTGCAGATGATCCTGAAGATTCTCGCCAACACCGGGCAGGTGATGTGTGACCGGTATGCCGTATTGCTGCAGGAGATCAGCAGGTCCGATACCGGAGAGTTGTAGCAGTTGCGGCGTCATGAGCGCACCTGCTGCGATGATGACTTCTTTGTTGGCTCGTATGGTGTGTGTGGCGTTGCCTTGTCGGTACTGGACACCCACAGCGCGCTTGCCCTCGAAAAGGATGCAGCTTGCATGTGCGCGCGTGACAATCTGAAGGTTCGTCCTTTTTTTGGCAGGTTTGAGATAGGCACTGGCGGTCGAGCACCGCCAGCCGCGATGTGTTGTCAGTTGGTAGTAACCGACGCCTTCTTGGTCGCCGGTGTTGAAGTCGTCGGTTCTGGCAATACCCTTGGTTTGTGCAGCAGCAATGAAAGCATCGACTAGTTCGTGCCGGCTACGGATGGATGTGGCATGCAGTGGCCCGTCCGTGCCATGGGTTGGTCCCGGTCCCAGATCGTTATTTTCGAGCTTGCGAAAATAAGGAAGGCAATCATCCCAGGACCATCCCGGGTTTCCCAGGTCCTGCCAGCGATCATAATCTTCTCTTTGCCCGCGAATGTAGATCAGACCGTTGATGGAGCTGCTGCCACCCAGCGTTTTTCCTCGCGGCCAATAGATTTGGCGATTTAGCATGTTAGGGTCGGGGTCCGTGTAGAAACCCCAGTTCAACGTCTTGTTGAACATCGTTTTTCCGTAACCAATGGGAATATGGATCCAGATATTGGTATCCGGGGGACCGGCTTCGAGCAGGCGCACAGAGTGTCGACCGCTTTCACTTAATCTGTTGGCGAGGACGCATCCCGCTGATCCCGCGCCCACAACGATGTAATCGACGGCTTGCGGCATAAGACCCTTGTTCTTCCGGTTTCATTGATCAAGCTCATTGCATTCATAAGCTTGCTGGTGCTTTCAGTTTCAATGTCAGTAACGGAATTCTCTATGGGGTTAACACCATGAGTTCCAGTGGCGGCACAAAATGTACATTTTCAGTTTCATTGCCGCGTGTTATTTTGCATTGGCGGGCCAGGCTGGAATAGGGTAGAAAAACGAGTGACAGTAGAGGAGATGGACACCCATGAATACAAAGGAGGGGAGTAATACCAAAACATCGACAATAGGCGCGGGCCGCTCGTTGCGGGCCTTGCGTCTCGTAGAAATGCTGTCTCGTGCCAGCTTGCCCATGACTCTGTCACAGCTTGCACACAGGCTGGATCTTCCAAAGAGTAGCGTTATGCGGCTGTTGGGCGAGTTGGAGGCCATGTCCTACGTCGTGCGTACACCAGGGTCGCGAGCCTATGTGACCGGTCCGCGTGCGCACGCTCTTGGTCTTTCAGTCGTTCAGGGACCAGCGCTGCTCAGGGCGTGTCAAAGTGTGCTGGAAAGATTGGTTGCACTAATAGGAGAAACGTGTAATCTCAATATGCTGTCGGGTGATGCTGTCCAGTATTTGGCCCGAGTAGAGAGTCCTGGTCATCTTCGGCTTCAGCTTCGAATGGATATTGGATCAAGAGTGCCACTGCATTGCACTGCCAGTGGCAAACTCTTTCTTGCGTTCACGCCTCAGCCCCGGTACGGACAATTGCTGAGCCGTTTGGTGCTTGAACGCATGGGGCCGAAGACCATCATCAGTCATGCGGCACTGGAGTCGGCACTGCATTGGGTTCGATCGCGTGAAATTGGTATTGATGACGAAGAGTTTGTTGTGGGTATGGTTGCCGTGGCTGTCCCGGTGCGAAACCCGCAGGGCGACGTGATTGCAGCACTCGCCTGTCATGCGCCAACGGCACAGGCATCCCTTGAAAACCTGATCAGCCATGTGGGACCGATGCGGATTGCTGCGGATCAGATTGCGCGTATCCTGTCGGCAGGGTGTGACAAAAGTATCCATTAAAACAGTCGGTTGAGATAGACAGTTGCAGCGTGTCGCATTATGCTTCTTGACATGACTGTTGCTCGCAAAACACTGATCTGTTTGTCCGCCACGCCCTGGTATCACGTGGTAAATCGTTGCGTGCGGCGTGCGTATCTCTGCGGTACGGATCAGGCCAGCGGCCAGTCGTACGAGCATCGACGGGCCTGGATCGCGGATCGCATCAAAAAACTTGCTGCAGTGTTTGCCATTGATGTTGCGGCTTACGCGGTCATGAGCAATCACTATCACCTGGTTCTGCGCGTTGACGTACAGCGGGCGCAGGCGTGGAGTGGTGACGAGGTTCTGAGCCGTTGGACAAAATTGTTTCAGGGAACCGCTGTGGTTCGACGGCATCTTCAGTCACAGGATGAGTGTGATCCTGGTACATGTCCGGAATTGATATCCTGGGTGGCCCTGTATCGCCAGCGACTCACGGATATTTCGTGGTTTATGCGAGTCCTCAACGAAAGCGTTGCGCGCAAGGCGAACGCCGAGGATGGCGTTGGCGGACGGTTCTGGGAGGGACGTTTCAAGAGCCAGGCCCTGCTCGATAAAAAGGCAATCCTGACAGCGATGGTCTATGTGGATCTCAACCCGGTTCGTGCCCGAATGGCGACCACACCCGAGGACTCCGAATATACGTCTATTTCGGAGCGTGCGGCATTATTGAAGAACGACCAGCACGTATCTTGTCAGCCTGCCGTTCCAGGAAACAATCAGAAATGCCGCTTACCCGTGCGTCATGAGTCTTGTTTTGCCCGTTTGCCTCGTGCGCGATTGATGCCGTTTGATGAAACCTGCTCCATACCAGCGGCGATTCCATTTGCCATGCATGACTATTTCAGGCTCGTTGAAACAGCAGGGCGTCAATTGAAGGCCGGCAAGCGAGGCCGCATCACTGTGGACGCGCCACCGCTGCTGGTCAGGTTGGGAATCGATTATGAGCGCTTTTTGCTTTGTGCGACAACCATGATGAAGATGTTCGCTACGGCAGTGGGCACGGCCGCGAGTCTTGACAATTTTCGCAAGCGGCGCAACGTCAGATATCTTCGTGGCATCGGTTCCGCCAGATTGCTGTTTGGTCTGGGTTGACTGTCCAGCCTACGGTTGCCGGTTTTGTTGCTTCTGTCGGGTTTTGTACTTTGCCATCTTCGTCGAAAATGGCGTCTCCTGCAGGAATCGAACCTGCAATCTTCCCTTAGGAGGGGAAAGTTATATCCATTTAACTAAGGAGACGCGGTCCGGCACCGATGACCTTCCATTATAAACGATGGTCGCAGGTGCCCGGTGTGCGGATGGGTGGCTGTCCACTCAGTTATAGTCTCTCTACACTGCCTTCTTCGCTTCAACCTTCATGTCCGTCGTCCTGCTCATATTGCCTGATTTTCTATTGGTCGCTTTGGGCTGGATCCTGTTGCACCGGCTTGGCTGGACACCCGTCTTCTTTCGCGACCTGGAAAAGCTTGTTTATTACATCCTCTTTCCCGCCTTGCTTTTTCAGTCTATCGTTCGTACGCCTATCAGCCTGGGCGTTGCCGGCAGCCTTTTTCAGGCGACGGTCATGCAGGTGGCATTTGGTGTGTTCATGGCTTGGCTGGCTGTCCCCGTGCTACGACCCGATCGTGCTGCCCATGCATCCATGGCTCAGACGGCGTATCGCTTCAATACTTATATGGCCTTGTCAATCGGCAGCAGTCTCGGTGGGTCTGTTCAGACCATCATTGCCATTTTTGTTGGGTTTGCTGTACCTCTGGTCAATCTCGCGGCGGTTCACAGCCTCGCGAGGCAGCACGGCCGTCTGCTGAGAGAGCTTGTGCGCAATCCGCTGATACTGGCGACCTGTGCCGGTTTGGCAGCGAACTTCGCCCGTCTGGATGTCCCGGGGTTCATGAGCGTGACCCTGGACCGTCTTGGTGCCTGCGCACTTGCAGCTGGGTTGCTATGTGTTGGAGCAACACTGTCGCTGCATGCAATGCGCGGACAAGCCCGCCTCATGAGCTGGTTGATCAGTGTGCGCCTGCTGCTCATGCCCGTTGCAGCGCTAGTCATCGGCATGGTGCTTGGGCTGTCCAGCGCGGAGCGTCTGGCGCTGCTCTTGTTTGCCGCTGTACCGACAGCTTCATCTGCCCATGTTCTCGCGGCGCGCATGGGTGGGCAGCCAGAGGTTGTTGCAGTCACCATGTCGGTGGGTACGATCTTTTCGGCGATCACATTGCCTGTGTGGCTGCTGGTTGGCTCCCATCTGTAAATTGGAGAGAGTTCATATGACGTCAGAGTCGGACAAACTTGGGGACAGCCATACCATCAGTATTTTTCTTCCCGATGAGGCCGCGACTGAGGCTTTGGCGCAACAGTTTGCACCACTCCTTTGCGGTGGATGTCCCGGAGGCAGAATTCATTTGCGCGGAGAACTCGGAACGGGAAAAACGAGCTTTGCCCGAGCCTTGCTGCGGGCTTGCGGGATCAGAGGACGCATCAAGAGTCCAAGCTACGCTCTGATAGAGAGTTATAATCTTTCTAGTTTGTTGCTATATCATCTTGATTTTTATCGATTTAGCGATACACTGGAATGGCTTGATGCTGGATTTCGCGAGATTTTGCAGGAAGACAACGTTGTCTTGATTGAATGGCCGGAGCGAGCCGGCGAGTATTTGCCGGCTCCCGATCTTGACATTCAGCTGGAATATGCGACATCCGGGCGTCATGCTTGCCTGACAGCACATACCGACAGGGGCAAATCATGGCTCAAGACGATAGTTTTTCCCGCGCCACGCTGAGCGAGTCGGCATCGGCACGGCGCAGGCTTATCGCCACGGCTGGCTCACTTTGTCTGCTGCCCGTGCTGCCGCGGCTGAGCCGGGCGGCCACGATTCTTGCGGTGCGGACATGGCCTGCCGATGAATATACACGCCTGACACTGGAGCTTGACACGGAGCTTGAAGCAGAGCACTTCATTCTTGACGGTCCCGACCGCCTGGTTGTTGATATCAAGGGCTTGCAGCTCAACTCTGGAATCCAGTCTCTGGTGTCCGGCATTCGGCCCAATGATCCCTATATTGATGCGATCAGGGTTGGGCAGAACCGTCCGGAGGTGCTGCGTCTCGTCCTCGATCTCAAACAGGCAATTGCACCGCAGATCTTTACGCTCAAGCCGATAGGGGAGTATCAGTATCGCCTGGTCATCGACCTCTACCCGAAGATTGCGCAGGATCCGCTGCTTGCCATCATGGAGGATCTTGAGGCTGACCCGCTGGCTGAGGTTCTGGAGCAGCTGGCGCGCGGTGCTCCGCCTTCCCGTGCAGCAGCGCCGACGCCGGCACCCGCACCGGCGGTTCCGGTGCCAACTGTGCGTGGCCAGATCCGCCCGCCCGCGCCGGGAGTCCGGCCAGCAACGCCCGCGAAACCAGCACCGGGCCGGCCATTGCTCATTGCTATTGACCCGGGTCATGGTGGGGAGGACCCGGGGGCGATCGGCCCCGGCGGTACGCGAGAAAAGGATGTGGTTTTGCAGATTGCGCGTCGCCTGCAGAAGCGCATTGATGCGCAGCCGGGTATGCGGGCCTATCTGACGCGTGACAATGATTATTTCGTACCCTTGCATGTGCGTGTCCAGAAGGCGCGTCGCGTAAAGGCGGACTTGTTCATTTCCATTCATGCCGACGCCTGGATCAAGCCGTCGGCACGCGGATCGTCTGTTTTTGCTCTGTCGCAGACGGGCGCGAGCAGTGCTGCAGCACGCCTGATGGCCAAGCGCGAGAACGAGGCAGATCTGATCGGCGGAATCAATCTTGCGGCGCATAATCGGCAGGTCGCGCAGGTCTTGCTCGATATGTCGACAGCGGCGCAGATCAGCGATTCGCTGCAGTTGGGAACAGGTGTGCTGGGCGAGATTGGAAAGGTGCATCACCTGCACAAGCGGCGCGTTGAACAGGCGGGATTTGCAGTTCTGAAAGCACCCGACATCCCGTCAATTCTGATCGAGACTGCTTTCATCAGCAATCCGTCCGAAGAAAAGCTGTTGCGCAATGCCGCTCACCAGAATCGCCTGGCCGATGCCATGCTTAGCGGAATCAAGGGTTATTTTGCTGCCAGCCCCTCACTCGCACAGCATGGCTAAGTCAGGGAGACCAAGTCGGGGACACCCATCATGTCGCTAGCCCATTTTTCGGATGATGCTTTCTCGCCACCAGCAGCAGGGGAAGGCATTGCTGTTGTCGATCCGTCGGATGGGCAGATCTTTGCTGCGATTCGTCGCGGCACATCGGATGATGTCGATCATGCCGTGAGCGCAGCCTGGGCCGCGATGGGATCTCATTTTGATGGGCCGTGGGCGCGCACCAGTGCGCGCGATCGTGGACGATTGCTGACTGCCTGGAGTCTTGCAGTGCAGCGTCATGCTGAAGATCTGGCGTTGCTCGAGGCGCGTGATACGGGAAAGCCATTGCGCACTGCGCGTGCGGATGTCGTCGCATTAGCCAGATATCTGGAGTTTTATGCCGGCGCCTGTGACAAGCTTCACGGTCAGACGCTGCCCTATGAAGATGGCTTCACCGTGCTGACCTTGAGGGAGCCGCATGGGGTCACCGGTCATATCATCCCGTGGAACTATCCCATGCAGATTTTTGGCCGCAGTGTTGGCGCCGCTTTGGCGGCAGGCAATGCGTGCGTGGTGAAGCCGGCAGAAGATGCAAGCCTGTCCAGTCTCCGCCTTCTGGAACTGGCTCAAGAGGCGGGCTTTCCGCCAGGTGTGTTGAACGTAGTCACGGGCTATGGTCATGAGGCCGGAGCCGCCCTTGCGGGACACCCAAGCATATCTCATCTGTCATTTACCGGGTCGACGGTGACCGGTCAGCGAGTGTCGGAACTGGCGGCGGGCCATCACTGTCCGGTGGTGCTTGAGCTGGGTGGCAAATCACCTCAGATTGTCTTTGATGACGCAGATATCGAGGCTGTCCTGCCGGCGGTAGTGAATGCCATTGCCCAGAACGCGGGACAGACGTGCTCCGCAGGCAGCCGCCTGTTGGTGCAGCGTGGTATCGAGGTGCCATTGCTTGAGGCGCTTGCTGACCGGTTTCGTGATTTGTGCGCTGGTCCGGCCTTGCTGGACACCCACATGGGGCCGCTCATCAGCCAGCGTCAGCTTGATCGCGTCGAGTCCTATATTGCGCAAGCCCAGGCGGAGGGTCTTCATGAGGTCGCGCGCGGTCAGATCGCAGATAGTGCCCCTTCCGGCGGTTTTTATCACGTGGCTGTCCTGTACCGTAATGTCCCCAGCACAAGTCGCCTGTGGTGCGAAGAGATCTTCGGGCCTGTTCTTCTGACCCATACGTTTGACGACGAGGCTGAAGCGCTGGCATTGGCAAATGACAGCGCCTACGGCTTGGTGGCCGGCGTGTGGACTCGCGATGGGGCACGCCAGATGCGCGTGGCCCGTGGTCTTCGGTGTGGTCAGGTGTTCATCAACAACTACGGTGCCGGTGGTGGTGTCGAACTTCCTTTCGGTGGCGTCAAGGCCAGCGGACATGGAAGGGAGAAGGGTTTTGAAGCGCTTTATGGCTTTACGGCCGTCAAGACTATTGCGCTGAGACATGGATAGGGGACAGATATGCGGTTGAGAGATAAGGTTGCTGTCGTGACCGGGGCAGGCTCAGGCTTCGGAGAGGGGATTGCCGTGCGTTTTGCGCAGGAGGGCGCGAAAGTCGTGGTGGCCGATATCAATGAGTGCACTGGTCGTCGTGTCAGTGATCAGATCAATGCCGGGGGTGGCCAGGCAAGCTTCATAGCGGTGGATGTCGCCAACGCACAAAGCATGAATGCGTTGTGCCGGGACACCCTGACACAGTGGGGTGCAGTTCATATCGTTGTCAACAATGCCGGAGCGACTCACAGGAACCGCCCAATGCTGGAAGTGGATGAGGCTGAATTCGACCGCATTTATGCCATCAATGTGAAAAGTATCTATCTGAGCGCGCGTAGCTTTGTGCCACATTTCCGGTCTGTTGGTGAAGGTGTTTTCATCAATATCGCCTCGACAGCAGGTATTCGACCCCGGCCGGGGCTCACCTGGTACAACGGCACCAAGGGGGCAGTGATCACCACCAGCAAATCCATGGCAGCGGAGTTGGGGCCTGACAATATTCGCGTCAATTGTGTGAATCCCGTCATCGGAGCGACCGGCCTGCTCTCCGAGTTCATGGGTGTCCCTGACACCCCGGAGAATCGCGCTCGCTTTCTGAGTGGCATACCTCTGGGACGTTTTTCAACGCCAGAGGATGTTGCCAATGCCTGCCTCTATCTGGCCAGCGACGAGGCGGCTTTCATCACGGGAACGTGTATCGAGGTGGATGGTGGCCGTTGCGTTTGAGCAGTCATAGTTGGGCTCCGGCAACCTGGTTGCGCCCCCGGGCCTTGGCTTGATAGAGAAGGTTGTCGGCGGCACGCAGTGACTTCTGCAGTTCCATCGGGGCGGAACATGCGACCAGGCCAAGGCTGATCGTGCACCGGATATCATGGCGCTCGGTCCCAAAGCGATGCGTTTGTACGGCGTGTCGTATGCGCTCGGCGATGGCCTGTCCCTGTTCGAAGTGGGTGTCCAGCAGCAGAATGGCAAATTCCTCACCGCCGATTCGTGCAGAAATGTCCGAAGGTCGGAGGTTGTCGATGATGATCTGCGCAACAGCAGCCAGAACTTCGTCTCCGACCTGGTGCCCATGACGGTCATTGATGCTCTTGAACTGGTCAATATCGCCAATCATCAGGCAATAGAGATTGACGGATTCAGAAAACCGGTCGAAGTCGCGCTGGAAGCCGCGCCGGTTGCGCAGGCCCGTAAGGGTGTCCGTTTCGCTCAGCGCTTGCTCGTAACGCACCCGATTCTGCATGATGCTCACGATGAGAGACAGTCCGAATATGGTGCCCAGGACATAGAAGGACATCTGGGTGGCGAGCCAATACGCGCCAGAATCAAACCCATATTGCGCCAATGATTCCCGGGTTGCCAGAAGCGTACGGGGCAGATTGCTCAGGCCGATGAGGAGATAGGCCAGGTACAGAACTCGTTCGGTTCGCCCTTTTTGCCACAGGCTGCGCGCCAGCCAGGCACCGTGCAGCAAAATGGCTGACACTGCGACATGCAAGGCGTAAAAGCGCCAGACTGGCGGCGCATCGGCCAACGTCAGCCAGAGGCGCACAACTACGCCCAGGCACAGGACACCCACAACGGGCCACCATCGATAGGCATGGCCTGCAAGCAAGGTCATCCCGCGTGCCAGCAGCAGAACCGCGAGCAGGAACAGGGCCGTGCTCAGACTGACGTTGACAGCCAGATTTCTGGGCAGAAGCAGGATCTGGAGACTGATGCCGGTCGCATAGACGAAATACGCCAGACTCAGACTCAAGAGAAAGGCGGGTCTGCGAACGTCCGTTATCCAAACCGCCAGAAAAGCGCTGCCAATAACGATGACTACCAATGGGTGGCTCAGCGCCAGCCACGTTTCAGCGTAATTCACAAGCCTCCGAACATCCCGGCCGGACTGCCGGCCTCGCTCAATCTGTCTGTGTCGTCCCGGGATCTCTGAGCCCCATCTCCCTGAGGACTTCTTCCGTGTGCTGACCGAGCAGCGGCGGTGCCATGCGATAGTCGATGGGCGTGTCCGAGAAATTCATCGGACTGGCGGTGGTGGGCACCATGCCGGCGATGGGGTGGGGAATGGTTTTCCATAGTCCGCGATGGCGGACCTGTTCGTTTTCGAAGACCTGGGCAATATTGTTGATCGGACCGCAGGGGACTCCCACTTTCTGCAGTTCGTCGATCCAGACATCGCGTTTCCGCGTGCGCATCAACGGTTCCAGGATGTCGATAAGCGCCACGCGATTGATCAGCCGCTGGCTGTTGGTGACATAATCCGGATTGTCGGCGAGTTCGGGTTGGCCGAGTACCTTGCAGTAAGCCCGAAACTGGCTATCGTTCCCGACAGCCACGATCAGGTGACCGTCATTGGCGGCGAAAACCTGATAGGGGACCACATTCTGGTGGGCGTTGCCTGCACGCACCGGCGCTTCGCCCGAGGTCATGTAGTTCAGTGTCTGATTGGCCAGCATGGCGACGTGGCAATCGAGTAGCGCAAGGTCGATATGCTGGCCCAGGCCGCTGCGCCTGCGTTCGTGCAGGGCGCCAAGAATGGCGACCGTTGCATACATGCCGGTGATGATGTCCGTGACAGCCACGCCTGCTTTTTGCGGACCGCCACCGGGTCGATCGTCACGCTCTCCGGTAATGCTCATCAGCCCGCCCATGCCCTGAATCATGAAGTCGTAGCCGGGCAAGGGGGCCAGAGGGCCGTTTTGCCCGAAGCCGGTGATGGAGCAGTATACGAGGGCCGGATTGATAGCCTTGACACTCTCGTAGTCCAGGCCGTATTTCTTGAGGCCGCCGAGCTTGAAGTTTTCGACCAGCACATCGCATTGTGCCGCCATGCGGCGCACGGTCTCAGCACCTTCGGCCGTCGCGATGTCGATCGCCACCGAGCGCTTGTTGCGGTTGGTACTCAGGTAGTAGGCGGCCTCGCTCGTGTCCCTGCCTTCAGCATCCTTGAGGTAGGGAGGGCCCCAGCCTCTCGTGTCGTCGCCCGTGCCCGGACGTTCTATCTTGATGACATCTGCCCCCAGATCGGCCAGATTCTGTGTGCACCAGGGGCCGGCCAGAATACGGGAGAGATCCAGTACCTTGATGTCGCTCAAAGGGGCACTGCGGCCTTTCATTACCAGTCTCCTGCGTTGTATGGATGCATATTATCATGGCGTTTTGCGAGGAATTACTCATGATGCAGCTGGTAGCCAATCTTTCGACCCTCTACGATGATCTTCCTGTGCAGGCGCGTTTTGCAGCCGCACGACAGGATGGGTTTCAGGCTGTCGAAATTCTCAGACCCTACGATCAGACGCCCGAGTGGTATGCCGGGCAGCTGCAGGAAAATGACCTGGAATTGGTGCTGATCAACACACCGTCGATTTCGCCTGATCATCCCGTGGGCCTCGCGGCGCAGCCGGGCCTGGAGTCCGAGTTCCGTCGGGCAATGGAACAGGCTGCTGAAGTGTGTCGCGCTTGTGGGTGTCCAGCAGTGCATGTCATGGCGGGACGGCGGGACACCCACGTTCCGCATGACAGGCAGCTGCAGGTCTTGCTCGAGAATCTTCGCTGGGCCGCGCAGCAGTTCCCGGATTTGCGCTTGCAGCTCGAGGCGCTCAACAGCAAGGACATGCCGGATTATTTCTATTCACAGCCTGGCCAGGTCGCTCAAGTTCTGGAGCAGGCGGGGCAGCCTGCGCTTCGCATGCAGTTTGACTTCTATCATGTCATCAAGGAAGGGTTGGCGCTGGTCGACTCGCTTGAGCAGCATATGAGGTGGGTGTCCCACATTCAGGTTGCCGGATCGCCGGAGCGCCACGAGCCGGATCTGCGGCGCGATACCTTGATGGCTGGCTTCGAGTTTCTGGACACCCATGGTTACACAGCCCTTGTCGGGCTGGAGTATTACCCCCGGGCCCGCGTGGCCGATGGCCTGGCTTGGGTTCAGCCGCTGCTTGACAGCGGTTGGGCGCGTTTCTGAGCTCGAATCAGCCGCATGGGTGTCCCGAGGAGGCTCTGAAAAGGCTTCCCTAGCAGTAGTCCAGCGGCAGCTCCGTGGTGTATTTGAGTTCCTCCATCGAGAAGCCGGTGCTCACGTCGAAGAGCTCTGCGGTGCGGATCAGACGCTTGTAGATCCTGTCGAAGCCTTCGATGTCCGGCGCCACCACCTTGAGCAGGTAGTCGATCTCGCCGCTCATGCGGTAGAACTCGACCACTTCCGGGATGTCACGCACGCCCTGGGCAAATTGCTGCAGCCATTGCGGTTCATGCCGACTCGTCTTCACCGCGACAAAGGCAGTGACACCCACCCCCAATTTCTTGCGATCCAGCAAACAGACCTGGCGCTGGATGATCCCCGCCTCCTGCAGGCGCTGAATCCGCTTCCAGCAGGCTGTCGAGGAAAGGTTGACCGCCTCCGCCAGTTCCGCCACCGGACGGGTTGCGTCGTTTTGCAGTAGTGCAAGCAGTTTTCTGTCTTTAGCGTCCATGATATTTGCTTTTCTGTCGAACGCCGCCTTCTTGGAAGTGCACGTGGGCGGCAGGGATCAGGGGCCGGCTCGCATGCAGTGTGCGCTGCAGCGTCTGGGTACCTTCGGGTAATATAGCGCTGAACAAGCCCCCGCATCGGGGCAACACTTTTCCAGGAGAAGCCTCCATGCTTTATGTTGATCTTCCTACCCTGCCGGAGTTCAGGGCCCTCCACGCCTATCGTGACGACGCCTGTGTCTCCATCTACCTCGAGACCAGCCCTTTGTCGCAGCAATGCGAGGCCAGCCGCATCGAGCTGGGCAACCTGATGCGCAAGGCTGCGGGCCAGCTGGAGGAGAAGGGGGTCGATCGTCACCGTATTGCGGCGATGCAGCAACTGACTGCCGCCCTCGCGGATGATTATGATTTCTGGCAGTTGCAGGCGCACAGCCTGGCCGTGTTTGTCACGCCGGAGGCCATCCGCAGCTTCCGTCTGCCCAATCGCCTTGCGCCGACCGTGCAGGTATCCGATCGTTTCCATCTCAAGCCGCTTCTGCGTTCGATCACCTTCCGCAACGCCGCCTATGTGCTGGCGTTGTCCGAGAATTCCGTGCGGCTGATTGAAGTCTTCCCCGATCTGCCGGCTGCGGTGGTTGAGGTGCCCGGCATGCCCGAAGGTGCGGCCGAGTTCACCGAGCGCGACGCGACCGGCGAGATGCTGCAGAACCCGCGGGTTCAGGCGTCCGAAGGCCAGAAGCTGCGCCTTGCGCAGTACGCACGTGCCGTTGACCGTGCATTGCGTCCGGTACTCGCAGGCCGCGATATGCCGATGATTCTCGCTGCAACCCAGCCACTGGCCTCACTCTTTCGTGGCGTCTGCACTTATCCCGGCCTTGTGGAGCAAAGCATCGCGAAGAATGCCGATCGGTTGAGTGAGGACGAGCTGTCGACGGCCGCCAGACCCATCATGGACAGCCTGCACGCGGAGGAAGTGGCGCAGCTCACGCAGCGCTATCAGGATCGTGTCGGCTCCGAGCGCGCAACCACGGATATTGCCCATGCCGCCCGTGCCGCTACCTTTGGTGCCATCGACGCCTTGCTGGTGGACATCGACGAGGTTGTCGGCGGTACCATTGATGAGGAAACCGGTGTCATCCAGTATGCCGGGCGGGAGAGCGCCGAGCATTATGACGTGATCGACGAGGTGGTGGCGCGCGCGCTGGGCAGTGGGGCACGTGTCCTGGGCGTGCGTCGTGACGATATTCCGGGCGGTGCAGCGCTGGCGGCCATCCTGCGCTATCCCATGAGCTTCGGTTGATTACGTGATTGCGGTATGCATATGGTGTGCGCTATAGATCGATGGCGGCGTGGACGGGTTTTGCCGCCAGGGTGCGCACCAGTGCTTGCGGGTCGATGCCGATCAGGTAGCCGCGCCGTCCGCCATTGAGGTAAATGGCGGGTAGCGCCAGCAGGCCGGCTTCCACCCAGACAGGCATGCGTTTGCGTGTGCCGAAAGGGGAGGTGCCGCCCACCAGGTAGCCCGAATGACGTTGTGCAACTTCGGGTTGGCATGGGCTGACCCTCTTTGCACCGATCTGGCGTGCAAGATTCTTTGTGGATACGGCCTTGTCACCATGCATGATGACAATCAGAGGCTGGGTGTCCTCATCTTCCATGATGAGCGTCTTGGCGACGCTGTGCGGGTCCAGATCGAGGGCGTGCGCGGCTTGACGTGCGCCGCCATGTTCAACATAGTCGTAGGTGTGTTCGCTGAAGACGATTCCGTGGCGGGACAGCCACGTCGTGGCCGGAGTCTGCGAAACATGTCGGGGCTTGCGCATGAGCGTTTCTCGCCGGGCTCAGGCGCGTGGGTGATGAACAGCGTGCAACTGCTTGAGGCGTTCACGCGCCACGTGGGTGTAGATCTGGGTGGTCGAGATGTCGGCGTGCCCCAGCAACATCTGCACGACGCGCAGGTCCGCCCCATGGTTGAGCAGATGGGTCGCGAAGGCATGGCGCAGCACGTGGGGTGAAAGCGGCGCGCGAACGCCGGCGATCAGGGCATATTTGCGCAGGTTGAGCCAGAACGCCTGGCGCGTCATGGGCCCGCCCCGTTTCGTTACGAACAGGGCCGGGCTGCGATGCAATCCGAGCAATGCCGGGCGTGCCTCATCGAGGTAGGCCTGTATCCAGTCGATCGCCTGGACACCCATGGGAACCAGGCGATCCTTCCCCCCCTTTCCATCGATCACACGCAGCACGCCGTCACTCAAACTGACATCCAGCATGTTCAGGCCTACGAGCTCGGAAACACGCACGCCTGTCGCATACAGGGTTTCGAGCATGGCACGATCGCGCAGGCCGAGCACCGCACTCGTATCGGGTGCCTGCAGCAGGGCTTCGACCTGGGCTTCGGAGATAGTGTGTGGGAAGCGGGCACTCTTGCGCGCTGCGCGGATATCCAGACAGGGATCGGCCTGAACCAGCCCCTGGCGCCGGGCCCAGAGAAAATAGCGCCGCAGCGCGGCGAGACGACGATTTGCGGTGCTGGCGCGCGTGTGTTCGTGCGAATCGGAGAGCCAGGCCTGGATGTCCTCGGGATAGGCGGCATCCAGTAGTTTGCCGGATGCTGTGTGGAGCCATTCGGCGAAGATATGGATGTCCCGCCGATAGGCGGCCAGGGTGTTGGCCGCCAGACCATCTTCAAGCCAGAGGGCATCGATGAAGCGATCCAGATTTGCGGGCGGTTGAAACGTGGTCACGGTGTTGCAGGCGCTGTTGAAAAGCCCATTCTACGCCGTGGTTTGTGCCAGGGGACGCTTGAGCTGTGCATGGTATTATCGCTATATACATGACTATATCTCGACCCTTGGGAGTTGATGATGTGGAATCGATGTCTTGCCATGGCCCTGCTGGTGCTGGCCCCGCTGGGTGTCCATGCGAATGAGATTCTGGTCGCCGCCGCTGCCAGCCTGACGAATGCATTCCGGGAGATTGCAGCGAGCTATGAAGCAGGACATCCACAGGATCGCGTGATCTTCAGCTTCGCGGCTTCCGATATCTTGCAGCGCCAGATCGTCAATGGTGCGCCGGTGGATATTTTTGCATCTGCGGATGCGGTTGCGATGGAAAAGGCGGAGCAGGCGGGGCTCATCGAACAGGGTAGCCGTCAGGATTTCGCGCGTAATAGTCTGGTGCTGATCGTCCCGATCGAGGATGACGGGACAGCCAGCGTCGCCGATCTCTCGGGTCCAGCCACACGTCGCATCGCATTGGGCAATCCAGCCAGCGTGCCGGCGGGGCGTTATGCGAGGGCGGCACTCCAGCAGACGGACCAGTGGGATACGTTGAGTGACCGCTTCATTCTTGGGCAGAATGTGCGCCAGGTGCTGGATTATGTCGTGCGGGCTGAAGTGGATGCCGGCTTTGTGTTCGGTACCGATGCCGCTCTCGTGGCCGATCGCGTCCGTGTGGTGCAGACGCTGGCGTTACCGCAGGAAATCCTCTATCCCATCGGTCTGGTTGCACGTCACGGGCGCAGTCCGCAGGCGGCTGCGCTGCTCGATTACATCCGCTCGCCTGCCGGTCGGGCCGTGCTGGAGCGCCACGGGTTTGGAGCCCCCTGAGATGGCAACGCACGCCTGGATGATGCCCTTGATGCTTTCGCTCAAGGTTGCAGCCTGGGCGACGATCATCGCGACCGTAACCGGGGTGACGGCGGCCTGGTTTCTGTCCCGCTGGCGCAGCGCACTCGCCGACATGGTGGATGCGGTGTTGACGCTGCCACTCGTACTGCCGCCAACAGTCATTGGCTACTACCTTCTGGTCCTGCTGGGACGGCGTGGCTGGCTGGGTGAATATCTGGCCGCGTGGGGTGTGGAGCTGGTATTTACGTGGCAGGGCGCCGTCGTCGCGGCTGCCATCGTCGCGTTTCCACTGGTACTCAAAGGTGCGCGTGCCGCGTTCGAGGAAGTGGACACCCATCTCGAGGACGCCGCCCGCCTGCTGGGTGTGAGCAACTGGGGTGTCTGGTGCCGTGTGAGCCTGCCCCTGGCGGCACGCGGCATTCTCGCGGGTGTCCTGCTGGCGTTCGCCCGCGCGCTGGGCGAGTTCGGCGCAACCCTGATGGTGGCCGGCAGTATTCCGGGACGTACCCAGACCCTGTCCATCGCCATCTACGAGGCGGTGCAGCAGGGGGAGGATGCGACGGCCAACTTTCTGGTCGCTCTGGCTTCTGTGACGTGTATTGCTGCGTTGTGGGGCGCGCGCTGGCTGTCCCCCCGGCATATCCGCATGGGGCGAAGGCAATGATAGCGCTGGATTGCGCGCATACGTTCAGGGCGGGTGGTCGGGCGTTCACCCTGGATGTCCACCTGCGCGCGACACGCCAGCGCATTGCTCTGTTTGGCCCATCGGGTGCCGGCAAGTCATTGAGTGCGGGGGTGATTGCGGGGCTGATACGACCCCGGGAAGGACGGGTGGCTGTCGGCGAGGCATTGTTTCTGGACACCGATGCGAATCACTGCCTGGCCCCTCAACAGCGCAAGATCGCCTATCTGGCGCAGGACTACGCCTTGTTTCCGCACCTGACAATCGCCCAGAACATCGCGTTCGGACTGAAGCGCGGCTGTTTCAATCCGGCACGGTCAACCCGCTTGCCGGATCAGGCCATGCATTGGGTGGACACGCTGGGGCTTGTGGGTGTCCTGCACCATTACCCCGGCGAGATCTCCGGCGGCCAGCGCCAGCGTGCCGCCCTGGCGCGCGCGCTGGTGATCGGGCCTCGAATGCTGGTGCTGGACGAACCGCTGGCTGCGCTGGATATCCCGCTGCGCCGTCAGGTCCGGGAGGCTCTGGGACGTCTGCAGGAGGAGCTCGATCTGCCATCGGTACTCATCACGCATGACCCTCAGGATGTTCAGATCCTGGCCGATGAGGTGTTCTGCATGGAGGACGGCCGGATCACTCATGTCTGCGCGCCCTCCGAGCTGTCCGACCCGCTGTCTGCCTGAGCATCCCGTCCCAGCGTCACTGCCGATGCCTTGAAGATGGCGCGAACCCGGCTCCCGGGTTCAAGTCCCAATGATTGGATGCTTTCCGGCGTGATCAGGCTGATCAGCGTCTGGCCTCCCGGCAGATGGATACCGATCTGGTTACCGAGGGTGTCCTGATGGATGTAGCCCACCTCGCCGTCGATCTGGTTGCGTGCAGAGAGCTGCTCCGTGCTGCCGGCCAGGCCGATGACGATGGCAGCCGCATCGATGAACAGCAGGACGCTGCGACCCGGGCTCAGGTCCAGCTCGCGGGTCGCGCGGGCGTCGGGCTGCGCGACGATTTCGGTTGTCCCGTCGATGCGCACGACAACGCCTGGTGTGACGCTGTCTGCAAGTATGCGCGTGACGACGCCTCTGAGTTTGTTCTGCACAGTGTCCGACGCCATGAGGTGGCGGATGAGGTCGAGGTCCGGCGCCGCTTCCTGCGCCAATGCGGCCAGTTGGCCGAGGAAGCGTTCGTGCGCCTGGTCGAGGCTCAGGTAGAGCTCCAGCAGGGCGTGCGCCCGGGGGGTCAGCCGCGCGCCGCCACCCCGATGTCCGCCGGCACTGCGTTCGACCAGATCTTCGCCCGCAAGTGTGTTCATGGCGTCGACCGCATCCCAGGCCGCCTTGTAGCTCAGGCCGATCTTTCGGGCGCCGGCACTGATCGATCCTTCCTCATCGATTGCCCTGAGCAAGGCCATGCGTCGCGGGTTTCCCCAATGCCGGCTGTCCGTGCCCAGGCTGAGACTGGCATGCAGTTCCAGCGCCGGAGACGACAGGGGGGCAGATGCATGTGAATCTGGATCGGCTTGTCGGGACATGGTGTCTCAACCTCGGGGATGTTCAAGCGCCTCCCAGTATAAAGGCGGACCTCTTGGTTAGAATGGACTGCGAACTTTCATCAGCTCAGGGGTAATCCGTGGAGCCCATGCAGCCCTTCCCCGCACCGATGCTGGATTTCGAGCATTTCGCCCGCTTGCCCGCTGAAGAGACGCTCGTGCTCAGTGTCAACAACCGCCATGCGCGTCGCGTACTGGCGCGCCTGTTCTCCCGTCTGGATGCCGGCAGTCCGGTCATGGCCATCCCCCGCATCGTGCCGTTCACGGCCTGGCTGGGCGAATTGGCCGCGAGCTACTCGTTTTCAACGGATTGCCGCCTGGCCGGGCATGCAGTGGATCATTTCGGCAGCCAGTTGCTCTGGCGCGAGGTGATCGAGTCGATCGAGGCGAACCGGATGTTGCTGGACACTGTCCAGGCAGCCCGCTTCGCGGCCGACGCCGATCGATTGATGGACGATTGGGAAATTGTGGTGCGCGAGGACGAGATCACGCCGGACCACGAGCGCTTCCTCCTGTGGCGCGAGGCGTATTCTGTGCGACTTGCTGCGCTGGATCTGGACGATGACAATCGCACGCTGGCCAAGGTTTGCCGTGCCATGGACGAGGGACGTCTGGCGCCGTCCATGCATACGCTGGTGCTCGCCGGGTTTTCCGAACTGGCACCGCGTGCGCATCGCCTGCTCGAGGCCATGCGGCGGCAGGGGGTGGAGGTCTGCCAGCTGCAGGACACCCACGTTGCCGCTCCTCCGGAGAACCTCGTCTGTGTTCAGGCGCGTGACGCAGTGACGGAGTGGCGCCTGGCTGTCCAGTGGGCGCAAGCAAGGCTGCAGGCCGATCCGCAAGGCCGGTTTGCAATTCTTGCGCCGGATCTGGAGGCCGACCTGCCTTTCGTGCATCGCGTGCTGGATCGCGAGCTCGGTGCACAGGGATTGGCGTTCAACGTCGGGCTGGCGCCTGCATTGGCGGACTGGCCGCTGGTTCGTGCCGCCTTGAACTGGCTGCGTATCCTGGCACAATCGCGTCGCGGGACACCCATGCCGGCAGCAGAGGCAGGTGCTGCCCTGATGGCGGGAGCTTGCGCGGGCGACCTCACCGAAGCGTCGGAGCGAGCGATGCTGGATGCGCGCTGGCGTCACGACGGGGCGGTCGAGCTGACACCGGCACAGTTCGCGAGTGCGTTGGAGCAGGGCCTGCCTTTGCTGGCCCGGGCCTGGGAGGGTGCGTTCGAGTGGGTGTCCCGTCTCGAGCGCGACACTCTGGACCGTCACGTCTCGCATATTCGCCATGCCTTGCAGTTGCTGGGGTTTCCCGGAGAGCGGGCCGTGGACAGTGCGGCTTATCAGTCCCTGCAGGCATTCGACAGTATGCTGGATCGCCTGGCAACGCAGGCAGTGCTTGCAGACAACACGGATTTTTCCAGTGCCTGCCGCCTCATGACCCAGCTTGCACGGCAGACGCGTTTTCAGCCACAGCGGGATCCGGATGCGCGGCTCGATGTGCTGGGCCTGCTCGAAGCCGAAGGCGGTCAGTGGGACGGCATCTGGATCCTGGGTTTGACGGATGAGGCCTTGCCGGCCGCTCCCAGCCCGAACCCGCTGCTGCCTTCATCGGCGTTGCGCAGGGCAGGTGCGCCGCGCTCGACGCCGGAGCGTGAGCTGCTTTGGGCACAGCAGATCTTTCAGACCTTGCGTGGCGCAGCGCCAGAAATCCGTGTAAGCCATGCGGCATTCGAGGGTGATCGCAATCTGCGGCCCAGTCCCCTGCTTGCGGGCTTTGCGGTCGAGGCGCATAGTCCTCCGGCGGAGCAAGGCGGCGGACGAGAGATGGCGTGGGTGTCCGATGACGCCGGTCCGGCGCTTGTGCCCGGCGAGCGCGTGCGCGGGGGCATTGCGGTACTGGACACCCAGGCGCGCAACCCGCTGTGGGCTTTTGCCCGCTACCGGCTGGGTGCCCGGGCGTTGCCGGATTATGCGCGACAGACCGACCAGAACATGCGTGGTCTGTTCCTGCATCGGGTCATGGAACTGTTCTGGCAGGCACTCCCGGATCAGACGGCGTTGCACACTCTGCGTGAGCAGGGCGGCATGGGTGTCCAGTTGCGTAGCGCCATACAGCAAGCCGCCGGCGAGTGGCTCACTTCGCTTGATCCTGTGCTGCGCGCCCTTGAGGAGGAGCGTGCCGAAGATGTGGTGTCGCGCTGGCTGAGTATCGAGCTCGCCCGTCCGCCGTTTCGGATCGTGGCGCTGGAGCAGCGTGAGTCCTGGTCGCAGGCGGGGCTCTCGCTGGATTTGCGTATCGACCGCATCGATCGTATGGAGGAGGATGGCCGGCTGGTCATCATCGATTACAAGACGGGCGGCAGCACGCCGCAGCCCTATGGTTCCTGGGCCCGGGAACGGCCGATCGAATTGCAACTTCCCGTATATGCGAGTCGCGCCTCGCAGTCGACGGATGACATTGCAGCGCTCGCGCTCGTGCGTCTGCATGCGCGCCAGGTGGACACCCATGGCCTTGCCCAGACCGATGTCGGTCTGGACGGTCTGTCCAGGCCGGAGGATTCCAGGCCGTTTGCCGGTATGAGCTGGATGGCTGTCCTGCAGCACTGGCGCACGGCGATCGGTAAGCTGGCCGCCGAGTTTGCCGGTGGTCATGCCGCCAACCAGATTCAGGACCTGGCAGACCTGCGCTATTGCGACGTGCTGCCCTTTCTGCGCCTGAGTCAGGCTTCCAATGAGGATGAAGACGATAGCAATGACAACGCGACAACCCTCTGATCACGCCGCACGCGTCGCCGCCGTTGATCCGGAACGGTCCTTTATCGTCCAGGCACCGGCAGGCTCCGGCAAGACCGAGCTGCTGTCGGATCGCATCCTCGCGTTACTGGGCCGTGTGCGCCGTCCCGAGGAAATCCTCGCCATCACCTTTACCCGCAAGGCCGCAGCGGAAATGCATGCACGCGTGCTGGACAAGCTGGCTGCGGCGCACGGTCCCTGCCCGCAGTCACCGCATGAGCGCCGGAGTTGGGAGCTGGCGCAGGCGGCGGCCCGCAGGGATAAGGAGATGGGTTGGAACCTGCTGCAATATCCCGCCCGTCTGGGTCTGCGCACCATTGACGCCTTCTGCAGCCAGCTGGTGCGCAGCCTGCCATGGCTCAGCGGTATGGGGGGCGTCCCGCAGATTGCCGCCACGCCGCAGCTTCACTATGAGGCCGCGGCGCTGGCCACCCTGTCACAAGTGGGTGAAGATGAGGCCGTGGCTGCGCTGCTCAAGCATCTTGATCTGGACCAACAGCGCGCGATGCAGCTGATGGTGGACATGCTGGCGGCGCGCGACCAATGGATGCCCTATCTGGGTGATGGGGCGGATTTTGATCGGCTGAGTAAAAACCTCGAGGCTGCCCTGATCGGAGAACTCGAGCGCCTCTCGGCAATGATGCCTGTCGGCTGGGCGCAACAGCTGGCGCCACTCTTGCGTCAGGCGCATGCCGAGCTGGACCCGGGAGAGGTAGCCGACCGCCTGGCGCCGCTGGCCGACTGGGACGGCCGGCCCTTCGACTGTACGGTCGAGAGCCTGGTGCGCTGGCAGGCGCTCGCGGCGGCGGTGCTCAAGCAAGGGGGCGGGCTGCGCAAGACGGTCGACAAACGCAGTGGCTTTGTCGCGCATTCCAGTGTCAAGGCCGATATGGTGGACTGGCTGAAGACCTGGCAGGGCGACGAGCCCTGGATTGACGCGCTTGCGCGTGTTGTGAGTGCGCCGGTGCAGACATACAGTACGGCTCAGCGCGAGGTTCTGCTTACCCTGCTGCGTGTTCTCGTCGTGCTTGCGGCGCAATTGCAGCTCGTCTTTCGCGATCATGGCGAGATTGATTTCATCGAGGTGGCACAAAGGGCGCGCCAGGCGCTGGGTGCGCCCGATCTGCCTTCGGACCTGCTGTTGCGGCTCGACAATGCACTGTCGCACATCCTGCTCGATGAGTTTCAGGACACCAGTCAGGCCCAGATCGGTCTGCTCGAGATCCTGACGACAGGCTGGTCGCCGGGCGACGGGCGTACGCTTTTTCTGGTCGGTGATCCGATGCAGTCCATCTATCGCTTTCGCAAGGCGGAGGTGGGACTCTTCCTGTCTGCGCGCCGGCATGGCGTGGGCCACCTGCACCTGGAATCGCTCGAACTGACCAACAACTTTCGCTCCGACGCCAGCCTGGTCGCAGATATCAACCGCATCTTCTCAACGGTATTCCCGTCGGTCGACCATGCCGGCCTGGGTGCCATACGGTACTCGCCGTCGGTCGCCTATTGGGAGGAACGCCAGATAGGCAAGGTCCATTTCCATCCGGTGTGGCGACGCAGGGAAGGTTCGGCTCGCGCGCGAATGGACACCCACATCACCCGTCAGGTGGTCACGCTTGCTGCCGAGGCACTCGAGCGGCATCGGGACAGCCACAATCCCGTTGCCATCCTCGTGGGTGCGCGCAGCCATCTGGGTGATGTCGTGCAGCGGCTGCAAACCGAAGGCCTGCCGTGCCGGGCGGTCGAGCTGGACCGGCTCGACCAGCGCATGCCGGTGGTCGATCTGGTGCAGCTGGCGCGGGCGCTGGCGCACCCCGGCGATCGGCTGGCATGGCTATCCGTCCTGCGCTCGCCATTGTGCGGTGTGCGACTGTCTGCCCTGCATGCGCTGTTTGGTGCGGATCATGGGTGTCCAGTACCGCAGTTGCTGCGCAAGTGGCGCGCGGACGGCGCCCTGCCGGCCGATGCAATGACGGCGTCGGAAGCGTCGGTGCTTGCCCAGGCCGCCAATGTGCTGCTTGACGACGGTGCCCATTCCGGTGGCGTGCCGTTCGCGGCGCGGCTCGAGCGCCGCTGGCGCGCCCTGGGCGGGCCCGGGTTGTGCCGGGACGAGGCGGACTGGGCGGACGTCGAGCAGGTGTTTGCCCTCGTCGAGCGTCTGGCCCCCTGGGGCGGACTGAATCCCGCCGAACTGGAGTTTCATCTGGCGGACCTGCGTGCCGCTGCCGTTGATGGCGGTCCGGCCATCGAGGTCATGACCATCCATAAGGCCAAGGGTCTGGAGTTCGAGTCGGTCATTCTCATGGGCCTGGAGCTGTCGCGACGGGGGGACACCCAGCCGCTGATCCGGTTCGAGCAAAGCGAGGAGCGCCTGTTGCTCGGTCCGGTAAAGCGCAGCATTGAGGAGGGCAATGACCCCATCAGCACCTATCTGAGCCGGCGGGAGAGCGAGCGCACGGCCTATGAGAACGAACGCCTGCTCTATGTGGCCATGACGCGTGCACGTCGTGATCTGCACATTGTCGCCGGCGTCCTGGTCGATGAGAACGGGGCGGCCCGCGCTCCGGGGGCCGGGACCCTGCTCGGGCGCATCTGGGATCAGCTGGTACTGCCCGAAACGCCGGCCTGGGAGGAAATCCCGCCGGTTGCGCCTGTGACCGGACAGCGCCTGACGCCACAGCTGCTCTGCCGACCCGTCGGCCCCATGCCGGAGCCGGTGGCGCATGATGTACCGGAGACGGCACCCCTGCCAACAGCAATGGCATGGTCGGGCGACGATGCCGGGGCGATGGATCGTGTGCTGGGGACGGTGGCGCATGCCTGGCTGGAGCGCATGGGGCGAGACGGCCTGCAGGCCTGGTCTTTGGAGCGCCTCGATACGTTGCGGCCGGTCCTGGCGCGCCAGCTGGGGCGGGCGGGCATCTCTGCGGCCGGGCTCGAGGGCGCTGTGGGTGTCCTGCACCACACCCTCTCGGCCACCCTTTCGAGCGAGCGCGGCCGCTGGCTCCTGGGTATGGGTCCCGCGGCGTTTCGTGAGTGGTCGCTGCTGGGGCTCGATGGCAGGGTGTCCATCATCGACCTGGCCGTATCGCGTGCGCAGGACTGGCTGATCGTCGACTATAAAACTGGGTGTCCCGCAGCAGATGAGGATCCGCAGCGGTTCGAGCGGCGCATGCGCACGCTGCATGCCGACCAGCTCGAGCGGTACCGGCGCCATGTCAGTGCGCTCGATGGCCGGCCCGCGCAGGTGGCCTTGTACTTTCCACGAGCCGATCTCTGGATCGAGCTGTGATCCACCGGTGGGACGACACACCTGTTAAACTCTTCGGTGGCGGGCCCCTTCGCATGGTTCGGCGGTGAAACTGGTCAGGTCGGGAACGAAGCAGCCACAGCCGTGCGGAACCAGTGCCGAAGTCAGGCTCGCCACGCCATCTTCCGATCTTCCACGGCCTTTTGCATGTCATATCTTGTGCTGGCGCGTAAGTGGCGTCCGCGATCATTCGAAGCCCTCGTAGGGCAGGACCATGTGGTTCGCGCCCTCACGCACGCCCTGTCGACGCAGCGCCTGCATCACGCCTGGCTGTTCACGGGCACGCGCGGTGTTGGCAAGACCACCCTCGCCCGCATTCTGGCCAAGTCCCTCAATTGCGAGCAGGGTGTCAGCGCGCAGCCCTGCGGCGAATGTGGTGCCTGCACTGAAATCGATGCCGGGCGCTTCGTCGACTACATTGAGCTGGACGCGGCCTCCAACCGCGGCGTCGAAGAGATGACCCAGCTGCTCGAGCAGGCGGTGTACTCACCCAGCCAGGGTCGCTTCAAGGTCTACATGATCGACGAAGTGCACATGCTCAGCGGCCATGCGTTCAACGCCATGCTCAAGACGCTGGAAGAACCCCCGCCGCACGTCAAGTTCATTCTTGCCACAACCGATCCCCAGAAGATTCCGGCGACCGTGTTGTCGCGCTGCCTGCAGTTCAACCTGCGCCAGATGGCGCCGGAGGCCATCGTTGCCCATCTGCAGATGATTCTGCAGGAAGAGGGCGTGCAGGCCGAGCCGGCCGGCCTTCGGCTGCTGGCGCAGGCGGCGGCGGGCTCCATGCGCGATGCGCTGTCGCTGACGGACCAGGCCATCGCCTACAGTGCCGGCAACATCACGGCCCAGGCCATGCAGGCCATGCTCGGCACGCTCGACAAGACCGTGCTGTTCTCGCTGCTGCATGCCCTGGCCCAGGGTGATGCGGCACGCATACTCACCGTCGCGGATACGCTTGCCACGCAAAGCATGCCGTATGGCGGCGCGCTGGCGGATCTGGCGGTGCTGCTGTCGCGCATCGCCATCGTGCAACGCGTTGCCGACGCCGTTCCCGACGACGATCCGGACGCGGCGGCCATTGCCGAGCTCGCGCGCAGCCTGCATCCGGATGCCGTTCAGCTGTTCTATTCAGTGGCTGTGCACAGCCGCGCCGAGCTGGCTCTCGCGCCTGACGAGCATGCCGGCTTCATCATGGCGTGCCTGCGCATGTTGGCGCTGGTCCAGGCCACTGCGCCGGAATCGCTCTCACTCGGGCCGGCGACAACGCCCTCCGGAGCAGAGCCGCAGCAGCCCGCCGCTGCACCGACACCAACTTCGACCCCGACACCACCGCCGCCGGAGCCCGAGCCCGAGCCACCGGCTGATTCACAGACGCCGGCACAAGCGCCCCCTTCGCTGCAGGCCATGACGGCGGCCGATTGGCCGGATCTGGCTGCGCGTCTTTCCCTGAGCGGCCTGGCGGCACAGTTGGCGCGACAGAGCGAATGGGTATCGGTGCAGGATGAGCGTGTCGGCCTGCGCGTGGCCATTCCCAGCCTCGACAAGGGCGGGGCACGGGAGCGGCTGGAGGCCGCCCTGTCACAGCATTTCGCAACGCCGGTGACACTGGTCGTTGAATACGCCGAGGTCACCGACGATACCGCCCATACGCGCGAGCAGGCGCGCCGGGCGGCGCTTCAGGCGCGCGCCGAGCAGGCCGTGCAGAGCGACCCGCTGGTGCGCGCCCTGGTCGATACCTTCGATGCCCAGGTCCTGCCGGGCTCGGTGCAGGTTCCCGACGCGCCGGCTGCTTCCGATTGATATTTCCTTTTTCCAGATTCAGGATGATATTGCCATGATGAAAGGTCAGATTGCCGGCCTGATGCGCCAGGCGCAGCAGATGCAGGACAACATGAAGAAAATGCAGGAGGAGCTCGCCGAGCTCATCGTCCAGGGTGCGTCGGGCGGTGGCCTGGTCAAGGTTGATATGAGCTGCCGCAATGATGTGCGCCGCATCACCATCGATCCCTCGCTGTTCGAGGAGGATCGCGACATGATAGAGGACCTGGTGGCTGCAGCCGTCAATGATGCCCTGCGCAAGGCCGAATCAACGTCCCAGGAGAAAATGGCGTCCATCACCGCCGGCATGCCCTTGCCGCCGGG
The DNA here is from genome assembly GCA_041655275.1 of Castellaniella sp. Lineage (GTDB taxonomy): Bacteria > Pseudomonadota > Gammaproteobacteria > Burkholderiales > Burkholderiaceae_B > JAJYRX01. The sequence continues at coordinate 114,962 of JBBAFU010000009.1, read as the reverse complement.
CATGAAACTGCCGTTCTGAATGCCTGCAGCAGTTTGCCGGCCCTTGCCAGCCATCAGCCCATGAGCACCGCGCTTCCCGAACCCGAGCCGCTGCTTGCGCTCATTGCGGCCTTGCGTCGTCTGCCGGGTGTGGGTGTACGTACGGCCCGGCGCATGGCGTATCACCTGCTCCAGCATGATCGCGAGGGGGCGCAGCAGCTCGCGCAGGCACTGGGTGCGGCCGTAGTCAACCTGCGCCATTGCGAGCGCTGCAATGGTCTGAGCGCGCAGCCGGTATGTGAAACCTGCCTCAACCCGCGCCGTGATGCCAGCCTGCTATGCGTGGTGGAGACGCCCGCCGACCAGAACACGATAGAATCCAGCCATGGTTACGCCGGCCTGTATTATGTGCTCATGGGCCGGCTGGCGCCGCTCGAGGGCATAGGCCCGGTCGAGCTGCAGTTCGGACGCCTGCTTGCAAGGGCGGCGGACGCGGAAGTGAAAGAGGTCATCCTGGCCACCAATTTCACGGCTGAAGGGGAAACCACGGCGCACTATCTTGCGCAGTCCCTTGAGGCCAGGGGGCTGAAGGTCACGCGTCTGGCGCGTGGAGTGCCGGCGGGCAGCGAGCTCGAATATGTAGATCCGGGCACGGTTGCCTGGGCTTTGATGGAACGGCGCTGACATCGTTGCGCCGGGAAGCAATCTTGACAGGAAGAGGAAGCAAGCGTGACAACCCCTGAAACCGCAACCGGCCCGCTGGCGGGCGTACGTGTCATCGAGCTCGGTCAGCTGATCGCCGGGCCGTTCTGCGGCCAGTTGCTGGCTGATTTCGGCGCCGAGGTCATCAAGGTCGAAGCGCCGGGTGTGGGCGATCCCATGCGTCACTGGGGTCGCGAAAAAGCTGACGGGCACACCTTGTGGTGGTCGGTGATCGCCCGCAACAAGAAATCCATCACCTGCGACTTGCGTCGCTCCGAAGGTCAGGCGCTGCTGAAGAAACTGGTGGCGAACGCCGATGTGCTCATCGAGAATTTCCGTCCCGGCACGCTGGAGCGCTGGAATCTGGCGCCCGGGACCCTGCGCGCGCTCAACCCCCGGCTCGTCATCGTCCGTGTCTCGGGCTATGGTCAGACGGGTCCCTACGCCGGGCGCGCCGGCTTCGGCTCCATTGGTGAAGCCATGGGCGGCCTGCGCTATGTCTGCGGTGATCCGACGACGCCGCCTTCCCGGATGGGTATCTCCATTGGAGATACGTTGGCAGCCATGCATGCCGCACTGGGCGCCGTCATGGCCCTGTTCGCACGCGGTCGCCTGGGTCATGGCCAGGTGGTCGATAGCGCCATCTACGAAGCGGTACTCAATTTCATGGAAAGCACGGTCATAGAATACGATCAGACCGGCTACATCCGTGAGCGCAGTGGTGCTATATTGCCGGGAATCGCACCGAGCAATGTCTATCCGACCGCTGACGGGCTGAGCATTGTCATCGGCGCCAACCAGGATACGGTGTTCCGGCGTTTCTGTGCCGCCATGGGACATGCGGCACTGGCCGATGACGAGCGTTACAGTACGCATGAGGCCAGGGGACGTCATCAGCAGGAGCTCGATGATCTGATTGCCGGCTGGACGCGCGAGCTCACGGCTGCCGATCTGCTCGAGCGCATGGAAAAGAACGGCGTGCCGGCGGGCGGTATGTATCGTGCGCCGGAAATGCTGGCAGACCCGCATTTCCAGGCGCGCGAAGCCATTGTACGGGTGGCGCACCCCCATCTGGGAGATGTCGCCATGCAGAACGTGGCTCCCCGGCTGTCGGACACGCCGGGCAGCGTCCGTCATGTCGGCCCGGCACTGGGCGAGCATACGGCACAGGTGCTGGCTGATCTGGGTCTGTCGCAGGAAGAAGTAGAAGAATTGTCCCGTGAAGGCGTCATCTGATGCCGGGACGGGTGTGATGCAATATCTTGTTTGCAGGAGAATTCCGATGAAGTCCTTTTTCAAGCTTGTCGCGGGCGCCGGTCTCGCAATCAGTCTGATGGGTACCGCCGGTACCGCCACTGCTGCGCAGACACTGCGCTTCACGTCCCAGCTGCCCGCAAAGCATGTTCTGGGTCAGAATATCGAGGCCTTTCGCACCCTGGTCGAGGAGCGTTCCAAGGGTGAGCTGAAGATCGAAATCTACGATTCCGGCCAGCTTTACAAGGGCAACGAAGTTCCCCAGGCCGTCAGCTCGGGGGCAATCGACATGGGCATCGTCGAGCTGGGTGTCTACGGCGGCACGGTTCCTGCAGCCGGCGCCTTTGCCGTACCCTTTCTCTTTCCCAGTGACGAAGCCATCCGCAAGGCCACCAGCCCCGACAACGCCGTACGCAAGGGCATAGACAACGCCATTCTGGAGACAGGTGCCCGCGTCATCTGGTGGCAGGCCTATGGTGCGGTGCAGATGCTCAGCAAGAAAGGCCCCATCCGCTCGCCGGCTGACCTGAAGAACAAGAAGGTGCGCGTGCTCAGCAAGCCCATCGGCTCCTTCATCGATGACGTGGGCGGTGTGCCCATCGTGATTGACGGCGCCGAGCAGGTGCTGGCCTATCAGCGTGGCACGGTTGATGTCGGCATGTCGGGTACCACGGCCACGCAGTCGCGGCACATGTACGAAGTGATGGATTACATCACCATGACCAACCATTCGGCGGTCGAGTTCCTGGTCATCATGAATGACAAGTCGTGGAACAAGCTGTCGCCCGAGTTGCAGGACATTGTCATGCAGTCGGCGCGCGAGGTCGAGACCGAGCTGCGCAACAGTGTCGAGCAGCAGAATCTGGACGCCAAGACCTTCCTGCAGAATGAAACCTCGATGGAAGTCGTTGATCTGACGCCCGAGGAAATCGAGGCATGGCGCAAGGCCGCAGAGCCGACGATGAAGCGCTTTGCGGAAGAAAGCGGCGAGCTGGCGCGCCAGGTGGTCGAAGCGGCGCTGGCACAGTAGAGGCAGGACGGCGTCATGGGGCTTGCACAATGGGCTGACCGCGCATCCGGCATCATCGGCCGGGTGAGCGGCTGGCTCTTCTTCATCATCGGCATCGTGCTGACCTATGACGTCGCTGCCCGCTTCCTGTTCCATTCACCCACCGCCTGGGCGGGCGACATTTCCGTCATCCTCCAGATCTGGGTGGTCTATCTGGGCATGGCCTATGTGCTGCGCGAGCGCGGCCTGATCCGCATCACCGCGTTCGTGCGCCTGCTCGGACCATTGGGACGCAAGCTGGTCGAGGGCTTTTCGCTTGTCTTCATCACCCTGTTTTCCGTCCTCATGACCTGGGAAAGCATTCTTGTCGTCATGGAGTCGGTGGCGCGTGGCCGGCGTGCGCCCACCATGATAGAGACGCCGATGTGGATTCCCGAAATCGCCATTCCCATCGGTTTTTCCCTGCTGGCCCTGCAGGCATTGCTCGAGCTGGCGCGCTTGCCGTCGCGCCCGGCGCCGGCGTTCACCGAAGAGGACTCGGCTGAATGACCGGTCTGATCATCATCGGCACGCTGCTGTGTCTGCTGTTCATCGGCGTGCCGGTGGCTTTTTCGTTGGCCGGTCTGGGCGTGGCCATGCTGTGGTTCAAGGGGTTTCCCCTGACCATCGCCGCACAGAATCTCACCGGCGGCCTGGACAGCTTCATTCTCCTTGCCATACCCTTGTTCCTGCTCATGTCCAACGTGCTGCTCAAGGGCGGGGTGGGGCGGGACCTGTTCAGCGCATTCCAGGCCTGGACGGGGCACTGGCCCGGCGGCCTGGCGACGGCCACGCTCATGGCCTGCGGCCTGTTCTCCACCATCAACGGCAGCTCCGTCGCCACCGCAGCCACCATCGGCACCGTGGCCATTCCGGAGATGGCCGAGCGCGGCTACCGAAAATCATTTTCCTACGGTCTGGTTGCGGCGGGCGGCACGCTCGGTATCCTTATCCCGCCATCCATACCGCTCATCGTCTACGGCGTGATTGCAGAGCAGTCCATCGTCAAGCTGTTCCTTGCCGGCATGGTGCCCGGCCTGGTGCTGTTGACGGCCTTTGCCGTGTTTTCATCGATATTCTGCCATTTCGACAAGGGCTATGTGCCCGTCGCCCGTGTGCCCATGGCCGAGCGCTGGCGCATCACGCTCAAGGCCTCGCCCACGCTGCTGATTGCCGTCATCATCATCGGCGGTATCTACGCCGGCATCTTCACACCCACGGAAGCGGCCGCCATCGGTTTCTTCTGCGCCCTGGTGCTGACGGCGGGCCTGATGCGCAGCCTGAGCTGGCAGGCCCTGGGCCGGGCCGTGGCCGATACCATGAAGACTTCGGTCACCATCCTGCTCATCATCGTCGGCGCGAAGATCTTCGGCCATGCCGTCACGCTGTATCGCATTCCGCAGGAGATCACCGCCTTCGTGACCGCCAATTTCCATGAGCCCTTCATGTTCCTGGTGGCCGTCACCGCCGTGCTGCTGGTCGTGGGCCTGTTCCTGGAAAGCCTGTCCATGCTGCTCATCATGGTGCCCGTGCTGTTTCCCTCGCTCGAGGCCATGAATATCGATCCAATCTGGTTTGGAATCTACTTCGTGATCCTGATCGAGGTGGCCCTCATCACGCCGCCGGTGGGCATGAATCTGTTCGTCATACAGGCGGTCACACGGGCGCGCATCACCGACGTCATCCACGGCGTCATCCCCTTCGTGCTCATCATGCTGGGGATGGCCCTGCTGATTTATCTCTTCCCCGGCCTGGCACTCTGGCTGACCCGCGTGCTATAGGGATCTTCCGCAGCCTGCCTCAGTTCCGGGCCTCGGCAATCAGGGTGTCCAGACGCTGGGCATCGGCCGAGAAAAGCCGTATGCCTTCCGCCAGCTTTTCGGTGGCCATGGCGTCGTTGTTGAGTTGGGTGCGGAAGGCCACTTCGTTGCTGGCCTGCCATTCGGGCGCCGCAGCCTTGGCGGATTCGGCATCCAGGCGGCGCTTCAGCGGCGCGGCGGATTCGCGCAGCGTCTTCAGCAGATCGGGGCTGATGGTGAGCAGGTCGCAGCCCGCCAGGGCGCGGATCTGGTCGACGTTGCGAAAGCTGGCCCCCATCACCTGGGTCGGGACATCATAGGTCTTGTAGTACTGGTAGATGCGCATCACGGAGATGACGCCGGGATCATTCACGCCCCGGTTTGCCGCGTCGTCCCAGTCCGCGCCGGCCGCCTTCTTGTGCCAGTCGAGGATGCGGCCGACAAAGGGCGAGATCAGCTGAACTTTGGCCTGGGCGCAGGCCAGGGCCTGGGCCATGCTGAACATCAGGGTCAGGTTGCAGCGTATACCTTCGGCCTGCAGCTCGCGCGCCGCCTGTATGCCTTCCCAGGTGGCCGCCAGCTTGATGAGCACACGCTCGCGATCGATGCCGGCGGCTTCATAGAGTTCGATGATCTGGCGTGCGCGCTCCAGGCTGGCCTGGGCGTCGAAGGACAGCCGGGCGTCGATCTCGGTGGAGACGCGCCCGGGCACGATGTCCAGGATGCGTCGTCCGAAGGCGACCAGAAGCCGGTCGGCCAGTTCGATGCGAGAGGCCTGCGGGTGGTCGTGCATTACCTGTTCGAGTATCGGCCGGTAGGCCGGCAGCTGGACGGCCTTGAGGATGAGTGTGGGGTTGGTGGTCGCGTCGGTGGGGCGATACTGGCGGATCTGCTCGAGATCGCCCGTGTCGGCCACAACGGTAGTCATGCTGCGCAATTGCTCTAGTTGATCGGACATGATGCAGGCGGAAACCCGGAGTTGTTCAAACCTCTTACTGTAGACGATTTCCCCGATACTGATAAATTCCCGTCCGGCGAAGCGGCCTGTGTTCCGGGTGGGTGCAGGTGCACAGGCTATAATTCTGCGGTCAATTTCTATCCGGGGTTTCAGCGTGCTGCCATCATTCTCGTTCACGGAATCGACGGCCTGCCCTGTTGCGATTCTGGCTCTGGCCGATGGGTCTGTCTTCAGGGGCATTTCCATTGGGGCCGGCGGCCATTGCACGGGCAGGGCTGTCTTCAATACCGCCATGTCGGGCCACCAGGAAATCCTCAGCGATCCCGCGAGCCGGGATCACATCATTGCTTTCACCTACCCCCATATCGGCAGCACCGGTGTCAATCCTGAAGACATGGAATCTGACCGCCTGCAGGCCGCCGGTCTGGTGATCCGCGACTGCCCGCACCAGATGTCGAACTACCGCGCCACACAGACGCTTCCCGAAGCTTTGCAGGCGGCCGGCATGGTGGCCATTTCCGGCGTGGATACGCGCCGGCTTGCGCGCCATCTGCGCGAGCATGGCAGCCAGGGCGCCTGCATATGGGTCGGCGAGGATGCGCAGAAAGCCGTGGCGCTGGCGCGCGAGGCCCACACCGCGGCGTCCGCCGCCATGCCGGCGCGCACGATTGAGCAACCCTGGCGACAGGGTGGCTGGCAGCCGGATCAGGGTTTTACCGCGATGACAGGCGAAGGACCACAGGTCGCGGTGCTGGATCTCGGGGTCAAGTACGAGGTCCTGCGCCAGTTGGCGGCCAGGGGTTGCCGGGTGGATGTCCTGCCTTCCGGAACGTCCGCCGGCGAGATCCTGGCCCGGGCGCCTGCCGGAGTGGTGGTGGCCGGGGGGCCGGGCGATCCGCGCGAGGCGCAAGAGGCTCTGGCCTGCGTCAAGACTCTGGTCGAGAGTGAGCGTGCCGTCTTCGGCATCGGCCTGGGCATGCAGCTCATGGCACTTGCCCTGGGTGCTCGCCTGGAGCCCATGTCCACAGAGCGCCACGGCCTGAATCACCCGGTGCAGTCAGTGGCGGATGGCTGTGTCGGCATCAGCAGCCAGCGTCAGGCCTATCGGGTATCGGCTGACGGTCTGCCGGCCGGACTGGAGGTGACGCATCGCTCGCTGGTCGATGGCTCGGTCCAGGGCCTGCGTCTGGCGGGGCGTCCCGTCATCGGCGTGCAGGCACAGGCCGAAGCCGGCCCCGGTCCGCGCGACCTGGCGTTCTTCTTCGACCAATTCCTCCATTTCATGGCTGCCTAGGCCAGGTACCGCATCATGCCCAAGCGTACAGATCTACACAGAATACTCATCATCGGTGCCGGTCCCATTGTCATCGGCCAGGCCTGCGAATTCGACTATTCCGGCGCCCAGGCCTGCAAGGCCCTCAAGGCCGAAGGCTTTCACACGATTCTGGTGAACAGCAATCCGGCCACCATCATGACCGACCCGGAAACGGCCGACGTCACCTATATCGAGCCCATTACCTGGGAAGCGGTTGAAAAAATCATCGAGCGCGAACGACCCGATGCCGTGCTGGCCACCATGGGCGGCCAGACGGCGCTGAACTGCGCCCTGGATCTGGCACGCCACGGCGTGCTCGAGCGCTACGGCGTGGAGCTGCTGGGGGCCAATGCCCGCGCCATCGAAATGGCGGAAGACCGCCAGCAGTTCAAGGACGCCATGACGCGCATCGGCCTGGAGTCGGCCAAATCGGGTGTGGCCCATTCCATGGAGGAGGCCTGGGAGGTGCAGCGGCGCATCGCGGCCGATAACGGCTCCTCGGGTTTTCCGGTGGTCATCCGGCCCAGTTTCACCCTGGGCGGGACGGGCGGGGGCATTGCCTACAACAGCGAAGAGTTCGAAGACATCTGCCGCCGCGGGCTGGAAGCCTCGCCGGCGCACGAGCTGCTCATCGAGGAGTCGCTGCTGGGCTGGAAGGAATACGAGATGGAAGTCGTGCGCGACTGCGCGGATAACTGCATCATCGTGTGCTCCATAGAGAACCTCGATCCCATGGGCGTGCATACGGGTGATTCCATCACGGTGGCGCCGGCACAGACGCTGACCGACAAGGAATACCAGATCATGCGTGACGCCTCGCTGGCGATCCTGCGCGAGATCGGTGTCGACACGGGTGGCTCCAACGTCCAGTTTGCCGTCAATCCCGAGAACGGCCGCCTCATCGTCATCGAGATGAATCCGCGCGTCTCGCGATCCTCGGCGCTGGCGTCCAAGGCCACCGGCTTTCCCATCGCCAAGGTGGCGGCCCGTTTGGCCGTCGGCTATACGCTGGATGAGCTGCCCAATGAAATCGTCGGCGGTGCGGTATCGTCCGCTTTCGAGCCCGCCATCGATTACGTGGTGACCAAGGTGCCGCGCTTCGCCTTCGAGAAGTTTCCGCAGGCGAACTCGCGCCTGACGACCCAGATGAAGTCGGTCGGCGAAGTGATGGCCATTGGACGCTGCTTTCAGGAGTCCCTGCAGAAGGCCTTGCGCGGCCTGGAGGTGGACGTCGACGGTCTGAATCAGATGACGACCGATCGCGAGACGCTGCAGGTCGAGCTCGGTGAGCCGGGCCCGGAGCGCATCTGGTATGTCGGGGATGCCTTTGCCCAGGGCTTCACGCTGGAGGAAGTGCATGCGCTTACCCGCATAGATCCCTGGTTCCTGGCGCAGATCAAGGAGATTGTCGACATCGAGCTCGCACTCGAACAGCGTACGCTGGCCGAGCTGGACGAGGCCGCCATGCGCGCGCTCAAGCGGCGCGGGTTTTCCGACCGGCGCCTGGCCTTCCTGCTCGATACCACTGAAGCCGAAGTGCGCAAGCTGCGCCACACGCTGGGCGTACGCCCCGTCTACAAGCGAGTTGATACCTGTGCGGGCGAGTTTGCCACGCCCATGGCCTATATGTACTCCACCTATGAGGAGGAGTGCGAGGCCGCACCCACCGGCCGGCGCAAGATCATGGTGCTGGGCGGCGGGCCCAACCGCATCGGTCAGGGCATCGAGTTCGATTACTGCTGCGTGCACGCCGCGCTGTCGCTGCGCGAGGACGGGTTCGAGACCATCATGGTCAACTGCAACCCCGAGACGGTATCCACGGATTACGACACGTCCGACCGTCTGTATTTCGAGCCGCTCACGCTGGAGGATGTGCTCGAGATCGTCCACCGCGAGAACCCGCTGGGGCTCATCGTGCAATACGGGGGCCAGACGCCGCTCAAGCTGGCCAAGGCGCTGGAGGCCAATGGCGTGCCCATCATTGGTACCAGCCCCGAGTCCATCGACATTGCCGAAGACCGTGAGCGCTTCCAGAAGCTGCTCGCCAAGCTTGCCCTGCGCCAGCCGGCCAACCGCACGGCGCGCACCGAGGCCGAGGCCATGGCGCTGGCCGGCGAGATCGGCTATCCCCTGGTCGTGCGGCCCAGCTATGTGCTGGGCGGGCGCGCCATGGAAATCGTGCATGAGGCATCCGAGCTGGAGCGCTACATGCGCGACGCCGTGCAGGTGAGCCATGATGCGCCCGTCCTGCTGGATCATTTCCTGAACAACGCCATCGAGCTGGATGTGGACTGCATTGCCGACGGTGAAACGGTGTTCATCGGCGGCGTGATGGAGCATATCGAGCAGGCGGGCGTGCATTCGGGCGATTCCGCCTGCAGCCTGCCGCCGTATTCCCTGTCGGACAGCTATATCGACGAGATCAAGCGCCAGACCGCGCTCATGGCGCGCGCGCTCAACGTCAAGGGCCTGATGAACGTGCAGTTCGCCATTCAGGATGGCGAGGTCTACGTGCTCGAAGTCAACCCGCGCGCCTCGCGCACCGTACCCTTCGTCTCCAAGGCCACCGGGCTGCAGCTGGCCAAGATTGCGGCGCGCGTGATGGCCGGCCGTTCGCTGGCCGATCAGGGTGTGAGCCGGGAAATCGTGCCCGGCTATTTCTCGGTCAAGGAGGCCGTCTTCCCCTTCGTGAAGTTTCCCGGCGTCGATACCATCCTGGGCCCCGAAATGAAATCCACGGGTGAGGTCATGGGCGTGGGACGCAGCTTCGGCGAGGCTTTCGTGAAGTCGCAAATTGGCGCCGGCAGTCCGCTGCCCGACGGCGGTGTGGCCTTCATCAGTGTCAAGGCGATGGACAAGCCACGTGCCGTCGAGGTGGCGCGCCAGCTGGCGGACCTGGGCTTTTCCATTGTCGCCACGCGCGGCACGGCCGCTGCGATCAAGGCGCAGGGGATTGCGGTGCAGGCCGTCAACAAGGTGACGGAAGGGCGGCCCCACATCGTCGACAGGATCAAGAACGGCGACATCGCCATGGTCATCAACACGGTCGAGGCGCGGCGCAATGCGATTGCGGACTCGCGCGTGCTGCGTACCACATCGCTGTCGGCCGGCGTGGCCTACTTCACGACGATGGCGGGGGCCTGCGCCGCAGTCGAGGGTCTGCACTATCTTCGCGAAGGCGGCGGTCTGCAGGTGTATTCGCTGCAGGAATTGCACGCCGGTCTGGATGCCGGCCTGATCCAGGACTGAGGAGCGCTGCATGGTTCAGCCCTACTTCCCGCGCTGGCGGCCCGTGCAGGCCACCAGCGATGCCGATGTCGTCCAGCCCGATGAGTGCCTGCTGCCGCTGCAGAATGTGGCCATGGGCGCCCAGCATGTGGTCGCCATGTTCGGCTCCACCATCCTGGCGCCGCTGCTCATGGGCTTCGATCCCAACGTGGCCATCCTCATGTCGGGTGTGGGCACGCTGATCTTCTTCCTGTTTGTGGGCGGCCGGGTACCCAGCTATCTCGGCTCGAGCTTCGCCTTCATCGGCGGCGTCATCGCCGTGACCGGCTATGCGGGCGCCGGGCCCAATCCCAACATCGGCGTGGCGCTGGGTGCCATCATCGCCTGCGGGGCGGCCTATACGCTCATCGGCCTGCTTGTCTGGTATATCGGGGCGCGTTCGGGCGGTGGTTCCGAATGGATCAACCGCTGGATGCCGCCGGTGGTCACCGGTGCCGTGGTGGCCGTCATCGGCCTGAATCTGGCGCCCATTGCCGCCAGGGGCGCCATGGGCGCCTCCAGCTTTGATGCGCTCATGGCACTGATGACCGTGCTGTGCGTGGGCGGCATCGCCGTCTACACCCGGGGTCTGTTGCAGCGCCTGCTGATTCTGGCCGGCCTGCTGCTCGCCTGCGTCATCTACGGCGTGCTCACCAATGGTCTGGGCATGGGTGTTCCCATCGACTTCTCGGGCATGCGCGATGCAGCCTGGATCGGCCTGCCGACCTTTTCCTCGCCGGTGTTCGAGCCGGCCGCCATGAGCGTGATCGTGCCCGTCGCCATCATCCTCGTGGCCGAGAATCTGGGCCACATCAAGGCGGTGAGCGCCATGACGGGACAGGATCTGGATCGCTATCTGGGCCGGGCTTTCGTGGGCGATGGCGTGGCCACCATGGTGTCGGGTGCCGTTGGCGGCACCGGCGTGACCACTTATGCCGAGAATATCGGCGTCATGGCGGCGACGCGCATCTACTCCACACTGGTTTTCGTCATCGCCGCCTTCATTGCGATCGTACTCGGATTTTCGCCCAAGTTCGGTGCGCTTATCCAGGCCATTCCCGGCCCGGTACTGGGCGGCATGTCCATTGTGGTCTTCGGTCTGATCGCCATTGCCGGCGCCCGCATCTGGGTGGTGAACCAGGTGGATTTCAGCCAGAATCACAACCTGATCGTGGCCGCTGTGACCCTGGTGCTGGGTGCCGGCAATTTCGCGCTGGAGTTCGGCAGCTTCCGGCTCGATGGTATTGGCACGGCCACTTTCGGCGCCATCCTGCTGAACGCCGTCTTGCAGCTCGGGCGGCGCCGGGTTTTAGCCTGAGGGCTTGCATTCGACCGGGACTTTCGCCACAATGGAAGCCTGTTCCGGGCTTGGGCTGCGGACGTTCATCGTATGCCCATCTGCGCAAGACTGCGCCATGCGGGGCGTTCCGCCCGACGCTGCGATACAGCCCGTCTCCGGATTTGCCATTTCAGACGCTTTCCATTTTCTTGCAAAGCGTCTTTTATTTTCATGTTCAGGAAGTCTATGTCTGCGATCCCGTTGACCGTGCGCGGCGCCGAGCGCCTGCAAGCCGAACTCCACCGTCTGAAGACCGTGGAGCGGCCCGAGGTCATCAACGCCATTGCCGAAGCCCGGGCACAGGGCGATCTGTCCGAGAATGCCGAGTATGATGCCGCGCGTGAGCGCCAGGCCTTCGTGGAAGGGCGCATCATGGAACTCGATGGGACGCTGTCCAATGCGCAGCTCATCGACCCCAGCACACTCGATGTCGGTGGCAAGGCCGTCTTCGGCGCCACGGTCGAGATCGAGGATCTGGAAAGCGGTGCCCGGCTGAAATATCAGATCGTGGGTGATGCCGAGGCCGATATCCGTGCCAATCTGATCTCCATTTCCAGCCCCGTCGCCCGTGCCCTCATCGGCAAGGAAGAGGGCGATGTGGTCGAAGTGCACGCCCCCGGCGGCGTGCGCGAATACGAGGTGATCAGCGTTGCCTACATCTAGGTGTTCCCCGCCTGGGCATCCTGCGGCCGTGGACGGTATAGCACCAGTGTGCGGCCCAGGTGGTGCACCGGCGCGCAGTCCAGCGCGTCGCACAGCTGCGCGAGCATGGCTTCGCGTTCGGCACGGTCTGCACTGGCGATGCGCAGTTTAATGAGCGCGTGCGCCGTCAGGCTGTGGTCGGTTTCCTTCAGCACCGAGGGCGTCAGGCCCTTGGCGCCGATCAGTACGACCGGATTCAGCCCATGGGCCTGGGCGCGCAGCCGGCTGCGCTCTTGCGGGGTGATGTCGAGTCTTGTCATGGCAGGGCAATTGTAAGGCAATGGCACGCAAGAAATCCTCCCGGGCGTGGGTGCAGCAGCATCTTCACGACCCTTATGTCAGACGCGCGCAACAACAGGGCTATCGCGCACGCGCCGCCTTCAAGCTGAGCGAGGTGCTCGACGCCTGGCGCCTGCTGTCCCGCGGCGACGTTGTCGTCGATCTGGGCGCGGCACCGGGCAGCTGGTCCCAGGTGGTGCGTGAGCGCCTGCTCGATGCCCGGGGCAATCTGCAGGGGCGCATCATCGCGCTCGACCGCCTGCCCATGACGCCCATCGACGGCGTGGAGTTCATCCAGGGTGATTTCCGCGAACAGGACGTGCTGGAACAGCTGGAGTCCGCGCTGGACGGCCGCCGTGTGGATCTTGTGATTTCCGATATGGCCCCCAACTTGTCGGGAGTGAAGGCGGCTGACGCTGCAGCCATACAGCATGTCCACGAGCTGGTACTGGCTTTTGCCCTCGATCACCTGCGCGACGGTGGTGCGCTGGTGCTCAAGGCCTTCCATGGCAGTGGTTTCTCGCAGACGGTCGAGCAGCTGCGCCGGCACTTCCGCCGGGTTCATGTGCTCAAGCCGGATGCCTCGCGCGACAAGTCCGCCGAGACCTATCTCATCGCCCGCGACCTTCAGCGCAGGCAGCCCTGATCAGGTAGAATGGCTTGATGAAACACTTGTTTACGGCGTTGTTCGCCACGGGACCGGACACGTCACAGCATCACTCGGGAGGTTGGCTTTGAACAACTCTTTTTCCAAGGTGGCCATTTGGATGGTGATCGCCCTGGTCCTGTTCACTGTATTCAAGCAGTTTGACAGCCGGGTCATCAGCCCGGATGCCGTCAGCTATACGCAGTTCATGAACGATGCCCAGGCGGGACGCATCTCCAAGGTGGACATTCAGGGTGACACCCTGTATGTCACGCCCGAGGCCGGCCGCCCCTACAGTCTGACATCACCGGGTGACCTGTGGATGGTGCCCGAGCTCGTGAAGTCCGGCGTGCAGGTGTCAGGCAAGGCGCGCGAGGAGCCGTCCTTCCTTACCAGCATCTTCATTTCCTGGTTCCCCATGCTGTTGCTTATCGGCGTGTGGATCTTCTTCATGCGCCAGATGCAGGGCGGTGGCAAGGGCGGGGCTTTCAGCTTCGGCAAGTCCAAGGCGCGCCTGCTCGATGAGAACACCAATCAGGTCACCTTCGCCGACGTCGCCGGTTGCGACGAGGCCAAGGAAGATGTCCAGGAGCTGGTTGATTTCCTGAGAGATCCCACGAAGTTCCAGCGCCTGGGCGGACGCATCCCGCGGGGCGTGCTCATGGTGGGTTCGCCCGGTACAGGGAAGACGCTGCTCGCCAAGGCGATTGCGGGCGAGGCCAAGGTGCCGTTCTTCAGCATTTCCGGCTCCGATTTCGTCGAGATGTTTGTCGGCGTGGGCGCGGCCCGCGTGCGCGACATGTTCGAAAATGCCAAGAAGCATGCGCCGTGCATCATCTTCATCGACGAGATCGATGCCGTCGGTCGCCAGCGGGGTGCAGGCCTGGGCGGCGGCAACGACGAGCGCGAACAGACACTCAACCAGCTGCTGGTCGAGATGGACGGTTTCGAGACCGGCCAGGGTGTGCTGGTCATCGCCGCGACCAACCGTCCGGATGTGCTTGACCCGGCCCTGCTGCGGCCCGGGCGCTTCGATCGTCAGGTCGTTGTGCCCCTGCCCGACATTCGCGGGCGCGAGCAAATCCTCAAGGTGCATATGCGCAAGGTGCCGCTGGCGTCCGACGTGGATGCCATGGTGCTGGCACGCGGCACGCCGGGCTTCTCCGGTGCCGATCTGGCCAACCTGGTCAACGAGGCCGCGCTGTTTGCCGCCCGTCGCAACGGGCGTGCGGTCGACATGCATGATTTCGAGAGTGCCAAGGACAAGATCATCATGGGTGCCGAGCGGCGCACCATGATCATGCCCGAAGAGGAGCGGCGCAATACCGCCTACCATGAGTCCGGCCATGCCCTGGTGGCGCGCCTGCTGCCCAAGACGGACCCGGTGCACAAGGTCACCATCATTCCGCGCGGCCGGGCGCTGGGTGTGACCATGCAGCTGCCCGAGACGGATCGTTACAGCATGGACAAGGAGCGCCTGCTCAACATGATTGCCGTGCTGTTTGGCGGGCGTATTGCTGAAGAAGTCTTCATGAACCAGATGACGACGGGTGCTTCGAACGACTTCGAGCGTGCCACTGCCATCGCGCGCGATATCGTCACGCGCTATGGCATGACGGATTCGCTTGGTCCCGTGGTCTACGCGGAAAACGAAGGCGAGGTGTTCCTGGGTCGCAGCGTGACCAAGACCACGCATGTGTCCGAGGCCACCATGCAGAAGGTGGATCAGGAAATCCGCGCCATCATTGACGAGCAATATGCCATTGCGCGCAAGCTCATCGAAGACAATCGTGACAAGATGGAGGCGATGGCCGCCGCCCTGCTCGAGTGGGAAACCATTGATGCCGACCAGATCAATGACATCATGGAAGGGCGCGAGCCGCGTCCGCCCAAGGCGGGCCGTTCCGGCAGCAGCAGCGATGCAACGCCGCCTGCGCCCGGGGGTGTGGCCGCCGACGACGGCAAGGCGGCCGCCACACCGGTCTGATTGCGCGCATGGGCCAAATCCTGCGCTGCGGGCGCTTCCGGCTGAAGCTGGATCGCCCGCTCATCATGGGCGTGCTCAATGTCACGCCCGATTCCTTTGCCGAAGCGGCGCCCAGCACGCAACTGGAAGTGGTGCTGGAACGCGCACACCAGATGATTGCCCAGGGCGCAGACCTGATCGACATCGGCGGCGAATCGACACGGCCGGGCGCCCTGCCCGTGCCGGAGGAAGAAGAGGCGGCCCGCGTGCTGCCCGTCCTCGAGGCACTGCGCGACACCGGCGTGCCGCTGTCCGTGGATACGTCCAGGCCCCGCCTGATGCGACGCGCACTGGATCGCGGTGCCGACCTGATCAATGACATTACCGGCTTCCGTGATCCGCAGGCGATCGCGGCGGTGGCGGCTGCGGATTGTGCCCTGTGCATCATGCATATGCAGGGCGAGCCGCGCACCATGCAGCAGCGCCCGCAGTATGATGATGTGGCGCTGGACGTGAAGGCATTCCTGCAGGATCGCTGCGACGCCGTGCTTGCCGCCGGCGTGGCGTCCGGACGCATTCTGATCGACCCGGGTTTCGGTTTCGGAAAGACGCAATCGCAGAACTACGAATTGCTGCGTCGCCTGCCTGAAGCCAGGGCGGGGGATTTTCCGTGGCTGATCGGGGTGTCGCGCAAGTCCATGATCGGTCATGTGACCGGACGGATACCGGTGGAGCGCGTGGCCGGCAGCATTGCCGCCGCGCTGGCCGCAGTGGCGCGCGGTGCGGCCATGGTGCGTGTGCATGATGTGGCCGCCACCCGTGATGCGCTGCGGGTCTGGCAGGCGGTGGAACATGGGGTGAATGATGGCTGAAAAACAGGGGGAGCGACGCTATTTCGGCACGGACGGCATCCGTGGCGAGGTGGGCGGCCCGCTCATCAATGCCGAGTTTGCCTTGCGCCTGGGTCACGCAGCGGGGCGGGTCTTTGCCGCCAGTCATGAGGGCCGGGGCCGGCCTGCGGTGCTGATCGGCAAGGATACGCGCATCTCGGGCTATATGCTGGAATCAGCCATGGAGGCAGGTTTTTCGGCGGCCGGCATCGATGTTCTTCTTGCAGGACCATTGCCGACACCGGCGATCGCCTACCTGACGCGCACCCTGCGTCTGATGGCCGGCGTAGTCATCAGCGCCTCGCACAATCCCTTCCAGGACAATGGCATCAAGTTCTTTTCAGGGGGCGGCACCAAGCTGCCGGACGTCACCGAGCTGGAGATCGAGCATCATCTCGATCAGCCCGTGTCCTGCGTTGAGTCGCGCCTGCTGGGACGCGCACGACGCCTGGAAGACGCGGCCGGACGCTATATCGAGTTCTGCAAGAGCACTTTCCCCAATGAGATGAATCTTCTCGGCCTGCGCCTGGTGGTCGACGCAGCCCATGGTGCAGCCTATCACATCGCGCCCCACGTGTTCCGCGAACTGGGTGCGGAGGTGCATGCGCTTGCCTGTGAGCCGGACGGCTTCAATATCAACGACGGTGTGGGCGCCACGCATCCCGAGGCACTGGTGGCGGCCGTGCGCGAGCAGGGCGCCGATCTGGGTATTGCCCTCGATGGCGATGCGGACCGTCTGCAGATGGTGGACGCCACCGGGCGGCTGTTCAACGGCGACGAGCTCCTGTATGCCATCGTGCGAGATCGCATGTCCCAGGGGCCTGTGGGCGGGGTGGTGGGCACGCTGATGAGCAATTTCGGGCTGGAGCGTCGTCTTCAGGCCCTTGGCCTGCCTTTCGAGCGCGCGGCTGTGGGGGACAGGCATGTGCTTGAACGTCTCCAGGAGCGCGGCTGGCTGCTGGGGGGTGAAAGTTCGGGCCATCTGCTGTGTCTGGATCGCCATACGACGGGTGACGGCATCATTGCTGCGCTGCAGGTGCTCACCGCGATGAAGCGCCATGGCAAGACGCTGGCCAGCCTGGTGTCCGACCTCCACATGGCCACCCAGCTCATGATCAATGTACCCCTGCGCGCGGGGGTGGACTGGCGTGCGCACAGCGGGCTGCAGAAGGCGTGTACCGAGGTGGATGCGCTTCTGGGCACGCAGGGCCGGGTCCTGATCCGTCCGTCCGGCACCGAACCCAAGCTGCGCCTCATGGTCGAGGCCGATGATGCCGCACTGGCGCAGGCCGGCATGGACCGGCTGGCGGCGGTGGAGTTCTGATCCGTCGGGGTCTTCATCATGAAGCCTGATATCACCGACCTGGCCGATCTGCTCGGCCGCGCCGTTCCCTTGCTGGATGTGCGTGCTCCGGTCGAGTTTCGTGCAGGCGCCATTCCCGGCGCCGTCAATCTGCCTCTCATGGATGATGAAGAACGGCGCCGTGTGGGCCTGTGCTACAAGCAGCACGGGCCGCAGGCTGCGCTGGCGCTGGGGCACCGGCTGGTGTCGGGAGCATTGCGCGAGGCCCGTCTGGCGGCCTGGGTCGGTTTCGTACGTGCTCACCCGGATGCCGTCGTCATGTGTTTCCGGGGTGGACAGCGCTCGGGTATTGCCCGGCAGTGGCTGGCCGAAGCCGGCTACAGCATTCCGCGCGTGGCCGGCGGCTACAAGGCCTTGCGCAGTTTTCTGCTGGACACCCATGAACGTGTGGCGGCGCAATGCGACTTCACGGTGCTGGGCGGGCTGACGGGAACCGGCAAGACGGAGTTGCTGGCCGAGGTGGTGCAGGCAATCGATCTGGAGGCCCATGCAGCGCACCGGGGCTCGAGCTTTGGCCGTCGTCTTTGTGGGCAGCCCGGTCAGGTCGATTTTGAAAATGCGCTTGCGGCGGACTTCCTGCGTCGCCGGGTGCAGGGTCTGAACCATTTCGTGGTGGAAGATGAAAGCCGCTTCATCGGGCAGCGCAATCTGCCGCGCGCATTGCATCTGCGCATGCAGTCCGCACCTCTGGTGTGGCTGGAGGCGTCATTCGAGGAGCGCATCGCACGCATCCGCAAGGACTATGTGCTGGACACCCTGGCCGAACTGCTGGACACCCATGATGCGGCGATGGCATGGGCACAGCTTTCGGAAATGCTGGGGAGCAGTCTGGCGCGCATTGCACGTCGCCTGGGCGGGGCGCGCCATGCGCAGGCGGCCAGGCTGATGACGCATGCGCTCGAGCAGCATCGCGATCAGGGGGACACCCAGGCACATGATGCCTGGATCACGCTCCTGCTCAAGCATTACTACGATCCCATGTATGCCTCGCAACGCGAGGCCCGCGACAGCCGTGTCGTCTTTCGCGGGCCCCGTGCGGCGGTGCTGGCCTGGCTGCGGGCGCAGATGTTGTAACCGCAGTTGCAACCGCAGTTGTAACCGCAACCGCAGCTGCTACCGCAGGATCAGGACGGCATCTTGCACTCGGGAGAGGGCGGCGGAGTCAGGGTTTCCGGATAGCTGTGCTCGATGACCGGGCGCAGCACACCGTCCTTGGTCATGACCCGGGCGACGTAATTGGGAATGACCAGCTGGTTGTCGTCCGCACGGATCAGGTGGCGCCCGTACAGTGTTTCAACCTCGGCGCCCCGCAGGGCCTTCATGACCGCTTCGGGCTCCACGCTGCCTGCCATCTCGACGCCCTGGAACAGGATCAGTGCGCCGTTGTAGGTCTGGGCTTCCGTATCGGAGGGCAGGCGCTGATGCCTGGCCTGGAAGGCTTCTACAAAAGCCCTGGCCCGCGGCGTGTCGACATCGGCCGTGAAGCCGACGTTGCCTGGAATGCCTTCCATGGCATTGCCGGTGGCCTTGATGAGGAAATCCGACAGCAGCGCGTGGCCGATGATGGGTGTCCCCGGAATCAGATCGAAGTCGGCCGCCTGTTTGATGAAGGCCACGGCGCCCGAGACGTCAGCATGCCAGATGGCATCGACCTTGGCGGCCTTGAGCTGCTGAATATAGGGAGCGTAATCCTTGGTGCCCAGCGGTGCGAACAGCTTGAGCGTGACGTTCTTGTCATGCGCCTTCATTGTTTCTTCAAAGGATTTGGCGGAATCCTGACCCCAGACATAGTCCGCCGCCAGAATGGCGAAGTTCTTGCCGGGGATGTCGCCCACCCATTCCTTGATCATGGCCAGATCCATGGCGTCGGAGTGGTTGGTGCGGATGAAGCGCGGATTGCAGGTGTCGCCCGTGAGCTTGTCAGCCTTGCTGATCGTGCCGATGAAGGCGGCGTCCCAGCGCATCAGGCTCTGGCTGATGGCGAGCGAGATCGCCGAAGTGATGGGTCCGATGATGAAGGGGTGGCCGTCCCGGACCAGCTTCTCGGCGACGCGGCGCCCGGCATCCGGCGTGCTTTCGTCATCCCCGGTTGCGATGATGACTTCGCGCCCGTCCACGCCGCCCTTGGCATTGATTTCCTCTACGGCGAAGCGGATGCCGTTGGCGGCGTCCACGCCCATGGCGGAGAAGGGGCCCGATTCGGAAGTGATGAGGGCGATCTTCAGAGGGTCCTTCGCCTGCGCGCTCAGGGGCAGGGTGGCCGCCAGCAGGGCGGCGAGAGTCGTGAGTCTGAGCTTTGACAGAGTTGTCATGTTTGTCTCCTTTGAAATTCGGGACGGCTGTCTTGTGCCGGCCCCATGGTGAAGCAAGTATTCACACCGTGATGTGTTGTTCGATCTCGGCAATGCCCTCCTCTGACTGCGAGACGGTACCGCGCGCAACGATGCTGCCCTTGGTCATCGCCAGGTAGCGATGGGCCACGCGGGTGACCAGACTCAGGTTCTGTTCGATCAGCAACAAGGCTGTCCCGTGATCGGCCACCTGGTTGAAAATGTCGGCCAGCTGATCGACGATGACGGGCGCGAGCCCCTCGGTGGGCTCATCGAGCAGGATGAGGGCCGGGTTGCTCATCAGGGCGCGTCCCACAGCGAGCATCTGCTGCTGTCCGCCCGAGAGGGCGGTGCCACGCGTGTGCGCACGCTCCTTCAGGATGGGAAACAGGCGATAGATCCCGTCCAGGTTCCACATGCCCTTGCGTCCCGGCGCTGCACCCAGGATGAGGTTCTCCTCGACACTCAAGTTCGCGATGATGCGCCGCCCCTGCGGCACGATGACCACACCATGCTGTGCCACCAGGTAGGGGCGCGGGCGCCGCAGGCGCGTCCCTGCGACGTGGATGCTTCCCTGGCGCATCTGCGCAAGACCGAGGATGGTGTTGACCACGGTCGTCTTGCCCACGCCATTGCGTCCGATGAGTGCAACCCGTTCCCCGGGCTTCACTTCCAGCGTCACGCCGTGAAGGATGTGCGCCGCGCCATAGAAGGCGTGCACGTCCCCGAGTTCGAGCAGCGGCTTCATGCAGCACTCCCCAGATAGGCTTCACGCACGCGGGCATCGGCGCGCACCGCGGCGGGATCACCGTCGGCAATCACCACGCCGAGCTCGAAGACGGTCACGGCGTCACAGATGCGAAAGACGACATCCATATCGTGTTCGACCAGAAGCACCGATACCTGGCGCCGTGTTGTCAGGGCCTTCAGATGCTCGGCCATGTCCATGGATTCCTGCATGGTCAGCCCCGCCATGGGTTCGTCGAGCAGCAGCACGCGTGGACGCCCGGCGAGAGCCAGGGCCAGATCCAGGCGTCGCTGCTCGCCATAGCCCAGGTCTTCGCCCAGGGTGTCCCGCAGGCGCAGCAGGTCCAGCTCGGCCAGGATGTCCAGTGCATCATCCCTGGCGTCGGCAAGGCCTGTCATGTGGGCGGCCAGCTCCACCTGGCGGTAGACGCTCATGCCGCCGAAGATGCTGGTGCGCTGGAAGCTGCGCGAGATACCCCGCTTGCGGCGCTGCTCTGCGCTCAATGTCGTGATGTCTTCGCCATCCAGGACAATCCGGCCGCGCGTGAGTGTCAGCCGGCCGGTGATGGCGTCGATCACGGTCGACTTGCCTGCGCCGTTGGGGCCTATGAGGCCCAGTACCTGACCCTTGCGCAAGTGCAGTGATACGCCGTCCAGGGCACGGATGCCGCCGTAGTGCACCGATACGTCCAGCGCCTGCAGGACATGGGTGTCCACTTCTGTTTTCTTTTCTGTATCAGCCATGATCAGGAACCCGGAAGCTCATTTGCGCTTGCAGCGGTCTGTGGGCGTCGCAGCCAGTGCCGCAGGACCCCGGCGATGCCCTCGGGCGCAAAGACGATGACGATGATGAGTGCCGTGCCGAAGATGGCCATGGAATGTGTGGCCAGATCGCCCAGTACATCCTTGATAAGGACATAGACGATGGCACCCACGATGGGGCCGGCAAGTTGCCGGAAGCCGCCGACGATGACCATGAGCAGGGCGATGGCCGATACGCTCCAGTGCAGGCTTTCGGGGGAGATGAAACCCGAGTTCAGCGAGGAGAGCAGGCCGGCGATGCCGGTCACCACAGCCGAGAGCGCGTAGATGAGCGCACGTGGCACCGTTGTGCGAATGCCGATGAAGCGGGCGCGCTCCTCGTTGTCGCGGATGGCTTCGCTGATGCTGCCGAAGCGCGTGGCCAGGATGAGCGAAACCACCAGCAGCACGGCCACCATGATGCACCAGCTGATCAGGAAGAAGGTGGGTGGTTTCAGGAGCACCGACTGCGAGACCCCGAAGACCTGGGCCGGCCAGGCAATGCCCATGCCATCGGCGCCACCGGTGACGCCGCGTGCACGTGATGCCAGCAGATAGGACATCTGGCCCATGGCCAGTGTGAGCATACTGAAGGCAATGCCGGGTACGCGGACAATGACCAGGCCGATGAGGAAGGCCGACAGGCCCATGACCAGCAGCACCAGCAGCATGGCCGCCTCGGCCGGCATGCCGCTCCCGGCCAGCAGTATGCCCATGCCATAACCCGCCATGCCGAAGTACAGCGCATGTCCGAAGCTGACCAGGCCGTTCTGGCGCAGCAGGATGCCGATGCCCAGGGCGAAGATCGCGTAGATGACTGCCTGCGTGAAGATGCTGTACAGACTGCCGGACTGGACGAACTGGGTGACAAGAATGCCTACGATCAGGAGCAGGGCAGGGACGCGAAGGCTGTGCATGGGCGTCTTCCTCGGATCAGGTGCGGCTGCCGGCCAGGCCCGAGGGCTTCCAGATGAGCACGGCAATCATGAGCATGAAGGGGAGCAGTACGGCGATGGCGGGCATGTAGACGGCGCCCAGGGTCTGGATGATCCCGAGCAGGACGGCCACCAGAAAGGCGCCGCCCAGTGAACCCAGGCCGCCGATCACGACGACGACGAAGGAGTCGATCAGCACGTCCGAGCCCATGCTGGGGGAAAGGGACAGGAAAGGGGCGGCCACGATGCCGGCCAGTCCGGCGAGCGCGCAGCCCAGGCCGACGACGCCGGCGCTGATCAGGTCGGTATTCACCCCTTGCATGGAGGTCGTTACCGGGTCCGTGCTTGCGGCCCGCACGTAGAGCCCCACGCGCGAGAATCGCAGCCAGGCCGTCAACCCGACAGCCACCAGGACACCCATGAACAGGACAGCCACGCGATAGGCCGGCACGGACTCGCCGAACAGTGTGACGGAGAAGTGCAGCAATTCCGGAGTGAAGATGGAATAGTTGGTCTTGCCCCAGATGAAGACGACCACATCCTCCAGGATCAGCAGCAAGCCGAACGTCACCAGCATCACGCTCAGCGGCTCGCGATCCTGGAGCAGGCGAAAGCCGTAGCGATCCAGCAGGACACCCAGAAAGGCCATGGCTGCGGGCGCCAGGACCAGCGCCACCCAGAAGTTGCTGGCCTGCATGATGGCAAAGCCAAGATAGGCGCCCAGCATGTAGAGCGCCCCGTGGGCGAAGTTCACCACGCGCCGCAGGCCGTAGATGAGTGCCAGGCCCGAGCTGATGATGATGAGCAGTGCCCCGTAGACCAGGCCATTGAACAGGTGGATGGCAAGCATGTCAGCCGTCCTGTCGCATGAGCGCACGCCCGATGATGATCTGCTGGATCTGTGTCGTGCCTTCGTACAGGCGCAGCAGGCGCACATCGCGGTAGAAGCGCTCCACCTTGGTTTCATTCATGTAGCCGGCACCGCCGTGGATCTGCACACCGCGGTCGGCCACGCGGCCCACCATCTCGGTGCAGAACATCTTGCTGCAGGACACCCTCATGGAAACATCGGGGTCCGAGGCGCCTGCCGGCCTGGCGTCGAAGCGCCGCGCAACATCCTGCACCAGGGACCAGCCGGCCAGCAGCTCCGCCTGGCTGTCCGCCAGCATGGCCTGGATCAGCTGGAACTCGCCCAGGGTGCGCCCGAACTGGCGCCGCTGGCCGGCCCAGGCAATGGATTCCGAGAGTATGCGCTGCGCCATGCCGCAGGCCACGGCCGAGATGTGCAGCCGGCCCCGGTCCAGCACCTTCATGGCTGTCCTGAAGCCCTGGCCGGGCACGCCGCCGATGATGGCCGAGGCGGGCACGCGCACGTCCTCCAGCACCACATCGCAGGTGCGCGTGCCGCGCTGGCCCATCTTGCGGTCCAGCTTTCCCAGGCTCAGGCCGGGGCTGTCCGCCGGGATGATGAAGGCCGATACGCCCGAGGCACCCGGCCCGCCGGTGCGCGCCATCAGTGTGAAGGCGTGGGCGGAAGGGGCGTTGGTGATGAAACGCTTGGTGCCGTTGAGTACGTAGTCGTCCCCGTCGGCTTCGGCGCGGGTCTTCAGCGAAGCGGCATCCGAGCCGGCGTCGGGTTCCGTGAGGGCGAATGACATGATGAGTTCGCCACTGGCCACGCGCGGCAGCAGCTCGCGCTTCTGGTCTTCCGTACCATCCATCAGTATGCCCTGGGAGCCAATGCCGACGTTGGTACCGAAGACCGAGCGAAACGCCAGGGCGGTCTGGCCCAGTTCGTAGGCGACCTGGCACTCCTGGGCCATGGACAGCCCGATGCCGCCGTAGGCCTCGGGAATGGACAGGCCGAACAGGCCCATGTCCTTCATGTCCCGGATGATGTCGGCGGGCACGGCGTCGTCGTGCTCCACCTGGTCCTCGGCGGGCATGAGACGTTCGCGCACGAAGCGCTGGATGGAAGGAAGCAGAAGGTCGAAGGATTCTTGATCAAGAGCCATGGAATTTCTCGCTGATGTGATTTAACGGTGCCGGAAGCGGGGATTGCGCCTTTCCATGAAGGCCTGCATGCCTTCATGCGCATCCTCGCTTGCGAAGCGAGCATACAATGCCTGCCGCTCGAACCGTATGCCTTCGCTGAGCGAGCTTTCGCAGCTGCGGTTGATGGATTCCTTCACGGCCATCAATGCCGGCAGTGAAAACGCGGCGATGCGGCCCGCAAGCTCCAGGCTTTCATCCATCAGGCGGTCGTCGCTCACCACGCGCGACACCAGGCCGTAGCGATCGGCCTCATGGGCATCGAGCACGCGCCCGGACAGGCACATGTCCATGGCCTTGGCCTTGCCGATGGCGCGCGGCAGCCGCTGCGTTCCGCCGGCGCCGGGGAGCAGGGCGAGCTTGATCTCGGGCAGGGCGAAACGCGCGGACTCGGCAGCGATGATGATGTCGCAGGCAAGGGCGAGCTCGCAGCCGCCGCCGAAGGCATAGCCGGCGACGGCGGCCAGGACCGGCTTGCGCACCTCGCGGATGACTTCCCAGTTGCGCGTGATGAAGCGGGCGCCGCTGACGTCCGCGTAGCGCCATTGCGTCATCGCGCCGATCTCCGCACCGGCGGCAAAAGC
Organism: Castellaniella sp.; assembly: GCA_041655275.1. Classification (GTDB taxonomy): domain Bacteria; phylum Pseudomonadota; class Gammaproteobacteria; order Burkholderiales; family Burkholderiaceae_B; genus JAJYRX01. Next base: position 90,006 of record JBBAFU010000009.1, on the reverse strand, counting down.
CTTGTCGCTCCCGGTAAGGATGATGGTCCCGATCTGTGCATCGGCGTCCAGTGTGCGCAGGGCGGCACCCAGTTCGTCCATGAGCGCATCGTTGAGCGCATTCAGCGTCTCGGGCCGGGTCAGGCGCAATATCCCCACCCGGCCGTGAACGGCCTGTTCAATGAAAGCCACAGTACAGCGCTCCTCAGCGATTCTGCCCGGCGAACATGTCGCGCAGCCGGAATTTCTGGATCTTGCCCGACGGCGTGGCGGGCATCGCGTCCACGATTTCCAGCTTCTCGGGGATGTAGTTGATGGCCACCTTGCGCGATTTCAGGTAATCGACCACATCGTCCAGCGTGATGCTCTGGTCCGCCTTGGGCACGACGACTGCGCAGGCGCGCTCGCCAAGGCGTTCATCCGGATAGGCGATGATGGCCACCTGGGCGATGGCCGGATGCCGGTAGAGCAGGGACTCGATCTCGACCACAGGAATGTTCTCGCCGCCGCGGATGATGACGTCCTTGCTGCGCCCGGTGATGCGGATATAGCCCTGCTCGTCCTTGTAGGCAAGATCGCCGGTATCGAACCAGTCATCCTCATCCGTCTGATTGAGTTCGGGCCGCTTGAGATAGCCGCCGAAGTTGGAGCAGGCCCGCAGCAGCAGGCGCCCCGCCTCGCCCGTGGGCAAGTCCGCATCCCGGGCGTCGACGATCCTGATCTCGACGCCCGGGAAGGGGCGGCCATCGGTATTGCAGGCGCGCTCGTCGGGGTCATCCAGCAGTGTGGAGGTGACGGCGCCGTTTTCGCTCATGCCCCAGGCGGAGACGACCTTGGCACCCAGGTGCGTCTGGGCCTGTTCGACCAGCGGGCCCGGTATGGGCGCCCCGGCGCACAGGAAGGTGCGCAGCGTCGGGATGGACCGGCCGCCCGTCTGCACGGCCTGCGCGAGGTCGGTCAGGAAGGGGGTGGATGCCATGGTGAAGGTGACGCCATGTTCATTGGCCAGTGCAATGGCGCGCTGCGGATTCCATACATCCTGCAGCACGGCGGTGCCCTTGAGCATGATGGGCATCATCAGGCCGTACATGAAACCGGTCTGGTGTGCCATGGGCGAGGCCATGAGGACAACGGAATCCTCTCCAAGATCAAGGCGTTGTGCAAACGGTATGATGTTCGCGCCCAGCGTGTTGACGGTATGCATCACGCCCTTGGGCTCGCCCGTGGTGCCCGAGGTGTAGATGAGCTGGGTGACATCGTCGGGCCCGGGGCGGTTCGCCAGCAGGATGGTGGCCGCATCGCCTTCCTTTTCCCACTCGGGCGCCGTCAGCAGCGCCTCGTAGCTGTTGTCGCCTTCGCCATCGACCACGACGATGTGGCGCAGGTCGGGCAGGCTTTCCGCCAGGTCATTGGCCATGGCTTCGAAGTCAAAGCCGCGGAAAGCCTTGGGCACGATGAGTACCTTGGCTTCGCCATGCCTGAGCATGAAGGAAAGCTCGCGTTCACGGAAGATATGCATGAGCGGATTCATGACCGCACCCAGGCGCGAGCAGGCCAGGTAGGTGAGCGTGAATTGCCACCAGTTAGGCAGCTGGCAGGCGACGACATCATTCTTTCCAATGCCCAGGCGCGACAGGCCGACCGCGATGCGATCCGCCAGGGCCGCCATTTCGCGGTAGGTGAAGCGCGTCTGCACATCGTCATCGACGCGCAGCGCATTCAGCGCAAGCTTGTCCGGGCGGCTTGCCAGACAGTCATCCAGATAGTCATTGATGGTCCGATCATGCCAGTAGCCTTCGCGGATCATGCGCTCGCGTCGGGGAGCGAGCAGTATGGGGTTGAGGTCCATCATTGTCTCCAGAGTGTTTTCTCGGTTGGGGTGGAAGCTAGATTGGTACGGCATCACGGCCGGCCCGCTGGCGCGCGATGATGGATTTCATGATCTGCGCCGTACCGTCGCCGATCTGGAATCCCAGCACATCGCGCAGCCGCTGTTCCATGGGACCGCGGTCATAGCCGCCGTGGCCGAACATCAGCAGGCACTGGTGAATCGTGTCGTAGGCCAGGGCCGGTGCCCACCACTTGCACATGGCGGCTTCGGCGGAGTGGGGCAGGTCGCGGTCCTTGAGCCAGAGTGATTGCAGGCACAGCAGGCGGGCGGCCGTGACCTGGGTGTCCAGTTCCGCCAGCGGATGGGAAACACCCTGGAAGGCGGAAAGCGGGCGCTGGAAGGCCTGGCGCTGGGCCACATATTCCCAGGTCTCGTCCAGGGCGGCGCGTGCGACGGCCAGGACTTGCAGACCGATCAGCGCGCGCGAGAAGTCAAAGCCCTGCATGACTTGCACGAACCCCCGGTCCTCATCGCCCAGGCGGTGCGAAACGGGCACGCGTACATTCTCGAAGAACAGTGAGCCGCGGCCGATGGCGCGCTGCCCATGGCAATCGAAGCGGCTGCGTGTGACACCATGGGTGTCCAGTGGTACGAAGACGGCGGTGACGCCGCGGGCGCCGGATTCCGGGCTGCCTGTGCGGCCGAAGACCACGGCCGCTGCGGCCTGGTCGGCCGCCGAGATCGAGGTCTTCTCGCCGTTGAGGATGTAGTCCTCGCCTTCACGCGTGATCTTCAGGCGCAGGTTGGCGGCATCGGAGCCGCCCTGCGGCTCGGTCAATGCGAGTGCGATGATGATTTCGCCGGCGGTGAGGCGGGTGAGCCAGGGCAGGGCGATATCGGCCCGGCCGTGTTGCGACAGGATCTGGCCGTTCAGCGAGGCAAGCAGGTTGATGTAGCTCATGCTCAGGTCGGCGCGTGCCACTTCTTCATGAATCAGGCCGCTTGCCAGGCACGACAGGCCCTGGCCACCGTGGGCCTCGGGCAACTCCGGGGCAATCAGACCCATCTCCCCCATCTCGCGCATGAGTGCGGGGTCCAGCACACGGCTCTGGTCGCGTTCTTCGAAACCGGGCGCAATGCGATCCTGTGCGAAACGGCGCACATGACTGGCCAGGGCTGCGAGTTCATCGTCGATGTAGGGATTGGGCATGATGGCGTCCCGGCTTATTTGGCATAGCGCCGGAAGTCCGGCTTGCGCTTTTCCTTGAATGCGTTCACGCCTTCGCGCGATTCATCGGTGTCGTAGAAGAGTTTGAGTGCCAGCATCCCCAGGCCGGCCATGCCGCCCTGGTGCGCCGTATCCACGTTGAAGCTGCGCTTCGCAATCGCAATGGCGGTCGGGCTGCGCTGGCAGATCGTTTCCGCCCACTCCTGCACTTCCCTGTCCAGATCCTCGTGCGGCACAACCGTGTTGACCAGGCCCATGGCCAGTGCCTCGGCGGCGCTGTAGCGCTTGTTCAGATACCAGATCTCGCGCGCCTTCTTCTCGCCCACGACGCGTGCCAGGAAGGCTGTGCCGTAGCCGGGATCCACCGAACCCATGCTGGGCCCGACCTGGCCGAAGATGGCTTTCTCGGAAGCGATGGTCAGATCGCAGATGGTGCACAGTACGTTGCCGCCGCCGATGGCATAACCCTGAACCCGGGCAATCACCGGCTTGGGCACTTCGCGGATGGCATTGTGCAGATCTTCTATGGGCAGGCCTATGGTGCCGCGTCCGTCGTAATCGCCGTCATGCGCCGACTGGTCGCCGCCCGTGCAGAAGGCCCGGTCACCGCTGCCGGCCAGGACAATGGCGCCCACCTCGCGGTCGTAACCCGCCTTCTGCAGGGCGCGGATCAGCTCCTCGCAAGTCTGGCCGCGGAAGGCATTCATCTTCTCGGGGCGGTTGATGGTGATCCAGGCCACGCCATTGCGCAGTTCGTAGAGAATATCGGTATAGCTCATGGGAATCCTTGAGTTGGCGTATGAAGAAAGAGGTCTTGCCGACGGCTCAGCCGCACATGCTCAGACCGCCGGACACGCTGAGCACCTGTCCGGTGACATAGGCCGCATCGTCGCTGGCAAAGAAGGCCACGGCGCCGGGCAGGTCTTCAGGCTGTCCAATGCGTCCGAGCGGGATGGCCCGTCGGAAGGCCTCGACCAGCTTTTCCGGATTGCCCGCACCTTCCTGATAGCTGGCGAACAGCGCGGTATCCGTCGGTCCGGGGCATACGACATTGGCGGTGATGCCCTGGCGGGCATGCTCGCGCGCAATCGTCTTGGTGAAGGACACCAGGCCGCCCTTGCACGCCGCATAGACCGCTTCGCCGGTGGAGCCGACGCGGGCGGCATCGGAAGCGATGTTGACGATGCGTCCCTTGCCGCGCTCGGCCATTTCCGGCAGCACTGCGTGGTGCAGATGCAGGGCACCGATCAGGTTCACGGCAATCAGGCGATCCCAGAGGGCCGGCTCCGTCTTCACGAAAGGCTTGAACACATCCCAGCCCGCGTTGTTGATGAGCACATCGACGGGACCCAGGCCGTCGTGCACCTGCGCCAGCGCGGCATCCACCTGGCTGCGCTCGCTGATGTCGGCCTGCACGGCGAGCGCCTTGCCGCCGGCAGCCTGGATTGCCTGTGCGGTTTCCTGTGCCGCAGTCAGGTCCAGGTCCAGGACGGCCAGCTGTCCGCCTTCCTGCGATAGCCGGTGGCAAATGGCACGGCCGATGCCGCCCGCCCCTCCGGTGACGATGATGGTCTTGCCTTCGAACCTGCGCATTCACAACTCCTTTGCTTTACACTGCGGATGCCATAAAAATATCCGCATATCCTGTATTTATGCAAACATGTTGCTTTATTATGCCGAATAAAAAACAGGATGCATAGCACTTCAACGAAAGGATGAATCATGGTTTTCCCTAGGGTCAATGAGCGGCAAAGCACGGTCAAACCAGCGGATGTCATAGAGGCATCCGATTACGAGGCGAAGATAAATCTTGCTAACAGAGTTTTCTTCCGTTTGTATCAATGTGCCAACCTATTGCATAAAACTGGAACTCGTGCCGTGGAAGAAGACGGCCTCACAACCCAGCAATGGGCCGTATTGGGCGCCCTGGCACACCCCAGGGCGGCGGGTGGTATGAGTGTGGGAGATCTGGCGCGCTTTCTGATGGTGAGCCGCCAGAATCTGTCAGGGCTGCTGGGGCGCATGGAGCGCGACGGCCACATCCGCCTCACGCCGGACGGGCGCGACCGGCGCTCGCGCCTGGTCACGATGACGGAGTCCGGTTCCCTTGTCTGGCATGATGCAGCCCGGCCCAAGATTCATCGCTATTACGAGCAGGCCCTGTCAGGCTTTTCCGTGAACGATCTTGCGCATACCCTGCATTACCTGATGAAGATGATAGAGAACATGCGCGAGGTCGATGCCCTGCAGACGCGGGAGCGCGGCAACCGCGAGACGGGTTGAGGCGCGTCAGGAGCGTCGCGCCTCAGTCGGCCAGCGAGATGCCGACCTTGCCGAACTGCTCGCCGGACTCCAGCCGTGACAATGCGGCGTGGATGTCATCCATGGTGAAACGCTGGTCGATGACCGGGACGATGGCGTGACGGCGGACGAAGTTCAGCAGCTCATGGAATTCAGCCAGTGTCCCGTGGGTGGATCCCAGGATCTGCAGCTGGCGCACGAAGATGCGCTGCAGGTCGGCAGGGGGCTGACCGCCCGTTGTGGCGCCGCAGGTCACCAGACGCCCGTTGCGCGCCAGTGAACGCAGGGCCGCCGGCCATACGGCGGCCCCCACGTTCTCGATGACCACATCCACGCCGCGTCCGCCGGTATGTGCCAGCACCGCGCGTGCCACGTCGCTTGTATTGCTGTTGATGCCCAGCCCGGCGCCCATCGCCCGTGCACGCTCGAGCTTGGCATCATCGCGCGAGGTGACGATGGCCCGTGCGCCCATGGCCGTGACCAGTTGCAGCGCAGCAAGCGAGACACCGCCGCCGATGCCGAAGATGAGTACGGTTTCCCAGGGCTTCATCCGGGCCCGTGTGAACAGCATGCGCCAGGCTGTCAGGTGGTTCACGCCCAGGGCTGCGCCCTGCATGAAATCCAGATGTTCGGGCAGGGGAAAGACATTGCTTGCCGGCACGCTCGTCCATTGCGCGAAACTGCCGTCACTATGCTCCCCCATGATCTGCACATGCGTGCACAGAATGGTCTCCCCTGCGCGGCAGTATTCACAGCGCCCGCAGGACAGGCTGGGATGGATGACAACCTTGCGGCCGGGCTGGAGCACGGGTTCGTCCGCATCGGCCTCCTCGACCGTGCCGGCGCCGTCCAGGCCCATGATGAGCGGCAGGCGGTGCGTGATGCCGGCACCACTGTTGCGCATGTAGAGATCCACCTGATTGAGCGTGCCCGCCGCCATGCGGATGAGGACTTCGCCGGGGCGACGCTGCGGGCGCGGGCAATTGCCCACCTGTACGACTTCGTTGCCGCCATGGGCGGTGATCATTACGGCTTTCATGTGTGACTCCGGACCATGGAGGAATCATTCCACGCAGGGACCATGATTGGAACTGTGCAATACCATGGCAAACCCGTTGTGCGTCCATTCCAGACGCTCGCGCTGCAGGGAATAGTCTGACAGGGGATGCGTCTGGCGCCAGCGGGCATCGATGCAGATGCGGATACCGCACTCGTCCACGTGCAGCCGTAGCGGCAGGCCGTTGATGTTCTCGCGCCGGCGCGCCAGCAGTACGGCCAGGCGCAGGCACAGCAGTGCCATCCATTGCGCGTGGCTGGGTGCGAGTGCCTTCAGCTTGCCCAGCTTTCCCTGGTGGCCCAGGGCGAGCAGGGCCAGCAGCTCCTGATCGTCATGCGAGAAGCCCGGCATGTCGGCATGGGCCAGGATGTAGGCGCTGTGCCGGTGATAATCGGCGTGGGCGATGTTCAGCCCCAGCTCGTGGAGCTCGGCCGTCCATCCCAGCGCCTGGGCCAGCGCCTGGTGCTCCGGGTCGGCCGGCAGGGCGAGCTGTTCGAACAGGGCCAGGGCAATCTGGCGCACGCGTGCCGCCTGCCGCGTATCGATCTGGTAGCGTCGCATGAACTGGCGCACCGTCTCATCACGTTTGTCATGCATGGAATCGCGGCCCAGCAGATCGTAGAGCACACCCACGCGCAGTGCGCCCTCGCCGGGCAGCATGCGCGTGATGCCCAGCTCCAGGAAGGCCGCCAGCATGATGGCCAGGCCACCGGCCAGCACCATGGCGCGGTCGGGTTTCAGGCCGGGCAGCTCATGCAGGCGCACCTCGCCGTCATTCACGAGCTTGTCGCGCAATTGTCTCAGGCCGGCCAGCGTAATGCCTTTTTCCGACATTCCGCCTTCCTGCAGCACGGCGAGCAGGCCCTTGGCGGTGCCCGACGAACCATAGGCTTCCTGCCAGCCGGTGCGTCGCCAGGCGCGCGAGATGGCTTCCAGCTCGCGACGTGCAGCGAGCGTGGCCAGATCCATGCGCTCGCCGGTGATCTTGCCGTCGGGGAAGAACCGCTCCGTATAGGAAAGACAGCCCATCGGCAGCGAGGCGAGCTGCAGCGGCCGGAACTCCTTGCCGATGATGGTTTCGGTGGAACCGCCGCCGATGTCTATCATCAGGCGCCGGTTGGGCGAGGCCGGGAGCTCGTGACTGATGCCGACAAAGATCAGCCGCGCCTCCTCCTGACCCGAGATCACGTCGACGGGGAATCCCAGCGCCGCCTGGAAGCGGGGCAGGATGTGGTCGATGTTCTGCGCGATGCGCAGGGTATTGGTGGCGACGGCGCGCACCCGGTTGGGGTGAAAGCCCTCTATGCGTTCGGCAAAGCGCTGCAGCACGGCCAGGCCGCGCTGCACGGCGGCCTCGTCGAGCGTCAGGTCCTCGCCCAGCCCGGCAGCCAGGCGGACGGTTTCCTTGAGGCGATCTACGGCGTAGATCTGCGCCTTGCCATCCTGTTGCACCACACGCCCGACCGAGAGCCGGAAGCTGTTGGAACCCAGGTCGACCGCGGCGAGCAGATGATCCATTGACAGGCCTGATGGCGGTGAAATGCCTCGATTATAGGGACACTGCCCCGTGTCTGTCCGGGCGCACTACAATCGGGAGAAGGCCGCCGCAGCCCAGGGCGGCATATCTGGCGTGTCTGATTGATGGAATCCACCTCCGGCGACGTTCCCGTGTTGCTCAATCGCGAGCTGTCCCTGCTCAAGTTCAATGAGCGGGTGCTGGCCATGGCCGAGAACCCGCAGGTGCCGCTGCTCGAGCGGCTGCGCTACCTGTGCATCGTCAGCGCCAACCTGGATGAATTCTTCGAGATCCGCATCTCCAGCCTGAAAGAGCAGCAGCGCCAGAATCCCGCCCATGTGGGCCCGGATGGCCGTCTGCCGGACCAGGCCTTCGATCAGGTCCAGCAGGCCACACATGCACTCACGCAGCGTCAGCACGCCTTGCTGACGGAAGCGCTGATGCCGTGCCTGGGGCGGGAGGGCATTGTCGTCTTCGAGCCGGGCTCCTGGCCGGCCGAGGTGCAGGCCTGGGCGCAGGCGCATTTCGAGCAGAAGGTGATGCCCCTGCTCACGCCCATCGGGCTGGACCCTGCGCGTCCCTTTCCGCGCGTCTACAACAAGAGTCTGAACTTCATTGTCGCCCTGTCGGGCGTCGATGCCTTCGGACGCGTGGCCTCCATTGCCATCGTGCAGGCGCCGCGCTCCATGCCGCGCCTGCTGCGGGTGCCGCGCGAGACTGCGGGCGTGCCCCACGGCCATGTGCTGCTCACCAGCCTCATCAGTGCCTTCGTGGGGGATCTGTTCGTGGGTCTCGAGGTCAAGTCCTGTCATGGCTGGCGGGTCACACGCAACAGCGACCTGTTTGTCGACGAGGAGGAGATTACCAACCTGCGCCAGGCCTTGCAGGGGGAGCTGTCGCAACGTAATTTCGGGGCTGCCGTGCGCCTGGAGGTCGAGCATGAGATGCCGGCCGATCTGGAGCTCTTCCTGCAGCATGAGTTTCAGCTCCAGACGCGCGACACCTATCGTGTGCAGGGCCCCATCAATCCGGCGCGTCTGCTGCCACTGTGCAATGTGGCCGATGCCTCCCATCTGCGCTTTTCCGAGTATCGTCCGTCCATTCCGCCGCCGTTCGATCAGGGGGTGGAGCATCCGCGCGAGCTGTTTGCCGCGCTCGCAAAGCGCGACCGGTTGTTCCATCATCCCTACGAGTCCTTTCAGCCCGTGCTCGATTTCCTGACGGCGGCGGCGCGTGATCCGGCTGTGGTGGCCATCAAGCAGACGATCTACCGTACCGGCGAGGATTCCGAGCTCATGCGCCTGTTGCTGGCGGCCGCGCGGGCGGGCAAGGAAGTCACCGTTATCGTCGAGCTCATGGCCCGTTTCGATGAGCAGACCAACATCAACTGGGCGGCGCGCCTGGAAGAGGTGGGGGCGCACGTCAGCTACGGGGTGGTCGGACACAAGACACATGCCAAGATGGCGCTCGTCCTGCGTCGTGAGGAAGGCGGCATACGGCGCTATGCCCATCTGGGTACGGGCAATTACCATCCGCGCACGGCGCGCCTGTATACGGATTTCGGCCTGCTGACCACGGACCCCGACATTTGCGAGGACATGGAGCGCATTTTCTCGCTGCTCACGGGCCTGGGCGCCCGCCGGCCGCTGAAGCGCCTGTTGCAGTCGCCGTTCACCCTGCATGAGACCATGCTTGCACTGGTGCGCAACGAGGCCCTGAACGCAAGGGAGGGGCGGCCGGCGCGCATCATGGCAAAGATGAATTCCCTGCTGGAACCGACCATCATCGAGGCCCTGTACCGCGCGAGCCAGGCCGGTGTGCGCATCGATCTCATTGTGCGCGGGGCCTGCGCCCTGCGTCCCGGCGTGCCCGGCGTGTCCGACAATATCCGTCTGCGCTCCATCGTGGGGCGCTTTCTTGAGCATTCGCGTGTCTTCTACTTCCATGACAATGGTCAGGAGAAGGTCTATCTGGCTTCTGCCGACTGGATGGACCGGAATTTCTTTCGCCGTGTGGAAGTCGCCTTCCCCGTGCTCGACCGGCGTCTGAAGCAGCGCGTCATCACCGAAGCTTTTCGCTACGCCCTGCGCGACAACCAGCTCGCCTGGCGCGGGCTGCCCGATGGCTCCTGGGTGCGTGTACGCTCGCGCGCCGCGCCGTTCAACCTGCATGACGCGCTCATGGCCCGGCTGGGCCAGCCCGAGAACCACTGAGCCGTTCAGGGCCGCCTTGTCATGCCGTCGTCATCAAACGGTCATATTTCTGGCCTATCATGGCGCCTGCCTGGATGAAATGCCACTGCATGAACACCGACAGAATGCGAAGATTCATTGTGTCGGGCTGTATGGGTCTGGCGCTGGCCTGCGTCAGCCTTGCAAGCCCGGCGATCGATCTGACCGGGGCCGGGGCGTCCCTGCCTTACCCCGTCTATGCCAAATGGGCTGCACGTTACCACGCGCTCACGGGGCACAGGGTCAATTTCCAGTCCATAGGATCGGGCGGCGGTCAGCAGCAGATCATCGCCGGTACCGTGGACTGGGGTGCTTCCGATGACCCCATGCCGGAAGCCGGGCTGCGCCGTCATGATCTGTTCCAGTTTCCCGCCATCATCGGCGGCATCGTGCCTGTGGTCAACATACCGGGCATTGCGCCCGGTGCCCTGCGCCTGTCCGGTGCGCTGCTGGCCGACATCTATCTGGGACGTATCCGCCGCTGGGATGATCGTGCCATCGTTGCGCTCAATCCGGAGCTGGCTTTGCCGGCGACCGACATCGTTGTCGTCCACAGGGCCGACGGCTCGGGCACCACCTATGGATGGACCAGTTATCTGGCCCGCGTATCGCCGCAATGGCGCGATCAGGTGGGCATGGGCAAGGCGATCCGCTGGCCGCTGGGGCAGGGGGGCAAGGGCAACGAAGGTGTGGCCGCCTATGTCAGCCAGCTGCGCTACAGCGTGGGCTATGTGGAATATGCCTATGCGGCCCACAATGGCCTGTCCTGGGTGCGCCTGCGCAATCGGGCGGGCGCATTCGTGGCGCCGCAGGCATCCAGCTTCCAGGCCGCCGCCCTGGATGCCGACTGGCAGTCGGCGCCGGGGATGGGTGTGATGCTGACCGATGCCGGGGGCGAGGAGGCCTGGCCCATCACCGCAGCCAGCTTCATACTGGTGCCGCGCACGGTGCGCCGTCGACCCGAGCGCATGCGCGAGGTCCTGGCCTATTTCGACTGGGCTTTCCGGGAAGGGGGCGATATTGCCCGTGAGCTGGGTTACGTGGCCTTGCCCGACACCGTGATCGGGCAGATCCGCGAGCGCTGGGCCCACGACATCCGCACGCCCCGCGGCGAGGCGATCTGGGAATGAAGGTCATGGCCACACGCAGGGCAGCCAGCAATGTGGGCGCCGATCGCCTGTTTCGCGTCCTGACGCGCACCAGCGCCGTGCTGGTGCTGCTGCTGCTCGCGGGCATCATCGTATCACTGGCATGGGGCGGGCGCGGCGCCATCACCACCTACGGCCCGTCCTTCCTGTGGACCAGTGAATGGGATCCGGTCCGTGACCATTATGGTGCCCTGGTGCCTGTGGCCGGCACGCTCATCACCTCGGCCATTGCCGTGCTGATTGCCGTGCCGGTGTCCTTCGGCATTGCGCTGTTCCTGACCGAACGGGCACCCGGCTGGCTGCGCCGTCCCCTGGGTACGGCCATAGAAATGCTGGCAGCCATCCCGTCCATCATCTACGGCATGTGGGGGCTTTTCGTCTTCGTGCCGCTGTTCCAGCAGCATGTGCAGTCGCCTCTGGTGCAATGGACCCGGGATGTGCCGGTCCTGGGCGAGCTGTTCGCCGGGCCGCCGCTGGGCATCGGCCTGTTCACGGCCGGCCTCATCCTTTCCATCATGATCATTCCCTTCATCACCGCCGTCATGCGCGACGTGTTCGAGCAGGTGCCGCCCATGCTCAAGGAGTCCGCCTACGGTCTGGGATGCACGACCTGGGAAGTGGTCTGGAAAATCGTCCTGCCCTTCACGCGTAACGGCGTCATCAGCGGCATCATGCTGGGCCTGGGCCGTGCACTGGGCGAGACCATGGCGGTCACCTTCGTGATCGGCAATGCCTTCAGCCTGCCGCACTCGCTGTTCTCGCCCTCCAATTCCATTGCGTCCGCGCTGGCCAACGAGTTCAACGAGGCGGGCGGCCTGCAGAAAGCAGCCTTGCTGGAGCTGGGGCTCATCCTCTTCGTGATCACCACGCTGGTACTCATCCTGTCCAAACTGGTGCTGCGACGCCTGTCCAGGGGACAGGACCTGCCGGCGGGCGGCGCATGAAGGTCATGGCCACCGACAGCAATCCGGTCTATCGTCGCCGGCGCCGGCTCAATCGCCTCATGCTCATGCTGTCGGCGGTGGCCGTGGCCTTCGGCCTGTTCTGGCTGTTCTGGATCATACTCACGCTGCTGATGAAGGGCGCGCCGGCCCTCACGCTGACCCTGTTCACCGAGAGCACGCCGCCACCGGGTGAGGCTGGCGGCCTGCTCAACGCCATCGTGGGCAGTGTGCTCATGTCCGCCGCCGCCGTACTCATGGGAACGCCTCTGGGCGTGCTGGCCGGCACCTATCTGGCCGAGTTCGGCCGCGACCGCTGGCTGGCGACCAGTGTGCGCTTCCTGAATGATGTGCTGCTGTCCGCGCCGTCCATCATCATCGGCCTGTTCATCTATTCCGTGTATGTGGCGCGCGTGGGTCATTACTCGGGGTGGGCGGGCGCCTTTGCACTGGCCATCATCGTCGTGCCCGTGGTGGTGCGCGCCACGGACAATATGCTCAGTCTGGTGCCCAACAGCCTGCGCGAGGCGGCGGCCGCCCTGGGCTGCCCCCAGTGGCGCATCGTGCTTTTCATCAGCTATCGTGCGGCGCGTTCCGGCATGATGACGGGTGTGCTGCTGGCCATCGCGCGCATCGCCGGCGAGACGGCGCCCCTGCTGTTCACCGCGCTGAACAATCAGTTCCTGTCCTTCAACATGAATGCGCCCATCGCCAATCTGCCGGTCATCATCTTCCAGTATGCGGCCAGCCCTTTCCGTGACTGGAACGATCTGGCCTGGGCGGGGGCGGCGCTGATCACCCTGCTGGTGCTGGCCATCAATCTGCTGGCCCGTATTTTCTTTCGCAAATGAGGAGCGCCCCGGCTGATGCCGGGGCCCGGTCTGTCACCATGCTTCATGCCCGAGATCCCGATCCCACCAAACTGGCCATACGCAATCTGAACTTCTACTATGGCGATGTCCAGGCCATCAAGAATGTGTCCATGGACATCAAGGAGAAACGCGTGACGGCCTTCATCGGCCCGTCGGGCTGCGGCAAGTCCACACTGCTGCGCACTTTCAACCGCATGTTCGAGCTGTATCCGGGCCAGCGGGCCGAAGGCGAGATTCTGCTCGACGGCGAGAACCTGCTCACATCCAGGACCGATATTTCGCTCATCCGTGCCAAGGTCGGCATGGTGTTCCAGAAGCCTACGCCGTTTCCGATGAGCATCTATGACAATATCGCGTTCGGCGTGCGCCTGTTCGAGCGCCTGAGCAAGGGCGAGATGGATGAGCGCGTGGAATGGGCGCTCACCAAGGCGGCGCTCTGGCCCGAAGTGCGCGACAAGCTCCACAAGAGCGGCAGCGGGCTGTCAGGCGGCCAGCAGCAGCGCCTGTGCATTGCCCGCGGCGTGGCCATACGGCCTGAAGTGCTGCTGCTCGATGAGCCGTGCTCGGCCCTGGACCCGATTTCCACGGCCAGGATCGAGGAGTTGATCGCCGAGCTCAAGTCCGACTACACCGTCGTCATCGTGACGCACAACATGCAGCAGGCTGCACGCTGCTCCGACTACACGGCCTACATGTATCTGGGCGAGCTCATGGAGTTCGGCACGACGGACCAGATCTTCGTCAACCCTGCGCGCAAGGAGACCGAGGACTACATCACGGGTCGCTTTGGCTAGGCGATGTCCCGCCGGATGCTAGTTCCAGCGCCCGCCGATGCCGCCCATGCTGTAGCGCCCCGCGCCAAGCAGGGCCACCGCGACCGCGCCGAACAGGAACAGGCCCTGGGTCTCTATGGCCCAGCCCCACATGGGGCTCAGGCTGAAGATGTGCGCCGAATGGGCAAGCAGGATCGCGAACACCATGCTGGTGGCGGCGATCAGGCCGCCCAGCCGGGTGTAGAAGCCGAGTATCATCAGCAGCGGTGCAAGCACTTCACCCAGGTAGACGCCCCAGGCAACAATGGCAGGCATGCCGGCCGCCATCACCATTTGTTCTATGCCACCGATGCCGCCGACCAGCTTGCCGATGCCGTGCAGCAACAGCATGCCGCCGATCGAGACGCGCAATACGAGTTTTCCGAGGTTGTCGAGCAGAGAATAGGACATGAGGGGCAGGCTCCATGAGAGGCAACAGGGTCTGTCGGTAAAGTGTCCGCTGAGCGTGAACCGTTGATTATATAGAGTGAGGCCCGATTGAAGACACTGGGTATTGTTGCCGCCATGCACGAGGAGGCGGCATTGCTGCTGCAGGCCATGCACGGCGAGGTGCAGCGTCATCGCATAGGACAGCGTGACTATCATGTGGGCCGGCTGCATGGCCGGCCCTGCGTGCTGGTGCTGGCGCGTATCGGCAAGGTGGCGGCGGCGGCGACCACCGTCACCCTGATCCGCGAGTTCGGCGTGGATGCCGTTATCTTCGTGGGTGTGGCCGGTGCGGTGTCACCCGCAGTGCGCGTGGGTGACATGGTGGTGGCTGCAGATCTCCTGCAGCATGATATGGATGCCAGCCCGATCTTTCCGCGCTACGAGATTCCGCTGCTGGGCTGCAGCCGCATTGCCGCCGATCCAGACCTGTCGACACGGCTGATGCACAGCGCCAATCATTTTCTGCAACAGGCGTTCCGGCAGCAGATTGCCGCCGGCACGCGCCGGACCTTTGGTCTGGATGCGCCGCGCGTTCATGCCGGCACCATTATCAGCGGCGATTGTTTCGTGAATGATTCAGCCGGCGTGCGCCGGCTGCGTGAAGCGGTGCCCGACGCCCTGTGCGTCGAGATGGAGGGTGCGGCGCTGGCGCAGATCTGCCATGAATATGACATGCCGTTTGCCGTCCTGCGTACCATATCCGACCGCGCGGACGACAGCGCCGGCGTGGATTTCAATGCTTTCCTGCAGCAGGTGGCGCGCTTCTACTCGGCCGGTGTGCTACGGGAATTCCTGGGGAAACTCTGAACAAGTCCCCGCGCCGCCCGCAGCCTGAACCAGCGCTGCGGGCAGAGCAGGGCACATCGGACCCGGGCTTACTTGGCCGTGGGCATGGCGAATTCAGCGCCCTTGTCGATGCTTTCCGGCCAGCGCTGCATGATGGACTTCTGCTTGGTGTAGAAGCGCACGCCTTCTTCGCCGTAGGCATGGGTGTCGCCGAACAGGCTCTGCTTCCAGCCACCGAAACCGTGCCAGGCCATGGGTACGGGGATGGGCACGTTGATGCCCACCATGCCGACTTCGATGCGCCGGGCGAATTCACGCGCCACATGACCGTCGCGGGTGTAGCAGGATACGCCGTTGCCATAGTGGTGATTGTTGATCAGATCGACCGCCTCGCCGAAGTCGGCCACGCGTACGCAGGACAATACCGGCCCGAAGATTTCTTCCTCGTGGATGCGCATGCCGGGCTTGACGTTGTCGAACAGCGTGCCGCCGGTGAAATAGCCGTTTTCGTGACCGGCCACCTTCAGGCCGCGACCGTCGACGACCAGGGTGGCGCCTTCGTCCGCGCCGATCTGTACGTAGTTCTCGATGCGCTCGAGCGCGTCCTTCGTGATGACCGGACCCATTTCCGAAGCGGCATCCATGCCGTTGCCGATCTTGAGCGCACGCACGCGCTCGGCCAGGCGGGAAACGATGCGATCGCCCACATCACCGACCAGCACGGCAACCGAAATGGCCATGCAGCGCTCGCCGGCTGCACCGAAGCCGGCACCGACCAGGGCGTCCACGGCCTGATCGATATCGGCATCGGGCATGACGACCAGATGGTTCTTGGCACCGCCCAGCGCCTGGACGCGCTTGCCGAAAGCTGCACCGCGCTCGTAGATATAGCGTGCGATGGGCGTGGAGCCGACAAAGCTGAGTGCGGCAACATCGGGGTGTTCGATGAGCGCGTCGACCGCCGTCTTGTCGCCCTGCACGACGTTGAACACGCCATCGGGCAGGCCGGCTTTCTTCAGCAGCTCGGCCATCATCAGTGAGGCCGAGGGATCGCGCTCGCTGGGCTTGAGGATGAAGCAGTTGCCGGCGGCCAGGGCCACGGGAAACATCCAGCAGGGCACCATGGCGGGGAAGTTGAACGGCGTGATGCCGGCCACGATGCCCAGGGGCTGGCGCATGGTCCAGTTGTCCAGGCCGTTGGCAACCTGTTCGGTGTAATCACCCTTGAGCAACTGCGGGATGCCGCAGGCAAATTCAATGACGTCGATGCCGCGCGCTACTTCGCCCTGGGCGTCGCTGAAGACTTTGCCGTGCTCGGCAGTCAGGATGGCGGCCAGCGCATCCTGGTGCTCGGTCATCAGCTGCAGGAAACGGAACATGATGCGGGCGCGGCGCAGGGGCGGCGTATTGCCCCAGGCGGGTGCCGCTGCTGCTGCATTGGCGACGGCGGCATTGACATCCTCCGCAGTGCTCAGGCGCAGCTGGCGCGCCACGGCGCCGGTGGCCGGATTCATGATGGCCTGCGTGCCGCCCTGGCCGGGCATGCGCTGCCCGCCGATGTAGTTGACGACATCCTGTGTATCGGTGAATGCTTGCATGAAAGCCTCGCTGTCTGTGTTGGAAGGGTCCGGCGCCGGCAGCGCCAGAGTTTTGATTTGTATACAGTTTAGGACGACCCCGGGCCTTTGCCTAGACTTGTTCTGTTGATTGATTGTTCAGAATATTGAACAATACTCCAATGGAAACGCAACACAACCACGCCATCTGGTCATCCGTACACTGGCTCATCGTCCTTGAGCAACAGGGCAGTTTCACCCTGGCTGCGCGTCGTCTGGGCGTGAGCAAGGCGGCGGTGAGCCAGCGCGTTGCGGAGCTCGAGCGCATGGCCGGCCTGCCGCTGGTGCGGCGTACGACGCGCAGCGTGCATCTGACTGAAGCCGGCCGCCAGCTCGTCGAGGATACGCGCGATGCCTTTGACCAGATTCTCTGGAGTTTCACCAGCATTCGCGAGCTGGCGGAGGAGCCCGCCGGTCTGGTGCGCGTGACGGCACCGGTGGCACTGGCGCGTCAGCAGCTGGTGCCGCGCCTGCCCGAATTCCTGTACGCTTACCCCCGCATCCGTGTCGAACTCGACCTGTCGGATCAGCTCAGTTCACTGGTGAACGAGGGGTTCGATCTGGCGGTGCGCCATGCGGCACAACCGCCCGAAACGCACGTGGCCTGGCAACTGTGCACCACGCGTCCCCTGCTCGTGGCCAGCCCTGCCTATCTGGCGCGTCAGGGCCGGCCGCGGGCGCCCGGTGATCTGGCCCGCCATCATTGCCTGACCTATCCCCGTCCGCGCGGGCGCCTGACCTGGACGCTGGAGTCCGGGTCGGTGGACAGCCATGCCGATGGTGCCGACCGGTCCCGCCTGACCATTCCCGTCCAGGGTGTATTTGCCGCCAACAATAGCGAGGTGCTGCGTGAAATGGCCCTGGCCGGCCTGGGTATTGCCGTCGTACCGGACTTCAGTGTCCAGTCCGCCTTGCGCACGGGGGCGCTCGTTGCCGTCCTGCCCGGCTGGAAGCCGGTAGGCACTTTCAGCGAAACCATTTATGCGATCCGGCCCTATTCGCCCCAGGTGCCGCAGGCGGTGCAGCTGCTGGTCGGCTTCCTGCGCGAAGTCATGCGCGACGGCTTTGCCGTGCCGCCGCGCTGAATCAGCGACCTTCCTGCAGTACACGCTCCACGCACAGCCCGGTTTCCAGGATATGTGCGTCCTGCATGGCCGGGCCGGCCACCATCAGACCGACGGCCGCCGTGCCTGCCGGGTGGCAGGGCAGGGACAGGCCGCAACCGTCCAGGAAGTTGATGAAGGTGGGGTTGCGCAGTATGAGTGCATTGGTCATGAAATAGTCGTCGCTGGAGGCTTCCAGGCGTGCGATTTCAGGCGCCACGATGGGCGAGGTGGGCATGAGCAGGGCGTCGTACCAGCGCAGGCGGGCATTTACTGCCTGTATCCACGATGTGCGTGCGGCAAGCAGTTCGATGTAGTCGGCTGCCGTCATGTCGCGTCCGCGCAGGATGCGGGTGCTGACGCGCGGATCGTACTGCGCTTCGCCCCGGGCCATGTGCTCCTGGTGCCAGGCCCAGGCTTCAGAGGCCACCAGACCGCCCTTGCGGTTGATGTGTGCCAGACGCTCGAACTCGGGAACGGCAATCATGTCGATGCGCGCGCCGGCCTTGCGCAGCAGGTCCAGGCTGTACTCGAAGCTCTGGCGCACGTGGTCATCGGCCTCTTCGAGGATGAGGCTGTCGGGCACGGCCAGGCGCAACTGCCCGGGCCCGGGGGCCTCCAGGACGCGCCCGGTTTCGTTGGCCAGTATGGCGTCGGTGGTGATGCAGCACTGTACGGAGCGGGCCAGCGGGCCTACCGAATCCAGGCTGGTGGCCAGGGGGACGCCGCCATCGATGGGCACCCGGCGCGCCGTGGGCTTGAAGCCCGTAGTGCCGCAGAAGGCGGACGGGATGCGTACCGAACCGCCCGTGTCCGTACCCAGCGACATGACGGACATGTCGTCGGCGACGGCGACTGCAGCGCCCGAGGATGAGCCGCCCGGAATGCGCCGGCGGCCGCGATCCCAGGGCGAGGCCGGTGTGCCGTAGTGCGGATTGATGCCCAGACCCGAGAAGGCGAACTCCGTCATGTTGGTGCGCCCGACAATGACCGCACCCGCATCCAGCAGGCGCTGTACCGCCGGCGCGCTGGCCGTGGCGGCGGGCTGGTCGGCCAGGACGACCGAGCCGGCGGTGGTGACATCGCCGGCCAGATCGAACAGGTCCTTGATCGAGATGGGCAGGCCTTCCAGTGGCGAGCGTGCCTGGCCGGCGGCGAGCAGCTGATCCGACACCCGGGCGGCCTGGAGTGCGCTTTCGGCATGGACGCGTGTGAAAGCGTACCTGCCTTCGCCTTCGGGGGCGGCGATGCGCTCCAGCGCGGCCTTGACCAGCGCTTCGGAGCTGGTTTCCCGGCGCGTCAGCGCCTGATGCAGTGCGGCAATGGTGTTCGGGGACGACATGATGCAGATTTCCGTTTCAAGAGAGGTTCAGGCAAAAAGGGGGCGGAGCCGGTGCGCCGGGGCGTTCAGGCGATCTCGGGCAGCACCTGGACATGGTATTCGTGTCGCAGCTCACGCTTCAGGACGGGATCCGACAGGACCATGATGAAGTGCGTGGAAGGGCGGATGCCGCCGATGGCGCCTACCGTGCCGCAGCTCATGGCGGCATCGGCAGGGATGCGTTCGGCGTCGAAATGGCCGCGCATCAGTGCTTCGGGATGGCGTAACGCGGATACGCTGTCATCCTGATAGCGCACTTCGCGGCCGTCTTCTTCGATCCAGGCTTTCAGCACGAGCGAATCCCAGTGATCGGCCACATCCGCCAGCCGCCAGGCCGTGCGTCCGACGGGCTTGGCGCAGATCTGCTTGGACAGGGCCACGCTGTGCGCTTCCAGTGCACGGTCGGTATGGTCGGACACCAGACTGATGCAGTGCTCGCCCTGATGATTGAACAGCAGCACTTCGGTCTCGCCCGAGGTCTGGTCGCCCACGACCTGTATGGTGTCGGCCTGGGTGAGCTGATCGCTGGCAATGCGGTAATACAGGGGGATGGCGCTGGGCCGGGGCACACCCAGCTCGGCCAGCTCCTCAATATGGTGTTCTATGGCTTCGCGGTTGCGCCCGGCCCAGCCGCCCACGATGAACTGGTCGATATTGACGGTGATGTCTGATGCGGGCGTGCCGGCGGCGACGGGAACGAGACGGAATTCGAGTTGCATGGAAAAACTCCGCAGGGTGGCGGTTTCAGACGCCGGAGAGATGGCATCAGTTTAACGGAACAGCTGGGGCAGCCACAGGGCAAGGCCGGGGAACAGGGCCAGCACGCCCACCAGTGCCAGCAGCATGAGCACGAACGGCAGGCTGCCCAGCATCACGGCATTCATGCTGCCCTGCGTGCGCAGGCTTTGCACAACAAAGAGGTTGAGCCCCACCGGCGGGGTGATCAGGGCGACTTCGATGAGGATGATGATGACGATGCCCAGCCAGACCGGATCGAAGCCCAGGGCGATCATGATGGGCGCCACGATGGGAATGGTGGTGACCATCATGGACAGGGTTTCCATGAAGCAGCCCAGCACCAGATAGAAGAGCACCAGGATGAGCAGCATGACGCCGGGTGAGAAGCCCAGGCCGGCGATGGCGTTGGTGAGCGCGCTGATGAGTCCGGCGCCGGCCATGATGAAGTTCAGGAAAGCGGCGCCGATGATGATGAGCATGATCATGGCTGTGGTCTTCATCGTGCCTTCGAGCACTTCCTTGAGCATGGCCACAGTCAGGCGGCGCGCGAAGGCGGCCAGTATCAGTGCGCCGCTCACACCCAGGGCGGCGGCTTCGGTGGGTGTGGCCAGCCCCGCGTAGATGGAGCCCACCACGAGCAGGAAGATGGCCAGCGGCGGCAGCAGGTGCACCAGACTGGTGAGGCGTTCACGCCAGCCGGCCTGAATGGGGCGTCCGCCCCATTTGGGCCTGACAGTGCAGGCCAGCGCAATGATGAGCATGAACAGCAATGCGGCCACGATGCCCGGCAGGATGCCGGCAAGGTAGAGGCGTGGTACCGAGGTGTTGGTGAGCACACCATAGATGATCAGGTTGATGGAGGGCGGGATCAGGATGCCCAGCGTGCCGCCGGCCGCAAGACTGCCCAGGAACAGTGGCTCGTGATAACCCTGTTTGCTGATCTGGGGCAGGGCGACCGTACCGACCGTGGCCGCCGTTGCCACGCTGGACCCCGAAGTGGCGGCAAAAAGGGCGCTGGCGCCGATGTTGGCGTGCATGAGCCCGCCGGGCAGCCAGGACAGCCACAGTGACATGGCGCTGTACATGCGTTCGGCCAGGCCGGAGCGCAGCAGGATTTCACCAAGCATGATGAACAGCGGGATGGCGACGAGCAGGAATTCATTGCTCGTGCCCCAGGTGACCTCGCCGATGGCGCGTGACAGCGGCAGCATGGAATACAGCGGGTCGAGCACGAGACCGAGCACGCCGAGCGCGGCACCGACCGGGATGCTGATGCCGATCAGCACCAGCAGAAGCACCAGGCTGGTGGTGATCATGTGCCGTCTCCGTGCACCATGCGACGGCCGCTTTCAGCCTCTTCACGGGCCTCCTCTTGCGCGGTGCGCATGCCGGCGATGCGCTGCACGCCGGGCAGATCACCCGTGACCAGGGCAATCGAGGCGCGCAGCAGCATGAGGGCCAGCACCAGGCAGAACCACAGCAGGCCCAGGACCCACAGCGCCTGGGGAATCCACAAAGGTGTGCCCAGTGTGGTATTGGCCGTGGCGTTGCGTGTCCAGGAGGTGAGTGCGACTTCGCCCGCCCAGCGCGTCATGACGACGATGAAGATGGCCAGGGCAACCAGGGCTATCCAGTCGAGCAGTGCACAGACGCGCACCGGCAGATGTTGATACAAGGCATCTACACGGATATTCGCTCGCTGCAATGTGGCAAAGGACAGCGCCCAGGAGATGCTGATGGCAAAGGCGTAGCCGGAGAGCTCGTCCGAGCCCCCCAGCGGTGCGCCGAGGATGCGCCTGGCAAGCACGTCGAGCGTGATATAGAGCACGCTGGCCAGGGTGAGCAGGCCTGCCACCCAGCTGGCCCAGCGGGACAGCGTGGTGGCCTTGCGCAGCAGGGCATCCATGGTGCGGGCTTACTTGCCGGCGGTGAAGCCGAGCATCTTGCCGATGGTGGCGTTGAAATCGGTGATGCACTGAGCCGAGCAGCGATCGGCCCACTTCGGCACCACGATGTCCGCAGTGATCTTCTTGAGCGCTTCGCGATCCTCATCCGAAGGCACGATGAGCTTCATCTTGCCCTTTTCCGCGTGCGGGCAGCTGTCGGCACCCGTGTTGCAATCCAGGCCTTCCTGGGTTTCGCGTGCTGCAGCATCCCAGATGCCATCGTAGACCGTCTTCAGATTGGCCTGGAGGAAGTCCTGTACCTTGGGATCAATCTTGTTCCAGTAGTCCATGTTGACGGCATGGATCTGCTGGTTCCAGTTGACCGGCAGGGCGTACAGGTGCGTGCCGACCTCGTACCATTTTGCGGAGTAGCCCGACATGGAGCCGGTGATGCCGCAGTCCACCACCTTGTTCTGCAGGGCGGGTACGACTTCGGGGAAGGGAATGGTCACGCTGTTGCCACCCACGGCTTCGACAAACTCGGCCTGGGTGCGGCTGCTGGTGCGCACCTTCTTGCCTTTCAGGTCGGAGAGCTTCTCCACGGGCGCGTTGCAGAACAGGACCTGGGCGGCGTAGGTGGAAAAGCCGAGGACCTTGACGCCGTTGGCCGCGTAGAATTTCTCGTATACCGGGGCGAAGGCATCGGTCACTTCACGGGCGATCTCGATGGTGGGCGCCAGGCCGGCCAGATCGATGGCTTCGTTGATGGCGTCGTCGCCGGCAAAGTAGGACAGCGTGGCCGAGCCGAAGGGCAGGACACCCTGGCCGAGCAGGCGCATGACTTCAGGCCCTTTCAGACCCATGTCGTTGAAGCCCTTGATGTCGGCTGTGACCTTGCCGTCGGACAGTTCGGTGACGGTCTTGGTCCAGAAGGGATATTCGAAGTTCTGGTAGGCGGTCAGGTTGCTCAGGCCGCCGACAACCGTGAGTTTGGTTGCAGGCAGGTCCTTGACAACCTCTTGTGCCAGGGCGGGGGCGGCAAGCAGGCCGCCGGCGATCAGAGATGACAACATCAGACGTTTCATGGAGTTCTCCTCGGTGATGGTGCAGCCCGCCCGAAGCTGTTGGCTGCAGGGCATCCGGCTTCAGAAGGAAGCCAGTTGCGTGTTGGGGATGTCGGTGACCAGCATGTGGCCCGGTGCATGCGTGATGCTGAATTCGGGCTTCACCGTGGCGATGACGGATTGTGGCGTCACGCCGCATGCCCAGAAGACGGGGATTTCGTCGTCACGCACGGTGACCGGGTCACCGAAATCGGGCTGTTGCAGGTCCTTGATGCCGATCAGTGCCGGGTCACCCAGATGCACGGGCGCGCCGTGCACCGCCGGGAAGCGCGACGTGATCTGGATGGCACGGATGGCATCCGCGGCCCTGAAGGGGCGCATGGATACCACCATGGGCCCCGACAGGCGCGATGTGGCCTGCGTGGGAATGCTGGTGCGATACATGGGCACGTTCACCTTTTCGGTGATGTGGCGAATATCGAGTCCTTCGGCCAGCAGCGCCTCTTCGAACGAGAACGAGCAGCCGATCAGAAAGGACACGAGATCATCGCGCCATATATCGAGCAGTGAAGCGGGCTCGTCGACCAGCTCGCCATGGCGCCACACGCGGTAGCGCGGAATGTCGGTGCGCAAATCGATATCGTCGCCCAGCGCCGGTACGGTGACCTGTCCCGGTTCGGTGACCGCGAGTACGGGGCAGGGTTTGGGATTGCGCTGGCAGAACAGCAGGAATTCGCCGGCCAGGTCGGCCGGCAGTATCATCAGATTGGCCTGTACGGCGCCCCGTGCCAGACCGGCCGTGGGCCCGGTATGGGTCGCGTGACGGATCT
This sequence comes from Castellaniella sp., assembly GCA_041655275.1. Lineage (GTDB taxonomy): Bacteria > Pseudomonadota > Gammaproteobacteria > Burkholderiales > Burkholderiaceae_B > JAJYRX01. The sequence goes on along the minus strand of JBBAFU010000009.1, from coordinate 66,236 downwards.
GGTGGCGACAGGCCTGCGCCTTCTGCGCCAGCGTTGGGTTGGCTTGCGTCATATTGCGTACCGTGACGTACCGTGCACCTGTGCGGTTGTTGATTTGATGGTCGGGGCGACATGATTCGAACATGCGACCCTCTGGTCCCAAACCAGATGCGCTACCAGGCTGCGCCACGCCCCGACTGTTTTATCTTGATCTTGAAATTATCGTGAATACCGGATGCCAGCGCGAGCCATTTTACCATGCTGCGGCGGATGGCCTCAGGACACAGTCGCATCCGGCGCATCATCATCCGCGGATGCCGGATCGGTCTGGACCAGCACCTTGGTGATACGTCGTCCCTCCATCTCCAGCACGCGGAAGTGCAGCGTACGATGCCCGACCGCGACTTCCAGCGTATCGCCGGCCTGCGGCAGGCGCCCGAAGTGCTCGAGCAGGTAGCCGGCAAGGGTGCTGAACTCTTCGGTGTCGCTGCCCAGATCGTCGATATCCAGCGCCTGTTCCAGGTGCAGCAGGTCGGTGGCGCCATCCACCACCCAGCGACCGGCCTGATCCTGAATGATATCGGGCGTTTCGTCCTCGTCGGGAAAATCCCCGGCGATGGCCTCGAAGACATCCATGGGCGTGACCAGACCTTCGACGGCACCGAATTCATCCAGCACCATGACCAGCTGGCCGCGTGCTTTCTTGAGGGTCTCTATCAAATCCAGCGCGCGGATGGTTTCGTGCACCAGAATGGGAGCGCGCAGGCTGGATTCACGAATCTTTCCGAACTGCAGCAGGTCCGCCATCATGTCCTTGGCCCGGCCCACGCCGACGATATCGTCCAGGCTGCCCCGGCAGACGGGAAAGAAGCCGTGCGGAGTGGCGCTGATGGTGGCGCGCGAGGTCCCGGCGTCGGCCTCCAGGTTGATCCAGGAGATGTCGGCGCGCGGGGTCATGATGGAGTGGATGCTGCGCTCGGCCAGGTGCAGCACGCTGCTGACCATGTTGCGCTCTTCCACGCCAAAGGGCAGCTCTTCGTCATCGCCGCCCGGGGCGGGCGCATCTTCAATGGTCTGGGGTGTGACCGGCGTCTTGCCCAGCATGCGCAGCACGCCTTCGGCGGTCCGTTCGCGCAGGGGGCGGCGCGCCTCGAGCAGGCGCAGGTTGCGCCGTGCAATCTGGTTGAGGGCCTCGATGCCGATGGCGAAGGCGATGGCTGCATAGAGATAGCCCTTGGGGACGGCATAACCGAAGCCGTCGGCAATGAGGGCGAAGCCGATCATGAGCAGAAAGCCCAGGCACAGGGTGACGACAGTGGGGCGGGCAGTGACGAACTGGGTAAGCCCGCGCGAGGCAACCAGCATCACGATGATGGCGATGGTGACGGCCGCCATCATGACCTCCACGTCCTTGACCATGCCCACTGCGGTGATCACGGAATCCAGGGAGAAGACAGCATCGAGCACCACGATCTGCGTCACGATGACCCAGAAGCTGGCGTGGCCGCCCACGGTGCCGGGCAGGTGCGGGCCGCCTTCTATGCGTTCATGCAGTTCCAGCGTCGCTTTCAGCACAAGAAAGAAGCCGCCCACCACAAGGATGAGATCGCGTCCGGTAAGGACGACGGGCCCCAATACCAGCCATGGCCGGGTGAGCGTGAATAGCCAGGAGAGGATGGCCAGCAGGCCCAGGCGCATGATGAGCGCCAGCCCCAGCCCGATGATGCGCGCCCGCTCGCGCTGCGCGCGCGGCAGCTTGCCTGCAAGGATGGCAATGAAGATCAGATTGTCGATGCCCAGAACGATTTCGAGCACGACCAGCGTCGCCAGGCCGACCCAGGTATTCGGGTCCTGCAACAGCTCCATCCGGCAAGTTCCGTTTCAGAAAACCCTGATTATATGGGTTGGGGCGTGAACAGGTTAAAATGAGGGCTCAGAGCTTCCCTAATAGACGTGTGCAACCGCCCTTAGCTCAGCTGGATAGAGCAACGGCCTTCTAAGCCGTAGGCCGCAGGTTCGAATCCTGCAGGGCGGGCCAGCGAGGCACCATGGTTCGCGGTGAGCGGTTCAACAGTATTTCCCATCTGACCGGGGCGGCACTCGCCCTGGCAGGTACGGTGGTGCTGCTGGTCATGGGTGCCCGTGCAGGTGACCCCTGGAAGATTGTCAGCTTCGGCGTGTACGGTCTGGTGCTGTTCTGGCTCTATCTCACGTCCACGCTCTATCACAGCCTGCGCGGACGGGCCAAACGCATCTGGTGCAAGTTCGATCATTGCGCCATCTATCTGCTCATCGCCGGCAGCTATACCCCTTTCATGCTGGTCAGCCTGCGCGGTCCCTGGGGCTGGTCGCTGTTCGGCGTGGTCTGGGGGCTGGCCGTCATCGGCATCGTGCAGGAGATCTGGCTCGCGCGCGGCCTGCGCATTTTCTCGCTCATCCTCTACGTGCTCATGGGCTGGCTGGCCCTGCTGGCCGTCTTTCCGCTCATCGAGGCGCTGGGCCCGGCGGGTTTTGGCTGGGTGGTCGCCGGCGGAGCGGCCTATACGCTGGGCATTCCCTTCTACGCCACCGATCATCGCTGGCCCGCAGCGCATGGCATCTGGCATCTGTTCGTGCTGGGTGGCAGCGGCTGCCATTACGTGGCTGTCCTGAACTACGTGGCTTGAATTACATAGCCTGACTCTCAGCCAGGATTTTTCGGCCAGAAATCGCTTTCCCGCACTATCCGTATAAACCCTTGTTTCGCAGCCGCTGATTCGTCGAATATATTATCTTCAGAATTGTCGACAATTTTATTGATGGAATCAGGATGGATAGCAACAAAGCCCGAGGTCTCAGGAAAGGCCTGACCAGCTACGGCGATACGGCGTTCTCCCTGTTCCTGCGCAAGGCCTTCATCAAGGGCGCAGGCTATACGGACGAGGCGCTCGATCGCCCCATCGTGGGCATCGCCAATACCGGCAGCGGTTTCAACCCCTGCCACGGAAACATGCCGCAGCTGGTCGAGGCGGTACGGCGGGGCGTCATGCTGGCGGGCGGCATTCCGGTGGAGTTTCCCACCATTTCCATCCACGAAAGCTTTGCCTATCCGACCAGCATGTTTCTGCGCAACCTCATGTCCATGGATACCGAGGAGATGATCCGCGCCCAGCCCATGGACGCGGTCGTGCTCATCGGCGGTTGCGACAAGACCGTACCCGCCCAGCTGATGGCGGCCGCCTCGGCCGGCGTGCCGGCCATACAGCTGACCACGGGCAGCATGCTGACGGGTTCGTATCGCGGCACGCGTGTGGGCGCCTGCACCGATTGCCGCAGCTACTGGGCGCAATACCGGGCCGAGGAGATCGATGACACGGAAATTGCGCGGGTGAACGACCATCTGGTGGCCAGCGTGGGCACCTGCGCCGTCATGGGGACAGCCAGCACCATGGCGTGCATTGCCGAAGCCCTGGGCATCATGCTGCCGGGCGGCGCCAGTGCGCCGGCCGTGACGGCCGATCGCATGCGCATCGCGGAGCAGACCGGCACCCAGGCTGTGGCTATGATTGCCGCAGGCCTGACACCGGATCGCATTCTTACGGCGCAGGCCTTCGAGAACGCCTTGCGTGTGCTGCTCGCCATAGGCGGCTCCACCAACGGCATCATCCATCTGGCGGCGATTGCCGGACGCATGGGTATCGGCATCGATCTGGAACGCGTCGATGCCATGGGTGCCGAGACGCCGGTACTCGTCGATCTGAAGCCGTCAGGCCACCACTATATGGAAGACCTGCACAAGGCCGGCGGGCTCACGGCGGTCCTGCGAGAGCTGCGCCCCCTGTTGCATCTGGACGCCCTTACCGTCACGGGGCGCACACTGGGCGAGGAGCTCGAGCGGGCCGGTCCGCCCTTTGCCCAGACTGTGGTGCACACCCGCGAGCAACCCGTCCATCCCCAGGGCGGCCTGGCTGTCCTGCAGGGCAATCTGGCGCCGTCGGGCGCCATCATCAAGCAGTCGGCAGCGAGCGCCGAACTCATGGTGCATGAAGGCCGGGCGGTGGTGTTTGAAGGTGTGCAGGATATGGCCGAACGCCTCGATGATCCGGATCTGGATGTGTCGGCGGACGATGTGCTGGTGCTGCGGAATATTGGTCCCGTGGGCGCGCCCGGCATGCCCGAGGCCGGCTACATTCCCATCCCGCGCAAGCTGGCACGCCAGGGCGTAAAGGACATGGTGCGCATCTCGGACGGCCGCATGAGTGGCACGGCCGCAGGCACCATCGTCGTCCATGTGGCGCCCGAAGCGGCGTGCGACGGCCCGCTGGCGCTGGTGCGCACGGGTGACCGCATTCGCCTGGATGTCCCGCAACGGCGGCTGGAGCTGCTCGTGAACGCTGCCGAGCTGGCACAGCGCGCAGCCGCACGGCCCGCTGCACAGGCCGAAGCCGGTTTGCGGGGTTACCGGCGTCTCTATCTGGAGTCGGTGCTGCAGGCCGACCAGGGTTGTGATTTTGATTTTCTGCAAAACGTCAGCCTCGTGCAGCGTGTGCCGCGCGGGGCGAAGTAATTTTTTCAGGAGCTAGTCTGATGACGCAGGATGATCGTATCGTTTCGGTGCAGACGCGCAGCATCCGCATTCCGCTGGATCATGCCACTTCGTTCTCCACTCGCAAGGTACATGCGCGTGATTACACCGTGACCCGTATCCGTACGGCAGACGGGCATGAGGGCATCGGTTTCTGCTATGGCGGCAGCCGCGGCGGCGTGCTTGTCAGCCACGCCGTGCGCGAGCTGTTCAGCGAGATGCTCGTGGGCGAGCACGCCTTGCGCGTGGAAGGCCTGTGGGAAGGCATGTATCAGGAAAGCCTGCTGCACGGGCGCGCCGGGTCGGTCATGCGGGCCCTGTCCATTGTCGATACCGCCCTGTGGGATCGCAATGCGCGCGCCGCCGGCCTGCCGCTGTCGCGCTACCTGGGCGGCCATGCGCGTGATCGCGTGAAAGCCTATGCCAGCGGGGGCTATTACCTGGATGGCAAGACCAACGACATGCTGGGCCAGGAGCTGGCCGGCTACGTCGCCAGGGGTTTTCGTGCCGTCAAGATGAAGGTGGGTCGTCTGAGTCCCGCCGAGGAAGAGGCACGCATCCGCGCGGCGCGCGAGGCCATCGGTGACGATGTATTGCTGATGCTGGACGCCAACAACGCCTGGAAGGATCTGCCCACGGCGCTCGAGTACATGAAGCGCTACGAGCCCAGCAATCCCTATTTCATCGAGGAGCCTTTCAGCCCCGATGACATCAACAATCATGCCGCTCTGGCGCAGCGCACGGCGGTGCCCGTCGCCACCGGTGAAATCGAGGCCGGACGCTGGCGTCACCAGGAACTGCTCGAGAAGGGCGGGGCCATGATGTTGCAGACCGATGCCGCCGTGTGCGGGGGTATCAGCGAGTGGCGCCGCATTGCCGCCAGCGCTGCCGGATTCGGCGTGAGCATGTATCCGCACTGGTTCCACGATCTGCACATCCATCTGGTGGCGGCCACGCCCAACGCCGAATACGTGGAGTTCTTCCCGGATGACCAGGTGCTCAACTTCCGCCGGCTTGTGGATGTCCAGCTGCAGTTTGCGGACGGACACCTGACAGTGCCGACGGCGCCGGGGCTGGGTTTTGGTTTCGATGAGCAGGCGCTGGAGCGCTATGCCATTGATGACTGGTCATGAGCGTGTGCACGCACACGCCGGGATGGCCGCAGTTCTGAGTAGTCAACAGTAAGCAACAGGAGACTTGCCATGAAACGAATGTTTTTCGGGACGGCGCTGATCGCGTCGCTGACCAGCCTGGCCTTCACGGGCCCGGCACTGGCGCAATCTTACAGCGCCGGCAACGAGATCACGGTGCTGCAGGGGTTCAAGGCCGGGGGCGGCAGTGATGCCCTGGCGCAGCTGGTCCAGCCCTATCTCGCGAAGGAGCTGGGCGTCAATTTCGTCAATCGCTATATTCCCGGGGCCACGGGTGCCATCGCCTGGACCCAGCTGGCCAACCAGACCAAGGCCGATGGCAAGACCATCAGCATCACCAACACTCCCATGCTGATGACCAACTATCTGATGAACCCGACGATCAAGTACAAGATCGATGATCTGACGCCGCTGATGAACGTCGTTACCGATCCCGGCATCATGGTTGTCGGCAAGGACAGCCCCTACCACACCATCGAGGCGCTGATCGACGCCGCCCGCGCCAATCCGGGCAAGATCACCGTGGGCAATTCGGGCGTCGGGGGCGATGACTTCTTTTCGGTCATCATGATCGAGAAGGCAACCGGGCTGCAGTTCCAGTCCGTACCGTTTGCCGGCGACGGGCCGTCCTGGCAGGCCGCCATGGCGGGCAAGATCGACGCCAGCTCCAACAACCTGGGCATCACTTTCCCGCAGATCAAGGCGGGCAACCTGCGTGCCCTGGCGCTGTACGCGGATGAGCGCTCGCCCGATCTGCCCGATGTGCCGACGATGAAGGAGATCGGCATCGACGTCGTGGCCGGTTCTTCGCGCGGCTACAGCGCGCCGGCAGGAATGCCTGCGCAGGCACGCGAGGACATCCTGAACGCCATGGATCGTGTGATGGAGAATCCCGACTTCCGTCGTGATGCGGCCGCCCGTGCGCTGCCCCTGGACTACAAGCGGGGCGACGACTATGGCACCTACCTGAAGGATCAGGAAGTCACCTTCACCCAGATCTGGGAAGAGATCAAGGATCAGTACAAGAAGTAGGCGTCAGTCGGTACCGGGGCGGCCATGTCCGGCGGCATGGCCGCCCCGGTGTGTACTGCATGTCGAGGAGGCCATGTGAACAGCACTTATCTTTCAGGCGTTGCCGGTTTGATCCTTGTGGGCATCTTCCATCGTGAACTGGGCGAGCTGCCGGCGACTGCGCAGCGATTGCCCGGCTTGCTCATCTGGATCGTGGGGGCCCTGGCTGTCCTGATGATGCTCGAAGAGTACTGGCGCGGTCGACAGGCACGCGCCGGCCGGGCAGCGCAGGCGCCGGCAGCGACGGTTGCCGGCGATGGCGGTGATGGCGGTGATGGTGCGGGTGACAGCGGCGTCAGCTGGCGTCTGGGTCTGGGGTTTGCCGTGGCCACGGCTGCCTACGTGTGGCTGATCCCCATCCTGGGCTACCCCATTGCCACTATCGGATTTGTCGGGGGAACGCTGCTGGCCAGCCGCATCATCCGCCCGGTGGTGGCCATTGTGTACGCCCTGGGTATCACGGCCTTTGTCTGGCTGGTCTTCATCTGGGCGCTTGGCCTGCCGGCGCCCATTGCCCCCTGGCTCGACTGACGCAATCACGGAGATCATCCCCCATGGATGCCAATTTCATTGCCATCGGCCTGTCTCATGCACTGACGCCGTACAACCTCGTCTTCCTGGTGCTGGGAACCTTCATCGGCATCATCGTCGGTGCCTTGCCCGGCCTGTCGGCCACCATGGCGCTGGCCCTGCTGCTGCCGCTCACCTTCTCGCTGCCGCCCGAGACCGGCCTGGTCATGCTGGCCTCGCTCTACCTGTCGGCCATGTATGGCGGCTCGATCGCGGCCATCATCCTGCGCACGCCGGGCACACCGGCGGCGGCCGCCACGGTGCTCGACGGCTTTCCCATGGGAGAGCGCGGAGAGGCGGGGCGGGCGCTGGGCATTTCGCTGTCCGCCTCGCTGGTGGGCGGCCTGATGAGCGGCATTGCGCTGCTCACGATAGCGCCCTTCCTGGGTCGTCTGGTCCTGATGTTCGGGCCGGTGGAGCTGTTTGCCATCGCCGTTCTGGGGATCACCATGATAGGCACGCTGTCGGGCGGCTCGCCTGTCAAGGGCCTGTTTTCGGGCTGCCTGGGCCTGCTGCTCGCCATGGTCGGCATGGACGGAACCACCGGGTCGGCGCGCTTCACGTTCGACAACATCAACCTGTATTCCGGCATCTCCTATACGGTGGCGCTGATCGGCATGTTCTCGCTGCCCCAGGCCATCAGCCTGGCTGAACATGCACGCATCCCGTTGCCGCCCGTGAACCCGCTGGGTTCGCGCGTCCTGCCCCGGCTGAAGGAATTTCGCCGCCTGCTGCCCAATATCTTCCGCTCGGGCACCATCGGCATCGTGGTGGGCGTGATTCCGGGCAGTGGCGGCGAGACGGCGAGCTGGTTTGCCTATAACGAGGCCAAGCGCTGGGCGAAGGACAAGAGCCAGTTCGGCAAGGGCGAGCCCGCAGGCATTGCGGCGCCCGAAGCGGCCAACAATGCGGTGGTCGGTGGCGCGCTCGTGCCCACCATTGCCCTGGGCATACCGGGCAGCTCCACCACGGCCGTCCTGCTGGGCGGGCTGATGGTGCATGGCATCCTGCCCGGACCCACCCTGCTCACAGAGCATGGTGATATCACCTATACCCTGATCTGGGCCGTCATCCTGGCGAATATCCCCCTGTTCCTGATCGGCCTCGGAATCACACGGCTGTGCGTGCTTGTCACGCGCATTCCCAAGATCATCATCGCGGTTTCCATTGCCGTGCTGGGCGTGGTCGGTTCGCTCGCGATCAACAACAATCTCTTCGATGTCTGGCTGATGCTGGGCTTTGGCCTGATCGGCTATATATTCGAGCGCGGCGGCATCCCGATCGCGCCCATGGTGATCGGGCTGGTGCTGGGCATGCTGCTGGATTCCAGTCTTGCGCAGTCCCTGCTCATCGGCTACGGCGAATGGAGCGTCTTCCTCGAGAGTCCGGTGTCGCTGGGACTGCTGGTGATTGCGGCGCTCTCGATCCTGCAGGCCACGCCCCTGTTCCGCCTGTTTCGCAGGCGTCGTGTCCCGGTCGATCTGGGATAATGGCGGTCGACGATGCTCTGGAAGCATGAAACCATTCTTCGGGAGGAGGAGGCGATGGAAGACAGCGATGTGAGGGCGGACCTGCCGGAGGCGGTCCTTGTCGAGGATGCGCCGCCGGCCGGTGCAGCATCGCCGGCGTATTCTTCCGAGCAGATTGCCGAGATCCTCGAGGAGGATATCGTCTTCGGCTATCTGCATCCCCGCGAACGCCTGGTCGAAGATGATTTGTGCGCGCGCTTCCAGGCCACGCGGCATGCGGTGCGCCGCGCCCTGGTCGAGCTGGAGAAGATGGGGCTCATCGATCGTCCGAAGAACGTGGGCGCTTTTGTGCGCGCCTATACCGACGTCGAGGTGCGGGATCTGTACGTCGTGCGCGAGATCCTGGAGACGAATGCCGCCCGGCATATCCGGTTTCCGGTGGACGAGGCGCAACTGGCAGGATTGACGGCCATCCAGAAAACGCATGACGCCTGCGCCGAGAGCGGCAACCTGCGCGGTGCCTTCAGGGCCAACATCGCTTTTCACCAGCAGCTGTTCTCGCTCACCTGCAATCCCGCACTGTGCGCTGTCATTGATGACTTCGCGCGGCGGGCGCATCCCATTCGCTTCCTCGCCATGGCCGAGCCCCATTTCCTGCGCAAGGCCAGAAGCGATCACTGGGCCATGATACGTGCGGTGCAGAATCAGGACGTCGAAGGTCTGGTCGCCCTGTGCCGGGACCATATCATACCGTCGCGGGATGCCTATCTTGAGCAATACCGGCAGCGTCAGCGCCTGCTCAAGCATCGTGAATGATGTCGTCAAGGAAGCAAACATGAAACCCTGCCTGCTGCAGATCGGTGGTTTTCCGTCGTTTATCCAGGAGATGATCGATGCCGAGTTCGATTGTGTCCAATGGGAGGATATTGCCGGCGATGCGTCGCGTCGCGCCCAGGTGCGCGGCATCGTCACGCGCAGCAATTTCCTCATCGAAGCCGAACGGATGCGGCAGCTGCCCGAACTGGGCATCATTGCCACCTGTGGTGTCGGCTATGACGGCATCCCGCTTGCCCTGGCGCGGGAAAAAGGCATACTTGTGGCCAACACGCCGGATGTGCTCAATGCGGCCGTGGCCGAGCTCACAATAGGCCTGGTGCTGGGGTTGCTGCGCCGCCTGCCCCAGGCAGACCGCTTCCTGCGCGCATCGCACTGGCTGGAGGGTGCGTTTCCGCTGGGTACCAGCCTTGAGGGCAAGCGTGTCGGCATCATCGGCATGGGCCGCATCGGCAAGGAAATCGCGCGCCGGCTTGTGCCTTTCGATGTGGCGCTGGCCTATCACGGCCGTCGTGACCAGGGGCTGGCGACGCGTTTCGAGCCGGATCTGCGGGCATTGGCGCAGGCCAGCGACATCCTCATTGTCGCGGCCCCCGGCGGTGCACAGACCGCGGGCATGGTCGATGCCGCAGTGCTGGATGCCCTGGGCCCGCAGGGGGTGATCGTGAACATTGCGCGCGGCTCCATCATCGATGAGCAGGCGCTGGTTGCGGCGTTGTCGCAAGGGCGCATCGGCGGGGCTGCGCTGGACGTCTTTCACGATGAGCCGCGGGTCGATGCGCGGCTCATGGGGCTCGACAATGTCGTGCTCACACCGCACATTGGCAGCGCCACGCACGAGACCCGGCGGCGCATGGCCGAGCTCACGCTGGAGAATCTCCGGCTCTACTTTCGCGAAGGACGGGTGATCACGCCCGTAGTCCTGCCTGAGCAGTCGGGATAGCCTTTACACATCGGGGTACCGTCGCGCATCAGGGTAAACATGTGTGTCCCGTTTCGGGCATATGTAAACGTCTTGGGCCATAATGATGGGTGATATGCAGGAGTCCCATTCATGACGCTACAGGAAATCGACGCTTCGCAGGCTGACGATGCCGCCACCCGCACGCCGGCCGGCGTCGATGGCATCCTGCGCCGCCTGAGTCGCTGGCTGGATCGCGATCGCTGGCCGTCGGCCGGTGATACCGCCGCATTATTCACCGCCCGGCTGACCGATGTTGCGGCCAATCGCACCGCCCGCAGCTGGGCCGTGCGCTATCTTGAGGGCGATGAGGACCAGCGCCGCCGCCTGCTGGCGGGTCTGGCCGAGGCCAGCGCCCGGCTCGAACCGCGCGACGATGCCGGCCTGCGGCTGTTTCGCCGGCTGTATGCCCAGGCCGAAAGCCTGCAGCTGCTTGTCGAGCTGCGTGCCGATATGCTGCGCTGGCGCAACCAGGTGGCCGGCCTGGTCATGCTCGAGTCCGAGCTTGCCGGCCTGCTGTCCAGCTGGTTCGATGTGGGCATGCTGGAGCTGCGCCGCATCAGCTGGGACAGCCCGGCGTCGCTGCTCGAGAAGCTGATCCGGTTCGAGGCCGTGCACGAGATCCAGTCCTGGGAAGACCTGCGCAATCGCGTGGCCGATCATCGCCGTTGCTATGCCTTCTTTCATCCGCGCATGGAAGGCGTACCCCTGATTTTCGTCGAAGTGGCGTTCACCGAGCAGATGGCGGACAACGTCCAGGCCCTGCTCGATCCCGAGGCGCCGCTGTCCGATCCCGGCAAGATGCGCTGGGCGATCTTCTATTCCATTTCCAATACGCAGTCCGGGCTGCGCGGCATCAGCTTCGGCAACTTCCTGCTCAAGCGCGTGGTGGAAGAGCTGCTGCGCGAATTTCCGCGCCTCAAGTCCTTCGCCACACTGTCTCCCATGCCCGGTTTCTCGGCCTGGCTCGCACGTCAGGATGCCGAGGCCATGCTGGCACTGCTCTCCGACAAGGCGGATCGCCAGCTTACCGGGGAAGAGCAGCTCAGCGGTCGGGACTGGCTGGATCGCCTCAATGGCGTGCTGGAGGCACCGGCGGACGACAAGGCCTCGGAAGCGCTCCAGCGCACGGGGCTGCGCCTGGCGGCACGCTATCTGAAGACCATGAAGAACGACAAGCCGCTGGATGTGGTGGCGCGCTTTCACCTGGGCAACGGTGCGCGTATCGAGCGCCTGAACTGGGCAGCCGATACCTCGCCCAAGGGACAGCAGCAATCCTGCGCCATGATGGCCAACTATCTTTATGATCTGGATGAGCTGGACGAAAATCTGGCCCAGCTCGCCCAGGGCAAGGTGCGTACGGGAAGGGCCTTGCGATGGCTGTAGACGAAGTGCGGGACGGCCGCGTCCTGCTCGAGGTCGAAGACGGGCTGGCCTGGGTGACGCTGTCGCATCCCGGACGCCTGAATGCCATCACCATTGCCATGTGGCGCGAGCTGACCGAAGTGTTTGTGCAGTTGGCGCGGATACAGGGGTTGCGCTGCGTCGGCATCCGCGGCGCCGACGGAAACTTTGCCGCCGGCGCCGATATCCGCGAGTTTCCGCAACATCGCGCCGATCATGCGTTGACCATGGCCTATCATCAGGACATCATCGCACCTGCGCTGGAGGCGGTCGCGGCCTGTGCAGTACCTGTGGTTGCCGTCATCCGCGGCGTCTGTGTGGGTGGCGGGCTCGAGATTGCGAGCCAGTGCGACCTGCGTGTGGCGACATCGAGTGCCCGTTTCGGTGTGCCCATCAATCGGCTGGGCTTTCCCATGGCGCCCGGCGAGCTGCGCGGCCTGCTGGCATTGGCCGGGCCGGCCGTCACGCTGGAAATCCTGCTCGAAGGCCGGGTGTTCGGCGCCGCCGAAGCCCAGGCCAAGGGTCTGCTCACAAGAGTGGTCGAGGATGCGGATTTCGATGCGCATGTGGACGTGCTCATGCAGCGGCTCCAACGCGCGGCACCGCTGGCTGCGCGCATCAACAAGGAAACCGTGCGCCGTCTGGCGAACAATCCGGCACCGATGGATGCCGGCGAACTTGCGCACTTCTTCCGTTTTGCCGACACTCACGACCACCAGGAAGGTGTGCGCGCCTTCCTGGCAGGACAAACCCCGAAATTCACAGGAGAATAGTGTGCACGCCAACGCCAATCTTTACGAGTTGCTGGCCAGTGGCTTCCCCCAGGATCTGACGCGTATTGCCATTCAGACCACGCGGCGTCACTATAGCTACCACGATGTCGGCAATATGAGCGCGCGCTATGCCCATGCCCTGCAGGCGCTTGATCTTCCCCAGGGTGCGCGCGTTGCGGTCCAGGTCGAGAAGTCACCGGAAGCGCTCATGCTCTATCTGGCCTGTCTGCGCGCGGGTCTGGTGTATCTCCCGCTCAATACCGCCTATCTGGACGCCGAAGTCGAATATTTCATCACCGATGCCGAGCCATCGTTGCTGGTGTGCGATCCGTCGCGCGAGCCGGCCATGCGGGCGCTCGCGGCGCAGCACGGCGGCATCCACGTGCATACGCTGGATGCCGAGGGTGCAGGCAGTCTGGCACAGGCTGCTGAAGGTCAGGTGGAAGTGTTCGGCAATGTTTTCAACGAGCCCGATGATCTGGCCGCCATCCTCTATACGTCAGGCACGACGGGGCGCAGCAAGGGAGCCATGCTCAGCCATGGCAATCTCGGCTCCAACGCCCGGGTGCTGCATCAATACTGGGGCTGGTCCTCGGATGACGTATTGTTGCACATGCTGCCCATCTTCCACGTGCACGGTCTGTTCGTGGCTTCGCACGGCAGTCTGCTGGCCGGTGCGCGCATGATCTGGCTGCCCCGCCTCGACATTGATCAGGCGCTGGCCTGGCTGCCGCGCAGCACGGTCATGATGGGGGTACCCACCTACTACGTGCGCCTGCTGGCCGACGCGCGTTTCACGAAGCAGGTCTGCAGCAAGATGCGGCTGTTCATTTCGGGTTCGGCGCCGCTGCTTGAAGATACTTTCAACGCGTTCCAGGAACGTTCCGGGCATACCATCCTGGAGCGCTACGGCATGAGTGAAACCATCATGCTCACATCCAACCCCTATCTGGCCGAGGATGGGCCGCGTCTGGCCGGCACCGTGGGCCGCGCCCTGCCGGGCACGGACCTGCGCGTGGTGGACGATGCCGATGCGCCCGTGGCCGTGGGCGAGATCGGCCATGTGCAGGTGCGCGGGCCCAATGTGTTTTCCGGCTATTGGCGCATGCCCGAGAAGACGCGTGAGGAATTCACGTCCGATGGCTGGTTTCGCACGGGTGATGTCGGGCAGCTGGGCGGTGAGGGTATCCCGGACGATGTGCTGTCCATCGTCGGCCGGAACAAGGATATGATTATTTCCGGGGGATACAATGTCTATCCGAAGGAAATCGAGCTGCTCATCGACGAGTTGCCGGGTGTGCTGGAATCCGCCGTCATCGGCGTGCCTCACCCCGATTTTGGTGAAGCCGTGGTGGCCGCTGTGGTGGCACGCGACGGCGCCGCGCTGGACATGGCGGCCATGCGCGACGCGCTCAGGGATCAGCTGGCCAATTTCAAGGTGCCCAAGGAAATGCGGCAGATCGCGCAACTGCCCAGAAATACCATGGGCAAGGTGCAGAAGAACGTCCTGCGCCAGACATGGTCGCAGCCGGAGGGCGCGAACTGAGCAGGTCGGAAGTTGTTGCGGAAGTTGTTGTACAGGCAGGCCGATCCGACGCAATGGATGATGTCGGCCGCCTATCCATTGAATCGACAGGAGACATAGTCATGAAAAAATCCATGCAGTTTGCCGTTGCGGCAGCCCTGATTGCCGGCACCGGCGTCGTTTCGGCGCAGACCGTGTTGCGCGCATCCCATCAGTTCCCCGGCGGTCAGGGTGATCCGCGCGACGAAATGGTCCAGATCATTGCCCGCGAGGTCAAGGCGGCTGACGTTGGCCTGGAGATCCAGGTCTTCCCGTCCTCTTCGCTGTACAAGGCCAATGAGCAGTGGGGTGCCATCACGCGGGCGCAGCTCGACATGTCGGCCTTCCCGCTGGATTATGCCTCGGGTCGCGTACCGCAGTTCTCGGCCACGCTGATGCCGGGTCTGGTGCGCAACTACGACCATGCCGCCCGGCTGAACCAGTCCGAGTTCATGAAGGACATGAAGGCTATTGTCGAGAAGAACGGCGCCGTGGTGATTGCCGATGCCTGGCTGGCCGGTGGCTTTGCCTCGCGTGAAGGCTGCATCACCAGCCCGGATACGATCAAGGGCAAGGTGGTACGCGCCGCCGGCCCGGCTTTCGAGCAGATGCTGGCGGCAGCGGGTGCTTCGATTTCGTCCATGCCCTCGTCGGAAATCTATACCGCCATGCAGACGGGCGTCCTGGATGCCACCAACACATCCAACGACAGCTTTGTGTCCTATCGTCTCTACGAGCAGGTCAAGTGCCTGACCGCACCGGGTGAAAATGCCCTGTGGTTCATGTACGAGCCGGTCATCATGTCCAAGAAGGTGTTCGATAACCTGACGGATGCCCAGCGCGAGGCCATTCTTGCCGCAGCCAAGAAGGCCGAGGACTACTTCGTGGGCGAATCGCTCAAGGGCGAGCAGCGCATGATAGACACCTTCACCAAGGCGGGTGTGGAAGTTGTTTCCATGAGCAAGGATGATTTCGACGCCTGGATGGAAATGGCCAAGAACTCGTCCTACAAGAACTTCGCCGAGAAGGTGAAGGGGGGTGACGAGCTGCTCAAGAAAGCCCTGGCTGTTGACTGAGCTGTTGTTCCGGCATTGAACGCCGTCAAGGGGCCGGCCGCCGTGCGGTGCGGCCCCGTTTTGAAGAGGATGCGCTCACCATGATCCGGCGCTTCATCAGCGTGGTCGAGGGTATGTCGCGTGCCTGCGGCATACTGTCGGCCCTGCTGCTCACGTTTGCGATGATCATCGTCTGTCAGATGATTTTCATGCGTTATATCTTCCGGGCGGCCACCGTATGGCAGACCGAGGCTGTGGTCTTCAGTGCCACCGCCGCCATTTTCCTGGGCGCGCCCTATGTGCTGCTGCGCAAGGGTCACGTGGGAGTCGATGTGATACAGATGCTGCTGGCGCCCCGTGCGTCGCGGCGCATGGAGTTTGTCGGCGCAGTGCTGGGTCTGATGTTCTGCCTGGTGATGATGGTGGCCACCGGCGTGCATCTCTTCGAGGCCATCGAAGGCGGCTGGACGACGCCGAGCGTGGCGGCCGTGCCGCTGTGGATGCCGCTGACCCCCATGTTTCTGGGCTTTCTGCTGCTTTGCCTGCAATACGCGGCCGAGCTGTTCAAACTGTCGGGAGCGCCGTCATGACGCCCACCATGGCCGGTATCACCCTGGTCGTCGTCCTGTGCGTGCTGCTCGGGACCGGCATGCCCATCGCCTTTGCCCTTGGCCTTGCGGCTGTGGGCGGACTCTTCCTCGACATGGGGCCCGACATCATCTATGTGATGGCCGAAACCATGTTTGCCGGCATCGCCAACCTTGCCTACGTCGCCATACCCATGTTCGTGCTCATGGGGGCCATCGTCGCCGGCACGCCGGCGGGGGGTGATCTCTACAAGGCGCTGGACCGCTGGCTGTACAAGGTCCCCGGCGGCCTGGTGCTGTCCAATATCGGTGCCTGCGCCATATTTTCAGGCATGACGGGTTCCAGTCCGGCCACCTGTGCCGCCATCGGCAAGATGGGCGTGCCCGAGATGATCGATCGAGGCTATCCCAATTCGGTGGCCACCGGCTCCATCGCAGCGGGGGGCACGCTGGGCATATTGATTCCGCCCTCTGTCACCATGATCGTCTACGGCATCGCCACACAGACGTCCATCGGGCGCCTGTTCCTGGCGGGCGTGCTGCCCGGCCTCATGCTCACCGCGATGTTCATGACCTGGGCCATCATCGACGCCAAGCGCAAGGGCTTTCACTTCGGGGCTGCCGATCTGCACTATACGCTGCGCCAGAAACTGGCGACACTGCCGCGTGTATTGCCGCTGCTCATCATTATCGTGGGCATGCTGTTCGTGCTCTACGGCGGGGTGGCCACACCATCGGAGGCGGCGGGTGCGGGCGCCATGCTCACCCTGGTTGCCGTCATCGTGATCTATCGCCTGTTCCGCATCCGGCCTTTCGTCGGCATCTTCGGTTCAGCCATGCGCGAAAGCGTCATGATCATGATGATCATGGCCTCGGCCGAGCTGTTCTCCTTTGCCCTGTCCTCGCTGTACATCACGCAGTCGCTGGCTGCTGCAATTGCGGCCATGGAGATCAACCGCTGGGCGCTGATGGCCATCATCAACGTGTTTCTGCTTGTGGCCGGGATGTTTCTGCCGCCCGTGGCTGTGATCGTGATGGCGGCGCCGCTGCTGCATCCCATCATCATGCAGGCCGGCTTCGACCCCTACTGGTTTGCGGTGGTACTCACCATCAACATGGAAATCGGCCTGATCACGCCGCCCGTGGGCCTGAACCTGTTCGTGCTCAATTCGATTGCGCCCCAGGTGCCGACACGCGACATCCTCATGGGGGCCTTGCCCTATGTCCTTGTGATGATGCTGGGCATCGTGCTGCTGTGCCTGTTCCCCGGCATCGTGACCGGCCTGCCTGATCTGGTGATGGGGCCGGCAATCCATTGAGGCCTGCTCCCAGCCTTCAGAGATAGGGGCTGGCGAGCCAGATGATGCGGTTGCGCAGCCGCTTGCGAAACGGCAGCCGCGCCAGGTCCTGCAGGGTTACCGGCGTGGCCTGGCTGATGGCGGCATCCATATCCTCGTCGATCTGCGCGGTGAGCGTGCGGCTGTAGACTTCGACATCCAGCTCGAAGTTCAGCCGCAGGCTGCGTGGATCCATGTTCGACGAACCGATGTAGCACCAGGTGCCGTCTATGGTCGTCAGCTTGGAATGATCGAAATTGCCGCGGCCGCGCCACACCTGGCAGCCGGCGCGGATGACCTGATCAAGCTGGGCCGTCATGGCGTAGTTGACCAGGCGCAGATTGTTGCTCCCCGGGATGAGGATGTCCACTTTCACGCCGCGCCGGGCGGCGGTGTTGATGGCACCCATGAGCACCTGGTCGGGAAGGAAGTAGGGCGACTGGATACGGATGTGCTTCTGGGCAACGGCAAAGGCGCCCAGCAGCATGCTCTGGGTGGCGGCGAGCTGGCGGTCGGGGCCCGAGCGTATGCTGCGTGCGGGCATGTTCTGCGGCTGGTGCACGGGGTCGTCATTGCACCAGATCTGCAGGGGCAGGGATTCGTTGGTCGTGAACATCCAGTCCTGGGCGAAGACCGACATGATCTGGCGCACCACGGGCCCGGTGACATGGAAGTGGGTGTCCAGCGCCGTGCGCTCGCCCGCCAGGGCGTGCACGAAGCCTTCGCGGATGTTCATGCCGCCGGTGAAGCTGTCCTGTCCGTCGATGACAAGAATCTTGCGGTGGCTGCGCAGGTTGGCGTAGGGCATGCGCATGCCCAACGGGTTGGTCATGAACAGCGCAGACGGCACGCCGTGATGGCGCAGCAGCCGGATGATGGGCGGGCGCGAGTAGCGCGAGCCCACGGCATCGATAAGGACACGCACATGCACACCGCGCGCGTGCGCGCGGGCCAGGGCTTCGGCAAATTGCACGCCGATGCGATCATGGTCGAAGATATAGGTCTGCAGCGCCACCGTGCGCTGTGCGCCGTCGATTGCGGCCAGCATGGCCGGGTAGGCCTCGTCACCGCCGCGCAGGCGTACGATGGCATTGCCGGTGCACAGTGGAAAACGGCTGATGCGATCGCCCAGCACCTCGAGTGCCTCGAATTGCTGCCCCGCATGATCCGACAGCTCGAAAGGCTGTTCGCTGAAAGCCGGCCCGTAGTCGTGCAGGGCGCGGTTGCGCAGCTCGGAGATCTGGTCGTGACGGATGCGATTGATGCCCACTACAAGATAGATGAGCGGGCCCAGCAGCGGCGACATGATGATGACGCCCACCCAGCCGATCGCCGCGCGCACATCATTCTTGGTCATGGCCGCATGCACTGCGGCCGTGCCGCCGATGGTCAGGCCCAGAACAAAGGCCAGATGCGGCCAGTAGTTCGTAAAGAAAACCTGAAGTTCGTTCACGCCGGTGTCTGTCTTGTGCTCAGGCGGGACGTTGCTGCAGGCTGTCCAGCCAGTCGGGATTTGGCTGCGACTGGCCGGCAAACTGCTGCATGCGTGAAGGCGAGCGCCAGACGCCGCCCCCGATGCCGGGCCTGGGGCGCACGCCATACCAGAACCAGCGGCCGTCCTCGTCCTGGGCCAGCCAGTCCCATTGCGACGGCGCTTCAGTCCAGTCGGGGATGAAATCAGGGGTTGCCATGCCGGCTCCGAAACGTCAATATAGGGTGATCCTAGTATAGACGTGAAGCCGCCGCATGCCGAAGGGGAGGAACCTGGGGTGGCCGATGGGACTCGAACCCACGACAACCGGAATCACAATCCGGGACTCTACCAGCTGAGCTACGGCCACCAGAGAAACGCGAGTATAGCATTATTCCCTGATACTCTGCATGCTGGTCCCCCGCAGCTGAATTCCCTAAAATAACGGGCACGCAACGATGCGACAACCCGTGAATGCAAGGACGCTTCCATGGCTCAAATTTTCGTCGTTCATCCAGAAAACCCCCAGTCACGACTTCTGCACCAGGCTGCGGATCTGCTCGCGCAAGGCGGCCTGGTCGCCGTGCCCACCGATTCCAGCTACGCCGTCGTGGCCCGGCTCGATGACAAGGCCGCTGCCGACGCCCTGCGTCGCCTGCGCGGGCTGGATGAGCGCCATCATCTGACACTGCTGTGTCGTGATCTGGCCGAAATCAGTCACTTTGCCCGGGTGGATAATCAGCAGTATCGCCTGTTGAAGATGGCCACGCCCGGACCGTGGACCTTCATTCTGGAGGCCACGCGTGAAGTGCCCCGGCGGGTGTCTCACCCGTCGCGCAAGACCATAGGCATCCGTGTGCCCGACCATCGCATTGCGCGCGCCCTGGTGGAGGCTGCGGGTTCTTCGCTGATGTCGACGACGCTCATTCCCGAAGATGAGGACACACCGCTCAACGATGCGCAGGAGATTCTTGCCCGCTATGGCAATGCGCTTGCCGCCATCATCGATGGCGGGGCCTGCAATCTGTCCCACACCACGGTCATTGATCTGACGGGCGAGGCGCCGGAGGTGTTGCGTCGCGGGCTGGGTGATCCGGCACAACTTGGCCTGGCGTGAGTCTGCCGGCACGATGCACGAACTGATACAGACCATCACCGTCTACGCCCTGCCCGTACTTTTCGGTATCACCCTGCATGAGGCCGCTCACGGTTACGTGGCCCGCATGTTTGGTGATCCCACAGCCTGGCAGGCCGGGCGCATCAGCCTCAACCCGCTGCGCCATATCGACCTGGTCGGCACCATCATTGTGCCCCTGGTGCTGCTGTTCAGCACCAAGCTCACGGGCGGTGCCGGCATCCTGTTCGGCTGGGCCAAACCGGTACCGGTGGACTGGAGCCGCCTGCGCCGGCCCAAGCAGGACATGCTCTGGGTCGCCCTGGCCGGGCCTGCCAGCAACCTGGTCATGGCCATTGGCTGGACACTGCTGGTTGGCGTGCTGTTTCGCGCGGGCGTGGCGGAAACGGACTTCTGGTTTCGCATGGGGATTGCCGGCATCCAGATCAATCTTGTGCTCATGGCACTCAATCTTCTGCCTGTGCCGCCCCTGGACGGTGGCCGCATTGTCTTCAGCCTGCTGCCCGATCGCCTGGCATGGAAGTATTCGCGCATCGAGCCCTATGGCCTGCTCATACTGATTGTGCTGATGATGAGTGGCAGCCTGTGGTTCCTGCTCCAGCCCCTGTTGCAGCTGGGTTATTGGGTCGTACGCCTGTTTTTATAACGGGGAGGCGTGAATCCGTTAAACTTGCGGCAGTATCACCCCGGTCCCTTTGAATAGACCCGTTGTCAGAGAGTTCATCCGCCATGTCTACATCCGCGTCTCCCGTTTCCCGCCTGCAGGGCAGTCTTGTCGCCCTGATCACGCCCATGAAGGCGGATGGCCGTCTCGATTTCGATGCCTATCGCAAACTCATCGACTGGCATGTGGAGCAGGGCACGGACGGCATTGTGGTGGTGGGGACATCGGGGGAGTCTCCCACGGTGGATATGGACGAGCATGCCGAGCTCATCCGTGTGGCGGTGGAGCACGCGGCGGGCCGGGTGTCGGTGGTGGCCGGTGTGGGGGGCAACTCCACGAGCGAAGCCATACAGCTGTCGCGCCACGCCCTGGAAGTCGGGGCCGATGCCGGCCTGTCGGTAGTCCCCTACTACAACAAGCCTACCCAGGAAGGGCTCTACCAGCACTTCAAGGCCGTTGCCGAGGCGGTGGAGCTGCCCAGCCTGCTGTACAACGTGCCGGGGCGTACGGTGGCCGACCTGTCCAACGAAACGGTGGTTCGCCTTGCGCAGCTGCCCAACATCATCGGCATCAAGGAAGCCACGGGCGACATCGGTCGCTGCGCACGCCTGCTGCGCGATGTGCCGCGTGACTTCGTCGTGGTCAGCGGCGATGATCCCACCGCTGCCGCGCTCATCCTGCTGGGCGGCCGGGGCAATATTTCCGTGACGGCCAATGTGGCGCCGCGCCTCATGCATGAGATGTGCGCTGCTGCGCTTGCGGGCGATGTGGTGCGCACGCGCACGCTCAATGCCCGCCTGGCAGCACTCAACGAGGTCTTGTTCATCGAGACCAATCCCATCCCCGTAAAATGGGCCGTGGCACAAATGGGCCTGTGCGAGGAAGGTTATCGTCTGCCGCTCACGCCGCTTGATGCCCGTTACCATGCGCTTCTGCGCCAAACACTGAAAGACCTGGATCTGATCTGAATGAAGACATTCCGCCTTCTGAATATTCGTCTTGCTGTGATGTTCCTGGGTGCCGGGGCGCTGCTTTCCGGCTGCTCCACCTGGAACCAGCTCATGGGTACCGAGGAATCAATCGATTACAAAAGTACGGTAAGGGGTGACCCGCTGAGCATTCCACCCGATCTGAGCCAGATCAATGACGGGGCGCACTATCGCGCACCGGATGGCGTGGCCAGCTACAGCCGGTATGCCCAGGTGCGCGAAGACCAGAGCCGTCTCAGTGCAGCGGATCGCATTCTTCCGCGCCAGGACGGGGTGGCCGTGTATCGCGACGGTGACCTGCGCTGGCTGGTCGTGAATCAGCCGGCCGAAGCCGTCTATCCCAGGGTGCTCGAGTTCTGGGGCGATAACGGTTTCACCATCCGCAAGGAAGAGCCGCGCTCCGGCGTGATCGAGACTGACTGGGCCGAGAACCGCTCCAAGATTCCGGAAGGCTGGATACGTTCGGCGCTGGGCAGCATCATCGACCAGGTCTTCGACAGCGGCGAGCGTGAGCGCTTTCGCACGCGTCTGGAGCGCGTCGATGGACAGACTGAAATCTATATCAGCCATCAGCACATGTACGAGACGCCCACCGCCGATGGTGCTGCGTTCAAATGGGTGCACGGCAAGGAGGATCCGGGCCTGAATGCCGCCATGCTGGCCCGTCTCATGGTCTATCTGGGTACGGATGTGCAACGCGCCCAGGAGCTGGTGGCCCAGGCCGAGCGCGCACCCGACATGCCTGACATCCGCATGGCCCAGGACGGGCAGGCGGTACTGGATCTTGACGAAGGCTTTGATCGTGCCTGGCGCCGCGTTGGCGTGGCCATAGATTCCGCCGGTTTCTCCGTGGACGACCGTGATCGTTCCACTGGCGACTATTACGTACGCTATCTGGATACGGATACGGGCGAGAGGATAGAGCAGCCCAACATCATCAGTCGCATGTTCGGTGCACGCAACAAGGCCGAGGCAGTGCGCTACCGTATCAATGTGCAGCAGGTCGGCGCGGGCTCCCGGGTCAGCGTGCTCGATGATCAGGGCCAGCGCGAGAATTCCGAAACGGCACGCCGCATCCTCAGCGTGCTCATGGGGCATATGCAGGGCAGCTAGAGCAGGCTTCGAAGCTCGTAGAGGGCGTCGAGCGCTTCGCGCGGGCTGAGTGCATCGGGGTCCAGCGCCTGCAGGGCCTGACGCAGCGCTTCGGCCTTTTCCAGAGCCGCCTCGATTTCAGGGTCGGGTTCGGCCGGCGGAGCCGGTCTTGCCGGCGCTGCGAACAGATCAAGTTGTGCACTGGGCGCGGCCGCCTCTTCCAGTCGCGTGAGCTCGCGCAGCGCCTGGCGGACCACAGCCGCCGGGATGCCCGCCCGCTGCGCCACCTGTATGCCATAGCTGCGACTGGCCGGTCCGTCGCGTACCTCGTGCAGAAAAACAATACCGCTTGCCGCTTCGGCCGCCGCCAGATGGACGTTGCAGGCCTGCGGATGGTGGTCGGGCAGGCGTGTCAGCTCGAAATAATGCGTGGCAAACAGGACCAGAGCGCCGTTGTGCGTGAGCAGCCGCTGGGCAATCGCCGATGCCAGCGCCAGGCCGTCGTACGTGGATGTGCCCCGGCCGATCTCGTCCAGCAATACCAGGCTGGAATCCGTACTGGCCGTGAGGATGGCAGCGGCTTCCGTCATTTCCATCATGAAGGTGGAGCGGCCGCCGGCCAGATCGTCGGCGGCGCCGATGCGCGTGAAGATACGGTCCGTGATCCCGATGCGAGCCGCTTGCGCCGGCACGAAGCTGCCCATGTGGGCCAGCAGCACGATGAGCGCGACTTGGCGCATGTAGGTGGATTTACCACCCATATTCGGTCCGGTGATGAGCAGCAGGCGACGCCCGTCGTCCATATGGCAGTCGTTGGGCGTGAACTGCTCCAGACTGCGTTCCACGACGGGATGGCGGCCCGCCGTGATATGCACTTCGGGAACGGCGCTCAGCACGGGAGCGCACCAGTCGTTCTCGCGTGCGTGCCAGGCCAGGCCGGCCAGGGTATCCAGCTCCGCGAGCACGCGTGCGCAGGCCGCCAGGCCGGGCGCATGTTCCAGCAGCTGCTGCAGCAAGGCCTCGTAGAGCCACTTCTCCCGTGCCAGGCTGCGCTCGCGCGCCGACAGGATGCGGTCCTCCCAGGACTTGAGCTCGGGCGTGATGTAGCGCTCCACGTTCTTGAGCGTCTGGCGCCGTTGATAGTCCTCGCCCACCTTGTCGGCCTGGCTGCGTGCGACTTCGATGTAGAAGCCATGGACGCGGTTGTACTCTACCCGCAGGTTGGTGATGCCGGTACGCTCGCGCTCGCGCGCCTCGAGTTCTGCCAGACATTGGCCGCTGTCCTGTGACAGCCGGCGCAGGCTGTCCAGTTCTTCGTCATGGCCGGTGGCGATGACGCCGCCGTCGCGCAGCAGGGCGGCGGGTTCGTCCGCAATGGCATCTGTAAGAAGCCGGGCCAGCGCCGGGTCAGGCAGCAGTTCGGCGCACAGGCCGGCCAGATGGGCATCATCCAGCAGCGGCGCCATCAGGGTATGCAGGTCGGGCAGCAGGGCCAGGCCTTCACGCAGGCTGGCAAGCTCGCGCGGGCGTACGCTTTGCAGTGCGACACGCGTGGCGATGCGCTCCAGATCGGGTAGCCGGCGCAGCATCGTCTGCAGGACGTCCAGGCTCTCGCGCCCGGCCAGCGCCGCTTCGTCTGCGGCCAACAGACGTGCGATGGCATCCTGACGCGCCTGGGGCACGGCATGTTCGCGCAAGGGATGATGCAGCCACCGGCGCAGCAGCCGGCTGCCCATGGGCGTGGCGCAGTGATCCAGGGTGGAAAAGAGGGTGGGCGCATCCTCGCCCGACAGGGTCTGGGTGAGCTCCAGGTTGCGCCGGGTGACGGCATCCAGGATGACATGGTCGCCTGCCAGGCTGGCCCGCGGCGGCTGAATGTGTACCAGCGCCTGCGACTGGGTGGCCTGTACATAATGCATCAGGGCGCCGGCCGCGCGCAGGGCTGAGCTCATGTCGGCAACGCCGAACCCGGCCAGGCTGTCCACATTGAAGTGTGCCTGCAGGCGTTCCCGGCTGGCGGCCAGGTCGAAATGCCATTCAGGGATGGGGCTGAAGGTGCTGCCATCGAGCGCGGGCGCGGGCGTCGCCTCGGCCACAATGAGCTCGGCGGGCTGTATGCGGTGCAGCTCGGCATCGAGCAGGGCGGGCGGGCACTCCGCCAGCAGGAACTCGCCGTTGGCAAGATTCATCCAGGCCAGCCCGGGCTGGCCCCCGCGCCGTGTGCCCGGCATCCAGAGCGCCGCGATCAGGCGGTCGGCCTTGCTCGGCAGCAGGGCTTCATCCGTGAGCGTGCCCGGCGTCAATACGCGCACGATGCGCCGCTCCACCGGCCCCTTGCCCTGGCCGGGGTCGCCGATCTGTTCGCAGATGGCCACGGATTCTCCCAGCGCCACCAGGCGCGCCAGATAGCCTTCCAGCGCCTGCACCGGCACCCCCGCCATGGGAATGGGCTCGCCCGCCGACTGGCCGCGCTGGGTCAGCGTGAGATCCAGCAGCCGCGCCCCGCGACGTGCATCCTCGTAGAAAAGCTCGTAGAAATCACCCATGCGATATAGCAGCAGATGCTCCGTTGCCTCGGCCTTGAGGCGGTGGTATTGCTGCATCATGGGGGTGTGCTGGGAGAGGTCTGTTTGGGTCATCGACAGGTCAGCAGGTCAGGAATGGCGCCGCAGTGTGCGGGGAGGGGGTTCTGAGCCATTTTAGCTGGGTGGGGGATGGTGCGGGAAGGAACGCTATATGTTGGGCTGGGGACGAGACCGCAATCCTGTTTGCGTTAGCAACTTTTGAAGATTCAGCTGGGTCATTACATATGCGCTTCAAGCATCCTCAGGGGATGGTTCGAAGCGATCATCTGATCCAGATGGCCGCAGAAGCCCCCTCTGTCATAGTAGATGTCCGTTGGTTTGATTTGAAGTCCATAACCCATGAGGGGGCGGTTGGAAAGAGACCACGGCGTCCTATAGTCGCGAAACCAAAGAGCAGGTGGCCCGCAAGATGACGCCGCCAAACAATCAGAGCGTAGCCGAGATCAGCCGCGAGACCGGAATCAGCACCGTGACCCTGTATGCTTGGAGAAAACAGTTTCGAGCCCGAGGATTGTCAAACTGTCGAGATCAGGGGCGTCGCGTAACCGGTGTCCCTGCCGCGATCCCAAAATCTGAGGGCCAAAACCGACCCAAACCGGACGGTCGGCGCATTTCCGACTAAGCGGCGGCGAGTGGGTATGCGCGACCGGGGAGACGCATCGTAGAGACACGGCATCCCGGAATTGATTGCAGTTCTTAGTTCCAGAGACGCTGAGCCACCGCGTTGCTGATGTCAGTGTTCTGCTCGAGTTGGTCACTATTCACACGCACACGTTGCCCCGCAACACTTAGGTTGCCGGCTCGCATGGAAACAAAAGGCGTGCCACGCGCGAAAGCGACGACCCCGGCGGTCTGAAAGTCCTTCACCTCAATCATTCCGTCGGTGACGTCCTGGAATGTGAAGTGCTCGGGGCTATCCTTTACGATGCCCCTAAGATCATCAGTGATCCCTGATAGCACTGCCCGATAGCTGGTTGCAGTGTTGATATACTGGGTCAGCCGGTTTTTTACCACAAGATGAATCTGTGGCACCGCCATATCTGCCTCGACCATGCGCGAGTTGAAGTTATGCTGGGCGTACACCTCAGACGGCAACTTCAGACCAAATAGCAGACTCATCGCGTTCTGGATGCCGCGTCGAGACGAGTCATCTGCGGTGACGGGCAACACCAGTCGCTGGCACGCCGCTAGCGCAATCTGCGTATACATCGAGAAGCTGGGATTCATGTCGATGAACGAAAAGTCGAATTTATCGTCACAAACATTGAGGATGTCAATCAGCCATCCTGACACCGCCATCCAGCTATTCGTGCCAGGGATCTGGTTGTTGGCGAGTGTCGACACGGCATTCGCCTGGAGTTCGAGCAGCGGATCACCGGCCAGAAGGTGGATGTTATCGGGAATGGTGACGTTAAACACGCTGGGCTTCGAAATGTAACTGTGCGGCATCACCCCCGTACTGTCGTATGGCTTGGGCAACCGCGACTGAAAGTATCCGCCGATCGATCGCCGACCGACCTCGCCGTGCAACGCCAACAAGTTGGCACCGCCGCCGTTTTCCTGCCCCCCGAGAAATAGCTCACTCAGATTTGCTTGCGGGCACATGTCAATTACCAGAATTCGACTGTCTGGGTTTTGTGCCGCGAAAGCGCAGATACTTTGAAAAGCTAGGCTGGTTTTGCCCGTGCCGCCTTTGTTGTTCCAATACCCCAAGGTTTTCATTGCCTCTCCAGGATAAGTGATTCATATCTCGAATTGTAGCAAATGAACGCGTACATGCGCAAATAGAACATGATCACGTGCAAAGCCCAATTTCTACTGATACCACTATCGAAGTCCCTTGCAGCGAAGGCCGATCACGTCGGAGATTAGTCGGGGGCATAGAATAGATTCGAGGATTCGTAGACGTCCGCTCCTGGCCGACAGCAATAGCTCACAATCTGTGTGCATCGTCTGTGACTGTACGGTGTCGTCCCCGCACATGTCGATCGCGATCAATCGGAATACCCATTCAACTCGTTCCGCGTCCATCATGTCGCGCCCCGTGCGGGCGCGTGGATTGAAGGCGCGTGGATTGAAACTAACTGATTAGGAAATTCGCGCTGGCTGGAGCGCAGTCGTGTCTTGCGTAGGTTCTGCGAATTGAAACGACACCTAGTCGAACCGAATTTATTCAATTCCGACGATTCTAGCCACCTGATGGGGCATCAGGGTGGCGTTTTGCCCCCACAAATACACCGGTACCCATTTGCCTCACCCCAGCTGGTCACTCGAGTGCATCAGTGAATTTTTTAGCTGATTTTCAACTAATCGACATATAGTTGCATTTCAAGTATATTGCATTTACCTGAGTTGCAACTATTTATCATGACATCTCTATCATATCCTCTGGTCACCGCCGGCCAACTGGGAGCAATGCTGCAGGCCGCGCGCAAGGCTCAAGGGCTGACCCAATCAGTGCTGGCCAGCCGTATTGGTCTGAGCCAGTCGCGCGTGTCCTATCTGGAGCTCAACGCGCATGATCTGAGTGTGGAGCAGCTCCTGGCATGGTGTGCCGCGCTCGGGCTGGAACTGAGCGTTGGGACTCGGAACAGTGCCATAGGGTCGTCGCCGGCCACGGATTGGTGACATGGGGCGCCGTTCGCGCAGTCGCAGCCTGTCCATCTGGACCAACGGTGTCCGCGTTGGAAGATGGACGATTCCCGCTCGCGGCGAGATGGAGTTGCACTATGACCCAGACTGGGTGAGGGCTGACGTTGGTCGACCGCTGTCATTGTCATTGCCGTTCAATCTGCAGAACCTGCCGGTCAAGGGGGAGCAGGTTGCCAATTATTTCGATAACTTGCTTCCCGACAGTGATGCGATCCGTCGGCGCGCGGCTGAGCGGTTCGGGACGGGTTCAATCGAGCCGTTCGATTTGCTGAAAGCCATCGGGCGCGATTGCGTGGGAGCTGTCCAGATCCTGGGTGATGACGAGGTGCCCACCGGTTTCGATCGAATCGAGGGCGTGCCTCTGTCCGAGGAGGATATCGAGCGGCACCTGATAGAAATTGTTTCGCCACGGGCCTTCGCTGCAGGCCGGGATCCGGATATGGATTTTCGGATCTCACTGGCTGGTGCGCAAGAGAAAACGGCCTTCCTGTGGTGGGATGGGCAATGGCTCGCGCCGCGCGGCGCCACGCCAACGAGCCATATCTTCAAGCTTCCGCTTGGTCTGATGGGCGGGCGGCGGGCGGACTTCAGCACGTCTGTTGATAACGAATGGCTGTGTTTGCGGCTGCTTAAGGCTTATGGTCTGAGCGTTGCCGACGCCCGTATTGCGACGTTTGGTGGACACCGTGTGCTGGTAGTGGAACGTTTCGACCGGCGCGCCGCACCCGATGGTCGTTGGCTCATGCGTCTGCCCCAGGAAGACTTCTGTCAGGCCGAGGGTTGCTCGCCATTGCGCAAGTACGAGGCTGGTGGAGGCCCGGGACTCAAGGCCCTGTTTGGTACGCTGCGACAATCGGTGAATGCCGAGAGCGACATGAAGACGCTGATGGCAGCGCAAGTGCTGTTCTGGTTGCTGCGGGCGCCCGACGGTCACGCCAAGAATTTTGGTATCCATCTTCTGCCGCGTGGACGTTTTCAGCTGACTCCGCTGTATGACGTCATGTCGGTCTATCCGGTGTTGGGCGACGGTCCCAACCAGTGGTCACCTTATCGCGTCACATTGGCGATGGCCTTGCTTGGGAAGAATCGGCACTATGAGATGCAAGGCATCCAGCGCAGGCACTTCAACAGTACGGCGCAGAAGGTCGGCTACGCCTCGACTGTGGAGCCGATCATCGAAGAAATCCTTGCCAGAACGCCGGCGGCCATTGCTGAAGTACAGGCTGACTTGCCGCAGGGCTTCTCGCCACGCGTTCTCGATGCCATCCTGGGCGGGCTCGAGCAGGCAGCGGGAACGCTAGGCGCGCCGTAAAGAAGGGAGGCATCTGATCCATTACGCCCTGAAGGATGGCTTTGCCGGCAACGGCAGCCAGGCATGGCTCAGCCGTAGCGCTGCGCACATTCCCAGCCGATCTGCGCCAGCGGATCCGCCCTGGCCGCCATCTCGACGGCATCGGCACCCTCTGCCGTACCGTCGAGCGCACGCTGGCCGATGCCGCGCAGGATGGCGGCAATGCGAAACAGGTTGTAGGCCATGTAGAATTCCCAGTGCGCCCGCGGGTCGCGGCCGGTTGCCCGGGCGTAGGCGTCGATATATTCAGCCTCCGGGGGGATGCCTAGCGCGGTCAGATCGAGCCCGCCGATGCCGCGCCACAGGCTGGCCGGAATGCGCCAGCTCATGCAGTGATAGGCAAAATCCGCAAGCGGGTGACCCAGCGTAGAAAGCTCCCAGTCGATCAGGCCGATCACGCGCGGCTCGCGCGGATGGATGATCAGGTTGTCCAGCCGGAAGTCGCCATGCACGATGGTGGTCTCGTCGCCGGGCGGCACGTGCTCGGGCAGCCATTCGATGAGGCTGTCCATTGCCGCGCTCATCGGCAGGGTCGATTCCCTGGCCTGGCGTGACCAGCGCGAGATCTGGCGTGCGAAGTAATTGCCCGGCCGGCCAAAATCACCCAACCCCACGGCCTCGGGAAGCACGGCATGAAGCGCCGCAATGACACGGTTCATATCGGCATAGATACGCCCGCGCTCGTCCGGGCTCATCCCCGGCAGTGACTGGTCGACGAAGACACGCCCCTGCAGCCATTCCATCACGTAGAACGGCGTGCCGATCACACGGTCATCGTCGCAGTAGCTGAAGACCCGGGGCACCGGAACATGGGTGTCCTGCAGTGCGTGCATTACGCGGAACTCGCGATCGACCGCGTGGGCACCGGGCAGCAGTACGCCTTCGGGCTTCTTGCGCAGCACGTATTCGCGCTCGGCACAGATCAGGCGGAACGTCGGGTTGGACTGACCGCCCGACAGGGGCACCAGAGCGATGGCGCCGCCGTCGTTCAGGCCCTGCGCATCCAGGTATCCGGCAAGACGCTGCAGGTCGGATTCGGACGGGAAGGACGAGGGCTGCCCGCTCATGCCGGTCCCTGGCTGTCCTGTGCCCCGGCCTGCACCTCCCGCGCCTTTCTGGCCGCATGCACGATCTTGCTCGCCATGCTCCAGCGATGCACCTCACTGGGGCCGTCGTAGATGCGGAAGGCACGCAGGTCCATGAAGATGCGCATGACCTGGGTCTCGGCCGTGACGCCCTGACCGCCCAGCACCTGCACACAGCGATCCACCACGCGCCATTGCGCTTCGGAGCAGACGACCTTGGCGCGGCTGGATTCGAAGTTGCAGCGCTCGCCCTGATCCAGCAGCCATGCGGTGTGCCAGATATGCAGCCGGGCCGTCTGCAGGTCGATGTCGTTGTCGGCCAGCTTGAAGCCCACGCCTTCGTGTTCTGCCAGCGGCTTGCCGAAAGCGTGGCGTCGGCCGGCGTACTCCACCGCGATGTCATTGGCGCGGCGTGCCTGGCCCAGCCAGCGCATGCAGTGCGTCAGCCGCGCGGGGGCCAGGCGCACCTGGGCGTATCTGAAGCCCTTGCCGTATTCCCCCAGGATGTCCTCTTCCGGGACATAGAGGTTGTCGAACTCGAGCACGCCGTGGCTACCGGTGAAGCAGCTGTCCATGGCATCTATGTTGCGCACCAGGCGGATGCCGGGCTGATCCATATCGGCCAGGAACATCGTGGCGTTATCGTCTTCCGTGCGCGCCATGATGATGGTGTAGGTGGCGCCGTCGGCGCCCGTGATGAACCATTTGCGCCCGTTGATGCGGTAGCCCTTGCCGTCGCGCACCGCAGTGGTGCGCAGCTGGTTGGGGTCGGCGCCGGCGCCGGGGGCGGGCTCGGTCATGGCGAAGCAGGAGCGCGTGTGGCCTTCCACCTGCGGGCGCAGCCAGCGTTCCTTCTGCGCCTCGGTGGCCACTTCCTCCATAAGATGGATGTTGCCTTCATCGGGTGCATGGATGTTCAGCGCGGTCGGGCCCAGCCAGGAATAGCCCGCCTCCTCGAAGACGATGGCTTTCTCGATATGTGTCAGCCCAAGGCCGCCCATCTCGCGCGAGGCGTGGGGCGTCAGCAGGCCCGCCTTGCGCGCTTTGGCCACCAGGTCGTTTCGCAGCGACTCGTGCGGGCCATGGCTGTCGTGTCTGGGGTCATCCTCCATGGGGATGATCTCGTCGCGGATGAAGTCCCGCGTTTTCTGCTGCAGTTCGCGCAGCGTGTCGGATAATTCGAAATTCATTGCTTTCTCCTGCCTCCTTCAGGCTGCTTTTTTGCGCGGTGTCTCGCCGTGCTGCAGGCGTGCCAGCAGCGCTTCCTGTTGCCGGCGCGCCTGCGCCATATTCGTGGTGCGGATGTGACCGTAGCCGCGGATCTGTTCGGGTATGGATGCCAGTTCGACCGCAGTCTGCCAGGTGTTCGCATCGCGCGTGCCTTCCAGCGCTTCGAGCACCGTCGCAATCATTGTCTCGTACTCGCGGATCAGGGCGCGGTCGCGGCGCCGTTCCGCCGTATGGCCGAAGAGGTCCAGCGGCGTGCCACGCAGGACCTTCAGCCGCGCCAGCGCCCTGAACACGGGCAGTATCCAGGGGCCGAACTCGCGCTTTACCGGTTCGCCGGTGGCGGGATCGGGCCTGGCCAGCAGCGGGGGTGCCAGATGGAATACCAGCGTGTAGTCACCTTCGAACTGCTCGTTCACCTGCTCGAGGAAGCCGCTGTTCGCATGCAGACGCGCCACCTCGTATTCATCCTTGATCGCCATCAGCTTGAAGGCGTAGCGCGCCACGGCTTCGCTCAGCGCCGTCCCGTCGGCGAAGTGACGCCGCTCGAAGGCCCGCACCGTGTTGACCAGCGTCTCATAGCGCTGGGCATACTTCTCGTTCTGATAGTCGACAAGGAAGTTGCGCCGCCAGGCGATGCGTTCGTCCAGGCTTTCCATGGGCGCCGGGGGCACCCTGCTTTCCGTCAGCTTGCTGTTGGCCGCCAGCACGTCGTCAACCGCGGCGCGATCGACGGCGGTGCGCCGTCCCCAGTTGAACGCGTCGCGATTCATCTGAACGGCCACACCATTGATCTCTATGGCCTTCTCCACGGCCTGGGCCGACAGCGGGATCAAGCCGCGCTGCCAGGCGAAGCCGAGCATGAACATGTTGGCGGCGATGCTGTCGCCCAGCAGGGTGACGGCGATGCGGTTGGCGTCGATGAACGCGGTGTGCTCCTCGCCCACCGTGTCGTGGATGTTCCTGCGCAGGCTGCGCGAGGGAAAGCGCAGATCGGCATTGCGCGTGAAATCGCCCGGCATGGTTTCCGCCGTGTTCACCACCATATGCGTCTTGCCCATGCGCGTCAGTGCAAGCGTCTTCGAGTTGCCGGCCACCATCATGTCACAGCCCAGCACCAGATCGGCACCGCCGGGAGCGATGCGTATCGTCTTGACGGCTTCGGGCGACTTTCCCAGGCGCAGGTGGCTCCAGACCGAGCCGCCTTTCTGCGACAGCCCCGCCATGTCGAGCAGGCCGCAACCCAGGCCTTCCAGGTGGGCGGCCATGCCCAGGATGGCGCTGATGGTGACCACGCCGGTGCCTCCCATGCCCGCCACGACAATGCCGTATGCGCCTGCCTCCAGCGATGGCCGCTGTGGCTCCGGCAGGGCCGGGAAGGGATCGCCATGGGTGTCCTGCTGTTGTCCGGGCTGCGGCTTGCGCAGCGAACCGCCCACGACCGTGACGAAGCTGGGACAGAAGCCCTTGACGCAGGAGAAGTCCATGTTGCACGAGGACTGGTCGATCATGCGCTTGCGGCCCAGTTCGGTTTCCAGTGGCTGAACGGACACGCAGTTCGACTTCACGCCGCAATCACCGCAGCCCTCGCACACCAGATCGTTGATCAGCACGCGCTTGCCGGGATCGGGCAGGATGCCGCGTCTGCGGCGTCGGCGCTTTTCCGCCGCGCAGGTCTGGTCGTAGATGAGGATGGTGGTGCCTTCGATCTCGCGCAGTTCCTTCTGTATGGCGTCTATGGCGTCGCGGTGATGGATGGTCAGGCCGTCGGGCCAGCTGATGCCGGACGGATACTTGTCCGGCTCGTCGGTGACCACCACGATGCGTTTTACGCCCTCGGCGTGCACCTGCCATGCGACGGTGGGCACGTCGAGTGGTCCGTCGTGGGGCTGGCCGCCCGTCAGGGCCACGGCATCGTTGTAGAGAATCTTGAAG
The DNA here is from genome assembly GCA_041655275.1 of Castellaniella sp. Classification (GTDB taxonomy): domain Bacteria; phylum Pseudomonadota; class Gammaproteobacteria; order Burkholderiales; family Burkholderiaceae_B; genus JAJYRX01. The sequence goes on along the minus strand of JBBAFU010000009.1, from coordinate 32,731 downwards.
GTGATGTTGGTCTTCGCCGCAACTGCCGCCCGTATGGCGAGCAGGCCCGAATGGAAGTAGGTGCCGTCACCCATGTTCTGGAACATGTGGGCACGTTGCGAAAACGGTGCCTCGCCCACCCAGGACATGCCTTCGGCCCCCATTTGGGTATAGCCCGTGGTGGAGCGGTCCATGGACTGCACCATCCAGCTGCAGCTGATGCCGGCATAGGCCTTGCTGCCTTCGGGCACCACGGTGGAGGCGCTGTGCGGGCAGCCGCTGCAGAAGTAGAAGTTGCGTGAAAGCGTATCGATCACGCCCCTGGGCTTCTGCCAGGCGCGTATTTCCTCGACACGCTTGCGCACCGCCTCGACATCGCCATGGCCCAGTGCCACCAGACGCTCGCCGATGGCAATGGCGATCTGGTTGGAATCCAGCGCCATTTCCGACTGGAACAGCACATCGCCGTTCTCATCGTGCTTGCCGACGATGGCGGGTGTGCTGCCGCTGCCGTAGAGCACATCCTTGAGCTGGAACTCGATGAGGCTGCGCTTCTCCTCGACGACAATCACCTTCTTCAGCCCCTTTGCGAAGGCGATGGCACCTTCAGGCTCCAGCGGCCAGATCATGCCCGCCTTGTACAGGCGCAGGCCCAGGGCGGCGGTGGTTTCTTCGGTCAGATGCAGCTCGTCGAGCGCCTGCAGGACGTCCAGGTAGCTCTTTCCGTGAGTGATCACACCCAGCACCGGTGTGTCGCCATCGATCACCATGCGGTCGATGGCATTGGCGCGTGCAAAGGCCTTTGCCGCGCCGAGCTTGTAACGATGCAGGCGGGCCTCCTGATTGTGCGGCGTATCGGGCTGGCGCAGATTCACACCATCGGGCGGCAGGGGGACATCCTGCGGCGTCACAATCCTGATGCGGTCGATGTCGACATCGATGGAGGCCGTGGCCTCCACCGTGTCCTTGACGCACTTCATGCCGACCCAGCAACCGCTGTAGCGCGACAGCGCCCAGCCGAGCACGCCGAAGTCGAGGATTTCCTGTACGCCGGCCGGGCTGAGCACGGGAATCATGGCATCAACCATCGCAAACTCGCTCTGGTGGCAGGTGGTGGAGGACTCGCAGGTGTGATCGTCGCCCATGAGCACGAGCACACCGCCGTGGCGAGAGGAGCCGGCCAGATTGCCATGGCGAAAGGCATCACCGCTGCGATCCACCCCCGGCCCCTTGCCGTACCACATCGCAAACACACCGTCGTATTTGCCTTCGCCAGCGGCTTCGGCCTGCTGCGTACCCCACACTGCAGTGGCCGCAAGATCCTCGTTCACGCCGGGCAGGAAGGTGATGTTGTGCTTTTCCAGGAATGGCGCAGCACGATCGGCCTGATCATCCACAGCACCCAGGGGAGAACCGCGGTAGCCGGTGATATAGCCGGCCGTGCTCAGGCCTGCCCTGGCGTCACGCAGATGCTGTGTCATCTGCAGGCGGATCAGCGCCTGCGTACCCGTAATGAAGATACGCCCTTTGGTCAGGCTGTACTTGTCATCGAGATCAACTGCCTGCAGTACCATTTTGCTCTCGCTTGCAACCCGAACGTGCGTGCTGCCGTCAAACCCGTGTAAACCTCGACAGCTTACAACAGTGCCGCGAAAAAACCCCGAGCCTTCTGGTTTGTCCTGATCCTGGTTTTTCGATCGCGATCAGAGTGTCAGGGGAGGAAAGTCAGGTATTTGGTTCCTCAATTACTAATGCTCCCCATTCTAATATTGATATTGATTCGCATTCTCGTTATGCTATGCGCGAGAACAACCCTGCAACGAGTATTGATGTTTGAGGATATGTCATGCCTTTCCCCTCCAATGGCGGTGTCCGCCGTCCTTCTCCGTTCCTGCTTGCTGCCGTCCCTGCTGTCGTCCTTGCCGCACCGGTTCCCGCTCTCTCCCAGGATGAGGTCATACAACTGGACAGGGTGCTCGTAAAAGCCGAGCTCGAGCTCAAGCAGACCCTGGGCGCATCGACCATCACCCGTAATGACATGCAGCGGTCGCCTCCTGCAAATGATGTCTCCGAACTCATACGCACCATGCCCGGCGTCAATCTGACAGGAAACTCGTCGAGCGGCCAGCGGGGCAACCAGCGGCAGGTCGATATTCGCGGCATGGGTCCGGAAAATACCTTGATCCTGATCGACGGCAAGCCGGTATCGTCCCGCAACGCCGTACGGTTCGGGTGGCGTGGCGAGCGTGATACGCGTGGCGATATGAACTGGGTGGCGCCGGAAACGATTGAACGCATCGAGGTGTTGCGCGGTCCGGCGGCGGCGCGCTATGGCAATGGCGCTGCAGGTGGTGTTGTGAATATCGTTACCATGGAGCCCAGTGATCAGTTGCGTGGTTCGGTATCCGCCTATACGAATTTTCCTGCGCATGGGGATGAAGGGGCGACGTCACGGATGAGCTTCAGCCTGTCCGGGCCCGTATCCGAACAACTGCGGTTCCGCTTGAATGGCAGCGCCTCAAAATTCAAGGGTGATGCCTATGACATCAACAAGAATCATGCTTCTGCGCGGGGCGGCGGCAATGCCGGGACTTTTCCCGCCGGACGGGAAGGCGTCAGAACGCGCGACGTTTCCGGGATGCTCAGCTGGCGACCCGTGGCCGGACACCGGATCGATCTGGAGGCCAGTGCCGGGCGCGACGGCAATATCTATGTGGGCGACACCCAGAACACGAATACCAATGACATGGTGAAGCGCCAGCTTGGCAGCGAAACCAACCGCATCTATCGCCAGGCCTATTCCCTGACCCACAGGGGTGACTGGACACCCGACACGCAGACGCTGAGCACTGTGCAATACGAGCGCACCCGCAATGCCAGGCTGCTCGAAGGCCTGGCGGGTGGTACCGAAGGCGCGTTCAATGATCCCGACAATCGCAATGTGGCCGATGGCGGCTTTGGGGACATCGATCTGCGCACCTGGACCCTGCACTCGGAGGTGAACCATCAGTTTGACTGGAAAGGCGTGGACCAGATCGCCACGCTCGGGGTGGAGTGGGTGCGCCAGTCGCTGGAGGATGGCGCCTCGGACCTGTCCGCCCGAAACCGGCCCAGTGCGCGAATGCCTGTGGTGCCCTTTGATTACCAGCGGCGCGCGCATGCCAGCATCTACTCGATCTTCGCGGAAAACAACATGATGGTGGGCGAGGACTGGATTGTGACGCCGGGTTTGCGATTCGACCGTCACAGCATCCATGGCAATAACTGGAGTCCCTCGCTGAATGTGTCTTATCTTGCAAGTGATCGTTGGACCTTGCGGGCAGGGATTGCACGTGCGTACAAGGCGCCGAACCTGTATCAGAGCAACGGCGGCTATACCCTGTACAGTGCGGGTAACGGCTGTTGGGGAAATACAGGCTCAGGCGGCGATTCGGGCTGTTTTCTGGTTGGCAATCCCGACTTGAAGGCAGAGACCAGCATCAACAAGGAGTTGGGTTTCGAGTACCGTGAACCAGACGGCATGGCGATGAGCCTGGCCTATTTCCACAATGATTATCACAACAAAGTGGAGGCTGGGAGGGTACCTCTGGGCCAGATCATCGACAGCAACGGCAATCCGACCGACGTATTCCAGTGGAGCAACATCCGGCGCGCCGTGGTCCAGGGCCTGGAAGGCAACCTCAGCCTGCCCCTGGGCGAGCGCTGGCGGTGGTCGACGAACCTGACTTATATGATCGAATCACGCAACAAGGAAACCGGCGAGCACTTGTCGACCATACCGACCTACACCGTCAACAGCACGCTGGACTGGCAGGTCAATCCGCAATGGTCCTGGCGCGCGCGCGTGACCTTGTATGGTCGGCAGAAGGGGCCAAAATACGATTATTATGGACAGCGCCTGACAGGCAGCGCCACTGATGAGATCTCACCTTATGCGCTGCTGGGGCTGAGTACACAATACAGCTTTGGCAAACATCTGCGACTGACCGCAGGTGTCGACAATCTGCTCGACAAGCGGATCCAGCGCCGTGGCAACGCCATAGGGGTCAATCTGAACACCCCGAACTATATTCACGGTGCCGGCGCGTATACCTACAATCAGCCCGGCCGTCTATTCTTCGTGCAATTGACGAGTTCCTTCTGATGGGCACGAACAGAGGGCGCCTGGTGTCCGTCATTCTGTGCAGTCTTGTGTTGCTTCCCGTATATGCACAGGATGCCGAGATGCCCGTGCGAAGGGGAAGCGATCCCGTTGGCGTCACAGTGGCCGACCAGCCTTCGGAAAGCTACCGGTTTGAAACCCATTATATGGACTCGCGGGATGGCCAACGGCATTATCGTATCCAGCTCGCCATTCCCCGGCGGGCACGGGCACACGAGCCCTTGGCTGCTCTTTACATGCTGGACGGTAATGCGGCAATGGATACCCTGAAGCCTCAGGATCTAGAGTCACTGGCGGACGGCACGGCGCCCGTGCTGGTGGCGCTTGGCCATGACGTGCCCACACGCACCGATGCGGCTGCACGCGCCTATGACTACACGCCGCCGCTGCACGGCAAGAGCAGTGGTGCACCGGCCCCGGTTGTTCTGGGGCATGCCGGCGGCGGCGCCGATGAGTTCTTGCACCTGCTGGTCACCCGCATCATGCCGCTGGTGCACAGCCGGGTAGCTGTGGATGATTCCAGGAGTACCTTGTGGGGGCATTCCTATGGCGGTCTGTTTGTAATCTATGCCCTGATGAAGCAACCAGAGCTGTTCCGACATTATGTGGCGGGTGACCCCTCACTCTGGTGGCATCATGGCGAAATCCGCGATCACTGGCGCGATGCCGATAAAAACCTGCTGGCCGGCAAACGGCTGGCCATTTTGACCGGAACGCGGCCGCGCGCGCGGCCCGCGCCGTACACACTGGAAGCAGCAAGGTACCCCGGTCGGCCCGTGGTTGACCCTTTGGCAATCCTCATGGAAATCATATCCGGAGCAGCATCCCATGGCCTGCATCTGTCGTATCAGGCATTGCCGCAATATGGACATGGCGAAATGCTGGCCTGCTCGCTCAGATACGCGCTTGGGATGATGTCGGAGTCGGCATTGCGCTGAGCTGCACTTTTGCCTTGCGCATGCGATCAACGCCTGGCAAACAGCCGTGGCAGGGCCGCCACTCCCTGCGCGATGCCACCGCGCATAAAGAAGACGATGAAAATGATGAAGGCGCCGAACAGCAGGGGCCATCGCGCCCAGTAGCTTGAAACAATGTCGCTGAGCCAGATGTAGACGGTGGCACCAACGACCGGCCCCAGTGGTGCGTTGACACCGCCCAGTATGGACATGAAGACGATGTTGGCGGATTCGTTCATCGACGCCTTGCTGACGGGCACCAGCAACCACTGGAAGGCGGACAGCGCGCCGGCTACGCCGGTCATGGCGCCCGATAGTGTGAAGACGAAGATGCGGTAGCGCGCCACCGGATAACCCACGGCCTGCAGGCGTTCGGCATTGTCTTTCATGCCGCGCAAGGCCAGCCCGACGGGCGAGAGCACGAGGGCGTAGAACATGCCGAAAATGACCAGCATTACGCAGGCCGAGAAAATGTAGAGATTATTGCTGCCCAGTGAGATTTCCATGAAGCCCAGTGACAATACGGGCCGCTCGAAGCCCGTCAGCCCCGAAGGCCCGCCGGTCACGCTGCGCCAGCTCATCGCCACGAAGTAGACGAGCTGGGCAAACGCCAGGGTCATCAGGATGAAATACACGTCTTTCAGGCGAGCAGTCAGAAATGCCACCAGCATGGCGGACATCGCGCCGCCGACGGCCGCTAGCAGGAGCAGGGGGATGGCGCTGAGTTCGTAATGCTTGAGCAGAAAGCCGGTGATGTAAGCGCCAATGGCCAGAAAGGCGGATTGTCCGAAAGAGAGCATCCCCGCATGGCCCAGCATCAGGCTGAAAGCCAGTGCGGCAATGGCGTAGATGAGAATATCAACAGCCAGCGACGCCGGAACTGCATAGGGCAGAACCACCAGGAACACGCATATGCCAGCACAGTTGAGAAGGACTTTTCCGGACATCGATCAAACCCTCATTTCACCGTTTGCCGAATAGGCCGGTCGGTCGGAACAGCAGGACGGCCATCATGGCCAGATAACTGGCCGGCCATGCAGCCAGCGAATCGATATAGGTCGAGAATTCTTGCAGGATGCCGATGAGCAGGCCTGCGAAAATGGCACCGTAGAGATTGCCCAGGCCGCCGACCACTACCACGATGAAGGACACTACCAGGATATCCATGCCTACAAAGGGATGCAGTCCGCGCAAGGGCAGGCTGAGTGCACCCGCCAGTGCTGTCAGGAATGCCCCCAGGGCAAAGCTCAGTGCAAACAGCACGCGGATGTCGATGCCCAGCAGAAGCACGGCTTCGGGTTTTTCGATGGCGGCGCGGATTAGCGCCCCGATGCGTGTGCGCTCGATGAGCAGCCAGGCCAGCAACACGATGACGGCAGTCGCGATGAAGATAAAGATTCTGAATTTCGGATAGAAGATGGGCCCGAGCTTGACCGCGCCGGCCAGTGCCGGAGGCGGCAGGGCGCTTGCGCCCGCGCCACCCCAGATCATGATGATGACTTCCTGGGTCATGATGGCGACGGCGAACAGGGCCATGAGCAGGAAGTTTTCATCATCCGGGCCCGAGCCGTAGAGATGCCTGAGCATGCCGCGCTCCAGCAGCACGCCCAGCACCGCAGTGATGGTTGCGCCCGAAAGCAGGCCCCACCAATAGGAGCCTGCTGCGGCGCCGATGCTGTAGGCCAGATAGCCACCAATTGCAAACAGGGCGCCGTGGGCGAAGTTGGGGATGTTCAGCATCCCCAGGATGAAAGTCAGGCCAAACGCAGTCAGCGCATACAGTGCGCCGCTGGTCAGACCGTTGAGCAGCTTGATGAGGAACAGAGTCACCGCTTAGACCACGCCTTTGCAATCCAGCGCACCGGCAGGCACGCGTCCGTCACTGGTTGCGATGATACGCGCCAGGTCAAACTTGCCCTCGATCTCGTTGGGCGCCTTGCCCTGAGTGACAAAGAATGGCCGGAACGCCTGGTGGGTGTCGGCGTCCATGGTCATGCTGCCGACCAGAGTGTCATCCGAATGCCAGCCTTCCAGTGCCGTCGCCAGGCTGGCCGGCGAAATGTCATCCAGATCCGCCAGTGCGGCAAGCAACATTTGCATGACTGCATAACCGCTGCCTGCCGGATAGCCCGGGGGCTCGTTGAAACGCTCGATGTAGCGCTCGGCCATGCTTTTGGCAATCGGGTTGTCGATGGTGTAGTAGAACGCCGTCCCGATGATGATGCCCTGCGAGATGGCGGGATCCAGGCGCAGATAGTCTTCGATACCACTGCCCCAGGGCACAAGGATCTTCGCCTGCTGCGTCAGTCCGAAGGAAAATGCAGTACGCAGCGACTGCGCTGTGTCGAGTCCGAAGTTGTTGAATACGATGACATCCGGTGCGGCTGCCGAAATTTCACCCATGTAGGGGCTGAATTCCTTTTCGCCCAGGACGTGGCGTTGCGCACCGACGATCTCGATGCCCAGTTCAGGCGCGAACTTGCGTTCCAGCTCTTCGACCGTCCAGCCAAAGGCATAATCGGAAGTCAGCAGGTACCAGCGCTTGGCATCCGGATGCTGTTGCACCATGGCCTCCATGGATGCGCGAACACCCGCGTAGTACGGGGGCGCCCACTGGAAGTTGTAGCGGTGGCAGGGCAGGGGACCGCCGCTGAAAGCATGTACGATCTTCTCGCGCTGCGCGAACTCGGATACGGCTGCAGCCACATCATCCGCCCAGGGACCTGCGATGGCAACCGGCTTTTCGCGTTCGTGCGCCTGGCCGATGCGGCGGATTGCCGTGCCGACGTCGCCGGCCGTGTCGCGGCTGATGTAGTTGATCTTCAGCCTGGAGCCGGCCACGCGGTTGAAGTCTTCCAGTGCCATCTGCTGGCCGCGCTGAATGCGCTCCCCATCTGCGGCATAGGGGCCGGTCAGGGGAATAATACCCAGTATGGTGGCCTCATTCTGCTGGGCAAAAGCCGGCATGCCGATGAAGGGCAGGGCACCGGCGCCTGCCATGGCTGCCGTGGCTTTCAGGATGGAACGTCGCTTGGTGAAGGTGGACATTTTCGTGTTCTCCAGATGGTCGTTCAGAGTTGGGGATGGCTGCCCACGCCAAGGTGGCGTTTGAGCAGATCGGGGTTGTCCAGCAATGATTCGGTATCCGATTCAAGTGCGATGCGGCCGTTTTCGAGTATGTACGCCCGGCTGGCGATCTCGAGCGCAATATCCAGTTTCTGCTCAACGATCAGTAGCGACAACGCAGTTTTCTGCAGGCGTTTGAGGACGTCCAGTACCTGATCCACCATGACCGGCGCCAAGCCTTGCGAGGGTTCGTCGAGCAGAAGCAGACGATGGTCGAGCATGAGGGCGCGCGCGATGGCTACAAGCTGCTGCTCGCCGCCGGACAGTGCACCGCCCTGGCGCTCCATGAGCCGCGCAATCAGGCCAAACTCATCCAGGATGCGTTCCAGCGGCCATCCTGCGCCACTCACTTTGACCAATTCCATGTTTTCACGCACTGACAGGTGTGTGAATATGCCCCTGTCCTCGGTGACGGCGACAACGCCGTGCTTCCTGACAATTTCATCGGGTCGCAGTCGCGTCAGCTCTGAACCGTTGAATGCAATGTGCCCGGCGGACGGCCGCAGCAGGCCACAGATACAGCGCAGGGTCGTCGTCTTGCCGGCGCCGTTGCGGCCGAGCAGAGTGACGGCTGTCGCCGGCGCGACGGCGAGAGAGACATCGTGCAATATCCTGCTTTCACCGTAGGCGGCGTGCAGACCTTGTATCACCAGACCCGTCATCATGCCACCGCACGGCGCCGCTTGCCGAAATAGGCTTCCTGCACGGCCTGATTGGCGCTGATGACTTCCGGTGAGCCATTGGCGAGCAGTTCACCGAAGTTCAGTACGCTGATGATATCCGCCAGTTCCACGACCAGCTCCATATTGTGTTCTATCAATACGATGGTGAACCGGTTGCGAATGCTTTTAAGCACACCTACCGTTTCGTGCAGCTCACTGGCTGACAGCCCGCTCGTGGGTTCGTCCAGCAGCAGGATCTGCGGCCGGCAGCAGATGGCAATGCCGATATCGACCAGACGCTGCACGCCATAGGGCAGTGTGTCGGTTACCTGGGAGGCGATGGCGGTCAGGCCCAGGAGGTCCAGTGTGTCCTGCACCAGCCGGCTCACTTCGCAGGGTACGTTTCCAGGTCGCAGAGACCAGTGATTGCCAAACGAGCGGCTTGCCGCCAGCCGCAGGTTTTCCCTGACCGAAAGGTGGGCGAAGATGTTGGTGCGCTGGTAGGAGCGGGCAATACCCAGCTTCACTCTTTCGGCGGGCGGCAGCCTTGTGATATCTGTTCCCTTGAAAAGAATGCAGCCGGCGCTCGCCGGGTAGAAGCCGGTCAGCAGGTGGAAGAAAGTCGTCTTGCCCGCACCGTTTGGTCCGATGATGACGTGTACCTGACCTTCCTGGAAGGTCAGCGAAACGTCGTTGACGGCGCTGACACCGCCAAAGCGTTTGGATAGTTGCTCCGTTTGCAGCAGCGTCGATGTCATGTAATGCCTTGTCAATTGATTTACGCGAGCAATGCCAGGGTTTGCCGTTCCAGGCGCTCTGCCATGTCGAGCAAAAGAAAATCATCGCAACCCGGGTGAGTCAGCATGATGCTGAACGGCCCGTCGGCGACACGCAAGGGCGTGGGCAGGGTTATGGAGGGCCAGCCGGTGAGGTTGGCCGGCCACTGGAATTCGACCAGGGCATTGCGCACCGGTTCCAGGCCCCGGCCCGTGAGGATGTCGTGCGTATCTTGCTGCGGCACGGCACTTGGAAACGCCGGGTTCAGGACAAGATCGAATGCCTGCGTTCTTTGATGCAAGTCCCGGGTCCACAGGCGTCGGTAGCGTTGCGCATCGAGATAGTGCGTGGCGCTGATCCGGGAGCCGGCGATCAGAAAGGGCAGAACGCCCGCGTCGATGTCGCGCGCCCGCAATTGCAGGTTTTCGGCGTGGTAGCTGGCGGACTCGCTGAGCATGATGACCAGCCAGGCGCGAAAGCCGGCCTGCCAATCGGGATGCCTGAACTCGCTCAGCTGATGGCCGTTCGTGCGCAGCTGCGTCAACACCCGCTCGAAGGCGTCACGCACTGCCGGGCTGCACAGTGCCAGTCCGGATGGGTCAACTCCAATGCGCAGGGGCTCGTCCGCACGGGGGTTCGCCGACATGTCGGCATCGCAAGCACCTGTAAGGGTCAGCACCGACAGTAGCTGGCGCGCATCGGCCACATTGCGCGTGATGGGCCCCAGGTGATCAAGCGACCAGGCCTGGGGTATGGCGGTGCTCGCATCGACGCGCCCGTAGGTGGGTTTGAGGCCGACCAACTCGCAGCAGGCTGCCGGAATGCGGATCGAGCCGCCGGTATCCGAACCCACGCCGGCCACCGCCAGGCCGGCGGCAACGGCTGCGGCCGTGCCACCGCTGGATCCGCCCGGCAGCAGGGCGGGATGGACGGGATTGATCACTCGTCCGAAACACTGATTGTCGCTGGTAACGCCGAAAGCATACTCATGCAGGTTGTTCTTGCCCAGAATGATGGCGCCCGCCTGTCTGAGACGGCCCACGATCGGGGCATCATAGCCGGGTCGGTAATCCTGAAGGATGCGGCTACCCGCCGTGGTTGGGCCGTTGACTGTGGGGAGGATATCCTTGATCGCCAGTGGGATACCGTCAAGGGGTCCAAGCGCTGCCTGACGGCGATAGCGTTCGCCGGCCGCCTGCGCCCGCTCCAGGGCTTCGTCTTCGAACACTGTGATATATGCCCGCAAACGGGTGTTGGCGGTTTCGATGCGCTGCAGGAGCGTCTGGACGAAATCCAGCGGGTTTCGTTCGTTGCGATGGTATTGCCGAACCAGCGTTGCGATGTCGGGAATATCAGGCAGGATGGCAAGCTCTGACAGTGCCATTCGTGCTCTCCTGCTGAATATCGACAAGTGGCTGATAGATGGTGGCCGGCCCCGCGCCACTGGGCGGCATGGCGGGGAAGGGCTGGTTTGCCAATGCCAGCAGGGTGTCGAGCAAATCGCGCTGGGCGGTGTCCAGTGTGACGTCAAGTGCGACAGATGGTACTGCAGCCGGGCCCCCCTGATCGTTGGACATGGGCATTTTCCTTCGCGGGTTCTACCTGATCATCGTAGCCTGTTGTCTGGAATGCGACAAGGATGCTTGCTACAACCCATTCACCACATCGCGTGTGATTTCCAGGAATCGCCGCACCAGAGCGGATTGCAGGCGGTCTTTCTGTGTCAGCAGGGTGAATCGGGTTTCCAGTTGCGGCTCGGCGATACGGATCAGCCGGGGCAATCCCGGCAAAGCGAGTTGCTCGAAACTTTGCGGCACGAAGGCAATGCCAAGCCCGCGCTGTACCATGAGCAGCAAAGGCAGTGTCTCTATGCCCCAGTAGACAACATTCGGTGAAAATCCCAGCGATTGGCAGGATTGAATGAGCAGGGTGGAGATGCCGCCACCGATGGGCGGGGAGTGCATCAGAAAACGCTCGTTGCGTAGATCGGGCAGCGTGGGCTTGGGGTGGTCCAGCAGTCGATGACCAGGCGGCACCGCGAGCAATAGCGGTTCGGACTGCAGTGCAACTGCCATGAGATCAGTGTCCGTATATTCCGATCGGCAGATGCCCAGATCCAGTTGCTGGGCGTGCAGTTGCTCCACCACGTAGGAGGTTGACCCCTCCCGAACCTTGACAACGATGTTTCGCCCCTCGTCCTGCAGGCGGGCAACAACTTCAGGAATGACAAACAGGCTGGCCGCCGTGGCGCAGCCGATGGTGACCGTCCCATGCAGTCCCTCGTTTGCCTGCTTCAGCTCGTCCCTCACTGCCTGCATGGAGGCCAGCAGTTCACGGGCGCGCTGGTAGAACAGGGCACCTGCCGAGGTCAGCACCAGGCGGTTTCGGCGTCGATGGAACAAGTCCACATTAAGCTCGGACTCCAGCTTGCGAATCAGTATGCTCAGCGGTGGCTGTGTCATATGCAGCTGTACCGCCGCGCGTGAAAGATTGCCTGCCTCAACCACAGCCACAAAGCATTTCAGACGGTGTGCATCCATGTTGGTTTGGCTTTCAAGCTATTTGAGAAGTGTATAGCTATTAGATAAATTATATATTAGACAGGTGGTTATGGTGTTTCTATACTGAAATCCATCATATGGCCGGACCGGCCAGATTGTTTTCAGGACTGTGAGACACGCCGTGCAAAAATCCATCGCTTCAACAACGCCCACACGCCCCCTCGAAGAGGTCGGCTTCAAGTATCAGAGCCAGAACACCGCGGCACACGCCATTGCGCGTGCCCTGCTCCGTCATGGTGTGCGCCATATCTTTGGACAGGGTGTCCCCAACCTGTTGCTGCTCGCCTGCGAGGAACTGGGCATGACCCAGGTGATGTACCGGGCCGAGAACTGTGGTGGATATATGGCAGACGGCTACGCACGTCTTTCAGGCAAGGTTCCGGTTGTGGCCGCCCAGAATGGACCGGCCGCTACGCTGCTTGTTGCGCCTTTGCAGGAAGCGATGACGGCATCCATACCCTTGGTGGCTCTGGTGAAGGACGTACCGCGCAATACGACCGACAAGGAAGCTTTCCAGGAAATCGACCATCTGAAACTGTTCCAGGGATGCACCAAATGGACCCGCATCGTCAATTGTGCGGAACGCGTGGTTGACTATATCGACATGGCCTTTGCCATTGCCGCCTCGGATCGCCCGGGACCAGTGGCCTTGATGCTGCCTGATGACATGCTGTATGAGGCGGTCGTCGAGTCTCCCAGAGTGGCCGCTCTGGGCCGGTTCCCCCTGGATCGCGCCCTGCCGCAGGCGGCGCTTCTGGCCACTGCAGCAGAGATGATTGCGCAGGCGCGGGCGCCCGTCGTGATCGCCGGCGGCGGCGTGCACCTGTCCGGAGCACAGGATGTGCTCGCGCGTCTTCAGCAGGAAGCACATGTGCCAGTGGCCACCACCATGTCCGGCAAGGGAGTTGTTGCCGACAGCCATCCGTTGAGCATTGGCTATGTCGGTTCGGCCATGGGCGTCTTCAGCCCCACGCGCTATCAGCGGGAGCTGGTCACTGATGCCGATCTCGTGATTCTGGTGGGTAATCGCACCAACCAGAATGGCACAGATGATTATCGTCTGATTCCCGAAGCTGCCGACGTCATCCATATCGATGTGAGCGCGGCCAATATCGGCCGTAACTACGAAGCCTTGCGGCTGTGTGGCGATGCGCGTGAAGTATTGGAGGCCTTGCTGCAGCGTCTGTCGACGCAGGACCTTTCCGTCAGGGCGGCCGCACGTCCCGCAGTGGAAGCGCGCATTGCACAGGGCCGCGAGCAGTATCTTGCCGAGGCCGCTGTGGTGCTGGAGTCGGATCTGGCCCCCATTCGTCCGGAGCGGCTCATGCATGAGCTTGACAAGGTCCTGCAAGCGGATGACATCGTGGTCGCCGACTCCAGCTATTCAGCATTCTGGATTGTTCACTATCTCACTGCCCGTGTTCCAGGCCAGCGTTTCATTTCTCCACGAGGTTTGTCCGGCCTGGGCTGGGGCTTTCCGATGGCGGTGGGTGCCAAGCTGGCTGCACCCGGACAGACTGTGTATTGCGTTGTGGGTGACGGCGGGTTTGCGCATGCCTGGTCCGAGCTGGAAACAGTCAAGCGCATGGGCATAAAGGTTGTCCTGCTGGTGCTCAACAACGGCATTCTGGGTTACTCCAAACACTCGGATACTTTCAAGTTCGGCACCCATTCCGGTGCGATGAAGTTCAGCCATGTCGATCACACGCTGATCGCCAGAGCCTGCGGTTGCGAGGCGGTGACGGTGCGTACCGTTGACGAGATTGCACCCGCCCTGCAACAAGCCCGGGCATCGGAGACGACCATGCTGATTGATGTCATGACAGACGAAAAGGCATTTGCGCCGCTGACAGCGTATATCCCTTCGTGATACCTGCATATTGAGGAGATGATGATGGTTTTCAGAAAATTCGTGATGGCGCTGGGTGCCATGGCCGTCTCGGCCGCTGCGGCGGTCGCAGCAGATTACCCCGAGCGCAGCATCAGTTTCGTTGTGCCTTATGGTCCCGGCGGGGCTTCCGACGTGGCTGCCCGCCTCATCACACAGAAGATGTCCGAGAAGCTCGGCCAGACTATCGTTGTAGAAAACAAACCCGGTGCCGGCGGCATGCTGGGCGTGGGCTATGTGGCACGCCAGAAGGCTGACGGCTACACCATTGGCATGTTGCCGACCAGCTCGACAGCCTTGGCGCCTTATATGTCACCCATTACTTTCACCCTGGATGATCTGGCCTTGATTGGTTCAGTCGTGGGCTACCAGTTTGGTCTGGCGGTGAATGCGGGCAGCCCGTATCAGACCATCGATGATCTCATCGAGGCCGCAAAGAAGGAAAGCCTGTTCTATGGTTCGACGTCCGTGACCTTCCTGCTGGCCGGAATGCGGCTGGGAGAATTGACCGGCGGCAGCTATGAGATTGTGAATTATAAGTCGGGTCCCGAGGTGATTACAGCGGTGCTGTCCAATGACATCCAGGTGGCATCGCAGCATCCTTCGGGTATCACACCCTATGTACGTGACGGCAAGCTGCGTTTTCTGGTTTCGATCGGCGAGACGCGCTGGACCGACTTCCCTGAAATTCCCACTCTGAAGGAGATGGGGCTGGATGTTATTGCAGCTTCCGAAATTGCCTTTTTTGCACCGGCCGGTACACCGGAGGCCATTCTCGGTCAGTTGCAGGCTGCCGCATTCGAGGCGACCAATGATCCCGGGGTACGCAAGCAGTTACAGGATCTGGGCCTGCAGGTCACCAATAAGCCGGCCGATCAGGTGCGGCAATGGATGATCGATTATTTCAATGATTCGGCTGCACCGTTGAGCAGCGTGAATGCGGAGTGGGTGCTCAAGGGTTGCTTTGTGAATTGCAAGAAATAGGTGCTGCACGCCGGTGCGGAGGCGATCAGCTTCCGCACCGGTGCATGCAACTGCGTCAGGCAAAGATCAGCGCATCGGAATCTCGCGTTGTTTGATCAGCTGGCTCCAGCGCTCGCGCTCGCTCGCTTCGAAGGCGCGCAGGTCATCGCCGAATATCGTACCCGCCTCGGCACCCAGTGAGATGAAGCTCTCCTGCACCTCGGGGCTGGCCAGTGCCTTGCGGCTGGCGTCGATGAGCGCCTCTCTGGCGTCTGCGGGGATGCCTGCAGGCGCATAGGTTGCAAACCAGGCGACCACGTCCATGGGCTCGGAACCATCTTCAGCGACGGCGGGTACGTCGGGCAGGGCGGGCGAGCGTTCCGCCGATGTCACGGCAATGGCGCGTACGCGGCTGCCGTCACGCAGCTGGGCCAGCGAGCTGGGCAGGTTGTCCAGCAGGATGTCCACCTGTCCGCTGATCAGGCCGGGCATGGACTCGGCAACGCCCTTGTAGGGCACGTGCAGCATGTCGATGCCCGCAAACTGTTCGATGTAGGCTCCCGTGAGGTGTACCGAAGAGCCAATGCCCGGTGTGGCGTAGCTGAGCTCCACCTTGGCCGCCTTGGCCGCAGCCACCAGATCCTTCATGGTGTGGATTTCGGAATCATTGCGCACGATGATGACATTGGGTGTTGTCAGAACCATAGCCAGCGGCTCGAAGTCCTTGCCCGGGTCGAAGTGCATGTCCTGGTACAGGAACTCGTTGATGCTTTGCGTACCTATGGTGCCCATGGCGATGGTGTAGCCATCGGGCCTGGCCTTGGCCAGATAGGCCATGCCGATATTTCCGCCGGCCCCCGGCCTGTTTTCCACGACAACGGCCTGGCCCAGGACTTTTTCCATGGCGTGCGCGATGGTGCGCGCGGCGATGTCCGTGGTGCCGCCGGGCGGATAGGGCACGACCATTGAAATTGCCCGATCCGGGAAGGCGGCATGCGCATTCGCACCCAGACCCAGCGCCAGCAGCAAGCCGGCGCCTGCACGCCACAAACGCTTGTGCCAAATGTGTGTCTTTGACTGCATGAGACTCTCCTGAAGCATTAAGACCTCATCAACACCGAGGTCCAACCCAGTTTAAGGTAGGCTTTGATGTATGGCCAGGCGTTGCGTGCGGGCTTTCACGTAGAATGAGACCCGTGTTCGACAATTAAGGGCTGCCCGACCATGCGCGTCGCCGCGTCTCTTCTCTGCGTCCGGATGTTGATGGTGGTGCTTGCCGGCTGCCTGCTCGGTATGCAGCCGGCGCGGGCGATGCAGGTGCTCAAGGTGGGGGTCTATGAGCAGAAGCCCGATATTTCGCTGACCGAGGATGGCCGCCTGAGCGGCATCTTCGGTGAGGTGGTGACCGCCATTGCGGACGACGAGGGCTGGGCGCTCGAACCCGTCAGCTGTCACTGGGCCGAATGCCTGCGGTGGCTGCAGGACGGCCGGCTCGACCTTCTGCCCAATGTCTTCTATTCCGAAGAGCGTTCGCGCCTGCTGCAGTTTCATGGTGTACCCGTGCTTCAGACCTGGTCGCAGTTCTACGCACGCGACGGTCATCACCTGCTGGAGCTGCAAGACCTTGACGGGCGTCGCATTGCGGTCCTGGAAGGGTCGGCCCAGGAGGACTACCTGAAGGTGTTGCTGCCCGCGCTGGGCATACGGTCGCAGCTGCTGTCCCTGAAAACACCGGAGCAGGGCTTCGCGCTGGTGCGAACCGGTCAGGCGGATACGGTCATCTTCAATCATCTGTTCGGCGAGCTCGGTGCGGCGCGCCATCAGCTGGTGCCCACACCCATCATCCTGCAACCGGTGAATGCCTATATTGGCGGTGCGCCCGGCCTGGATGCGGCCGTCATGGCGCGCATTGATGATTATCTTCGGGAGTGGCAGGCGGACCCGGGCTCGCGGTATTACGAAATCCTGCGCAACTGGCGGGTGTCTGAAGCACCGGTAGACGGGCGCACCTGGCCAATGTGGCTCTCGTTCTTTCTGGGGCTTGCACTGCTGGTGCTGCTGATTCTGGGCGGTCTGGGCTGGCGTGATTACAGCAGCGAGCGCCGGCGCCTGCGAACGAGTGAACGGCGCCTGACGACGATACTGAGCTCGATGGGGGCGCCCATCTACATCAAGGATGCCGAGCTGCACTACCTGTACGCAAACAATGCGCTGGCAACCTTTCACGGGCGCTCGCCGGCAAGCCTGCTGATCCATCAGGATGTGGCCTGGCGCGCCGACAATCACAACCTGCTCGTGCTGGAGCAGGGGGACAGGCGCATGCTGGAGCTGGGCGAGCGCACTACCCAGCATGAAAGCCTCAGGCATCCGCTGACAGGCGTCGATCATCATTTTGTTGCCATGCGTCTGCCCTTGCGCAATGCCAACGGCCGCCTGGAAGGGCTGGCAGCCATACTGACGGATGTGACCCAGAAGATCGCTGCCGATGCACAGACGCATCGGCTTACTTTCTACGACGCGCTGACTGATCTTCCCAACCGGCGCATGCTGATCAGCCGTCTGTCGCAGGCGCTTGACACGGCGCGGCGCGGCGGTGTCATGAGTGCATTGCTGGTGCTGGACATCGATGGCTTTCGAAAGATCAACGAGACGCGGGGCTATGCGTTTGGTGATGCCATGCTGCGCGAAGTGGCGCGCCGCCTGGTGGCCGACACCCGTGCCGGGGATACGGCTTCACGCATCAGCGCCGACGAGTTCATGATTCTGCTGACCGGTGTGGGCACATCCATCGATGAGGGGGCACGCGAAGCCATGCAGCGTGCCGAGCGTGTGCGCCAGAGCCTGTCCAGCGAGCTGGTGCAGGTCGAAGGTCAGGCCAGCCTGCTTTCCGCCAGTTTCGGCCTGACGCTGATCTCGCCAGACAAGCCCAATGTGGATGCCCTGATTCATGAAGCCACCCTGGCCTTGCAGCGCGCGCGCGAGCAGGGCGGAGATCGCATCGTTTTCTACGAACGGGCGCTGCAGGAGGCGCTCGAGGAACGCCGATGGCTGGAGGCTGACCTGACCCAGGCGCTGCGCTCGTCCGCCTACTTCATGGTCATACAACCCCAGATGGCGCGTGATGGCCGTGTGCTCGGGGCCGAGCTGCTCAGCCGCTGGGAGCATCCGGCACGCGGGCTGCTCGCCCCGGGTCTCTTCATTCCCATCGCCGAGGAAACGGGGCTCATCCACCATCTGACTGAAACCACGATCGTACACGCCTGCAATATCCTGGAGCAGCTCAAGCGTGCCGGTCATGCCTATCCGGTATCCGTCAACATCAGTCCGAAAGTCCTGCGGGAGTCGCATTTCGTGGATCGTGTCCGCGCGGTGCTCGACCAGTATCCCGAGGCTGTGGGTCGTCTCATCTTCGAAATCACCGAAGGTGTGCTGCTGGAGGATGATGCCGGCACCATGGCCCGCCTTGAGGCCTTGCGGTGCCTGGGTATTGCGCTGTCCATCGATGACTTCGGCATGGGTTATTCGAATCTGGCCTGCCTGACACGGTTGCCGATTCACGAGTTGAAGATCGATCAAAGCCTGATACGCGGCCTGGGCAGTGGTTCGGGCGAGCATGATGCCGTGATCGGCCTCATCGTCGAGCTTGCCCAGCAGCTGGGTTTCAGTACCGTGGCGGAGGGCGTCGAGAGTGCAGAACAGGCGGAGTTGCTGTACGCGCTCGGTTGTGATGCACTCCAGGGGTATTTTCTGGCCAGACCCATGCCGCTGGAGCAGTGGCTCGCCCAGGCGGCCGGAGCTCAGGCGGCTGGATCTCAGGCGAGCGTGCGACCTTCGGGCCAGTAGTAGCTGTCGGGATAGGGGCGCCGGCCGAAGAGGGCTGTGCCCACACGAACTTCGGTGGAGCCTTCGGCAATGGCCAGCTCCATGTCGCCGCTCATGCCCATGGACAGGCGCGCCATCTCCACGCCGTCGATGGCTTCCTCGCGCATGCGGTCACGCCATTCGCGCAGGGTGCGAAAGCAGGCACGCACCGCGTCTTCGTTGCTGACGTTGATGGCCAGCGTCATCAAGCCGCGGATGCGCAGGCTGGGCATATTGTGTGCCACTTCGCGCAGGAAGGCGGGCAGCGCTTCGGGTGCCAGTCCGTATTTGCTGGGCTCGGACGACGTCTTCAGCTGCACCAGCACATCCAGACTGCGGCCTTCGGCCTGCAGGCGGCGCTCCAGGGCGGTGGCCAGCGACAGCCGGTCCAGTGACTGGATCTCGCTGGCGTAGCGCGCCACATCGCGCGCCTTGTTCGATTGAAGATGGCCGATCATCACCCAGCTCACGTCCTCGTCGGCAAACAGCGGGCGCTTGGCGACGATTTCCTGCACCTTGTTCTCTCCGAAGCGTGTCAGGCCGCAGGCCATGGCTTCGCGGATGGCGGCTTCCCCGAAAGTCTTGCTCACGGGCAGCAGGGTGATGTCATCGGGATTGCGTCCTGCAGCGAGTGCGGCCGTGCGGATGCGCTCCCGTACGAGGTGCAGGCGTTGGGCAAACGTGGTTTCAGCAGTCATGAGTCTGGTCTTGAGAAGTCCCGGAAAAGGCCCAGGCCGGCACCGGCTTCGGCAGCGATGCGATACGCCTTCAGCCTGGCCAGGTGATCGTGGATATTGGCGTTGATCATGAGCTCGTCCGGCCTGGTGCGCTCGATGAAGGCGCTCAGCTCGCGGCGCACGGTGTCGGGGCCGCCGACGGCACTGCAGGCAAGCGCATGATGGACGATGGCACGGGCATCGGGCCCCGCGCTTTCGAGATAGTCCGGCACTGGCGGGGGCAACTGGCCGGGCCGCCCCGTTCTGAGGTTGACGACAGCCTGTTGCGCCGAGCTGGCCAGCAGCCGCGCTTCGGCATCGGTGTCTGCGGCAAAGACGTTGTACGCCAGCATGACATAAGGCTTTGTGCATTGTGCCGAAGGCTGGAAAGTGTTTCGATACAACTCGATGGCCTGCATCATCTGTTGGGGCGCAAAGTGCGAGGCAAAGGCGTAGGGCAGGCCCAGGGCGGCTGCCAGCTGGGCGCCAAAGAGGCTGGAGCCCAGCACCCAGATCGGCACTTGCAGCCCCCGCCCCGGCACGGCCTGGACCTTCTGACGGGGCTTGAGCGACAGGTAGTCCATGAGCTCCAGCACGTCACGGGGAAATTCGTCGGCGCTGGTGTCCAGGCTACGCCGCAGGGCGCGCGCCGTGATTGTGTCCGAGCCCGGTGCCCGTCCCAGGCCCAGATCGATGCGGCCCGGGTACAGGGATTCCAGCGTGCCGAACTGCTCTGCGATCACCAGCGGCGAGTGGTTGGGCAGCATGATGCCGCCGGCCCCCACGCGGATGCGACGCGTGCCGCCGGCCACATGGCCGATGAGGACCGCCGTTGCCGCACTGGCGATGCCGGGCATGCCGTGGTGTTCTGCCAGCCAGAATCGGTGATAACCCCAGTCCTCGACATGGCGTGCAAGGTCCCGCGTGTTGCGAAAAGCCTCGGCCGGCGTGCCGCCCTGAACGATGGGTGCAAGATCAAGGACGGAGAAAGGAATCATGTCGCAGAACATCCCGGGGTTGGTTCAACACCCCCATTTTACTCGGATGCCCGGTTGTCGACAGGCCGGCCCTGCGCCTGGAGCAGTTCGCTCAGGCGATTGATGCGCTCTTCCTGGCGTGCCGCATGCTCCACCAGTTCGCGCACGGTATTGGTCAGCGGGTCTTCCGCCGTGGCATCGACGGCATAGGCCGTGAAAGCGCTGTCAGTGCCCTTCTGCACGACGCGTGCCGGATTGCCCACCGCCGTCGCGTGGGCGGGCACAGGCCGTATCACTACCGCATTCGAGCCGATGCGGGCATGGCGACCCACGGTGAAGCCGCCCAGGATCTGGGCACCGGCACCCACCACCACGTGATCCTCCAGTGTCGGGTGACGCTTCTCCCCCTTGTACAGCTGGGTGCCGCCCAGCGTCACGCCCTGATAGATGGTGCAGTCATCGCCCACGACGGCCGTTTCCCCGATGACAACGCCCAGGCCGTGGTCGATGAAGACCCGTCGGCCCAGCCGGGCACCCGGATGGATTTCTATGCCGGTCAGGAAGCGGCTCAGGTGAGAAACCAGGCGTGCCGGCCAGTGCAGCCGCCAGCGCCACAGGCGATGGGCCAGACGGTGCAGGGTGATGGCGTGCAGCCCGGGGTAGCAGGTGACGACTTCAAGACGGCTGCGGGCTGCGGGGTCGCGTTTCAGGATGCAGGAGATGTCTTCGCGCAGGAGTTTGAACATGAGGGGGATGGGCAGTGGGCGGTAGCGGCGAGCAGTCGCGTCAATAATGGTAACAAGACAGTGGTAACAATATAGTGTAATCGCTGTGCTCATTTCGCGTGCCGGCCGGCTGCCCGCATCATCGCGGAGCATACGCCCCGTAACATTTTCACCTCGTCATGGCTGAGCTGGCTGCGCTCGAATATGTGGTGCATGCGCAGCATGATGCGCCCGGGCTGCGCGGGATTGAGAAACTCCGTGGCCACAAGCGCCTGCTCCAGATGCGTCAGGAAGGCGTGCACGTCTTCCTGGGTGGCGACCCGGCGCCCGGGGTCGGGTGCCGCCCGGGTGTCCGGCAGTGTGAGCAGGCCGGCACGCTGCGCGAGTGTGTAGCGCAGCTCCCAGGCGATGAGCTGGGTGGCCTGGGCCACGTTGAGCGAACTGTATTCGGGGTTGGCGGGAATGTGGCATACACGCTGGCATAGCGCCACATGTGCGTTCTCGAGTCCGGCGCGCTCCGGGCCCAGCACGATGCCCACCTGGTTCAGGGCGTGTTCTTCCAGATGCGCGCCGCAGCTCAGGGCCCCTTCACGGATGTCCATGGGTGGCGGGCCCAGATCGCGCGCTCTGGCGGTGAGTGCGAGGGCGAAGCTGACGGGGGCGAGAGCCTGCTCCAGCGTCGCGAATTCCTGTGCATCGTGCAGCACATCCTGCGCGCCGCTGGCCATGGCTTCGGCCTGGGCGTCGCGCGTCATGTCGGGGCGCTGGGGCGCCACGACACACAGATTCCGAAAGCCCATGGTCTTGATGGCGCGGGCGGCCGCGCCGACATTGCCGGGGTGGCTGGGAGCCACCATGATGAAGCGGACCCGGTCGAATCCGGGGGAGGGCGGGGATGAAATGGGCACTCTCCATTAAAATGGCGGTTTCAGATGTTCAAACCCCGGGCGATCCTGGCTCTCAGGGCATCACCCGCTTTTATACTACGGAACGCCATGCACCCCATGCTCAACATCGCCGTCAAGGCAGCTCGTCGCGCCGGCACCATCATCAACCGCGCCAGCCTGGATCTCGAACGCCTCCAGGTGGCACGCAAGGGGCCGCGCAACTATGTGACGGATGTGGACAGGGCGGCCGAAGAGGCCATCGTGGACGTGTTGCGCACGGCATATCCCGATCATGACCTGCTGTGCGAGGAAGCCGGCATGCTGCGTGCGCGGGAAGGCGAATCCGCCCGCGCTTCGGAATACCAGTGGATCATCGATCCGCTCGATGGCACCACCAATTTCATCCACGGCTATCCGGTGTATTGCATCTCCATTGCCCAGCTGCACCGGGGCCAGCTCAGCCAGGCCGTGGTGTTCGATCCAAACCGCAACGAGCTCTTCACCGCCACGCGCGGTGCCGGCGCCTTTCTGAACGACCGGCGCATTCGTGTCTCGGGGCAGATGCGGTTTTCCGAGGCTTTGCTGGGCGAGCATATCGGCCGCTCTTCGCGCGAGCTTGATGCCGGCTCGCCCGTGGCGGGCATGCTGGGTGAAAGCGCTTCCGTGCGTCGGGCCGGCTCCATCGTGCTCGATCTGGCCTATGTGGCTGCGGGTCGCCTGGATGGTTTCTGCGGCCTGGGTCTCAAGCGCTGGGACATGGCGGCCGGCGGCTTGCTGGTGCTCGAGTCGGGCGGCCTGATTGCCGATTTCGAAGGAGAGCAGGGCTGGATGGACAGCGGTAATGTGATCGCCGCCACGCCCAAGGTGTTTACCCGCATGCTCGCCTGGCTCAACACCTGATCACAGGTCTTCGGCAACGCCATGGAATGGGTGCTGGAACCGTCCGCCTGGGCAGGCTTGCTCACCCTGGTCGTGCTCGAGATCGTGCTCGGCATGGACAACCTGGTGTTCATCGCCATCCTGGTCGACAAGCTTCCGCCTGCCCGGCGCGACCGGGCACGCGTCATCGGGCTGTCGCTGGCGCTGCTGATGCGCCTCGGACTGCTCAGCATCATGTCCTGGCTCATCCAGCTGACGGCGCCCTGGCTGCAGCTGGGGCCATTCACCTTCTCGGGGCGCGATGCCATCCTGATTGTGGGCGGCTTCTTCCTGCTGCTCAAGGGCACGCTGGAACTGCATGATCGCGTTGAAGGCCATGTCGTCCAGGCCTCGGGCGCGCGCCTGCATGCCGGCTTTGCCATCATCGTCACGCAGATTGTCGTCCTCGATGCGGTGTTTTCGCTGGATGCCGTGATCACCGCCGTGGGTATGGTGGATCATCTGTCCATCATGATGCTGGCCGTCACCATCGCCGTGGGCCTGATGCTGCTGGCATCGGGGCCGCTCACGCGTTTTGTGGGCGGCCACCCCACGGTCGTGATCCTGTGCCTGGGGTTTTTGCTGACCATCGGCTTTTCCCTGGTGGCCGAAGGCTTTGGCTTTGCCGTGCCCAAGGGCTATCTGTACAGCGCCATTGCGTTTTCCGTGCTCATTGAAAGCGTCAACCAGATTGCCGGCCGCCATCGGCGCCTGCTCGAGGCGCGCTCGCCGCTGCGCGAGCGCACGGCCGCCGCCATCATGCGCATGCTGGGCAAGCCCGATCCCGCGCATCCGGGCATGGCACCCGATATGTTTCCGCCGCTGCAGGACAGCCATCCCGTTTTCGAGGCGGAGGAGCGCTACATGGTCAGCGGTGTGCTCACCCTGGGCGAACGCGCCATCGAGTCGGTCATGACACCGCGCACCGAGGTTTCCTGGGTGGATCTGGAGGCGCCGGCCCACGCGTTGCTGGAGAAGATCCGCAGTACGCCGCACAGCTTCTTTCCGGTCTGCCGCGGTTCGCTCGACGACGTCGTCGGTATCGGCCGGGCGAAGGAGATGATCTCCGATCTGATCACCGAAGGCCGTATCCGCCTCTCGCGCCTGCGTCCGCCCGTCTTCATGCAGGAAGGCATGCCCGTGCTCGAGCTGATCAAGGCTCTGAAGCGCTCGAAAGGCCTGCAGGTGCTCATCACTGACGAATTCGGGGCGGTCGAGGGCCTGGTCACGCCCATCGACGTGCTCGAGGCTATCGCCGGCGAGTTTCCCGATGAAGACGAACTGCCCGACATCATTCCGGTGGGTCCCAGCCTGTGGGAGGTCGACGGCGCGGCCGACCTGCATCATCTGGAACAGCTGCTGGACACCCACGCACTGGTGGATGACGATGCGCCGTTTTCGACGCTCGCCGGTTATCTGCTGCAGCGTTTTGACAGTCTGCCCGAGGCGGGTGATGTTTGCGAGCTCATTGAGGGGAACACCCGTCTGCGCTTCACCGTCACGGCGCTGGAAGGCCGGCGCATCGCCAGCGTGCGCGTCGAGCGTTTTCAGCTGCCCGATGCAATGTCTTTGGATTGACGGCGGCGTACGCCGTCGGCACTGATTTCGAGCCAGCCGCCGCGCGGCTTGCGCGCATCATCCAGATCCCAGTCGTCCAGCACGATGCGCCGGTGTACCCGGCCATCGATGTCCAGCAGGTGTTCCGCCGGCCGGTGTGTATGGCCATGCACCATCAGCCGGCAGTCGGCGGCACGCAGCGCGGCCACGATGGCATCCGGCTGGACATCCATGATGGGCGCAGGCTTGTGTCGTCCCGCACGCTGGCTGCGCCGGCGTGCCCAGCGCGCGATGGCCAGGCGCGCAGGCCGGCCCAGAGACAGGAAAGCCTTCTGCACCCAGGGCGTGCGTACCAGGCGACGAAAGCGCTGATAGGCGTGATCGGCGGTGCAGTATTCATCGCCGTGCGAAAGCAATACCGGGCCGTCATCGGTGTGCAGGCGCACCCGTTCGGGCAGCAGATGTGCGCCCAGTGCATCGGTGAGTGCTTCGCCCATGAGGAAATCACGGTTGCCCCGGCCCAGATAGAGGCGGCAGCGGGCAGCGCAGCTTCGGAGGCCCGCAAGCAGCGGCACCATCCATGGCGGCGGTTCATGCAGGGCAAGGTCATCACCCACCCAGGCGTCGAAGATGTCGCCCACCAGAAAGAGGGCATCGCAATCCTGCGACGCCTGTTCCAGGAACCGCAGGAAGGCCTGGTTGGTGCCGGGCGACCGTTCCGACAGATGCAGATCGGCTGCCAGCCAGAGCCTTCCCGGCGCCGGCAGATCAATCAAGCAGGCTGGCCTGCTCGATGACGATGTTATCGACGGGCACATCCTGGTGGAAGCCCTTGTTGCCGGTCTTGACGGTCTTGATCTTGTCCACCGTCTCCATGCCTTCGACCACCTTGCCGAAGACCGCATAGCCCCAGCCGTTGGCCGTGGGCGCGGTGTGATTCAGGAAGGCATTGTCGGACACGTTGATGAAGAACTGCGCCGTGGCGGAATGCGGATCATTCGTGCGTGCCATGGCAATCGTGTAGGTGTCGTTCTTCAGCCCGTTGTTGGCTTCGTTCTCGATGGCATCGCGCGTGGGCTTCTGCTTCATGGCCGCATCGAAACCGCCGCCCTGAATCATGAAGTTGTCGATGACACGGTGAAAGATGGTGCCGTCGAAGAAGCCGTCGCGCACATAGGTCAGGAAGTTTTCGACCGTGACCGGGGCTTTTTCGGCATCCAGTTCAAGCGTGATGTTGCCCTGGCTGGTCTGCAGCAGGACGCGGGGAGAAGCAGTCATGGAATTACCTTGTTGAGGGGTGGATCGGGTTTGTGCGAGCGCGCCGGTGGCCGGCACGACCATGAGGCTGGCCAGGCAGCCGGCCAGCATTGCATGGCGCAGGCCGCTCAGCCCCGGAAAGAGGGTGAAAGCTGACATGTCGGATTCAGGGTTGCAGGATGCGGGTGGTGGCCGCGAGAAGGGCGTCGGCGCCGGGTGCCCCCAGCTGCGCCGCCAGGTTGAGGGTTTCACGGGCGCGCATCAACTGGACCATGCCCAGGTTGAGCCGTGCCGTGGCGTATTGCGGATTGTTTGCCAGTGCCGATTCCAGGGCGCGTTCGGCCAGATCGAGCCGGCCCTGCTGCACATACTCCGATGCCAGATTGTTCCAGGGTTCCGGCAGCTCGGGGTAGTACTGCACCATGTGCTGATAGTGATCAATGGCCTCAGTGTGGCGTCCGGCCTGCGCCAGCGCGCGACCTTCAAGAAACATCAGCTGTACATCCGTACCGGGCTGCTGCGACTGGCCGACCTGCGCCCGGCGCCGGGCGATGGCCTCCAGCGCCTGATCCGTCTGGCCGCTGTTCAGCATGGCTTCGATGCGGTCGGTAATCTGAGAAGGCGTCAGGGGCAGGCGAGTATCCACACTGGGCGCCAGCCGGTCCAGCGTTTTCGCCAGCGCCTTCCAGCCGCCTTCCGCCGGGGCCTCTTCGTAAAAAGGCGAATCGTTGGCGACGGCCGGCACTTGAGCCCGGGCGCCGGCCGGCAGCGCCAGAAGCAGTGAAAGTGGAATGATGCGTAACAAGGACATGGATGCTGGCTTGCTATACTGTTTGACCGCCCGTACAGGCACGGAACCTGTCTGGAATTCCCAGCAGTTTAACGTAGAACCGCCGGTGGCCACATCAGGTCCGCCGTTCACCCCTGATCAGGACAAGTGCAGCGCATGCTGGCCATTTATAACACCCTTTCCCGTCGCAAAGAGCCCTTTGCCCCCGTCGAACCCGGCCGCGTGCGCATGTATGTCTGCGGCATGACAGTCTACGATTTCTGTCACCTGGGCCATGCCCGCATGCTCGTCAGCTTCGATGTCGTGGCGCGCTGGCTGCGTATCAGCGGCTATGAGCTGAAATACGTGCGCAACATCACCGATATCGACGACAAGATCATCCGCCGTGCCGTGCAGGAAGGGCGCCGGCTTTCCGAGGTCACCGGCTTCTTCACCGATGCCATGCACGCCGATGAGCGGGCGCTGGGCGTCGAAGCGCCCGATGCCGAGCCGCGCGCCACGGGCCATGTGCCACAGATGCTCGAGATCATCCGCCGCCTGGAGGAGAAGGATCTGGCCTATCAGGCCGATGACGGTGATGTGAACTTTGCCGTGCGCAATTTTCCCGAATACGGCAAGCTCTCGGGCAAGAGTCTGGATGACCTGCGCGCCGGCGAGCGTGTCGCGGTGGGCAGTGCCAAGCGCGATCCGCTGGATTTCGTGCTCTGGAAGGCGGCCAAGCCCGATGAGCCCGAGGAGTCCATCTGGGAGTCCGACTACGGCCGCGGCCGGCCCGGCTGGCATATTGAATGCTCCGCCATGAGTTGGGCCCTGCTGGGTCTGCCGCTGGACATCCATGGCGGCGGCCCCGACCTCAAGTTTCCCCATCACGAGAACGAGATCGCCCAGTCCGAAGGCGCTTTCGGCGGCCGCATGGCAAACACCTGGATGCACTGCGGTCCGCTGATGGTGGACGATGACAAGATGTCCAAGTCCCTGGGCAACTTCATGACCATACGGGAAACCGTGGGCGATCCGGCGAGCATCGATCCGCAGCGTGCCGATTACACGGCCAACCCGCGCGAGGCGGAGATGCTGCGCTTCTTCATCGTGCGCAACCATTACCGCAGCCCGCAGAATTACGCACCCGACAATCTGTTCGATGCGCAGAATGCGCTGGATCGGCTCTACCAGACCCTGCACAATGTGCCGCCGCAGCCGGTGGATATCGACTGGGAGCAGGCCGATGCGCGTGCCTTCCGTGCGGCGATGGATGATGACTTCAATACAGCCGGTGCCGTGGCCGTGCTGTTCGAGCTGGCCCAGCGCGCCAACCGCGATCAGGATGGCGCAGCCAGCGGCTTGTTGCACGCCTTGGGCGGGGTGCTCGGCCTGTTGCAGACGGAACCTGCAGTCTATCTGCGCTCGCCCACGCGCTATCAGAAGGACGCCCGGTCAGTGTCGGATGGCAGCGGCCTTGCTCCCGAACAGATCGAAGTCGCGCTGCAGAAGCGCCAGGACGCCAAGGACAGGCGCGATTTTGCAGAGGCCGACCGCATCCGCGACACCTTGCGCAGCCAGGGGATCATCCTGGAGGATAAACCCGGTGGCCGTACGCAATGGCGTCGGGCCTGAGGCGGGGCGGGGCGTGACAGGGACAGCGTCCGGACAGCCGCACTACTGGGCCGAGGCCGTGCGCCATCTGCAGCGCCGCGACCGCATCCTGCGCCGACTGGTGCCGCAGCATGCGGGCGCCTCGCTCGGCGTGCCTGTGCCGGCCTTCACCAGCCTGGCGCGCATCATCATCAGCCAGCAGCTGTCGACGCGCTCGGCCGAACAGGCCTGGCAGCGCTTCGAACAGGCCTGTGGCCACCCGAATCCAGGCCCCGAGGCAGTGCAGGCGCTGGATGCGCGCACCGGTCTTGATTGCCTGCCCCGGCGCAAGGCCGATTACATCCGCGCCCTGGCCGGGCGCTTCACCGGGGAGTGGGCGCAGCAGCCGCCCGACTGGCAGGCCCTGGATGATGAGGCGGCCATCGTGCAGCTGGGCAAGATTCGCGGTGTCGGACGCTGGACGGCCGAGATGTTCCTGATTTTTCATCTGCAGCGCCCCGATGTCCTGCCACTGGATGATGCAGGTCTGCTGAAAGCAATTTCGCTACACTACTTCAGCGGTGAGCCGGTGTCCCGTTTCGAGGCGCGGGAAGTCGCCCAGGCATGGTCGCCCTGGCGCACCGTGGCCGCCTGGCATCTGTGGCGCAGCCTTGATCCGGCCTCGGTCCGCTACTAGATCGCCCCTTTGGACAAACACCTCATGCGTAAACCCTTTCTGGAATTTGAACAGGCACTCGCCGAGCTGGAAGGCAAGATCGAGGAGCTGCGTTATGTACAGACGGATTCTGCCGTGGACATCTCGGAAGAGATCAACCGGCTGCAGCAGAAGAATCAGACGCTGGCGCGCAACATCTACGCCAAGCTGACGCCCTGGCAGGTGGCCCAGGTGGCGCGCCATCCCCTGCGCCCGTACACGCTGGATTACATTCAGGCCATCTTCACGGACTTCCGCGAGCTGCATGGCGACCGCATGTATGCCGACGACCCGGCCATCGTGGGCGGGCTGGCGCGCTTTCAGGGGCGCCCCTGCATGGTCATCGGCCACCAGAAGGGGCGCGACACGCGCGAGCGTGCCTGGCGCAACTTCGGCATGCCGCGTCCCGAAGGCTATCGCAAGGCCCTGCGACTGATGCGCATGGCGGAAAAATTCGCACTGCCCGTCTTCACGTTTGTGGATACCCCCGGCGCCTATCCCGGCATCGGTGCCGAGGAGCGCGGCCAGTCCGAGGCCATAGGGCGCAATCTCTATACCATGGCCGAGCTGCGCGTGCCCATCATCACCACCATCATCGGTGAAGGCGGCTCCGGCGGCGCGCTGGCGATTGCCGTGGGCGATGTGGTCATGATGCTGCAGTTTTCCACCTATGCCGTCATCTCGCCCGAAGGTTGTGCCTCCATTCTCTGGCGCAGCGCCGACAAGGCACCGGCCGCCGCCGATGCCCTGGCCATCACCGCGCCGCGGCTCAAGGAGATGGGACTTGTCGATCGCATCGTGAACGAGCCCGTAGGCGCAGCGCATCGCGATCCGGAAACCATGGCGCGTCAGCTTGAGCGCGCCCTGGAGGACGCCCTGCGCGAAGTGGGCGCCATGGAAACCGACGCGCTGCTCGAGCGCCGCCTGCAGCGCCTGCTGGCCTACGGGCAGTTTCAGGAAAACAGTTGAACACTGGGGCGAGCGAGGGGGCGCAGCGCCTGCTGCGGCCGCTGCGCGATGCGCTGGCCGATGCCGGTGCCTGTCTTGATCGCACGGCCCTTGCCCTGAGCGGCGGACCCGATTCCGCCATGCTTGCCGTCAGCCTTGCACAGCTGGCGCACGAGCAGGGAAAAAAGCCGCATCTTCTTCACATTCATCACGGGTTGCAGGCGCCGGCCGATGCCTGGCGCACGCGCGTGCACCAGCTCGGACTCATCCTGGGCCTGCCCTGCCACAGCCGTCGCGTGCGTGTGGACAGGGACAGCGGCAAGGGTCTGGAGGCGGCGGCGCGCACTGCCCGCTATGCCGCGCTGGATGCCATGATGGCCGCGCTGGGCCTGGATCACCTGCTGCTGGCCCACCATAGCGGCGATCAGGCCGAGACGGTATTGCTGCGCCTGCTGCGCGGCAGCGGTCCGACGGGCCTGGCCGCCATGGCACCGGTGAGCGCGCGCAACGGCATCGTCTGCCTGCGGCCATGGCTGGATGTTGACCGGCTGGACATCCTGCAGGCTTTGCAGCGCTTTCAGATGGACAGCGGCTGGCTGGCCGTTCACGATCCCAGCAACACGCAGCATGACTACACGCGCAGCGCCGTGCGAGAACGTCTGGCCCCCGCGCTCGACGAGCGCTGGCCGGGCTGGCAGCGCATCCTGGGCCGGCACGCCCGCCTGGCCGCCCAGACCGCTTCGCTGCTCGAAGAAATGGCCAGTGCCGATCTGGAACAGCTGGCGCCTGATGCCGGCGATGGCAGTTTTTCTCTGGCTGCGTGGCGTCAGCTCAGCCCCGCACGCCAGGCGCAGGTCCTGCGCTACTGGCTGGCGCGCCAGGGCCAGCGCGCGCCCACCCAGGCCCGTCTGGACGAGCTGATGCGTCAGTTGCGCAGGCTGCACGCGCTGGGCCACGATCGGGCCATGCGCCTGCGTCACGACCGGGTATGGATTGTCTGCCGGCGCGGGCGCGTGCTGCTCGAGACGGCACAAACTCCGCCTCACCCGCAGTCGGAAAAATAGTTAAAATGGCCTGTTTTTGTTGCCTGAAGTGCACCAGGCCAGCGTATTTTCCGGAACTCTTCACACCATGTCTTTGATTGTCCAGAAGTATGGCGGTACCTCCATGGGCTCGGTCGAGCGCATACAGAACGTGGCGCAGCGCGTGGCCAAATGGCATGCCGCCGGCCATCAGGTTGTGGTGGTGCCTTCCGCGATGGCGGGCGAGACGAATCGCCTGCTGGCACTGGCGCACGACATTTCCGGACATCCCGATCCGCGTGAGCAGGACATGCTGGCCGCCACGGGCGAGCAGGCCAGCAGCGCCCTGCTGGCCATGGCGCTCATGGAGCAGGGCGTTCCGGCGCGCAGCTACGCCGGCTGGCAGGTGGCGGTGCGCACCGATTCCGCGCATACCAAGGCCCGTATCCGCAATATCGATGATGCGCGCGTGCGCGCCGATCTGAATGCCGGTCGCGTGGTCGTCATCACGGGATTCCAGGGTGTTGATGAGGATGGCCACATCACCACGCTGGGGCGGGGCGGTTCGGATACTTCTGCTGTGGCCGTGGCCGCCGCCCTGGGCGCCGATGAATGCCTGATCTTCACAGATGTGGACGGTGTATATACAACGGATCCCAGAGTGGTGCCCGAAGCCCGCCGCATGCGCGTCATCTCCTTCGAGGAAATGCTGGAGCTCGCATCGCTGGGTTCCAAGATCCTGCAGATACGCGCCGTTGAATTCGCCGGAAAGTATCGCGTTCCCCTGCGTGTGCTGTCATCCCTGACCGACCCCCTGATCCCCATCGAGGAGGAGAAGGTATCGGGCACCCTGATTACTTACGAGGAAGATCTGCAAATGGAAGCCGCCGTAGTATCCGGCATCGCCTTCAGCCGTGACGAGGCCAAGTTCACCCTGCTGGGTGTGCCCGACACGCCCGGCGTTGCCTATGCCATCCTGGGCCCGGTTGCGGCCGCCAACATCGATGTGGACATGATTCTGCAGAACCAGTCGGTGGACGGCACGACCGACTTTTCCTTCACCGTCAACCGTAACGATGCCGAGCGCACGCATGAGCTGCTGGAAACCCAGATCGGGCCCGCTGTCGGTGCGCGCAGCACCATCTTCGATGACAAGGTCTGCAAGGTGTCCATCGTCGGCATCGGCATGCGCAGCCACGTGGGCGTGGCCAGCCTGATGTTCCGCACCCTGGCTGAGGAAGGCATCAATATCCAGATGATCAGCACCAGCGAGATCAAGACTTCGGTCATCATCAACGACAAGTACATGGAACTGGCAGTACGCGCCCTGCACAAGGCCTTCGAGCTGGACCAGGACCGTCCGGAGACTGCGGATTGATGTGCTAGAATGTCGGCCTGATTTGGAGATGTGGCCGAGTGGTTGAAGGTACTCCCCTGCTAAGGGAGCATGCGGCTTATACCCGCATCGAGGGTTCGAATCCCTCCATCTCCGCCAGAATGAATATCGGGCTCTACCCCGCAAACGGGGGCTCTACCCCGCAAACGGGGGACGGGCATTCATCAAACCCTGTTGATTACACCATCCGGCTCTACCCCGCAAACGGGGGACGGGCATTCATCAAACCCTGTTGATTACACCATCCCAGCCGCACGTGGCCAAGACCCGCAGCCGGTAATTCTCAAAATTCCTGAAGCCATAGGCACGACGCGAG
>JBBAFU010000008.1:0-153246 GCA_041655275.1 Castellaniella sp. | reverse complement strand
GGCATGTGGGTGCGCATGCTGACGATTCCGTACCGGCTGATCTATCCGGCGGTGCTGTTCTTCATCTGCATCGGTGTGTACAGCGCGAACAACAACCTGTTTGACGTGTGGATTGTGCTGCTGGTGGGGATCTTCGGCTATCTGGCCTCGCGGCTGGGCTTCGAGCCGGCGCCGCTGCTGCTGGGGTTTGTGCTGGGGCCCATGGTGGAGGAGAACTTCCGGCGCGCGCTGCTGCTCTCGCGCGGCGACATGAGCGTGTTCTTCACGCGTCCCATCAGCGGGGTGTGCATGACGATTGCCATCCTGATGGTGGCTGGCGTGGCCTACAAGCGCCTGAAGGGCGGGCCGCCGCGCATCATCGAGGACACCGACCCATCAAGCTGAGTGCTACCATACAGGGCAGTACTTCCGGTTTTTCTTCACGCAGGTTCTCTCATGCAAGATTTCAATTGGGCCAATCCCTATCCGAGCGCCCGTACCCCTGTTTTCGCCCGCAATATCGTATCCACGTCGCACCCGCTGGCCGCCCAGGCCGGCTTGCGCATTCTTCTGAAAGGCGGCAACGCCGTGGATGCCACGATTGCGGCGGCGGCCACCATTGTGCAGGTCGAGCCCGTTTCCTGCGGTCTGGGTGGCGACTGCTTTGCCATTCTGTGGGACGGCAAGGAACTGCACGGCCTGAATGCCTCGGGGTTTGCGCCGGCGGCCTGGAATCCGGAGTATTTTCGGAAGAAGTACGGTGAGGATGGCAAGGGTATTGCACAGCAGCCGATGCGCGGCTGGGACACCGTGACCGTACCGGGCGTGGTGGCGGGCTGGGCCGCGCTGCACGAAAAATTCGGCAAACTGCCGTTCGGGGATCTGTTCGAACCGGCCATCGAGGTTGCCGAGCGCGGCTATGCCGTACCGCCCATGGTGGCCTACAAATGGGGCAAGGCGGCGGAAGAGCTGCACAGCCAGCCCGGTTTTGCCCAGGCCTTCATGCCGCACGGAAGGGCGCCGCATATCAGCGAGCAATTCCGTCTGGAAGGCGTGGCAGATACGCTGCGCCGCATTGCGCAGAGCAAGGGCCGCGATTTCTACGAGGGCGAACTCGCCGAGCGCATCGTGGCCTTTGCGCGCGAGACGGGCGGCGCCATGACCATGGATGACCTGCGCGCCTACCAGCCGGACTGGGTCAAACCCATAGGCTGTGACTATCATGGCTACACGCTGCACGAGCTGCCCCCCAATGGCCAGGGCATCGCCGCCCTGATGGCGCTGGGCATGCTTGAACATTTCGATCTGCCTTCCATGCCGGTGGATTCCACGCAGTCGCAGCATTTGCAGATCGAGGCCATGAAGCTTGCTTTTGCCGACCTCTATCGTTATGTGGCAGATCCGCGCAGCATGGATGTGACGCCCGAGCAGATGCTGGACGATGCCTATCTGCGCGAGCGGGCACGCCTGATCCAGCCTGATCGCGCCGGCCGGTTCGAGGCGGGAAGGCCGCACAGCGGGGGCACCATCTATCTGACGGCGGCCGATGAAAGCGGCATGATGGTGTCCTTCATCCAGTCGAACTACATGGGCTTCGGTTCGGGCGTCGTTGTGCCGGATACCGGTATCGCCCTGCAGAACCGGGGTCGCGGGTTTTCCATGGACCCGGCATCGCCCAATGTGGTGGCCGGGCACAAGCGTCCTTTCCACACCATCATCCCGGGCTTTCTCACGCGTGGCGGGCGCCCGGTCATGAGCTTTGGCGTCATGGGGGGTGACATCCAGCCCCAGGGCCATCTGCAGACCCTGATCCGTATGGTCGACTATCAGCAGCAGCCCCAGGCCGCCTGCTGCGCGCCGCGCTGGAAGGTGAACCGCGATTTCACGCTGGATATCGAAAAAGGCATGAATCGGGAGACAGTCGAGGGCCTGCGTGCCCTGGGCCACGTCTTCCACGCCGAAAACGACCCGTATATGGATTTTGGAGCCGGCCAGTTCATCTGGCGTCTGTCGGAAGATTCCGGGCATGGCTATGTCGCTGCAAGCGACAGCCGGCGTGACGGCCAGGCCGTCGGCTTCTGATTCCGCGCAGGCAGACCGGTGTGGCCGGCCTGCGCCATACCCACCGAAGGAGACAAAGATGTTCAAGAGACGATTGCTGTCGGCCGGCATGGTGCTGGGGCTGGCAGTGGCGGGCGGTGTGCAGGCGCAGACCTTGCGCATCGCCCTGCAGGATGATCCCGATACGCTGGACCCCGCGCGCGCCCGGACCTATGTCTCGCGTATCGTGTTCACATCGCTGTGCGACAAGCTGGTGGATGTGAACGAGCAGCTCGAGTTCGTGCCGGCGCTGGCGCGGGAATGGTCATGGAGCGAGGACGGCAAGGTGCTGACTTTCCAGCTGCGTGACGACGTGGTCTTCCATGACGGCACGCCGTTCAACGCTGCTGCAGCCAAGGCAAACATCGAGCGCGGCATGACGCTCGAAGGCAGCCAGCGACGCAGCGAGCTGGGCTCGGTCGACACGGTAGAGGCGCCTGACGACACCACCCTGCTCATCCATGTGAAGCAGCCGGATGCCACCTTGCTGGCCCAGCTGTCCGACCGTGCGGGCATGATGCTTTCGCCCAGGAGCTTTGAAACCGAGGAAGGCTCGGCGAAAGCCGGTCGCGAGCCCGTGTGTTCCGGACCCTACCGTTTCGTGAAACGCGTCCAGAACGATCGCATCGAGCTCGAGAAGTTCGATGGCTATTATGACGCCGCAAACTTCCATTACGAGAAGCTCGTCTTCCTGCCCATTCCCGACACCACTGTGCGCCTGCAGAACCTGCGCTCGGGCGGCATCGACATCCTCGAGCGGCTCAATCCGTCGGACATCCAGGAAGTCAGGAATGATGATCGCCTGGTCTTCATGCCGGTTACCGGCCTGGGCTTCCAGCAGCTCATCTTCAACGTCAACAACGGCGAAGGTGCCAAGGACAATCCGTTTGCCGACAAGCGGCTGCGCCAGGCATTGCAGTACACCATCGACCGCGAAGCCATCAACCAGGTCGTGGGCAACGGCATCTACGAGCCTGCACAGCAGGCCTTCCCGCCGGCCAGTCCCTATCACAACCCCGCCTATCCGCCTACAACGCCCGATATCGACAAGGCCAAAGCCTTGCTCAAGGAAGCAGGCGTGAGCGAAGTCAGGGCGAACCTGGCATTTGGCAACAACACCATCACCTCATCGGTGGCGGAAATGCTGCAGGCCATGGCCGGCCAGGCAGGCATTCACCTCAACCTGCGGCCCACTGAATATGCCGCCATGCTCAGCGAAGAGCGAGCGGGCAACTTCCAGGTGGATATCCGCGGCTGGTCGGGTCGGGTTGATCCCGATGGCAACGTCCATCTCTTCATGAGCTGCAAGGGCGCGCTCAACGACGGCCATTACTGCAACGCCGAAGTCGATCGCCTGCTGAACGAGGCACGTACCGTGGCCGATGTGGACAAGCGCAAGGCGATCTATGCCAAGGCGCAGGAAATCCTGCAGGACGAGTTGCCCAGCGTGTATCTGTATTTTCAACCCTGGCCCTGGGCCATCAGCAAGAAGGTGGAAGGCTTCACAGCCTATCCGGATGGCATGGTGCGCCTGCGTGGCGTCAAGCCGGCGAGCTGATGCGGTAATGCAGTAATGCGGTGGCGGGGTGCAGCGCACGCTGCCACCGTGAGTGGATGAGCCCGGGCAGAAGTGTCCGGGCTTTCTTGTTTCAGTGCGACATGAGCAGGGGCACGGTCATGGTCGACAGCAGAGTGCGCGAGGCACCGCCCATGACCCACTGGCGCATGCGGCTGTGGCCATAGGTGCCCATGACGATCAGGTCGCTGCCGGTATCGGTAGCCGTATTGAGAATCACGTTGCCCACTCCAATATCGGTGCTGCTGCGGACCAGACGTGTGGGTTTCGGATAGCCCAGCGTAGTGCAGTAATCGACGAAATCGTTTTCGCGGATATCGCGCTCGGCCAGGCCGGCGTCATCGCGGTCGATCTCGAGCACGACCAGCTCCTTGCACTTCTTCAGCAGGGGGGTGGCATCGCTGAAGGCGCGGGCCGCTTCGCGCTTCTGATCCCAGCAGTACAGGATG
The DNA here is from genome assembly GCA_041655275.1 of Castellaniella sp. Lineage (GTDB taxonomy): Bacteria > Pseudomonadota > Gammaproteobacteria > Burkholderiales > Burkholderiaceae_B > JAJYRX01. The sequence continues at coordinate 149,142 of JBBAFU010000008.1, read as the reverse complement.
CGCTGCCCCAGGGTATCCATGGTGCCGATGGCGGGAACCATCAGTACCGGACGACCCGAGGCCATGATCACCGTTTCCGCCCGGTTCGGAATGATGCCGGAGGGGTTGTCTATCGCGTCGGCCTTGCTCATGATGATCAGGTCGCAGTAGCGGGCGTGCAGGCACAGGGCTTCTTCGGCATCACCTCTGGGCAGGCGCCACTGCGCCTTGACACCGGCGGCCTTTGCCTTTTCCATGAAGCGCTCGCAGCTGGCCGTGCGCTGATCCTGCTGGCGCAGGTGCAGGGCTTCGCGCGCATCATGCGGGATGAAGCTTTCGTCGTAGAAGTGTCCAACCAGATCGTCGGTCGGATAGATGCCGATGACCTCGGCCCCATGCTCCCGGGCGAGCCGGAGGCCGACGTCGATGCGGCGCTCGCAGCTTTTATCACTGCTCAGATGAATGGCGATTCGACCCAGCATGGCATATGCTCCTTGTGGTTGAGGGATGGATTTTGTTCAGTGCGAGAGCAGCACGGGCACGGTCATCGTTGAGAGCAGGGTGCGCGAGGCGCCCCCCATGACCCATTGACGCATGCGGCTATGACCATAGGCGCCCATGACGATCAGGTCGCAGCCGGTATCGGTGGCCGTGTTGAGAATGATGTTGCCCACGCCGATATCTTCGCTCTTGCGATACAGCAGGCGCGGCTTGGGATAGCCCCGGCTGGTGCAGTATTGCGACAGATCGTCGTCGCGGATGTCGGCATTGCCGAGCATGTCGTCGTTGCGATCCACTTCGAGTACGGACAGCGCCTTGCAGCTGCCCAGGAAAGGCGCGGCGTCGGTGAAGGCGCGCGCCGCCTCCCGTTTCTGATCCCAGCAATACAGGATGTTGTGTCCAATGGTCTCAATGCGGCCCACGTTGGGAATCATGAGCACCGGGCGGCCCGCAGCCATGACGACGGATTCGGGCAGATGGGGAATGATGGACGTGACCGGGTCGATGTGGTCGGACTTGCTGAGCACCATCAGGTCGTTGTAACGGGCGTGCAAGGCCAGAACCTCTTCGATATCGCCGGCCGGCGCCCGCCATTGCGCCTCGACGCCGGCCGCTTTCGCTTTTTCGAGAAAGCGCTTGCAGATGGCTTCACGATCCCGGTCATGGCGGCTGCTCACGGATTCCTGGATATCCTGCGGGATGATGTTCTGGTAGAAGCTTTGACGCATGGCGTCGCCCAGCGGATAGACGCCCATGACCTGAGCCTTGTGTTCTTTGGCCAGCATGAGTGCGGCGTCGATGCGACGGTCGCAGGCTTTGTCATCATTGAGGTGAACGGCGATTCGACCCAGCATGAAAGTCTCCTGGAATATTGAGAAATATTTTGCATAGTATAGGGGAAATATCAGAGGAAAACGGGCATCTGCCGCCGGTCGGAGTGCCGTGCCGCGCCAAACTTGTCTATACCTTGGGTTAACCCTATGGCCTAAAGCAGGACTCGCCTGTAAGCTTGGCCCAGGAAGAAAGCTTGAAAATTCAAAGGCCCGGCCAAGGAGAAAAAAGAATGTCCGTCGCTTCGCTGTTCAATCCCCAGCTTTATCTCTTGTTCAATCCCGATGTTGCCGCGGCCGTGAGCCGCGGTGAAACCACGGCGGAACAACATTTCCAGATGTACGGTCGGGCCGAAGGCCGGATCGCCAGCCTGTGGTTCGATCCTGCCTATTATCTTGAGCGAAATCCCGATGTGGCAGAGGCCATTGCTGCGGGTGCATTTGCCAGTGCCTACGATCATTTCGAGGCCTTCGGCATGTTCGAAGATCGCAGCCCTTTCGAGGGCTTTGATGCGAATTACTATCTGCAAACCAACACTGATGTCCATGGCGCAGTGCTGGCCGGAATCATGACGGCAACCCAGCATTTTGCACTCTTTGGCAGCCAGGAGCTGCGCGATTTCAACCCGGGCGTGGACATGCAGGCTTGGCGCGAGGCCACCGATGGAGGCAGCATCTGGTCGCTACTGGACGAGCCGGGTGTGATTGCAGGTCTCATGGATGGCAGCCTCACGGTCTATGACCTGATTGCCCAGGTTGCCGACGAGTTCGGCGGCCTGCCCCCGATGCCGCCGGGTGATGGCCTGGTGGGCGAGGATGATGACGGGGATGGTGATGGTGATGGTGGTCCGAACCTTGATGTGCCAGATTGGTTTCAGGACTATCTGGATTCGCTCATGGAGGAATTGCAGAACATCCCCGAGGATCTGGTCGATATCGAGGGCCTGACGGCTCATGTGCAGCAACTGGTCCGGGATGCGGGTCTGGACAACCCTGCCTATCTTGAACCAGATGGTTCGGGATTGATGGAGCCTTATAAAACCCAGCTTCTGGAATTGATTACGCCAGAGGAGGTAATGCCGTTCATCAATATGGACGCGGCAATGGATTTCGCCGGGAGCCTGCCCGGACTCCTGCCGCCCGAGTACGGTGATATATTCGACGGCTTTTTCTGAACGATCTTGCGTCGGTATTGCAGGCGCCCCGCAAGGGGCGCTTCTTCATTCCGGGGCCATGGGCGGGTTGAAATCACTCAGCTCGCCGTGCAGCTGCATGGCCTTGCCCCGGGTATCAAATGCGGCCAGCGATCCAACGGTGCCCGTGCGTATCATTTCCACCATGCGGTTGAGCGGCCCTTCCGCCTGTTCTGACGTCGGCGCCACCGGATGGCGGCCAGCCAGTGCGCCGACGAATACCACCGACCATTCCGATAGGACCTGGCTCGCTTCGGCGCACAGGGCGGCGAAGCTGTCGATCTCATCCAGGCTGCGATCCACCATTGCCAGGGGTACGAGTGCGCCGCCATGGCCTGCTTCGAAGGCGGCCATCTGTTCGGCGGTGGCGTCATCGGGGCGCTCCACGCACGTGAACACGAACAGCAGGCGCTGGGGGTCCGGCTGGCGCCGGGCCTCTGCAATCAGGTCGTCGAAATGGGCAATACTCATGCGCAGGCAACGTCGGAATCAGGAGGGCAGCACAGTTTAACAGGGCCAGTTGCCGCCCCAGGGCAGGGACCATGTGCGCACCGTGGTATAGGCCCTCATGGCTTCGATGATGCCTTCCTTGATACCGTTGCCGGAATGCTTGATGCCGCCAAATGGCGACATTTCCGTGCGATACCCCGGCACTTCCCAGATATTGACGGTACCGACGTCCAGCGCTTCCACGAAGCGCATGATATGGTCCATGCGCTGGGTGCATACGCCCGAGGACAGGCCGAAGGCAGTGCTGTTGGCAATGGTGATGATGGCCTCGATGTCATCCGGCACACGGATCACGGGAATCACGGGGCCAAAGGTCTCTTCGCGCACCAGCTCGCAATCCGGTGGCACATGATCCAGTACGCAGGGTGGCAGCAGGGCGCCATAGCGCTCGCCGCCGTGCAGCAGGCGTGCGCCACGGCTTACGGCATCATGCACGCGGCGTGCTATGTCTTCGGCGGCAGTGGCACTGATGACGGTGCCCACGTCGGTCGCGGGGTCCATGGGGTCGCCGCAGCGCAGGTTGCGGGTGCGCTCCAGAATGGCGCTGACAAGGCCATCGGCCACGCTGTCCACCACCAGGATGCGTTTCACTGCCGTGCAGCGCTGGCCCGAGTTGCGCGTGGCACCCAGAACGGCCAGGTCGGCCGCCCGCTGCAGGTCGGCATCCGCCATGATGATGAGCGGGTCGTTGCCGCCCAGCTCCAGGATGCAGCGGCGCGGACCGGCCAGGCGGGCAATGTGGTGGCCTATGCTTACCGAGCCGGTGAAGGTGACCAGCTCGCAGTCCGGATCGGTGACCAGTGCCTCGCCCACTGTTGCCGGATCTCCGGTCACGACGTGCAGCATGTCGCGCGGCAGGCCGGCTTCGTACATCAGCTCGGCCAGGGCGAGCGCCGTGAGCGGCGTCTGCTCGGTGGGCTTGAGCACGCAGCGATTGTTCGTCGCGACCGCCGGCGCCAGCTTGTGGCTCACCATGTTCAACGGGTGATTGAATGGCGTGATGGCGCCAATGACACCCAGTAGCGGGCGTCTTTCGGTGAAGATGCGTCGCGCCTGGCCATGTGCACTGATATCGCAGGCATGGGTCTCGCCATCATCGTGCAGCACGCGCTGCGCGGCGAAGGCCCAGACATCTTCTGCGCGCCCGACCTCATAGTGTGAATCTTTCAGGCACAGGCCTGATTCTGCAGTGATCAGCCGCGCCAGGCGATCGACATTCCGGCGAATCAGTCCGGCGGTATTCAGCAGAATGGTCTGTCGCTGGTGCCGGCTCAAGCGGGGGCGGCAGGCTTGTGCCTGTTCGAAGCGTGCGTTGACTTCCTGCTTTGTCATGGATGGCACGCTGCCGACACATTCCCCGGTCCAGGGGTTCAGAACGTCAATCGTGGACATGATTCAGCACCAGATCGAAGATGTCGTAATTATGCAGGGAGTGTGCAGCGGACCGGTGTATGCGCCGGTTCACGAGCACCGGCACAGCCTGTTCCGCAAGACCGCCGTGCGAGCGCAGGGGAACGTCCAGCCCTGAAAGATCGTGGGCATGGGCTGCGCCACCCAGTGCCGTGTTGCGGTCACCGAGAATGACGAGATCGCCAACCCGGTCCGCCGGCAGATCGAAGCGTGCGCAGGCGGTCGCATTGTCCAGCGCGTCATCGACGCCGTCCAGTGCGGCCAGATGCGCTTGTACGGCTTCGATATTGGTGTCGGGCGCAAGATAGATGGTTGCAAATGAGCCCAGAGCACCGTGATGGGCGACGTAGGGGTCGGTAATCGGCAGGATGACACGGGCCCGCCCTGCGCCCAGCCGGGCATCAAGCACATCCTGCAGCCATACGACGCGCGGACTGCCGTCAGGATGATGCTTGGCATTCATGCCATGATCGGCGGTGATGCCCAGTACACAATCCATGGCCAGCCACTGTGCCACATAGCGGTCGAACATGGCGTAGAAAGCATTCGCCACCGGGGTGCCGGGTGCGGCCTTGTGCTGCACATAGTCGGTGGTGGACAGATACATGAGATCAGCCATGCCATTGCGCAGCAGGCGTGTTCCGGTGGCAAAGACAAATTCCGACAGAGCGGCCGAATAGACCGGCGGCAGAGGCAGGCCCAGCTGTTCGGGCAGGGCGGTCACGCCATTGACGTCCAGTGTTGCCTCGTCCGCTTTCTCGGCGGAGACGATAACGGCCCGGCCGCTGCGGCAGTCCAGGCCGTTACCCAGCAGGGCGCGCAGCTTGTCCTTGGCGGTCACGACTGCAACGCCGGCCCCTGCCGCATGAAAAGCCTGAAACAGGGTGGGTGCCCGCAGGAAGCGCACATCATTCATCATCTGCGCCTCGCCGGTGTCGCGATCCAGATGGAAGTTGCCGCTGATCCCGTGCACAGAAGGCGGGCGGCCGGTGGCGATCGACAGGTTGTTGGGGTTGGTGAAGCTGGGAATCACACACCGGCCGGTCTGGCAGTAGCCCTCATGCATGATGCGCCGCAGATTGGGCGCGAGCCCGGCATCCACGGCTGCCTCAATGTAGCCGGGTGCAGAGCCGTCAAGGCAGACCACGACCGTGGGTTGCTGTGGCCAGTGATAGTGGCGGCCGTTGACGGTAATGCCGGCGTGTGCCGGTGAAGTCATGGGTGTTGTCATCGTGTTCCGGATGAGGGGTGATTTTGGACAGGATACCGAAAATCAAGGCCTAATGCTGACGTTTATGCTTAAACTTTGTTTTGCAGAAAACCAACAGTTCTCTGGAAAGGAGGGCTTGAAGTTCCGTAAATATGCCTTGTAAAACGTTTGTTTTTTGAAATTAATTAATTTCTGCCATTTTCGAGCTATTTTGAGTTAGGATGGTTCGGGTCAACTGTCAGGAAATGTAAATCTCCCCTGGTTTGTGTAAATCTGCCCTGCAAGTATTTCTGTGGCTTTCAAGGACAAAAGGTGAATCCATGATTGCAAGCATCGAATTCAATGAGGCATGGTATCTGGCTCAAAACCCGGATGTGCGTGCGGCTGTGGAAGCCGGCGGCTTCCACAGTGCCCTGCAGCATTTCGAGATGTATGGCAAGCAGGAGGGGCGCTCCCCTTCGCCCATATTCGACCCCGCCTTCTATCTGTCGGAAAATCCTGATGTGGCAGCGGCCGTGGAGCGCGGTGAAACGACGGCCTATGATCATTTTGCGACGTTTGGAACATCGGAAGGGCGTTCGCCTTCGCCCTTGTTCGATCCCGATTTCTATCTGGATCACAATCCGGATGTGGCGGCGGCCGTGCGGCGGGGTGAAACCACGGCCGTCGAACATTTCCTGAATTACGGGCAGAATGAGGGCCGCCCTTTGACGCCGGCGATCGATATGGGCGCCTATCTGGACGCCAATCCCGACGTGGCCGATGCCGTGGCCCGGGGCCAGGTGAACGGTCTCGAACATCTGTTGCTTCATGGCATTGGCGAAGGCCGTGATCTTGGCAATGGTGTCGATCTTTCCTGGTTCGATGACGATGAAGTCTTCCAGGAAGCGCTGGCGCACGGAGATGCGTGGGGCGCGTGGGCGCGCGTCGAGTCGGTGGCACCTTTCTTCGAGAGCTTCACCGGCCCCGAGGGCTGGGCACCGGAAGAAGGGGCTGCGCCGCCCGCCGATTACACACCGCCGGAAGGGGTGGGGATGGTGGATGCGGGTGACGGGGGCGAGGGTGGTTCAGCCGGGCCGGATCCTGAGCCCGAGCCCGAGCCCGAGCCCGAGCCGGAAGCGCCCGATCCTGACGAAAATCCCGATGATGATCCCGATGACCCCGGGCCTGACCCGGCAGTCTTCAATACCGCTCATGAAGTTAGGGTGAGCACGGACTCTCAGCAGGCCACAATTGACTTCGAGAGCTTTGTGTTCACCAACACAGCTGATCTCAAGGCTGCGATCCGGGTGCGTGTCGATGGCGAGAGCTTCGTGCCACTGGGCGCTGCTGACAGCGCCGCTGTTACCGGGGGCAATCTCGTCATCACGTTCGCAGAGCCGGTGCGGTCCAATGATCTTGCGTTCGAAATTGCGCCGGGCGCCTTGCGTGACGGCAGTGGTGCCGTCAATGGTCGCATCGAGACTTCGGCACTGGATAATCTGCCTCCGGCAGCGCCGATAGTGGGACTATTGGCTGATACGGGAGATTCCGGGACGGATGGCATCACGAATAACGGTACCGTCAGCGTGACGCCGGCCGAGGAAGGGGGCCACTGGGAGTACAGCACGGATAGCGGTGATACCTGGCAGTCTGGTGAGGGTACGAGCTTTGTGCTGACCGCAGGTGAGTATGGGGCTGGCACTATCCAGGTGCGCCAAATAGATGGTGCCGGCAATGTTGGTGTGGCAGCGCAACTGGGCGCAGTCACAGTTGATATGACAGCGCCAGAAATTCTGTCGATGGCCACCAGCACGGACGGCAGTGCCATCACGATTCAGTATAACGAGGCTGTTTTTATACCATCCGGCGTGCAAGCCAGTGCATTCACGCTTGAGGTTGGCGACGAGTCTGTGGTGGATGTCAGCGGTTTCTCGGCAAGCGGGCAGACGCTGACGCTGGAGCTTGCACAACCGATACTGTTCCGCCAGATTGCTGAACTCAGTATAGGTGCGGGTGCTGTTGAGGATGTGGCGGGTAACCCGGCACCAGCCACTGCCAGTCCTTTCAAGGTGACGAATTACGCAGCCAATACCTTTACAGTCACCGATGTCGATGGCATCTGGGTATTCGGCGGGACTGCCATCGGTGACATTGTCATGTCTGTCGATGAAAGTGGTTACGCCACGTTCAGTCGCGACGATGTTGACGCGACCGGACCCACACCGTTGAGCCAGGACACTCAGTCACGCATCCAGGTGGATGAAGGTGTAAATCTGAAGGTGGCGGGCGCTGCACTGCATGCACTTGACGTGATGTTCGTAGGTGAAGGCAGTGTCGATGTTACCGATCTCGAGTTGACTCAGGCCGGATGGACCGGGAGCGAAGCCAAGGGCGCACGCGTGACGGATGACATTGATATTGCAAAAGTTCTGTTTGCCAGTCTGCTGGATGAAGGAGCAGCTACGCTGACGGTCAATGACGGTATCAGCGATTACATCAAGCTCGGTTGGATATATCTTGATCAGGATTATTACAGCCAGTGGGCGGAAGAAGGTCTTGAGGCTGCTTATTACAACACTTCCCTGACCGTTGCCAAGGCCGAGCTGGCATTGCTGTACGTTGACTATCTTCAACAGGATCGCCCGGCCTTTGCTGATTTTTTGGGGAAGACGACTGACACGTTTAACGAACCTACGCGGGCGCAAAGCATTCATGACAATCTGCTCGGCGAGCTGGACCGTGCTACCTTGCAAGACCGGCTTTCCGCCAATAACCATACGGCACAAACCCCACATGAGGCGTATTCGGCATTGGACAAGTCCCTGAGCTGGAGTGGTTTGCTGGATCTTTATCTTGATCGTGCAGGCGAGTATGCGGATCGGCCCTATGTCGGCGGGTACTCGGACGAGCAGGCAGACCAGGTTAATGGCGCCCTCTGGGACATGGCCCACGGCATTGAACGTCCTGATTTCAATCAGGAGGGTGCTGCTGGTGCAGTGCTCGTGGTCCACAACCATGATGGCAGCGTCTCCGCGCATGGAGCGGGACATCTGGCCGGGCTGGAGGTTTTCAGCAATTCGGCCCATTCCGGGGATACAGTTTATGTCGCTGCGGGTGAGTACACGGCCAGTTCGAAAGTGACTACACCTGGCCTCAATGTTTATCTGGATGAGGGTGCGATCGTAGATGGGGGTTTCTTTGTTGATGTGGGTATGGGAGAGTCATTTAACCTCTATGGTGGCGGCAGCATTCAGAATGGGTTGGCGCAGGGTGCGGCGTATGGCGGTACGGAAGGCGTAGGCATCCATATCAATACTGGCAATGTGAATATCAGCGATATTCACTTCAATGGCAACGACGGTGGCCTTTATGGAATTCAGACCACATATAATGTGGCCAGTGAAGTGACGCTTGATCAGGTCGAGTTTGAAAATTGGGCAAGCAGCGCTATTTACATCAACCCCAAATCATCATTGGAAGTGACAGGTAGCCAATTCAATGGCTCTGGAATATCGACCGATGGTCCTGCCACGCTGATTCTGACTGGTAATGCTTTTTCCCACATGGAGCATGCAATAGGCCTGCAAGGCAACCAGATCATAGGGCAGGTTCAGATTGAAAATAATAGTTTCAACAATATAAACAGCTCGAATGTGCATATCGGGCTGGTGTGGCCTGACGGAGCCAACTTCGGTGCGGATGAGCTTGTAGGTGAAAATGTAGTGCCTGTAGCGCCTGGCCAGTCGATACAGGCTGCGGTTGATCTCCTGGCAGGCAATCCACTCTATGCAGATCAGATTGGCACAGTACTTCTGGGTAGCGGCAACTTTTCTGAAGACAGCGGAACGGTAAGCTTGTTTGGCAATATTGAGTTACGTGGGCAAGGCGTAGAGGCTACGACACTGACTGCTGATATCCGTATTGACTATTTGGGATACGGTGGCAGTAATGCATCGAAGCAGATCAGCGATGTTACTTTGCAGGAATTCAAGATCAGCGGAGAGCATGCCATTATGGCGCGGTCGGAAACGGATGAGCAGTACAACCTCCAGGGCTTGACCATCTTGGATGTTTTTGTTGAAGCATCAGGCCAGGGCATTACCCTGAATGATGTGATGGATGTTTTTATCAAAGGCCTTCAGGTAAACTCAACTCCGGCATCGAACACTTGGTTTGGTATAGAGCTCAATGGGGTTAAAGATGCTCATCTGGAAGATATCATCATGAGTGGTTTCAAGGGGGAAGGCACCAGTTCTGAAAGTGAGCCATTAGCATTAGGTATGTTAAACATACAGAATGTGCCTGGTTATCAGGACAACGAAAATATTGAATTGATTGACGTAAATGGCATAAATGCCATGTTGTTTGCTTCATCGGGCGTTGCCTGATCTTTCGTGAACCACACACCCTGCCCGTTTCTGAGCGGGGTGTTTTTGTTTGACACCCATCAAGGCATCGCCGGCAAGCATGGGGCATAGTGGTTGTTTCGATGCACGCCAGTGCGTCATTATTGTGCTGTCCGGCAGTTCTCTCAGCAGGTGTTCCCATGTCCGCGCATTTCGCCCATTCCTCTCCTTCCGTCATTCCCGCCCCGCGCGTGCCCGGCCGTCTCGAGCTCGTCTGTCCGGCGGGCAGCCTGCCGGCGCTCAAGGCGGCGATTGATCACGGCGCGGATTGCGTCTATCTGGGTTTTCGCGATGCCACGAATGCGCGCAATTTCGCCGGTCTGAACTTCGACGAAAAAGCCATTCGCGAAGGCATTGCCTATGCACGATCCTGCGGCGCCAAGGTGCTGCTCGCGCTCAACACCTATCCCCAGCCGGGGGGCGAGGCCCTGTGGCACGCGGCAATCGACAAGGCGGCGGAAGCCGGCGTGTGGGCGCTCATCGTGGCCGATCCCGGCCTCATGCAATATGCCGCCCGCAATCATCCCGGGCTGCGCCTGCATTTGTCGGTGCAGGGTTCGGCCACCAATCCCGATGCCATTGCCTATTATCACGAGCATTTCGGGGTGTCGCGTGCGGTGCTGCCGCGGGTGCTCTCCGTGGCCCAGGTCGAGCAGCTGGTGGAAACCGCCCCGGTCGAGATCGAAGTGTTTGGTTTTGGCAGCCTGTGCGTCATGGTCGAGGGGCGTTGTGCACTGTCCTCCTATGCCACGGGTGAATCGCCCAACACGGCCGGCGTATGCTCGCCGGCCAAGGCTGTGCGCTGGCAGCAGACGGATAGGGGGCTGGAGTCGCGCCTGAACGGCGTGCTCATCGACCGTTACGAAGACGGCGAAAACGCTGGCTATCCCACGCTGTGCAAGGGCCGCTTCGACGTTGCCGGCGAAAACTACTACGCGCTGGAAGAGCCCACCAGCCTCAACACCCTGGCCCTGCTGCCCCAGCTCGTGGCCATGGGTGTCAGTGCGGTGAAGATAGAAGGGCGCCAGCGCAGCCCCGCCTATGTGGCCCAGGTCACCAGGGTCTGGCGTGAAGCCATCGATCACTGCTACGCCAGTCCGCAGCGCTTTTCGGTGCACCCGGGCTGGATGAATGCGCTCGACAAGGTTGCCGAAGGCCAGCAGCACACGCTGGGGGCCTATCACCGCCCCTGGAAATAGGCGGCCTTTTTGCTCAACTCTGTGGTCAATGGATGTCTGCTGTGAAACTTGCCCTGGGACCCGTTCAGTATTACTGGCCGCGCGAGCAGATGCTGCGCTTCTATGCCGACATGGCGGAAACGCCGGTCGATATTATCTATCTCGGTGAAACCGTCTGTTCGCGCCGTCATGAGCTGCGCCTGCCCGACTGGCTCGAACTGGCCGCCATGCTGAAGGATGCGGGCAAGGCGGTCGTGCTGTCCACCCAGGTCCTGCTGGAAACCGCCCAGGACGGCAATACCATGCGCAAGGTGGCCGCCCAGGAGAATTTCCTGGTCGAGGCCAATGACATGGGGGCGGTGCACCGCATGGCCGGGCGCCCTTTTGTGGCCGGGCCTTTCCTCAATATCTACAATGCCTCCACCCTGCAGCTGCTGGAAAGCCAGGGTGCCCGGCGTTGGGTGATGCCGCTTGAAATGGGCCGCGATGGCCTGGCCGTGCTGCAGCAGGCGCGCCCGCAGGGCATGCAGACCGAGGTCTTTGCCTATGGACGCATGCCGCTGGCATTTTCGGCGCGCTGTTTCACGGCGCGCAACCGCAATCTGCCCAAGAACAACTGCCAGTATGTGTGCATGGAGCATCCCGACGGCCTGTTGCTGGAAACCCGCGAAGGCGAGGCTTTCCTGGTGCTCAATGGCATACAGACGCAATCCGCGCTGGTGTATAACCTGATCGATGCCGTCGGCGAGCTGGCCGTCATGGGTGTCGATGTGCTGCGCATCAGTCCGCAATCCGCCCATACGGAAGACATCATCCGGTTGTTTCGCCGGACGCTCGATGACGAGCTGCCCTCAGCCCAGGCGCTGGAGCGCATGCGCCCGCTCATGCCGGCCGAACCCTGCAATGGTTTCTGGCACGGACGCCCCGGTCTGGAGCAATGGGTGGCCTGACCACACAATACAAGGACACCGCCATGCTGTTCTCATCCCAGTTTCCTGCACCGCTTGCACGCGTGCTGGCGCGCCTGCCCGTCTATCCGGGCTCTCTGCTGTTTGCCGGCGGGCTCAACCTGTTTCTGGCGCGCCATCTGCCGGAAGATACGCTGGCCATGCTCGAAGGGCGTGTGCTGCGCATTCGCGTGCGTGACGCCGGAGTCGCATTTGATTTTTCATGGCAGGGCAATCATTTCAAGGCCGTGGCACCCGGCGCCGAGCCGGCACTCACCATCGCCGCCACCGCCCATGATTTCCTTCTCATGATGCAGCGCAAGGAAGATCCCGATACGCTGTTCTTCAGCCGCCGCCTCGTCATGGAAGGCGATACCGAGCTCGGCCTGCTCGCGAAGAATACCCTGGATTCCATTGATCTGGCGGTTTTCCGCTGGTTGCGGCCTTCGGAATCGTAATAGCCTCCGGTTTTTGATTTTTCTCAACGTTCGGGTCTTTTTTCCTGACAGGGGCCTTGCTCACCTCTATAATTGCAATAAGTATAGAATATGATATTTGCAATTGTGATGGTGTCTCATGCTAGTCCAATCGTCTGCCCGGCCATCCGCCCAAGCCGGCTTCCTCCCGATCTCGCCTGAACAGATGCGAGCGCATGTGGGGGAGGCCACGGCCTTGCTCAAGGCCCTGGCCAATGAAGATCGTCTCATGCTGCTGTGCCGCATGATAGGCCGGCGGCTCAATGTGGGCGAGCTGGCCGAGCTTACCGGCATACAGCAGCCCACCCTGTCACAACAGCTGGGTGTCCTTCGTCATGAAGGACTGGTGAGTGTGGAGCGCGAAGGACGCTACATGTATTACCAGCTGTCCAATCCCGATGTCATGCGCGTAATGCAGGCTCTCTGGGAGGTCTATTGCGCGCCCCGCTGAAACAAGGAGGTTCAGCTATGTCCGCATCTCAATTCTCGACGCGCTCCGCCGCGATGCCGCCACTGTCGGCCGGACGCCGCCGCGCGCTCATGGCGCTGGGGGCGGCCGCGCTTGCCGCACCGCTGGGCGCACCCCGGGCTGCCGGTGAAAAAGTAAAAAGCAAGGCGCGCATCGTTATCGCCGGCGGCGGTGCCGCCGGTCTGGCCACGGCCAACCGGCTCGTCAATGCCCTTGACGGTGCCGCCATCACCGTCATCGACAATCGCCAGCAACACGTCTACCAGCCCGGACTCACACTGGTGGGTGGCGGCATACGGCCGTCATCCTACGTGGTGTCCAGCACGGCCGACTACATGCCGCGCGCCGTGGACTGGGTCAATGCACAGGTGGCCGAGTTCGACCCCGAGGCCAATCAGGTCGTGACCACCACGGGGCAGACGATTCCCTATGATTTTCTGGTGGTGACCACCGGCATGGTGCTGGAATACGGCCTCATCGAAGGCATGTCGCCCGATCTCATCGGCAAGCATGGCATCGGCAGCATCTACAACGGTCCGCAGGCGGCCGCCGATACCTGGCAGGCCATGTCCAGCTTTGCCGAGCGGGGCGGGCGGGGCGTGTTCCTGCGCCCGGCCACCGAGATGAAATGTGCCGGTGCACCGCTGAAGTTCACGTTCATCACCGATGACCAGCTGCGCCGGCGCGGGCGGCGCGGCAATGCCGAGCTGGTCTACAACAGCAACTCCAAGGCCTTGTTCAGCGTGCCCATCGTGCACGAGAAAGTGCGCATGCTGTATCAGGATCGCAATATCGAGGTGCGCCACGATCGTGTGCTCCAGGCCATAGACCCGGGTGCGCAGCGCCTGTTCTTCCGCACGCCGGACGGGATGGAAGAGCAGCCCTATGATTTCGTTCACGTGATTCCGCCCATGCGTGCGCCGCAGGCCGTGCGTGAAAGCCCGCTGCCCTGGCAGGAGGGCGCCTGGGGCGCCGAGGGCTGGATGGAGGTGGATCGCGCCACGCTGCGCCATGTGCGCTTTCCGAATGTCTTCGGCGTGGGTGACATTGCCGGTGTGCCCAAGGGCAAGACGGCGGCCAGCGTGAAGTGGCAGGTGCCGGTTGCCGTGGCCCATCTGGTGGCCGAGCTGGCCGGCGCGCGCAGCGATGCGCACTACAACGGCTATACGTCCTGTCCGCTGATCACGCGCCTGGGGCGGGCCATGCTCATCGAATTCGACTACGAGAACAATCTGCTCCCGTCCTTTCCCGGTCTCATTGCGCCGCTGGAAGAGGAATGGGCCAGCTGGCTGGTGAAGACCATGGGGCTCAAGCCCACCTACCTGGCCATGCTGCGCGGGCGTGCCTGAGCGCCCTATCTATCTGGAGACTCATCATGCAGGAAATGGATCCCAAGGTATTCCTGGCGGTGTTCCAGGAAATGTTCGGCCTGTGGCTGTGGGTTGGGGTGGCGTTGCTCGCGCTCCTGGGCCTGGCCCTGATCGTCGTGCTGGTACGTGAGCGCGGCCTGGTCGGCCGGCGCCTGCTGCAGGCCCAGTGGGCCGCCGTGCCGGGCGGCTTTCTGGCCATCGCCATCCTCATCTGGATGTCGTCCTCGCGCATCACGGATATGGGCACGCCGGTAGACTGGCTGCTGCTGGAAGCGGTGTTTCTGGCAGGGCTGGTGCTGACCACCGTGGTGGCTTACGTGGGCCTTGCCTGTATCCGCGGGTGCCGTTTGCGATAAATCAACAGAAGTCGATTCTTCGCGGGGCCATGAGGTTTTCATGGCCCCGCGTGCCATCTCCATGGCTAGAATGCGCTTATTCATGCAGGAAACATCATCATGAACAACGCATCGCCCGCCACCGCCGCGCAACAGCAGAAGGCCCTCTGGCTGAGCACCATTGCCTTCACCCTGTGCTTTGCCGTCTGGACCATCTTCTCCATCATCGGCCTGTCCATCCGGGATACGCTCGCGCTGTCGGAATTCGAATATGGTGTGCTCATCGCCACGCCCGTGCTGTCGGGCTCGCTGGTGCGCATCATCCTGGGCGTCTGGACGGAGCGCTATGGCGGGCGCCTGGTGTTCTCCCTGCAGATGGTGCTCACGGGTGCGGCCACCTGGATGCTCACCCTGGCGCACAGCTACGCCACCTTCCTGCTGGCGGCACTGGGCGTGGGTCTGGCGGGCGGCTCCTTCATCATCGGCGTGGCCTATGTGTCCAAGTGGTTTCCCCAGGAGCGCCAGGGTACGGCGCTCGGGGTCTTCGGCATGGGCAACGTGGGTGCCGCCCTGACCACTTTCCTGGCGCCTTTCGTGCTCGTGGCCTGGGGCTGGGAAAGCGTGGCGCGCGTCTGGTCGGTGGCCATCACCCTCATGGGCATCATCTTCTATGTGCTCGCCAAGGATGATCCGGCCTATGCCGAACGTCGTGCCCGGCATGTGGCTGCACCGCCGCTGGCCGAACAGTTCGCACCCCTGAGAAAGCTGCAGGCCTGGCGCTTCTCCCTGTACTACTTCTTCGTCTTCGGCGGCTTTGTCGCCCTCGCGCTGTGGCTGCCCCATTATCTGGTGCAGGTCTATGACGTGGACATACGCGTTGCCGGTATTGCCGCCGCCACCTTCAGCCTGTCGGCGAGCATATTCCGGGCCTATGGCGGCGTGCTGTCCGATCGCTTCGGCGCGCGCACGGTCATGTACTGGACCTTCATCTTTTCATTGGTCTTCCTGTTCATGCTGTCGTATCCGCCCACGGATTACGTCATCCACGGCAAGGACGGCCCCATCGCCTTCTCCACAAGCATGGGTCTGTGGCCCTTCGTGCTCACCATGTTCGCGCTCGGCTTCTTCATGAGTCTGGGCAAGGCGGCGGTATTCCGCCATATTCCCGTGTACTACCCCAAGCACGTGGGATCGGTGGGCGGTCTGGTCGGGATGATCGGCGGCCTGGGCGGCTTCATCCTGCCCATATTGTTCGGCGTGCTGCTGGACATCACCGGCGTGTGGACCATCGCCTTCATTGCACTGTTCTTTCTGGTGCTGGTGTCGCTGGCCTGGATGCACTTCAGCATCCGTGCCATGGAGCGCCAGGCGGCCGGTCAGACGCTGGATCGCCTGCCCAGCTTCCCCGAGCTGAAGGAGCTGCACGACCCCGAGCGCACGCGCATGCCGCGCGTGATCGAGGACTGGCGCCCCGAGGACGCCCAGTTCTGGTCTACACACGGCCGGCGCATTGCGCAGCGCAATCTCTGGATCTCCATCCCGGCGCTGCTGCTCGCCTTTGCGGTCTGGATGGTCTGGTCGGTGGTCATTGCCGAGTTGCCGGCCATCGGCTTCAGCTTCAGCCAGGACCAGCTCTTCTGGCTGGCGGCGCTGCCGGCGTTGTCGGGCGCCACGCTGCGCATCTTCTACAGTTTCATGGTGCCTATCTTCGGCGGGCGTCTGTTCACGACCCTGTCCACGGCGTCGCTGCTGGTGCCGGCGGTCGGCATCGGCTATGCGGTGCAGGATCCCGGCACACCGTATCTTATCTTTGCGGTGCTGGCGCTGTTGTGCGGATTTGGCGGCGGCAACTTCGCCTCGTCCATGGCCAATATCAGCTTCTTTTTTCCGCGCAGCGAGAAAGGCAACGCCATGGCCCTGAATGCCGGCCTGGGCAATCTGGGTGTCTCGGTGATGCAGTTCCTGGTGCCGCTGGTCATCACGGCGGCGGTGTTCGGCGCCGTGGGCGGGCCGGCGCAGACGCTGTCCGACGGGCAGAAGGTCTGGCTGCAGAATGCCGGTTTCATCTGGGTGCCCTTCATCATTGCCTCCACGGCCGCCGCCTGGCTGGGCATGAATGATATTGCCGATGCGCGCTCCAGCTTCCGCGAGCAGGCGGTCATCTTCACGCGCAAGCACAACTGGATCATGTGCCTGCTGTATGTGGGCACGTTCGGCAGCTTCATCGGTTATTCGGCGGGCTTTCCGCTGCTGTCGCGCATTGCCTTCCCCGACATCAACGCCCTGCAGTTCGTATTCCTGGGGCCGCTGGTGGGCGCGCTCAGCCGTGCCGGTACCGGCTGGCTGGCCGACCGGGTGGGCGGCGCACGCGTCACTTTCTGGGTCTTCGCCGGCATGATTGCCGCCGTATTCTGGGTGATCTGGTCGCTGGAGATCCGCTCGTTTGCCGCCTTCTTTGCCGGTTTCATTGCACTCTTCTTCTTCACGGGGGTGGGCAATGCCTCCACCTTCCAGATGATTCCGGTCATCATGCGCAAGGAAGTGGCGCGTCTGGCGTCCGGTGCAGGTGCCGACCAGCAGCGCCGCCAGGCCGAGCGCGAGTCGGCGGCCATCATCGCCTTCAGCAGCGCCATCGGTGGCTACGGTGGCTTCTTCATTCCCAAGGCCTATGGCACTTCCATCAGCATGACGGGCAATGCGCTCGCCGCGCTGTGGGCCTTCCTGGGCTTCTATGTCCTGTGCATGATCGTCACGTGGTGGGTGTATTCCCGCCGCGGCGGCCTGCTGCACGAAATCGAACGCGGACGCCTCGCCGGCGTTGCAGCACAGGCCTGATCGCTGCCGGGCAGGCCTGAACACTCACGGATTGCATTGCAGTCACTCACTAAGAGGTGAACGAAGTCATGAGTCATCTTCTGGATCGTTTGAATTTCTTCAAATCCTTGCGAAAAGATACTTTTGCGGAGGGGCATGGCCAGACCACGGTGGAAAACCGTGACTGGGAAGACGTCTATCGACGCCGATGGCAACATGACAAGATCGTGCGCTCCACTCACGGCGTCAATTGCACGGGCTCGTGTTCGTGGAAGATCTACGTCAAGTCGGGCATCGTCACCTGGGAGACACAGCAGACCGATTACCCGCGCACGCGCCCCGACCTGCCCAATCACGAGCCGCGCGGCTGTGCGCGCGGCGCCTCCTACAGCTGGTATCTGTACAGTGCCAACCGCGTGAAGACGCCGCTCATTCGCGGCCGCCTCATGCGCCTGTGGCGCGAGAAGCGCAAGATTCTCACACCCATCGGCGCCTGGGAGGCCATCCAGAACGATGCCCGGGCGCGCGAAAGCTATACGCGGGTGCGCGGCAACGGCGGCTTCGTGCGCGCCAGCTGGGATGAGGTCACCGAGATCATTGCCGCCGCCAACGCCTGGACCGCGCGCAAGTACGGGCCCGACCGTGTCTTCGGCTTTTCGCCCATTCCGGCGATGTCGATGATTTCCTATGCCGCGGGTACGCGCTATCTGTCGCTGCTGGGCGGCACCTGCATGTCCTTCTACGACTGGTACTGCGACCTGCCGCCGGCCAGCCCGCAGACCTGGGGCGAGCAGACCGACGTGCCGGAGTCGGCCGACTGGTACAACTCGGGATACCTGCTGTTGTGGGGTTCCAACGTGCCGCAGACGCGCACGCCCGACGCCCACTTCTATACCGAGGTGCGCTACAAGGGCACCAAGAGCGCCGTCATCTGCCCCGACTACTCGGAAGCGGCCAAGTTTGCCGATATCTGGCTGGATGTGAAGCAGGGCACGGACGCCGCCCTGGGCATGGCCTTCGGCCACGTCATCCTGCGCGAATTCCACCTGGATCGCCAGGTGGAATACTTCGAGGACTACTGCCGCAAGTACACCGACATGCCCATGCTGGTGCAGCTGGAGCCGCGCGGTGACCGTCTGGTGGCCGGGCGTCAGCTGCGCGCGGCCGATCTGCCCGAAGCGCTGGGCGAGACCAACAACGCCGACTGGAAGACAGTGGGCATCGACGAGAGTTCGGGTGCGCTCGTGGCGCCCAACGGTTCCATCGGGTTTCGCTGGGGCGAAAAGGGCAAGTGGAACCTGGAGCAGAAGGCGGGCGGGCGCGATGTCGAGCTCAAGCTGACGCTGATCATGGAAGAGGACCACGACGCGGTTGCCGATGTGGACTTTCCGTATTTCGGCGACAAGGCGAGCAACGGCTTTGCGGTTGACGATCGCGGCAGCGTCCTGACGCGCAAGGTGCCGGCACGCCGCGTCACCCTGGCCGGCGGCGAGGAAGTGCTGGTGGCCACGGTCTTTGACCTGATGTGTGCCAATTACAGCCTGGATCGCGGCCTGGGCGGCGAGCATGTCGCAAGCGACTACGATGCCGACGTGCCCTTCACGCCGGCCTGGGCGCAGCGCATCACAGGCGTGCGCAGCGACAAGATCATCCAGGTGGCACGCGAGTTCGCAAGCAATGCCGAAAAGACGCGCGGGCGCTCCATGATCATCATCGGCGCCGCCATGAACCACTGGTTCCATATGGACATGAATTATCGCGCGGCCATCAACATGCTCGTCATGTGCGGCTGTGTGGGCCAGTCCGGCGGCGGCTGGTCGCATTATGTGGGTCAGGAAAAGCTGCGGCCCCAGACGGGCTGGACGGCGCTCGCCTTTGCGCTCGACTGGGCGCGTCCGCCCCGGCATATGAACGCCACCTCGGCCTGGTATGCCCATACCAACCAGTGGCGCTACGAAACCGTCACCAGTGCCGATCTGGTCTCGCCCACGGCGCCCGAAGGCGACTGGCAGCGGCTCAGCCTCATCGACTACAACATCCGCGCCGAGCGCATGGGTTGGCTGCCTTCCGCCCCCCAGCTGCGCACCAACCCCCTGGAAGTGGGGCGGGCCGCGAAGCAGGCCGGCGTGCCTGTGGCCGACTACGTGGCCGAGCGCCTGAAGTCCGGCGAGTTGCAGATGTCGTGCGAAGACCCGGATGCGCCCGAGAACTGGCCGCGCAACCTGTTCGTCTGGCGCTCCAACCTGCTGGGTTCCTCCGGCAAGGGGCATGAGTATTTCCTCAAGCACCTGCTGGGTACCGATCACGGCGTGCAGGGCAAGGACCTGGGCGAGCAGGGGCTGGAGAAACCCGTGGAGGCCATCTGGCACGAGGAAGCACCCGAAGGCAAGCTGGATCTGCTGGTCACGATTGACTTCCGCATGTCCACCACGGCGGTGTATGCCGATATCGTGCTGCCCACGGCCAGCTGGTACGAGAAGGACGACATGAACACGTCCGACATGCATCCCTTCATCCATCCGCTCCAGGCGGCGGTGGACCCGGCCTATGAGTCCAAGACCGACTGGGAAATCTTCAAGCTCATCGCGAAGCGCTTTTCCGATATCGCGCCCGAGATTCTGGGCGTCGAGGATGACGTGGTGCAGCTGCCCATGCAGCACGACAGCCCGGGCGAGATCACCCAGGGCGTGGTGCGCGACTGGAAGCAGGGCGAGTGCGCGCTCATTCCCGGCCAGACGGCACCCGCCTATATCGCCATAGAGCGCGATTATCCCAACCTGTACAAGCGTTTCACGGCGCTTGGCCCCCTGATGGAAAAGGTGGGCAACGGCGGCAAGGGCATTGCCTGGGATACGAAGGAGGAAGTGAAGAACCTGCGCGCACTCAACGGCACCGTCGTCGAGGCCGGTGCCACCCGGGGCATGGCACGTATCGACACCGCCATCGATGCGGCCGAGGTCGTGCTCATGCTGGCACCGGAAACCAACGGTGAAGTCGCTGTCAAGGCCTGGAAAGCGCTGGAGCAGGCGACGGGACGCGAACACGCGCATCTGGCGATGGTGAAGGCGGACGAGAAGATCCGCTTTCGCGATATTGCCGCCCAGCCGCGCAAGATCATCTCCTCGCCCACCTGGTCGGGCATCGAGAGCGAGCACGTGTCCTACAACGCCGGCTGGACCAATGTGCACGAGCTGATTCCCTGGCGCACGGTCACCGGACGCCAGCAGCTGTACCAGGATCATGACTGGATGCGCGCCTTCGGCGAAGGCTTTGTCACCTGGCGCCCGCCCCTGGATCTGCGCACGGTCACGCAGGCGGCCCGCCGCCCGCTGGAAGAGGGCGAGCCCCATGTGGTGCTCAACTTCCTCACGCCGCACCAGAAGTGGGGCATCCACTCCACCTATTCCGACAACCTGCTCATGCTCACGCTCAACCGCGGCGGGCCGGTGGTCTGGATTTCCGAGGTGGATGCGCAGAAGGCGGGCCTGGTGGATAACGACTGGGTGGAGGTCTTCAACATCAACGGCGCCATCACCGCGCGCGTCGTCGTCAGCCAGCGCATCCGCGAAGGCTCGATGTTCATGTACCACGCCCAGGAGAAGATCGTGAACACACCGGGCAGCAATATTACCGGCCTGCGCGGCGGCATCCACAATTCGGTGACGCGCATCGTGCTCAAGCCCACGCACATGATAGGCGGCTATGCGCAACTGGCCTACGGTTTCAACTATTACGGCACCGTGGGTTCCAACCGCGACGAGTTCGTCATCGTGCGCAAGCTCAAGAAGGTGGACTGGCTCGATGAGCCCCTCAGCAATCAAGTCATGGAGGCAGCACAATGAAGGTACGTGCCCAGATTGGAATGGTGTTGAACCTGGACAAGTGCATCGGTTGCCATACCTGTTCCGTCACCTGCAAGAACGTCTGGACCAGTCGCGAAGGCGTCGAGTATGCGTGGTTCAACAATGTAGAAACAAAGCCGGGCATCGGCTATCCCAAGGACTGGGAGAACCAGAAGCGTTGGAACGGCGGCTGGCGGCGCACGCCCTCGGGCACGCTGCAGCCGCGCCAGGGAGGCAAGTGGCGTATCCTGGCCAATATCTTCGCCAACCCCGACCTGCCCGAGATCGATGACTTCTACGAGCCTTTCGACTTCGACTACGATCACCTGAAGTCGGCGCCCGAGATGCGCGCGTTTCCCACGGCGCGTCCGCGCTCGAAGATTTCCGGCGAACGCATGGAAAAGATCGAGTGGGGGCCCAACTGGGAGGAGATCCTGGGCGGCGAGTTTGCCAAGCGCTCGCAGGATGCCAACTTCGAAGGTGTGCAGAAGGAGATCTACGGCCAGTACGAGAACACCTTCATGATGTATCTGCCGCGCCTGTGCGAGCACTGTCTGAACCCGGCCTGCGTGGCATCCTGCCCGTCGGGCGCCATCTACAAGCGCGAAGACGACGGCGTGGTCCTCATCGACCAGGAAAAATGCCGTGGCTGGCGCATGTGCGTCTCGGGCTGCCCCTACAAGAAGATCTACTACAACTGGTCTACCGGCAAGTCCGAGAAGTGCACGCTGTGCTACCCGCGTCTGGAAAGCGGCCAGCCCACCGTATGCTCGGAAACCTGCGTCGGGCGCATCCGCTATATCGGCGTCATGCTCTACGATGCCGACCGCATCAAGGAAGCGGCGTCCGTGGCCGACGAGAAGGATCTCTACGAGGCACAGCTCGATGTCTTCCTGGACCCCAATGATCCCGAGGTGATTGCCGCCGCCCGTGCGGAGGGCATCCCCGAGGACTGGATCCGGGGTGCGCAGCAATCGCCCATCTGGAAGATGGCCATGGAGTGGAAGATCGCCTTCCCCCTGCATCCCGAATACCGCACGCTGCCCATGGTGTGGTATGTGCCGCCCCTGTCGCCCATACAGAACGCGGCCGAGGCGGGCAAGATTGCCGCCCAGGACGACATGCCCGACGTGCGTTCGCTGCGCATTCCCGTGCGCTACCTGGCGAACATGCTTACGGCCGGCGTCGAGGAGCCCATCGTCTCGGCCCTGGAGCGCATGCTGGCCATGCGTTCCTATATGCGTGCCAGGACGGTGGACGGCATCATCAATCTGGGCGTGGCCCAGCGGGTGGGCCTGGAGCCGGGGCAGATCGACGAGATGTACCAGCTGCTGGCCATTGCCAATTATGAGAATCGCTTCGTCATTCCGACCACGCACCGCGAGCTCGTCGAAGATGCCTATGACCTTCGCAGCGGCTGCGGCTTCACGGACGGCAACGGCTGTTCCACGGGATCCTCGGGCCGCTCGCTGTTCGGCACACCCAAGTATCGCAGCCCCCAGGAGTTCATCGCATGAAGACATTCAAGGCTTTTTCCGTATTGCTCAGCTATCCCGGGCATGCGCTGCAGCAGGCGGTGGATGAGATTCGGACGGTCCTTTGGGACGAGGCGCTGCTGCCCGTCGAGCAGCGGGCGGCGCTCGAGCCGCTGCTGGCGTCCCTGGCCGATGACGATCTCTACGCGCTGCAGGAGCGCTATGTGCTGCTGTTTGACCGTTCGCGCACGCTGTCGCTCAACCTGTTCGAGCATATCCATGGCGAGAGCCGTGACCGGGGCGGTGCCATGGTCGACCTGCTCGAGACCTATCGTCGCGCCGGGCTGGATCTGAGCGGTATCGAGCTGCCCGATCACCTGCCCGTGCTGCTCGAGTTCCTGTCGACCCGGCCGCTGGACGAGGCGCGCGCCATCCTGGCCGATGCCGGCCACATCCTGGTGGCGCTGGCCGAACGTCTCCAGCGCCGCGATACGCCGTATGCCGCCGTACTGCAGTCGCTGGTGAGCCTAGCACAGGCGCCGCGCGAATCCGAGGAGGCCCGGGCGCTGCTGTCGCAGCCTGATGATAATCCCGAGGATCTGGCGGCACTGGACGCCGTCTGGGAGGAAGCCCAGGTGACTTTCGGGCCCGATGCGGGCGCCGGCTGCCCGAGCGGCGCGGGCGCACGCGACATTCCCATTCGCATCAAGCCACGGCCTGCCACGCCGGGCCTGCAACCGATAGGGGGCAATCATGCATGAGTTGATTTTTGGCATCTATCCCTATATCGCACTGACCGTCATGATCCTGGGCAGCATCGCCCGCTATGAGCGTGACCCCTTCACCTGGAAGAGCAAGTCCAGCCAGTTGCTGCGCAAGAAGCAGTTCATCGTGGGTTCCGTGCTGTTCCATGTCGGCGTGCTGGTCATCTTCTTCGGCCATCTGGTGGGGCTGCTCACGCCGATCAAGCTGTTCGAGATCATCGGCATCAGTCACGGTGCGAAGCAGGTGCTGGCGATTGTGGTCGGCGGCATTGCCGGCGTCATGGCGCTCGTGGGCGGCTGGATGCTGCTGCAGCGCCGTCTGTATGATCCCCGGGTGCGTGCCAACTCCAGCTTTGGCGATACGGCCATACTGGCGCTGCTGATGGTCCAGCTGGTGCTGGGCATGATGACGATCTTTGTGTCGATGACGCATCTGGACGGCGAGGAGATGGTCAAGCTGATGCGCTGGGCGCAAGGCATCATCTTCCTGCAGGGCGGGGCGGCCGAATACATCCGTGATGTGCACTGGCTGTTCAAGGCGCATTTGTTTATCGGCCTGACGATCTTCCTGGTGTTTCCCTTTACCCGGCTGGTGCACATCCTGTCGGCGCCGGTGCGCTATCTGTGGCGTCCGGGCTATCAGATCGTGCGTTCGCGCCGGGGCGCCAAGCCCGCCCCCACGGGTCTGGAGCCACTGCCGGCCGCCCGTCTGGAGCCGCGCAAATGAGCCCCGCCAGACCAGGCATCAAGCCGCGCATCGTGCCGCGCATTGTGCCCGTCACGCGTCAGAAAGCGGCGGCGCCCCGGCCCATTCGGGTAAATGGTGTCGAGATTTCAGCGGAAGCCATCGCCAACGAGGCCCAGCACCATCCCATGCCGGTCGGCAAGCCGGGCTGGGCCTGGCGGGCGGCGGCGCATGCGCTGGTACTGCGTGAGGTGCTGCTGCAGGAGGCCCGGGCGCGCGCGCTCGAGGTGCAGCCGCAGGAGCTGGCGCCCGGGCGCTGGGAAACCGATGAGGAAGCACTCATACGCCAGCTGCTGGACAGCCTCATCGCGCCTGCGCGCATTGACGACGCCGCCCTGCGTGCCCTCTACGATGCGGCGCCGGAACGCTTTCGCGGGCCTTCGCTCTTTGAGGCGGCGCACATCCTGTTTGCGGCTGCGCCCGATGATGATGAAGCGCGCGCCCGGGCCATGGCGGCGGCGCAGGCCGTACTGGCGGAGCTGCTTGTCCAGCCCCGGCGCTTTGCGGCGCTGGCGGGCGAATACAGCGCCTGCCCTTCACGGGAAAACGGCGGACTGCTGGGTCAGCTGGCCTCGGGCGATACCGTGCCCGAGTTCGAGGCTGCGCTGGCCACCATGGCGGAGGGCGTGGTGCATCCGCAGCCCGTACCCACGCGCTATGGCGTGCACATCCTGCGCCTGGACGCCCGTGTGCGTGGCGAGATACTGCCGTTCGAGGCCGTTTTGCCGCAATTGCGCGAGGCCCAGGAAAAAGCGCAATGGGTCAGGACGGGCAGGGACTGCATGCAGTCCCTGGTGGATCAGGCCGATATCGAGGGCATCGATCTGGCCGATGCTCCCTGGATGCGTCCCGAGCCGGCCGTTGCCTAGGCGGATCTAGGCTGCGGCAACGCCCGCCCAGCGGGCGATGGCAGGCCAGATGTCGGCCACGGTCTCGGCCACGGCATCGGCCTGCCAGCCGCGGATGGCGGCGGTTTCGGCGCCGCAATAGCCATAGGCGGCCACAATGGTGGCCATACCGGCTGCCCGGCCGGCGATGATGTCGCGCTGGTCGTCGCCCACATAGACGCAGTGCGCGGGCGCAATGCCGGCCTTGCCGGCGGCGTGCAGCAGGGGGGCGGGGTGGGGCTTGATGTGTTCGGTGGTATCACCGCCCACCGTGACCACGCAGTCGTTGTGCAGGCCCAGATAGACCGCCTGGGGCACGGCCAGGTATTCATGCTTGTTGGTGACGATGCCCCAGCGCAGGCCATGGGTCTTGAGCGTGTCGAGCAGACCGCGTATGCCCGGGAAGAGGGCGATCTGGTCGGTCATGCCGGCTTCATAATCCGTCAGGAACTGCTCCCTGAGTGCCGGGTATTGGGGATCACTGGTCTCGACGCCCAGTGCCGCCTTGAGCAGTCCGCGCGCGCCCATGGAAGACCAGGGGCGCAGGACATCCAGCGGCATGGGTTCCAGCCCGCGGCGCACGCGCTGGCGATTGGCGGCTGCCGCCAGATCGGGGGCAGTGTCGGCAAGCGTGCCGTCGAAATCAAACAGGACAAGTCGGGACATGGTGTGTTCCAGCGCGGGTTTCAGTGTTCGGGACGGCGCGTCGCCATCAGATAGTTGACCGAGGTGTCGGTGCCCAGATGATAGACCTGGCTGATCGGCTGGTAGCTCAGGCCGGTGGTCTGCACCACATCCAGCCCGGCCTCGCGGCAGGCCTGCGCCAGTTCGCTGGGGCGAATGAAGCTTTCATAGCGATGGGTTCCCCGGGGCAGCAGGCGTAGCAGGTATTCCGCGCCGATGATGGCGAACAGAAAGGATTTGGGGTTGCGGTTCAGCGTAGAGAAGAATACCCAGCCGCCGGGGCGTACCATGCGGGCGCAGGCCTGCACGATGGCGGCCGGGTCAGGCACGTGTTCCAGCATTTCCATGCAGGTGACGATATCCCATTCGCCGGGTCGCTCAGCCGCCAGGGCTTCTGCACTGATGTGGTGATAATCCACGGCGATGCCGGATTCCAGCCCGTGCAGCCGCGCCACGGCCAGCGGTTTTTCCGCCAGATCGATGCCGGTGACCCGTGCACCTTCAGCGGCCATGCTTTCGGCCAGTATGCCGCCACCGCAGCCGACATCGACGATGCGCCGG
The DNA here is from genome assembly GCA_041655275.1 of Castellaniella sp. Classification (GTDB taxonomy): domain Bacteria; phylum Pseudomonadota; class Gammaproteobacteria; order Burkholderiales; family Burkholderiaceae_B; genus JAJYRX01. Next base: position 122,574 of record JBBAFU010000008.1, on the reverse strand, counting down.
CCCGACAGGCTGCCGGCCAGCTCGCGTATCCAGCCCAGGCGCAGCGGATTGATTTCGTGCAGCGGCTTGAATTCGCTTTCAGGATCCCACCAGCGCGAGGCGAGGGCGGCGAACTTGTCCAGTTCGGCCTGGTCGAAATTGGTGCTGGTGTCGGCCGCCGGAGCGGTATTGGTGTCATGCATGGCGAGTGCCTCCGGAAAGGCATGAGGTGAACCGGCATTAAAAAGGGCCTCGCCTGGAATGGCGAAGCCCTTTTGCAAGACAGGGTCGAAACACTCCCGAGGAGTGCCCGGATGACTTGCTTACTTGCGCGTACCGACGATCTCGATTTCGACGCGACGGTTCTGTGCGCGGCCTTCGCGAGTAGCGTTGGTGGCGATGGGGCTGAGCTTGCCCTTGCCTTCCGTGTAGATGCGATCAGCCGGAACACCCTTGTTGACCAGGTAGTCCTTGACGGCGTTGGCACGGCGCTCGGACAGGCCCTGGTTGTACTCTTCCGTACCGATGGAGTCGGTGTGACCGGTGGCAATCAGGGTTTCGAGGTTGATGTTGGCAACCTGGTTGGCAACCTGATCCAGTACCTGGCGGCCTTCGGGCTTGAGCGTGGACTTGTCGAAGTCGAAGAAGGTGTCGGCGTTGAGCACTACCTTGGATGCGGTGGGTGCAACGACCGGAGCTTCGGCGACGACCGGAACACCGTCACAGCCGGCAATACCGGTGGCAGGCGTCCAGAATGCATCGCGCCAGCAAAGTTCGTTCGTGCCGTTCATCCAGACATTGCCGAACGGGTTTTGCCAGTTATCCACGGTTTGGGCAGAGACGGGACCAGAGACAGCCAGAGCTGCAGTGGCGAGTGCAAGTGCGATTTTGGAGGGTTTGTTCATGTTTCTCCTCTTTGAGCTTGAATGCTGGTAAGTGACCGCAGCGAACCCCCGCCGCATATCAGGAAAACGGAACCAGTATAGCAACACAGGGACGGGTGCCAAGCATTGCGTCCGGTTTCACGTGTTGTTAGCCAGAATCTTAAGGCATTTTCCCTGCTTTGGTCAGGCCGGCGGCCCCCGGATCGGGCTTATCCACAGAAATCAGGAAAATCTGCCGCTGTTTTGTTGGTTTTTTTCCACATTCATGGTTTGTACGCGTATCGGGCCGCGCCGCCATCAATATTGAAAATAGCGCCATGCTGCGGTCTTCTTCATGAAAATGTTAGAATTTCCTATTTGCCCGCGCATGCGTTCCCCGCGTATTGCAGGCCTCAACCCTATTTTCACGCTCCCCATTCCGACATGACATCCTTTGCCCGGGAAACGCTTCCGATCTCGCTCGAAGACGAGATGCGCCGCAGTTATCTGGACTACGCCATGAGCGTCATCGTGGGCCGGGCGCTGCCCGATGTGCGCGACGGGCTCAAGCCGGTCCACCGGCGTGTGCTCTTCGCCATGCACGAGCTCAACAATGACTGGAACCGGCCCTACAAGAAGTCGGCGCGCATTGTGGGGGACGTCATCGGTAAGTACCACCCCCATGGCGATTCGGCCGTCTACGACACCATAGTGCGCATGGCGCAGGACTTCTCGCTGCGCTACATGCTGGTCGATGGCCAGGGCAACTTCGGCTCGGTGGACGGTGACAGTGCCGCGGCCATGCGTTATACGGAAGTGCGGCTGGCGCGCATTGCCCACGAGATGCTGGCCGATATCGATCAGGATACGGTGGATTTCGGTCCCAACTATGATGGCAGCGAAAAGGAGCCCCTGCTGCTGCCTTCGCGCCTGCCCAATCTGCTCGTGAACGGCAGCTCGGGCATTGCCGTCGGCATGGCCACCAACATTCCGCCGCACAACCTGTCGGAAGTGGTCGACGGCTGCCTGCACATGCTGGCCAACCCGGCCTGCACCATCGATGAGCTCATGGCGTTCATTCCTGCGCCCGACTTTCCCACGGGCGGCATCATCTATGGCGTGGCCGGTGTGCGCGAAGGCTATCGCACCGGTCGCGGGCGCGTCATCATGCGTGCACGCGCGCATATCGAGGATATGGAGCGCGGCCATCGCCAGGCCATCGTCGTCGATGCCTTGCCCTATCAGGTCAACAAGAAATCGCTCCAGGAACGTATTGCCGATCTGGTCAATGAGAAGAAGATCGAAGGCATCTCCGATATCCGCGACGAGTCCGACAAGGACGGCATGCGCCTGGTGATCGAGCTGCGTCGCGGCGAGGTGGCCGAGGTGGTGCTCAACAATCTGTACAAGCACACCCAGCTGCAGGAAACCTTCGGGATGAACCTGGTGGCGCTGGTGGATGGCCAGCCGCGCCTGCTCAACCTGAAGCAGATGGTCGAGCATTTCCTGTGGCATCGCCGGGAAGTGGTCACGCGGCGTACGGTGTTCCAGCTGCGCAAGGCGCGCGACCGCGCCCATGTGGTCGAGGGTCTGGCGGTTGCCCTGGCCAATATCGATGATTTCATCGCCATCATCAAGGCGGCGCCCACGCCGCCGGTGGCGCGCCAGGCGCTGATGGCGCGCGGCTGGGATTCGGGCCTGGTGCGCGAGATGCTGCAGCGGGCCGACCAGGACCGCCAGGGCGGGCGTTCGGCCTATCGCCCGCAGGATCTGCCCGACGAGTATGGCCTGGGTGATGACGGCCTGTACCGCCTGAGTGATGTGCAGGCCCAGGAAATCCTCAATATGCGCCTGCAGCGCCTCACCGGGCTGGAGCAGGAGAAGATCCTCGACGAATATCGCCAGATCATGGACACCATCGCGGATCTGCTCGATATCCTCGCACGTCCCGAGCGTGTCACGGCCATCATTGGCGAGGAGCTTGCCGCCATCAAGGCCGAGTTCTCGACCAATGTGCGCGATGAGCGCCGCTCCGAGATCGAGCTCAATGCCACGGATCTCGACACCGAGGACCTGATCACACCCATGGACATGGTGGTCACGCTGTCCCGGGCCGGTTACATCAAGAGCCAGCCACTGTCCGAATATCGCGCCCAGCGGCGCGGCGGTCGCGGCAAGCAGGCCACCACCACGCGCGAGGATGACTGGGTTGACCAGCTCTTCATCGCCAACACGCACGACTACATCCTGTGCTTCTCCGACCGGGGCCGCGTCTACTGGCTCAAGGTGTGGGAGGTGCCCCAGGGTTCGCGCAATGCGCGCGGGCGGCCCATCGTCAACATGTTCCCGCTGGTCGAGAACGAGACCATCACCGTCGTGCTGCCGGTCAAGGCATTCACCGACGATGAATATGTCTTCATGGCCACGGCACGCGGTACGGTGAAGAAGACACCGCTGTCCGATTTTTCCAACCCCCGCAAGACGGGCATCATCGCCGTCGATTTGGATGAGGGCGACTACCTGATCGGCGTTGACCTGACCAATGGCAGCCATGACATCATGCTGTTTTCCGATGACGGCAAGGCGGCGCGTTTCAGCGAGGATGATGTGCGTCCCATGGGGCGCACGGCCCGCGGCGTGCGCGGCATGCGGCTCGAGGACGATCAGGCGGTGATCGGCATGGTGGTGGCGGCCGACGAGTCGCGCAGCGTGCTGACCGCCACCGAGAACGGTTTCGGCAAGCGTACGCCGCTGTCGGAATACACGCGTCACGGGCGCGGCGGCAAGGGCATCATCGCCATTCAGACCACCGAGCGCAACGGCAAGGTGGTGGGGGCCGTCCTGGTCTTGCCCGACGATGAGATCATGCTCATCACCACCGGCGGTGTGCTTGTGCGTACGCGGGTTTCCGAGATACGCGAGATGGGGCGCGCCACCCAGGGCGTGACGCTGATCAATGTCGATGATGGCAGCATGCTTTCGGGCGTGCGACGTGTGGTCGAATCCGATGCCGACCTGGATGATGATGACGATGAGCAGGAGTGAGCGCATGAACCGACCCTGGAATTTCTCGGCGGGTCCGGCGGTGCTGCCGCTGGCGGTGCTTGAACAGGCTGCCGCCGAGATGGCGGACTGGCAGGGCAGCGGTATGTCGGTGATGGAGATGAGTCACCGCGGCCGCGAATTCGGCCGGATACGCGATGAGGCCGAGGCCGATCTGCGCCGTCTGCTGGATGTGCCCGATACGTTTGCCGTGCTGTTCATGCAGGGGGGTGCGACGGCGGAAAACGCCATCGTGCCCATGAATCTGCTGGGCCGTGGCGGCAGTGGCAAGGCCGATTACATCCTCTCGGGAAACTGGTCGCGCAAGTCGCACGCCGAAGCCTCGCGCTATGGCGATATCGCCGTGGCGGCCGCCAGCGATCAGGCATGCACGATCGATGAGCGCCCGCAGGCGCCCTGGACCTGGTTTCCCGAGCCGGGGCAATGGCGTCTGCGCCCGGATGCCGCCTATGTCCACCTGTGCAGCAACGAGACCGTGGGCGGCGTCGAGTTTGCCGACTGGCCGGATCTGGCCGGCCTGGGCGCTCCCGGCGTGCCGCTGGTGGTTGACGCTTCGTCCCATTTCCTGTCGCGTCCCATGGATTTCACGAATGTGGGCGTGGTCTATGCCGGGGCGCAGAAGAATGCCGGGCCCGCCGGGGTCACCCTCGTGCTGGTGCGCCGCGATCTGCTCGGTCATGCCCTGCCCGTCTGCCCGTCGGCCTTTGATTATGGCCAGGTGGCCAGGGCCGGCTCCATGCTCAACACGCCGCCCACCTATGCCATCTATATTGCCGGCCTGGTCTTCAAGTGGCTGCTGGCGCAGGGCGGGGTGGCATCCATGGAGCAGGCCAACATCGCCAAGGCGGCACTGCTTTACGATTATCTGGATGGCACGCAGTTCTATCGCAGTACTGTGGCGCGCCCCTGGCGCTCGCGCATGAATGTTCCCTTCCTCCTGCATGATGAGGCGCTGAACACGTCTTTCCTGGATGAGGCGCAGGCGGCGGGCCTGCTGCAGCTCAAGGGGCACAAGAGTGTGGGCGGCATGCGTGCTTCCATCTACAATGCCATGCCGCTCGAGGGCGTGCAGGCCCTTGTCCAGTTCATGCAGGAGTTTGAGCGTCGCCATGGATGATACTTTGGTCGCCCGTCTGGGGCCGCTTCGCGAGCGCATTGATGCGATCGACGAGCAGATACTGGCACTCGTCAACGAGCGGGCGGGCATCGCCCAGCAAGTGGGGCAGATCAAGGAGTCCCTGCAGATGGACGCCACGGTGCTCAAGCCCGGGCGCGAGGCGAAGATCTATCGCCGGCTGCAGGCGCTCAATGCCGGACCGTTTCCGCCCGAGGCCATAGAGGCCGTCTGGAGCGAGATCATTTCCACCTGTCGCGGGCTGGAACGCGTGTTGCGCGTTGCCTTCCTGGGTCCGCAGGCGTCGTTTTCCGAGCAGGCGGCCCAGGCGCATTTCGGCCACATGATTGCGGCTGTGCATTGCGACAGCTTCGATGAGGTGTTCCGCAGCGTTCTGGCGGGGCAGGCCGATGTCGGCGTGGTCCCGGTCGAGAACTCCACCGAAGGGGCCATCAACCGCACGCTGGACCTGCTGCTCAATGCGCCGCTGCGTGTGCTGGGCGAACGCTCCATTGCCATTCATCACGAGCTGCTGGCCCGGTCGGAGGATATGGCCGGGGTCACGCGCATCATGGGTCATCCCCAGGCGCTGGCGCAGTGTCGCAACTGGCTGGGGCGGCACTGGCCCGGTATCCCGCTCGAGGCGGCTGCCAGCAATGCCGAAGCGGCGCGTCTGGCATCGGAAGATACCACGGTGGCGGCCATTGCCGGCCGCTCGGCGGCCAAGGTCTGGGGGCTGTCCGTGGTGGCTTCCGGTATCCAGGACGATCCCCAGAATCGCACCCGCTTCCTCATGGTCAGTCATGAGGATGCCGAGCCCAGCGGCGATGACAAGACCAGCCTCATCCTGGCCGTGCCCAATCGTGCCGGCGCGGTCTACGAGATGCTGGCGCCCCTGGCGCGCAACGGCGTGTCGATGACGCGGCTGGAGTCGCGACCGGCCCGCACCGGCCAGTGGGAATACTATTTCTATGTCGATGTACTGGGGCATCGCGAGGAGCCGGCGGTCGCCAGGGCGCTGTCCGAGTTGCGCGGGCAGCTGGCTTTCCTCAAGGTGCTCGGTTCCTATCCCCGGCAGCAGGATTGATTTATGAGTGCAACATCTCCGGCCGCGACATCATCGGCCATGGCTTTCGAGCCGCCCGCACATATCGCGGCCATTGCGCCCTATCAGGCAGGCAAGCCCATAGAGGAGCTGGCGCGCGAGTTTGGCCTGGATGCGGCGACCATCATCAAGCTGGCCTCGAACGAGAACCCGCTGGGCATTCCCGCCTCGGCGCGCGAAGCGATGAGCGGCGTCCTGTCCGGGCTGGGGCGCTATCCGGATGCCAACGGCTTCGAGCTGAAGGCGGCGCTATCCCGGCATTACGGTGTGCCTGCAGCCTGGATCACCCTGGGCAATGGCTCCAACGACCTGCTCGAGCTGGTGTCGCTGGCACTGCTGTCTGCGGGCGATGCCGTGGTGTATTCGCAGCACGCGTTTGCCGTCTACCGTCTGGCCACACAGGCGCGCGGTGCGCGACATGTTGCCGTGCCGGCCCGCGATTTCGGTCACGATCTGACGGCCATGCTCGCGGCCGTGGATGACGAGACGCGTCTGGTCTTCATCGCCAATCCGAACAACCCGACGGGAACCTTCATTGCCGGGCAGGATATCGCCGATTTTCTGCAGGGCATGCAGCTGGCCCACGGCGAGCGTGTCACGGTAGTGCTCGACGAGGCCTATAACGAGTTTCTTGAGCCTGGCCGGCGTTTCGACAGCGCGCGCCTGGTCGAGCAATATCCCAACCTCATCGTGACACGCACATTTTCCAAGGCCTACGGGCTTGCCGGCTTGCGTGTGGGCTTTGCACTGGCCCAGCCGCGCCTGACCGATCTGCTCAATCGCGTGCGTCAGCCCTTCAATGTGAACAGTCTGGCGCAGGCGGCGGCGCTGGCGGCGCTCGAAGACACGGCTTTTCTTGAAGAAAGCTATCGCGTCAACTGCGAGGGCAGGGCATATCTTCAGGAGGCCTTCGAGACGCTGGGGCTGGATTACGTGCCCAGTCACGGCAATTTTGTGCTCGTTCATGTCGGCGATGCGGCCGCCGTGCATCAGGCCTTGCTGCGTCGCGGCATCATTGTGCGTCCGGTGGCGGCTGACGGCCTTCCCGGGCACCTGCGCGTGAGCGTCGGGCTGGCGCACGAGAATCGCGCCTTCGTGAAGGCGCTCACCGAGATTCTCGCCGCGCGATGACGTCGTCTGGTGCGCCCCGGATTCCGGTGCTGGCGGTCGTGGGCGTGGGCCTGATCGGCGGCTCGTTTGCCGCCGCCTTGCGTCAGGCCGGCGTTGCGCAGCGGGTACTGGGCGTCGGACGGCACCGGGATGCGCTCACGCGTGCGCTGTCGCTGGGTCTGGTAGATGAGATCACCAGCCTGGAGCAGGCCGCTGCCAAGGCTGATCTGATCCTGCTGGCCACGCCGGTGGGCAGCATGGCCGGCATACTGTCCGAGATTCGTCCCGTGCTGCGCGAAGGGGCACTGATCACCGATGCCGGCAGCACCAAGGGGGGCCTGGTGGCGGCAGCCGCCCGGGCCCTGGGGCCGCGTATCGGGCAGTATGTGCCCGCGCATCCCATTGCCGGGGGTGAGCAGGCCGGTCCCGAGGCGGCGCAGGCAAGCCTGTTTCGTGGCCGCCATGTGGTCCTGACGCCGACGGCGCTCACCGATGCCGGCGCAATCGTGCGCATCACCCGGGTATGGGAGGCCTGTGGCGCGCATGTCATGCAGATGACGCCCGAAGCCCATGATCGTGTGCTGGCTTCGGTCAGTCATCTGCCGCATTTTCTGTCTTCGGTATTCATGTGGCAGATCGCCATGGCCGAAGATTCCGATCTTCGCCTTACCCTGGCCGGGACGGGGTTTCGTGATGTCACGCGCATTGCTGCGGGCTCATCCGAGGTCTGGCGTGATATCTTCCTGGCCAATCGCGATGCCGTGCTGCATGAGCTCGACGCCTTGCGGGATGCGCTCGACCAGGCCCAGCAGGCACTGCAGGCCGGCGATGGCGAGGCCTTGAGGAATTTTCTGGAACGGGCCGCGGTAGCGCGCCGGTTCTGGGGTAGCAGGAGTGGTTTTGATGACTGAAACAGTGGCAAGCCTGACCCTGGCGCCGGTGAGCCGGACCTGCGGCCATATGCGCCTGCCGGGTTCCAAGAGCATTTCCAACCGGGCCCTGTTGCTGGCTGCGCTGGCCCGTGGACGCACCCGCCTCGAGGGTCTGCTGGATTCGGACGATACGCGCGTCATGCGCGCCGCCCTGGAGCACTGCGGGCTTGCGCTTGAAACATTGGGGCCGGAGACCCTGCAGGTGGAGGGCGCCTGCCCCTTTCCCGTGCTCGAGGGCGTGCTCTTCATGGGCAATGCGGGCACGGCAATCCGCACGCTGACGGCGGTGTTCGCCCTGATGGGCGCCAGTGTCACCCTGTCCGGTATCGATCGCATGCACGAGCGCCCCATCGGGGATCTGGTCGATGCCTTGCGCAGCCTGGGGGCCGTTATCGATTATCTGGGCACACCCGGCTATCCGCCCCTGCGACTGGCGCCGGGCCGTTTGCGGGCCGACGCTCCGGTGCGCGTGCGCGGCGATGTGTCCAGCCAGTTCCTGACCGGTTTGCTCATTGCGGCGCCCCTCATGCCCGAAGGGCTCGAGATCGAGGTCGAAGGCACGCTCATTTCCCGTCCCTATGTGGAGATCACCCTGGCCCTGATGGCGCGTTTCGGCGTCGTGGTGGAGCGCGGGCCGGGCGCGCGTTTTCGTATCCCGCCGGGGGCGGCCTATGTGGCCCCCGGGTCTTTCCTTATTGAAGGTGATGCTTCCAGCGCGTCCTACTTCATGGCGGCCGCCACGCTGGGCGGCGGGCCTCTGCGCATCCAGGGTGCGGGGCGCGACAGTATCCAGGGCGATATGGGCTTTGCCGAAGTGGTGCAGGCCATGGGTGCGCAACTGGAGTGGGAGGCGGACGCGCTCACCGTGTCCGGGCCGCGCGTGGCCGAGGGTGCACGCCTGGCCGCCTTCGATCGCGATTTCAACCTGATTCCCGATGCCGCCATGACGGCGGCCGTCATGGCCCTGTTTGCCGATGGGCCGTGCACCCTGCGCAACATCGCCAGCTGGCGCGTGAAGGAGACCGATCGCATCGCCGCCATGCACGCCGAGCTCGAGAAGCTTGGTGCGCAGGTGGCCTCGGGGCCCGACTGGCTGCGGGTGCATCCGCTGGCGCGCGATCAATGGCGCACGGCACAGATTGCCACCTACGATGACCACCGCATGGCAATGTGCTTCTCGCTGGCGGCTTTCGGTCCCGTGCCCCAGGTCATCCTGGATCCGGGCTGCGTCAGCAAGACCTTTCCCGACTATTTCAAGGTGTTCGCAGGGGTCGTCGCATGACCGGGGCCGTTCGGGGGAATGCGGGGCAGGTGCCCGTCATCACCATTGACGGCCCTACGGCCTCCGGCAAGGGGACGATTGCGCATCGCGTCGCGCAGGCCCTGGGCTGGTCCATGCTCGACAGCGGTGCGCTGTACCGCCTGACGGCGCTGGCTGCGCGTGAACAGGGCATCGCCATGGAAGATGTGGCGGCGCTCGCGCGCGTGGCGGCCGATCTGGCGGTGCACTTTGAAAACGGTCGCGTCTACCTGCAGGCGCGTGATGTCAGCCTTGCGATTCGCGAGGAGGACATCGGCCGGCGTGCCTCGCAGCTGGCGGTTCATCCCCCGGTGCGCGAGGCCTTGCTGCAGTGCCAGCGCGACTTTCGCCGGCCGCCGGGCCTGGTGGCCGACGGGCGTGACATGGGTACCGTGGTCTTTCCGGATGCCCCGCTCAAGATCTTTCTGGTGGCAAGCGCTGCGGCACGTGCACAAAGGCGGTGTAAGCAGTTGAGCGAGCAAGGAATTTCTGCTAAGCTTGCAACCCTTGTAGAAGAGATGCGCTTGCGCGATGAGCGTGATCGCCAGCGCGCCCACGCGCCGCTTGTCGCGGCGGCGGGCGCATATACGATCGATTCGTCAGATCTGAGCATCGACGAAACGGTTGCCAGGGTGCTTGATCTGTGGTCAGGCACCCATTCCGTTCCGGACGAGGGGGCGGCCACCTGAAAGACAGGGGCGGCATCGTAGTCCGGGGTTTGCAACTCCGCCGGGCCCCTTTATCCCGGCGTGTCACTGATTGCCTTCGCAGGCATATGGATAATTCGTTAATGTCTTCCATTTCACCCATTGTCGCCACCGGCGGCGAAAGCTTTGCCGATCTGTTTGCCGAAAGCCTCCTGAAGCAGGACATGAAGTCCGGCGAGGTCATCTCGGCCGAGGTCATGCGGGTCGACCACAATTATGTCGTCGTGAATGCCGGTCTCAAGTCCGAAGCACTGATTCCCATCGATGAGTTTCTCAATGATCAGGGGGAGCTCGAGGTCGAGGAAGGGGATTTCGTCTCGGTCGCCATCGATTCCCTTGAAAACGGCTACGGCGACACCATCCTGTCGCGCGACAGGGCCAAGCGCCTTTCGGCCTGGCTGCAGCTCGAGCAGGCGCTCGAGTCGGGCGAGGTCGTCAACGGCACCATCACCGGCAAGGTCAAGGGTGGCCTCACGGTGATGACCAATGGCATCCGTGCCTTCCTTCCCGGCTCGCTGGTCGATCTGCGCCCGGTCAAGGATACGTCCGCCTTCGAAGGCAAGACGCATGAGTTCAAGGTCATCAAGCTGGATCGCAAGCGCAACAACGTGGTGCTCTCGCGCCGTGCGGTGCTCGAGGAAAGCATGGGTGAGGAGCGCGAAAAGCTGCTCGAGACCCTGCGCGAAGGTCTCATCATCAAGGGTATCGTCAAGAACATCACCGATTACGGTGCCTTTATCGACCTGGGCGGTATCGACGGCCTGCTGCATATCACCGACATGGCCTGGCGTCGTGTGCGCCATCCCTCCGAAGTGCTCCAGGTGGGCCAGGAGGTCGAGGCCAAAGTGCTCAAGTTCGACCAGGAAAAGAGCCGCGTCTCGCTGGGTGTGAAGCAGCTGGGCGAGGATCCCTGGGTTGGCCTGTCGCGCCGCTACCCGCAGGGTACGCGCCTGTTCGGCAAGGTGACCAACCTGACCGATTACGGTGCTTTCGTTGAGGTCGAAGACGGTATTGAAGGCCTGGTCCACGTCTCCGAGATGGACTGGACGAACAAGAACGTTGATCCGCGCAAGGTGGTCACCCTGGGCGAAGAGGTCGAGGTCATGGTGCTCGATATCGACGAGGATCGTCGCCGCATCTCGCTGGGCATGAAGCAGTGCCGCCCCAATCCCTGGGAAGAGTTCGCCATCAACTTCAAGCGTGGCGACAAGGTTCAGGGCGCCATCAAGTCCATTACCGACTTCGGTGTCTTTGTCGGCCTGCCCGGCGGCATCGATGGCCTGGTGCACCTGTCCGATCTTTCCTGGTCCGAGTCGGGCGAGGAGGCGGTACGCAACTTCCGCAAGGGCGAAGAGGTCGAGGCCGTGGTGCTGGGCATCGACACCGAGAAGGAGCGCATTTCGCTGGGCATCAAGCAGCTTGAAGGCGATCCCTTCAACAACTTTGTGGCCACGCATGACAAGGGTGCCGTCGTCCCCGGCGTCATCAAGTCGGTCGAGCCCCGCGGTGCGGTCATCACCCTGTCGGTGGATGTGGATGGTTATCTGCGTGCCTCCGAGATTTCCGCCGGCCGGGTCGAGGATGCCACCACGGTCCTGTCCGAAGGGCAGAATATCGAGGCCATGATCATCAACATCGATCGCAAGTCGCGTTCCATCCAGCTGTCCATCAAGGCGCGCGAATCCGCCGAGACGTCCGAGTCGCTGCAGCGGCTTTCCGATGCCAGTGCATCGTCCGGTACGACCAACCTCGGTGCGCTGCTCAAGGCCAAGCTTGATCAGCAACGCGATGACGGTTGAGCGGTCGTGACCAAGTCGGAACTGATTGCCCGGCTGGCCGGCCGGTTTCCCCAGCTGGCCTTGCGCGATGCTGACTTTGCGGTCAAGACGATGCTCGACGCCATGGCGCGTGCGCTGGCCAACGGCCAGCGCATTGAAATCCGTGGTTTCGGCAGCTTCTCGCTGTCACAGCGGGCAGCGCGAGTCGGGCGCAACCCCAAGTCCGGCGAACAGGTGCAGGTACCGGCCAAGACCGTGCCGCACTTCAAGCCGGGCAAGGGGCTGCGCGAGCAGGTTGACGGACAGGCCAGGGCCGAGGCCGCGGCAGGCGGGGCCCCGGCACCCGCTGCCCGGCCGGCCGACCGCGTGCTGCAGGATTAGTCACACCCGTCCGCCCGAGTGAAGCCCTTTCCATGGGAGCTTGTGCCATGCGTTTTCTGGTATGGATTTTGCGCCTCGCGGTGTTCATCGTGATCTTGCTGTTTGCGCTGAACAACACCAGTCCGGTGGACGTGAAGCTGTTCAGCGATCACATCATCCCCAATGTGCCGCTCATTGTCGTCATGCTGGTGAGCCTGGTGGCCGGCACCGTGCTGGGCTGGTTCATCGCCATGCCCACCATGCTGAAGTCGCGTCGCGAGGTGTCGCGCCTGCGTCGCGAGCAGAGCAGGCTCGAGGAAAAGATCGATCGCATCTCCCGGCAGGCACCCCAGCCTGCGGCGGCGGCCACGGTGGCACCCGTGGCACCGCTCTGATCCGCCCCAGCCTGATGCGCCATGGATTTTGAACCCTGGTGGCTCATCATTGTGCCCGTGCTCTTCGGGCTGGGCTGGATTGCAGCACGCGTCGATATCCGCCAGATGCTGTCCGAGACGCGCAGCCTGCCCAAGTCCTATTTCAAGGGCCTCAACTTCCTGCTCAACGAACAGCCTGACCGTGCCATCGATGCCTTCATCGAAGTGGCCAAGCTGGACTCCGAGACGACCGAGCTGCATTTCGCCCTGGGCAGCCTGTTCCGGCGCCGTGGCGAGATGGAGCGCGCCATCCGCGTGCATCAAAGCCTGCTTGCGCGCGCCGACCTTCCCGTGGCGGACCGCGAGATGGCGCAGCATGAGCTGGCCCAGGATTATCTGAAGGCCGGCATGTTCGACCGGGCCGAGACGGCGTACACGGCGGTACTCGACACCCGCTTCGCCGTGCCTGCCATCCGCGCCCTGATCCGCATCTTTGAATCCAGCCATGAGTGGTCGCGGGCGATCGAAGCCGTCCATCGCCTGCAGGCGCTCGTCGATGAGCCCGTCCCCCAGCTGGTGCATTACCACTGCGAGCGCGCCGTGGTCGCTCTGGAAGCGCCCACGCCCGACCCCGTTGCCGCCGCCCAGGCGCTGGACATTGCCGAGCATGCAGCCGCGCGCCTGCCCGGTGCCGGCCAGGCCCAGGCATCGCAGGCGCGCATTGCCATGCTGCGCGCCCGTGTGGCGGCGCTTGAAGGCCAGCCCGGTACGCAGAAAGCCTGCCTGTCCTCGGTGCTGGAAATTGCGCCCGATTTTGCCGCCCTGGTGGCCGAACCGCTGATGCGCAGCTATCGTGACGCCGGGCTTGCCGGGGAAGGTCTGGCCGTACTGCAGGCGCATTATCAGCGTCATCCTTCACTGGATCTGTTCAAGGTCATTTTCCGCGAGTTGCGCGCAACCCGGGGCGCGCAGCCCGCCTGGGATTTTGCGCGTGCAGCCCAGCGCAGCCAGCCCTCGCTGCTGGGTCTGGATCGCATGCTGGAGTTCGAGCTTGCCGGGCGCACGCCCGAAACCGCCGCAGAGCCTCCCGCAGGCCTGCCGGTCGGGGCCGATCTGGATCTGTTGCGCAGTATCATTCATCGCCATATCCAGCGCCTCGATCGCTACGCCTGCAGCCAGTGCGGTTTCGAGGCCCGGAACTACTACTGGCAGTGCCCCGGCTGCAATGCCTGGGAGACCTATCAGCCCCGTCGTCTGGAGGAGTTGTCGTGAATGCAGGGCCTTTCCCGCTGCCTGCCGTGCGTGCGGCGCGCATTCTGGTAATTGGCGACATCATGCTGGACCGCTACTGGTTCGGCGAAGTGGACCGGATATCACCGGAAGCGCCCGTGCCGGTGGTGCGTGTTGCGCGTCGCGAGGACAGGCTTGGCGGCGCAGCCAATGTCGCCCGCAATGCAGCCGCCCTGGGGGCGCAGGTGAGCCTGATGGGGCTGGTGGGGATCGACGAGCCGGGCGAGCGTGTGCGTGAGCTGCTTCGCGAAGAGGGCATTCAGGGCGCCCTGCTCGCCGATGCCGGCCTGCCCACGACGCTGAAGATGCGCATCATGGGGCGCCAGCAGCAGCTGTTGCGGGTCGACTTTGAAAACGGTCCGTCGCCCGACACGCTGGATGAGCTTGCAGAAGAAGCGCATCTGCTGATTGCCTCGCATGATGTGCTGGTCCTGTCGGACTATGCCAAGGGCACACTGGCGCGCGTCGAGGCGCTGATCGCGCTGGCGCGGGCGGCCGGCAAGCCGGTGCTGGTGGATCCCAAGGGCCATCGCTATGTCCGCTACCGGGGTGCCAGCATCATGACCCCCAACCGCATCGAGATGCGCGAGGCGGTGGGTTACTGGGAAAGCGAGGACGAACTGCAGGAAAGGGCCCAGGCCCTGCGCCGGACGCTGGGCCTGGAGGCCCTGCTCATCACGCGTTCCGAGGAGGGCATGAGCCTGTTCACCGAGGGTGGTGCCGAGCATGTCAGGGCCTGGGCGCACGAGGTCTTCGATGTGTCCGGGGCCGGCGATACCGTGCTCGCCACGCTCGCAGTCACCCGCGCGACCGGGCTGGACTGGCGTGAGGCCATGGTCTGGGCCAACCGCGCCGGCGGTGTCGTCGTGGGCAAGCTGGGTACATCGGTGGTCACACCGGAGGAGTTGTCATGATTGTCATTACGGGGGCGGCCGGCTTCATCGGCAGCAATCTCATCGCGGGCCTGAACCGGGCCGGACATAGCGACATCCTGGCGGTCGATGACCTGAGCGACGGCGACAAGTTCATCAATCTCGCCCGGGGCAGGATCGCCGATTACCTGCACAAGGACGAGTTCCGTGCGCGTCTGGCCAGGGGCGCATTCGGCCGGCTCGAGGCCGTGCTTCATCAGGGCGCATGCTCCGACACCACCGAGCGCGACGGCCACTTCATGATGGACAACAACTACCGTGTCACACGCGAAGTGTTCGACTATTGCCAGGCACAGGCCGTGCCCCTGCTGTATGCGTCGTCGGCCGCCGTCTACGGCGCCGGTCCGGAATATGTCGAGACGCCCGGCTGCGAGGCCCCCCTGAATGTCTATGGCTACTCCAAGCTGCTGTTCGATCAGGTGCTGCGCCGCCGGCTGCCGGACTTGCGCGCACCGGTCGTCGGTCTGCGCTACTTCAACGTCTATGGACCGAATGAACAGCACAAGGGGCGCATGGCGTCGGTGGCCTGGCACAATATGTGCCAGTTCCGTGCCCAAGGGCATGTACGCCTGTTCGGAGCTTGGGACGGCTGGGGTGATGGTGAGCAGTCACGCGATTTCATCCATGTGGATGATGTGGTCGATGTGAATCTCTTCTTTCTGGGCCGCCCGGACGTATCGGGCATCTTCAATTGCGGTACGGGTCGTGCGCAGCCGTTCAATGACGTCGCTTCGGGCGTGGTCAACGCCATGCGTGCGCGTGCCGGTGAACCGGCGCTGTCGCGTGAGGCCATGGTGGCCCGGGGTCTGCTGCGCTACATGGATTTTCCCGATGACCTCAAGGGGCGCTACCAGAGCCATACCCGGGCCGATCTTGCCGGCCTGCGCAATGCAGGCTATAGCGCAGCTTTTCGCGATGTGCAGACTGGCGTGAGCGAGTACGTAGATACATTGTATAACCGAGGTGAATGGGCGCTACCCGCGTAGTTTCACGCTGGGACAAGGGAGGTACGCGACACTGTCCGGTGTCGTTGCGGCGGGTCATCATGATGGGGCTTGTTGCCACTGTCTGGAGACTTCCCATGAAACTATCCCTGTTTTCCCTGGCTGCCGGCCTCATGCTGGCGCTGGCCCCGCACCCTGTGCTTGCGCTCGACGTCAATCAGGCCAGCGCGACCGAGCTGCTCGATATCCGTGGTATCGGACCCAGCACGGCGCAGCGCATCATTGACGAGCGCGAGCGTGCCGGTCCCTTCCTGTCCTGGTCCGATCTGTCGGATCGCGTGCGCGGCATCGGGGTGCGCAAGGCGGCGGCCCTGCGCTCGGCGGGCCTGAACGTGTCACCACCGCCGGCGGGCGCACCGTCCGCAGCCGCCAGCAAGGCGGGTGCACGCTGAAACGCCCGGCCGGGTGTATGATGCGGTCATGAAAACTTACCCCACGATAGAAGATGTCATTGGCCGCACACCGCTGGTGCGCTTGCAGCGTATCGGCGGTGAGCAGGTCCGGGACCACGGCAATGTGATCCTGGCCAAGCTCGAGGGCAACAACCCTGCGGGCTCGGTCAAGGACAGGGCGGCGCTGGCGATGATAGACGGTGCCCAGCAGCGCGGCGAGATCCACCCCGGCGATACACTCATCGAGGCCACCAGCGGCAATACCGGCATTGCGCTGGCCATGGTGGCGGCCGTGCGCGGTTACCGCATGATACTCATCATGCCCGACAACCTTACCGTGGAGCGCCGTGCCGCCATGACGGCCTACGGGGCGGAGCTCATACTCACGCCCGCGGCCGAAGGCGGCATGGAGCATGCGCGCGACCTGGCACTGCAGATGCAGGCCCGGGGCAGGGGCAAGGTACTGGATCAATTCGCCAATACCGATAATCCACTCGCGCATTTTCATGCCACCGGACCCGAGATCTGGCAGCAGACCGGGGGCGAGATCACGCATTTTGTGAGTGCCATGGGCACCACCGGCACCATCATGGGTGTGGGTGATTACCTGCGTACGCAGAATCCCGGTGTTCAGGTCATCGGCGCCCAGCCGGCCGAGGGCGCCCAGATTGCCGGCATTCGCAAATGGCCCGAAGCCTATCAGCCGCGCATCTATCATCCGGATCGCGTGGATGCCTTCGAACCCGTCACCCAGGAACAGGCCGAGGACATGGCGCGCCGCCTGGCCAACACCGAAGGCATCTTCGCCGGCATCTCCTCGGCGGGTGCGCTGGTTGCCGCGCTGCGTGTCTCGGAGCGTGCGCGCAATGCCACCATTGTCTTCATTGTCTGCGACCGCGGCGACCGCTATCTGTCCAGCGGCATCTTCAACTGAGCGGCAAGGCGGTCTTGTACATCACCTGTTTCAGCGCAAAGCTGGAGCGGATCTTCTCGATACCGGGCAGGGTGGTGAGGTGTTCCAGGATGAAACGCTCCAGGGCATGGATATCGGTAACCGCTACGCGGATGAGGTAGTCGGAATCCCCGGTCATCAGATAGCATTCCATGACGGCGTCATGCTCGGCAATGCGGCGTTCGAAGGCGGCCAGGGCGGCCTTGTCCTGTGATTTGAGGCTGATGGAGATGAAGACATTCAGGCCCAGCCCCAGCCGGGCCGGGTCGAGCAGGGCCACATAGCGGCTGATCACACCGGCCGTCTGCAGTGCCTTGACGCGCGCCAGGCAGGGCGAAGGAGACAGGTGTACGCGGCGGGCGAGCTCCACATTGCTGAGCGCGCCGTCGCGCTGCAGCTCGTCCAGTATGCGCAAGTCGATAAGATCAAGCTTCATGTGCCGAGATTTTATGTCATGGCAGGATTTCATGCTGAAATTTCTGCTTGACGGGCGTTTTTTCGATATCAAATATGCCGCCTTTTGCTTCACAATGGAGTGATGCCCGCCCGCTGCGTTCAACGCGTGTGCGACGGCAAAACTGAATCGAGGAGAAGCAAACATGAGCGCCATACCCAGAATGGCGGATCGTCCGATCAGCGATCCGCTTGCCGATCATCTTCATGATGTCGATCCGCAGGAAACAACCGAATGGCACGAGGCCTTCGAAGGCCTGATCGCCGTCCACGGCGAGGAGCGCGCGCGTTTCATGCTGGATTCGCTGCACCGCCTGGCCCAGCGCCGGCGCGTGGGCTGGCGCGTGCCCATGGGCACGCCGGCGGTGAATACCATCTCCATCGACGAGCAGCCGCCGTTCCCGGGCGATCTGGCCATGGAGCGCCGTCTGGGTGCCCTGATGCGCTGGAATGCGCTCGCCATGGTGGTGCGTGCCAATGCCACCTATGACGAGCTGGGCGGTCATATTGCCAGCTATGCGAGTGCCGCCGATCTGTTCGAAGTGGGCTTCAACCATTTCTTCCGCGCGCGCAGTTCGGGCCGGGATGGCGATCTTGTCTTCCTGCAGCCGCACAGCGCGCCGGGCGCCTATGCGCGCGCCTTTCTGGAAGGCCGCTTCAGCGAGCATGATCTGGCGCACTTCCGCCAGGAGCTCACCGGGCCGAAGGCCGGTGCACGCGGGCTTTCAAGCTATCCCCATCCCTGGCTGATGCCGGACTTCTGGCAGTTCTCGACGGGCTCCATGGGTATTGGCCCCATCCATTCCATCTACCAGGCGCGTTTCATGCGTTATCTGACGCATCGCGGGCTGCTGGATTGTTCCGGGCGCAAGGTCTGGGGCATGTTCGGCGACGGCGAGATGGACGAGCCGGAGTCCACGGCGGCCCTGAGTCTGGCCGCGCGCGAAGGGCTGGACAACCTGGTCTGGGTGGTCAACTGCAATCTGCAGCGTCTGGACGGGCCGGTTCGGGGCAATTCGCGCATCATCGACGAGCTCGAGCAGCTGTTTGCCGGCGCGGGCTGGAATGTGATCAAGGTCCTGTGGGGCAGCAGCTGGGACGCCCTGTTTGCGCGCGATACCAGCGGTGCCCTGGTGCGGGCGCTCTCGGAGGCGGTTGACGGCCAGATGCAGACTTTTGCCGCCAAGGACGGCGGCTACAACCGCGAGCATTTCTTCGGCCAGAGCGCAGAGCTGGCGCGCCTGGTGGCCGGCATGAGCGACGAGCAGATCGATGCGCTGGACCGGGGCGGACACGATCTGGTCAAGATCTATGCCGCCTATGCCGCAGCCAACCGGCACAAGGGCACGCCTACCGTCATCCTGGCGCACACCAAGAAGGGCTATGGCATGGGGCCGGCAGGCCAGGGCCGCATGACGACGCACTCGCAGAAAAAGCTGGGCGAGGCGGATCTGCTGGCTTTCCGGGATCGCTTCGCCCTGCCGCTGACCGACGGGCAGGCGGCGCGTCTGGAGTTCCATCGCCCGGCCGAAGGCAGCCCCGAGCTCGCCTATCTGCGTGCGCGTCGCGAGGCGCTGGGCGGACCGCTGCCCGCACGCCATTCAACGGCCGATCCGGTGGCGGTGCCCGATATCATGCAGTATGCCCGCTTCGCCTGCGAATCGCAGGACCGCCGCATGTCCAGCACCATGGCCTTCGTGCGCATGCTTTCGGCGCTGCTGAAAGATGGCACGCTGGGTCCGCGCATCGTGCCCATCGTGGCCGATGAGGCGCGCACTTTCGGCATGGCCAACCTGTTCCATCAGATCGGCATCTATTCCAATGTGGGCCAGCGCTACGAACCGGAGGATGACGGCTCCATCGTCAGCTATCGCGAGGCCCGGGACGGCCAGCTGCTGGAAGAAGGCATCAGTGAGGCGGGTGCGGTGTCGAGCTGGACGGCGGCGGCCACCAGCTACAGCAATCACGGCTTTGCCATGCTGCCGTTCTACGTGTACTACTCGATGTTCGGCTTTCAGCGCGTGGGTGATCTGATCTGGGCTGCGGCCGACCAGTGCGCCCGCGGCTTCCTGATCGGGGCAACGTCGGGGCGTACCACCCTGGCCGGCGAAGGCCTGCAGCACCAGGATGGCAGCAGCCATCTGTGGGCGGCGGCGGTACCGAATTGCAAAGCCTATGATCCCGCGTTCGCCGGCGAGCTTGCCGTCATCATCGATCACGGCATGCGCGAGATGATGGTCGAGCAGAATGATGTCTTCTACTACGTGACCGTGGTGAACGAGAACATCGCCCACCCCTCGCTCAAGGCGGGTGTGGCGGCCGACATCATGAGCGGCGCCTATCACTTTGCCCATGTGCCGGCACAGGGTGGTGACGGGCGCAAGGCCACGCTGATGGGCTCGGGCCCCATTCTGCCCGAAGTGCTCGAGGCGGCGCAGACGCTGGCCGGCCAGGGCATTGCCTGCGATGTGTTCAGCGTCACGAGCTGGAGCGAGCTGGCGCGCGATGGCCAGCGCCATCTGGACGCGAAGCGCCGGGGCGAGGCCGATGTGCCCCCGTCACACCTGGGCCGGATACTGGCTCAGGCCGGTGCCGGCGGCCCCATCGTGGCGGCTTCGGACTATGTGCGTCTGGTGCCGGAAGCCATCCGTGCCCATCTGCCGGCAGATCAGGCCTATATCACTCTGGGTACCGATGGCTTTGGCCGCAGCGAGACGCGCAGCGCCCTGCGTCGCTTCTTCGAGGTGGATGCACAGGCCGTTGCCGAGGCGGTTCACTGGGGCATGTCGGCCAGCGCCTGAGCGCCGGGGCTGTCGAAGGGCGGGCGCTGTGCGATCAGCGCCTGCGCCAGCTCGGCAACCGCCGCGGCGTAGAAATAGCTGCGGTTGTAGTGGGTGATGGCAAAGAAGTTGGGCGTACCCAGCCGGTATTCCACCGTCTGCCGGGGCTCGTCCACGAGGTCGACCACGCCCAGCAGATGGTCCTGCCATGGATTGCGCCGATCGCCGCCTTCACTGCCGAGCGCCTGGCTGCCGTGGCGCACCAGCGTCGCCCACTTCAGCGAAGGGTTGATATCGCCCGTGACCAGCGGCGCGGCGTCGGCCGGCAGGCGTACCGGTGCGAACACGGGCAGGCCCGGCACCCAGCCGTGCAGGAGCAGGAAGCGCGCGATCGAGGCGATGGCATCATCCACACTGGTATCCAGGGTGATGCGGCCGTCGCCGTCACCGTCGGCGGCATAGCGCAACAGGCTGCCGGGCATGAACTGGGGCAGGCCCATGGCGCCGGCGAACGAGCCGGTGACTTCGGTGGCATCCAGCCATTCCTGGTCATGCAGCTGGAAGAGGTCGGCCAGCTGGTTGCGAAACAGCGCGCTGCGTTCGGGCCGCCCGCCATCGGGATGGCGAAAGCCCAGCGTGGCCAGCGCGTCGAGCACGCGGAAGCTGCCGGTATAGCGGCCGTAGAGGGTTTCCACACCAATGATGGCGACGATGATGGCGGCGGGCACGCCGCTCTCGGCTTCCACGCGCGACAGGGCGTCGGCGTGTTCGTTCCAGAAGGCCGTGCCGGCCTTGATGCGCACGGGTTCGACGAAGCGCTTGCGGTAGGTGACCCAGCTGCGGCGGATGCGGGTGGCTGACGGTGTCATCAGGCGGGCCACCTCGGCGTCATAGCGCGCCTGATGCAGCAGACGCTCGACCTCGGCCTGTGGTATGTTTCGAGTGCTGGAGACTTCCTGCGCCCAGTCCTGGATATCCGGTCTGAGCCGGCCGTCGGCCAGGGTGAAGTTGCCCGGGGAGGGATCGGAACGGCCCGCCTGGACGGCAGGCGGCGAAACGGCTTCTTGCGGGGCCGGCCCGGCGGGCGCCGGCGGCGACGTCCGGGGTTCGGGTCTGGCTGTGCCCTGGCCGGCGCAGCCGGTCAGTACCAGCATGAGGGCACAGCATTGAAGCAACCTAATCATTCCCGGCATACTTTCCCCTATGAGTTCTCTGTATATTACCCATCCCGACTGCCATTTGCATGACATGGGCGAATGGCATCCGGAAAGCCCGCAGCGGCTCGACGCCGTGCAGGACCAGCTCATCATGTCGGGCGTGCTTGACACGCTGGAGTCGTGCACGGCCCGGGCTGCCGGTGATGCTGATTTGCTGCGTGTGCACACGCCCGGGCATCTGCAATTCCTCAAGGATCACTCGCCGGCCCGGGGCCGCTATGCCGTCGATCCGGATACGGCCATGAACCCGCACACGCTGGCTGCCGCCCGCGTGGCCGCAGGCGCCGGGCTGTGTGCCGTCGATGCGCTGATGGCGCGCACCCATTCGACGGCTTTCTGTGCCGTGCGGCCGCCCGGCCATCACGCCTCTCCGGGCCGGGCCGGCGGTTTCTGCTTCTTCAACAACATTGCCGTGGCGGCCGCCTACGCGCTCGAAGTCCATGGCCTGGAGCGCGTGGCCATCATCGATTTTGATGTGCATCATGGAAATGGCACGGAAGATGCGTTTGCCGGAGACGGGCGCGTCCTGATGTGCAGCTTCTACCAATACCCGCTGTATCCGGGCACGCGCCACGACCCGGCGGCGGACAATATGATCAACATTCCCGTGCCTGCAGGCACCGGGGGTGCGGAGCTCAGGCGTATCGTGAATCACGAATGGATGCCGCGTCTGGATACGTTTGCGCCGCAGATGCTGTTCATCTCGGCGGGTTTCGATGCGCATCGCGAGGAGGAACTGGCCGAGATGACCATGGTCGAGAATGATTATGCATGGATCACGCGCCGTCTGGTCGATCTGGCGGCGCGCACGGCCGAAGGCCGCATCGTGAGCATGCTGGAGGGCGGCTACAGCCTGTCGGCGCTGGGTCGCAGTGTGGTTGCGCATCTCAAGGCTTTCGATGAGATCTGAGATTGCCTTGTCTTTTGATGTAGCAGTGTGCGGCGCAACATGGGGCTGCGTTGTAGAATAGTCTGATTGTTGTTTCTTTCTTTCCCGGAGAATATCCAATGAAGGTTCTGGTACCTGTCAAGCGGGTCGTGGACTTCAACGTCAAGGTACGTGTCAAGTCTGATCAGAGCGGCGTGGACATCGCCAATGTGAAGATGTCCATGAATCCATTCGATGAAATCGCGATCGAAGAGGCGGTACGCCTGAAAGAGGCGGGCGTGGCGACCGAGATCGTGGCGGTGTCCTGCGGTGTCGCCCAGTGTCAGGAAACCCTGCGCACGGCCATGGCCATCGGCGCCGACAGGGGCATTCTGGTGCAGACGGATGTCGAGTTGCAGCCGCTGGCGGTCGCCGGTCTGCTGCAGGCGGTGGCGCAGCGCGAGAACCCCGATCTCGTCATCCTCGGCAAGCAGGCCATTGATGACGATGCCAACCAGACCGGCCAGATGCTGGCGGCGCTGCTGGGCTGGTCGCAGGCCACGTTTGCCAGCAAGCTGTCGATTGCCGATGGTCAGGCCCGGGTCATCCGCGAGGTCGACGGCGGTCTCGAAACGGTGTCCTTGCGCCTGCCGGCTGTGGTCACGACCGACCTGCGCCTGAACGAGCCGCGCTATGTCACGCTGCCCAATATCATGAAGGCCAAGAAGAAGACGCTGGATACGCTCTCGCCCGAGGATCTGGGTGTGGATGTGACGCCGCGCCTGAAGACGCTCAAGGTCAGCGAGCCGGCTGCGCGCGCGGCCGGCGTCATGGTGCCCGATGTGGCCACCCTGGTTGAGAAACTGAAGAACGAAGCAAAGGTAATCTGAAATGATACTGGTCATTGCCGAACATGATAATGCCGTCCTGGGGGCGGCCACATTGAATGCCCTGGCGGCCGCCGGCCGCCTTGGGGGCGAAGTGCACGTTCTGGTGGCGGGTCACAATGCAGCCGGCGTTGCCACGGCGGCGTCCGCGCTTCAGGGCGTTGGCAAGGTGCTGCATGCCGACGGCACGGCGCTGGCCGAAGGTCTGGCTGAAAACATCGCGGCCCAGGTGATCGCCGTGGCCGGGGGCTACACCCATATCGTCTTTGCCGCCACGGCGGCCGGCAAGAACGTTGCCCCTCGCGTTGCAGCGGGTCTGGGTGTCGCCCAGGTGTCCGACATCATCGCCGTCGATGCGCCCGATACTTTCCAGCGCCCCATCTATGCGGGCAACGCCATTGCCACCGTGCAGGCGCTGGATGCCGTCAAGGTCATTACCGTGCGTACCACGGCTTTCGATCCGGTTGCCGCCGAAGGGGGCGGCGCTGCGGTTGAAACCGTGGATGCCGTGGCCGATTCCGGCCTGTCCGCCTTCGTGGGTCGCGAAGTCGCCAAGAGTGACCGGCCCGAGCTGGCTTCGGCCAATGTCGTCATTTCCGGCGGCCGCGGTCTGGGCAGTGCCGAGAACTTCAGGATGCTGGATGATCTGGCCGACAAGCTGGGCGCCGCGCTGGGGGCTTCACGTGCTGCAGTGGATGCCGGCTATGCGCCCAATGACTGGCAGGTGGGCCAGACGGGCAAGATCGTTGCGCCGCAGCTCTATATTGCAGTGGGTATCTCGGGGGCCATCCAGCATCTGGCGGGCATGAAGGACTCCAAGGTCATCGTGGCCATCAACAAGGATCCCGAGGCACCCATCTTCAGTGTCGCCGACTACGGCCTGGCGGCGGATCTGTTCGAGGCGGTTCCCGAGCTGATCAAGGCGCTCTGACGTTCCATTCATGACACTGTCACGCCGGTGCGCCTGTACCGAAGTGTCCGAAGTGCCATCGGGGCACTTCGGCCCAACGCGTGGAGGTTCTCATGAAATACCGGTCTCCCCTGGAAGACATGCGGTTTGCCCTGTCAGCGCTGGCGGGGCTGCCGCAGATATTGTCGCTGCCTGAGTTTGACGGCATCACGGCCGATGTGGTCGATGCCGTGCTGGATGAAAACGGGCGTTTTGCCGAACAGGCACTGGCACCGCTCAATCGCAAGGGTGATACCCATCCGGCCCAATGGGCGGCGGGTGAGGTGCGCTCTTCACCCGGCTTTGCCGAGGCGTTCGGACAATTCGTGCAGGCGGGCTGGCAGGGTCTGAACCATTCACGGCAGCTGGGCGGCCAGGGCCTGCCCAAGATGGTTGCCGCCGCCGCAAGCGAGAACATCAACGCGGCAAACCTTTCCTTCTCACTGTGTCCGCTGCTCACCGACGGTGTCATCGAGGCGCTGGCCACGGTCGGCTCGCCGGAGCAGCAGGCCCTGTACATCCCGGCCATGCTCAGCGGGCGCTTCACCGGCACCATGAATCTGACCGAACCCCAGGCGGGTTCGGATCTGGCCCAGGTGCGCACCATGGCGCATCCGCAGGAAGACGGCAGCTGGCGCCTGAGCGGGCAGAAGATCTTCATCACCTGGGGCGAGCATGACATGGCCGAGAACATTGTCCATCTTGTCCTGGCACGCACACCGGATGCGCCCGAGGGGGTCAAGGGCATTTCGCTGTTCATCGTACCCAAGTTTCTGGTTCAGGCCGATGGCAGCCCGGGGGCCCGCAATGACGTCTGGTGCGCCTCGCTGGAGCACAAGCTGGGCATTCACGGCAGCCCGACCGCCGTGCTGCTGTACGGCAGCGGCAAGGGCGAGGTGGGCGAGGGGGCGGTCGGCTTCCTGGTGGGCGAGCGCCATCAGGGCCTCAAATACATGTTCGTGATGATGAATGCGGCGCGCTATGCCGTGGGCCTGCAGGGTGTCGCGCTGAGCGAGCGGGCGCGCCAGGCCGCCGAAGCCTATGCCCGCGAAAGGGTGCAAGGGCAGGCCCTGCAGGGCTCGTCTGAACCGGTGGCCATTATCCGCCACCCCGATGTGCAGCGCATGTTGCTGACCATGCGCGCTCTGACCGAAGGCGCGCGCGCGCTGGCTTACGTGGCGGCCGGTGCGCACGACCTGGGGCATTTCCACCCCGATGACGGGCAGCGGCGCGAGCACGGGGCGCTCTACGAGTTCATGGTGCCGGTGGTCAAGGCCTTCTGCACGGAAACTGCGGTCGAGGTCAGCTCTCTGGCGATCCAGGTGCATGGCGGCACGGGTTTCATCGAGGAAAGCGGGGTGGCCCAGTATTACCGCGATGCGCGCATCCTGCCCATCTATGAAGGCACGACGGGCATACAGGCCAATGATTTCCTGGGCCGCAAGTTGCTGCACGACGGCGGGGCGGTTGCCGGTGCGCTGGCGGCGGCGATGCGCAGCACGCTGGAGGCGCTTGATGCGGCCGATGCCCACCCCGAGGATGCTGCAGCACTGACGCTGGTGCGACAAGGTCTGGCGCAGGGCGTGCAGGCCTGGGAGCAGGCGTTCACCGAAGTCCTGGGGCAGGCGCGTGGCGGCCACTGGGATAGCGCCTTCCTGTCCAGCGTGCCTGCACTCATGCTGGCGGGCACGGTGCTGGCGGGATGGCAGATGGCGCGTGCAGCCCTGCATTGCAGCCGTGAGCGCACCCGGGGGCGACCCCTGGCGCTGCATGCGCGCAAGATGGCCAGCTGCGCGGCGTATGCGGCCTATATCATGCCGCGCGCAGGGGCGTGGGCAGGCAGTGTGGCGGCCGGCGCTGTCATGGCGCATCACACGGGAGTGCTGTTCGACTGAATCCCACGCGTAAATTCTTGCTTGTCAGGTGTGCTGTTTTTCTGTACAGTGTTCATTCATACAGTATGAATGGAGGCGGAGCAGCGGCTCCGAAACAGAATGATCACATCACGTTCATCGATCGCATCACGTTCACGTCTGGCTATGCTGTCCGATGTCTGTCTGGTACTGGCCTGGGGTGCCAGCATTCCCGCACTCATGTGGCTGGGTGCAGCAGCGGGTTTCTAGGTTATAATCGTGGGCTTTGCAACGTATCCTCTGGCATGCCACCACAAATTCACCCAGCCATTTACCCAACCGGCATGTGCATGATCGAATCGGAGTCACTGTCGTGAACATCATAGAAATCCTGGAACAGGAAGAAATCCAGCGCCTTACCGGCGGCAAGCCCATGCCCGAGTTCGGGCCGGGCGATACCGTGGTCGTCAGCGTCAACGTCGTCGAAGGTTCGCGCCGTCGTGTGCAGGCCTACGAAGGCGTGGTCATCGCGCGCCGCAATCGCGGGCTGAATTCCTCCTTCATCGTGCGCAAGATCTCGTCCGGTGAAGCAGTGGAGCGTACTTTCCAGCTGTATTCCCCGCATATTGCCGGCATAGAGGTGCGTCGCCGGGGTGCGGTGCGCCGTGCTAAACTTTATTATCTGCGCAATCGTTCGGGCAAGGCCGCGCGTATCAAGGAAAAGCTGGTTCGCAAGTCCGTGGCCGGCTGAACCGGTACGGCACCAGTATAAAGGCACCCGAAAGGGTGCCTTTTTCATTGAAGTTCATGTCCCGTTCTCCCGTCGCTTCGTCCGCCGTCCAGGTTCCGTCCGCTGCAGCCGCCTTCGATCCCGAGGCCCAGCCGGTCATTCCCCTGCCCGGTGCACCGGGGCTGCAGTCATCCACTCTTGGTCTGGATTTCATCCGCGATACTTTTGCACGCAGCATTCCATGGCAGGTGGATCCGCGCTTCGGTCGCAGCGATCTGCTTCCGGCCGATGCCGGAAAAGTCCTGCGTCCGGCGGCCGTCTTCATGCCGCTGGTGCAGCGTCCCTCGGGCGTGCACCTGCTGTTCACGCGCCGCAGCGCGCACCTGAATGAGCACGCAGGCCAGATCTGCTTTCCCGGCGGACGCATAGAGCCGCAGGATCATGATGCCGTGGCCGCCGCCCTGCGCGAGACCCGCGAAGAGATCGGCGTTCAGGCCGAGTACATCCATCTGCTGGGGCAACACCCCGATTACATTACGCGAACCCGCTTCACCATGACGCCCGTCATCGGCGAATTGCGGCCCGGATTTGCCGTGCATCCGGATGCCGGTGAAGTGGCGGAAGTATTTGAAGTGCCGCTGTCCGTGCTGCTTGATCCGCAGCGCCATCGCCTGCACCGGCTGGACCCCGGTGACGGGCAGGTGCTGCACTATCTGTCCATCACCTGGCACTCGTACTTCATCTGGGGTGCCACGGCAGCGCTGGTGCGCAACTTCTACCGCCACCTGCTGGCGGCGCAGGAAGATCAGTAGGCGGGCCTGGCTTCCAGTTCCGCAAGCAGGCGCGTATACAGCTGATAGCGTGCGGGCTTGATGCGCCCCTGTTCCAGCAGGCGTTTGACCTCGCAGCCCGGCTCGTGGCGGTGGCTGCAATCATCGAAGCGGCAAGCCGCCGCTGTGTCGAATTCGGGAAAACTGCGTACAAGGTCGGCGATTTCCAGGTGTTGCAGCCCAAAGTTCTGGAAACCCGGTGAATCGATCAGTTCGCCGGCATCCTCGCCGGTGTCATCAGGCAGCGGATACAGGCGGGTGGCCGTTGTCGTATGGCGTCCGGCGCCCAGCGCCTGGGAGTGCTCTTGTGTGGCCGCATCGGCATCCGGCACCAGGGCGTTGAGTATGGTGGACTTGCCCATGGCGCTCTGCCCCAGGAGCAGGCTGGTTCTGCCCTTGAGCAGCGGCAGCAGCTGTGCTCTGGTGGCGGCCGTGTCCGTGGCCTGAACCTCGATCACGGGCACCTCGAGTTCGGCGGGCAGCATGGCCGCCAGGCGTTCTCGCGCCGCCGGCAGGAGATGCGCCAGATCGGTCTTGTTCAGCAGGATGAGGGGTTCGATATCCGCGCTGCGCGCCGCCACCAGCGCACGCCCGGCCAGTTCCTCTGAAAACGGAGGGTCGGTGGCGATCACCAGCAGCAACTGATCGACATTGGCTGCAAATTGCTTGCTGCGAAAATCATCCGAGCGGTACACCAGATTGCGCCGGGGCAGACGCGTCTCGATGCTGCCCTGATTCTCGCCCTGCAATCTGACCATGACTTCATCGCCTACGGCCAGCTCGGAACGCTTGCCGCGCGGGAAGCATTCGCGCTGCGTGCCATCGGCCAGTACGACCATATAGTGGCGGCCATGCGCGGCCACGATACGCCCCTGTTGCACTGCGTCAGCGGGCATGGGCAATGGCCTCCAGGCGGGCCACAGCGGGAGGGTGACTGTCGTAGAAGGCCGAATGCAGGGGGTCGGGCGTCAGCGTGGCGGCATTATCGTCATAGAGCTTGATGAGTGCCGACGCCAGCGCCGGGCCCGAGCTGTGCGTCACGGCGTAGCGGTCCGCCGCATATTCGTCGCGGCGCGAACGCCAGGCGAGCACGGGCGTGAGCCAGAATGTGAACACAGGCAGCGTCATGAAGAAGAGCAGCAGGGCGAGGCCGTCATTGGGCCGGGCGAGCTGGGGTATCACGCCCAGACCGGTATAGAACCAGACCTGGCCGGACAGCCAGGCCAGCCCCAGCAGGAAGGCCAGCGCCAGCACGGCATCGACCACACTGCGCACCAGCAGATGGTGCTGCTTGTAGTGGCCCAGCTCGTGCGCCAGCACGGCTTCGATCTCGTCCACGTTCAACCGTGCCAGCAGGGTGTCGAAGAAGACGATGCGCCGCTGGCGTCCAATACCCGTGAAATAGGCATTGCCATGCGCGGAGCGGCGCGAGCCATCCATGACGAACAGCCCGTCGAGTGCGAAGTCGCAGCGCTGTGCAAGCGACTCTATGCGCTCGCGCAACTCGGGTTGCGCCAGCGGCGTGAAGCGATTGAACATGGGGGCGATGACGCTGGGAAACAGCCACAGGATGAGCAGGCGAAAGCCCACCCAGACGAGCCAGGCGGGCACCACCCACCAGGGCCCGGCATTGCCCATGATCCACAGCACACTGGCGGCAAGCGGGGTGCCGAACAGCAGGACCAGGAACAAGGCCTTGGCACTGTCCGCAAAAAACAGGCCGAGGCTCATGCGGTTGAAGCCGAAACGCTCATCCAGCACGAACTTGCGCCACAGCGTGAAGGGCAGGCCGATGACGCCGGTAATGACCAGCACGGCGGCGATGAGTGCCAGCTGGCGGGACAGCTCGTGGTCGATCAGCTGCCCCAGGTGCAGATCCAGCCATTGCAGGCCGCCCAGAAGCGTGAAACCCACCAGCACCATGGCTTCCACCACGCGCTCCACCATGGCCAGGCGCGTCAGGCCGGCGGTGTAGTCAGCCGCCCTCTGGTGGCTGCGCAGGCTGATGCGTTCAGCGAAGGCGGCCGGCACGCGATCGCGATGCTGTCTTACATGATGCAGCTGACGCGTGGCAAGCCACAGGCGCAGTCCGATGTCGGACAGCAGGAAACAAATGAAGAGGATGGAAAACATGAAACCGGGGCGTATGCGAAAATCGGGGCTGGTTCGTGATCTTACAAGGAAAATTATATGGCGACGCTGGATCAGCGCCTGATCTGGCTGGACATGGAAATGACCGGCCTGGACCCGGAACGGGAAAGAATCATCGAGATTGCCATCGTGGTGACCGAGGCCGACCTTACGCCGGTTGCACAGGCACCTGTGCTGGTTATACACCAAAGCGATGCACTGCTCGATGCCATGGACAGCTGGAACCGCGCCACGCACGGCAAGTCCGGGCTCACCGAGAGGGTCAAGGCGTCCACTCTCACCGAAGCCCGGGCCGAGGACCAGTTGCTGGCCTTTCTTGCCCGGCATGTTCCCCAGGGCAAATCGCCGATGTGCGGCAACACTATCGGCCAGGACCGGCGTTTCCTGGTGCGCTACATGCCCCGGCTCGAGGCCTGGTTCCACTATCGCAATCTGGACGTGAGCACGCTCAAGGAGCTGGCCGTGCGCTGGAAGCCCGAAGTGGTGCAGAGCTTCGTCAAGCATGCCCGGCACGAGGCGCTCGCCGATGTGCTCGAGTCCATCGATGAGCTGCGTCATTATCGCGAACATTTCCTGCGCCTGTGACGACGCCATCGGGAGCCGGACATGAAAGCCATCAGACCATCAATGCCGGTACTGCCGGTTGCCGGCGGGGCTGCGGGGATAGCCGGTGTCGGCGTCGACATGGTGCGTGTTGATCGCATCGAAGCGGTGTTTTCCCGCCATGGCGAGCGGTTTCTGAAGCGCATCCTGGGGGAGGGCGAGCAGCTGATCTTCCACCGCCGCCATGCACGCGATGCCGCGCGCGGCATGCGTTTTCTGGCCACCCGCTTTGCCGCAAAAGAGGCCTTCTCCAAGGCCATCGGCCTGGGCATGCACATGCCCATGGCCTGGTCGCGCATGCAGACACTGAACGCGCCGGGCGGGCGGCCCGTCGTGCATCTGGCCGACCCCCTGCACGACTGGTACAACACCCGTTTCGGCCCGGCGCATGTCTCGCTCACCGATGAGCGTGACATGGTGATCGCCTTCGTGGTGATCCAGGCCCTGCTGCAGCCCTGAAGCGCGGCAAGGCATCGTACACTGTACGCATGAATTCCACTGCTCAAGCCAATCCCGTTGCGGCCCCGGCGCCCGGTCCCGTCATGGTCGACATCGAGGGCCTGCATCTGCAGGCGCATGAACGCGAGCGTCTGCGTCATCCCCTTGTCGGCGGCGTCATCCTGTTTGCGCGCAATTTTGCCGACAGGGCACAGTTGCAGGCACTGTGTGCCGACATTCATGGCGCCTGCACGCCGCCGCTGCTCATCGCCGCCGACCAGGAAGGCGGACGCGTGCAGCGCTTTCGCAGCGACGGCTTTACGCCCCTGCCATCGATGGCGGCACTGGGTCGGCTCTGGGATGCGCATCCGGCACGGGCACTGGGTGTGGCCGCCGATCTGGGCCTGGTGCTGGCCAGTGAATTGCGTGCCTGCGGCGTGGATCTGAGCTTTGCGCCGGTGCTTGATCTGGCCTGGGGGCCCAGCCAGGTGATTGGCGATCGGGCGCTGCATGCCGGCGCGCCTGCGGTGCTGGCCCTGGCGACGGCACTCATACAGGGCTTCGCGCAAGCGGGCCTGGCGGCCTGCGGCAAGCATTTTCCGGGTCATGGCTGGGCGGCGGCCGATTCCCACCACGAGATGCCGGTGGATGAACGATCGCTTGAACGCATACTGGCCGACGATGTCCTGCCCTACCGCCTGCTGGGCGATGCGCTCCTGCCCGCCGTCATGCCGGCGCATGTCGTCTACCCCGAAGTCGATGCCCTTCCTGCAGGCTTTTCGCCAGTGTGGATACAGGAGGTCCTGCGCACCCGCCTGGAGTACGATGGACTGGTGTTTTCCGATGACCTGACCATGGAGGCCGCCAGCGTCGCGGGCGATATCCACGCACGTGCGCAAGCGGCGCTGCAGGCGGGCTGCGACATGGTGCTGGTGTGCAATCGCCCCGATCTTGCGGATCAGCTTCTGGCACAGCTGAGCGTGTCGTCCCGGCCCGAAAGCCGGGCCCGCCTGCGCCGGCTCATGCCGCAGGGCACTGCCATGTCGTGGGAGGTACTGCACGATGACGGACGCTACCAACATGCCCGGGAACGACTTCGATCCAAAAAGCTTTCTGGCTGAACTGCCCAGCCTGCCGGGCGTCTATCGGCACATCGATGCCGAAGGCAGGGTGCTGTATGTGGGCAAGGCGCGCGACCTGAAAAAGCGCGTCAGCAACTACTTCCAGAAGAATATTCCCAGCCCGCGCACGCGCCTGATGATGGACAGGGTGCATCACACCGAGGTCACGGTGACACGTACCGAGGCCGAAGCCCTGCTGCTGGAGAACAACCTCATCAAGCGGCTGCAGCCCCGGTTCAACATCCTGTTTCGCGACGACAAGTCCTATCCCTATCTCATGATCACCGATCATGAGGCGCCGCGCATTGCCTATTACCGCGGCAGTACTGCGGGCAAGGGGCGCTTCTTCGGACCCTATCCCAACAGCTGGGCGGTACGCGAGACCATACAAGTCCTGCAGCGTGTCTTCCGTCTGCGCACCTGCGAGGACAGCGTCTACGCGAATCGCAGCCGGCCCTGCCTCCTGTACCAGATCGGTCGCTGCTCTGCGCCCTGCGTCGGCAAGATCTCGCTCGAGGATTATCGTCAGGATGTCGAGCGCGCCATCCGTTTCCTCGAAGGGCATGCGAGCGAGGTCATGGACGATATCGAGCAACGCATGCGCGCGGCGTCCGATGCGCTGGATTTCGAGCAGGCAGTGGTGCTGCGCGATCAGATGAAGGCGCTTGCCAAGGTGCTGCAACAGCAATCCATGGACAATGTCGGTCCCGAGGCGGTGGATGTCATCGCGGTCGAGGCGGGCGAGGGCGGCGTCTGCGTCAACTTGGCCATGATCAGGGGCGGGCGTCATCTGGGAGACCGTGCCTTCTTCCCCAGCATGGGCCATGAAGAAGAAGCCGGGGCCGTGCTGGCGGCCTTCATCGGCCAGCATTATGTGAATGCCCGCATGCCCGGCGTGCTGGTGAGCTCGCACGCGCTGCCTGACCCCGAACTGCTCGAGTTGATGGCCGGGCCCGACGGCGTGCGAGCGCGTCTGATTGTGCGTCCGCGTGGTGTGCGCCGCCTCTGGCTCGAGCAGGCAAAGAAGAATGCGCAGATGGCGCTGGCACGCCGGCAGACCGAATCGGGAACGCGAACCGCCCGTACCATGGCGCTGGCCACCCTGCTGGATCTGGATACCGAGGAAGCCGCCCTGGATGCCTTGCATATCGAGTGCTTCGACATCAGTCATACGGCGGGCGAGGCAACGCAGGCGGCTTGCGTCGTCTATCGCCATCATGACATGCAGTCTTCCCTGTATCGGCGCTACAACATTGCCGGCATTACACCGGGCGATGATTACGCGGCCATGCGCCAGGCGCTCACGCGGCGCTATGGCCGCGTGGCCGATGGCGAAGCCGAGCTGCCCGACATTGTGCTCATTGACGGTGGCAAGGGCCAGGTGGGTGTTGCGCGAGAAGTGTTTGCCGAGCTTGGGCTGGATATCCGCGTGCTGGTGGGCGTAGCCAAGGGCGAGGGCCGGCGCACCGGACTGGAGACCCTGGTCTTTGCCGACGGGCGTGCGCAGATCGTGCCCGGCGCAGATTCGGCTGCCCTGCTGCTGATCGCGCGCATCCGGGATGAGGCGCACCGTTTTGCCATTACCGGCATGCGCACCCGCCGTGCGCGTGCGCGCAATGTCTCGCGACTCGAAGAGATCGAAGGCGTGGGGCCGCGACGCCGCCAGCGCCTGCTGGCACGCTTCGGCGGTTTTTCCGGCGTGGCGGATGCGAGCATCGATGAGTTGCGTTCCGTGGACGGAATCTCGGCCCAGATGGCCGAGCGCATTTATCTGGCCTTGCGTTAGGCCGATGTTCAGGTAGTATTGACCCATGCCGTTGAATCTGCCCATTGCGCTCACCTGGATGCGCATCGCCATGATCCCCCTGATCGTGGCCATCTATGCCATCCCGACTGACTGGGTGGCCGTGCCCTTGCGCGATCTGGCGGGCGCTGCCGCCTTCGTGCTGGCAGCCATTACCGACTGGCTCGACGGCTGGCTTGCGCGGCGATGGAACCAGACTTCCGCCTTCGGCGCCTTCCTCGATCCGGTGGCCGACAAACTCATGGTCTGTGCGGCCCTGCTGATCTTGCTGAAACTCGGCCGTGTCGACAGCGTCATCGCCCTCATCATCATCGGTCGCGAGATCACCATTTCGGCCCTGCGTGAATGGATGGCCCGTATGGGTGCCAGCGCCAGCGTCGCCGTACACTGGCTGGGCAAGCTTAAGACGGCGGCACAAATGGTGGCCATACCCTGCCTGCTTTACTGGCAGCCGCTCTACGGTATTTCCACGCGCATTCTGGGCCAGGTCCTCATCGTGCTTGCAGCCGTGCTCACGGTGTGGTCCATGTTCTATTATCTTCAAAGGGCCTGGCCCCAGATCCGGGCCAGTGGCAACGCAAACCTCTGAATCATCGGGCTGGCATCATGAGCACCCTCACTTCCGAACTGCAATTCGAGGCGCCCGGCGTGCGTCGTCGTGACTGGACCATCATCATCCTCATTGGTGCCATTCACGCCAGCTCGCATTTCTTCCAGCTCATCCTGCCCACGCTGTATCTGTCGCTGGCGCATGAATTCGGCTACGACTTCACCCAGCTGGGACTGCTGGTCTCGCTGTTCTTCCTCGTCTCCTGTTTTGGCCAGGCCTCATCCGGTTTCGTGGTGGATCGCATCGGTGCAACACCGGTGCTGCTCACGGGGCTGTCGCTGTTCGTGCTTTCGGCCGTCCTCATGGGCCTGTCCGAGGGCTATCCCATGCTGATGCTGGCTGCGCTGGTGGGCGGTACGGGCAATTCCGTTTTCCATCCGGCCGATTACGCCATCATCAATCACCGTATCAGCTTGCGCCGGCTGGGCCATGCCTTCAGCGTCCACGGGCTCACGGGCAATCTGGGCTGGGCGCTCACGCCGGTCTTCATGGCCGTGCTCATCCACTGGTTCAGCTGGCGGGTGGCGGCCTTCGGGGCGGCCGGCCTGGTGGCGGTGATTCTGGTCTGTGCATGGCTGGGTCGTGATCTGCTGTCAGGGCGGGGGGCCGCCTGGGCGGATGCGACAGAGGCGCCGGATACCGACGAGGCGCCGGCAAAAGGACCGGCAGCGCTGGACCTGTCGCGCCAGAGTGCCTGGGATACCCTGCGCACCTTGCTGGGACAGCCAGCCCTGTGGGGGGCTTTCCTCTTCTTTGCCTGCACCACGATCGCGCTGTCGGCCGTGCAGAACTACACCATTCCCATGCTGGGCCAGGTGTATGGCATTGACAAGGTCCTGGCCGGCAGTACCCTGTCCGCCTATATGCTGGCGGCGGCAGCCGGCATGGCTGCCGGCGGCTTCCTGGTGGGTGCCACGCCCAATACCGAGCGCACCGTGGCCATTTCCCTGATACTGGCGGGCCTGTTCCTGCTGGTACTGGCGGCGGGTGCCGTACCATCGGGCATGGCCATGGGCCTGGTTGCGCTGGCAGGCTTCAGCTCGGGAGTGTCGGCGCCATCGCGCGACATGCTCATCCGTCGCGTCACGCCCAAGGGGGCCACGGGTACGGTCTATGGCCTGGTGTACTCGGGTATGGATGTGGGCTCATCCCTGGCGCCGACGGCATTCGGATTCCTGTTCGACCTGGGCTACGTGCAGTCACCCTGGATAGGGGCGGCAGTGGCATTCTGTGCCGCTGCCGGTCTGGCCGTCTACGTGGCGCATGCCGCCAGTCTGAATGCGCCGACGGCAGTGCGGGTGCGCAAGGCGGTCTGACGCTGGCTGTTGGCCGGACTACTGTCGTGGCGTACGCAGTGGTTCCGGTGCCCAGGCAGCGTGGCTGGCCCGCCACGGATTGATGTCCAGACCGCCGCGACGCAGATACCAGGCGCTTACTGCCAGCGCCGTCGGCCGGCAGGCATGCCAGATATCGCAGAATATGGATTCCACACAGTGCTCGTGAAATCCGGTGTGCTGGCGCAGCGAGACGATATAGGCAAGCACGCGTGCATGGTCCATGGCCGGTCCCGTATAGCGGATCTGAACGCTGCCCCAGTCCGGTTGGCCTGTGACGGGACAGTTGGATCGCAGCAGATCGGAAGTCAGGGTCTCGGTCACGATCCCGGCCTGCGCACGGCATGACAGCAGGTCGGGGCGGGGCTGGTAGTCCTCAATGGCAATATCGAGTGCATCCAGACTGATGCCTTCGGGATGATCCAGGCTGCCGGGCGCCATGGTGCGAAGCGGGAAGATCTGCACCGTCACAGGGCTGCCGGCAGCCGCTGACAGATCTGCGGTCACACGTTCCCCAAAAGCTGCAGGGCCATCCAGACGCGCCTGATTGAGGCTGTTCAGATACAGCTTGAGTGATTTGGATTCGATCAGGCGGGGGCTGTCCCAGGGAATGATGAAGCGGCCCATCGCCACTTCAGGCTTGCCGCGCAGGTTGAGCCAGGAAAGCTCATAGGCGTTCCACACATCGGCACCATGCCATCCCGGGGGCATGTCGAGCCCGCTGCGGGTGTCGGCCCGATCGAGACCGGCCAGCTGGCCCGGATCATACTGTTGCGGGCTGGGCACCTGACGGCCCAGAGGTGTCTGTCCGAGGCTTGTTCTCATGGTGGCTTGATGGCGATTTATGACGCATTCCGTGTGAGGGGAACCTCATTGTAATCCGCGCCTGTTTCATATCATGAAATCGTATGACCATAGTCTGAAAATGCGATTCTGCATCGCAATCAAAACTATTTCATAGGCAGAAATTATATTTCATAACATGGTATAGAAATGATAATTAATTGATTACATGAGATAAAATATTTTCTCTTATATAAGACACAAGAGTGATTTGCGATGCAACAAACCGCTAGAATCTTTCCATCGTTTCCTGTTTCATCATCAACCTCAGAAAGGAGCATTCCATGCAAACAAGAGAAACCATGGCAAGACAGCTGCAGAAGTCCTGGGCCGAGGATTCGCGCTGGCAGGGCATACGCCGCGGCTACAGTGCCGAAGAGGTCATCCGTCTGCGCGGCTCGGTGCAGGTGGAGCACACGCTGGCCCGCGAGGGTGCGGCGCGGCTCTGGACGCTGCTCCATGACGAGCCTTTCGTGAACACCCTGGGCGCACTCACCGGCAATCAGGCCATGCAGCAGGTGAAGGCGGGCCTGAAAGCCATCTATCTTTCCGGATGGCAGGTGGCGGGCGATGCAAATCTGGCGGGCGAGATGTATCCCGATCAGTCGCTCTATCCCGTGAACTCCGTGCCCCAGGTCGTGCGCCGCATCAACAATGCGCTGATGCGCTGCGACCAGATCCAGTGGATGGAGGGCGTGGTGCCGGGTGACGCGGGCCACGTCGATTACATGGCGCCCATCGTCGCCGATGCTGAAGCCGGCTTTGGTGGCGTGCTCAACGCATTCGAGCTCATGAAGGCCATGATAGAAGCGGGGGCGTCGGGTGTGCATTTCGAGGATCAGCTGGCTTCCGTGAAGAAGTGCGGCCACCTGGGTGGCAAAGTGCTGGTGCCCACGCGCGAGGCGGTCGCCAAGCTGGTGGCGGCCCGTCTCGCGGCCGATGTGCTGGGCGTGCCCACGGTGTTGCTGGCGCGCACCGATGCGGACGCGGCGGACCTGGTGACCAGCGATGTGGACGGGAACGACCGGCCGTTCCTGACCGGCGAGCGTACGGCAGAAGGCTTCTTCCGCACGCGTGCCGGCATCGCGCAGGGCATTTCGCGAGGCCTGGCCTATGCGCCCTATGCCGATCTGCTGTGGTGCGAGACGGCGACGCCGGACCTGGCGTATGCACGGCGCTTTGCCGAGGCCATCCACAAGCGCTTTCCCGGCAAGATGCTGGCCTACAACTGTTCGCCGTCCTTCAACTGGAAGAAGAACCTTGATGATGCGACGATTGCGCGCTTCCAGCGCGAGCTTGGCGCCATGGGATACAAGTTCCAGTTCATCACGCTTGCCGGCTTCCATGCGCTCAACTACGGCATGTTCGACCTTGCCCATGCCTATGCGCGCGAGCATATGGCGGCGTTTGTCGACCTTCAGCAACGCGAGTTTGCAGCGGCTGAAAAGGGCTTCACCGCCGTACGCCATCAGCGCGAGGTGGGCACGGGCTATTTCGATGCCGTGACGCAGGCCATCGAAGGTGCGGATGCAAGCACGACCGCCCTCCAGGGGTCTACCGAGGAGGCCCAGTTCGAGCTCGAGGAGGCGTCCGGCGAGCGCTCGGTCGCCTGACACTGACCCCGGTATCAGAGGGGGGCATCAGCCCCATGGTCGCCATACCGGCGGTCATGGGGCAAATTTGATTTATGTCAAGACCTTTCAGGTATTGCCTTGCTATAGTGCGTGCCATGCGCGCGTTTTCGATTTTTTCCACCCCTCTTGGCCTCACGGATGCCCAGCGGCACGAGCGACGTCATCTGCTTGCCCGCACGGGTCTGGCGTGGCTTGCCATGATGCAGGTGATGATGTTCGCCTTCCCGGGCTACTTGCGCTCGGAGACCATGGGGGCCGACAATCTTGCCCTGCTCGACAATGCCATCGTGTTCATGAATGCGCTCAGTCTGGCGCTGACCGTGCCTGTGGTACTGTATTGCGCCTGGCCCGTCTGGCGCGGGGCGCTGGCGGGCGTGCGGCAGGCGCGTCTGAACATGGACGTGCCCGTGGCCCTGGGTATCCTCGTCGCCTTTGTACCCAGCGTCGTCAGCACCCTGTCCGGTCAGGGCCATGTCTATTTTGAATCGGTGTGCATGTTCATCGCCTTCCTGCTGACCGCCCGTTACATGGAGCTGTGCGCACGTCAATCGGTGGGAGCGGGCGGGCTGCACGCAGGTATCGAGGAACTGCGCAGGACATTGTCCATCCACGCCGATCGTGTGGCGTTCTGGTTTGTGCTGGCCCAACTCGCGCTGGCTCTGGCGGCCGGGTTGTTCTGGGTTGTGTGGCAGCCGGCGATGGCGCTGGGCGTGGTCGTGGCACTCATCGTCATCAGCTGTCCCTGTGCGATGGCCATGGCCGTACCTACGGCCATGGCCGCCTCGCATGCCAGCCTCGCTGCGCATGGCGGCCGGCTCGACGAGCGCGCATTGCAGCGCCTGTCGCGGGACGGCACCCGTACGGCACGGCAAAGCCTGTACGGTGCCGTTATCTGGCATCTGCTCGTCACGCCCCTGGCTGCCGTCGGCTGGGTGGCGCCCTGGCTTGCCGCCATCACCATGCTCCTGTCATCGCTGGCGGTCGCAGCCAATGCGTGGTGGCTCTATCGGCGCCATCAGCGGATTGTGCCGGCGCCGGTGCTAACTGCTGCGGGCACTGCGGAGCTGGTGGCATGACGGCATCGCTGTATCTGCTGCTCCCCATTTCCATCCTGTTCGTGATCGGTATCGGGGCCGCTTTCTGGTGGGCCATCTTTTCGGGCCAGTTCGACAATACGCAGGCTGCCGCACGTTCGGTGCTCGATGACGATGACACTGCATGCGCCACGTCCGGGTCCGGTGAAGGGGGCGGTCATGACATGCGCTGAGCCTGGCCTGCCCGCATCCGGGCAACTGGTTTCGTTCTCCTTTTTGTTGTTTTTTTGAGGAATCCTTCCATGGGCAGTTCCGCTTCCTTGGGAAAGCCGGCCGAGCTCTTCAACTATGGTGTGGTCAGGCAGTTCACGATCGCTACCATTTTCTGGGGAGTCGTGGGCATGGCGGTCGGCGTGCTGATCGCCGCGCAGCTCATCTGGCCCGAGCTCAACTTCGAAACCCCCTGGCTGACATACGGCCGTCTGCGACCCCTGCATACGAATGCGGTCATCTTCGCCTTTGGCGGCAGCGGGCTGTTTGCCACCTCCTATTACGTGGTGCAGCGTACCTGTCAGACGCGGCTGTTCAGTGATGGCCTGGCGGCCTTCACGTTCTGGGGCTGGCAGGCGGTGCTCGTCGGGGCCGTGATCACGCTGCCCCTGGGCTACACCAGCACCAAGGAGTATGCCGAGCTCGAATGGCCGCTGGATATCCTCATCACGCTGGTGTGGGTGGCCTATGCCGTCGTCTTCTTCGGCACCATCGCCAGGCGCAGGGTGCGTCACATCTATGTGGCCAACTGGTTCTTCGGCTCCTATATCGTCACCATCGCTGTCCTGCATATCTTCAATAACCTGGAATTGCCGGTGTCGATGTGGAAGTCCTACTCCGTCTATTCGGGCGTGCAGGATGCCATGGTGCAGTGGTGGTACGGGCATAATGCGGTGGGTTTCTTCCTGACCACCAGCTTCCTGGGCATGATGTACTACTTCGTGCCCAAGCAGGCCCAGCGCCCCATCTATTCCTATCGCCTGTCCATCGTGCACTTCTGGGCGCTGGCCTTCACCTATATGTGGGCCGGGCCGCACCATCTGCACTACACCTCGTTGCCCGACTGGGTGCAGTCGCTGGGCGTGGTGTTTTCCATCATCCTGCTCGCACCGTCATGGGGCGGCATGCTCAACGGCATCATGACGCTTTCCGGCGCCTGGCATCGCCTGCGCACGGATCCCATCCTCAAGTTCCTGGTGGTAGCGCTGTCGTTCTACGGCATGGCCACCTTCGAAGGCTCCATGATGTCCATCCGCACGGTGAATGCCCTGTCGCACTACACCGACTGGACGGTGGGCCATGTGCATTCCGGCGCCCTGGGCTGGGTGGCCATGATCACTTTCGGCTCGGTCTACTACATGCTGCCGCGCCTGTACGGGCGTACGACCATGGCCAGCATGAAACTCGTCGAGCTGCATTTCTGGCTCGCAACCCTGGGCGTGGTGCTCTATATCAGCTCGATGTGGATCGCGGGCGTCATGCAGGGTCTGATGTGGCGGGCAACCGAGGCCGACGGCATGCTCACCTACAGTTTCGTCGAGGCGGTGAAGGCGACCTATCCCTTCTACATGATTCGCCTGGCCGGCGGCCTGTTCTTCCTGAGCGGCATGGTCATCATGGCCTGGAACGCCTGGGCAACCGTGCGTGGCCAGACGCGGGTGAATCCCGTGGTTCCCCTGCGCAATCCCGATGCACGTGATCCGGCTCTGGTCGGTCCTGCACAGAGCGTCGCCTGAGGAGCGTATTGATGTCACAGAATTCCAATCGTTTTTTCTCGCACGCCACCATCGAGAAGAATGTCGGTCTGCTCATTGTCCTGAGCATTCTCGTCATCTCCTTCTCGGGGCTGGTGCAGATCGTTCCCCTCTACTTCCAGCACTCGACCACACAGCCCACAGAAGGGGTGGAGCCCTATGATCCGCTGGCACTCATCGGTCGCGACCTCTATATCCGCGAAGGTTGCGTCGGCTGCCATTCCCAGCAGATCCGCATGCTCAGTTCCGAAGTTCAGCGCTACGGTCCGTACTCGCTGGCGGGTGAATCCGTATACGACTTCCCCTTCCTGTGGGGTTCCAAGCGTACCGGGCCGGATCTGGCACGGGTGGGTGGTCGCTATTCCGACGAATGGCATCGTGTACACCTGCGTGATCCGCGCATGGTGGTCCGCGAGTCCAACATGCCGGCCTACCCGTGGTTGCAGCGCAACACGGTAGAAGGCGCGAATGTGCAGGATCGCATGCGGGCCCTGCGCAAGCTGGGCGTACCGTATACGGATGAGCAGATCGACGAGGCGCCTGATGAGCTTGTCGGCAAGACAGAGGAAGATGCCGTCGTGCATTATCTGCAGGGTCTGGGTGTGGGCGGGCGGGCCGCTGCCGCGCAGGCCGTCCAGCAAGGGGGGCAGTGATCATGGTGGGCATCCTCAACGGGATCATGACCGCATTGGCCCTGGCGACATTTCTGGGTATTTTCTGGTGGGCCTTTTCCGCCGGCCGGCGCAAGGCCAACCAGGAAGCAGCCATGCTGCCCTTCATCGTGCCGGACGAAGTGTCCGGCGAGCACCAACAAGAGGGACTCCATGAGTGATTTTTTCAGTGGCGGCTGGAGCATCTATATTGCTGCCGTGGCCGTGGCGGGGATAGTGTTCTGCCTCTGGCTGCTGTATACGCAGCGGTCCTGGCTCAAGATCAAGACGGAAATCCCTGACACGGGTCATGTCTGGGACGGTGATCTCACCGAGCTCAACACCCCGGTGCCGCGCTGGTGGACGGTGATGTATCTGGCGATGTGCGCGTTTGCAATCATCTACCTCATCCTCTATCCCGGGCTGGGCAGCTTCAAGGGCGTACTGGGCTACACCACTGCGAAATCGGTGCTGGCTGACCAGCAGGCCATGCAGAAGCGCGTGGAGCCGGTCTACGCACGCTATCGCGAGATGGATATTCCCGCAATCGCGGCTGACGCCGATGCCCGCCTGATCGGCCAGCGCCTGTTCCTGAACAACTGTGCCCAGTGCCATGGCTCGGATGCGCGCGGCGCAAGCAGCTTTCCCAACCTGGCCGACAGCCACTGGATGTACGGCGGCGAGCCCGAGCAGATCCAGACCTCCATTACCGAGGGGCGCCATGGCATCATGCCGCCCTGGGGGGCGACCGTCAGTGCAGCCGAGGCGGGTGACATCGCACAGTATGTACGCTCGCTTTCGGGGCTGGCAGCCGATCCTCTGCGCGCCGTACGTGGCAAGCGGGGTTTCGAGGCGACCTGTGTGGCCTGTCACGGGGCGGATGGCAAGGGCAATATCGCCGTGGGCGCGCCTGACCTGACCGCCAACGTCTGGCTGTATGGCAGCTCCGAGGCCACCATTGTCCAGACCATCCTGAACGGGCGTGACAACCAGATGCCGGCCCAGAAGGATGTGCTCAGTGAAGACCAGATCCGTCTGCTGACGGCCTGGGTATGGGGCCTGTCGAGGCAGGGTACAGGGGCAGCACACTAGAGGATCATCATGAGCAGTACACCCCCCGAGGAGTCCGGCGGCAAACCGGACAGGGAAGCGGTTCCGGCCTGGCGACCCCCCCGTGTACGGCCGGGCCACGGGGGCACTTCGCCTCAGGTCGAGAAGGCCCTGGCCGATGTGCGCAGCAAGATTCATCCGCGCTCGGTCACGGGCCTGTATGCGAACTGGCGCATCATCATGGTGGTGCTGACCCAGGTGATCTTCTACGGTCTTCCCTGGCTGCAGTGGAACGGCCGCCAGGCCGTCCTGTTCGATCTGGCCGCGCGCAAGTTCTATATCTTCGGCATGGTGCTGTGGCCCCAGGACGTGATCTATCTGGCGGTGCTGCTGGTGCTGTCGGCGTTCTCGCTCTTCCTGTTCACTGCCATCGCCGGCCGGCTGTTCTGTGGCTACGCCTGCCCGCAGACGGTATACACCGAGATCTTCATGTGGGTCGAGCGGCGCATCGAGGGTGACCGTGTGGCGCGCATCCGCCTGGACGAGTCACCCTGGACCTGGCGCAAACTGCGTATCAAGGCGACCAAGCACATCATCTGGATTGCCATCGCCTGGTGGACCGGTTCCACCTTCATTGGCTATTTTGCGCCCATCCGCGAGCTTGGGACGGGGTTGCTGCATCTGGATCTGGGCCCCTGGCAGTGGTTCTGGATGGTTTTCTACTCTTTCGCCACCTGGGGCAATGCCGGTTTCATGCGTGAGGCCGTGTGCAAGTATATGTGCCCCTATGCCCGCTTCCAGAGCGTGATGGTGGATGATGACACCTTCGTTGTCACCTATGATTACAAGCGCGGTGAGCCGCGCGGCGGACGTTCGCGCAAGATCGACCACAAGGACGCCGGCATGGGGGATTGCATAGACTGCACCCTGTGCGTTCAGGTCTGCCCGACGGGCATCGATATCCGCGATGGTCTGCAATACATGTGCATCGGCTGCGGTGCCTGCGTCGATGTCTGCGACCAGGTGATGGACAAGATGGGTTACGAACGCGGTCTCATCCGCTATACCTCGGGACGCGCCATTGTCGACGGGCTGTCGCAGCCGGAGGCGCGTCGACGGGTACTGCGGCCCCGCGTGATTGCCTACAGCCTCCTGCTGCTTGCCATTGCCATTGCCTTTGTCGTCTCGCTGGCCACACGTTCCACCCTGCGCATGGATATCATCCGTGATCGCGGGGCGCTGGGTCGGGAAGTCGCGGGCGGGCTGATCGAGAATGTGTACCGCCTGCAATTCATCAATGTGACCGAAGAGCCCCTGCGCATCTCGCTGGGTGTGAAAGGGCCGCTCGAAGGCCTGAGCATCACCACGACGGATGGCACGGATGTTGTTGATGTCGAAGCCGCTTCCAATCGCCTTGTGCCTGTAGTGGTGCGTGTGCCTGCAGGGGTTGATCCAGGGCTGTATGATATCCATATTGAGAGTAGGGGTATCGGTGCAAGCGGTCGCGAACACAGCATCTCCGAGGCTACCGGCTACTTCGTGCCTCAATAAAGCAAGGAAGCGGAGCAGGACATGACACATCAATCCGGCGTGGGTGCCGTGCAGGGCGGGGTTTCCGCTGAAGCTTCAGGACCATGGTGGCGCGAGCCCTGGCCATGGTTGCTGATGGCGGGTCCCGCACTGGCTGTCATCGGCTGCGTGATCACCATCATCCTGGCTGTTCAGAATTTTTCT
Organism: Castellaniella sp.; assembly: GCA_041655275.1. Classification (GTDB taxonomy): domain Bacteria; phylum Pseudomonadota; class Gammaproteobacteria; order Burkholderiales; family Burkholderiaceae_B; genus JAJYRX01. Next base: position 77,941 of record JBBAFU010000008.1, on the reverse strand, counting down.
GACGAAGCAATCGAGGATGGCGGTGTGAAACAGGGTCTGGTGGTCAGCCGCCAGGCGCCGGATACTCCGCCGGATCAGCCTTGAGGAAAAAACAAAGGAGACATGTCTGATGAAGTTGCGCGCCCTGATGTGGATATTATGGCCATCGTTTCTTGCCGCCGGCCTGACCAGTGCGATCGTGTTCGCACTCATTGATCCACAGGATCTGTTCATACTGGATCGTTTCCATCCCAGCCGCAACGGGGCCTATGCGCTCGGTTTCTTTCTTTTCTGGTTCATGGCGACGGTGTCCAGCACACTGAGCATCCTGATGGCGCCACGCCATCCCGAGCTGGACGAGTTTGGAGAGCCCCTGCGCTGAGTCAGCGCGAATGGCGATGGCCGGACGCGGCCTTCAGCCGCAATCGATACCCGCCAGGCCACGCAGGCCATCCATGTCGAGGATGGTCACCTCGCGCTGTTTGATGCGGATGAGCTTCTCGCGGCCGAAGCGCGAAAACAGGCGGCTGACCGTCTCCAGTGTCAAGCCCAGATAGTTCCCGATCTCCTCGCGACTCATGCGCAGGATGAAATCACGCCCCGAATAGCCCAGCGTGATCAGGCGTTGCGACAGGTTGAGCAGAAAAGCCGCCACGCGCTGCTCGGAGCGCAGGGTGCCCAGCGTCATCACCAGCTGATGTGCGCGGTTGATCTCCATGCCCATGATGCGCCGGAACTGCTGCTGCAGCTGAGGTACATGCGGCGAAATGCGGTCGATATCCTCGATGCGGATCAGGCAGACTTCACTGTCTTCCAGAGCGATGGCGTTGGATACATGGGTGTTGTTGACCATGGCGTCCATACCGATAATCTCGCCGGGCAGGACGAAGCCGGTGATCTGCACCTGCCCCCCCACATCCTCGAGCTGGGTCTTGAGTGCTCCGGAGCGCAGGCTGTAGATGGCTTCCGCCTTGTCACCCAGCTTGAACAGGGCCGCCCCCTTGGGCAGGCGCACCCGTTCCTTGACGAATTCGTCAAGCAGCACCACATCCTGCGGCGACATGCCCACGGGAAGGCATAGTTCGCTGAGGATGCAGGTGGAGCAGCGGGTTGCATCGGGAGCGATCGGAAAACGTTTCATTATTGCTGCCAGAGGCCTGCGGCACGCGACATCATGCCGTCAGGCGCGTCAATCGGACTTCCTGTCAAGAGGACCTTCCATCACAGTTGATTTATATCAAATATACGCGAAGGTCGTCGCATAAGCCATATTCAGGAAAACGGCTCACGTTCTATTTTAAGCCATGAACGTTGATGGGCTCAGGGGATGAGCAATAGCACCTGCAGTCGTTGCCTGACCTGGGCGAGGGCGGCGGCATCGGCCCGGCCTTCAAGGCTGATGCGTGTGTGTTTCCAGTCAAGGCTTTTGATCTGGTCCGCCAGGATGGCGGTGTCCGTGCCGGCCAGTGGCACTTCAAAGGGATAGCCCTTGATCTTTCGTGTGATGGCGCAGACGATCACCAGACCGGTACGCCGGTTGTAGGCGGCGGGGCTGAGCACCAGCGCCGGCCGGGTCGCAGGAATCGGGGAGCCGGCAGGCACCTCGAAGTGAAAATCAATGATATGCCCGGTGTCGGGGATGAATCGCTGTCTGGCCATGGTGCGCCCCGGCTAGCCGCCCGGCGTGCCAAAATCGATTTCGGCGTGCAGATTCTGCGGCTGTACGTCCTGCAGCAGGCTGTGCAGGCCCGGTGCCGCCTGACGCACGGGCTCAAGCACGATATTGCCGTCTTCAACCCGGATGAGAACCTGATCTTCCAGGCCCAGATCGAGCGATTTCAGCAAGGGGGCGGGAAGCCGTACTGCCGCGCTGTTGCCCCATTTCTTGATGATGCCACGCATGTAAGTTTCCTGAAGGCGGGTTGTCCAACCAACGGATATAGCCAGCATTATGCCAGCTTCTGGTCGGAGTGTCGCGACCATCGCTGCCTGTGCCGGCGCCGTCTTGCGCCCGTTTTCTGCGTGCTTGTCGCGTGCTTGCCGCTTGCTTGTCGCTTGAAATCCACGCGTTTGCCCCTATGTCAATACCATTGCAGGGACATCCCCTTCTTTGCCAATTTCTGGACGGATCATGCGATACGACAAACTCACAACCAAGTTTCAGCACGCGCTGGCCGATGCCCAAAGCATGGCGGTGCGCAATGACAACCCCTATCTCGAACCCGCGCATGTGCTGGCGGCCCTGCTGGCCGATCAGGACAGCGGTGCCGGCAGTCTTCTGGCGCATGCGGGCGTGGCGGTCAATCGCCTGGCGCCCGCGCTCAAGCGCCTGATCGACGGCCTGCCCCAGGTCAAGGACGGGGGCGGGCAGATCCAGGCCAGCCGCGAGCTGCAGGCGGCGCTGGCGCGCACCGACAAGGAAGCGTCGCAGCGCGGTGACGACTATATTGCCGGCGAGCTGTTTCTGCTCGCCATGGTCGATGACAAGGGTGAGGCCGGGCGCATCCTGCGCGAGGCCGGTCTGCAGCGCAAGCCGCTCGAGGCGGCCATCGAGGCTGTGCGCGGCGGCGAGCCGGTTACCGATGCCGACAGCGAGACCCGGCGCGAAGCCCTGGCCAAGTACACCATCGACATGACGGAGCTGGCACGTCAGGGCAAGCTCGATCCCGTGATCGGGCGCGATGACGAGATCCGCCGCTCGGTGCAGATCCTGCAGCGGCGTACCAAGAACAACCCCGTGCTCATTGGCGAGCCCGGCGTGGGCAAGACCGCCATTGTCGAGGGTCTGGCCCAGCGCATCATCAACAATGAAGTGCCCGAGACGCTGAAGGGCAAGCGTTTGCTCGCGCTGGATCTGGCGGCGCTGCTCGCGGGGGCCAAGTATCGCGGCGAGTTCGAGGAGCGCCTCAAGAGCGTGCTCAAGGAGTTGTCCCAGGATGACGGGCGCAACATCGTCTTCATCGACGAACTGCACACCATGGTCGGTGCGGGCAAGGCCGAAGGCGCCATGGATGCCGGCAACATGCTCAAGCCGGCGCTTGCCCGCGGCGAGCTGCACTGCATCGGCGCCACCACGCTGGATGAGTATCGCAAGTACATCGAGAAGGATGCCGCGCTCGAGCGCCGCTTCCAGAAAGTGCAGATCGACGAGCCGAATGTCGAGTCCACCATCGCCATATTGCGCGGCCTGCAGGAACGCTACGAGCTGCATCACGGCGTGGCCATCACCGACCCGGCCATCGTGGCCGCAGCCGAACTTTCGCATCGCTACATCACGGACCGCTTCCTGCCCGACAAGGCGATTGACCTGATCGACGAAGCGGGGGCGCGCATCCGCATGGAGATCGACTCCAAGCCCGAGGTCATGGATCGTCTGGACCGGCGCATCATCCAGCTGAAGATCGAGCGCGAGGCGGTGAAGAAGGATACGGACGAGGCCTCGCTGCGCCGCCTGCAGGCCATCGATCAGGAACTGGTCGATCTGCAGCGGGAATACAACGATTACGAAGAGATCTGGAAAGCGGAAAAAGCCGCCGTCCAGGGTGCACAGTCCATCAAGGAAGAAATCGAGCGCACGCGCGCCACCATGGCCGAGCTGCAGCGCAAGGGGCAGTTCGACAAGCTGGCCGAACTGCAGTACGGCACCCTGCCCGAGCTGGAAGGGCGCCTGGCGGCGGCCGAAGCGGGCAAGGGCGGGCATGATGCCGACCAGCCCCGGTTGCTGCGTACCGAGGTCGGGGCCGAGGAAATTGCCGAAGTGGTATCGCGGGCAACCGGCATTCCGGTGTCCAAGATGATGCAGGGCGAGCGCACCAAGCTGCTGGAGATGGAAGCGGCGCTGGAGCAGCGCGTGGTGGGCCAGGACGAGGCCGTCACCCTGGTGGCCGATGCCATCCGGCGCGCGCGCTCCGGGCTGGCCGATCCCGCCCGTCCCGATGGCTCCTTCCTGTTCCTGGGACCCACCGGCGTGGGCAAGACCGAGCTGACCAAGGCGTTGGCGGCCTTTCTCTTCGATTCCGAAGATCATCTGATCCGCATCGACATGAGCGAGTTCATGGAGAAGCACTCGGTGGCGCGGCTGATCGGGGCGCCTCCCGGCTACGTCGGCTATGAGGAAGGCGGTTATCTGACCGAGGCCGTGCGGCGCAAGCCCTACAGCGTCATCCTGCTCGACGAAGTCGAGAAGGCGCATCCCGATGTCTTCAATGTGCTGCTGCAGGTGCTTGACGATGGCCGGCTGACGGATGGCCAGGGGCGCACGGTGGACTTTCGCAACACCGTCATCATCATGACGTCCAACCTCGGTTCGCAACATATCCAGAACATGGCGGGCCAGGCCTACGAGGCGGTCAAGGAGGTGGTCTGGGAGGAAGTGAAGTCGCACTTCCGGCCCGAGTTCCTGAACCGCATCGACGAGGTTGTCGTCTTCCATGCGCTGGATGAGGCCAACATCGCCGCCATTGCGCGCATCCAGCTGCAACGTCTGGAAGCGCGCCTGGCCGAACATGAGATCGGACTGGTGGTGACCGATGCGGCCGTGGCCCAGCTGGCGCGCGCCGGCTTTGATCCGGTGTTCGGTGCAAGGCCGCTCAAGCGGGCCATCCAGCAGAACATCGAGAACCCGGTGGCCCGTCTCATCATCGAAGGCCACTTCGGTCCCAGGGATGTGGTGCCCGTGGACTGGGTCGACGGCGAGTTCCGCTTCACCCGCACCCTGCAATAGGGGGAGCCGGCTCAGCCAGTACCCGGTGCCAGAGCGCAAGAACGGCGTTGCGCTCCTTCTGCAGGGCGTCATGCGGCAGTCGTGCACGCTCGGCGCCCTGCAGGCGCAGCCGGTGCTGGTGGTGCCGGTAGCTGCGGTAGGCATCCGTGACCTGGCCGGTCAGTGCAGCGGGAATCAGTCCGGCATCGGCCGCCAGGCGCAGCAGGGTAATGTTCCCCAGGTTGCCCAGCAGTACGGGATGCTTGCGTGCATGCGCCAGCACCAGATACTGGGTGATGAACTCGACATCGACCATGCCGCCCCTGTCGTGCTTGATGTCGAATGCGGTTGACCGGTTGGGGTGGGCTGCACGGATGCGTTCGCGCATCTCGCACACGTCGGCACGCAGTTTCGCGGGATCGCGTGGCATCAGCAAGATGCGCTCGCGCATGGCTTCGAAGCGTTTGCCAATGGCGGCGTCGCCGGCGGCAAAGCGTGCGCGCGTGATCGCCTGGTGCTCCCACGGCCAGGCATGTTCAATCTGGTATTGCTCGAACGCTACAATGCTCACGGCCAGCAGGCCGGCATCGCCGTCGGGGCGCAGGCGCAGGTCGACTTCATAGAGCCGCCCTGACGATGTCAGGGTCGACAGCCAGGAGCTCATGCGCCGGCCCAGGCGGGCATAGCGTGCACCGGCGCCTTCTTCAGGGTCGTCATACAGGAAGACCAGATCCAGATCCGAGGCATAGCCCAGTTCCTTGCCGCCCAGCTTGCCATAGGCGATAACGGCAAAATGCGGCGGGCTCGGCGGTGCATCACCCAGCACCAGCGGCCAGACGCGGTGGATGGTCTCTTCCAGCATCAGATCAGCGAGCGCCGACAGATGATCGGCCAGGGTTTCGACGGTGAGCCGGCCTTCCAGATCCTGGGCAAGCAGGCGGAAGCTGACCTGGTGCTGCAGGTCCCGCATGAGGTTCATCTGCTGCTCGATATCGGGCTTGCCATCCGGCAGCACACAGGCGTCGAGCTCGGCACGCAGGGCGTCGGCCAGCTGCCCGAAGTCGGGCGGCTCAAGCAATGCCTTCCATTCGATCAGGCTGTCCAGCAGCAGGGGGTATTGCTGCAGATAATGCGCCGCCCACGGGCTGGCCGACATCAGGCGCGCCACGCGCAACAATGTTTCCGGCCAGGCTTCCAGCAGCGCCAGATAGGCACTGCGTCCCGCGATATGCTCCAGCAGGTCGAGCAGCTGCAGGAAGGCATGGCCGGCCCGGGGCTGTTCCAGCGCCGCCTGCCGTGCAGCCGGCAGCAGGCGCTCCAGACGCGCGCGGCTGGCCCTGGGCAGGCGGCGGCTGCGGGCGTGATCCAGCAGCCTGTCGATGCGTGCCTGTATCGCCGGTGCGTTCTCGTCAAAGCCCGAGACGAGCTGGGATGCAGCCAGTGGCTGCGCCGCTACCCGGGCGTGTCCATCAGCTGCATCCGCAGCCATACCGGCGATGCGGAAGGCATCCTGAAAATGCCGGCTGACAAATTCCCTGTGGGCCTGCAGGCTGTGTTCAAACGCCGGCGCCGCCATGCCCATGGCCCGGGCCAGGGCTTCACGCTGCGCGGGTGTGCGCGGCAGCAGATGCGTCTGCTCGTCTTCACGGTATTGCAGCATATGCTCCACACGGCGCAGGAAGAAATAGGCGTCGATCAAACCTTGTGCAAGATCGGGCGGCAGGATGCCGGCCTTTTTCTGGCGCAGCAGGGCGGCATGCAGGCTGCGTCGTTGCAATGAGGGTTGCCGCCCGCCACGGATCAGCTGGTTGAGCTGGATGATGAACTCGATTTCGCGAATGCCGCCATGGCCCAGCTTGATATTGTGCTGTGCATCCACGTTGGCCCGCGCCAGTGCCCGCCGTTCCCAATCCTGACGTATGCGTTCACGCAGATTGCGCAGGGCGCCCAGGCTGTCGTAATCAAGGTATTTGCGATAGACGAAGGGCTGGCGCAAGGCTTCGAAGCGCTGGATGTGCAGCCTGGCATCACTCCCGGCAAAGGCCTTGCAGGGCAGGATGCGTGCCTTCAGCCAGGCGTAGCGCTCCCATTCGCGCCCCTGGCGGACAAGGTAATTTTCCAGGGCCGGCAAGCTCCAGGCGAGGGGGCCTGCATTGCCATCCGGGCGCAGCCGCAGGTCGCAGCGAAAGACCTGGCCATCCTCATCCAGGTCGGACAGCACGCTCACCAGCCTGCGCGTGAGGCGCTGGAAGAATGCCTCGTGGCGTATGGGCTGCGGCCCCGCCGTATGGCCCTGGTCGGCGTACAGCATGACAAGGTCGATATCGGACGAGACATTGAGCTCCTGTCCGCCGAGCTTGCCCATGCCGACGATGAGCATTTCCATGGGCAGTCCGCTGGCCGGGTCGATTGGCGGGCCATGCTGTCGGGCCAGCGCTTGCGCCAGGCTGCGGTAGGCCTGGTCGATGCTCAGCTCCGCCAGTGCCGTCATGGCCGTGACCACTTCCAGGATGCCGGCCTGCCCGTTGATGTCGCGCAGCATCAGGCACAGGAAGCAGCGCTCGCGCAGCCGGCGCAGGATGCGCCTGAGCGTCGCTTCCGGGATCGCAGCATCTGCGGATCCGGGAAGGTGTTCCTCGCGTAACGCATCGAACCACTCGATGATGACGCTGCGTGTCACGCGCTGCCCGCCCGCGGCCTGTGCCAGCCAGGGGGCCAGCGCCGGCCTGGCGGTCAGTGCACGGCGCAATGCGCCCGACCATGACAGGGCAGGGGTGAATATAATGTCGTCTGGCAAGGGCATGAGCGGACGTTACGTGTTCAAGATCATAAGGACGGGCCTTCGCTGGCTGCTGGGGCTGGTCGTGGTCGTGTATTTTGTTGCCGCGATGCTGGTCATTGGCCTGCGTACCCTGATTCTTCCCAATATAGATCACTACCGGCCGCAAATTGAAACCCTGCTGTCGCGACAGGTGGGTGCCCGTGTCACCATAGGCCGAATCCAGGCACAGTGGGCGCGCCGGTTGCGCGTGGAACTGCACGAGGTGCAGTGGCGCGACGAGCGAGGCTGGTCCATGCTCAACATCCCCAGGGTCGAGGCCGTGCTGTCCTGGCGTGGCCTGTTCTCGACCGTGCCGTATTTTACGTTGCTGCAGGCCCACGGGCCGGACCTTCTGCTCAGGCGCGATCGCGTCGGCCAGCTCTGGCTCCTTGGGCAACCCCTGATCGCGCATGTACATGATGATGACATGCCCCGGGTATCGGCGCCGAACGACACCGGGCGCCTGGCCCTTCAATGGCTGGCGGCACAGCCCCAGGTGCGGGTGCACGATGCCCGCTTTCGCTGGCTGGATGAATCGCGCTCGGCGGCGCCGCTGATTCTGGATGGCGTCGGCATCGATATTGTCAATGAAGGCGATGATCACTGGTTCTCCCTGGCGGCGCGACCGGCGCATGCGTCCGGCCAGCACCTCGAGGCGCGCGGCCGCTTCAGTCATGCCGCCTGGCGCGGCATGCCCGAGCGCATGGACGCGCACACCGGCACGCTCTACCTGCAGATGGACGATCTGCGCCCCGAAGACTGGGACACCTGGATTGCCTGGCCGCAGGAGCTGCAAGCGACATCCGTGAGCGCACGACTGTGGCTGGCGTATGATGCGCCGGAAAATGCGCAGCTGACGGCGGTGTTCGAAACACGGGACGCAGGATGGCGGGCCTCCGATGGTCTTCACGTGGCGGCACAGGACCTGCAGCTGACGGTCAGCACGCCCTGGGAGCCCCTGTGGCAGCATTGGCGTGCGCCTGGTCGCCTGCTCGGTGCCCTGCCGGAGGCGGGCGAGACCCGGGCGCGCTTCCGGGTTGCGGCACAGGCGGTCGGCCTTGCCACTCCCGAATATTATGCGCAACCGCTATCGCTCACGACGCTGGCGGGCCGGGGCAGCCTGCACCGCAAGGCCGGGGGGCTGGCGCTGCAGATGGACGCGCTCGAGGCCGCCAACGATGACTTCGCGTTCGGCGGCCGCCTGCACTGGCGCGGCGGCAGTACTGATCACATCGATGCGCAGCTGAAGCTGCATCGGGCCAAGCTGTCGGCGGTGCACGCCTATATGCCGCTTGGGGCGGACGAAGAAGTGCGCGACTGGCTCAGGGGGGCGCTGCAGGCCGGCGTGGTGAACGATGGCGTGCTCGAGGTGCGCGGACCCCTGGCCGGCTTTCCCTTTGCGTCCGGCCGGGATAACGGCATCTTGCGCTTGCGGGCGCCGTTTTCCGATGCGGTGCTGGACTATGTGCCCGATGATGACGATCAGCCGCCCTGGCCCGCACTGCAGGCCATGCGGGGCGTGCTGCGTATTGACGGTGCCCGCCTTGGCGTGCGGGTGGATTCTGCACGCATGCGCCCGGCTGACGGCGCCAGCCTGGCGCTGAGCGGCGTGGATGCCCTGATTCCCGACCTGCAGGGCAAGGCGCAGCTGCAGGTAAACGGTCATGTCTCCGGGAAAGGCCCTGACTTCATGGCGTTCATTCATCACTCGCCCGTGGGCGGTCTGCTGGGCCATGCCCTGGCGGCCACGCAGGCAAAAGGTGACTGGACCCTGGATCTCGGGCTGGGCCTGCCCCTGGCAAAGCCTGATGACGTGCGGATCCAGGGCGTGCTTTCGCTGGCAAACTCCCGGCTGCAGTTTGCGCCCGATGTGCCGCCCCTCGAAGCCGTCGATGCGGTACTGGCATTTGATGAGCACGCCCTGGAGGTCCGCGAGGCCGGCCTGCGCTTCCTGGGGGCGCCCGCGCAGCTCTCGGGCGGTGTGGGCCGTGGCACCGCTGGCATCCGGCTGCAGGGAAGCCTGTCGACACAGGCACTGTCCGCCCGGGTCGGCGTGCCCGGTATGGCGCGATTGTCGGGTCAGGCCCGATATAGCGCACACCTGACGGGGCTTGATTTCGGCAAGGGAACGCCGCCACTGGCACTGGAAGTGAAGTCCGATCTCAAGGGCGTCGCCCTGAATCTGCCGCCGCCGCTGGACAAGCCGGCCGATGCGACCTTGCCTTTGCGTGTACGCTGGGCGCACGGGCAGCCATCGGGTGCACGCACGCTGGACATCCATCTGGGTGAGACCATACAGGCCCGTCTGGAGCATCAGCCCGGGCCAGGCGCCCGACCGTATTTCCAGCGGGGCTTCCTGGGCGTGGATCGTCAGCCGGGCATGCCGCCCGCCGGCCTCCGGGTCGCCATACGCCAGCCATTGTTCGATGCCGACGCCTGGGATGCCATTGTGCGCGAGTTCACGCCGCCGTCATCCGGTGAGGATGCCGGCGTGTTTCCCGCAATGTCGGTGCTCAGTCTGGAAGCGGAACAGGCGCATATGGTGGGTCTGCCATTCAATGATCTGCAGCTTACGCTCAGCCGGCAAGGTCAGGATCGCTGGCGCGCCGACATCCGTGCGCGTCAGGCCACCGGTGCAGTGGACTGGAAGCAGCGCGGCACAGCCGTCGACGGGCCCCTGCAGGCCGTGTTCGAGCGGCTCGACATGGAGGAGGGCAGCGGCGTGTCACCGGCGCGCTGGGCGGGCCTACCCGAAAGCACCCCGGCGGACGAGGGGCCCGACATTCCTGCAATCAATCTCAAGATCGACCGGCTCGGTTTTCGAGGTCATAATCTGGGCCAGCTGATCGTGGCGGGCAGTGGTGCGCGCGAGGCGGGCGCCAGTGTCTGGCAGCTGGATCGCATCGTATTGTCCAGCCCTTCCCTCCATCTTGAAGGTGCCGGGGCCTGGCGCCTGCGCGGACCCCTGCGCGGCCTGACCCTGGATGCCAGCCTGGATGTATCCGATCTGGGGGCGTATGTGTCGACGATCGGCTATCCGGAATTGTTGCAGGGCGGGGAGGGCCAGATCAGCGGCCTGCTCCAGTGGCGTGATTTCCCCTGGAGCGCACGCGTCGATCAGCTCAGCGGCAATCTGGAGTTCAACCTGGCCAAGGGTCGTCTGAATACCGTAAATTCACGTACGGCGCGCCTGCTCGAGCTGTTGTCACTGCAGTCACTCCAGCGGCTGGCGCGCCTGGATCTCAATCCGGCGGGAGTGGGGCGCGAAGGCTTTCCCTATGATGTACTGCGCGGTGCGCTGCTGTTCGAGGCGGGTGAGGTGCGCACACGGGACTACCGCATTATCGGACCTGCGGGCACCATTGTTCTGGAAGGGCTGATTTCCCTGAATACCGGCGAGCTTGATCTGGACGCAGTGGTCGTGCCCAATCTGGATGTCAGCGGAGCGGCACTGGCTGCCGGTGTGGCCATCAATCCGGTCGTCGGCTTGGGCGCTTTTCTCGGACAATGGCTGCTCAAGACGCCGCTGGCCTCCGCCATGACGGCCCGCTATCGTATTCAGGGCGACTGGGAGAACCCCGATATCCGGCCGGTGGAACGTCTTGCCCCTGACGACGACACCCCGCCGGGGCGTTGAAACCAGGGGTCTTTCTCGTGCCTATTTCTTCATCATGTCGAAGAATTCGGCATTCGTCTTGGTGGCGCGGATCTTGTCCAGGATGAATTCCATGGCCTCGACCTCGTCCATGTCGTGGATGAAGCGGCGCAGTACCCAGATCTTCTGCATCAGCTCGGGCTTGAGCAGCAATTCCTCGCGGCGGGTGCCCGATTTGTTCAGGTTGATGGCGGGGTAGACGCGCTTTTCCGCGAGACGGCGCTCCAGATGGATTTCGGAGTTGCCCGTGCCCTTGAATTCCTCATAGATGACTTCATCCATGCGGCTGCCGGTTTCGATCAGGGCGGTGCCGATGATGGTGAGCGAGCCGCCTTCCTCGATATTGCGTGCGGCACCGAAGAATCGCTTGGGACGCTGCAGTGCATTGGCATCCACCCCGCCGGTGAGCACCTTGCCCGAGGCCGGCACCACGGTGTTGTAGGCGCGCGCCAGCCGGGTGATGGAATCGAGCAGGATGACCACATCCTTCTTCAGTTCGACCAGACGCTTGGCTTTCTCGATCACCATCTCGGCCACCTGAACGTGGCGCGTGGCCGGCTCGTCGAAGGTGGAGGCCACCACTTCGCCGCGCACGGTGCGCTGCATTTCGGTGACTTCCTCGGGGCGCTCGTCCACCAGCAGGACGATCATGGTGGCGTCCGGATAATTGCTGGTGATGGCATGGGCCATGTGCTGCATCATCACCGTCTTGCCGGATTTCGGGCTGGCCACGATGAGTGCACGCTGGCCCTTGCCGATAGGTGCAAAGATGTCCAGAATGCGACCGGTGAGGTTTTCCTCGCTCTTGATGTCGCGTTCCAGCGTCATTACCGAGTCCGGGTGCAGCGGCGTCAGGTTCTCGAACATGATGCGGTGCTTGATGGCCTCGGGCTGCATGCCGTTGACCTTGTCCACCTTCACCAGGGCAAAATAGCGCTCGCCGTCCTTGGGCGTGCGCACCTCACCTTCGATGGAGTCGCCGGTGTGCAGATTGAAGCGCCGGATCTGCGAGGGCGAGATGTAGATGTCGTCGGTGCTGGCCAGATACGAAGTCTCGGGCGAGCGCAGGAAGCCGAAGCCGTCGGGCAGTACTTCGAGTACGCCGTCGCCGAAGATCTGCTCGCCCTGTTTTGCTTTTTTCTTGAGAATGGCAAACATGAGTTCCTGCTTGCGCAGGCGCCCGCCATTGTCGATATCGAGGGCAGCGGCCATTTCCAGCAGTTGCGAGACGTGCAACGCTTTTAATTCATTCAGGTGCATGTGTGGAAAGGAAAGGATTTGGGCAAGGGAATTGGCGAGCCGGAGACGGCTCGCGCGGCTGTCACTGGTGTTTCAGTGGAACAGGAAGTTTACAGGGATTCATCCAGAAAAGCAGACAGCTGGGCCTTGGAAAGTGCACCAACCTTGGTCGCTACGGCCTTGCCGTCCTTGAACAGCATCAGCGTCGGGATGCCGCGTACGCCGAACTTGGCAGCGGTATCGGGGTTGTCATCGACATTGAGCTTGGCAATGGTGACGCGACCCTGGTAATCGCCGGCAGCCTGTTCGAGAATCGGTGCAATCATCTTGCACGGGCCGCACCATTCGGCCCAGTAGTCGACCAGCACAGGCTGTGCGGACTCGAGCACGTCGGCCTGGAACGAAGCGTCAGTAATGGTCTTGATGGAGTCGCTCATAGGAATATCGTCAAAAGCAGAGATAGGGTTTGGGCATGTGTCATTATGGGAAAGCATAACATCGACCGCAGTTTGATGCATTCCTTAAAATAGGTCTTTTTTGTCTTCCGGAGTCATTTTGTCCTCGCCGCGCTACGATGAATCTTCCATCCAGGTCCTGAAGGGGCTGGAGCCGGTACGCCAGCGCCCCGGCATGTATACCCGCACCGATGATCCGCTGCATGTCATCCAGGAAGTGCTGGACAATGCCGCCGACGAGGCCCTTGCCGGTCACGCCGGCGAGATCGCCGTCACCCTGCATGAAGACGGCAGCGTCAGCGTGCAGGATGACGGGCGCGGCATCCCGGTGGGCCCGCATCCCGAGGAGGCCTTGCCGGTGGTGGAGCTGGTGTTCACCCGCCTGCATGCCGGCGGCAAGTTCAGCAAGACCGGAGAGGCTGCCTATGCCTTTGCGGGCGGGCTGCATGGCGTGGGCGTGGCGGTGACCAATGCGCTGGCGCGCCGCCTCGATGTGACGGTGTGGCGTGACGGTGCCGAGCACCATATCAGTTTTCGCGACGGCCGGGTGGACCAGCCGCTGACCCGTGTGGGCAATGCGCGACGGCGGCGCAGCGGCACGCGCATCCGTGTCTGGCCCGATCCTGCGTATTTCGATTCGCCGGCCATCGACACCGGGGCCCTGGCGCATGTCCTGCGCAGCAAGGCGGTGCTCATGGACGGCATACGCGTCCTCCTGCGCATCGAGAAGACGGGCGAAGAGCGCCGGTGGTGTTACGAAGACGGCCTGCGCTCCTATCTCGAGCAGGCGCTCGAAGGCCAGGAAATCCTGTTGCCGGTATTCGAGGGCCGGCACACCATGCCGGCCGATGACGAGACCTACGCTGAAGGCGAGGGAGCCCATTGGGTGGTTGCCTGGACCACGGAAGGCGGCGTGCTGCGAGAGTCCTACGTCAACCTCATCGCCACCCCGGCCGGGGGGACGCACGAGGCGGGTCTGCGCGATGGCCTGTTCCAGGCGCTTCGCGGCTTTGCCGAGCTGCACGGCCTGCTGCCCAAGGGCGTGCGCCTGATGTCCGAAGATGTCTTTGCGCGCGCCAGCTTCGTGCTCTCGGCACGTATCCTCGACCCCCAGTTTCAGGGGCAGATCAAGGAGCGCCTGAACAGTCGGGATGCCGTACGTCTGGTCAGCGGCATCGTGCGCAACGCCCTGGAGTTGTGGCTGAACGCCAACGTCGAGCATGGTCGCGCGCTGGCCGATCTGGCCATCCGTCACGCCCAGGCGCGTACACGGGCCAGCCAGCGCGTGCAGCGGCGCAAGAGCACGGGGGTTGCCGTGCTGCCGGGCAAGCTCACGGATTGTGAATCCAGCGATCCGGCGCGCACCGAGCTTTTTCTGGTGGAAGGGGACTCGGCAGGCGGCTCGGCCAAGATGGGACGCGACAAGCACTTCCAGGCCATTCTGCCCCTGCGTGGCAAGGTGCTCAATTCCTGGGAGGTGGAGCGTGATCGCCTGTTCGCCAACAACGAGATCCATGACATCGCGGTAGCCATCGGCGTTGATCCGCATGGCGCACAGGACGAGGTTGACCTTTCCGGCTTGCGCTACGGCCGTATCTGCATCCTGTCGGATGCCGATGTCGACGGGGCGCATATCCAGGTGCTGCTGCTCACGCTGTTCCTGCGTCATTTTCCGCGGCTTGTCGAGGCGGGCCATGTCCATGTCGCGCGTCCGCCGCTGTTCAGGCTGGATGTGCCGGCAGCGGGAAAGCGCCCTGCGCGCAAGCTCTACTGCCTGGATCAGGAGGAGCTGGATGCGGCGCTGGAGCGTGTGCGCAGCGAAGGCGTGCGTGAGGACAGCTGGCGCATCAGCCGCTTCAAGGGTCTGGGCGAGATGAGCGCCGAGCAGTTGTGGGATACCACGCTCAACCCGGATACGCGGCGGCTGTTGCCGGTGGTCTACGGAGAGCCCGGCCAGCGGGCGACCCGCGAGCGTTTCGATATGCTCATGGCCCGGGGCGAGTCTGCGCGGCGGCGTGGCTGGATCGAGGAAAAAGGCAATCTGGCAGTGGTGGACGTATAGCGATGGATGACATGCAGACGGAGTTGTTCCCGGATTTTGGCGGTGCTGACGGTGACGAGCGCATCACGCTTGCAGATTATGCCGAGCAGGCCTATCTGGATTATGCGGTGTCGGTGGTGCGCGGACGTGCGCTGCCCGACCTTGGCGACGGGCAGAAACCGGTGCAGCGCCGTATCCTGTACGCCATGCACGCCATGGGCCTGGGGCCGGGCGCGCGCCCGGTCAAGTCGGCACGTGTGGTGGGCGATGTGCTCGGCAAGTACCATCCCCATGGCGACCAGGCGGCCTATGACGCCCTGGTGCGCATGGCCCAGGATTTCACGCTGCGCTACCCGCTCATCGATGGCCAGGGCAACTTCGGCTCGCGCGATGGCGACAATGCCGCCGCCATGCGCTATACCGAGGCACGCCTGACGGCATTTTCGCGCCTGCTGCTCGACGAGCTGGGTGAAGGCACGGTGACGTTCACGGCCAATTACGATGGCAGCCAGATGGAGCCGGCAGCCCTGCCTGCCCGCCTGCCCGTGATGCTGCTCAACGGCGCTTCCGGCATCGCCGTCGGCATGGCCACGGACATTCCGTCGCATCATCTGGGTGAAGTGGCAAGCGCCTGCATGGCGCTGCTGGAGAACCCCGACCTGGATGATGCCGCGCTGTTCGATCTGGTTCCCGGGCCGGATTTTGCCGGGGGGGCGCAGATCATCTCTCCCGCCGAAGACATTGCCCAGGTATACGCTTCGGGGCGCGGGAGCATCAAGGTAAGGGCGCGCTGGCACTTCGAGGATCGCGCGCGCGGCCAGTGGCAGTGTGTGATCACGGAACTGCCGCCGGGTACTTCGGCCCAGCGCGTGCTCGAGGAAATCGACGAGGCCACCAACCCGCGTGTGCGCGCCAACCGCAAGGGATTGACGCCCCAGCAGCAACAGACGCGCACGCTCATGCTGGGCCTGCTCGATGGCGTGCGCGATGAATCGGGCAAGCAGGACGCCGTGCGCCTGGTGCTGGAGCCGCGCAGCAGCCGCATCGACCGCGACGCGTTCATGAACAGTCTGCTGGCGCAGACCAGCCTGGAGGGCAATGTCAGCATCAACCTGGTCTGCCTGGGCCTTGACGGGCGTCCCGCACAGCGCTCGCTGCGCGAGATCCTGTTGCAGTGGCTGGAGTTCCGTACGGCCACGGTGACGCGGCGTACCCGCCATCGCCTGGATCGCGTGGTCGATCGCATCCATGTGCTCGAGGGCCGCATGGTGGTCTACCTGAATGTGGATGAAGTCATCCGCACAATTCGCGAGGCCGAGGATCCGCGCGCCGATCTGATGGCGGCATTTTCCCTTACCGGGCGTCAGGCGGACGATATTCTCGACATGCGCCTGCGCCAGCTCGCGCGTCTGGAAGGCATCCGCATCGAACAGGAGTTGGAGCGCCAGCGCAAGGAAGAACAGAAGCTGTCGGCGCTGCTGGCAAGCCCGCGTCGCCTCAGGCGATTGATGGTGAGCGAGATCGAGGCGGATGTCCGTACTTATGGCGATGAGCGTCGCACGCTGATCGAGACGGCCAGCAAGGCGGTCATCGAGCAGCGTATCGTGCGCGAGCCCGTCACGGTCATCGCGTCGCGCAAGGGCTGGCTGCGCCTGCGCCAGGGGCATGATCATGACGCCGCCGCGTTCAGCTTCAAGGCGGGAGATGCGCTTTATGCCGCACTGGAGTGTCAGAGTACGGACATGCTGATCGCCTTGTCCGATGCCGGGCGGGTTCATACCGTTGCCGTGGCCGATCTGCCTTCGGGTCGTGGCGATGGCCAGCCCATTACGGCGCTGGCCGATGTCGAATCGGGCACACACATCGTGCATATGATGGCGGGGCCGCCGCAGCGGCGCCAGATTCTGGGCACACAGGCGGGCGTCGGTTTTCTCACGACCATGGAGGCCATGGTCTCGCGCCAGCGGGCAGGCAAGCAGTTCATGACCGTTGAGGCCGACGATGTCTTGCTGCATCCCCTGCAGGTGGGCGAATCCGATTCGCATCTGGTGTTGTTCAGCAGGCAGGGGCGCATGCTGGTTGTTGCCCTGCAGGAGTTGCGCGTACTGGCCGCCGGCGGTCGCGGTACACGGCTGATGGCACTGGATGCGGGCGATGTGCTCAGCCAGTGGGTCTGCATCGGTCCGGCCGGTCTGCGCGTGGACGGCATCTACCGGCGCAGGCCGACGACCGATGTGCTGGATCTGGATGCATTGGCACCCTGGACAGGCCCCAGGGCACGCAAAGGACGTATGCTCAATAGTCGTATTCGTGATCCGCAGCTGTCCGGCGCGTAGAATGGCGCAGTCTATCTTTCATGTGATTCGCAATGAGTTTCAAGGTTAAAGTTCTTCCGGGCAATCAGGAGTTCACGGTCGAGGCCGGACAGACCGTGCTCGACGCCGCCCTGGAGGCGGGCATATTTCTGCCCTATAGTTGCCGCAACGGCACCTGCTCCACCTGCGCCGGCCGCATCGTCTCGGGCACCTGGGATGCGGGCGACGCCCCCGGGCGCATTCTCGAATCCGGGGACTTGTCACGCGGGGTGACGCTGTTGTGCCAGGCGCGCCCGGGCTCCGACCTGGTGATCGAGGCGGAGGTGCTGCGCGTGGCCGGCGAAATCCATGTCCGCAAGATGCCTTCGCGTGTCATCGCCATCGAGGATCTTGCTCACGACGTACGCCTGGTGCGCCTGCAACTGCCTGCGAGCGAGCCCTTTCTGTACCGCCCGGGGCAGTTTCTGGATTTCATCATGCGTGACGGACGCCGGCGTTCCTACTCCATCGCCAATCCGCCCGATGCGCAGAACCAGATTGAGCTGCACATCCGCCACATGCCGGGGGGGGCATTCACCGATCATGTATTCGGCGCCGGCGACACCGCGCTCCGTCTGCGCGAGATCCTGCGTGTGGAAGGACCGCTGGGTTCCTTCTTCCTGCGCGAGGAGGATGATGCCCCCGTCATCTTTCTTGCCAGCGGTACCGGCTTTGCACCGGTCAAGGCCATCATCGAAAGCATGATTGCCGCCGGCAGCCGCCGGCCTGCCACGCTGTACTGGGGCGGGCGGCGTCCGCGTGACCTCTATCTGCACGCACTGGCTGAGCAATGGGTGTCCGACTGGCCCGGTTTCAGCTATGTGCCTGTGGTATCCGAAGCCCTGCCCGAGGATGGCTGGACCGGGCGGACCGGATTCGTCCACCGTGCCGTGATGGAGGACTGCCCCGATCTGTCCGGGCATCAGGTCTACGCCTGCGGTACACCCATCATGGTGGAAAGTGCCCGGCATGATTTCATCCATTACAATAAGCTTGCGCGCGAGGCCTTTTTTGCCGATGCGTTCACCAGCGAGGCGGATCTGGTTGCCTAGATCCGGCTGCCTGAATGGCGGCAGCCCCGTTGCCCGGCTCCGGGCCATCAGGCATGGCGGAGCCTTTTTCTTATTGGCAAGCTATGATGTTTTCCTCCTTCCCGCGTCTGCGCGCCGGCCGGCGTCCGGCTGTCTTGACTTCCGGGCTGGTGCTCGTGCTGGCGGCGCTGTCTTCCGGACCGGCACTGGCCGCCAGTACCGATATCCAGCTTTGGCACTCGCTCGATGCCCACAATCGCCAGGTGTTCGAAACCCTGGTCAAGCAGTTCAACCGCCAGAGCAAGACGACGCAGGTGCGCCTGTCGGCATACAAGGATCAAGCCGGTGTGGATGCGGCGCTGGCGCGCATCAGCCAGGACAAGGACAGACCCCATCTGGTCCAGCTGCCCGAGCATTATGATCCCGATGTGCTGGCGCGGCGCAGCTATATCCAGCCGCTGCATGTGCTCATGGGCAAGCATCCCTTGCGCGGCTTCGAATGGTTTCTTCCGGCAGAGAACAGGGCGGTGCGCGATGCCAAGGGCCGTCTGCTGGCCTTCCCCTATATGCTCGACATTCCGGTCATGTATTACAACCAGGATGCATTTCGCAAGGCCGGCCTGCAGCCGCCCGTGCCGGAGCGCTCCTGGTCCGGTCTGCAGGCGCAGCTGGTCACTGCCGCCAATAATGGCTCGCGCCGTTGTCCGCTCACATCCGACCAGTCCGTGTCGGTCAATCTCGAGAACCTGGCCGCCGTCAACAACCAGCCCTATGCCAAGCCGGCCAGGAAAGGTGCTGCTCCGGCCTTTGACTTTGATGTCATGTACATCCGGCATCTTTCGCTCATGATCAGCTGGGTGCGCTCCGAACTCATGGTCAAACCCGAGTTCAATGCCGTCGCGGCGGAGCGTTTTGCCAAGGGCGAATGCGCTGTGCTCATGTCGCAATCCAGCCGCCTGGGCTGGTTTGCCGCCCAGCGTTCGCTGAACGTCGGCATCGACGGCCTGCCTTATTATCCCGAAGTCACGCGCACCCCCGGCCTGGCTTTCGTCGGCGGGTCGGCCCTGTGGGCCACCAGGGGTCATGCCAAGCTGGAAGATGTTTCAGTCATGGAGTTCCTGGGCTGGCTGGCACAGGCAGAGCAGGCTGCCACATGGTTTGAGCAGACCGGCTTCCTGCCCGTGAGCCGCCAGGGGTTTGAAGCGGCCAGAGCCTCAGGCGCCCTGATGAAGCAATGGCATGCGATGGCTGCGCCCTATGGCAAGAAGCCTGTTGCGACCGCCCAGGGTTTCCAGATCCGCAATTATCCCGAGATCCGGGCCATGTTCACGCGCAGCCTGGACGGCGCGCTCAGCGGCAAAGGCACGGCGGTGACCACGCTCAAGGCAGCCGCCGCCGAAGGCTCGCGCATGGCCGGCCAGAAGTAGAAGTAGGTGCGGGCAGGACATTTTCATCTCGGTTAATCTTGTTATGCTAAAGAATCAAAATTCATCATAACTATACGAATTATATGAATTTTCCATGTTTTATTTTCTGATGATTTCCTTGCCTGCGTAGTTTTGCGCCTGCCGCCGGGCGTCGCTTTCCGCCAGCATGACGGCATCGTGATTGACTTCACATCCGTCCCTGTTGGAGGCTTGTCATGCCCAGGCTGCTCCCTGTTTTGCTCCCTGCCGTGCTGTGTGCCGGCGCACTGGCGGGATGTGCGCCGTTGGCCGACGGCTGGGCGCTATCCTTGCCGGATGCACCGGTATCGGCCACGGCGTCCGGGCGCCACTATGATTTCAACTGGCAGCTCTCGGGCGATACGGCTGTTGCGCCCCTGCAGGTTTTCGATGACGGGCGCAATACCTGGCTGCAGTTCGATGCCGACCAGCGCGCCCCGGCCATCTTCTCGCTCGATGAGCACGGTACCAGGCTGCGTCACGGGCGCCGCGAAGGGGCGTTTGTACGCCTTGATGGTGTCTGGACAACGCTGCAGTTCCGCGGTGGACGCCTGCAGGCAATGGCGCGCCGGGCGGATACGGCCGGGTCTGTGCTCAAGCCTGGCCCTGAACCGGTGTCTGCAGTGGTGCCGGAGCCCGATACCGCGATCCGGCCCGAGCTGGTCGTGGCTGAAACCGGGCCGGCGGCCCTCCCTGTGGCTCATCCTGTGCCGGGTCTTGAGCGTATCCGGGTTCAGGGCATTACGCCACCTGTAAACCCGCGTTCACGCCAGGAATACTATCTGCGCCTCGATGATCTGACCCTGCGTCAGGCGCTGGTGCGCTGGGCGCAGCAGGCCGGCTGGACATTCGCGCCCGAGCACTGGGCCGTTGAAGTGGATATCCCCGTCTCGGGCGAGTCCCGGTTTGGCGACGGTTTTGAAGATGCAGTGGAAAGCCTGCTTTCGGCCAGCGCATTGGGCGAATGGCCCTTGCAGGCCTGTTTCTACAGCAATCGCGTCCTGCGTGTCGTGGCACGCACGCAAAGCTGCGACCGTGCCCGTACCGTGGTGGTGTCATGAGCGTGGCGCGCAATTGCGGGGCGGTGCTGCTTCTGACCCTGCTCGGGGGCTGCGCCCTGCATGAGCAGATGAACGCCATTTTTCAGCGCTCGGAGGAGGCGGGTCATGACGTATCTGCCCATCACCAGGGTTTTCAGGCCGTCATTCATGATGCGGCGGCACGTCCGGCGGCTCAACGGGTTGATCGTCCCTGGGTGGCGGGCCGGCCGCAGGCGCTGGCGCGCGAATTGCGCCTGCCGCCGGCCTTGCGGGCACAGGTGCCGGTCACACTGCTGTTCGCCGACGATTGGCTGGACCTCCCGGAGATTGCGCACAGCATCACTGCCGTTACCGGCATCCCGGTACATGTGCGTCCCGAGGCCCTGCTGCCGGTCGCAGCCTTCATGCCCCGGCTCGAAGGCGCGCTGGCTGATGCAAACGCACCGGCGGCCGGTTTGTCGCGTGCCCGTTTCTCCGGTGAGTCCGAGCCGCTGGCACGAATTCTCGACCGCCTGTCCGCAGCCCTGGGTGTGCGCTGGACCTATGCGCAGGAGCGCATCGAGTTCTATCGCACCGAGACCCGCGTATTCGATGTCCGTGCACTCACGCTCGAGGCGCGCACTGACGCCACCCTGGGGTCCGTTTCCGATCCGACGGGCGAGGGTGGTTTTGCCAGCAGCTCGCGGACCACGCTGAGCACAGGCAACGATGTCGATGTGCTGGCCGTCGTCAAGGCCCGCATGGAACCGTTCATGTCGCGTGCGGGCATCATTGTCGCCCAGGCGGGTGCCAGCGCTTCCGTGGTGGTCACCGATACGCCGGATGCCCTGGATCGTATCGCCCGCTATCTGGAGCGTGAAAACCGTGTACTGACGCGCCGCGTGCGTCTGGTATTCGAGGAGGTGACGCTGGCCAGTCGTGATGCCGGGCAGCTGGCGCTGGACTGGAATCTGGTCTTCGCCAGTGCGCGTGCGGCCGTACGTGCCGAACTGGGCGAGACGGGCGATGTCGAGGCCGGCCGCCTTGCAGCCGGTGTGGGCCACGGACCTTTCAGGGGCAGCGAGCTCATTCTTGCCGCCCTGGGTCAGTCCGGCCGTATTGTGCGCCGCAGCAGCGTGCCTGTGCTCACGCTCAATCGCCGGCCGGTCACCCATGCGGTAAGGACAACATTCTCCTACATCGACAGGGTGGATACGACACCGTTCTCGGATGGCCAGGGACTGGCCCTGCCGTCGGTCTCGGTGAGCCAGAAGGAGGAGACAGTGGGTTCATTGCTGACCCTGGTGCCGGATGCTCAGGACGACGGGCGTATCCTCTTGTCCATCGCCTATGACAACACCGTTGCCCAGCCGCTCAGGACCATACGTTTTGGTGATCGGGATCATCCCCTGCAGCTCCAGCAGCTTACCGTGGACGGCAACGGCACTGTGCAGCAAGTCCTGCTGCAGGCGGGTGAACCCATGCTCATTTCCGGCTTCGAGCGACGCCAGGACGAGAGCCTGACGCGTCGCCTCAATCCCGATGCGCCCCTCGTTCTGGGCGGCAGCGACAAGGCGGTTTCCGAACAGCTGATGACGGTGATCATTGTCACTGCCCGCGTCGAAGAGGAAGTCTGAACATGGTCTTGCCCGGGGTTCATATCGAGCGTATTTCCGGTCTTGCGCTGGCTTTCGGGCTGGACTGGCATGTGGTGCTGGCCGACGACTTGCGTCGTGAGGCACTGCGGCTGGCCACGCTCCATCGCGCCAGTCACTTTGTCGTGTGTGGAGAGCTCATGGCAACGGTCGGACTGGCGCACCTGCGTGGCGAAGGCTGTGGCAATGCGCCACTATATTCCGCGGCCCATCTGCTCGCGCAACGTTTTCCCGAAGGAAGCCGGGCCCTGGTCTTCGCGCTGTCCACCGGGCAATACTGGCTGGTTGGCGTTCACGAAGGTGCAGTCATGGCACGCACCGACCGGCTTTTCACCAGCCCGGAACAGACGCGTCAGGCCGTCCAGGGATTGCGCCAGGCCTATCCCGCCCTGGCGCTGCTCGATGCGGGGCAATGCCCTTCGCTGCATGAGCTCGTCCAGGCCGATCCCGGCCCCGCCCGCCTGGTGCGATTGGCGCCATGGCGACGCTGGCAGCCTGGTTCCGCCCAGGTGGCCGGACTGGGCGTGGCCTGTCTGGCAGGCGGTCTGCTGCTGGGGGTGTTTGCATCATCCGAAACGCGAGGGGCTGATCCCGCAAAGGCTCAGACTGCGCAGACGGCGTGGCACGAGCAGCTGCAGCAGACACTGGCGGCGCATTGGATCCACGGCCCGGAAGGCACGCGCGGGCTGGTTGACAGCCTGCATGCATTGCCGGTCACACTGGCGGGGTGGCAACTCACGCGTGCCGAGTGTCATGCGCGGCGCGGCCATTGGGATTGCGTGGCGGATTATGCGCGTACTGCGCTGGGTGCCAGCAATGCGGGCCTGCTCGGTCGTGCGCCGGCCGGCTGGCAGGTGAGTTTCGTGCCGCTCGAACAGGCACAGGTCCGGTGGCGTCTGGACGCCGCGGGCGATGAGGCCACACAGGCTGAGCTCGCCGATGGGCGCGCAAGCGAGCGCGAACTGTTCAGCCATCTCCAGGCCATACGGCCGGCGCTCGGCCTGGTGCGTTTTGCACCACCACGTGCGCTTGCCGTGCCGGCGCCGCTGGACAAGACAGGCGCGCCATTGCCCATGCCCGCCGATCTGCCGCGCTTCCATACGCGCGCCGCCAGCCTGCGCGCACCCTTGCGTTCGCTCAGCCTGCTGTTGCCGCATTGTCGCGGGTTCGGCTGGCGAAGCGTCGTCCTGTCCCTGTCGGAGGCGGCCGGAACCGGCCTGCGGGACAGCCGTTTCATCCTGACACTTGAAGGCAGTCTGTATGAAAGATCATTTTCCTCATCGTCCGGGGGTAACGATGCGCGCACGCAGGAATCCTGAGCGGACCCTTGCCTTGTGCGCCGGCGTGCTCTGCCTGTCCTCCGCCTGGGCCCTGGACATGCGCCCGCAACCGGATCCGTCGGCGGACATGGACCAGGCCAGCGTGCTGGAGCTCATGCGTCTGGAAACCGCCCAGGCCCTTGATCAGGCACTCGCAGGCCGCCATCCGCAGGGTATTGGCCCCGCGTCTGCAGAACCGGTCTCCGGGGCGGCCGTGGCGTCGACACTGCCCGTACTGCTGTCCATCCATGGTGTGGGTGCCAGCCTGCGGGCCGATGTGATCTTTCGGTCCCGGCGCTTCCGCTATCATGCCGGTCAGCCGCAGGCTTCAGGGCCCCAGTCGCGTGCCGGGCTGCCGCTGCTGGTCGGAATCGATGCCGGCTGCCTCGAGCTGGCTGCAGAACACGGCTCCGAGCGTCTGTGTCTGACGCCGTCCCTGGGGGCTTCCCGATGATCTGGCCGCGCCGACACGCTTCCGGAACGCCGGCGGTCGTCTTGCCGCGCACCGATGCCTGTTCCGAATGTCTGGATGACGAGGTGGCGGTAATCCAGGGTCGCGAGGCGCTTGAACGTCTGCTGTCTCCCGTGTGCGCCAGCCTGAGTCGCGCGTTCCAGGTCGAGAGCATCGCTTCCCGCCTGTGTCCGGCCTTGCTCGGAGATGGCCGGGTAGCGGTTTTTGCGCTGCAGGAACATATCGCCAGCGAGCAGGCCGATGAGCTGTTGCGGCGGGTGCAGATGAAGGGGTATGCGCTGGCGCAACCCGCCCGCTATGTCCTCGATGCGCCCCTGCTGCTTGCCCTGGCCCGCAATGAGCTGGGTGCGGCCGGTGCGGGCATGGCCCCCGTGCATTCCCGCAGTGCCCTGGCAGCCGCCTTCCAGGAGCTGGTCGAGTGGGGAGTGCGCCATGAGGCCAGCGATCTGCATCTGAATCTCTATCCCGCCCGGGCCCACTCCGAGGTGAAGTACACCATTGGCGGGCGTTATCTGGCGCCCGAGCGTTTTCGGCAGATGCCCACAGGCTTGCTGACCGACATGCTTGCCGTGGTGTGGATGGATATACGGGGTGGCAACGGCGCGCTCTTCGATCCCACGACGGAGCAGCAGGGCAGCCTGTCCTATTCGGTGGATGGCCGCGAGGTCAGCCTGCGCTGGGCATCGATGGCGGCCGATGAAGGGCCCAGCGTCTGCCTGCGCTTTCTCGTGAACGATCCCGGGCGTGCCTGGCCCGGTCTGTCCGAGCTGGGTTACCTGCCCGATCAGGTGGCCTGCATAGAGCGCGTCATGCTCAGCGAAGGGGGTGCCATCGTGTTTTCGGGAGTGGTGGGCTCGGGCAAGTCTACGACGCTGGCCTGTCTGGCGGCAGGTCTGCCGGCACACCGCAAGCTGATCACGCTCGAGGATCCGGTGGAATACCGTATCCCCAAGGCGATTCAAAACTCTCTGGTGCGCAGTCTGGATGCAGATCAGCCCCTGGCCTATGCAGCGAAGCTGCGCATCCTGAAGCGCTCCGCCATGACCGATGTGCTGCTGGGCGAGATCCGCGATGCCGAGAGCGGCCTTGCGTTCATGGACCTGGCCAGTTCCGGCGTGAACGTCTACACGACGGTGCATGCCGCCTCGGCCGCGAGCGTGCCGGACAGGCTCGCCTCCGAGTTCATCGGCGTGTCACGCGATCTCCTGCTGGCACCGGGAAGCCTGCGGCTCATCGTGCATCAGGCCTTGTTGCCGCGGTTGTGTCCACAGTGCAGTCTTCCGGCATCGGCACTGCTCGATGGCGCCCGGCGCGCCGACGGTCGCCATTGCGAAGGGGGCTACTGGGCACGCTGGCTGGATCATATCGCCACTTGTTTTCGTGTCGATCCGCAGCCCTTGCGTGTGCGCAACCCCGAGGGTTGTGCGCAATGCAGGCGGGGAGGCGTCGCGCCTCTTCAGGGCTATCGGGGCCGGACCGTTGCGGCGGAGCTGATCGAGCCGGCACTGTCGCCGGATTTTCTTCAGGCCGTTCGTCGGCAGCGTACGGCACAGTGGCTGGCCGTGCACGCGGCCCGTCTCGCGCGCCGGGGTGTGCAGGCCGAAGATGTCTGGCGCACGGCCATGGACAGCGCGCTGCTCAAGGCCTTGCATGGCGAAGTGGATCCGCGTGACATCGAAGTGCGTTTCCACGCTTTCGAAACGCGTCGCCGGCAGGTGGCTCACCGGCAGCGCTGTCACTCATCCCTGGACGGCAGCGGGGTGTCATGATGAGACGCTTTGGCACTGTCCGTCACGGCAGGCAACCCCTGATTCATCTGATGGAGTGGATCGATCGCTTGCGGTTTCGTGCACTGCGTATCGACTATTACGACTATCTGGCGGCACTGCTCGAAGGCAGTCAGGGGGCGCGCACGCTTGGCCAGATCTTTCGCCGGGATGCTCTGCGTCACGGCGCCGACCGCCTGCGCGGACGCCTGGCCCGGCGCTGGCGGCAGCGCCTGGAGCAATCCGGAGGCGATCTGCACGCCACCTGGCAGGGTTATCTGCCGGCGGGTGAACTGAATCTGCTGCGTGCCGCCCAGACCATGGGCAATGAGCGTCTCATCCATACGCTGGCCGATCTGGCCCGCATGCTGGTTCTGGTGCAGCGAGCCAACCAGATCCTCATCCAGCTCCTCTGGCCGGCTGTGCTCTCGGCGCTGCTCGTGGTGCTTGTCGTCCTCGCGGTGCCGGCATTCACTGTGCCACGCCTTTTCGAGCCGTTCGCCCTGGTCCCGTCCGAGTATTACGGACGGCGCACCCGCAGCCTGCTGGCCTTTGCCGAGGCGGTGGATGCACACGCGCCACTGGTACTCATCATGCTGACAAGCCTGTTCACGCTCGTGATCTGGTCTTTCGCGCATTGGCGCGGTCGCTGGCGCAGCTATGTCGATCATGTGCTGTGGTGGGACGTCTATCGCAAGGTGCAGGCCGTGCGCTTCCTGTCCCTGCTCCTCATCGCCCTGGGTACTGAAGACGAAGAGCGTATCCGGCTGCGCAATGCCCTGCATCGCCAGCGAACGGGTGCGAACCCCTGGCTTTCCCATCATATCGATCGCATGCTCGCTCGCCTGGAAAGCGGCCGTTCGGGCACCGACATACTGGAAACCGGTCTGCTTGCGCACGAGCACTACTGGTTTCTCAGCGACATGGTGAGCGCACGCGGCCTGCGTCCCGGGCTGATTCTGGTGCGGGACCGCATCCGCGACCAGCTTCTGGGCCGCATCACCCGCCAGGCCGGCGTGCTGCGCTGGCTGATGCTGCTTTCCGGTCTCGCGGTGATTCTTGCACTGGTCCTGTGGCATTACGCGGTCATCGACGAGCTGCGCCGTGCAATGTCACTGTATTTCGCAACCGCTTCGGGAGGCCGCCCCCAGGCGGGTTTCCCTTTTCCTTGACTTGTCAATTCTCCGGAGTCTGCCATGAACGCTATTGCATCCGTTTCCACCACTGCTATTGGTGCCCGTCGCCAACGCGGGTTTTCCCTGATCGAAGTGTCCATCGTTACCGCCATCCTGCTCCTGCTCGCCATCATTGCCATCCCTGCGGTCGGTGCCTATGTGATCGAGAACAAGGTGCCCAAGGTGGGGGAGGAGCTGGCACGCTTTGTGCTCCAGTCGCAGATCAATGCACAACCGGGCACGAACAAGCCGTATGACGCCATCAGCACGGCGCATTTTGCCAATACCGTCCTGGATTCCGGCCTGTTCAGCGTTTCCGGTTCAGGGCAGAGCCTGGAAGTGCTGCATGGTCTGGGTGTCGACGGCAAGGTGGTCGTGTCGACGGCCGATCAGGGAGCGAGCTTCTCGCTCACGCTCGACAATGTCAATCATGCCGCCTGCCCGGCGCTGGCCTCGGTCATGCAGCGGGTTGTGCACACCATCAGCATCAGCGGGGGAAGCGGTAGCGCCACGCCGGTCAAGAGCGATACGCTGGACTACAGCGCGCTCACTGCCGAGGCAGCGTGTATCAAGGGCGACAGCAACACTTTCGTCTTTACTGCAAGCTGAGCACAGGATCATGGTGCGGCAGCACGGCCTGATCATGCTCGAGCTGGCAGTGGCGGGACTGTTGGCCGGTCTTCTGGCGCTGTGGGCCGGCCACGCCATGGTGAATCGCATGCATGATGCACAGGCGCAGGCGGTGGCGGCATGGATGGGCGTGCTGCATCAGGGGGCGCAGGATTATGTGGGCCGGCACGCGCTGCTGATGCGCGACGGTGCGCCCGCGAATGCCCTGCAGGGCGACGGCTATGCCGATTGGCGCAGGCCGGGCATTGCCGCCCTCAGAGCCAATGGTCATTTGCCGGCCGGGTTCCCGGATACGATACGGCCGGTTGGCTCGGCCGTCATCCGTATCCTGCGCGAAGGCGATTGCCCGTCCTCGCCATGCCGCCTGCTGCCCGTGGTCCATGCCAGTCAGCCTTTTCGCACGGCGCATGGCGCCGTCGATACCGCCATGCTGGCGGAATGGCTGCTGGCCACGCGTGGCCTGGGAGCGGCGGTCCAGCCCGTCGATCCGGGACATGTCCAGGGTGCGATCAGCCGTTACCCCAATCCTTTGTCTGCAGGCGATTCCCTGCTGCCGCCGGGTACGGTGGTCCTCGGGCTGGCGGGTGATGCCGTGGACTTTCTGCGTGTGGGTGATACCCGTGATCCCCGATTCCAGTCGGGCGCCAGCATTGCCGGTGATGTGCACGCCGGCGGGTCCCTGCACGCGGCAGACCAGCTGGTTCTCGGGCAGGAGAAGACCTGGTGGACATTGTGCCCCGATGAAGGCGCCGTCACGCGCGATGTGCGTGGCGGTCTGTTGTCCTGCCATCAGGGTTACTGGGTACCGGCGGCCCGGTCATCCGGCGGATATTCGTTCAATACCATCCACGGCTGCTTTACACCCGAGGGGCGCAGCTCCGCCAATCCGGCCACAGGCCGTTGCAACTGCCCTGCGGGCGCATCAGCGGTACCGCTTGCCGAAGGGGGCGACGATACCTCATGGCGTGGCCTGACGCGCTCCTACCTGTGCGTCTATTGAGTTTCAGGGCCGCCACGAGCCGATGGCTGCAGCGTGCCGGGGCGTCCATCGCCTCCATCGCGGCCGCGATTGCTGCCGAATTGCCGGGCCGGCTTGCGCAGGATGGCGTGTCCATGGCCTGAATGTCGCAGGCGCACAAAGCCCTTGCAGCCTCTATAATCAAACGTTGGCTCCTTCTTCTCGCATCCGCCCAATGAAGACTTCTGAAATACGTCGTGCTTTTCTTTCTTTCTTCGAGGCCCGTGGGCACCAGATCGTGCCATCGTCCTCGCTTGTGCCGCACAATGACCCGACCCTGCTGTTCACCAATGCCGGCATGGTGCAGTTCAAAGACGTTTTTACGGGCAAGGAAACGCGGCCCTACCTGCGCGCGGCATCGTCACAACGTTGCGTGCGTGCGGGGGGCAAGCACAATGACCTCGAAAATGTCGGCTACACGGCCCGCCACCACACCTTTTTCGAGATGCTGGGCAATTTCAGCTTCGGCGACTACTTCAAACGCGAGGCCATCGCCTACGCCTGGGAGCTGCTGACGCAGGTCTACAAGCTGCCGGCCGAGCGCCTGTGGATCACCGTCTATCACGAGGATGACGAGGCCTGGGACATCTGGGCCAACGAGATCGGCGTACCGGCGGAGCGCATCGTACGCATTGGTGATCAGGACGGCCAGCGCTACGTGTCCGACAACTTCTGGCAGATGGCCGACACCGGCCCCTGTGGTCCGTGTTCCGAGATCTTCTTTGACCACGGCCCTGAAGTCTGGGGTGGGCCGCCCGGATCGCCCGAGGAAGATGGCGATCGCTATATCGAGATTTGGAACCTTGTGTTCATGCAGTTCAATCGCGATGCCCAGGGGGTGATGCATCCCCTGCCCCGGCCCTGTGTGGATACCGGCATGGGTCTGGAGCGCATGGCCGCCGTGCTCCAGCATGTCAATTCCAATTACCAGATCGATCTTTTCCAGGCGCTGATGCAGGCCGCCGCGCGTGAAACGGGCGCCCGTGACCCCGAAGACGTCTCACTGAAGGTCATTGCGGACCATATTCGCGCATGCAGCTTCCTCATCGTCGACGGTGTCATACCGGGCAATGAGGGGCGGGGTTATGTGCTGCGCCGCATTATCCGGCGCGCCCTGCGCCATGGGCACAAGCTCGGGCAGACCGGGCTGTTCTTCCATCGCCTGGTGCCCGACCTGGTGCGCGAGATGGGTGAAGCCTATCCCGAACTGGCCGAGCAGCAGACCCGCATTGCGCAGGTCCTGCAGCAGGAGGAGGAGCGCTTCAGCGTCACGCTGGAGCACGGCCTGAAGATTCTGGAGACGGCACTGACCCAGGTACCCAAGGGGGGCGTGCTCGACGGCCTGACGCTGTTCACCCTGTATGACACCTACGGTTTTCCCGTTGACCTGACGGCCGATATCTGTCGCGAGCGTGAGGTCGGTGTGGATCTCGAAGGCTTCGATGAGGCCATGTCCCGGCAGCGCGAGCAGGCGCGTGCGGCCGGCAAGTTCCAGGACGATGCGGTGCTGGACTACCACGGCGAGCCCACGCGCTTCGAAGGTTATGCGCACCTGCGCACGCGGGGGCGCGTCACCGCACTGTATGTTGAAGGAACGCAAGTTGAAGCCGTGTCCGCCGGACAGCAGGCCGTGGTTGTGCTCGATGAAACGCCGTTCTATGCGGAATCCGGCGGTCAGGTCGGTGATGCCGGCCTGCTCAGTGCGGAGGGGCTGCGTTTCGAGGTTGACGACACGCGCAAGATACAGCAGCAGGTCTTCGGTCATCACGGACGTCTTCTGGAGGGCAGTCTGAAGGTGGGCGATGTCCTGCAGGCCGATGTGGATGCCGCACGGCGCGCCGACATCGTGCGCAATCATTCCGCCACCCACCTGATGCACAAGGCCTTGCGCGACGTGCTCGGCAAGCATGTCCAGCAGCGTGGTTCGCTGGTCGATCCCCAGCGCACGCGCTTTGACTTCTCGCACGATGCACCCATGACGCCGGCCCAGATCCGGGCCGTGGAAGACAGGGTCAATGCCGAGGTGCTGGCCAATGCAGCGGTCGGCGTGCGCCATATGGCCTATGACGAAGCCGTGGCGGGTGGTGCCATGGCCCTGTTCGGTGAAAAGTACGAAGACACCGTACGTGTGCTCGATATCGGTTCCTCGCGCGAACTTTGCGGTGGCACGCATGTGGAGCGCACGGGTGATATCGGCCTGTTCAAGATAGTGTCCGAGGGCGGCGTGGCTGCGGGCGTGCGCCGGGTCGAGGCCGTAACCGGGCTGCCGGCCTTGCGCTGGGTGCATGACATGGACCAGACCCTGCATGCGGCGGCCGGTGCACTACGGACCCAGCCCGAGGCGCTGGGGACGCGTATCGAAGCCTTGCAGCAGCAGCTGCGCGCTGTGGAGCGCGAACGCGATCAGCTCAAGGATCGCCTGGCATCGGCATCCGGTGGCGCGCTGATCGATCAGGCCAGGGAGCTCAGCGGCGGCGTGCGCCTGCTTGTCGCGTCGGTGGATAACGTCGATGCGCGCGGCCTGCGTGCGCTTGCCGATCAGGCAAAGGACAAGCTCAAGTCGGCGGTCGTGCTGCTGGCCAGTGTGGCCGAAGGCCGTATCAGTCTGGTGGCGGGTGTGACACCGGGTGTGGTCGAACGTATCCGTGCCGGCGATCTGGTGGCCATGGTGGCTGCACAGGTGGGCGGCAAGGGCGGCGGGCGACCCGATATGGCGATGGGCGGGGGCAGCGCGGTGGCCGGGCTGCCGGCGGCGCTGGCCAGCGCCCATGACTGGGTGCTCGAGCGGCTGGAGGCCTGAATCATGAGCGCTTTCGATCTCGTTGAGGACACGCCGGATGTCATCGTGGATGCATCCGGCCTGAAATGTCCGCTGCCCATATTGCGTGCCAAGAAGGCATTGGCCGCCATGGAAAGCGGCCGGGTACTGCGGGTGCTGACAACTGATCCGCACGCACGCAGTGATTTCCAGGCCTTCTGTGCACAGACCGGCAATGTCCTGCTGGGGCAGAATCCGGCCGACGACACATCCGGTATCTTCCACTTCATACAACGCCGCTGAACCCCTCCGGCCCATGCAAGCCCGCGACGGCTTGCATCTGCTTGCAAATTGATGAAAAGCCTGAATCGATCTCCGGTTCAGGCTTTTTTCTTGCTCATGGCCTTGAGATCGCGCGAATGTGCTGCCTGTCAGACTGATTTGACAGTAATTGTTTATAGGCGTATTATTTCAGTCGAAATGATTATGCCTATAAAACAAGCAGAAATCCTGCTGGAGCAGCCGGTGCGCGAGGACGGCCAGGCCATTCATGCCCTGGTTCAACAATGCCCGCCGCTGGATGTGAACGCCATCTACACCTACCTGCTGCTGAGCGAACACTTCACCCGGACCTGCGTCGTTGCCCGCCGTCAGGATGAAGTCGTCGGCTTCGTGTCGGCCTATCGTCATCCGGACAGGGAAACAGTGCTGTTCATCTGGCAGGTGGCGGTCCATGCGAGCGCCCGCGGCATGGGTCTGGGGCTGAGCATGCTGCGCCATCTGCTGCAGCGCCCTGGTCTGGAGGGTGTGCGCACCATCGAAACTACCGTGGGGCCCGAGAACCGGGCGTCCCGGCGCATGTTTGCCCGTATCGCACAGGCTGCCCACGCCGATATCCGCGAGAGCGCACTCTTCGAGCCCCATTTGTTTGGCCCACAGGCCCATGAGGATGAGCGCCTGCTGCGCATTGGCCCCCTGAATTTTCAACCCCTGGAGGTAAGTACCCAATGAATGTCGACCAGAATGCCGATCCCGTGAAACCGGACCTGGAAATCTTCGAACGTCTGGAGTCGGAAGTGCGCGGCTATGTACGCTCGTTTCCCGTCGTGTTCCGGCAGGCGCGCGGCGCCTTGCTGACCGATGAGCAGGGTCGCGACTATATCGACTTCTTCAGTGGCGCCGGCACGCTGAACTACGGTCACAACAATCCGCATTTCAAGCGCAGGCTGCTGGACTATCTGGCCGAGGACGGTGTCGTACACGGACTCGACATGGCTACCAGTGCCAAGAAGCAGTTCCTGGATACCTTCGAGCGGCGCGTCCTGAAGCCGCGCAACATGGACTATCGCCTGCAGTTCACCGGCCCGACGGGCACCAACGCGGTCGAGGCGGCGCTCAAGATTGCGCGCCAGGTGACGGGTCGCCAGAACGTCGTTTCCTTCACCCATGGATTCCACGGTGTGAGTGGCGGTTCGCTGGCGGTCACGGCAAATGCCAAGTTTCGCCGGGCGGCCGGTGTGGCGCTGGCAAACACCAGCTTCGTGCCCTATGACGGCTATTTCGGCGCGGGTGTGGACACGACGAAGTGGCTTGCGCGCATGCTCGAGGATGACAGCAGCGGCATGGATATGCCCGCCGCAGTCATCGTCGAAACGGTGCAGGGCGAGGGCGGTGTGAATGTGGCATCTTTCGCCTGGCTCAGGAAGCTCGAAAAATTGTGTCGCAGCCACGATATCCTGCTCATCGTCGATGATATCCAGGCCGGCTGCGGGCGTACGGGAGAATTCTTCAGCTTCGAGGCGGCCGGTATTTCACCCGACATCATCACGCTGTCCAAGTCACTGTCGGGCTATGGATTGCCGATGTCGCTCGTGCTGCTGCGACCCGAGCTGGACATCTGGCAGCCCGGCGCGCACAGTGGCACCTTTCGCGGCAACAACATGGCCTTCGTGACCGCCACGGCGGCGCTCGATGCCTACTGGGCGGACGATGCGTTTGCACAGCAGACGCTGCACAAGGGGCGGCGCGTGGAAGAGCGGCTGCGTACGCTTGCCCGGCGCCATCCGCATGCCGGCCTGACGGTACGCGGGCGCGGCTTGCTTCAGGGGCTGGTCTGCGAAGATCGCCCCGAGCTTGCCGGCCTGTTTGCCGCAAGAGCCTTCGCACATGGGCTTGTGATCGAAACCTCGGGTGCCCGTGACGAAGTACTCAAGCTGCTGCCGTCTCTCACCATGGATGAGGAACTGCTCGATCTCGGCCTGGCCATCATCGAACGCAGCGTGGCCGAAGTGCTGCACGAACAGGGTGTGAACAGCCGCATCCTGAAGCTGAAGGGGGCCTGATCATGATCGTCAGGAACATCAGGGATGTGATCGGCACCGAAGACGAGGTGCGCACCGAGAACTGGGTCAGCCGCCGCGTGCTGCTGAAGAAGGACGGCATGGGGTTCTCCTTTCACGAGACCATCATCTTTCCGGGGACGGAAACGCACATCCATTACCGCAATCACCTGGAGGCTGTCTGGTGCATCGAGGGTGACGGCGAGATCGAGACCGTGGCCGACGGGCGCAAGTACGCCCTGGGCCCCGGTGTCGTCTATGCGCTCGACGAGCATGATGAGCACTGGCTGCGCGGCGGGCGCGAGCCCTTGCGTGTGATCTGCGTCTTCAATCCGCCGCTGACCGGCAAGGAAGTGCACGACGCCGGCGGAGTGTATCCGCTGGTCACGGACGAGGAATGATACCTACTGTGAACCATCTCATCAGGAGATCCATCATGAGCGAGAATTATCCGTCACGCACGGACCGGGGCGCAGCCATCATCGCGCGCCAGGATCCCGTCGTCTATGGCGCCGGTGAATATGCCCGGGCACTGGATCGCGAACGGCTGGGCCGCTACGAAGACAATGGCTTTCTGGTCATGCACGATGTCTTCGACGCCGGCGAGATTGCCGGTCTGGTACGGGAAATGGATCATCTGCGCGGCGATGATGCCATCGCACGCCTGCCCGAAGCCGTGGCGGAGCCCGGCAGCAATGAAGTGCGTTCGGTGTTCCGGGTGCATGCGCTCAGCGAGCGCATCGCCGCCCTTGCACGCGACCCGCGCCTGCTCGATGTTGCACGCCAGATCCTGGGCTCCGAGGTCTATATCCACCAGTCCCGGGTGAACTACAAGCCGGGCTTCAACGGCAAGGAATTCTACTGGCACTCGGATTTCGAGACCTGGCATGTGGAAGATGGCATGCCCGCCATGCGCGCCCTGAGCTGCTCCGTCCTGCTGACCGACAACAATGCCTGCAACGGCCCGCTGATGCTGGTGCCGGGCTCGCACCTGCACTTCATATCCTGCATCGGTGAAACACCGGACGAGCATTATCGCCAATCCCTGCGCAAGCAGGAATACGGTGTACCCGATCCCTTGAGCTTGAGCCTGCTGGTGGAGCAGGGCGGTATCGAGCCGGTACTCGCCCGCGCGGGTTCCGTCATCTTCTTCGATTGCAATACCATGCATGGCTCGGCAGGCAACATTTCGCCCTGGCCCCGGGCCAATGTCTTCATGGTATACAACAGTGTGGAAAATACACTCGCAGCGCCAAGACATGGCCTGGCACCACGCCCGGAATACATCGCGACGCGCGAGCATTTCACGCCGTTGCGGCCTGTGCAGGCGGTGTCCATCTGACAGGTGCGGGCGCTGTCAACGCTCCTTGTCACCCAATCCAGCGCAATGCTACAATGCATGGCTTTGCAAAACAAACTCATAAGGACTTTCCATGGTTGTGGTTCGCTTGACCCGCGGAGGCTCGAAGAAGCGCCCGTTCTACAATGTGGTTGCGGCTGATTCGCGCAATCGTCGCGATGGCCGTTTCATCGAGCGCCTGGGTTTCTATAATCCGCTGGCCGGTGATGGTCAGGAAGGTATCCGTCTGGCAATGGACCGGGTCCAGTACTGGAAGGACAACGGCGCCCAGGTTTCGCCCACGGTTGCCCGCCTGATCAAGGAATACACCGGGGCACAAACCGCAGAGGCCTGATTGGCCGGCTCGCCGGGTCTGCCTTCTGGTGATGCTCCGGTGGGTGATGCCCTGGTCGAGCTGGGGCGGATTTCCGGCGCCCACGGCGTGCGGGGCTGGATCCGGATCCGGCCGTATTCCGAAGGTGCGCCCACCCTGCTTGCCACATCCCGCTGGATGCTCAGATCGCCCGCCACGGCTGCGGGCGATCTTGCGTTGGTGCGCCAGGCGGAGCCCGAGCGCGTGCGTCCGCATGGCGATAGCCTTATCGCCCGGCTGAAAGGGCTGGACGATCGTGACCAGGCGCTCGAGCTCAAGGGCTGGACGATCAGCGTCGCGCGTGAAGATTTTCCGCCGCTCGAGGAAAACGAGACCTATTGGGTGGACCTGATCGGCTGCCGGGTGTACGGCGAATCCGATGCCGGCGATCCCGAGGCGCATGCCGTGCTCATCGGTACGGTGCGTGCGGTGATGGACAATGGTGCCCATGGGATATTGCAGGTCGATCGCATGCGCGAGAACCCGGACGGCACACTCGAACCCTGTATGGATGCGAAAGGGCGCCTGAAGGAGGTTCTGGTCCCCTATGTGGCGGCGCATGTGCACACCGTCGATCTTCCCGGGCGCAGGCTGTTCAGCAACTGGCCCGTCGACGACTAGCCGGACCCGGGGCAGGGCCATGGGTTTTGACATTCGCTTTGACGTTATTTCCCTTTTTCCAGAAATGTTTTCCCTGCTGCGTGATCAGGGGGTCAGCGGCCGCGCACATGCCCAGGGACTGTGGTCCCTGCACACCTGGAATCCGCGCGATTTCAGTGAGGACATTCATCGGCGCGTCGATGACCGGCCCTATGGCGGCGGGCCCGGCATGGTCATGCAGCCCGCACCGCTGGAGCGCGCGGTATTCGCCGCCAAGGCACAACGCGGAGATGCCCCGGTGCCCGTCGTCCTGCTCAGCCCGGCAGGGCGGCCGTTTTCCCAGGAACAGGCACTCGCATTTTCCCGGGGCTCCGGTTGCATTCTGGTCTGTGGCCGCTATGAAGGCGTGGATCAGCGTTTCATAGAACGCTGCGTCACATCCGAGCTGTCCCTGGGTGATTTCGTGCTGTCGGGTGGAGAGATCGCCGCGCTTGCCGTGATGGATGCGACGGTGCGCCTGCTGCCCGGCGTGCTGGGACACGCCGAATCGGCAGCCCAGGATTCATTCCAGCCCGGTCTGAGCGGCCTGCTCGACAGTCCGCATTACACACGCCCGGAGAACTATGAAGGCCGGATCGTGCCCGAGGTCCTGCGCTCCGGCGATCACGCCCGCATCGAGCGCTGGCGCCGCGACCAGAGCCTGCGCCTCACGCTGGCGCGGCGCCCCGGCCTCATAGAGCAGGCACGCGCCGCCGGCCTGCTCACCCCCGAGGATGAGGCTGTGCTGTCCACCATGCCGCCGGCCTGAGGGTCCGGGGGCGTCGCTCCACTCAACCCGGCTGCTCAACCCAGCCGGGCCAGCTGCGCGCTCACCTTGCTGTGGGTTTCACCGAAGTCCGCCAGTCGTTTGCGCTCCTGCTCCACGACCGCAGCCGGTGCCTTGGCCACAAAGCCGGCATTGTCCAGCTTGGCGCCGGCCTTGTCGATCTCGGCCTGCAAACGGGCCAGTTCGCGCTCCAGCCGCTCGCGCTCGGCGGCAATGTCGATGGGTACATCCAGCATGAGATGTGTCGTGCCCACCACCTGCACCGGGGCACCGGCATCGGGCAGCTGATCCACGATCTCCACCTTCTCCAGGCGTGCCAGTGCCATCAGATACGCCTGGTTGCGCGTCAGTTCCGCGGCGTCGCCCCGGGCGATCAGGGCCACTTTCTGCCCGGGCGAGAGCTTCATCTCACCGCGCAAGGCACGAATCGCATCCACCTGCCGGCGCAGCGTGTCGATGGCTTCCTCGGCGTCGGGATCACGATTGGCGGCATCGGCCCGGGGATAGGGCTGTACCGAGATGCTGGCCGTTTCGCCGGCCTCGCGCTTGCCGGCCACGACCGACACTTTCTGCCAGAGCTCTTCCGTGATGAAGGGGATGAGGGGGTGTGCCAGGCGCAGCACGGCCTCGAGCACGCGGATCAGTGTGCGCCGTGTTGCCAGGGCGGCCTCGGGCGTGCCCTGTTGCAGCTGCACTTTCGCCATCTCCAGATACCAGTCGCAGTATTCATCCCAGACGTAGTGATAGATGGCGTTGGCGATGTTGTCGAAGCGGTATTCCGCAAAGCCGCGGGCCACCGTCTCTTCGAGCGTCTGCAGGCGGCTCATGATCCAGCGATCGGCCTGCGACAGGGCGCTCGCATCGATGGTGGCCGCAAGGTCGCCGGCTGCATGCGCCCGGGTGTTCATGAGCACGAAGCGGGTCGCATTCCAGAGCTTGTTGCAGAAGTTGCGATAGCCCTCGCAGCGTTTCAGATCGAAGTTGATGTTGCGTCCCAGACTGGCATAGGCCGCCATGGTGAAGCGCAGCGCATCGGTGCCGTAGGCCGGGAATCCCAGGGGATAGTCCTTGCGCGTGCGCTTGCGGATCTGCTCGGCCTGGCGGGGATTCATCAGTCCGGTGCTGCGCTTCTCGAGCAGGGCGTCCAGACCGATACCGTCGATGAGATCGACCGGGTCTATGGTGTTGCCGCGCGATTTGCTCATCTTCTTGCCATTCATGTCGCAGACGAGCCCGTGCACATAGACATGGCGAAAAGGCACTTTGCCGGTAAAGTGCATGCTCATCATCACCATCCTGGCCACCCAGAAGAAGATGATGTCGAAGCCTGTGACGAGAACGCTCGATGGCAGATAGCGCTCGAGATCCGGGGTCTGCTCGGGCCAGCCCATGGTGGTGAAGGGTACGAGAGCGGAGGAAAACCAGGTGTCGAGTACATCTTCGTCACGACGCAGCGTACCGGTGACACCGGCGGCGCGCGCGCGCGCCTGCGCCTCGGCTTCGTCCCGGCCGACGAAGATCTGCCCGTCTGCTGCATACCAGGCGGGAATCTGGTGCCCCCACCACAGTTGGCGCGAAATGCACCAGTCCTGGATGTTCTCCAGCCACTGGTTGTAGGTGTTGGCCCAGTTTTCCGGAAAGAAACGGACGCGGCCGTCAGCCACGACCTCGAGTGCCACCTGGGTGATGCTCTTGCCCGGATGCAGGCTGTCGGCGGGTGCCGGCTTGCTCATGGCGACAAACCACTGGTCGGTCAGCATGGGTTCGATGACGGCGTTGCTGCGATCCCCCCTGGGTACCATCATGCGGTGCGGCTTCGCGGCCTGCAGCACGTTCTGTGCCTTCAGATCGGCAATGATACGCTCCCTGGCCTCGAAGCGATCCATACCCCGGTAGGCTTCGGGCGCGGTATCGGCAATGCGCGCATCCAGCGTGAGGATGCTGATCTGTTCCAGGCCGTGGCGCTGTCCGACGGCATGGTCGTTGAAGTCATGCGCCGGCGTCACCTTGACGACGCCGGTGCCGAATTCTGGATCGACATAATCGTCGGCGATCACCGGAAGGCGGCGCCCGACCAGCGGCAGGATCACGTGCCGTCCGACCAGATGGCGGTAGCGCTCGTCTTCGGGATGCACCATGACGGCCACGTCGCCCAGCATGGTTTCCGGGCGCGTGGTGGCCACGACCAGGTATTCAATATCACCGACGGGCTGCTCCAGGGGGTAGCGGATCTCCCAGAGATGGCCTTCCTCTTCGGCGCTGACGACTTCCAGATCGGAGACGGCCGTGCCGAGTACCGGGTCCCAGTTCACAAGACGTTTGCCACGATAGATGAGGCCCTGGTCATACAGGCGCACAAAGGTCTCGCGCACGCCGGCCGAAAGCCGCTCGTCCATGGTGAAATATTCACGGTCCCAGTCCGCCGAAGCGCCCAGGCGCCGGAATTGTTGCGTGATGGCGCTGCCTGAAGTCTCCTTCCATTGCCAGACGCGCTCGACGAACTTTTCCCGGCCCAGGTCGTGGCGCGACACGCCTTCGGCGTCGAGCTGGCGCTCGACCACAATCTGCGTGGCAATGCCTGCATGGTCTGTGCCCGGCACGAAGACGGTGTCGGCACCGCGCATGCGGTGATAGCGGATGAGGCCATCCATGATGGTCTGGTTGAAGGCGTGCCCCATGTGCAGCGTGCCGGTCACATTGGGCGGCGGGAACTGGATGACAAATGGTGAAGAGGGTGGCGTGCCGGCAGGCGACTCGCTGTCGCTTCCGGCAGTCACCACATGGCGGCCGCCGCGGAACAGATTCTGGGCCTCCCAGTGCGCATACCAGCGTTTTTCGATTTCTTCGGGTTCAAAGCTTTTCGGCAATTCGTCAGCGTGTGGCATCATGGGCGGTTATCAGGGAGTCGGGAGGGAATCGGGAAAATCTGGATGAAGACCCATTTTACGACCCTGCGGCTGCAGGCGGGCGGCGTCGAATCGCGTGGTAAAATCAAGGGCTTTCACCCATATCCGGCAAAACGTTTTCTGCCGCCCATCAAGATAACATTTTCGGAAGTCTGTCCCTATGGCCATTGAACGTACCCTTTCCATCATCAAGCCCGATGCCGTCGGCAAGAATGTCATCGGCCAGATCATCTCGCGCTTCGAGCAGGCCGGCCTGGTGGTTGTTGCCGCCCGTCTGCAGCAATTGTCGCGCACCGAGGCCGAGCGTTTCTACGCCGTGCACAAGGAGCGCCCATTCTACAGGGATCTGGTTGACTTCATGGTTTCCGGTCCGGTATTCGTGCAGGTGCTCGAAGGGGAAAATGCCATCGCCCGCAATCGCGAGCTCATGGGTGCCACCAATCCCAGGGAGGCTGCCGCCGGCACCATCCGCGCCGATTTTGCAGAAAGCATCGACGCCAACGCCGTGCATGGCTCCGACTCGCCCGAGACGGCGGCCGTCGAAGTCGCCTTCTTCTTTTCCGAAAGCCAGATCTGCAGCCGCTGATACGGCTGCAGTCGCCCTCCGTCATGACGAGTCCCGCCTCCGAAACGCCTGCGCCCATCAATCTGCTGGGCATGGATGATGCCGCACTGCTGGCCTTTGTGGGCGAGCTGGGCGGCAAGCCTTTCCGTGCCCGCCAGCTGATGCGCTGGGTGCACCAGCGGGGTGAGGCCTCGTTCGAGGCGATGACGGATCTGGCGCGCAGTTTCCGCGCGCAACTCGCCGGGCGCTGCGTTATCGAGGCGCCGGCAGTGACGACCGAGCAGGCTTCGGCCGACGGCACCTGCAAGTGGCTGTTCGATGTGGGCGCGGGCAATGCCGTCGAGGCGGTCTTCATCCCCGAGGATGATCGCGGCACCCTGTGTATTTCCAGCCAGGCGGGCTGCACGGTGGCCTGCCCGTTCTGCTCCACCGGCTACCAGGGTTTCAATCGCAATCTCACCAGCGCTGAAATCATCGGTCAGCTCTGGCATGCATTGCGCGTGCTGGATGCCCGGCCCGGCATGGCACGCACCGGCGGGGCCGGTCTGCAACCCGGCGAGCGCAGCATCAGCAATGTAGTCATGATGGGCATGGGCGAGCCGCTGCTCAACTATGACCAGCTTGTGCCGGCCCTGCGCCTCATGCTCGATGACAACGCCTATGGACTTTCCCGCCGGCGTGTGACGGTGTCGACATCGGGCGTTGTACCCATGATCGACCGCCTGCGCAATGATTGCCCGGTGGCGCTGGCGGTGTCGCTGCATGCGCCCACCGATGCCCTGCGCGACCGGCTCGTGCCGCTGAATCGCAAGTATCCGCTGGCGGAGCTGCTGGCGGCCTGCAATCGCTATCTTGAAAAGGCGCCGCGCGACTTCATCACTTTCGAGTACATCATGCTCGACGGCATCAACGATGCGGACGAGCAGGCACGGGCGCTGGTAGCCATCGCGCGTGAAGTGCGCTGCAAGTTCAATCTCATCCCCTTCAATCCGTTTCCGCAATCGGGCCTGCGCTGTTCGCCTCCGGAGCGCATCCGGTCGTTCGCACAGCGGCTCATGGATGCCGGCATCGTCACGACAGTACGCAAGACACGGGGTGATGACATCGCCGCGGCCTGCGGCCAGCTGGCGGGCGAAGTCAGGGACAGGACACGTATCGACAAGCGCCTGCCGCACC
Source organism: Castellaniella sp. (assembly GCA_041655275.1). Taxonomy (GTDB): domain Bacteria; phylum Pseudomonadota; class Gammaproteobacteria; order Burkholderiales; family Burkholderiaceae_B; genus JAJYRX01. The sequence continues at coordinate 36,283 of JBBAFU010000008.1, read as the reverse complement.
GTGCCATCATTTCTCCCATAAAAGAATTGCGGCCATGACAGACGAAAGGCACACTATCCCGTCCACCGCGCCGGCCACGCCGCCCGGGGCGGGTATCGATACGGGGCGGGATGTATCGCTTCCGCTGGTTGCCGAGGCCTTGGGCGTGGGCGCGCAACTGCGCGAGCTCAGAACCCGGCAGAATGTAAGCCTGGTCGAGGTGAGCATGCGGCTCAAATACTCGCAGCGCCAGCTGGCCGCCCTGGAGGAGGAACGCTGGGAGTTGTTGCCGGGCGGGATGTCCCTGCGGGGCCTGGTGCGCAATTATGTACGCTACCTTGACGGTGATGCGCAGGCCATGCTGCAGCTGCTTGACGAGCAGGTGGGCACGGCGCCGCCACCGGGTGCCGGCGACCGGACGCTGAGCAGCCGCGATCCCGGCTCGGTGCCGCTCGATGAAGAGGCGCCGCGCGGGCACTGGGGCTGGTCGCTCGTCATTCTGGCACTGGTGCTCGTGGCGGTGTTCTACGCCATTCAGCGTGGCTGGGTGCCGGATTCATGGCTGGTATTCGATTGGCTGAAATCCCTGAAAAAATGAGTGCAGCAAGACAACCGCAGCAATCCCGACAGCCGCGTGTACGCCCCCGTTCGGTTGGTACCGCCGGGCGCCATCCCACGCGTCGCCTGACAGTCAGCTGGGGCGGGCAGCATGTGGACATGGGGGCCGATGCACCGGTTGTGGTGCAGTCGATGACCAATACCGATACGGCGGATGTCCAGGCAACAGCCTTGCAGGTGGGCGAACTGGCCCGTGCGGGTTCCGAGCTCGTGCGCATCACCGTCAACACCCCGGAGGCCGCGCGTGCCGTGCCCGCAATCCGCGAGGCGCTGGACCGCATGGGTGTTGCGGTGCCGCTGGTGGGTGACTTTCATTACAATGGTCACCGGCTGCTCACCGAGTTTCCCGGCTGCGCCCAGGCCTTGTCCAAATATCGCATCAATCCGGGGAACATGGGTGGCGGGCGGCGCCGCGATGACAATTTCGCGCAGATGATAGAAGTGGCCTGCCGCCACAACAAACCCGTACGCATCGGCGTGAACTGGGGCAGCCTCGATCAGGAGCTGCTGGCGCGCATGATGGATGAGAACGCAAGCCGGCCCCGGCCCTGGGATGCGCAGGCGGTAATGCGCGATGCCCTGGTGGTATCGGCAATCAGCAATGCGCAGCGTGCAGAAACCCTGGGCTTGCCCGGCAATGCCATCGTCCTCTCGTGCAAGGTCAGCCATGTGCAGGATCTGATCACGGTCTATCAGGATCTGGCGTCGCGCTGTGATTATCCGCTGCACCTGGGCCTGACCGAGGCCGGCATGGGCAGCAAGGGCATTGTGGCATCCACTGCAGCGCTGGCCGTACTCTTGCAGCAGGGCATTGGCGACACCATACGTATTTCACTGACGCCCGAGCCGGGCGGCGATCGCACGCGCGAGGTTGTGGTGGCCCAGGAGATCCTGCAGACCATGGGCCTGCGTGCATTCACCCCCATGGTGGTGGCCTGCCCGGGATGCGGGCGTACCAGCAGCACTGTCTTCCAGGAGCTTGCCGACAGCGTACAGACCTACCTGCGCGAGCAGATGCCGGAGTGGAAGCACCGTTATCCGGGCGTCGAGACCATGAATGTGGCCGTGATGGGCTGCGTGGTCAACGGGCCCGGTGAAAGTCGCCATGCCGATATCGGCATCAGCCTGCCGGGCACGGGAGAGGTGCCCGCCGCGCCGGTGTTTGTGGATGGCAAGCGCACGGTGACGCTGAAGGGTGACGGCATCGCCGAGGAATTCAAGCGCATTGTCGATGAATATGTCCGCACGCATTACGGCACCAGGCCTGCGGCGGATGCTTCCGAGTTGCCTGGCTGAATCCGACCAGGATGCCCGAGTCCATGACAAAAGCCTTTCAGAAAGTTCATGCCATTACCGGCATGAAAGACGTCTTGCCCGATGCCAGTTACCAGTGGCTGGCCCTTGAGGCGCATTTGCGCGAATGGGCGGATGCCTACGGTTATCGCCAGTTGCGCACGCCCGTGCTCGAACACACGCGGCTGTTTGCGCGCGGCATTGGCGAGGTGACGGACATCGTCGAGAAGGAAATGTATTCCTTCGTCGATGCACTGAACGGCGATCAGCTCACCCTGCGTCCCGAGTTCACGGCCGGTGTGGTCCGCGCGGCCATAGAGCACAGCCTCATCTACGACCGGCCTCAGCGCCTGTATACACTGGGGCCGGTGTTCCGTCACGAGCGTCCGCAGCGCGGCCGTTATCGGCAGTTCCACCAGATCAGCATCGAGGCGCTCGGTATGGCCGGGCCCGATATCGATGCCGAACACATCGTCATGCTGGCGCGTCTGTGGCGCATGCTGGGGCTGCGCGACGTGCGTCTGGAGCTCAATTGCCTGGGTCAGGCGGCCGAGCGTCAGGCCCATCGTGCGGCGCTGGTGGCGCATCTCGAGGCGCATCGTGACATCCTCGACGAGGACGCCCTACGGCGTATGTACACGAATCCGCTGCGCGTGCTCGATACCAAGAATCCGGCACTGCAGGCGATGGCCGATAACGCGCCGCGACTGTCCGACTTCCTCGGCGATGCCTCACGCGGGCATTTTCAGGGCGTGTGTGCGCGGCTCGAAGACGCCGGCATTGAATACCGGCTCAATCCGCGCCTGGTACGCGGGCTGGACTATTACAATCTGACGGTGTTCGAATGGGTGACCGATCGCCTGGGTGCCCAGGGCACGGTGTGCGGAGGCGGTCGCTATGACGACCTGTTTGCACTGCTGGGTGGCCGGGCGGCACCGGCGGCGGGCTTCGCCATCGGCCTGGAGCGCCTGCTTGACCTCTGGCTTCAGGATGCCGCGCCGCCGGCGCCTGCCGAGTGCGAGGTATACATCGTGCATCAGGGCGATGCCGCCCAGCGCGTCGGCATGCAACTGGCCGAGCGGTTCCGTGATGCCGGCCTGCGTACGCTGGTGCATGCCGGGCCGGGCGGTTTCAAGGCCCAGTTCCGGCGGGCTGATGCCAGCGGGGCACGGGCGGCGGTCATACTGGGGCCGGATGAAGTGGCGGCGGGCGAGGCCGGGATCAAATGGCTGCGCGAGCAGGAGGCTGGCACAGACCAGCAGGAACGCCTGGGCCAGGATGGCCTGCTGGCAAGACTCATGACAAAGGATTGACAAGGCATGGCCTACGATTTGGAAGAACAGGAGAAACTGGACGCCCTGCGGGACTGGTGGGCCCGCTATGGCACGCTGGTCGTCTCGATTGCCGTTGCCGCAGCGCTCTCGGTGGCGGGGTGGCGGGGCTGGCAGTGGTATCAGGCACATCAGGCCAATCAGGCCATGAGTTATTACGAGGCCCTTGAAAATGCCGCGACGCACATGGATGATGAAGGCCTTGCGCGCGTGAAGGCGGCCAGCGCCACGCTGCGAGAGGATTTTCCCAAGTCGGGCTATACCTCGCGCGGGCTCCTCGTCGCCGCCCAGGCCTTGCAGGCACGCGGTGAGCATGACGCTGCAGCCGATCTGTTGCGCTGGGTGGCCGACAGCAGTCCGGACAAGGCGCTCACCTATGTCGCCCGCCTGCGTCTGGCCGGCCTGATGCTGGATCTGGGGCGCCCGGATGAGGGCCTGCGACTGCTTGATGCCGCGCCGCCCGAATTTGCCGCCCTGTATGCCGACCGGCGCGGCGATATCCTGCTTGCCCAGGGGAAGGTCGAGGAGGCCGGCGCGCAATGGCGCCAGGCCCTCGAAGGCCTGGGCGATGATCCACTGTCATCCATCGTGCAGCTCAAGCTGGATGCACTTGGCGGAGTGTAATGCCATGCAATATCGTTCATTACGTGGCCTGTGCGTGCTCGCGTTCGCCCTGTTGGCCGGATGTTCCATGTTTTCGAGCAGCGATCTTCGCCACGAACCTGCCAAACTCACCGAGTATGCGCCGGCAGTGTCGGCGCGTGTGATCTGGCAGGTGCCCGTCGGCGCCGGCAGCGGTGTCGGTTTTGCACCGGCCGTGGTGGATGAGGCCGTCTACGCAGCGGCGCCTCGCGGAACGGTCGTCAAGGTGAACCTGGCCAGCGGCGCTGTGGCCTGGCGTGCCTCCGTTGATCGCACGCTTTCCGCCGGCGCGGGTTCGGACGGGCGCATCACCGCCGTGGCCGCGCCCGATGGTGCTGTCATCGCCTTCGATGACGGCGGGCAGGAGCTCTGGACCGCCCAGGCGAGCAGCGAAGTGCTGATCCCGCCGGTTGTGGGCGATGGTGTCGTGGCGGTGCGCAGTGGCGACTACCGTGTGCAGGCCTTTGAAGCCGCAACCGGTGAGCTGCGCTGGAGCGTGCAGCGCCCGGGGCCGGCACTGGCATTGAAGACCACCATGCAGATGCGCATTGTTGACGGCATGCTGATCACCGGTCTGCCCAATGGCAAGCTGATGGCGATCGATCTGGCCAGCGGCGATGTGCTGTGGGAAGGCACGGTCGCCGTCTCTCAGGGGGTTACCGATCTGGACCGCATCAGCGATGTCGTGGGTGCTCCGCAGCTGCAGGGCCCCCTGCTGTGTGCCGTGGCCTATCAGGGGCGCATGGCCTGCTTTGACATCAGTCGGGGCGGTGTCATGCATTGGAGCACCAGCTTTTCCAGCCCCACCGGCATGACGACCGATGAGACCCAGGCCTATGCCGCCGATCAGCGCAGCGTGATGCACGCTTTTTCGCTCGAGGACGGAGATCCGCGCTGGTCGCAGGACGCCTTGCGCAATCGGCGTCTGGCGGCACCGGCGGTCCTGCGCAATACGGTGGCAGCCGGAGATCTCGAGGGTTATGTCCATTTCCTCAATCGTCACGACGGCAGCCTGCAGGGTCGCCTGCACCTGGGTGGCGGCCCCATCCTGTCGCCCCTGACGGCCAGCCCGCGCGGCGTGGTGGTGCAGACGGGCAAGGGTGATCTCGTACTGGTCGGACTCAATTGAATACCGCACATACCCTGCCGGTTGTCACCCTCATCGGGCGTGCCAATGTGGGCAAGTCCACGCTGTTCAACCGGTTGACGCGCTCGCGGGCGGCACTCGTGGCCAATATTCCCGGACTCACGCGCGACCGCCACTATGGCGAGGCGCGCCTGGGCGGGCGACCGTGTATCATTGTCGATACCGGCGGCTTCGAGCCCGACGCCAGGGGCGGGCTGTTGCGTGAAATGGCACGCCAGACGGAACAGGCCATTGCCGAGTCCGATATCGTTCTCTTTCTCGTCGATGCCAGAAGCGGCCTGAATGCGCATGATCACGAGATTGCCGCACTGCTGCGCCGCTCGGGTCGCAAGAGCGTGCTGGTCGTCAACAAGGCCGAGGGCATGACGCATGGGCCGGCGGTCGCGGAGTTTCACGAGCTGGGTCTGGGCGAGCCCCTTCCGGTATCTGCATCGCATGGCGACGGTGTAGGGACCTTGATCGAGCATGTGCTCGAGGCCTTGCCTGCAGTGCCTGCCGAAACACCCGAGCCGGAAGCGGGCGAAGGGCATCGCGTGCGCCTGGCCATCGCCGGGCGACCCAATGCCGGCAAGTCCACCCTGATCAACACCTTGCTGGGCGAAGAGCGCATGATCGCCTTCGATCAGCCGGGCACGACGCGTGACGCCATCGAAGTCGATTTCGAGCACGCGGGCCAGTCGTACGTGCTCATCGACACCGCAGGACTGCGTCGCAAGGGCCGGGTTTTCGAGACGGTGGAGAAATTCTCGGTCATCAAGACCCTGCAGGCCATCGAGGCGAGCAATGTCGTCGTGCTCATGCTGGACGGCAGCGAAGGCGTGGGCGAGCAGGATGCGCACATCGCGGGCTTCATCCTGGAAAGTGGTCGTGCGCTGGTGGTGGCCATCAACAAGTGGGATGCCCTGGATGAATATCAGCGTGAGCAGGTGATGCGCGAGTTTCGCCTCAAGCTGCGGTTTCTTTCCTTTGCGCGCATGCATACCATCTCGGCGCTGAGCGGCCAGGGTGTCCCCGGCCTGATGCGTTCGGTGCGTCGGGCACATGCCGCGGCCTTTGCGCGCCTGCCCACGCCGCGGTTGACGCGCGTGCTGCACGCCGCAGTCGAGGCTCAGCAGCCGCCACGCCAGGGACCCATACGGCCCAAGATGCGCTACGCCCATCAGGGCGGGCAGAACCCGCCGCGCATCATCGTCCATGGCAGCGCACTCGAGGGTGTGCCCGAATCCTACCGGCGCTATCTGGAATCCACGTTTCGCACGGCTTTTTCGCTCGAAGGCACGCCGCTGCGCGTGGAATTCAGGTCTTCCCGCAATCCCTATGTCGAGAGAACACGGTGAGTCGATTTTTCAGCAAGGACATGGAAGCCCTGCTTCCCTACGTGCCGGGTGAGCAGCCCCGCGAAGTCATCACACTCAAGCTCAATACCAACGAGCATTCCCATGGCCCGTCGCCAAAGGCGATCGCCGCCATCCGCGCCGCAACCGGTGATGATCTGCGCCTGTATCCCGACCCGACGGCGCGCGGGCTGTGCGAGGCCATTGCCGACAGCCAGGGCGTTCATGCCGATCAGGTCTTCGTGGGCAATGGTTCCGACGAGGTACTGGCACACATCTTCCGCGGCCTGTTCCAGCGGGAAGGGGAGCTGTTGCTGGCGGACATCACCTACAGCTTCTATCGCACCTATGCCGCCCTGTTCGGTGTGCAGGTGCGGCTCGTGGCGCTGGCGGACGATTTCACCATTTGCGTTGAAGACTATCTTGGTCCGCATGATACGCCGGTGGCCGGCATCATCATTGCCAATCCCAATGCGCCCACGGGCATTGCACTCGAACCGGCCCAGATTGCCCGCATCCTGGCTGCCAATCCCGATGTGCCGGTGGTCATCGACGAGGCCTATGTCGATTTTTCCAGCCATCATTGTGCATCGCTGCTGGCGCAGCATGACAATCTGGTGATTGTGCACACCCTGTCCAAGTCACGCGCGCTTGCTGGCCTGCGCGTGGGCTATGCACTGGCGAGCACCGATATCGTGACCGGCCTGAATCGTGTCAAGAACAGCTTCAATTCCTATCCGCTGGATCGTCTCGCCCAGGCGGGCGCAACTGCAGCAATGCGTGATCAGGCCTGGTTTGATCGCGCCTGTGCCGATGTCATCCGCGAGCGCGAAGCCCTGGCGCAGCGCCTGCGATCCATGGGTTTTCAGGTGCTGCCTTCACAGACCAATTTTCTTTTCGTGCGCCACCCCGATCATGACGCCGCCGATTTGGCAGCAGCGCTGCGCCGGCGCGGGATACTGGTGCGGCACTTCAGCCAGGCGCGCATCACGCAGTTCCTGCGTATCACGGTTGGTTTGCCGCAGCAGTGTGCGATGCTGTGTGATGCGCTCGCCGAAATGCTTCCATCGCAGGGCTGAAGAGGCCGGCGTGCGCATTCAGGGAAAACCCTGTACAGTTCACCTTTATTCGATTACTTTATATTGACATGCGATCGTCGATCGTGTGTCATCCTCAAAAAACAACACTCTTGGAGCCGAACTGATGAGCACTAAAGGGCAAGTACTACAAGACCCATTCCTGAACGCCCTGCGCAAGGAACACGTTCCTGTTTCCATCTATCTGGTCAATGGCATCAAATTGCAGGGTGTGATCGATTCCTTCGACCAGTATGTCGTGCTGTTGCGCAATACGGTCACGCAGATGGTCTACAAGCATGCTATCTCGACAGTTGTTCCGGGCAGACCCGTCACGCTTCAGCTGGATGGGACGGCAGAATAGTCCCCGCATGCCGGATGTGATCGCTATCCGCCAGCCCGCCGTGCCCGCGCACCGGCGGGTATTTTCATTCCGGTGCCCGGCATGCAGATGAAGGCCATTGTCATCAGTGTCGATCTCGGCGAACCCGATCACGCTGCGCATGCCGAGGAATTCCTGCTGCTGGCCGCCAGTGCGGGTGCCACGGTGCTGGAGCAGGTGGTCGCACGCCGGGATCGTCCCGATCCCGCCACTTTCATCGGGTCGGGCAAGGTGCAGGAAATCGCCGACCTGGTCGAAAGCTGCCGTCCCGACATCATCCTGTTCGACCAGGCACTGGGACCGGCGCAGCAGCGCAATCTGGAGCGGGCCTTTGGCCGTCGAGTCGTCGACAGGGTGGCGCTCATTCTTGATATCTTCGCGCTCAGGGCGCAAAGCCACGAGGGCAAGCTGCAGGTGGAGCTGGCGCAGCTCCAGCACCTGTCCACGCGTCTGACCGGGATGTGGACCCACCTCGAGCGACAGCAGGGGGGTATCGGAATCAGGGGGCCGGGTGAGTCGCAGCTGGAGCTCGACCGGCGTATGATAGGTGCGCGCGTCAAGGTGTTGCGCGCCCGTCTGGACAAGGTGCGGCGCCAGCGCAGCACGCAGCGCCGCCGCCGTGTGCGCAGCGGCGTCATGTCCGTTTCTCTGGTGGGTTATACCAACGCCGGCAAGTCAACCCTGTTCAATGCGCTGACGCGTGCCGGCAGTTACGCAGCCGACCAGCTGTTTGCCACCCTGGATACCACCAGCCGCAGGATATGGCTGGAAGGGGCGGGCGATGTCGTGATTTCCGATACAGTGGGTTTCATCCGGGATCTGCCGCCTACCCTGGTGGCGGCGTTTCGTGCCACACTGGAGGAAACCGTGCAGGCCGATCTGCTCCTGCATGTGATCGATGCCTCCAGCCCGCAGCGCGACGAGCACATTCAGGAGGTAAACAAGGTGCTGGCCGATATCGGAGCAGATGAAATACCGCATATTCTCGTCTACAACAAAATCGATCTGAGCGGCCACGAGCCCCGGATCGAGAGAGACGATCATGGTACCATTGCGCGAGTCCTTGTCAGCGCACAACAGGGTCTCGGTCTGGACGGTTTGCGCCAGGCCATTGTTGAATCAGGTGAAATCGCGGGAACCCGAACGCTTAATGTCTAATATCTTGAATCTGAATGATCCCGGCTGGGGCCGGGGTGGCGACAAACAGGAGCAGGAACCACCGCGACGCCCCCAGCGCGGCGATGGTCCGCCTGATCTGGACGAAGTCTGGCGCGATTTCAACAATCGGCTTGCAGGTCTGTTCGGGCGTCGTCCACAGCGCGGCGGCGGACGCATGCAGCCCCCTGGGGCCGGTGGTCCCGGCGGACCGGGTGTCAGTATGCCCAAGGGCTCGCCACGCCTGTTCTTCTTTGCCATCCTGGCCGGTGTGTTGCTGTGGCTTGCCAGCGGCTTCCTGATTGTTCAGGAAGGGCAGGTGGCGGTGGTCACGCATTTTGGCAAGTACAAGAAGACCCTGCCGCCCGGTCTGCAATGGCGTCAGCCATCGCCGATCGAGGCGCACGAGATCGTGAACATCGCGCAGCTGCGTACCTTCGAGGTGGGCTTTCGCGGCACTTCGCGCAACAAGGTGCTGCCGGAATCCCTGATGCTGACCACCGACGAGAATATCGTCGACATGCAGTTCGTGGTGCAATACCGCCTGCAGCCGACGGGGGCGCCGGATTATCTGTTCCGCACCAGTCAGCCCGATGAGTCGGTGCGCCAGGCGGCGGAAACCGCCATGCGCGAGATCGTCGGCCGCAAACCCATGGATTTCGTGCTGTATTCCGGCCGTACCGAAGTGGCGGTCGAGGTGCAGACCCTGGCGCAGAGCATTCTTGACCGCTATCACACCGGTATCCAGATCAGTACAGTGGCCATCCAGAACGTGCAGCCGCCCGAGCAGGTGCAGGCTGCTTTCGACGATGCCGTGAAGGCCGGTCAGGATCGCGAGCGCCAGATCAACGAAGGTACGGCCTATTCGAGCAAGATCCTGCCCGAAGCCGAAGGTCAGGTGGCACGCATGCTCGAGCAGGCCGAGGGCTACAAGGCCACGGTCATCGGGGACGCCCAGGGTGACACCGCACGATTCGTCAGCATCGAGCGTGAGTTCGCGCTTGCACCCGATATCACGCGCCAGCGCATGTACCTGAGCACCATGCAGCAGATCCTGTCCAGCGCCAGCAAGGTGATGATAGATTCATCGGCTGCCAGCAATATGTTCTATCTGCCGCTCGACAAGCTCATGCAGCAGGCTGCCGGTAGCGCCGCCAACGCGCCCGAGCGTGTAGCCGGTGCCGGGGCTGCTGCGTCGCGTACACCTGCGAGCTCGCCGGCCGGCAGCGCGTCCGATACGGGCAGTGCTGCGGGCAGGGCGCAGGATTCCCTCTCCTTCAGTCCGTATTCCCGCTAGGAGGCCGCCATGCAAAGAATGTTTCCCGCCCTGGTCGGCCTGATTATCCTGCTGGCAATTGCCTCTTCCTGTGTCTTCATCGTGCGTGAACGCGATGCAGCGCTGGTGTTCACGCTCGGTGAAGTGCGCACGACCATTGTCGAGCCCGGCCTGTACCTGAAGTTCCCGCCACCATTCGAGACGGTGGTACGGCTGGACAAGCGCCTGCAGACCATCGAGACCAAGGACCCCGAGCGCATCCAGACCGCCGAGAAGAAGAACCTTCTCATCGACTCCTTCGTCAAGTGGCGTATTGCGGACCCGCGTCAGTTCTACGTCACCTTTGGCGTGAGTGACAGGGCCGCCATCGAGCGACTGCAGGCGCAGATTCGCGATGCGCTGAACGCGTCGGTCAACGTGCGTACCGTCAAGGCCGTGGTATCCAACGAGCGTGACACCATCATGAAGGAGATTCTCTCCACGGTGGAGGCGAGGGCGCGTCCGCTGGGCGTAGAGGTGATTGACGTGCGTCTGCGCCGCATCGATTTTGTGCCCGAGATTTCCGAATCGGTGTTCCGGCGCATGGAAGCCGAGCGCAAGCAGGAGGCCAACCGCCTGCGGGCCAGCGGCTTTGCCGATGCCGAGCGTATTCGCGCCCAGGCCGATCGCCAGCGCGCCGAAATGCTGGCCGACGCCTATGCGAAGGCGGAAAGCATCAAGGGTGAAGGCGATGGTCGTGCGACGGCCATCTATGCGGAAGCCTTTGGCAAGAATCCCGGCTTCTATGCGTTCTACAAGAGCCTGGAAGCCTATCGCGACGCACTGGGCAGCGAGGACACGCTGGTCCTGAGCCCGCAATCGGATTTCTTCCGTTTCTGGTCCGATCCTGAAGGTGGTGCCAGTGCGGTGACCGTGCAGTGAGTGCTGCCGTCATGTCGAAATGGTTGCTGCCCGACAGTCTGGCCGATATCCTGCCGGCCGAAGCGCGCCGTATCGAGGAGCTGCGGCGCAAGCTGCTCGATGCCTACCGTACCTACGGCTATGAGCTGGTTGCGCCGCCGCTGGTCGAATATCTGGACTCGCTGCTGACGGGTAACGGGCAGGCGCTCAACCTGCGCACGAGCAAGCTGGTTGACCAGCTCTCCGGACGCAGTCTGGGGGTGCGCGCCGACATGACGCCGCAGGTGGCACGCATCGACGCCCATCTGCTGAACCGGGAGGGTGTGACGCGCCTGTGCTATTGCGGTCCCGTACTGCATGCCAGGCCCGCAGGCCTGCTGTCCGATCGCGAGCTGCTGCAGATCGGCGCCGAGTTGTTCGGCCATTCCGGTATCGAGGCGGATATCGAAATCATCGGGCTCGCCTTTGAAAGCGTGCGGCAGGCCGGTGTGCGGCAGGCGCGGTTCGATCTGAATCATCCCGGAGTGTTTCGTGCCATCATTGATACCGATCCGGTGCTGGCTTCCCGGGCTGAGCTGATTTCCGATCTGCTGGCTGCCAAGGATGTGCCTGCACTCGAGGCGCTCGGCGATGAACTTGCCGAACTGCGCACCGGAAGTCTGGACGCCGTGCTCGCCCTTGCGCATCTGTATGGCGATGCACAGGTGTTGCAGCGTGCACGCGATACCCTGCCGGCACTGCCGGCACTCGTGCAGGCACTGGATGCGCTGCAGGCGCTCATAGAGGCCTTGCCCCATCACAGCTTCGGCATCGATCTGGGAGACATGGGCAGCGGTTACGGCTATCATTCGGGCGTCGTGTTTTCCGTCTATGCCCAGGATTGGCATGATGCCCTGGTGAAGGGCGGGCGTTATGATGGCATGGGCAAGGCTTTCGGGCGTGCCCGCCCGGCGACGGGATTCAGTCTCGATTTGCGCAAGCTGTCATCCGGCCTGGCGCCGGCACAGCGTACGCGTGCCATCCGCGCACCCTGGGGTCACGATGCCGGGCTCGGTGATGCCCTGCGCCGCCTGCGCGAATCCGGGGAAGTGGTCGTGCAGATGCTGCCGGGGCAGTCCGGCCGGCTGGACGAGTTCATTCTCGACCGCGAACTGGTACGCGAACAGGGATGCTGGGAAGTCAGGGAGGTGGGCTAGGCGCACGCGCCAGGGCCGATCTGTCGTATCATTCAATCGTTTTTCGGCATCGTCGAGGCAGCATGCGGCCGGACCTTTTTCGTTGATGAACATGAGCAAGAACATCGTGGTGATCGGCACCCAGTGGGGTGACGAAGGCAAAGGCAAGATCGTCGACTGGCTTGCAGAGTCGGCCCAGGGCGTGGTGCGCTTCCAGGGCGGCCATAACGCCGGGCATACCCTGTGGATCAACGGCAACAAGACCATTCTGCGGTTGATCCCTTCAGGCATCATGCACGCGCATGTCACCTGTTATATCGGCAACGGCGTCGTCCTTTCTCCGGAAGCCTTGCTGGGCGAGATCGCCGAGCTCGAGACCGTCGGGCTGGATGTGCGTTCACGTCTGGTGATTTCCGCTGCCTGCCCGCTCATCCTGCCCTACCATGTCGCGGTGGACCAGGCGCGCGAGGCGCGTATGGGCGGGGGCAAGATCGGCACTACCGGACGCGGCATCGGCCCGGCCTACGAGGACAAGGTCGGCCGGCGCGCCCTGCGCATCCAGGATCTGTTCGATCCGGAGCAGTTCCGGGAAAAGCTCGAAGCTGCGCTCGATTATCACAACTTCATGCTCACGCAGTATCTGGGTGCCGAAGCCGTCGAGGCCGGCCCCATTCTGGCGCAGGCTGCACAATGGGCCGAGTCGCTCGAAAGCATGGTGGCCGATGTATCTTCGCGGCTGCATGTCGCGCAGAAGGAGGGCCAGCGGCTGCTGTTCGAAGGTGCGCAGGGCGCACTGCTCGATATCGACCACGGCACCTATCCTTTCGTGACCAGCAGCAATTGCATTGCGGGTGCTGCATCGGCCGGCGCCGGGGTCGGCCCGCAGGTACTGGAATATGTGCTGGGCATTGCCAAGGCCTATACGACCCGCGTGGGTTCCGGTCCGTTCCCGACCGAGCTGGAGGACGAGATCGGCGCCCATCTTGCGCGTGTCGGCAAGGAATTCGGTTCCGTCACGGGGCGCGCGCGCCGCTGTGGCTGGTTCGACGCGGCGGCGCTGAAGCGCTCGATTCGCATCAACGGGGTGTCCGGACTGTGCATCACCAAGCTGGACGTGCTCGACGGTCTGGAAACCGTGCGCCTGGGTGTGGGCTATCGCTATCGGGGCGAGTTTCTGGATGTGTTGCCTGCCGGCGCTCATGTGGCGACCGAAGCCGAGCCCGTACTCGAGGAGATGCCCGGCTGGGCGGAGTCTACGGTGGGTGTTACCGAGTACGATCAGCTGCCGGTCAATGCGCGTCGCTACCTCGAGCGCATTGCCGAGATCTGCGAAATTCCCATTGATATGGTATCCACCGGACCGGATCGCATGGAAACCATTGTGCTCCAGCACCGTCTGGTCTGAAACCGTCCTCAAGCCGTCAAGGAAGTGTGATCCATGAGCAGCCTGCCCCCCAGCACCGACAGAGATCTCTGGGTCAGCTGGGACGAATACAACCGACTGGTCGAGCGTCTGGCACTGAGGATTCATGAGTCGGGCTGGAAGTTCGACAAGATCGTCTGCCTTGCGCGGGGCGGCATGCGCGTGGGCGACATTATTTCGCGCATCTACGATGTGCCTCTGGGCATACTGGCCACCAGCAGCTACCGGGAGGCGGCGGGCACCCAGCAGGGCCAGCTCGATATTGCCCAGTTCATCACCATCACGCGTGGCACGCTCGAAGGTCCGGTGCTCATGGTGGACGATATGGTGGATACCGGTCTGACATTCAACCGGGTGCGCGAGCATCTGGCGTCGGAGTTTCCGGCAATCACCGAATTGCGCACCGCAGTACTGTGGTGGAAGGGGCACTCCCAGGCGATTCCGGATTACTACGTGGACAAGCTGCCCACCAACCCCTGGATTCACCAGCCTTTCGAGGATTATGACAGCATCCGGCCCCATCAGCTCGAGGCCTGGGTGCGCAAGGGAACACCCACGCCGGCAGGTTGATTGCCGGTACTTGAAGTGTCGTACCTTGCCAATACGGCCCGTCATGGTAGAATGTAGGGCTCGCAGCATTGCGTTTACAGATTCCAGTCTGTTCCGGATTCAAACAAATCCCGATTCAACCAAATTCAACTCAAATTAAGGCTTACCAATTACATGCCTATCGTGCGTCTGAAAGAGAATGAACCGTTTGAGGCCGCCCTGCGCCGCTTCAAGCGTACCGTCGAAAAAACCGGCCTTCTGACCGAACTGCGTTCGCGTGAGTACTATGAAAAGCCCACGGCCGAGCGCAAGCGCAAGCATGCTGCTGCGGTCAAGCGCCACTACAAGCGCATTCGCAGCCAACAACTGCCGCCGCGCATGTACTGATTGATTCCTGAATCCTTTGTTCAGGAGCTGCTCGCCCGCGTTTCCATAGAAGACGTCATCGGGCGCCATGTGCAGCTGAGAAAGGGCGGAGCCAACCTGCTTGGCCTTTGCCCTTTCCACAACGAAAAAACTCCGTCCTTCACCGTCAGCCCCGCCAAGCAGTTCTTTCACTGTTTTGGCTGTGGTGCCAATGGCAATGCCGTCGGCTTTCTGATGCGTCATCTGGGTGCCAGCTTTCCCGAAGCGGTGCAGAGCCTTGCCGCCGAGACGGGCATGCAGGTGCCGCAGGAGCGCCAGAGTCCGCGCGAGCGTGAAGCGGCGCGCCAGCGCAAGGCCGAGGCCATGCAGCACGAGCAGCTTCTGCAGCGGGCACAGGTGCATTACCAGCAGCAGTTGCGCGAGAGCCGGCCGGCGATCGACTATCTGCAGCAACGGGGCGTGGAAGGGCGTGTGGCAGCGCACTATGGCCTGGGCTGGTCGGGCGGCGGGCGTCGTGCGCTGGCCGATGTCATGCCCGATTATGAGCATCCCGCACTCGTGGAAACCGGACTGGTGATCGAAGGCGAGGACGGGCGCCGGTACGATCGTTTTCGCGATCGCATCATGTTCCCCATACGCAATGTGCGCGGGCAGCTGATCGGCTTTGGCGGGCGGCTCATCCGGGCGGGCGAACCCAAATATCTCAACAGTCCGGAAACGCCCCTGTTTTCCAAGGGCCGTGAGCTCTATGGCCTGTGGGAAGCGCGCGAGGCCATCCGGCGCGAAGCCGGTGTGCTGGTGGTTGAAGGCTACATGGACGTCATCATGCTGGCGCAGCAGGGTCTGGGCAATGCCGTTGCCACCCTGGGCACGGCCACTACTGAAGACCATATACGCCGGCTGATTCGTGCGAGTACGCGCATCATTTTCTGTTTCGACGGTGATGATGCCGGCCGGCGTGCTGCCTGGCGCGCACTGACCGTCTGCCTGCCCCTGCTGCGTGATGATGTCGCCATACGGTTCCTGTTTCTGCCCTCAGGGCATGATCCGGATTCCTTCGTCCGTGAGCTGGGCGCAGCGGCGTTTCGCGAGGCCCTGCGGGATGCCCAGGCGTTGTCGGGCTTTCTGCTTGCCGAGCTGGCCGCACGCCATGACCTCGAGGAAGCGGAGGGGCGGGCGGCCTGCATCCATGAGGCGGCGCCTTTGATGGCCGGCATTCCGGCCCCGGCCATGCGAATGCAGATCGAGCAGGCGCTGGCGCGCCAGGTGCGGCTGACACCGGAAGAACTGTCTCCCCTGCTGGCGGATGGCGATACCGGTGGACGCGGCTCACAGTCTGCAGATATACGGGCGGGGATGACGGGTGGTGTGCAGCGGCACGGGGATGGCAGCCACGCCGGGCGCAGGCGCGTTCGCCAGGGGCCGGTTTCGCGTAGCGGCAGGGCGCAGCGACGTGTGACGCCGCTGGTGCGACGTTTGCTGCATCTGCTGCTGGCACACCCGGCTCTCATTGATGACATGGGAGAGCAGCAGCTTGAAATTCTGGCAAACCGGCCTCATCTGGTACTTGTGCGTGAGCTCATCACCCTGGCCAATGCCTGTGGCGCACGTCATGTGGGGGCCCTGCTCGAGGCGGCAGACCCCGAATCGGAGCTTGCCGGTGTGCTGGCATCCCTGGGCGCAGAGTTGCTGCAGGCCGAGGAATTGCCAAACCCGCAGGCGGAATGGAATGATGCGCTGCGGCGTATCGAACTTGAGGCGATGAAGGCCGAGCAATCGGCATTGATACAGGATGGCCTGCAGGATGAGGCCGCACGGCGACGCTATCAGGAATTGACGCGTCAACTGGCTCTTCTGAGTAGTGCGGATTCAGCCTATCTACAGTAAAATTAACGGTTTTCATCCGGATGCAGTGCCCGGGCGACCACGGAAGCGACTATGACCCAAAAAACTGACAAGACAACTCAGCCGGCGCGAAAGACCGCCAGGAAGGCCAGCGCCGCCCGGAGCAGTGCCGATGGGGTACAGGAAAAGCCCGTAGCCGCAGCTGCGGCCGGAACTGCCGGGGTGAAGGTGGCTGCCGCCAAGACCGCGGCGAAGAAGGCCGCCGGCAAGACAGCGGCAAAGACGGCCGCAGCAAAGACCGCTGCGACAAAGACAACTGCCGCCAAAACTGCAGCGAAGAAGGCTGCCACCAAGACTGCGACCAAGACCGTAGCGGCGAAAAAGGCCGCTACCAAGACTGCGGCGAAGGCTGCTGCCGCGGCGGATGTTGCAGCGACGCCGGCGGCCGAGGCTGCAGCGGCCGGCACGCCCGCTGCCAAGAAAGCGGCGGTGAAGAAGACTGCGGCCAAGAAGGCGGCAAAAAAGGCTGCCAAGAAGACGGCGGCAAAGAAGACCGCGGCAAAGAAGACGGCCCGCAAGGCGGCCGCCAAGTCTACCGGCCGGCGCCCCGGACGTCCCGCCAAGAATGCCGACCACCTTTTCGTGGATGATGATGAGTCCGATGAGGTCATCCCCGAACTCAAGCCGCTGCCGCGCCGGGGTGCGCGCCGGGGCAAGAACGACAAGGAGCCCAGCTCGCGCAAGCAGATGACGCCGGAAGAGCAGGAAGCCCGGCGCAACCGCCTCAAGGTGCTCATCCGCATGGGCAAGGAGCGCGGCTACCTCACCTACGGCGAGATCAACGACCATCTTTCCGATGACCTGGTTGATGCCGAAGCCATCGACGGCATCATCAGCACGTTCAGCGACATGGGCATTTCGGTCTATGACCAGGCGCCCGATGCCGAAACCCTGCTCATGAGCGATTCGGCGCCCATGGCCAGCAGCGATGATGACGTGGATGACGAGGCCGATGCCGCGCTGACCACGGTCGATTCCGACTTCGGCCGCACGACAGACCCCGTACGCATGTATATGCGCGAAATGGGTACGGTCGAGCTGCTGACGCGCGAGGGCGAGATCGAGATCGCCAAGCGCATCGAGGAGGGGCTCAAGCACATGGTGATGGCGATTGCCGCCTGCCCGACCACGGTGAATGAAATCCTCCAGCACGTCGATCGTGTGCGTGCGGGTGATGCCGAGATCAACGAGATCGTCGATGGTCTGGTGGACGACGAAGGCGAGGAGTACGCCGGGGCCGGCGTGGCGCTCGATGACGAGGAAGAGGACGGCCCCGCCGGCGGCATGACGAGTCGCCAGATCCAGCATCTGCGCACGAAGTCGCTCAAGAAATTCGACCGCATAGCCGTCTCCTTCCAGAACATGCGCGAGGCCTTCGAGTCGGAAGGCTACAAGGCGCCGGATTACATTCGTGCCAAGCAGGAAATCCTGGACGAGCTGATCGGCATCCGCTTCACGGCGCGTATGGTCGAGCGCCTGGCCGACAGCATGCGCGAGCAGGTGGCCGAGGTACGCAAGCTAGAGCGCGCTGCGCTGCACATCTGTGTGGATCGCGCCGGCATGCCGCGCAGCCACTTCATCAAGGCTTTCCCCGGCAACGAGACGAATCTTGACTGGGCGCCCGCCGAGATCGCGGCCGGCCATGCCTACTCCGAGACGCTGGAGCGCCACCTGCCCGATATCCAGGAAATCCAGCAGCAGTTCATCGAGCTGCAGCGCCGTGTCGTGCTGCCGCTCAAGGATCTGAAGGCCGTCAACAAGCGCATGGCCACGGGCGAGGCGCGTGCACGCAAGGCCAAGCGCGAAATGACCGAAGCCAACCTGCGTCTGGTCATCTCGATCGCCAAGAAGTACACCAATCGCGGCCTGCAGTTCCTCGACCTGATCCAGGAAGGCAACATCGGCCTGATGAAGGCGGTCGACAAGTTCGAGTATCGCCGGGGCTACAAGTTCTCCACCTATGCCACATGGTGGATACGCCAGGCGATCACGCGTTCCATTGCCGACCAGGCGCGCACCATCCGCATTCCGGTGCACATGATAGAGACCATCAACAAGATGAATCGCATCAACCGCCAGATCCTGCAGGAGACGGGCGTGGAGCCCGATCCGGCCACGCTGGCCCTGAAGATGGACATGCCGGAAGACAAGGTGCGCAAGATCCTGAAGATCGCCAAGGAGCCCATCTCCATGGAAACACCGATCGGGGATGATGATGATTCCCATCTGGGCGATTTCATCGAGGACCTCTCCACGGTGTCACCTTCCGATTCGGCGTTGCACGGTTCCATGCGCGATGTGGTCAAGGAGGTGCTGGATTCACTGACCCCGCGCGAGGCCAAGGTGCTGCGCATGCGGTTTGGCATCGAGATGAGCACCGACCAGACACTGGAAGAGGTGGGCAAGCAGTTTGACGTGACGCGCGAGCGCATCCGTCAGATCGAGGCCAAGGCCTTGCGCAAGTTGCGCCACCCCAGCCGTGCGGACAAACTCAAGAGCTTCCTGGAGGGACAATGACATGAGTCTGAGCATCGATCTGAACTGCGACATGGGTGAAAGCTTCGGCCACTGGAAGATGGGCAACGATCAGGAGATCATGCCTTTCGTCAGTTCGGCCAACATTGCCTGTGGCTTTCACGCGGGCGACCCCGGCACCATGCGCAGCACGGTGGCTTTCGCACTGGCAAACAGAGTGGCCCTGGGCGCGCACCCGGGTCTGCCCGATCGCGAGGGTTTCGGGCGCCGGAAGATGGCGGCCAGCCCCACCGAGGTCTATGACATGGTCGTCTACCAGATGGGTGCCCTGGCTGCAGTGGCGGCCAGTCAGAACGCCCGCCTGCACCACATCAAGGCGCATGGCGCGCTCTACCATATGTCGCAGGATGAGGATATCGCCCAGGCAATCATCGCTGCGGTGGTCGATACCGGGCCTTCGCTCATCATGTACGCCATGGCCGGCAGCAAGCTGGCCGAGATGGCCCAGCTTGCAGGTCTGACGGTGGCCAGCGAGGTGTTTGCCGACAGGACGTATCAGGATGATGGCACGCTCACGTCGCGTGACCGCGCCAATGCCATGATCACCGATATCGACATGGCCATTGATCAGGCGCTGCAGATGATTCAGGACGGCACGGTCACCACGGTGTCGGGCAAGGTCATCCCGGTCAAGGCCGATACCCTTTGCCTGCACGGCGATCAGCCCGGGGCCCTGCAGTTTGCGCAGGCCCTGCGGGCCGTCTTCGAAGATGAAGGCATCGCCGTCGCCCCTGTCTAGCACCAGTGTCCCCAGCCTGACGCTGCCGGTGGCCATGGGCTATGTGCCCCTGGGCGCCGTGTTCGGCTTCCTGTTCGTTCAGGCGGACGGGCCGGGGTGGCTGGCGCTGCTCGCCAGCCTGCTGATCTATGCAGGCGCGGCGCAGTACATGATGATTCCCATGCTCGTCGCAGGCCTGCCTCTGGGGACCATCGCGCTGGCCACGCTCGTCATCAACCTGCGCCATGTGTTCTACGGCCTTTCGTTGCTGGGGCATATGCCCGCGCGCCGCTGGCAACGCTGGTATTGCATCTTCGCCCTGACTGATGAGACCTATTCGGTGCTCACGGCGCTGCCGGTGGCGCAGCGCATGCGCCATATGGTGCTGCTGAGTGCACTGAATCAGGGCTGGTGGGTTCTGGGTACCGCGCTGGGCGTCCTGCTGGGCGCCCATGCATCGCTGAGCCTGGGCGGGCTTGATTTCGTGCTGACCGCGCTGTTTGCCGTGCTGGCCGTGGAGCAGTGGCGCAGGCGCCGTGACCTGATGCCGATAGGCATTGCCCTGCTTGCCTATGTGGCCAGTCTGGCCCTGATGGCGTCGCAGGCACTGGCCGTTGCCATCGCGCTGTGTTCCATGGCTGCAGCCCTGCGTCCGGCGGCGGGTAGGAAGCAGGCATGAGTACGACAGGCTATGTCTGGGCCGCCATCGTGCTGATGGCAGCGGTGACCCTGGGCCTGCGGGCCCTGCCTTTCATGGCTTCGCACTGGCTGCGCCGCCACGCGCTGGTGCACAAGCTGGGTGAGACCCTGCCCCTGTCCATCATGGTGTTGCTGACGGTGGATTCTGCGATGGGCCACGCCCGTGGCAATGCCGCCGGGCTGTGGCAGGAGCTGCTCGCCATCGTTCTGGTGGTGCTGCTGCAGTGGCGCACGCGCCAGACGCTGCTCAGCATTGCCGCCGGAACGGCGCTGTACGTGGCATTGCGTAACGGCTGACGCTCAGGCGGGCTGCCGATGGCGACGGGCGTGGCCCAGCTGCCAGACGAGCATGCCCAGAAGCAGACCCCAGAAGGCGCTGCCGATGCCCAGCAGACTCATGCCGGACGCCGTGGTCAGAAAGGTGACCAGCGCCGCGTCCCTTTCCGCAGGGTGCTCCAGCGCTGCCGAGAGCCCCTGGGCGATAGTGCCCAGCAGTGCCAGACCGGCGATGGTGGCGACGAGCTCGGCGGGAAAGGCCAGGAACAGGCTGACGACCGTGGCGCCGAAGATGCCGGTAAGCAGATAGAAGATCCCCGCCCACACCGAGGCGAGCCAGCGCCAGTGGCGATCATGACCGGCATCGTCACTCATGCAGATGGCCGCCGTGATGGCCGCCAGATTGAAGGCAAAGCCCCCGAACGGCGCCAGTATCAGGCTGGTGACCCCGGTCCAGCTGATCAGCGGTGAGGCGGGCACGGGATAGCCGTTGGCGCGCAGCACGGCCAGGCCGGGAATGTTCTGCGAGGTCATGGTGACGATGAACAGGGGCAGGCCCACGCCTATCATGGCCGTCAGCGAGAACTCGGGTGCCATGAACACCGGCCGCGCCGGCGTCCAGTCCAGCATTTCAAACGCCAGCATGCCATGCAGGGCACACCACAGCATGCCCAGTGCCAGTGTCGCCGGCACGGCATAGCGGGGTGCCAGCTGGCGCAGCACGAAAAAACCCAGAAACATCAGCCCGGTCAAGGCCCAGTCGGTCTCCAGCGATGTGAAGATGCGCATGCCGAAGACGGCGAGAATGCCGGCCAGCATGGCGGCCGCCAGCGACGGCGGCACCCAGTCCATGATGCGCCGGAACCAGCCGGTGAGCCCGGACAGCGTGATGAGGACGGCACTGAAGAGAAATGCCCCTACGGCCTCGCCCATGCTCAGGCCTGCCAGGCTGGTTACCAGCAGGGCGCCGCCCGGCGTGGACCAGGCCGTCAGTACCGGCTGGCGCCAGGCGAAGGACAGGGCGATGCAGGTCACGCCCATACCGATGCCCAGGGCCCACATCCACGAATTGAGTTCGGCTGCGCTGGCACCCACGGCGCTGGCTGCCTGGAAGATGATGGCTACGGAACTGCTGTAGCCGACCAGCACGGCGATGAAGCCGGCCGTGATGTGCGAAATGCGCAGATGGCGCAGGATGCCCAGCATGCTGATCAACTAGTCCTGGTCGGCGTGTCCGTGATGACAGGTTTGGAATAACCCAGCGCCAGCCCCTGCTCGTGCGCCCGGAGTGCCAGTGTATAACACTCTTCGATATGGGCATGGCCCAGGCGGCGCAGCAGATAATAGCTCACACCGGCCGACAGGCCACTGCCCACCAGTGGAATATATTTGGCCACGGACCGTGTACCCAGGCGCTGGGCGCCCAGACTGACGAGCACGCGCAGGATGCGCTCGGGTGTGAGCACGCCGCCGATCAGGCCCATATGGCGATAGGCGTGGGCCGAAAACAGCAGTTTCTCTTCCCGCGGACTCAGGGCCTGCAAGGCCTGCGGGTCCAGACCGAACTTCTCGTTGATGATGGGCAGCAAACGCATGAGGATGGCCACGTCGGCACCCATATCCAGTCCCGGCACGGGAATGATGGCCGCACCGGCCGACATGAGCGAGCGCTGGCTCACCAGCCGCCGGCATTCCTGGCGTATGACATTGAGTTGCGCGCGCCGGATGCGCTTGTCCTGATTCATGATGCGCTTGCCGCCTGCGGGTAATGTACAACCGGCCCGTCCAGAATCAGGGCGCCGGGTGTGAGGCCGGCTTTTTCAATGCGGTCTGTGCCCATCAGATGGTTGACGGTTTCCCCGTACGCGATCAGATAGTCCGCCACAATGCGCCGGTGGCAGCGCCACCATACGGCCTCGGCGCACATGACGGCACAGCGCTGTTCGTGACCCATGGCGATGAGTGTACGCAGGCCTTCTGCAAACTCCGTGCCCAGCGCGTAGTCGGCATAGTGATGGAAGCTGGCGTTCTGCCAGTAGCCGTTCACATCGGCGGGAACGGTCTTCGAGGCCGCCCGCAGGCCGCCCAGGGCCGGCAGGGCCTGATAGGCGATACCCAGGGCACCCAGAGCCCCGGGCAGGCTGTCTTCATTGTATTGCGGGTTGTGCCGCGAGCGGCGTACGGTACGGATATCGACCAGCAGACGCACTTCGGCCTGACGCAGCAGCGCGCCGAAGGTATCCAGGCTGCGTGTGGAATGGCCGATGGTATAGAAGGGCAGGGACATGGCAGGTCAGCATGATGGTTCCCTTTCATTCTAATAGTGCTTTGCCGTGGCTGCGAATCGCCAGCAGGACGATGTCACTGAGCTGCGTATCTCCGCGCCGGCCATCGGGCTGTTCCGCCAGGAATCCGAGCAGGGCCCGGCGCATGCGGGGCTCCCAGAAATGGCGGATGTGGTTCACGATGTCGTGCAGAGCTTCATCGCGATCCGGCATGGCTTCGAAGAAGCTGCCAATCCGGTTCGCAAGCCGGATCAGATGTTCGATGTTGGTCATGGTGATGTGCTCGCTGGTGCTTCCGCTTCCACCCGCGCGGTGGCCAGAAGATCCGTCTGTTCCTCATGTCTCTGACGCCACTCCACCTGCCATTGGGCCGGCTCGTAGGCCTTGCGCACCTGCACGGCCGTTACCTTGTATTCCGGGCAGTCGGTTGCCCAGTCGGTGTTGTCCGTCGTCAGGACGTTCGAACCGCAGCCCGGAAAGTGGAAGGTTGTATAGACCACGCCCGGTTGCACGCGGTCAGTGACATCCGCATGCAGCACGGTCTCGCCGGCACGGCTCTGTACCGCCACCGCATCGCCGTGGGCAATGCCGCGATCGAGTGCATCCTGGGGATGGATCTCGAGCACATCGCCGTCGTGCCAGACCAGGTTGGCCGTGCGCCGCGTCTGCGCACCCACATTGTATTGCGACAGTATGCGTCCCGTGGTCATGAGCAGCGGGAAGCGCCGTGTGCTGCGCTCATCGGTGGGCACATAGCGCGTGATCATGAAGCGGCCCTTGCCGCGCACGAACTCGTCCACGTGCATGATGGGCGTGCCATCGGGCGCCGCGTCATTGCACGGCCATTGCACGCTGCCGCCGAGCGCGTCGATGCGTGCAAAGGACACGCCGGCGAAGGTGGGTGTCAGGCGTGCGATCTCGTCCAGGATTTCGCCGGGATGGTCGTATTCCATGGGATAGCCCATGGCCTGCGACAGCGCGCAGGTGACTTCCCAGTCGGCCATGCCCGCCTTGGGCGCCATCACCTTGCGCACGCGCGAGATGCGTCGTTCGGCATTGGTGAAAGTACCGTCCTTCTCGAGAAAGGAGGAGCCGGGCAGGAAGACGTGGGCATACTTGGCGGTCTCGTTCAGGAACAGGTCCTGGACGATGACGCAATCCATGGCCTGCAGCGCGGCAGCCACGTGCCGGGTGTTGGGGTCGGACTGCGCAATGTCCTCTCCCTGGCAGTACAGGCCCTTGAACGAGCCGCTGAGCGCGGCATCGAACATATTGGGCAGGCGCAGGCCCGGTTCGGATTGCAGGCTGACGCCCCAGTCCTGCTCGAAGGAATGACGCACCGCATTGTCCGAAACATGGCGATAGCCGGGGAATTCGTGCGGGAAGGACCCCATGTCGCAGGAGCCCTGCACGTTGTTCTGGCCGCGCAACGGGTTGATGCCCACGCCCTCGCGCCCGATGTTGCCGGTGAGCATGGCGAGGTTGGCGATGCACATCACCGCAGTGGAGCCCTGGCTGTGCTCGGTGACGCCCAGACCGTAGTAGATAGCGCCGTTGCCGCCGGTGGCGTACAGGCGGGCGGCACCGCGCAGCGTGGCAGCCGATACGCCGGTGACCGCTTCCGTCGTTTCGGGCGAGTTCTCGTCAAGGCGGATGAAGTCAAGCCAGTCGGAGAAGGCTTTCTCTTCGCAGCGCGCACGCACGAACTCGTGATCGATCAGACCTTCGGTGACGATGACATGGGCCATGGCGTTGAGCACGGCAACGTTGGTTCCCGGGCGCACCGGCAGATGGTAGTCTGCCTTCACATTGGGCGCGTCGACCAGTTCGATGCGGCGTGGATCAATGACGATCAGGCGTGCCCCCTGGCGCAGGCGCTGCTTCAGGCGTGAGGCGAACACCGGGTGGGCATCGCTGGGGTTGGCGCCTAGGACGATGGCGACATCGACGTGCATGACGGAATCGAAAGTCTGCGTGCCGGCCGATTCACCGATGGTGACCTTGAGCCCATAGCCGGTGGGCGAGTGGCAGACCCGGCCGCATGTATCTACATTGTTATTGCCCATCGCGGCTCGCACCAGCTTCTGCACAAGATAGGTTTCTTCATTCGTGCATCGCGACGAGGTGATGCCGCCGATGGAATCCACGCCATGCTGCTCCTGGATGGCGCGCAGCCGGGCGGCGGCAAAGCCCAGGGCCTCGTCCCAGCTCACTTCACGCCAGGGCTCGCTGATGCTGTCGCGGATCATTGGTGAGAGGATACGCTCGGCGTGGGTGGCATAGCCCCAGGCAAAACGGCCCTTGACGCAGGAGTGCCCGCGATTGGCCTTGCCGTCCTTCCAGGGCGTCATGCGTACCAGCTTGTCGCCCTGCATCTCGGCCTTGAAGGCACAGCCCACGCCGCAGTAGGCGCAGGTGGTGATGGCGGTATGCGTGGGCTGGCCCTGTTCGATGATGCTGTTCTCGATCAGGGCGGATGTGGGGCAGGCCTGGACGCAGGCGCCACAGGACACGCAATCACTTTCCAGAAAGCCGTCATCCTGGCCGGCGACGATACGCGCTTCGAAACCGCGCCCCTGCAGGGCCAGCGCGAAAGTGCCCTGAATATCGTCGCAGGCGCGAATGCAGCGGTTGCAGACGATACAGGTGGACGGATCGTAGGTGAAATAGGGGTTGGAGGTGTCGACTTCGGCGTCCAGGTGATTGGCACCATCATCGGCGTAGCGCACTTCGCGCAGACCCACGACGCCGGCCATGTCCTGAAGCTCGCATTCGCCATTGGCGGGGCAGGTGACACAATCCAGCGGATGATCGGAGATGTAGAGCTCCATCACGCCGCGCCGCAGGTGGTGCAGCTTTGGCGTTTCCGTGTGCACGACCATGCCGTCTTCCACCGGCGTGGTACAGGAGGCCGGATAGCCCTTGCGCCCGTCAATCTCGACCAGGCACAGGCGACAGGAGCCGAAGGCATCCAGGCTGTCTGTGGCGCAGAGCTTGGGAATCATGATGCCCGTTTCTGCTGCGGCGCGCATGACCGACGTGCCGGCCGGTACGCGCAGCGTCTGGCCATCGATGTGCACTTCGACGTGTGTAGCAGCTTGCGAGGCCGGGGTTCCGAAATCGATTTCACGCTTTGCGATGGTTTCCAGCATAGGAGTCTCCTTCATGCCCCGGCCTGGCCGCTATGGGCCGGCAGACCAAAATCCTGGGGAAAATGGCGCAGGGCTGACAACACGGGGTAGGGCGTCATGCCGCCCAGGGCACACAGGGAACCGGCCATCATGGTTTCGCACAGGTCTTCGAGCAGTGCGGCTTCGCGGCTACGTCCAGCCTCTTCGCGGATCTTCCGGATGATCTCGGCGCCGCGCACCGAACCGATGCGACAGGGTGTGCACTTGCCACAGGATTCGATGGCGCAGAACGCCATGGCGTACTCGGCCATGGCCGCCATGTCGACGGTGTCGTCGAAGGCCACTACGCCGCCATGACCCAGCATGGCGGAGTGGTTCAGAAAAGCTTCGTAATCCAGCGGGATATCCCACTGGGATTCGGGCAGCCAGGCGCCCAGCGGACCACCGACCTGAACTGCGCGCAGGGGGCGTCCTGACGCGCTGCCGCCGCCGAAGTCATACAGCAGCTCGCGCAGTGTGAGGCCGAAGGCCTTTTCGACCAGCCCGCCGTGGCGGATGTTGCCCGCGAGCTGAAAGGGCAGGGTGCCGCGCGAGCGGCCCATGCCGTAGTCACGATAGGCTTCGTCACCATGGGTCAGGATGAAGGGCAGGCTGGCCAGTGTGATCACGTTGTTGATGACGGTCGGCTGACCGAACAGACCCTGGATGGCCGGCAGCGGCGGCTTGGCGCGCACCAGGCCGGTGCGCCCTTCAATGCTTTCCATAAGCGAGGTTTCCTCGCCGCAGATGTAGGCGCCGGCACCGCGACGCAGCGCGATGTCGAAGCGCGCGCCCGAGCCCTGGATGTCCTCACCCAGCCAGCCGGCGTCACGCAGGCGCTGCATGGCCTGCTCGAGTATGTTTTCCGCCTGCGGATATTCCGAGCGGATATAGATATAGCCCCTGGTTGCACCTATGGCCAGGCCGGCGATGATCATGCCTTCGATCAGGGCGAAGGGGTCGCCTTCCATCAGCATGCGATCGGAAAACGTGCCTGAATCGCCTTCGTCGGCATTGCAGACGATGTATTTCTGCGGTGCGTCGGTCTCCAGCGCCGTCTGCCATTTGATGCCGGTCGGGAAGGCGGCACCGCCGCGTCCGCGCAATCCGGATGCCGTTACGCAGCGCACGATGTCGGCCGGCGCCATTTCCAGAGCCCGGCGCAGCCCGGCAAAGCCCTCGTGCGCCTCATAGTCGGCGATGTCCAGCGGGTCAATGCGACCGACACGCGCAAAGCACAGCCTTTCCTGCTGCCTGATCCAGGGAAGGGCCTGCGTGGGGCCGTGGCACAGGGGGTGTCCGGCGGTGTTCTCCTGGACGATGGCCTCGAGGATGGCGGCGGCGTCAGCCGGTGTTACCGGCCCGAAGGCGATGCGACCTTCCGGCAGCACGGCTTCAACCATGGGTTCCAGCCAATGCAGGCCCCAGGAGCCATTGCGCACGATGTGCAGGGACAGGCTGCGTTGTGCCGCCGCCTGCTCGAAAGCCGTGACCACCGCCTGCGCACCCGTGGCCAGTGCCGCAGAGTCCAGCGGAATATAGAGACGGATGGTCATTGTGCAGCCTCCAGTGCTTCGTCGAGCAATGCTTCCAGACGCTCGGGGGTGAGCCGGGCATGCAGCCGGCCATTGATCATGGCGGCCGGTGACTGGCTGCACAGGCCCAGGCAATAGACCGGCCGCAACTCGAGCTGCTCCGGGCCATGGCGCTCCGCCAGGGCCTGTGCATGCGCTTCCAGCGACCTGCCGTCACAGGCCTGGCAGGATTCCGCCGCGCAGACGCGCAGCTCGACCGCCCTGGGCGGTGTGCTGCGAAAGTCGGGGTAGAACCGCAGCACACCGTGGATTTCAGCGCGCGAGCGCTGGATGGCCCGGGCCACAACCGGCACAACTGCATCGGGTATATGGCCAAAGCGGGCCTGGATGTCGTGCAGGATGGGCAGCAGCGGCCCCGGCTCGCCGGCATGACGGTCCACAATGGTCTGGATCGCAGGATCGGCCGCAATCTCGCTGTCCCTGATTGCGGATTTGGTATTCATGGTTTGTCTCCGGCTGTCTTCACTGAATCATTGAATGTCAATACTAGATTATGCGCCAGAAGTTCAACACAGCCGGCAACAAGGCCGTGAGCACACCCTGGGCCGCCGTCATGACGCCGGTCGGGCGGGCAATGGCCACCCCTCTGGAAAGCCAGAGGAAAAACATAAACCACAGCAGCGACCAGGCCAGCCAGCTCATGCCCATCCAGTAGTCGAATACGCTCGTCGCGGCGGCGAAGGTCTGCAGCGCAACCGGGATGCCCACAAAAGGCACCAGCAGCGAGAACCAGCCAAAGGCCTTGCCATCAGCGCCGGTGAAGGCGTTGATGCCCAGCCAGACATAGGTGAGCACAAACAGGCCCATGTAGGCGGCCGGCGCCAGGCTTTCTCCGGTGCGCGCCGTGCGTGCGGCCATGAGCGTGATCAGGATGATGCCCGTCAGGCCGGTGAAGAGGTTGACGACGGCCACATCCTTTGCGCCCGAGCGTTTGGCAACATCCACCTGACAGCCGGAACAGATATGCAAGCCGTTGACAAACAGGGTAATCCCTACGAAGACCAGATAGAATTGCAGCATGGGGAAGTCTCCTGGTGGTTGGGTCCGGCATCCCGCCATCCGTGGACCCGGTGTGACCCGGGCCCACGGCGGGCATGATCAAGGACTCATGCGCAGACCGAGCAGTTCGGTCCTATGCACTGGTGCAGCACCGATGTCCTGGTCTTCCGGCGTGTGCCGGGACCCGAGACGCCGGACCCCGCCAGCTGCTGCTGGGGTGTCGCGGCACGGAACGCACCGGCCTTGCTCATGATGGTGCCGGGTGCCGATAGCCTGAAGTGCAGCTGGCCGGTGTTGCAGACCGTGCAGTCAGCTTTCGCATGGCGTTCGGCCATGGGACGCAGCATGCTGATCGTGCTGTGGCACTGTGTGCACTCGTAGTCGTATAAAGGCATGGCGGCACCTCGCTCAATCCAGAGTCATCTTCACACCCGGGTGCCCGTATGATGCGGCGCCGGCGATGGCGCCCTGGGGCAGGATGTCGACATCGAAGATGGCTGTGGGGATGGAGATGGAGGCCGAGGCGTTGGGCAGATCGACCACGCCACCGTAACGGCCTTCCACCGGCGCCGCCGTCAGCAGCATATAGATCTGCTCCTTGCTCAGCGCCGTGACACTTGCCAGATAGTCAATGGCGGCGAGACAGGCCCGACGGTAGGCAACCGTGGCATCCAGGTAGTAGTTGACCCCGTCTTCCACGCTGATGCCCGTGAAGCTCAGCCACTCGTCATATTGCACATCGTGGATGCCCGGCACATAGATGGGCGCAGTGACGTTGTACTTCGCCATACCGCCCTTGATCAGGTCGAAGCCCAGGTGTGCCGCACCATCCATTTCAATCGCGCCACAGAAGGTGATTTCACCATCACCCTGGGAGAAGTGCAGATCGCCCAGTGACAGACCTGCACCCTTGACGTAGACCGGGAAGTAGATGCGCGATCCCACCGTCAGGTTCTTGATGTCCAGGTTGCCGCCATGCTCGCGCGGCGGTACGGTACGCGCGGCCTCGGCCGCCATGCGGTCGTACTGCGCACCGCTGACACCGCGCAGGACTGCGGTCTCGGCATGCGGCGGCCGCGCCTGATCCTTTTTCACCAGTACGGCTTCGCGGCGATTCCACTCGTCGAGCAATTCCTGGGACGGCAGGGTGCCGATCAGGCCGGGATGCAGCATGGCGCCGATGCGTACGCCGGGGATGTGGCGTGAAGTTGCGTAGCGTCCTTTCAGGTTCCAGATGGCCTTGTTGGCCCCGGGGAAGCTGTCGACCAGGAAGCTGCCGCCATTTTCACGCGCGAAGATGCCCGAGAAACCAACGGGCGTCACGCAGCGGATGTCGAGCAGATCCACGACGAGCAGGTCGCCGGGTTCGGCACCTTCGACGTGGACGGGGCCCGTCAGCGGGTGGGCCCGGGTCAGGTCCACGTCACGGACATCCACGGCGCTGTCGGTGTCCTTGATCTGGCTGTCCAGAAAATCCAGACATTCCAGGATAATCTCATCGCCTGGACGAACACTGGTGAGTTCGGGAAGGTCCGGATGCCAGCGGTTATGTCCGATTTCGGCCTGCTCAGCCAGGGGAACCCCCGGTTTGATCTTGAAATGTTGCATGATGCGTCTCCTTGATGCGGTTGCAGATTCCCGACCGGCCGGACCAGACTGGTTCCGGTGCGATCAGGATGAAAACCAGCGTGCATGCGCGCACTTTGCATATTGTTTTAAAGCTGGATTTTCTTTTCTTATTTCCCGTTCAATATGCACATTGATGCATATAAAAACGTGCATGCATATGGTAATCTTGTATCAAAATTTCATTTGATTCAATAGGATAAAAAATACATATAAGCAGAAGGGTCTTTAATTTATATGAATTAATTTGCATAAAAGACCCGGAAACCTGTCAGATTCAATGGGGTGGGCAATGTCAGTCAATCAATTCAAGCCGAAGCTGTGTTCCGAATGGGTCCTGGAAAAACCCTCGGGAGAAAGTCTGGCTATTGGCGAGCTCATGCGTCTGCTGGCGGCAGTCGATGAGCTCGGCCATATTTCGGGAGCCTGTCAGGCGCTGGGCATTTCCTACCGGCATGGCTGGGGCGTCATTCGCAAGGCCGAAGCCGAGTTTCAGTTGCCGCTCATCGAGACGTCACGACGCAAGGGTTCGCGACTGACCGGTTTCGCGCAACGCCTGCTCTGGGCCAATCGCCGCATCGCCGCTCGTCTTGAGCCCACCTTCGCCAGCCTGGCATCCGAGCTGCAGGCGGAATTGCAGAGCTGGTATACCGAAGACATCACCGGCCTGCGCCTGCACGCCAGCCATGGCTTTGCAGTGGAAAGCCTGATGAAAGTAGCGCATGAAGAAGGGTTTACGCCGTTGCAGCTGCGCTACCGCACCGGTATCGAGGCCCTGGCTTCGCTGGAGCGCGAGCAGTGCGATCTGGCAGGTTTTCAGCTGCCCCTGGGCGAGTACGAAATTCCGTCGCTGCAACATTACCGGCATCTGCTCGATTCGGATCGTATGTTGCTGATTCATCTTGCAGTGCGCAATACCGGGCTCTTCGTCCTGCCCGGCAATCCCAAGAATATCTGCTGTGTCGCCGATATTGCACGGCCCGATGTGCGTTTCGTGAACCGGCAGATCGGCTCGAGTACACGTTTTCTGGTGGACCTGATGCTGGAGCGCAGCCAGGTGGATCCCCAGGATGTCGTGGGTTACGACACCGGGGAATTCACGCACATGGCCGTGGCGGCGCACATTGCCAGCGGCATGGCGGATGTGGGCATTGGCGTGGAAACTGCAGCAGGTCGCTTCGGGCTGGAGTTCATCGGCCTGACCAAGGAGCGGTATTTCTTCGGCATCAACAAGCATCTGATGGACACGTCGCCCCTGCAGCGCCTGCTCGATCTGATGAAAGGCGAACCCTATCGCAAATACGTACAGGATCTTCAGGGCTATGACTGTTCCGGTATGGGGCAGGTGCAGCCGCTTGCGGAGGTGCTCGGACCCAGTCAGAGCATGAGCCTGAGCTGAGTTTCCCGCATTTTTCCCGCTGTTATCCCGTATGATTGTCGGTCATGAAGACCGATTCACGTCCCTTGCATCACCTCGATTGGCCTTTGGTCCGGGCCGGTGTGATGCAGATGCTGCCGCTTTGCATCTTTGTCATTGTCTTTGGTGTCGCCTTCGGGCTGGCCGCGAACCAGGCCGGTGTGAGCGGAACCATGTCGGTCGTCATGAGCGTACTCATGTTTGCCGGCGCCTCGCAATTCGCGGCGCTGGAGCTCTGGGGGCCAACGCTGCCCGTGGCGGCCCTGCTGTTGACCGTGTTTGCCATCAACGCGCGCAACCTGCTCATGGGCGCCACCCTCTATCCCTGGCTGTGCCAGCTGCCGCCCGGGCGACGCTACGCCATCCTGCTCATGCTTTCCGACGCCAACTGGGCCATGGCCATGCAGGCGTTCGAGCGCAAGCGCCACGGTCTTGGCATATTGGTGGGCGGGGGCGCGGCCCTGTGGCTGTTCTGGGCGGTGGGTACCTGGCTGGGTGTGTACTTCGGCGGTGCCGTTCGCAATCCGACCAGCATCGGCCTGGATATGGTCATGGCCTGCTTTCTGTTTGCCATGGTGCTGTCGGGAGAGAGGAATCTGCGCATGTTCATCATCTGGACAGTCGCCGTAGCCGTGTCCCTGCTGGCCTACCGCTATCTGCCCGAGAACAGCCATGTCATTGCGGGTGCCGTGGCGGGCGGTGTGATCGGTGTCTTCTGGGCAGGGCCGGAATCATGAGTGCCGATGCTTCTGAACTGGCCATCCTGGCGCTGGTCATTGCGATGGCGCTGGTGACGGTGGCCACCCGCTGGGGCGGCGTCTTCATCATGGGCTTCATCCCCATCGGTGCGCGCACGCGTCGTTTCATCCAGGCCATGTCCGGCTCGGTGCTAGTGGCCCTGATTGCGCCGCTGGCCGTGGAGGGTGATGCGGGTGCACGGGCGGCGCTGGCCTGCACAGCAGTGCTGATGCTGGTGTTTCGTCGCCCCTTGCTCGCCATTGGCGGAGGCATGCTGGCAGCCGCAGTGGTGCGCCTGCTCTGAGCGTGCTCTGCGCCTGCTTTGCAATACACTATCCTGAAGCACTACTGCATCACATCACGCACGAGACACATCATGGCCCAGACTTTCAATCTCATCATTCGCAATGCCACCATCATCGACGGCAGTGGTGCCGAACGCCGCCAGGGCGACGTGGCCATCGCCGATGACCGCATCGCCCGCATCGGCGATCTTGGCAGCGCGCAGGCCCGGCAGGAAGTGGATGCCGAAGGCCGTGTGCTGGCGCCCGGTTTCATCGACGCCCATACGCACGATGACCGCCTGTTGCTGTCGCACGGTGATATGTCGCCCAAGGTCAGCCAGGGCGTCACCACCATCGTCGGCGGCAATTGCGGCATTTCGCTGGCACCCATGCCGCGGCGCATTCCCGACCCCGTGACGCCGCCGCTGGATCTTCTGGACGAGTCCGGGGGCTGGTTCCGTTTCAGCCGCTTCGGTGACTATCTGGATGCCGTGCGCGAAACGCCGCCGGCTACCAACTGCGCCATGCTGGTCGGGCATACCAGCCTGCGTGTAGCCACCATGGACAGCCTGGATCGCCCGGCCACCACGCGTGAGGTGGCGGCCATGCGCAGTCTGGTCGAAGAGGCGATGCAGGCCGGCGCCATCGGTGTTTCCACCGGTCTGGCCTACGAGAACGCCTTCAGTGCGCCCACGGAAGAGGTGATTGCCGTCTGCGCGCCGCTGAGCGAATACCGGGGACTGTACTGCACACACATGCGCAACGAAGGCGACACGATTGACGACGCCCTGCACGAGACCTTCCGCATTGGCCGGGCGCTGAATGTGCCCGTGGTCATCTCGCATCACAAGCTGATGGGCAAGCGCAACCATGGTCGCTCCAAAGAGACGCTGGCCCTGATACGCGAGCATATGCAGGACCAGAGCATCTGCCTGGATTGCTACCCCTATACCGCCGCCTCAACGGTGCTCACGCCGGACATGGTCGAGGCGGCAAGGCGCACTACCATCTCCTGGTCAAAAGGCCTGCCTCAGTACGCCGGGCGTGATTTTGCCGAAGTGGTCAGGGAGCTGGGCGGTTCGCAGGAAGAGGCCTTCCGCCGGCTGCTGCCCGCCGGTGCCATCTATCACAGCATGGACGAGGACGACGTGGAGGCCATCCTGGCTTTCGAGCCCACCATGATAGGCTCCGACGGCCTGCCGCACGACGTCAAGCCCCATCCGCGTCTGTGGGGCACTTTCCCTCGTGTGCTGGGCCACTACAGCCGCGATCAGGGCCTGTTCTCTCTGGAAACCGCTGTTCATAAAATGACCGGCCTGAGCGCACAGAACTTCGGCCTGGCCGAACGCGGCCTCATCCGCGAAGGCTATTTTGCCGATTTGACGCTGTTCGACCCCGATACCGTGGCCGATGTGACCAGCTTCGAGGATTCGGTGCAGGCCAGCGCCGGCATAGAATTCGTCATGGTGAACGGACGCATGGTGTGGCAGGATGGCCGCGCCACCGGAGAGCGTCCGGGCAGGGTGCTGGGGCGTGAAGCCGCCTGAGCGTGCCGTCGTCAGCGGTGCAGCTGCTTGTCGAGATAGAGGTGACCGACGGTATCCTCGCTGTCGGTGACCAGCCCATCGCGATCAGCCAGTTCCTGCAGTATGGCGCGCAGCTCGTCGCGCCGGGCCTGCGTTGCCGCCTCACCCTTGAACAGCCAGCTGAAATAGCGCTCGAACACATTGTCGATGGTGTGGCGCTGCGTGCGCCGGCGATGTTCGAACTGGAGCTCGGGAAAAAAGCCCTGCAGGTAGAGGGCATTGAAGATATGGTAGAGATCGTCACCTTTGTCGGCCGTGAGGCGGCGTGATTCCAGGCCGAAATACGCCTGCAGGTGGGTGAGCAGGCTGTCCTTGCGATCGGCGTACAGGGTGATGGACACCGCCTTGCGGCTCGCGCGCAATACCTTGTCCAGCATGGCGGCAGAGGAAATTGCCGGACTCATGTAGAGAAAGACCAGATCGAAGGCCTCGACCCAGGCGTGCGCTTCCAGATCCAGCGCTTCCCAGGATGATTGCACCAGCTGTGCGGGCTCGTAGGGCAAACCGGCATCATCCAGTCGTTTGCAGGCCTGGGTCAGCATGCCGGAGGAGATTTCCACACCGGCCACCTGCGCACCCCGGCGAAGAAACGCTTCCAGGTAACGCCCTGCACCAAAGCTGATATCGAGCACCCGCTTGCCGGCCGGCGCCATCCGGCGCTCGATCAGGGCAAGGGCAAAATCATCCGCAGCCACTTCAAACCGGCTCACTTCCTGCGCACGCCGGTCCCAGGTCTGCTCGCTGCGTGCAAGGTCCGGCTGTTTGGCGTCCAGGGCCTGGAGGTGGAGTTGAAGTTGGGGGGTGGGGTGGGGCATTGGGTGGTGTCACGAGTTGGAAATGTCTTGAGGATTATACGTTTGCGGGAATTCTTGGGAGCTGTATTCAGTTCGATAATCGTATATCCTTGCTCTATACGCAAACAGGAGTCTTGCCATGCCCAAGACTGTTTTCACGATGAAGCTGGAGTCGGAATTGCGTGAGCAATTCATGGCGGAAGCGGCGGCTGATCATCGTCCGGCGTCTCAGGTTGTGCGCGAGCTCATGCGGGAATATATCGCTTCAAGACAAGCTGCACGTGAACATGATGAGTATGTCCGCCGCAAGGTAGAGGCGGCGCGAGCACAGCTTGAAGCGGGCTTGTATGTTTCCAATGAAGAAGTCGAAAAAGAGGCGGCAGTGCGCAGAAAAGGAATTGCTGCGTAGAGTTGGTGCGTCGGAATAATAGATGGCTGAGCAACTGACAAACTACGATCCTGCTGCCGCCCTGGTCGATGTCGATGAAATAGCGTTCTTCATGGCCGATGCGTTTGAAACGGGTGATGCCGCTTATGTCGCGAAGGCTCTTGATGTGGTGGTACGTGCTCTTGATATGAATCTAATGGCCAAGTCCAAGCCGTAGTTTCGTCCGCGACAAGTGAGATTTCTTGTTTTTATGGTTTCCACTGCTGCGACGAATGCAGTACCCGGATGATCTCTATGTGATTCGGCTTGTTACGAAACCGGTACACCACGATGAGAGAGGTGTTGCTGATGATCAGTTCACGCGTGCCCAGCTTGCGTCCGACACGACCTAGTTTAGGGAATTCGACCAGTTGCTGAACTTGGTCCAACACACGAGCGGCTACATCATCCGCAGCTTTGATGTTATCTAGCTCAATGTAGTCCAGATGGTCTTTCGGGAGTATCCGTGTTTTTGTGGGCGAGGCGGTTGAACAACTTTACCCTCTGGCCTGCGTGAAGCGGTCGCCGAACATGATGGCAAACTGATTCATGGCTGACTTCCAGTCGAATGCAGCTCGCACCG
>JBBAFU010000007.1:0-156125 GCA_041655275.1 Castellaniella sp. | reverse complement strand
CACCACCACTTGCACAACTTCGTGTACTGCTTTCCTGCGGGTCCTGCACCTGTGGTCTGCCCCAACAAATCCGGGTTAACCCCAGTGCTGTGCCCCGCGAAGAACAGAACTATAGCACAGGGTTTTCAGAGAAAGCAAACTCTGCGCGAAAAATTTTTCAATACGCTCAAATACCGTCCAGAAACGGCTGCACCCGGGTGCTGTCCGCGATGGTGGAGGCATGGCCGGCCGCACGCGGCAGGACCTGCGTCGCGTAGAGCACTGCCGTCGCGAGCTTCTCGCCATGGAAGTCATCTCCCGTGCCCTGCTCCCGATGACGATGGGCCGCCAGCGCGGCACGCGCCATCTGCCATCCCGCATGGACCGTGCCCGCCAGCATCAGCAGGGGAACACTGCTCTGGAAGGCTGCACGGACGTCGTTCGCGAGCTGATCCAGCACCTGGTTCACGGACGCCTCATAGGCATCCACGGCATCCGCAAGGCGTGCGGCAATCAGCGCCAGCGCGGCGCCGTCCGGCCCTGTGACCTGACGCAATGCTTCCAGCGTTTCACGCATGGCCGCCATCTGGCTGCGCGCCACCGCGCCGCCGTCACGCCCGATCTTGCGACCGATGAAATCATTGGCCTGGATGGCCGTCGTGCCTTCGTAGATGGGCAGGATGCGCGCATCGCGATAGACCTGGGCTGCACCCGCCTCCTCGATGAAACCCATGCCGCCATGCACCTGAACGCCCAGCGAAGCCGCCTCCACCGCCACTTCGGTGCAGAAGGCCTTGACGATGGGTACGCAATACTCGTACACCGCCTGATGCCGGGCGCGCGCCTCGGGCGTCGTCTCATGTGTGGCCCGGTCACGCTCACCCGCCGCCACCAGGGCCAGTGCACGCGACCCTTCCGTCAGGGCACGCATGGTGCCCAGCAGGCGCTGCACATCGGGGTGGTGCGCAATGGGCACCGGCCCGGGCGAGCCTTCCACAGCCCGGCCCTGCATGCGCTCGGCCGCATAGGCTGCGGCCTTCTGCCACGCGCGCTCGCACGCCGCCACCCCCTGGACGCCGACCGCAAACCTTGCGGCATTCATCATGATGAACATGATCTCGAGCCCCCGGTTTTCCTCGCCCACAAGATAGCCGACGGCGCCTTCGCCGATCTCGCTGTGCGCCCCGCCCTGCCCATAGAGCAGGACTGCGGTCGGGCTGCCATGGATACCCAGCTTGTGCTCGAGCGAGGCACACCAGACATCGTTGCGCGCCCCCGGTTCGCCGCTGTCGTCGACCAGGTACTTGGGCACCAGAAAAAGCGAAATGCCGCGCACACCGGCAGGCGCATCCGGCGTACGCGCCAGCACCAGGTGCACGATGTTGTCGGCCATGTCGTGCTCGCCATAGGTGATGAAGATCTTCTGGCCGCTGATGCGATAACTGCCATCCCCCACCGGTCGCGCCGTCGACGTGAGCAGGGCAAGGTCGGAACCGGCTGCCGGTTCGGTCAAATTCATCGTGCCCGTCCAGCGCCCTTCCATCAGGGCCGGCAGATAGCGCGCCTGCTGCTCGGGACTGCCCGCGAGCAGCAGCACATCGATCACGCCGTCGGTGAGCAGGGAGCACAGGGCAAACGACATGCAGGCCGAGTTGATGGTCTCGGACGTGGCCGCCCCCACCATGCGTGGCAGGCCCTGCCCGCCATGGGCCGCATCATGCGGCAGACCCTGCCATCCTGCGCGTACGAACGCCGCATGCGCCTGGCGGAAACCCGGCGGCGTGCGCACGCTGCCCTCATCCCAGGCGGCGGGATGCCGGTCACCCGGCACATCGAGAGGCGCCACCGCCTGTTCGACGAAACGCGCATGCTCCTCTAGCACGGCATCGACGACATCGGCAGGAACA
Source organism: Castellaniella sp. (assembly GCA_041655275.1). GTDB lineage: Bacteria > Pseudomonadota > Gammaproteobacteria > Burkholderiales > Burkholderiaceae_B > JAJYRX01. The sequence goes on along the minus strand of JBBAFU010000007.1, from coordinate 154,239 downwards.
TCCTCATACCCGGGCAGGGCGAGCACGGCTTCCAGCCCGGCCAGCTCACGCAGGACAAAGCGGATATCCTCGACGGGCGCACGATAACTCATGTTCTCTCCTGTAGACGACGCCGCTCACGGAAGTGAAGCCATTCACCCACAATACCGCGCCGGAACGCCATGACACACACCACAAAGATCAGACCGATGACAATGGTCACCGACTCGCCCAGCACGCGGAACCATTCTATCCCCGTCACCTCCATCAGGAAGCGCCCGATCACGCCCACCTTGTTCTCGAGCGCCACCATGATGACGGCACCCAGAACGGGGCCCGTAAGCGTTCCCATGCCGCCGATGAGCGTCATCAGTATCACCATGCCCGACATATGCCAGGTGGCGTCGGAAAGCGAGGCCGACACAAACACCAGCGACTTGGTGGCGCCGGCCAGGCCCGACAGACTCGCCGAGATCACGAAGGCGAGCAGCTTGAACCGGTCGGTGTTGTAGCCCAGCGAGATCATGCGCGGTTCATTTTCGCGTATGGCTTTCAGGGCCTGCCCGAAAGGCGAGTGCACCGTACGCCAGATGATGGCATAGCCCATGACGAAGATGGCCAGCACCAGGTAGTAGAGTTCGATGTCCTGCCGCAGATCCAGCCCCAGGAAGCTGCCGCGCGGAATACCGTGCAAGCCATCCTCGCCCCCGGTGAAAGACGCCTGCAGAAAATAGAAATACAGCATCTGTGCCAGTGCCAGCGTGATCATGGCGAAATAGATGCCGCTGCGGCGCACGGAAAGCACGCCGAACACCAGGCCCAGCGCGCCGGCCCCCACGGTGCCGAACAGCAGTCCCGCCCAGGTGGGCCAGCCCCACACCGCCAGGGATTGGCCGCAGGCGTAGGCCGCCACACTCACGAACGCCGCATGCCCGAAGGACAGCAGGCCCACATAGCCCAGCAGCAGATTGAATGCGCAGGCGAACAGGGCGTAGCACATGATCTTCATCAGGAAGATCGGATAGCCTCCCATCTGGGGCAGGAACGCGATGACCAGGATCGCGACCAGGTGGAGCAGTAATGCGCGATTCATGTTTCCTTCCCGAACAGCCCGGTGGGGCGTATCAACAGCACGATCACCATGAAGACAAAGACTACGGTATTGGCGGCCTCGGGCCAGAAGACCTTGGTCAGCCCCTCGACCACCCCCAGGCTCAGCCCGGTAACGATGGACCCGAGGATGGAACCCATGCCGCCGATCACCACGACGGCGAAGACGACGATGATCAGATGGGAGCCCATGAGCGGCGAAACCTGCAGAATGGGCGCCGCCAGCACGCCGGCAAAACCGGCCAGGGCCACACCGAAGCCGAAAGTCAGCGAAATCATCAGGGGCACGTTGACGCCAAAGGCCTCGACCAGACGCGGGTTTTCAGTGCCCGCGCGCAACAGGGCGCCCAGCCGCGTCTTCTCGATCAGAAACCACGTCGCCAGGCATACGGCCAGCGAGGCGCCCACCACCCACGCACGGTAGATGGGCAGGAACATGAAGCCCAGATGCACACCCCCTTCGAGCAGCCTGGGCGTGGTGTAGGCCTGTCCGGACACGCCGTAGACACTTCTGAACAGGCCCTCGATCAGCATCGTGAGGCCGAAAGTCAGCAGCAGGCCATAGAGGTGGTCCAGCGAATACAGGTGTCGCAGCAGCAACCGCTCCAGCAGCATGCCGAAAGCACCCACCACCAGCGGCGCCACCAGCAGCATCACCCAGTAGTTGAGCCCGAAGTAATGCAGGCCCATCCAGGTGATGAAAGCGCCCATCATATAGAGTGCGCCATGCGTGAAGTTGATGATGCCCAACAGCCCGAAGATCACGGCCAGGCCCAGGGAGAGCACGGCATAGAACGAACCGTTGACCAGGCCCAGCAGCAATTGACCGAGCAGGACTTGCGAAGGAACGCCAAAAATCATCGTCATGCCCTGTCCCTCACACGCCAAGCAGCCGGTTCAGGACATCCTGCTTCCCGGCAAGTTGTGCGGCCCCGAAGGCCTCGACGATCTGGCCGTGTTCCATGACATGGAAATGGTCGGCCAGTGGTGCGGCAAAGCGGAAATTCTGCTCCACCATCACAATGGTATAGCCCCGCTCCTTGAGTGCCATGATGGTGCGCGCCAGCGTCTTGACGATGACCGGGGCAAGGCCTTCCGAGATTTCGTCAAGCAGCAGGATGGTGGCACCCGTGCGCAGTATGCGTGCCAGCGCCAGCATCTGCTGCTCGCCGCCGGACAGGCGGGTGCCCGGTGAGTGACGGCGCTCGTACAGATTGGGAAACATGACGTAGATATCTTCCAGCGACATGCCCTTGCCCGTGCTGCCGCGCAGTGGCGGCGGCAGCAGGAGGTTCTCTTCGCAGGACAGCGAGGCGAAGATGCCGCGCTCCTCGGGGCAATAACCCAGGCCCAGATGCGCGATCCGGTAGGTGGGCATCTGGATGGTTTCCACCCCGCGGATGCGGATGGCGCCCGCACGCCGGCCCGTCAGGCCCAGAACCGCTCTCAGCGTACTGGTACGCCCGGCGCCATTGCGCCCCAGCAGCGTCACCACCTGGCCTTCATCGACACGGATGTCCACGCCATGCAGGACGTGGGACTCGCCGTACCAGGCATTCAGACCGGAAATCTCCAGCGCGGCCGTCATGCATGTTCCTCCGCAGCTTCTTCCGGCGTCGTGCCCATATAGGCCTCCATGACCGCCGGATTGCCTGAAATACTGTCGTAATCGCCCTCGGCGAGCACGCTGCCGCGCGACAGCACCGTGATCCGGTCGGCAATCGATGCCACCACGCGCATGTTGTGCTCCACCATCAGGATGGTGCGCCCCGCACTCACTTTCTCTATCAGTTCGGTGACCCGGGCCACATCTTCGTGGCCCATACCCTGCGTGGGCTCATCGAGCAGCATGAGACGGGGCTCCATGGCCAGCGTCGTGGCGATCTCGAGCGCGCGCTTGCGCCCATAGGGCAGATTGGCCGTGAGCTCGCATGCATATGTTTCCAGATCCACCTCGGCAAGCAGCGCCATTGCGCGATCGTTGAGCCGGTCCAGACCGCGCTCGCTGCGCCAGAAATGAAACGACTGCCCTGTGCCCTGCTGGAGGGCAATACGCACATTCTCGAGCACAGTCATCTGGGGAAACACCGCAGATATCTGGAAGGAGCGGATGATGCCCTTGCGCGCAATCTGTGCCGGCTTGTCCTGCGTGATTTCGTCGCCATCATAGAAGATCCTGCCCGCCGTCGGCTCGAGAAACTTGGTCAGCAGATTGAAGCAGGTCGTCTTGCCGGCGCCGTTCGGTCCGATGAGCGCGTGGATATGCCCGCGCACGACCTTCAGATCGACATCGCTCACGGCCACAAACCCCCGGAACGCCTTGCTCAGGCCCCGGGTCTCGAGTATGTAATCACCCATGCGTATCCTCCTTGCGACACAGGACCGGGGCCGGGCTGCAACCGCCAGCCGGCGACCCGGTCCGTGTCACCCGTCTACTGCTTCAGGAGCGGGCACTCGCTGTCTTCGACCTTCCGGAAAGCATCTTCGGCCGGAATCGTATCTACAATGTTGAAATAATCCCAGGGATACTTGGAATCCGAAGGCGCTTTCACCTGTGCCAGATACAGGTCGTGCATCATGCGCCCGTCTTCACGAATGTAGCCGTTGGTGGCAAACATGTCGTTCACCTTCATCTCGCCCATCTTCTTGCGCACGGTGGCCGTATCGGTAGTGCCCGTCTGGCGCACGGCCTCGAGGTAGTGCATCACGCCCGAATAGACGCCGGCCTGCCCCATGGACGGCATGGCATTCATGCGCTCATAGTAGCGCTTGGACCATTCACGCGCCTTGTCATTGTTGTCCCAGTAGAACGCCGTGGTCAGGTAAAGGCCCTGGGCGGCTTCCAGCCCGATGGCGTGCACGTCCGTGATGTACATCAGCAGCGCAGCCAGGTTCTGGCCGGCTGCGGCCACCCCGAACTCCCTGGACTGCTTCACGGCCGTGGCCAGATCGCCGCCGGCATGCGCCAGGCCGATGATCTGCGCCTTGGAGGAGATGGCGGAGAAGATCTGCGAGGACATATCGGACGTGCTCAGGGGGTGCTTGGCCGTACCCAGGATCTTGCCGCCTTCGGCAACCACGGCATCGACGGCGTCACGCGCCAGCGCTTCACCGAAGGTGTAGTCGACCTGGATCATGTACCAGTCCTTGCCGCCCTGGCGCACAATGGCGCGGCCGGTACCATTGGCCGTGGCATAGGTGTCATACACCCAGGCAATGGTATTGGGCGTGCAGAGCTTGCCCGTCAGGTCCGACGAGCCGGCGCTGGTGATGAGCAGCAGCTTGTCCTTTTCCTGCGTCAGGCGCTGGGCCGCCATGGCGACTGCGGAAGACGTGAGTTCGGTCACCACATCCACGCCCTGGTTATCGAGCCAGTCGCGCGTCATGGCGGCGCCGATATCCGCCTTGTTCTGATGGTCTCCAAAAATTACGCTGCCCTTGACTTCGGGGTGCATGGCGTAGAAATCCTCAACCGCCATCTCGGCTGCCACCACCGAGCCGCGGCCGGCAATGTCGGCATAGGTGCCCGACATGTCGGTAAGAACGCCGATCTTCGGCTGGAACTTGGGTTCGGCCTGTACGGCATGCGCCGACAGCGCCAGGGCGCACCCGGCCAACAGGGTGCCTACACGGGACGTCATCATGATAGTCTCCTCGGTTTATGTGTCGGATCTGTGATTCAGACCAACGTTGGGGGTTGTGAACGGTTACGGCTTCAGGCCCGGGCCGGCGCCTGGTTACCCGGCTTGACCTTGGGTGCCCGCTTGGTCACGAAGTCGTTGAGCCGGCTCTGCACATCGGCCCCGGTCTGCACCACGGCAGCCATGAGACCTTCCGCAAACAGGCCGTCGGTCGCGGACATGTCGGCGATCCGGTTGATGGAACTGACAATGGCGTAGTTGGACAGCGGTGCATTGCCGGCAATACGCTCCGCCAGGGACATGGCGAACTCGGCGGCGGACACCGGATTCTCGTCGGTGTTGCACACATAGTGCGCCAGACCCACGCGCAGCCCTTCTTCAATGCCCATGACGCGGCCGGTGAGCATCATCTCGATGACACGGTCGGCGGAAATGATGCGCGCCGTGCGCACCGTTGCGCCACCGCCCGTGAAGATACCACGCGTGCCCTCGGGCAGGGAGAAGTAGGTGCTGCTGTCGGCCACACGGATATGGGCCGCACTGGCCAGCTCCAGACCGCCGCCCACCACCGCGCCCTGAAGGCAGGCGATGACGGGAATGCCGCCGTGCTGGATCTTGTCGAAAGCGCGGTGCCAGGCCTGGCACACACGCAGGAATTCGACCGCGCCGCGTTCCTGGTCATGATGCTCCTTCAAGTCGAGCCCGGCGCAGAAGTGCTCGCCTTCGGCCATCATGACGATGACGCGGATATGCGATGGCACATTCGAGAAGTAGGCGTCGATCTCGGCAACGGCACGCTCGTCGAGGGCGTTGCGCTTGTGGGCACGGTCCAGTGTCACGACGCCGACGCTGCCGACTTCATGACATTTGATGCTGGTCGTCTTCATTCCTTGTACTCCTGAGAGGCAAAAAACATCTGGCGCAAAGCTGCCTTCTGCAGCTTGCCGGTTGCCGTCATGGGCATTTCATCGATAAAGATCACATCGTCGGGAATCATCCAGCGGGCCACGCGGTCGGTGTAGACCGCCAGGATATCCTGTGCAGAGGCGGTGGCGCCTTCGCGCAGCACAACCACCAGTACCGGACGCTCGCCCCATTTGGTGTCGGGGCGCGCGATGCAGGCCACCAGCTGGACGGCGGGATGCTCCATCGCCATGTTTTCAAGATCGATGGACGAAATCCATTCGCCACCGGACTTGATCACATCCTTGCTGCGATCGGTGATGCGCATATAGCCGTCGGGATCGATGCTGGCGACATCGCCGGTATGGAACCAGCCGTCTTCGAGGGCGGTTTCCGGCTTGCCGTAATAGCGTTCTATGACCCAGTTGCCACGCACCATGAGGTTGCCGGTGGCCACACCATCATGGGGCAGCGGCGTGTCGGCGTCGTCCCCCATGATGCGGAAGCGGGCCCCGAACAGCGGGCGGCCCTGGGCCGCGAGCACGTGCAGCTGCTCGTCGGCCGACATATTCTCGTGCGCGGGCATGAGGAAACCCACGGTGCCCAGCGGCGAGACTTCCGTCATGCCCCAGGCGTGACGCACATGCACACCCAGCGCACCCAGCGCGGTAATCATGGCGGGCGGGCAGGCCGAGCCGCCGATGATGGCGCGCTGCAGGCTGCTGAAGCCCAGCCGGTTGCCGGTGACATGATCGAGCAGAATCTGCCAGATCGACGGCACGCCGGCCGACAGGGTAACCCCTTCGGCCTCGCACAGGGCGTGCAGGGCCGGCCCGCCCAGATCCGCCCCCGGCAGTACGAACTTGGCGCCGGACAGCAGGCCTGCATAGGGCAGCCCCCAGGCGTTCACGTGATACATGGGCACCAGCGGCATCACCGCATCACGACAGGAGACGCCGACGGCATCCGGATGACAGGATGCATAGGCATGCAGCAGTGTGGAGCGATGCGAATAGAGCGCACCCTTGGGATTGCCCGTGGTGCCCGAGGTGTAGCAAAGACCGCAGGCCGTGTTCTCGTCGAATTGCGGCCACTCGAGTGCCGGGTCATCATCGGCCAGCCAGCCTGAATACCGGCTGTGATCACCGGGGATCGAATCCGGCTCGTCAAGCGCCACCCATTCGCGCACGCCGGGGCACAACGGGCGCAGCTGCTCGACCAGATCGCTGAAATGCACATCATGGAACAGGACGACATCCTGCGCATCATTGATGATGAAGGCGATCTGGTCCAGGTGCAGCCGGGGGTTGACGGTATGGCACACCAGACCGATGCCGGCCGTGGCATAGTAGATTTCCAGATGCCGGTAGGTATTCCAGGCGAGGGTGCCGACACGATCACCCGACGCCAGCCCCCAGGCACGCATGCCCAGGGCGAGCCGGCGCACACGCCGGCCGAAATCCGTATAGGTATAGCGATGCAGCTTGCCATCGCCCATGGCGCTGACAATCTGCTGTTGCGGATTATTGCCAATCGCATGCGTCAACAGCGATGAGATCAACAAGGGCTGATGCATCATGTTTCCAGCGAGGCCCATGACCATGTCTCTCCAGTCTCTGGTTATGTTCGGCGGATAGGTGGCAGATCGCCGTGAGGTATCAGTCTATGAATCCGGCGGCGCTCTGGCTATAGCGCTTAGTGACGGTATACTGGCATAAAGTGACATATTCCTCTGTCAGCCGCCGGCTGATTTCTGCATCCGCCCCAAAGGAGACCCCCTTGGCCAGTGGTAAAACCGGTCACCATGACGCCATCACGCAAACCGTCTCCGTCGAGCTGCTGCGCGACCTTCTGGCGGCCCTCAAACGCATCTGCGAACGCCCCCGGCTGGAGGATTTCCTCACGCGCGCCGGCATTGCACCGGATCACATGCGGCGCACAACGGCCCGTATCACGCACGAGCAGCTGGTGCGCCTCTACCAGATCGCCGCCACGGAAACCGGCGACGAGATGATGGGACTGTGGTCACGCCCCATACGCCGGGGGGCACTCAAGGTGATCGGCCAGAGCGTGCACGATGCACGCTCGGTGGCGGTCGCCATGTATCGCTTCACACAGGTCTGGAATCTCATGCTGGACGACTATCGCCTACGCCTGAATGACCCGGGCAAGCCGTTTGGCATACGCCTGGAAGTCCGCGGGGGCGCGCCCGCACCGCAAGCGCCCAACCGTTTCGGCCACATGCTCATGCTCAAGCTGGCGCACGGCGTCGCCTCCTGGCTTGTCGGCTACGAAGTGCCCCTGAGTTGCGTCGCCTTCGCCTTTCCGCGTCCGGAATTCGCCGAGGACTACCGCGTGCTCTTTCCCGCCCAGGTGCACTACGACGCGCCGGACTCCATGATCCAGTTTCACGACGAACTGGCCGACCAGCGCTTCCAGCGCTCCTACGCCGACTTGCGGCCGTTTCTGGAGCGCGCCCCCCGCGACTGGATTTTCACCACCTACCGCGAGCACGACCTTTCCATGCGCGTACGCCAGCACCTGGCCCGGGCAAGACAGTTTGACCGCTCGCTGACCGAAACTGCAGCCGCCTTCCATGTCTCGTCACGCACGCTGATCCGTCGTCTGGCCCGCGAGCACACCTCCTTCCAGGCCATCAAGGACGGGCTGCGCCGGGATTACGCCATCTTCGAACTGACCAACACCGGCCAGCGGCTGGATGACATCGCACAGGACTGCGGCTTTGCCTCGGTGGCGGAGTTTCATCGCGCGTTCAAGCGCTGGACGGGCAACACGCCCGGCGAATACCGGCGCAGCGAGCTGCGACCCACGCTGCAACCCGCAGTTTCGCCGGCGATGCGCTCAAGATAAAATACGTCTGACCGGCCGGACCCGCGCCGGATTCTTCCCTGCTTTTCTCATGAGAGGACGCCTTGTTCGCCTATCTTCAGGAAACCCTGAAGCGCAGTACGCGCATGTTCGTTGCCATCGCCAGAATCATGGTGCCCGTGATGATCATTGTGCAGCTCGCACAGCATTTCGGCCTGGTGGACCTTGCGGGCCGGCTGCTGGGGCCGGCCATGGGTCTGTTCAATCTTCCGGCCGAAGCCGCCATCATCTGGGCCACCACCATGCTCACCGGCGTCTATGGCGGCCTTGCCTCGCTTGCCAGCCTGTCGGGCAGCCTGGATCTGAACGGTGCACAGCTCAGCGCCCTGTCGGCAATGATGCTGATTGCGCACAACATCCCGGTTGAGCAATCCATAGTACGCAAGGCCGGCGCCAGCTTCAGCCTCACGGCCCTGCTGCGCATCCTTACGGCCGCCGTCTACGGCGGCGCCATCGCCTGGGCCTGCCACCTGGGGGGCTGGCTGACCGAGCCCGTCTCTCTGGACTGGCTGCGCGGCTCCGAGCTCATCGGCAACGACGAGGCCAATGCCCTGTGGACCTGGGTGCAATCCACCGCGTTCTCGCTGGCACTCACTTTCGGCGTCATCATTGCACTCGTGCTGTCACTCGACTTGCTGGACAAGATCGGCATCACGCAGCGCATCACCACGCTCATCACCCCCGTGCTGCGCCTGTCGGGCCTGAATGCCCGGGCCGCGCCCATCACCACCGTGGGCGTACTGCTGGGCCTGAGCTATGGCGGCGCACTCATCATCGAAGAGGCCGATCGTCTGGGCTTTTCGGCGCGCACCCGCTTTCTGGCCCTGTCGTGGCTGTCCCTGTCGCATTCGCTGATCGAGGACACGCTGCTCTTCATGGCCCTGGGCGCCAACATCTGGGTCGTCCTTGTGGGCCGGCTGCTGCTCACACTGGCCGTCATCGCCCTGCTCGCCCGCTGGACGCTGGGTGGCGGTCAGGTGCCCGTGACGGCCGGGAACCCGGGCTGAAAAACCGGCCGGATCAGCTCTGGAGCAAATCGCTGAAATGCTGGCGCATGCGCGCCAGCTTCGGTGCAATCACCAGACGGCAATAGCGCTGTTCCGTATTGTTGCGATAGTAGTCGTTGTGATGCGCTTCAGCCGGCCAGAAGGTTTCGGCCGCACGTATACGGGTGACCACAGGGTCCGTAGCGGCCTTTTCCACCGCCTTCATGACGCGCTCTATGGTTTCCCGCTGCGCGTCCGACTGGTAGAAGATGGTGGAGGCGTACTGTGGCCCCACATCCGAGCCCTGGCGATCCAGTGTCGTCGGGTCATGCGTGGCAAAGAACACCAGCAGCAACTGCTCCAGCGGCAGCACCCTGGGGTCGAATACCACTTCGACCACTTCCACATGGCCCGTCTTCTGCGTGCATACCTGCTCGTAGCTGGGGCTGTCCACATGTCCCCCGCAATAGCCGGGGGTGATCCTGCGCACACCTTCCAGTGACTGCAGCACGGCCTGGGTACACCAGAAGCAGCCGCCGCCAAGAACTATGGTCCGGGTTGATTGATCGTTCATGATGACTCCCTGGCAGGACTTCAGCGCCTGTTTCAACGCTTGCCGGTCCCGCCGTGATTGGCCAGTTCAATAATCCATGTCGCCAGGCGAAGGGCCTCATCCTCGCTCACACCGGGTTGTGCCGGCATGGGCACTGCACCCCACTTCTGGCGGCTGCCCTGACGGATGGCGCGCGCGAGGTAGTCCGCCGCCGCGGCATTGTCAGTCGCCTCGTTGCCTGCATACCGTTCGGCAATGGCGGCAAACGAAGGCCCCACCCGTTTGCGATCCACCTGATGACAGGCCAGGCACTGCCGATGCTGCACCAGCGGCCCCGCCGTCTGGGCTGCTGCCGCCGGCAGGCCGGCCCATGACACACTCAAGAGAAAAGCCCATGACAGGGCCCGACCCACAATCGCACGCATGCGCTCTGTGCTCCATTCAAGCCAGGGACAAGACAAGGGCCGATTTCGCACGCCCTCCCGGTTTATAGTACGCTCAACCCCGGCGGGCAAGTGGCACGCCCGCCGCCCGCCTACCGATCGCCAGGCCTGTATGCTTCAACATCCGCTTCAACACCCCGATTTCGACCCTGTCGCCCTTCAGCTGGGACCGGTTGCCGTCCACTGGTATGGCCTGATGTACCTGCTGGGCTTTGCCCTGGTGTGGCTGCTGGGCCGCCACCGCATCCGTCACGGCGCGAGCGGGCTCACGGTGCGCGAGCTCGAGGACATGATCTTCTATTGTGTACTCGGGGTCATCATCGGCGGGCGCCTGGGCTATGCCTTCTTCTACCAGCCCGGCCAATATCTCTCGCATCCCCTGGCGCTGCTGCGCCTGTGGGAAGGCGGCATGTCTTTCCATGGCGGCCTGATCGGGGTATTGGCGGCACTCTGGCTGTTTGCGCGCAAGCTGGGGCGTCCCTTTCTGGACATCGGCGACTTCATCGCGCCATTGATCCCTCCCGGACTGGCAGCCGGGCGCCTGGGAAACTTCATCAATGGCGAGCTCTGGGGCCGGCCCAGCGACCTGCCCTGGGCCATGGTGTTTCCCCATGCCGACGGGCTGGCGCGCCATCCATCGCAGCTGTACGAGATGGCACTGGAAGGCCTGCTGCTGTTTGCCGTGCTCTGGTGGTTTTCCGCGCGCCCGCGGGCGCGCGGCCGGGTGAGCGGGCTGTTCCTGGCCGGCTACGGGCTCATGCGCTTCCTGCTGGAGTTCACGCGCGAGCCCGATGCCTTCCTGGGCCTGCTGGCCGGCGGACTCTCCATGGGCCAGCTGTTGTCACTGCCGATGATTATTGCCGGGATCTGGCTGATGCGTCGCGCACCAGCCACACCGAGCCCTGAACCGAAACCGTGATCGTTTCCGTGCCGCCTTCCAGCGGTACGCTGTCGGCTGCAGCCATGAGCGCCATCTGCGGCTGCATGCTGCGCATATTGGCATTGAAACGTGCGCCCGACCCGCCCAGATCGACACTGCGCAGGCGATAGCCCTCATAGCCCATGGCACGGGCCAGTGCCCGGGCCCTGTCCTGGAAGGCCCGGGCCGCCTGCTCCAGGAGCGCCGCTTCCTGCGCTGCGCGCTCGCGATCGGACACAAAGAAGACCACGGACGTGATGGCCATGTCGGAACCCAGCGTCGCTGCCAGACGTGATGCAGCATCAAAATCGCCGGACTCCAGATGCAGCTCGCCCAGGCCGCGCCAGTTCGATACCTGGCCTTCGCGATCGTTCATGGGCCAGACGCGATACTGGCCGCTGGTGACTTTCACGAGCTGCTGATCGCGCGTCGCTTCCAGTGCGTGCGCCAGCGCCCCGGCCAGGCGATCGGATACAACCTGGCGCGAGGCATCGGCCAGCTCGGCGGCCAGCGTGATGCGCACGGTGTCGTGCGCCACTTCGGCTACCGCCTGGGCCTGCAGGCTGGCCTGGGGCGCCTCCCGCCAGGCCCTGGCATGGTGCCGGCTCCCGGCGTCGGCCTGCGCAGCCGGCGGCGCCAGGGCCAGCAGGGCGGCAAACATCAGTGAAGAAAAACAGACACGGGATCTTGTGGTCATGATGAGCGGGTCCTGAAAACGGGTCCTGAAAAAAAACCGGCCCGCCCGAAGGCGGGCCAGTGCCCGGATAAAAGCCCCGCCTGTGCCGTCAAAGGCCGGCATCCTGGAACCGGAGGTTCAAGGTGGTCGCCATCGATCAGGCTTCGGGTTCCCGCGAGGGATCACACCTGCCCGAACACCCGGCAACCCATGCCATATAGCATTGGTTCAAGAAATGTAGGCCACGTCTCGAACACGGCAGGGACTAAGCTGCGCGGAAGCCTGCACCATCGCAGTGTTTCCGCAGTGTTGGGTATACGCTACCGCCTTGCGCCGGACTCGGCGGACACCTGATCGAGCAGCTGGTTCATGTGATCCAGCCGACGCTTGACATCGCCCAGTGCGATATTGCCCAGCGGCCCGTCGGGCGCCCGCGTTGCCAGCAGGTCAGCCGCGATCTGAATGGCGGCCATGACGGCAATGCGTTCGTTGCCACTCAGTTTACCAGAGGCCTTGATGCCCTGCATGCGCTGATCGACCAGATTCACCGCAGCCAGCAAGGCCTCTTTCTGCTCGGCCGGGCAGCTGAGCGAGTACTCGCGCCCGAGGATGGACGCATCAATACGTTCCATTTGCGATTACTCCTGCGGTGCGCCCGGCAGGCGCACCAGTATCGAATCGATCTGCTCGCGCGCCTGCAGCGAGGCCTCGCGCAGGCGTGCGCCCGAGCGCCGGCTGGCCGCCAGCTGCGACTCAAGCGTGCTGCAGCGCGCCTTGTACTGCTCCAGATCGAGTGCGAACTGCTGGCGCAGGGCCTCGCCCTGATGCTGCATGCCGGCAATGGCCTGTTCGCCTTCGGCCAGCTGCTGCCTGAGCGCTTCAACATCCTGTTCGCGCCGGCGCAGTGTCTCGGCAAGTGCATCACGCTCGTCACCGAGCTGACGCAGCTGCGCCTGCAACGCCTCATGGCCGGCCTGAAGCTCTCGTGTGAAAGCAACGGCCTGCTCGATGCGGGCGGCAAGGGAATCAAGATCTTCCAACATGGGCATTGAGGGGCATTGGGCTATGAGCACCGACACCCGCGTGACGCGGTCCGGCATGAAGCCCTAATCATAACCTCAGGCAGCGGCTTTCTGGCAAACCCCGTTCCCGGCCCTGAAAGTCACTGACGGAAACCGGTGTTTTGGGATAACCTGTAAGATTCATCAATCCCATGCAAGTTTACGGAGAAAAGAATCATGTCTTCCATTGGTGAAAGGAAATACGACGCCGTCAGCCCGCTGAAAGTGGCATTTCTGGGTCTCGGGGTCATGGGCTACCCCATGGCCGGCCACCTGAGCCGCTCCGGCCATACGGTCACCGTATACAACCGCACGGCTGCCAAGGCAAAGCAGTGGCAGGCGGAATTCGGCGGCAATACGGGCGACACCCCGGCACAGGCTGCCCAGGGTGCAGACATCGTCTTCTGCTGCGTCGGCAATGACAACGACTTGCGTTCGGTGATGCTCGGTGATGACGGCGCGCTTGCCGGCATGAAGTCCGGCGCCCTGCTTGTGGACCACACCACGGCATCGGCTGAAGTGGCACGCGAACTGTGGCAGGCGGCTGCCGACAAGGGCGTCGGTTTCGTGGATGCCCCCGTTTCCGGCGGGCAGGCCGGTGCCGTCAATGGCATGCTCACGGTGATGTGCGGCGGCAAGCAGGCGGATTTCGATCGCATGAAGCCCGTCGCCGCTGCGTTTGCACAAGCCATCACCCTGCTGGGCGAGCCCGGTGCCGGCCAGCTGTGCAAGATGGTCAACCAGATCTGCATCGCCGGCCTGGTGCAAGGCCTTTCCGAAGGCATCGCCTTCGGCCTGGCAGCCGGTCTGGACATGAAGCAGGTGCTGGATGATGTGATCAGCAAGGGCGCTGCACAGAGCTGGCAAATGGAAAACCGCGGTCACACCATGGTCGACGACAAGTTCGATTTCGGCTTTGCAGTCGACTGGATGCGCAAGGACCTGGGGCTGGCCATGAGTGAAGCCGAGCGCAACGGCGCCCGTCTGCCGGTCACGGCACTGGTGGACCAGTTCTACGGTGATGTACAGCAGATGGGCGGGCGACGCTGGGATACCTCTAGCCTGATCAAGCGCCTGGGCAAATCCTGAGCATCCTGCACCCGTGCCGGCGCTGTGGCCGGGCTGCATCGCCGGCCTCAGGTCTTGTCAGGCAGACCCCGGGCCGGCGCGCCTTCGTGCCGGCCCGCCGACCGTTCGGCGACCGGGTGGTGATGGCCCTGGCGCCGGCCACCCGCCGCCTCCGCCCTGCCGGCATGCCGGTGTCGCAGGTAGCGCGCTTCGCGATTGCGGCGAAACAGGATGTGCGCCAGCTCATCCAGCGCCTGTGCATAGACATCGCGCTTGAACTCGATGACCGTATCCAGCGGCACCCAGTAATGACTCCAGCGCCAGGCATCGAACTCGGGGTGCCCGCTCGCACGCAGACTCACGTCGCTGTCACGCCCCATCATGCGCAACAGGAACCAGATCTGCTTCTGACCCTTGTAGTGTCCGCGCGAATCGCGCCGAATGAAATGGTTGGGCACGTTGTAACGCAACCAGTTGCGTGTCCGTCCCAGTACACGGACGTGTTCCGGCAGCAGCCCGACTTCTTCGTGCAGTTCACGATACATTGCCTGTACAGGGCTTTCACCATACTTGATGCCACCCTGCGGAAACTGCCAGGCGTGTTCGCGGATGCGTTTGCCCCAGAACACCTCGTTCTTGTGATTTACGAGGATAATGCCGACATTGGGACGGTAGCCTTCTCGATCCAGCATGGGCCACCTCAATAATTTTTCGATTCTGAAACCAAGTTAACCCGATTATACGTATCTGTCGAGAACCTCACCATGTACGCGAGCAAGTACCATATCAGCACCCTGAAAGAAGCCCCCGCAGAGGCCGAGATTGCCAGCCACCAGCTCATGATACGGGCCGGCATGATACGCCAGGCCGCCGGTGGCATCTATACCTACATGCCCATGGGGCTGCGCGTGCTGCGCAAGATAGAAGGCATCGTGCGTGAGGAAATGGATGCGGCGGGCGCCATCGAGCTGCTCATGCCGGTGGTGCAGCCGGCGGAAATCTGGATGGAATCCGGACGCTGGGTCGAGTATGGTCCCGAGCTCCTGCGGCTCAAGGACCGCCACCAGCGTGATTTCGTGCTCCAGCCCACTTCCGAGGAAGTGATCACCGACGTGGTGCGCAATGAAATCCACAGCTGGCGCCAGCTTCCGGTCAGCTTCTATCATATCCAGACCAAGTTTCGCGACGAGCGCCGCCCCCGTTTCGGGCTGATGCGCGGGCGCGAATTCATCATGAAGGACGCCTATTCCTTCGATCGCGACGAAGACAGCGCACAGGCCAGCTACGACGCCATGTACCAGGCCTACCAGCGCATCTTCCAGCGCATCGGCCTGGTGTTTCGCGCGGTTGCGGCCGACACGGGCGCCATCGGTGGCTCGCGCAGCCACGAGTTCCAGGTGATTGCCGATACCGGCGAGGACCGCATCGTCTACAACCCGGAATCCGACTATGCCGCCAACATCGAGCTGGCACCTGCACCCGCCCTGATCGCAGAGCGTGCCGCCCCCGCCGAGGCCCTGGCATGCACGCCCACGCCGGGCGCCGACAAGTGCGAGTTGGTGGCCGCGCAGCTGAACCGCCCGCTGAGCGACACGGTGAAGTCCGTGGCCCTGGCGCTGGACGATGCCGATGGCGGCGAAGCGGCCATCGTGCTCCTGCTCGTGCGCGGCGACCACGACGTCAACGAAATCAAGGTCGGCAAGCTGCCCGGCTTCGGCGCCGGCCATCGTCTGGCCACCGAAGACGAGATCATCGCCGCCTTCGGCACCGAGCCCGGCTATCTGGGCCCTATAGGCGCCCGCAAGCCGCTGCGCATCATTGCCGACACCACCGTTGCCCGCATGAGCGACTTCATCTGCGGTGCCAATCAAAGCGGCCATCATTACACGGGCGTCAACTGGGGCCGCGACCTGCCCGAGCCCGAAGTGGCCGACCTGCGCAACGTCCAGGCGGGCGACCCGGACCCGGCCGGCGGCACGCTTGCCATCCAGCGCGGCATCGAGGTCGGCCACGTCTTCTTCCTCGGTGACAAGTACTCGCGCGCCATGGGCGCCACCTATCTGGACAAGGAAGGCAAGGCCACCCATGTCCAGATGGGCTGCTACGGCATCGGCGTCAGCCGCATCTCTGCCGCCGCCATCGAGCAGGCGCATGATGCCAGGGGCATCATCTGGCCCCCGGCCATCGCCCCTTTCGAGGTCGTCATCTGCCCGATGGGGCTGAACCGCAGCGACAGCGTGCGCGAAGCGGCAACCGCGCTGCACGACACCCTCGCAGCCGCAGGCGTGGACGTCATCCTGGACGACCGCGACGTGCGCCCGGGCGCCATGTTTGCCGACTGGGAGCTGATCGGCGTGCCCCTGCGCATCACCGTGGGCGAGCGCGGGCTCAAGGAAGGCGAAGTCGAGATACAGGCGCGGCGCGAAACCGCCGCCACCCGGGTGGCGCTCGCGCAGGCTGCGGATCACGTCGCGCAGCGCCTCGTGGAACTTGCGGCCGGCCACAGGGTCATCTCATGACGGAGGTTGCCGGGGCGCCGGGCTTCACGCTGGACATCCGCGTCTACTACGAGGATACCGATGCCGGCGGCGTGGTGTACTACGCCAACTACCTGAAGTACTTCGAGCGCGCCCGCACCGACTGGCTGCGCCGGCTGGGCATCAGCCAATCGGCGCTTGCCCGTGACGCGCAGCGCCTGTTTGTCGTGCGGGGCCTTGAAATACAATATCGCAAGCCCGCCCGGCTGGATGACCTGCTGCAAGTGCACTCCCGCATCGCCCGCCTGGGCCGGGTCTCGCTGGTTTTCGAGCAGCAGGCGTGGCGCGCGGGTGAACTGCTGTGTGAAGCCAGGGTCGAAGTCTGTTGCGTACGCGCGGTCGCCCTTCGTCCCGTCGCGTTTCCCGATACGATCAAAACCCTTTTGGAAAAGGCCAGAGACTGACCATGCAAGCCTCCAGCGACCTGTCGTTGCTTACCTTGTTGATGAATGCAAGCCTGCCGGTGCAACTGGTCATGCTGCTGCTGCTCGCGGTGTCCATTCTTTCCTGGACCTATATCTTCAGCAAGCGCCTGGCCCTGCGCCGCGCCCACGAGCAGACCCGCCGCTTCGAAGATGATTTCTGGGCCGGCGGCGACCTGACAGTGCTGCAGCAGGCCATTGCCAACCGGCGCGAAGAGCATGGTGCCCTGGCGCGCATCTTCGACGCCGGCATGACCGAGTTCATGAAGGCCCGGCGTGCCGCCGCCGATCCCGACAGCATGCTCGACGGGCCACGGCGCGCCATGCGTGCCACGTATCAGCGTGAAATGGACCAGCTCGAGACCCACCTCAGTTTTCTGGCGTCTGTGGGGTCGGTCAGCCCCTATGTCGGTCTGCTGGGTACAGTATGGGGCATCATGCACGCCTTCATGGGCCTGTCCACCATGCAGCAGGCCACACTGGCCGCCGTGGCCCCGGGCATTGCCGAAGCGCTGATCGCCACCGCCATCGGCCTGTTTGCCGCCATTCCGGCAGTCGTTGCCTACAATCGCTACACGAATGAGATCGATCGTCTATCCATCCGCTTCGACAGCTTTGTCGACGAGTTCCTGAACATCCTGCAACGGCAGGTTCGCTGATGTCATCCCTGCGCAATCCAGGCGGCCGGCGACGGCGCCTCACCAACGAGATCAACGTCGTGCCCTATATCGACGTCATGCTGGTGCTGCTCGTCATCTTCATGGTGACGGCGCCCATGATCACGCCCGGTCTGATCGAGTTGCCCAGCGTGGGCCAGGCCAGCGAAGTACCCGTCCAGCCGCTGGAAGTCCAGATCGATGAACACGGCGCACTGGCCTTGCGCCTGCGCGAAAACGGCGCCGAGTTCGAATCCATCGCGACCGACCAGCTGATTTCCGAAGTCCGGGCCCGGCTGACGGCGCAAAACCCGGTCGTCATCGCCGCCGACGGACGCGTACCCTACGAAACCGTGGTGAACATCATGGACCAGCTGCGCAGCAACGGCATCACCCGGCTCGGCCTGCTCGTCGACAAGACTACCCAGGCCGGGGACTGACGGGCTTTCACGATGAACCGCCGGTCTGACCTCAGCATGACGCCTGAACAGGCGCGATCGCGGCATGAGCAGCTCATGGGGCTGATTTTCGCTGCCGTGCTGCACATTGCCGTGCTGGGCCTGGCGCTGGTGAGCTGGGTGCGCATGCCCAGCGCGCAGGAAGCCGTCCAGGTCGAGCTCTGGATGCCCGGCGAAGATGAACACGGCCCCGTCGTCGAGGAAACGCTGGAGGCCCTGGCCACCGAAGAACGGGAAGAAGCCGAAGTCGAAACCGAGCCCGTCGAGGAACCCGAGCCCGAACCGGAACCTGAAGTAGCGCCGGAGCCCGAGCCGGTGGTGGAGCCGGAACCGGAACCGGAACCCGAACCTGTGATCGAGCCCGAACCGGAGCCTGAGCCGGAACCCGTCGTGGCGCCGGAGCCGGAGCCGGAGCCCGAACCCGTCAAGGAGGAAACCGTCGATCCGGACATCATCCTCGAGCAGGCAAGGCGCGAGCGCGAGGCCCTGGAACGCATGATCCAGGAAGCGGCGGCGCAACAGGCCCGGGACGAGGCCGCACGCAAGGCAAAAGAAGAGGCAGCGCTGAAGGCCAGGGAAGCAGCCGAGCGCAAAGCGCGGGAGGAAGCGGAGCTGAAGGCCAGGGAGGAGGCTGAACGCAAGGCAAAGGAAGCAGCGGAACAGAAAGCCAAAGCGGAAGCTGAGCGCAAGGCGAAGGAAGAAGCGGAACGCAAGGCCAGAGAGGAAGCCGAACACAAAGCAAAGGTTGAAGCAGAACGAAAGGCGAAAGCCGAAGCCGAGCGCAAGGCAAAAGAGGAGGCTGAACGCAAGGCAAAGGAAGAGGCCGAACGCAAAGCAAAGGCTGAAGCAGAGCGCAAGGCAAAAGCCGAGGCCGCACGCAAGGCGAAAGCCGAAGCCGAGCGCAAGGCCAAGGAAGAGGCGGCGCGCAAGGCAGCCGCCCAGCGCGAGGCCTTGCGGGCCGCCTTGCGCGATGATGTCTCCGGCGTGGCCGGGCTGGCCGGTGCGACCGCATCACGCAATCAGCCCCGCGGCGGCAGCGGTGATGCCGGCTATGCGGATGCAATACGCAGCTGCGTCCTGCGCGGCGTCACCTACCCCCTCCCTCCGCAGGGAAGTTCCAATCCCACGTTACAATACCGTGTAAGCCTGCAGCCCGACGGCCGGCCGAGCCGCGTGCAGCTGCTACGGTCTTCCGGCAACCCGCGCTTCGATGAAGCCGTGCGCAAGGGCGTGGAAGCATGCTCGCCCTTCCCTGTACCGCCCGGAGGAAAGTACCCTGCGTACATTGATATCGAACACCGCATGTACGATTAAACGGAGAACAAGGCATGACCATCGTGACTACAGCAAAGACAGGCCTGGCCGCAGGATGGCGGGCCATCGCCCTGGCCGTGCTGGCCATGCTTGTCGCATGGGTGCCGGCTCCCCAGGCCCGGGCCCAGCTGCGGGTTGATATCTCGGGAGTCGGCGCCACACAATACCCCATTGCGGTAGCCGACTTCGCCGGCGATGCCGCCGGTCGCTCAAGCGCCCAGGTCATCCGTGATGACCTCACCCGGTCGGGCCTGTTCCAGCTGGTCAACACGGCCGGCGTTGCGCTTGACGTCAACAGCGCCATTGCCCACGATGACTGGCGCAACCGGGGCGCCGATACCGTCGCCTTTGGCACCATCACACAATCGGGCGACAACTTCCGCGTCGACTATCGCCTGGTCGATACCGTGCGCCAGACCGAAATCGATGCCGTGGCCTTTGGCGGCACGGAAAAGGAATTGCGCCGCATTGCGCACCAGATCGCCGATCGTATCTACGAACGGATCACGGGTGTGCGCGGCGTGTTTTCCACGCGCATCGCCTACGTGCTGCAATCCAGCCGGGGCTACGAGCTCCAGGTGGCCGATGCCGACGGCCAGAACCCCCAGGTGATGCTGCGCTCGCGCCATTCCATCATCTCGCCCGCCTGGTCGCCCGACGGCAGCCGGCTGGCCTATGTGAGTTTCGAGCTGGGCAAACCCGTCATCTATGTCCAGACCCTGGCCACCGGCAATCGTATACCGCTGGCCAATTTCAAGGGCAACAACAGCGCGCCCGCCTGGTCGCCCGATGGCAGCCAGCTGGCCATCGTACTGTCGCGCGACGGTATTTCGCAGATCTACACCATTGATGCCCAGGGCGGCGATGTGCGTCGCGTCATGCGCTCCCCGCTCATCGACACCGAGCCCAGGTACACGCCTGACGGCCGCTCGCTGATCTTCACCAGCGACCGCGGGGGCAGCCCGCACATCTACCAGGTACCGCTGGCGGGTGGCGAAGTACAGCGCCTCACGTTTCACGGCAACTACAATATTTCTCCCGCCATTTCTCCCGATGGCAGCAATATTGCCTATGTCACCCGGCGCGGCGGCGCCTTTCGCATCGCCATACTGGATCTGGGCAGCGGCAATGAAAACCTGCTCACCGCCGGTCCCGATGACCAGTCGCCCAGTTTTGCGCCCAACGGCATGCAGGTTCTCTACAGCTCAGAGCAAGGCGGCCGCAGCGTGCTGGCAGTCAGCTCCATCGACGGACGTGTACGCCAGACCCTGTCAGCATTGAATGGCAAGGTCCGGGAACCCGTCTGGGGTCCGTTCACCCATTGACTCGCACGCATCTTCTGAAGGAAATCCTATGAGCCTGCGCATTATCAAATCCTCCTGCCTTCTGGGCATTGTCATGGCCCTTGCCGCCTGCACCTCCGTTCCGCTTGATCAGGCGGGCACCAGCGATGGCAGCAGCCATCAGGGTGCGGGGGCCACCACCGGCACGGTCATGGACCCCTTCAACCCCCAGAGCCCGCTGGCACGTGACCGTTCCGTCTATTTTGAATTCGACAGCTACACCGTGCCCGAGCAGTACCGGCGCGTGGTTGAAATGCACGCGTCCTGGCTGGGCACGCATACGGACCAAAATGTCCGTATCGAAGGTAACGCCGACGCGCGCGGCGGCTCCGAATACAATCTTGCCCTGGGCCAGCGACGCTCCGACGCAGTGGCGCGCATGATGATGCTGCTTGGCGTCAATGCCGCCCAGATCGAAGCCATCAGCTTTGGCAAGGAAAGGCCGCGTGCCCTGGGCCACACCGAGGCGGACTACGCAGAAAACCGTCGCGCCGATGTGGTCTATCAACGATAGGAGAGCACGCTCATGACGGTGCATACTTCCGTTCGGGGCATCGCCTTTTCCGTGGCGGTGCTGCTGGCCGGCGCGGCCGGCTCGCCCGCCCACGCCTTTGCCGATGACGACGCGCGGCGTGCCATCCTGGACCTGCGCGAGCAGGTCCACCAGATGAACGAGCAGAACCGGCGCATCCGCCTTGATTTTGCCGAACAGCTCGAGCTGCTGCAGCAAGAGGTGACGACGCTGCGCGGCCAGATCGAGCAGCTGCAATACAGCAGCAGCGCCCGCCAGCGGGGTAGCCCGGGGGCGCCGGACGGTGGCGTCGCCGTCGCTGATATGGCCGAACAGGCCGCCTTCGACCGCGCCATGGATATGTTCAACGGGGGGCGTTACCGGGAAGCCGTCGATGGCTTCAACAGCTTCCTGGAGGGCTACCCCGCCAGCGCGCTGGCCGTGCAGGCACGCTTCTACCGTGGCAGCGGCCAATATGCCATCAAGGACTTCCACGGTTCCATCCAGGGCCTGACGGCGCTGGTCGAAGCGCATCCCGATCATGCACGCGCGCCTGACGCCCTGCTCATCATTGCCACGGATCAGGTCGAGCTCAATGACCTTGTCCGGGCAAAGGCCACCATGGAGCGCATCGTGCAGGACTACCCTGACAGCGTCGCAGCAGGAAAGGCCAGGGAAAGGCTCAAGCTGCTATGAAAGCAGGCATCGCCCCATCGACCGGCAAACCGGCCCTGATCACGGCCGCGGGGTTTCGTGAGCTGCTCGAGCGCGAACATCCCTTCGCCACGCTGCTGATCATGGAAATCCTGGAAATCGGCCATGGCAGCGCCCGGCTGCGCCTGCCCGATCAGCCGGAACACCAGCGCCAGGGCGGCACCGTTGCCGGCCCCATGCTGATGGCGCTCGCCGACGTGGCACTCTACGCCGCCGTCGTCGGCGCCACGGGCGAACCGCGCGCCGTTACCGCCAGCCTGAGCATCAACTTCATGCGTGCCGCACCACCGGGCGGCGTGCTGGCCCATGCGCATATTCACCGAAGCGGACGCCTTGCCTCCGGCGAATGCTGTCTGTATACGGCCGACGGCAGCCAGATGATTGCGCAGGCAATCAGCGCTTTCGCGCTGCCGGCCCAGGCGGCTCAAAAGCGGCCGCAGCACGCTGAAGCCGATCATTGACGCCCTGCCAGTCAGGCGTGCGCGGCGGCTGCTCTACCAGTATCCGGTCGAACTCGTGCTCGTCCAGGCGCCGAAGATTGGCGTAGAGCTCACGTGCATACGCCAGCGGCGCGCTCGAGCACGGTGAATAGGCGATGCCCGTGTCGAAGAGCTCGGTGCGCGGCTCAAAGCCCAGCAGCACGATACGGGCGCCCTGGGCCACTTCCTGGGCCAGGCCGGGTATCAGGCCGGGCAGCGCATCCACCTCCACCAGCTGCAGCGGCGTGCGTGTGGCATAGTGCGCCTTCAGGCTGCCGGACACCTGCGGCGCATCGGCGTCGGGCGGCACCACAGTGATACCCAGCACCGCTGACAGCTGGTCGGCACCCAGATGCCCGGGGCGCAGCAGCATTGGCGGCGCATCCGGCCGCGACACATCCACAATGGTGGACTCTATGCCCACCGTGGACGGCCCGCCATCCAGCACCAGCATCCAGCTGCCCAGCAGCTCGGGAAACTCGGCGCGCACGTGCTCGGCCGTGGTGGGCGAGACGTGTCCGAAACGATTCGCGGAAGGCGCCGCCAGCCCCCCCTGCCCCCCCTTGGCTTCGGCAAACCGGCGCAGCAGCTTCTGCGCCACGGGATGCGAAGGGCAGCGCAGGCCGATCGTGTCCAGACCGCCGCTGACCTCGGCGGGAACGTGCGCTGCACGCGGCAGTATGAGCGTCAGCGGGCCGGGCCAGAACACGTCCATCAGCGTGCGTGCATGCGATGATATGCCGGCGGCCCAGTAAGCGGGATCGGCCCCGGGCGCCACATGAACGATGAGGGGATGGTTTGCCGGGCGCCGCTTGAACTTGAAAATGCGCCCAATGGCCCTGGTGTTCTCGGCATCCGCACCCATGCCGTACACCGTTTCCGTCGGAAAGGCGACGATCCTGCCCTTGAGCAGATGCTGTACCGCCTTGTCGAATTCCGCGTCCGGTGCCATCGGCACCCGCGGGCTGTAGGTCTTCATGACGTGAAGG
Organism: Castellaniella sp.; assembly: GCA_041655275.1. GTDB lineage: Bacteria > Pseudomonadota > Gammaproteobacteria > Burkholderiales > Burkholderiaceae_B > JAJYRX01. The sequence continues at coordinate 130,588 of JBBAFU010000007.1, read as the reverse complement.
CTATCCTGAGCGCATCCGCAACCTGTGCCATTCGCTGGTGCGCCTGTTCCGGTGTGGCACCCACCACATTGACATGTCCCATCTTGCGGCCCCTGCGGACCGATCGCTTGCCATACAGATGCAGGCAGGCGCCCGGTATGGCCAGCACCTGCTCCCAGGCCGGCTCACGCGTCTCATCTCCGTCCCCGGTGAACCAGGCATCGCCGAGGATGTTCAGCATGATGGCGGAACACCGGCTGGTGGTATCGCCCAGCGGCATTCCTGCAAGCACACGCACCTGCTGCTCGAACTGACTGCAAATGCTGCCATCCAGTGTGCAATGCCCGCTGTTGTGCGGACGCGGTGCGATCTCGTTGACCAGAAGCCGGCCATCGTCGAGCACAAAAAACTCCACGCACAGCACACCGACGTATTCCAGACCCTGCGCAATCCTGGATGCCAGACGAGCGGCCTCTTGCGCCAGCGCAGGCTGATCCGCCAGGGCGTCGGCCACGGTGACGGCAAGAATACCCTCGCGATGCTCATTGCGCAGGGGCGGCCAGGCTGCGAGCCTGCCCCCGGCATCGCGTGCCAGCACGACCGAAACTTCAAAAGCCAGGGGCTGAAGCGCCTCGAGCACACAATCGACGCCGCCCAGATCATGCCAGGCCTGCTGCGCCTGCGCACGCGACGCCACGCGCACCTGACCCTTGCCATCATATCCCAGACGGGCCCGCTTCAGTATGCCCGGAAACAGGGCATCGGGCACGTCTGCCAGCGCATCCGCCGTGCTGACGGCTGCATGCGGCGCTACCGGGATGCCGGTACGCACCAGAAAGGCCTTTTCAACCGCCCTGTCCTGGGCAATGGCCACTGCACCGGCACCGGGGCGCACGGGACGGCGCTCGGCGAGCCGGCGCAGGGTCGCAGCCGGCACATTTTCAAATTCGGTCGTGATGGCGGCGCACTGCCCGGCCAGGGCGGCCAGCCCTGCTTCGTCTTCGTAATCCGTGGCGATGTGACGATCAGCCAGGGCGCCGGCCGGACTGTCCGGATCGGGATCGAGCACGGCAACGCGATACCCCATGCGCTGGGCTGCCTGGCAGAACATGCGCCCCAGCTGGCCCCCCCCCAGCATGCCCAGCCAGTCTCCCGGAAGAATCCGTAACTCTGCGTCCTGTTCCCTGCCGGTCATGCCTGATCCTCCGGGGCCGCATTCGCCGGCGGCACCACCATGGCCTGCGCCGCCCGGGTTTGCGACCGGCGCCATTCATCCAGTTTTTGCTGCAATGCAACATCCGTGACCGCCAGGCAGGCCACCACATGCAGAGCGGCGTTGGCCGCACCCGCCTCGCCAATGGCGAACGTGGCTACCGGCACGCCGCGCGGCATCTGCACGATGGACAGCAGGGAATCCTGACCCTGAAGGTGACGCGACGGTACGGGCACACCATAGACCGGCACCGGAGTGAGCGCCGCCACCATGCCGGGCAGATGGGCGGCCCCGCCCGCCCCGGCAATGATGGCCGCCAGTCCGCGCGCGCGCGCCTGACCGGCATAATCCACCATGTCATGCGGCATGCGATGCGCGGACACCACCCGGGTCTCGTGTGCAATGCCAAAGGCCTGCAGTACGTCGGCGGCATGGCGCATGACCGGCCAGTCGCTGGCTGAACCCATGATGATGCCGACCTGCACGGCCGCCTCGCGGGCATCAGGCGTCATCACCGCCTCCCGTCAGACGCGCCAGCGCCTCCTGATAGCGGGCGCCCGTCTGCTGCAGGATGTCCGCCGGCGCCCGGGGTGCGGGTGCGCGGCGGTCCCAGTCCTGGGTCAGCAGCCAGTCGCGCAGGAACTGCTTGTCGAAGGATGGCGGATTTTCGCCTTCCTTCCAGGCGTCGGCCGGCCAGAAGCGCGAGGAATCGGGTGTGAGCACTTCATCCATCAGATGCAGCTGCCCCCGGGCGTCCAGACCGAACTCGAACTTGGTGTCGGCGATGATGATGCCGCGCGTGGCCGCGTGGGCCGCAGCGCGGGCATAGAGCTTCAGGCTGATATCGCGAATCCGCCCCGCCAGGGGCTCGCCCACCAGCGCCACCATGGTGGCGTAGTCGATGTTTTCATCATGCTCGCCCGCCTCGGCCTTGGCGGCCGGCGTGAACAGGGTTTCGGGCAGGCGCGCCGCCAGCGCCAGGCCCGGCGGCAGCGCAATGCCGCACACCTGACCACTGGCCTGGTAGTCCACCCAGCCGGAACCGATCAGATAGCCGCGCACGACGGCCTCGACCAGAATCGGCCGCAGGCGCTTCACGACCATGGCGCGGCCGCGCACCTGATCCTGCTCGTCGGGCCGCACCACGGTGACCGGGTCGATGCCGGTGGCATGATTGGGCACGATATCGGCCAGCTGCGACAGCCAGAACTCCGTCATGCTGGTGAGCACGGCCCCCTTGCCCGGTATGGGATCATCCAGGATGACGTCAAAGGCCGAGATGCGATCCGATGCCACGATGAGCAGCAGATCCTCGTCCACCGCATAGATGTCGCGCACCTTGCCGCGCGCCAGCAACGGCAGCGAGGTGATGCTGGATTGATACAGCGCCGCACTCATGACGGGCCTAGCGGATGACCTGGTCAAGCGCGCCGGACGCATAGCGCCGCGCCATCTCTTCCAGGGCAATGGGCTTGATGCGATCCGCATGGCCGGCGGCGCCGAACTGCTCGTAGCGCGCGCGGCACAGCCGGCTGGCGGCCTCGCGCGCCGGCTTCAGGTATTCGCGCGGATCGAAGTGCGAGGGGTTTTCAGCCATATAGCGACGAATCGCACCCGTCATGGCAAGGCGGATATCGGTATCCACATTGACCTTGCGCACACCATACTTGATGGCTTCCTGGATTTCCTCGACGGGCACACCATAGGTTTCCTTCATGTCGCCGCCGAACTCGCGGATTTCCGCCAGCAGCTCCTGGGGAACACTGGAGCTGCCGTGCATGACCAGATGCGTATTGGGCAGGCGGCGATGGATTTCCTTGACGCGCTCTATGGACAGGATGTCGCCCGTGGGCTTGCGCGTGAACTTGTAGGCGCCGTGGCTGGTGCCGATGGCAATCGCCAGGGCGTCGAGCTGGGTGCGGCGCACGAAGTCGATGGCCTGTTCGGGATCGGTGAGCAGCTGCTCGCGGGTGAGCTGGCCCTCGGCGCCGTGGCCGTCTTCCTTGTCGCCCGTCATGGTCTCGAGCGAGCCCAGGCAGCCCAGCTCGCCTTCCACGGTGATGCCGCGGCGATGGGCCATCTCGACCACCTTCAGGGTGACATCGACGTTGTACTCATACTCGGCCACAGTCTTGCCATCGGCCTCCAGCGAGCCGTCCATCATCACGCTGGTGAAACCCAGGTCCATGGCGCTGCGGCACACATCGGGCGACTGGCCGTGGTCCTGGTGCATGACGACGGGAATATCGGGATAGGAATCGACTGCCGCCTGGATCAGATACTTCAGGAACGTCTCGCCCGCATAGCGGCGCGCGCCGGCGGAAGCCTGCATGATGACCGGGCTGCGCGTGGCGCTTGCCGCCTCCATGATGGCCTGCACCTGCTCCAGGTTGTTGACGTTGAAAGCGGGAATGCCGTAACCATGCTCGGCAGCATGATCGAGCAGTTGACGCATGGAAACCAGTGCCATGTCATGACCTCCTGGAAAGCGGAAATGGGTGGGAATGAATCAGACCAATTCTACGGCAAGTGCCCATCACGGCGCCTGCGTCTGCCGTATGGCCGACCGGGGACGAAACGATTTCACGATATCGTCATGCGTTTCGATGTAGGGCCCGCCGATCAGGTCGATGCAATAGGGGACGGCGGCAAACACGCCGCCGGCGAGCAAGCTGCCGTCGGCGTCACGCAGGCCTTCCAGCGTCTCGCGGATCGCCTTGGGCTGGCCGGGCAGGTTGATGATGAGTGCCGCATGATCGCGGATTTCACGCAAGACGGCCACCTGGCGCGACAGGATGGCGGTGGGCACGAAATTCAGGCTGATGCGGCGCATCTGTTCGCCAAAGCCCGGCATCTCGCGCGTGGCCACCGCCAGCGTTGCCTCGGGCGTCACATCGCGCCGCGCAGGCCCGGTACCGCCGGCCGTGAACACCAGGTCGCAGCCGATGGCATCGACCAGTTCGCGCAGCGCGCTTTCTATCTGCGGGCGCTCATCGGGCACCAGACGGCTCACGAAGCGCACCGGCCCCTTGATCGCCGAAGACAGCCAGGCGGTGAGCCCGGGAATGCACTCATCCTGGTAATCGCCGCGAACCGCACGGTCGGACACCGACACCAGGCCGACCAGCAGCTCGTCGGGCGAGCTGCGCGAAGGCTGGTCCTCGCGCGCGCGGCGCATGAGCACTTCGACGGCGGGCAGGACCTTGCCTTCGAGGAACTCAAGGAAAGCCCCGCCGCCGGTAGAGATATAGTCCACCTTGTCGGCAATGCCGTAGCGCGCGATGGCGGCAAGCGTATCGCCGCCCCCGGCAAGCGTGAAACCCGGCGCATCCGCAATCGCCCCGGCGATGGTGCGCGTACCCTGCTCGAAACCTTCAAACTCGAAGACGCCGACCGGCCCGTTCCAGACAATCGTGCCCGCCTGCTGCAGGATGGCGGCCAGCTGGGCGGCGCTGCGCGGCCCGATGTCGAGGATCATCTCCTCATCACCCACCTGACGCACCTCGCGCAGCATGGCCGGCGTGCCCGCCCGGAACTCGGTGGCGCAGACCACATCAACCGGTATGGGCACGGCCGCGCCGCGATCCTTCATCAGCTGCATGACTTCGCGCGCCTCATCCACCTGGGAGGGCTCGGCCAGCGACTTGCCGATGGGCATGCCGGCTGCGAGCATGAAGGTATTGGCGATGCCGCCGCCCACGATGAGCTGGTCCACGCGCGTGGCCAGGGCCTTGAGCACGCTCAGCTTGGATGAGACCTTGGCACCGCCCACGATGGCCACCAGCGGCCGCCGGGGCGCCTCGAGCTGGCTCGCCAGGGTGCGCAGCTCATGCTCGAGCAGGGGGCCGGCGCAGGCCACCGGTGCATATTCGGCAATACCGTAGGTACTGGCATGCGCCCGGTGGGCTGTGCCAAAGGCATCGTTGACGTAGACATCGCACAGCGCCGCCATGCGCCGCGCCAGTGCCGGATCATTGGCCTTCTCGCCCCGGTTGAAGCGGCAGTTCTCGAGCAGTACCAGCTCGCCGGGCTCGAGCGCAACGCCGTCCACCCAGTCCCTGACCAGGCGCACCGTGCGCTCCAGCAGCTCGGACAGGCGCTGCGCCACCGGGGCCAGGCTTTCGGTTTCGGTGAAGACACCTTCCGTGGGTCGCCCCAGGTGCGAAGTGACCATCACGGCGGCGCCCGCATCGAGCGCCAGGCGCATGGCGGGCAGCGACTGCCGGATGCGCGTGTCTTCGGTGATGACGCCGTCGTAGAGCGGAACGTTCAGATCGGCACGGATGAAGACCCGCTTGCCGGCCAGGGCGCCGGATTGTGCCAGCGATACCAGGGTGTTGACCGTGAACATGGGCTCAGGCGGCGTTCATCAGGGCAATCGTGGCATCCAGCATGCGCTCGCAGAATGCCCACTCGTTGTCGTACCAGGCCGACACCTTGACGAGCGGCCCGGACACCCGGGTCAGGCTGGCATCGACGATGCTCGAGGGCGAGCTGTGGTTGAAGTCTATGGACACCAGCGGCTCGTCGTTGTAGGCCAGAATGCCCTTGAGCGGGCCGCTTTCCGAGGCCTTGCGCAGGATGTCATTGACTTCTTCCGCCGTGGTGGGACGTGCCGACACGAAGGAGAGATCGACCAGCGAAACGTTGATGGTGGGCACGCGGATGGCGTAGCCGTCCAGCTTGCCTTCCAGCTCGGGCAGCACCAGGCCCAGGGCCGAGGCCGCACCCGTCTTGGTGGGAATCATGCTCTGGGTGGCCGAACGTGCGCGACGCAGGTCCTTGTGGTGCACATCGGTGAGCACCTGGTCATTCGTATAGGCGTGAATGGTGGTCATCAGGCCATGAACCACGCCCAGTTGCTGGTGCAGCGGGTGGATCAGCGGCGCCAGGCAGTTGGTGGTGCACGACGCATTCGAGACGACGGTGTGGCCGGCACGCAGGATATCGTGGTTGACGCCATAGACAATGGTGGCGTCCACATCCTTGCCGCCCGGCGCGGAAATGAGGACCTTCTTGGCGCCGCTGCGCAGATGGACGCTTGCGGCCTCCTTGGTCTTGAAGGCGCCCGTGCACTCCAGCACGACGTCCACGCCAAGATCGGCCCAGGGCAACTCGGCCGGGTTGCGCGTGGAGAAGATGGGTATGCGGTCGCCGTCGACGATCAGCACCTTGTCGTCCTCCAGCTCGACCCTGGAAGCAAAGCGGCCGTGCACGGAGTCATAGCGCGTCAGATGGGCGTTGGTGGCCGGGGCGCCGCTGGCATTGATGGCCACGATCTCGATGTCGCGCTGCTTGCCGTCCTCGTAGTGGGCGCGAAGGATGTTGCGGCCTATGCGGCCATAGCCATTGATGGCAACCCGTATCGTCATGATCTATTCTCCTTGCAGCAAGCCCTTCACCGTGTCGGCGATGTGCTCGCGCGTGAAACCGAAATGCTCGAACAGCACCCCGGCCGGAGCCGAGGCACCAAACTCATCCAGACTGATCACCCGGCCGCCATCACCCACGTACTTGTACCAGCCATCGCCCACGCCGGCCTCGACGGCCACGCGCGGCAAGCCTGCCGGCAGCACCTGGCGGCGCCAGTCGGCATCCTGGCGATCGAAACGGCGCGTGCAGGGCATGGACACCACCCGCACCGGTATGCCCTGCTCCGCCAGCAGGGACTGGGCGCGCAGGACCAGACCGATCTCGGAGCCGGCGGCGACAAGGACCGCCCGCGCACCGGGCGCATCGCGCAGCACATAGCCGCCGCGGGCAATGCCGGCAATCGCGTCGGCATCGCGCACCACGAAAGGCAGGTTCTGGCGCGAGAGCAGCAAGGCACTGGGCCCGCCGTCGCTCACCTGCATGCCCAGGCTGGCCGGGCGCGTCACGGCCTGCTGCCAGGCCACGGCCGTCTCCATGGTGTCGCAGGGACGCCAGACATCGAGATTGGGAATCAGGCGCAGGCCGGCGGCGTGCTCCACGGGCTGGTGCGTGGGCCCGTCTTCGCCCAGACCGATGGAATCATGCGTGAACACATGCACGACGCGCTGGCGCATCAGGGCGGCCATGCGGATGGCGTTGCGCGAATAGTCGGAAAACGTCAGAAAGGTGCCGCCAAACGGCAGATAGCCGCCGTGCAGGGACAGGCCGTTCATGATGGCCGCCATGCCGAACTCGCGCACGCCGAAGTTGATGTGGCGGCCAAACTGCAGCGCGGGCTTGCCGGCGCGTACCGCCCCGGCATCGGGCCAGTCGGTGAAATTGGAACCGGTCAGGTCGGCCGAGCCGCCCAGCAGCTCGGGCAGCATGCCGGCCAGCGCGGCAATGGTGTGCTGCGAGGCCTTGCGGCTGGCCAGCGTCTGGGCCTTTTCCGCCGCCTCGTCAATGAAGGCCTGCATGTTCTGTGCAAAATCTGCCGGCAGCGCGCCGCGCATGCGGCGCAGGAACTCCTGTGCCGGCGCGGGATGGGCCTGGGCATAGGCATCGAAGCGCGCCTGCCAGTCCGCCTGGCGCTGTGCACCGGCCTCGCGCGCATTCCAGTGCGCATACACATCGGCCGGAATCTCGAACGGCGGATGCGCCCAGCCCAGGGCCTCGCGCGCGGCGCGGATCTCGTCGGCACCCAGGGGCGCACCATGCACTTTTTCCGAACCGGCGGCGTTGGGCGCGCCCTTGCCGATGACGGTGCGGCAGCAGATCAGCGTGGGACCGCCGCCCGCACGCGCCATGGCCTTCGCCTGGACAATGGCGGCATCGACCGCAGCAATATCGTGGCCGTCCACATCGCGGATCACATTCCAGCCGTAGGCCTCGAAACGCGCGCCGGTATCATCGCCGAACCAGGCATCCACCCGGCCATCGATGGAAATGCCGTTGTCGTCATAGAACACAATGAGGCGCGACAGGCCCAGCGTGCCGGCCAGCGAGCAGGCTTCGTGCGAGATGCCTTCCATCAGGCAGCCGTCACCCGCGAAAGCCCAGGTGAAATGATCGACGATGGTATGGCCGTCGCGATTGAACTCCTGTGCCAGCAGGGCCTCGGCCAGTGCCATGCCCACCGCATTCGCGAGCCCCTGGCCCAGCGGGCCGGTCGTGGTTTCCACACCGGGCGTGTCGCCGACCTCGGGGTGGCCGGGCGTGCCCGAATGCAGTTGACGGAAGTCACGCAGCGCCTGCATGGGCAAGTCGTAACCGCTCAGGTGCAGCAGACTGTAGAGCAGCATGGAGCCATGGCCGTTGGACAGCACGAAGCGGTCGCGATCAGGCCATGCGGGGTCAGCCGGGTTGTGCTTCAGATGGTGCGCCCACAGCGCAACCGCAATATCGGCCATGCCCATGGGCGCGCCGGGATGACCCGAACCCGCCTGTTGCACGGCATCCATGGACAGAACCCGAATAGCCGTCGCCATCAGCGATTCGGGAGGGGATGCAGGCCTCATTTGCTTTCTCGTCAAAAGTGCTGATTGTAGCACCCGGCATTCCGCCATGCGGCCCTGCACAATCCGCTGCGCATCCCCGACATCGACTATCATTCCACCGATGAGCCCGCCCCGATTCTTCCTGAATTCCCCTCTGGAAACCGGCACCTGCATCCCGCTGCCCGATGCCGTTGCCCATTACGCCCTGCGCGTGCTGCGCCTGGCGCACGACAGCCCCGTGACGCTGTTCAACGGCCTGGGCGGCGAATACGAAGCCCGGCTTGAAGTGCAGGGGCGGCAGGCGCAGGCACACATTGGAATCCATCACCCGCGCGAAGCCGAACTGGCCGGCGAGCTGTGCCTGATACAGGGCCTGGCCGGCGGCGACAAGATGGACTGGATCGTGGAAAAGGCTGTGGAGCTCGGTGCCACCCGCCTGGTCCCCATTTTTGCCCGGCGCAGCCTGCTGCAGCTGCGCGCCGAGCACATGAACAAGCGCCTGCAAAAGCGCCTGGCGCACTGGCAACGCATCGCCCAATCGGCAAGCGAGCAGTGCGGGCGCAACCGCATCATGACCATTGAAGTGCCCGGTTCACTCGAAGGATATCTGGGCGCGGACCCGGTGCGCCCCGGCACACTCAGCCTGCTGTGCCACCCGGCAGCGGAACAATGTCTGGACCAGGCCCTGGCGCGCTGGCCCGAAGGACGCAACACCACGCATGACCGGCCGGTACTGCGCCTGCTGATCGGCCCCGAAGGCGGCTGGAGTGCCGAAGAACAGGCCCTGGCCCTGGGTGCAGGCGTACAGGCCGTGCGTTTCGGCCCGCGTGTATTGCGTACGGAAACCGCCGGCCTGGCGCTGATGGCGGCCTGCACCGCCCTGCTGGGCTGGAACGGGCCGGCCTGATCGGGAGATCAGAGGCCGGATTCCGGCTCCACCTCGGGATCGTCGTGCTTGCCCGCATGCTCGATGCCATAGGCAAACACGCGTTCATTGTTCTCGGCAAACTCGACCACATCGTTGCACACGGCAAGGACGGCCTGCGCATGCTCCGCCAGGATGGGATCGCCCGTATGCAGGCGGTCAAACCAGAGGAAAAGCCCGGCTTTCTGGTCAATGACGGTATCGGAAAGGCAATCGTAGAGCGCATCCAGACTGCTGCCGAAGAACTCGGGAAAATCCACCGCCTTGGCAATGGCCCGCAACACCGCCGAGCGGCTGCGCGCCCGGTCGCATTCGACAACCCAGGCCGCCAGACCGGCATCCGTTGCCGCCTGCAAGGCCTGGGCCCGTTCCGTAACCGGCGCCTCGATCAGACCACCTCTGAGAATCTGCTCCTGCAGTGTGGGTGATGGACTCATGCCGATGCCTCCTTGAAAAATGCCCTGACTTCATCGCTGCGGCCAATACTGTCGTTGCGACCCAGCTCGATGAGCTCCCTGGTGTAGTTCGCCTCGAACAACAGATAGGAAATCAACGCAGCACCACTTCCCGGACCCGTACGGGATGATACCCCCAGCACATGGAAGAGCGTGCGTGCTGCGCGCGGCAGCTCGCCAAGATGGCGCAGGGCGATGGCATCCAGCGATTGGCTGGGTGTGATGACGAGCGCCCGAACCGGTCTCAGCGTCTCGCTTTGTAGTCCATCCGGAGGCAGTTTGGCAAGCAATTCATTGATTCGCTCGAGACGCTCCACGTCCATGGACAGGCTGTCCAGGAATATATTCGACATGGCATGCCCGCCAATCTGCGCCAGCGTGGGGTATTCCGGGCTGATCCGGCGCTTCTCCGGATAAGTGTCGTCCTTGTAGCCCGTGCCGATGATCACCACCCGCGCAGCCCCCATGTGGATGGCCGGGCTGATGGGGGCCAGCTGGCGCATGGAGCCATCGCCACACCACTCCGTCTGGCCGCGCACCAGTATGGCCTGGGCCGGAAAGACAAAGGGGATGGCACTGGACGCGAGCAGATGATCCACGCCGATGCGACCGGGCACGGCCTGGCGCAGGCTGCGCCGCCAGGGTTTGATCCGGATATCGGACTGGTAGAAAGTCAGGTGCTCGCCCGTGTTGTAGGCCGTGGCGGTGATGGCCAGGGCCTGCAGCCGTCCTTCGGCCAGATTGCGGTTGAGCTGATCGAAATCCAGCGTGCCCCGCAGCAGGCTGCGCAGGGGCGTGTTGTCCAGCAGGGCGCGCGGGCGGGCATGGCGACGCGCCGGTGCAAGCCAGCCCAGCGTGAGCATGGTCAGCCACTGCCCGCCGGTGCGCGTCAGGCCCAGGGCGTCGGCCACGTAGACATCCCCGGTATGCAGCGCCGACCACAGCCCCTCCAGACGCTGCATGCCCGCCTGCACCTGATGGGCATGGCAGGCCAGCGATGCCGCATTGATGGCCCCGGCCGAAGAGCCGCAGATGATGTCAAAGAGCGGGCCGATGCCGTCGGGGTGCTCGCGGGCCAGTATTTCGACAATGCCCGCGAGCACGCCCACCTGGTAGGCCGCCCGCGCCCCGCCGCCGGTCAGCACGAGGCCGGTGGCACCCCGTCCCGGTGATCTGCGCTCAGTCGTCGCGCGGCCGGTTCGCATCGAGCACGGTCAGTACCGCCATGTTGACGATGCGGCGCACGGTGGAACTGGACGTCAGAATATTCACGGGGGCGTCAACGCCGAGCAGGAAGGGTCCGACGGCGATATTGCCTCCGGCGGCGGTCTTGAGCAGGTTGTAGGCAATATTGCCGGCATCCACGTTCGGGCATACCAGCAGGTTGGCTTCGCCCGACAGCGTGGTGGTGGGCAGTATGCGCCGGCGCAGCGCCTCGTCGAGCGCGCAGTCGCCGTGCATCTCGCCGTCGATCTCGAGTGCGGGGTCACGTTCGCGCACCAGCGCCACAGCCTGCTGCATCTTGGTCCCCGACGAGGAACTGCCCGTGCCGAAATTGGAGCGCGACAGCAGCGCCGCCTTGGGCTCGATATTCAGGCGGCGCAGCTCATCGGCGGCCGCCATGGTGATCTCGGCCACCTGCTCCGCATCGGGATCATCGTTCACATGGGTGTCCACGAGTGCGACGGTGCGCGATTCGAGCAGGAGGATGTTCATCGCCGCATAGGTATTGCTGCCGGGCCGCAGGCCGATGACTTCGTCGATGAAGCGCAGGTGATTGCCATAGGAGCCCACCGTGCCGCAGATCATGCCGTCGGCCTCGCCCAGGCGCACCATCATGGCGCCGATGAGTGTGAGGCGGCGGCGCATCTCGACGCGTGCCATCTCGCGGTTGATGCCGCGCCGGCACATGATTTCCCAATAGGCCTTCCAGTAGCGGTCGAAGCGGTCGTCGTGCTCGGGATCGGTCACCTCCACGTCCTCGTCCAGGCGAATGCGCAGGCCGAAGCGGCGGATGCGCGTCTCCAGCACGCTGCGCCGGCCCACCAGTATGGGCCGCACGAGCTTTTCATCGACCAGGATCTGCACGGCCCGCAGGACGCGCTCGTCTTCGCCCTCGGTGAACACGATGCGGTTGCACCCGCCTTCGCCCACCACGGTCTTCACGTCGAAGAACAGCGGCTTCATGAAGGCGCCGGAGCGGTAGACGAAATGCTGCAGCTGATCGACATAGGCGCGCAGATCCTCGATGGGACGCGTGGCCACGCCATCGTCCATGGCCGCCCGGGCCACGGCCGGTGCAATGCGCACGATGAGTCGCGGATCGAAAGGCTTGGGAATGATGTACTGCGGCCCGAAGGACAGCTCGACCGAGCCGTAGGCGGCTGCGACCACATCATTGGCCTCTTCCTGCGCCAGCTCGCAGATGGCCATGACGGCAGCCTTTTCCATGCCGCGCGTGATGGCCGTCGCTCCCACATCCAGCGCACCGCGGAAGATATAGGGAAAGCACAGGACGTTGTTGACCTGGTTGGGATAGTCGGAACGGCCCGTGGCCATGACGATATCGCCGCGCACGGCGTGGGCGTCTTCCGGCAGGATCTCGGGCTGCGGGTTGGCGAGCGCGAGGATGAGCGGCTGGGCCCCCATGCGCTTGACCATCTCGGGCTTGAGCACGCCGCCGGCCGACAGGCCCAGGAAGACATCGGCGTCGTCGATCACCTCACCCAGCACGCGCGCATCCGTCTTCTGCGCATAGCGCGCCTTGCGCTCGTCCATGAGCACGGTACGCCTTTCGTAGACCACGCCTTCGATATCCGTCAGCCAGACATTGTCTTCCGGCATCCCCAGCTCGACCAGCAGGTCCAGGCAGGCCATGGCGGCGGCCCCGGCGCCGGATACCACAACCTTGACTTCGGTGAGCGCCTTGCCGGTGACTTTCAGGCCATTGAGCAATGCCGCCGACACGCAGATGGCCGTGCCATGCTGGTCATCATGGAAAACGGGAATACGCATGCGCTCGCGCAGCTTGCTTTCGACGACGAAGCAATCGGGAGACTTGATATCTTCAAGGTTGATACCGCCGAAAGTGGGCTCCAGCCCGGCGATGATCTCGACCAGCTTGTCGGGATCGCTCTCGTCGATCTCGATGTCGAAGACATCGATGCCGGCAAAGGTCTTGAACAGTACGCCCTTGCCTTCCATGACGGGCTTGGATGCCAGGGCGCCGATGTTGCCCAGGCCCAGCACCGCAGAACCATTGGTGATGACGCCGACCAGATTGCCCCTGGCGGTGTAGCGGAAGGCGTTCTGCGGATCGACCACGATCTCTTCACAGGCAGCTGCCACACCCGGCGAATAGGCCAGCGCCAGATCGCGCTGATTGGAAAGCTGTTTGGTGGGCGTGACGGCAATCTTGCCCGGTTTTCCCTGCTCGTGATACTCAAGCGCTGCCTTGCGAAAATTCTCTTCCATGACCCTTGCTGCCTGTATGAAAAACGAGCAACCATTCTAGCCCCACTTTTCACTTTATGGGATAGCGCAGGGATCGCCGCAGAGCCGCCCTAGAGCTGCTGCCCCGGGTCGGAAAGCACGCGCCCGGGATCGAAGAGTGACTTCACCTCATGATCCATCTCCATGGCCCGGGTCGCAAAGCCCATCTGCTCGAGCATCTCCCCGCCGTAATACCGTGCCGCCGGCGCATCCGACGCCGCCATGCCTTCGGCATCGGCATCCAGCACCAGCCACTGCACCCAGCCCAGATCGCCGCCATGCCCCAGACACAGCTGGGCCAGATTGATGGGGGCATCTTCACGCATCAGCACATCCAGGCGGTAGCGCCCGGGCCAGAAGCCGGCCTGCAGGCCGGCGCGCCACTCCGGGCGCACCGCCAGACGGAACAGCGCGGGCACGAGCTGCTGCAGTCGCAGGCCCTGAAGCGCCTTGCGGTCATTGCGCCCGAAAGGGCCCAGGGTGACGACTTCGCCGTCGCCCAGCATCAGTGACAGGTGCTCCACGCCCGAAGCCGCCGTGCGGCCGGGGGCATAGTCAACCAGGCTGCGATCCGCCAGCCAGGCGGCCACGCTCAGGTGTGCCGGCAGGTCGGCAAACTGGCGCAGCCCGGCCCCGGCCAGCTCGCCCAGCGTGCAGCCCGGCTGGACGAACCACTTGCGGCTGCCCGGCGCCACGGGCTGCATGCGCGCCAGACCCTTGCCCGGGCGCAGCCAGACCACGGGCAGCTCGCGCGCACGCGCCGGCAGGGCCAGGCCATCAAGGCCCAGGATAACGTCATACGCTTCGCACAGCGCGCGCACATGATGGATATCCGCCGCATCCTCGACGGTCAGGCGCGCATTGCCTGCACTGCCTTCGATGCGGAATTCCGCAAACTCGCCCTGTACGCTGCGGCGTACCCTCTGGCAGAATTGACCCCAGGGCGTGGACGCCTGACGGCGGCCGCCCAGAAATGCGCGACGCGATGATGACTGCATGAGCCCGAGCCCTCCCTGAAGATACAATGCCTTTTTACCCCGAAATTGCCAATGCCATGACCCAGCCCGCCCGACGTACCCGCGACCTGCTGCCGTTCCAGGTTGTCGAACTGTTCAAACAGGCGGCGGCGCTGTCGGCCCAGGGTCGCGACATCATCAGCCTGGGCATCGGCGAACCCGACTTTACCGCACCGAGCCCCGTGCTCGATACGCTGGAACGCGCCGCCCGGGCCGGTCTGTCGGGCTATACCGAGCCCGCCGGCCTGGTCATGCTGCGTGAAGCCATCGCCCATCACTACGCCAGCCATTACGGCGCGACCGTCGACGCCTCGCGCATCCTGGTCACGGCAGGGGCTTCGGGCGCCCTGATGCTGGCCTGTCTGGGGCTCATCGACGCGGGCGACGAAGTGCTCATGCCCGATCCTTCGTATCCGGCCAACCAGAACTTCGTGCGTGCAGCCGGCGGTGTGCCGCGCCTGATTCCCTGCGACGCCACGCAGCGCTTCCAGCTCGATGCCGCCCGGGTGGAAGCCCACTGGGGCCCGGCCACACGCGGCGTGCTCATCGCCTCGCCCAGCAATCCCACGGGCACCACCATGGAACGCAGCGCCCTGCGCGCGCTCATCGATGCGGTACGCGCCCGCGGCGGCTTCATCATCATGGACGAGATCTACCTCGGCCTGTACTACGGGGAAGCGCCGCAGAGTGCGCTCGCCCTGGATGACGACATTGTCATCATCAACAGCTTCTCCAAGTATTTTCACATGACGGGCTGGCGCCTGGGGTGGCTGGTCGCCCCCGCCACGCTGACACCCACGCTGGAGCGCATGGCGTCCAGCCTGACCATATGCGCCCCCTCACTGGCCCAGCACGCCGCCGTCACCTGCTTCGAGCCCGAAGTATTGCAGATCTACGAGAAGCGCCGGCTGTCGTTCAAGCAGCGGCGCGACTATCTGCTGCCCGAGCTCGAGGCCGTGGGCCTGCATGTGCCCGTCCATCCCGACGGCGCTTTCTACATCTATACCGACATTCGCGCACACAGCCGGGACAGCAAGGCATTTTCACAGCGCCTGCTGCACGAGGCCGGCATCGCCGCCGTGCCCGGCCATGACTTCGGCCCGGCACACGCCGCCACCAGCCTGCGCCTGTCCTACGCCACGGGGCTGGAACGCCTGGAAGAGGCCATGGACCGACTGCGCCGGCTGCTGGCATAAGGGCTGCCGGCACAACAGCAGCCCGGCACATCAGGCCGATGCCCTACTGCGCCGGGCCTTTCAACCTGCCGCCATCCTCGCGCGTGATGGCAATCCCCGAGGCCAGTGCCAACCGTCGCCACTCGGCCTTGACCTTGGCGCCGTAGCCGCCGTCGCCCGGGCCGGTGGCACCCACATAGCAGGCCAGCCCGCCATCCAGACTGCCCCGGCGCCGGATGCAATCGTCGAGGATCTGCGCGCCGACGCGCATATTGGCCAGGGGGTGAACGGCCGCCATGGGGCCTTCGCCGAAAGCGGCGAACTTGTCCTCGTGGACGCGCGTCATGACCTGCATCAGCCCCTGGGCGCCGGCATGGCTTTCCGCATAGGGGTTGTAGCGCGATTCAATGGCGATCACCGCGAGCAGCAGCTGCGGATCCAGATCGCGCTCCTGGCCGACCAGGAAGGCCGTCTGTATGAGCGCCCCGGCAACGCTGCCGGCGATGCGGTATTTGCGTGCAATATAGTTGCGCAAGGCCTTGGCCTGCGATGCCGATACGCCGGGCAGCGCGTCGCTGTGCTCGGACTCGGCCAGCGCCAGCGTGAAATTCAGCTCGGGCAGCGCCACACGCTCGCCCGCGCGCTGGCCATTGACCGCCTTGCCGTTGTCATCGCCCGCCCAGGTGAGTTCTTCGGCGGCCAGCAGGGGGGATACCTGTGCGCCGGGATCGGCCTCGTCACGCGGCTGCGAAGGGCGCGCCTGCCAGAGGCTGTCGGACTGAAGGTCAAAAGCCAGCAGCCTGTGCGCATGTACCGCCTGATTGCGCAGGCTGGGCACGATGGCCAGCAGGGTCAGGCTCACGAGAACGGCAATGCCCAGGTAGACCGTACATAATTGCACAAAACGCTGTACACCACGTGCCAGGCCCCGCCCAAAGGCGGCAGCCAGCCGTGCGGGGCCTGGCCCCCTGGAGTGGCAAACGGCATCGACCATGAAAAGCACCGGTCGCAGGCACCGGAAACCGCGACCCAAGGATGACAAAATGAGCGGAAAGGGGTGGTAAGCTTGCAGGCTGTGCCGACCGATCAACCCCAACAAGCCAACCCAACCGGCCCATTAATGTAACCTCAACCTGAAAAGCTGACAATCGAGGGCTGACAAACGTGAAATACCGCGATCTGAGAGATTTTCTGGACCGGCTGGAGGCCGCAGGCGAGCTCAAGCGCATCACGCATCCGGTATCCACACATCTGGAAATCACGGAAATCAGCGATCGCGTGCTGCGCGATGCGGGTCCGGCCCTGCTGTTTGAAAACGCCATCCACCGGGGGCAGCCGGCGGCCATGCCCGTACTCGCCAACCTGTTCGGCACGCCGCAGCGGGTGGCCTGGGGCATGGGCGCCCGGGACGTACAGGCCCTGCGCGAAACCGGTGAGCTGCTGGCCGCGCTGCGCGAACCCGAGCCGCCGCGCGGCCTGCGCGACACCGTGGCCAAGGTGGGCATGCTCAAGTCGGCGCTGTGGGACATGAATCCGCGCGTGCTGCGCTCGGCCCCCTGCCAGCAGCAGGTGCTGGAAGGCGATGCCGTGGATCTGGAGCAGCTGCCCCTGCAGCATTGCTGGCCCGGCGATATTGCGCCCCTGCTCACCTGGGGCCTGGTGATCACGCGCGGCCCGAACGCACGGCGGCAGAACCTGGGCATCTACCGCCAGCAGCTGCTGGGGCGCAACAAGCTCATCATGCGCTGGCTGTCCCATCGCGGCGGCGCGCTGGACTTTCGCGACCATGCCATTGCCCATCCCGGCGAGCCCTTCCCCATCGCCGTGGCGCTGGGCGCCGACCCGGCCACCACCCTGGGCGCCGTCACGCCCATTCCCGACAGCCTGTCGGAATATCAGTTTGCCGGCCTGCTGCGCGGTGCACGCACCGAGCTCGCAAAAGCACTGGGCAGCGCGCTGCAAGTGCCTGCGCATGCGGAAATCATCCTGGAAGGCCACATCCTGCCCGCCGGCCATGCGCAGGCCGTGGCCCCGCAGGTGCCCGAAGGCGTGCCGCCCCCGCCCGATACGGGCTATGAGATGGCCCTGGAAGGCCCTTACGGTGACCACACCGGCTACTACAACGAACAGGACTGGTTTCCCGTATTCACCGTGGAGCGCATCACCCGGCGCGAAGCCCCCATCTATCACAGTACCTACACCGGCAAACCGCCGGACGAGCCCGCCGTGCTGGGCGTGGCCCTGAACGAGGTCTTCGTGCCCCTGCTGCGCCGGCAGCTGCCCGAGATCCGGGATTTCTATCTGCCGCCCGAAGGCTGCAGCTACCGCATCGCCGTGGTCTCCATGCGCAAGCAGTACGCCGGCCACGCCAAGCGCGTCATGTTCGGCATCTGGAGCATATTGCGCCAGTTCATGTACACCAAGTTCATCATCGTGGTCGACGACGACATCGATGCGCGCGACTGGAAGGAAGTGATCTGGGCCATGACCACGCGCATGGACCCGGTGCGCGACACCGTACTGGCCGGAAACACGCCCATCGACTACCTGGACTTCGCCTCGCCCGTGTCCGGCCTGGGCGGCAAGATGGGCCTGGATGCCACGAACAAATGGCCGGGCGAGACCGATAGGGAGTGGGGACGGGTACTGGAAATGGACGCGGACACGCGCCGCCGCGTCGATGCCATGTGGCAGCAGCTGGGCCTATAAGAGGCTGTCGTCCGCTTCAGCAAGTTCAGCGCGACCGCGGCGCTTCAGGCGGCGCGACACCAGCAGGCCCGCCAGCACGGCCAGACCCAGGCGTGCCACGATGCCACGCCGGCCGCGCACGCCGGGCAGGGGCAGCAGCGACGATGCTGCGGCCAGCAGCAGGGGGTAGCGCCGCCGCAGGCCCGACCAGCGCGACAGGCCCATGAGCATGCCGTGCGACAGCGAACGCACGGGCGTGCTGGACAGCAACGAACGGCCCAGCGCCGCCGGAGTGACGGCGCGCTGCAAGGCCTGCACCTCCAGCGCCAGCGCCTTGCGCTCGACCCTGGCCTGCAGGCGTACGAGCTCGATCTGCATGCGGCGCTCGCGCCGCGAACGGGCGCGCTTCATGGCATGGCCTCATCATCAGCCCCGTCCCCGGCGGCCAGCCGCCGCAGCAGCGCCTCATCTTCCTTCAGGGCCTGCAGGCTGGCGGCAAAAGCCGGGGGCGCGCCCGCCAGACGGCGGCGCAGCAACCACAGCAGGCCACCCGCGAGCATCACATACGCCAGGGCCAGCAGGATGAGGGCAAGCGTGCGGTGTTCGGTGGGCCAGAAAACCAGGACCAGCGCCAGCGATACCACCAGCAGTGCGAGAATCGTGCATACCAGCGCCGCCGCCGCCAGCACCAGCGTGACCAGCGCCTGGCCTTTCTGCTCCTCGAACTCGAGCGAGAACAGCTTCAGGCGCGTCTGCGCGATGGACAGCAGCAGTGCCGACGTGCGCGTCAGGGATTGGCGCAAACCCATGCGGTGTATCGACCGGCGCCTAGCGGCGCGTGATCAGCAGGCCGAGCACCAGACCGGCAAGACCGGCGGCCGCCATGGCCTGCCAGGGATTGTCGTGCACATAGTCATCCGTGGCGCGGGCGGCGCGACAGCCCTGCTCCACGAGCGCATCCTGGGCGTCGCTGATGTGATCGCGCGTGCGGTTCAGCGAACGCATGGCGCGCTCGCGCAGCTCCTCGGCTTTCTCGCCGGTGGCTTCGGCTGCCTCACGCAGCAGGGACTCGGCATCATCCAGGCTTTCGCGCACCGATGTAATGAATTTCTCTTCAGCAGACTTGAGATTTTTCGCTTTGGCCATGACAGGCTCCGGTTCTGTATCACGATGAACAGGCATTCGTTTCCGAATACCCCTACTTGCAACCAGAATATGGCAAAGCCCCCGTCATTGCAAGACGGACACTGCCACCCGGCTGCGCTGCTCAGCCTTCGGTCTGGCGCGTACCGAAGATACGATCGCCCGCATCGCCCAGACCCGGCACGATATAGGCATTCGCATCCAGATGGCTGTCGACGGAGGCGGCATAGATATCGACGTCGGGATGCGCCGCTTCCACCACGCGGATGCCTTCGGGTGCCGCCACCAGCACCAGCGCACGGATGTGGCGGCAGCCGGCCTGCTTGAGCAGGTCGATGGTGGCGACCATGGAACCGCCCGTGGCCAGCATGGGGTCGATGATGAGGGCCAGACGCTGGTCGAGCTGGCCCACCAGACGCTCGACATAGGTCTGCGCCTGCAGGGTGGCCTCGTCGCGCCGTATGCCCACCACGCTGACCTTGGCACCGGGAATCAGGCTGAGCACACCGTCCAGCATGCCGATACCCGCCCGCAGTATGGGCACGACGGTGATCTTCTTGCCGGCAATCTTCTCCACGTCCACGGGCCCGCACCAGCCTTCCACCCGCTCGGGCTCCAGCGGCAGATCGCGTGATGCCTCGTAGGTGAGCAGCGCGGCAATCTCCTGGGACATTTCGCGGAAGTTCTTGGTGCTCAGATCCGCGCGGCGCATCAGGCCGAGCTTGTGACGGATCAGGGGATGGCGAATTTCATGAACGGGCATGGTCAGTCCTGGCGGGCCACCAGCCAGGCAACGAGGGCATCCTCGAAGACTCTGGCGGCAATCGCCTGATCGTGATTGACCAGGCTCACGAGAATATAGCGCTTTCCGTCCCGGCCCTGCACATAGCCGGCCAGGGCGCGGGCATCGCGCAGGGTGCCCGTCTTCAGATGCGCCATGCCGCGCGCCGCGCTCTTGCCCAGACGGCGCCGCATGGTGCCATCCACGCCCGAGATGGCGAGCGAAGACACGAATTCCGGCATGAGGGGAGAGTGCCAGGCCTTGTCGAGCATGTCGGCCAGGCCGCCGGCCGTGAGCCGCGCCGAGCGCGACAGACCGGCACCGTTGTCGATGAACCAGCCGCGCACATCCACCTGCTCGGCGGCCAGCAGCTCCAGTGCCGCCTGCGCACCGGACGCCGGCGTTGCCCCCGGGCCCTTCACCGCCGCGCCCAGACTGAGCAGCAGATTGCGCGCCATGACATTGTTGCTCAGCTTGTTCACCTTGCGGATCAGATCGGCCAGCGGCGGGGAATCATGCCAGGCGACGAGCCGGGCATCCGCCGGTACAGTACCGTCGCGGATATCGCGCGCCAGCGTGCCGCCCAGTTCGCGCCACAGCAGGCGGAAGACCTGGGCAAAATACGCCGGCTGGTCCAGCGCCACACGCCAGGCGCTGAAGGCATCACAGCCGGCCGCCACCTCGCCTTCCAGCGCAATGCGCGCCTGGCCGTCGCGGACATCAATGCGGGTGCGCGGGCGCGGCGGTCCGGGACAGGCACCCGTGCCCCAGGCAAGCCCGCCTTCGAGCTGCAGGCCCGGGATGGCCGGATCGGGCACCGCCACCCACTTGCGGCCTTCCGTATCCGGATAGAAGAACAGGCGCAGTGCGCCCAGTCCCACCATGAGGGCGTCGGGGCTGGCATTGTAGGGCCGGTCGGCTTCGCCATCGAAAGCGCCGGTATCGATGGTCACGGCGCCGAAGATGGAGCGGTCTATGACCACTTCCGACAAGTTCTTGATGCCGCGCAGCCGCAGTTCACGCAGCAGCGACCACAGGTCCTGCACCGACAGCTGGGGATCACCCGAAGCACGGATATAGAGCGGGCCGGCCAGGCTGCCCTGCCCGTCCACCTGCACGCCCTTGTCGAGCAGCAGCCCGGTACGCCAGCGATATTCCGGGCCCAGGCCCAGCAGGCCGGCCCAGGTCGTCACCATCTTCATGACCGAAGCCGGGTTGCGCGCGCTGCCGGCATCCACGGACAGCAGATTGCGGCCCCCCACCTCGCGGACCTGCAGCGACAGCGCCGACAGCGGCAGCCCGGTCTTCTTCCAGGCGGCCTGCAAGTCGGCGGGCAAGGCCTGGGCGGCGGCGGGCGACGCCGGCAAGGCAAAACCAAGGCCCAGGCCGAGAGCCAGGCCGGCGAGCCCTGCCAGACCACTGCGGCAAAGCCGCCTGACCCGGCGGACTGCTGCGGCTAAAATAGTGTGCCCTCTCATGATTTCCGCCCTGCACCCTTTGCCTGCTGTGAACCCATAATCTTGAATCCCGAATCTTGAATCCTGAACTCGCGCTGTCGCATTTCGACTACTTCCTGCCGCCCGAACTGATCGCCCAGACGCCGGCCGCCGATCGCACGGCCGGCCGCCTGCTGCACCTGGACGCCGCCGGCGCCCTGCACGATCGCCAGTTTACCGACTTCCCGGCACTGCTGCGCCCGGACGACCTCCTTGTCTTCAATGACACCCGGGTCATCAAGGCCAGACTGACGGGGCACAAGGCCAGTGGCGGCAAAGTGGAAGTGCTGGTCGAACGCATCGTTGCGGACGCCGGGGACCATGAAGGCCGGGCGGGCCACCGGGCCTGGGCCCATGTGCGTGCGAGCAAGGCGCCGCGCCCCGGCACCACCCTGCTGCTGGCCGAAGAACAGGTGCAGGCCACCGTGATCGGTCGCGAGGACGCCCTGTTCCTGCTGGCGTTCAACGCGCCGGTGGCCCAGACCCTGGCACGCCACGGCGCCACGCCCCTGCCCCCTTACATCACCCACGCGGCCGGCCCCGAGGACGACAAGCGCTACCAGACCGTGTACGCCCGTGCGGAAGGCGCCGTGGCGGCGCCCACCGCCGGCCTGCATTTCGACCAGGCCATGCTGGACCGCCTGGACGACCAGGGCATAGGCCGGGCCTTCCTGACGCTGCACGTGGGTGCCGGCACTTTCCAGCCCGTACGCACAGAACGGCTGGAGGAACACATCATGCACGCCGAGCGCTATCACCTGAGTGCAGAAACCCTGGCGCGCATTGCGGCCACCCGGGCTCGCGGCGGGCGCATCATCGCCATCGGCACGACCTCGGCACGCGCGCTGGAATCGGCCGCCGCCCGGCTCGAGGTGGATAAAGACGCAGCGGGCTGCGGCGGCCTGCACGGCGACACACGCCTGTTCATCGTGCCCGGCTACCGCTTCCGCTGGGTGGACGCCCTGCTCACCAACTTCCACCTGCCCCAGTCCACGCTGCTGATGATGGTGTCAGCCCTGGCCGGCATGGACCCCATACGGCGCGCCTATGCCCATGCGGTACAGTCGCGCTATCGCTTCTTCAGCTATGGTGATGCCATGTTCATCGAGAGCCCCAAAGCATGAGCGGCCCGAAAATGAGCGGCCTGGAATTCAGCGTGCTGGCCACCGACGGCGCCGCACGCCACGCCCGCCTGACGCTCAACCACGGCGTGGTGCATACGCCCGTCTTCATGCCGGTGGGCACCTACGGGACCGTGAAAGCCATGCTGCCCGCCGAGCTCGAAGGCCTGGGTGCACAGATCGTGCTGGGCAACACTTTCCACCTCTGGCTGCGCCCGGGCACGGACATCATCGGCAGCCACGGCGGCCTGCACGGCTTCATGCAGTGGCACAAGCCCATACTCACGGACTCCGGCGGCTTCCAGATCTTCAGCCTGCAGGGCCTGCGCCGCATCACCGAGGAAGGCGTGCACTTTGCCTCGCCCATCGACGGGCGGCGGCTTTTCCTGTCACCCGAGGAGTCCATGCGCATACAGACGGCGCTGAATTCCGACATTGCCATGGTGCTGGACGAATGCACGCCGTATCAGGTGGGCGATCGCATCGCGACGGTCGACGAGGCCGCGCAGTCCATGCGCATGTCGCTGCGCTGGGCGCGGCGCTCGCGCCAGGCCTTTGACGCGGCCGCCAACCCCAACGCCCTGTTCGGCATCGTCCAGGGCGGCATGTTTGAAGCCCTGCGTGACGAATCGCTGGCCGGGCTCACCGATATCGGCTTTCCCGGCTATGCCATCGGCGGCCTGTCGGTGGGCGAGCCCAAGGAAGACATGCTGCGCATACTGGCGCACATCACGCCGCGCATGCCCACACACGCGCCGCGCTACCTGATGGGCGTGGGCACGCCCGAAGACCTGGTGGCCGGTGTGGCGCAAGGCGTGGACATGTTCGACTGCGTGATGCCCACGCGCAACGCCCGCAACGGCTGGCTGTTCACGCGCCACGGCGACATCAAGATACGCAATGCGCGCTATCGCGACGACACGCGCCCGCTGGACGAGGACTGCCGCTGCCACACCTGCCGGCACTTTTCACGCGCCTATCTGCACCACCTGCAGCGCACACAGGAGATCACCGGCGCACGCCTGAATACCATCCACAACCTGCACTATTACCTGACGCTCATGCAGTCCATGCGCGAGGCGATTGCCGAAGGCCGTTTCCGCCAATGGCGCGAACACTTCCACCAGCAGCGCGCCGTCGGCATCGCATAGGCAGGAAATCGCTACAATAACCGGTTGAGCCCAACCTGCTGGAGACCCTAGATGTCCCTGATCAATACCCTGACCGACAGCCTGACCCTCATTCCGGCCCAGGCCGGCGCCGAAGCCAATCCGCTGATGGGCATGCTGCCCATCATCCTGATGTTCGTGGTGTTATATTTTCTGATGATCCGCCCCCAGATGAAACGCCAGAAGGAACATCGCAACCTGGTGGCGGCGCTCGCCAAGGGCGATGAAGTCATCACCGCCGGCGGCATGCTGGGCAAGGTCACCAAGGTCGGTGACCAGTACATCACCGTGCAGATCGGTGAAATGGGCGACAAGCCCGTCGAGACCATACTGCAACGCAACTCCGTGACCTCGGTGCTGCCCAAAGGCACGCTCAAAGCCCTGTAAATCATGAATCGCTACCCCCTCTGGAAATATCTCATCGTCTTGGCGGCCGCCCTCATCGGCGTGCTGTACACCCTGCCCAATTTCTTCGGCGAGTCTCCCGCCGTGCAGGTGGCGGGCGCCAAGTCCACGGTCAAGATAGAACCCGCCATGCTCGACCGGGTCGAGGGCCTGCTGCAGCAGGCGGGCATCCAGAGTACGGGCGGCACTTTCGAGCAGAACGGCCCGGTGGGCACCGTGCGCGTGCGCTTCGGGTCCACCGACACCCAGCTCACCGCCAAGGATGTCATCGAACAGGCGCTGAACCCCGATCCCGAGAACCCCGACTACACCGTCGCGCTCAACCTGATGCCGGCCTCGCCCAACTGGCTGTCGGCCATCGGCGCCGGGCCCATGCACCTGGGGCTGGACCTGCGCGGCGGCGTGCACTTCCTGCTGCAGGTGGATATGCACGGTGCGCTCACGGGGCGTTATGACACGCTGGCGAGCGACGCGCGCAACGTGCTGCGTGAAGCCAAGCTGCGCACCACCGGCGTGGAGCGCAGCGAGCTTTCCATCATCGTCAGCTTTGCCAACGAGGCCGAGCGCGACAAGGGCGCCAGTGAGCTGCGCCGCGCCATGCCCGACATGCAGTTCACCACCAGCGGGCAAAGCGGCGCCGACTGGCTGCTCACCGGCCGGCTCACCGACGCCGCCATCACCCAGGTACAGAGCCATGCCCTGACGCAGAACATCACCACCCTGCACAACCGCATCAACGAGCTGGGCGTGGCCGAGCCCGTGATCCAGCAGCAGGGTTCGGACCGCATCATCGTGCAGCTGCCGGGCGTGCAGGACGTGGCCAAGGCCAAGGAAATCCTGGGGCGCACGGCCACGCTGGAAATCCGCATGGTGGATGATTCGCCCGCCGCACAGACTGCGCTGCGCGAAGGCACGGTGCCTTTCGGGCTGGAGCGCTATAGCGATCGCGACGGCCATCCCCTGCTGCTGCGCCGCCAGGTCATCCTCACGGGTGAAAACCTGCAGGATGCCCAGCCCGGGCGCGACCAGCAGACCCAGCAGCCTTCGGTCAACCTGACGCTGGATTCCAAGGGCGCGCGCATCTTCCGCGATGTCACGCGCAACAACATCAACAAGCGCATGGCCATACTCCTGTTCGAGAACAACAAGGGAGAAGTGGTCACGGCGCCCGTCATCCGCACCGAAATTCCCGGCGGCCAGGTACAGATCACCGGCAGCATGAATGCGCAGGAAGCGGCCGATATTGCTCTGCTGCTGCGTGCCGGCGCCCTGGCGGCGCCCATGAACATCATCGAAGAGCGCACCATCGGCCCCAGCCTGGGTGCCGACAACATCAGGAAGGGCTTCAATTCCACGCTCTACGGCTTCATCGTGATGGCCAGCTTCATCATGCTGTACTACCACCTGTTCGGCGTGTTCTCGACGCTGGGCCTGATCTTCAACGTGGTGCTGCTGATCGCCATCCTGTCCATGCTGCAGGCCACGCTCACCCTGCCCGGCATTGCCGCGCTGGCGCTCACACTGGGCATGGCCATCGACGCCAACGTGCTCATCAACGAGCGAATACGTGAAGAACTGCGCGCGGGGCAACCCCCGCAGCAGGCCATCTTCCTGGGCTTCGACCGCGCCTGGGCCACCATCATGGACTCCAACCTCACCAGCCTAATCGTGGGCCTGGCCCTGCTGGCCTTCGGCACCGGGCCGGTGCGCGGCTTTGCCGTGGTACACACCATCGGCATATTGACGTCCATGTTCTCCTCGGTCGTGGGCGTGCGCGCCCTGGCCAACCTCTGGTACGGCCGCCAGCGCAAGCTCAAGGTCATCTCCATCGGCCAGATCTGGAAACCCGAGTAACACCGGCAGAGACAGGCACAGACCCAGACAGAGACCCCCATGGAATTTTTCCGCATCCACCGTACCATCCCGTTCATGCGCCACGCGCTGGTGCTGAACCTGATCAGCCTGACCTTCTTCACGCTGGCGGTCATCTTCATCGTGCTGCGCGGCTTCAACCTGTCGATCGAGTTCACCGGCGGCACGGTCATGGAAGTCAACTATGCGCAGCCCGCCCAGATCGACGAGATCCGCGACAGCATCGCCGGGCTCGGCTATACCGACTTCCAGGTGGCCAACTTCGGCACCTCGCGTGATGTGCTCATCCGCCTGCCGGTACGCACCGGCGAAAGCTCGGCGGCACAGAGCGAAGCCATCCTGAAGGGCCTGCAGGCCGCCCATGCCGATGCCGAGCTGCGCCGTGTGGAGTTCGTGGGCCCCCAGGTGGGTCAGGAACTGGTGCACAACGGGCTCATGGCCCTGCTGGTGGTCGTCATCGGCATCATGGTCTACCTGGCTTTCCGCTTCGAATGGAAGTTTGCCGTGGCCGGGGTGGTGGCCAACCTGCATGACGTGGTCATCATCCTGGGCTTCTTCGCGCTGTTCCAGTGGGAGTTCTCGCTCTCGGTACTGGCCGGCGTGCTGGCCGTGCTGGGCTATTCGGTGAACGAATCCGTGGTTATCATGGACCGTATCCGGGAAAACTTCCGCAAGCAGCGCAAGTCCGATGTACAGGAGATCATCAACAGCGCCATCACCCAGACGATTTCGCGCACCGTGATCACACACGGCTCGACGCAGATCATGGTGCTGGCCATGTTCTTCTTCGGCGGCCCCACGCTGCATTATTTCTCGCTGGCACTGACGATCGGCATCTGGTTCGGCATCTATTCCTCGGTCTTCGTGGCCGCCGCCATCGCCATGTGGCTGGGCGTGAAACGGGAAGACCTGGTCAAGCCTGTGAAGAAGGACGACCCGAGTGCAGAGATCGGCTGATATGCAAGAAACTACGCTCCAGCGGCGCACGCCACGCGTCGTGCATCACACGCCTCCGCCCGCCCCGGTGGTGCGACGCGGCGGGCACAAACTCTTCATCCGCACCTTCGGCTGCCAGATGAACGAGTACGATTCCGAAAAAATGGTCGATGTGCTCGATGACGCCATCGGCGTCGAGCTCACGGCCACGCCGGACGATGCCGACATCATCCTGTTCAACACCTGCTCCGTGCGCGAGAAAGCGCAGGAAAAAGTGTTTTCCGACCTGGGGCGCGTGCGCCACCTGAAGGAGGCGAAGCCCGGCCTCATCATCGGCGTGGGCGGCTGCGTCGCCAGCCAGGAAGGCGAAGCCATACTGCGGCGCGCGCCCTATGTGGACGTGGTCTTCGGCCCGCAGACCCTGCATCGCCTGCCCGCCCTCATCCGCGAACGCCGGCGCCAAAACCGCGCCCAGGTCGACATCAGCTTTCCCGAAATCGAGAAGTTCGACAATCTGCCGCCGGCACGTGTGGACGGGCCCACGGCCTTCGTCTCCATCATGGAAGGCTGCAGCAAGTATTGCAGCTTCTGTGTCGTGCCCTATACGCGCGGCCCGGAAATGTCGCGGCCGTTTGAAGACGTGCTCGTCGACGTGGCCGACCTGGCCGACCAGGGCGTGCGCGAAGTCACACTGCTGGGCCAGAACGTGAACGCCTATCGCGGTGCAATGGGGGAGAACACAATAGCCGACTTCGCCATGCTGCTGGAATACCTGCACGATATTCCCGGCATCGCCCGCCTGCGCTACACCACATCGCACCCCAAGGAAATGACCACGCGCCTCATCGAGGCCCACGGCCGCCTGCCGGGTCTGGCCCCCTTCCTGCACCTGCCCGTGCAATCGGGCAGCGACCGCGTACTGGCCGCCATGAAGCGCGGCTACACCGCCCTGGAATACAAGTCCATCATCCGCCGCCTGCGCGCGGCCCGTCCCGACATCGTGCTGTCGTCCGATTTCATCGTCGGCTTTCCCGGCGAGACGGAAGCCGATTTCGAGCAGACGCTGGCGCTGATACAGGACGTCGGCTTCGACCAGTCCTTCTCCTTCGTCTATTCCGCAAGGCCGGGCACGCCCGCAGCCGAACTGCCCGATGACCTGCCCCAGGACATCAAGCTGGAACGCCTGCATCGCCTGCAGGCGCTCGTCAACGCGCAGGCCGCGGCCATCAGCGCGGCCTGGGTGGGCACGGTACAGCCCGTGCTGGTGGAAGGGCCGTCGCGACGCGATGCGCGCGAGCTTACCGGGCGCATCCCGGCGAACCGCAGCGTCAACTTTGCCGGACCGGCCGCGCTGGTCGGGCAGATCGTGGATGTACACATCACCGCCGCCATGGCCAACACCCTGCGCGGCCGGCTGGTGCACGACACCACCCCCAGCCCCGCATGAGCAGCCCGTCGCGCAACAAGGGGGCTGAAGTCGTCATCCTGGACGGCGACAACACCCATCTGGCCAACCTGTGCGGGCCGCTGGACGAGAACCTGCGCCGGATCGCCGACAGCCTGGAAGTGGATATCCGCCGCCGGGGCAGCCGCTTCAGCGTCACGGGCGCCCGGGCGGCCGAAGCCGTGGAAGCTCTGGAATGGTTTCACCGGCGCGCCGTACACCAGGCACTGAGCCCGGGTGACATCCAGCTGGGTCTGGTCGAACTGGCCAGTAACCGGGAAACAGCACCCGCCGTCACGGCCGCACCGCCGGCCACGCCGGCAAGCGCCCCCGCAGCCCCTGCTTCTGAAACGCCGAATCCGGACACGGCACCCCTGCCGCCGCTCGATGACCAGAGCCTGAAACTGCGCACGCCGCGCGCCGATGTGCGGCCGCGCACGCCGCGCCAGCGCGACTACCTGAACCAGATCCTGCGCCACGACATCACCTTCGGCATCGGCCCGGCGGGCACGGGCAAGACCTGGCTGGCCGTGGCCTGCGCCATAGACGCGCTCGAGCGCGACCAGGTGGAGCGCCTGGTGTTGACACGCCCCGCCGTCGAGGCGGGCGAGCGTCTGGGATTCCTGCCGGGCGACCTGGCCCAGAAGGTGGACCCCTATCTGCGCCCCCTGTACGACGCCCTGTATGACCTGATGGGCTTCGAGCGTGTGCAGCGCATGTTCGAGAAGCAGACGATTGAAATCGCCCCGCTCGCCTATATGCGCGGGCGCACGCTCAACCATGCCTTCGTCATTCTGGACGAAGCCCAGAACACCACGCCCGAGCAGATGAAAATGTTTCTGACCCGCATCGGCTTCGGCAGCAAGGCCGTGGTGAACGGCGACCCCTCACAGGTGGATCTGCCGCGCGGCCAGACCAGCGGCCTGCTCCACGCCATCGACATCCTGCACCAGGTGAACGGCATCGCCATCACGCGCTTCACCAGCCGTGACGTGGTGCGCCACCCCCTGGTGGCGCGCATCGTGGACGCCTACGAGCTCGCCGGCCGGCAAGATGCCTGAGCTGTCCCTCTGCGTGCAGTACGCCGTCCCGGCCGACGCACTGCCGCGCTGGCGGCTGCGGCGCTGGGTCCGGCGGGCGCTCGACGCGGCCGCCGCCGATCTTGCCGCACGCGGGCAGCCGCCGCTTGCCGGGGCCGGTTTCACGCTGCGCCTGGTGAGCGAGGCCGAAGGCCGCACACTCAACCAGACCTGGCGCCGGGGCGAGCAGGCCACCAATGTGCTCACTTTTGAATACGGTGTCGATCCCGACGGCGTGGCCGGCGGCGACATCGTCCTCTGCGTCCCCGTGCTCGAGCGCGAGGCGCAGGAACAGGGCAAGCCGCTGCGCGACCACGCCGCCCACCTGGTGATCCACGGCGTGCTGCACGCCCTGGGCTACGACCATGTGGACCCGGAAGAGGCGCGTCACATGGAAGCCCTGGAAACCGCGCTGCTGGCGCACATGGGCATCGCCGATCCCTATGCGCCGCGCCCGGATCCCGGCGCATGATTTCGGTTATGCTAAACCCATCAGAAAACTGTCGATAAGGCAATGTCAGACTCCAGCTCATCAGAAGCCGAGCCTATACCGGCGAAACACGCCTCCCGTTCTTTCTTGACTCGTCTTACCGCCTTCATGCGGCCCGTTGAGCCGGCCGACCGCGCCGGCATCAAGGCCCTGGTGGACGCCGCCCATGATCGCCAGGTCCTCGATGAAGAGGCCTATGCCATGATCTCGGGTGCGCTCGAAGTCGCCAACCAGACGGCGGCCGACATCATGGTGCCGCGCTCGCGCATGAATGTGCTCGATATCAACCAGCCGCTTGCCGGGCTGCTGCCCGAAATCATAGAGACCGGGCACTCGCGCTTTCCCGTCTACGAGGACGATCGCGACAACATCGTGGGCATACTGCTCGCCAAGGACCTTCTGCTCACCATCACCCGGCCCAGCATCAGCCTGCGCTCGCTGGTGCGCCCCGCCGTCTTCATCCCCGAAACCAAACGCCTGAACGTGCTGCTGCGCGACTTCCGCAGCAGCCGCAACCACCTGGCCATCGTCATCGATGAACATGGCGGCACGGCCGGTCTGGTCACCATGGAAGATGTGCTGGAACAGATTGTGGGCGAGATCGAGGACGAGTACGACGAGGGCGAAGAGAAGACCATCTTCCAGACGGGCAGCAACAGCTGGCGCGCCAAGGGCATCACCAGCATTACCACCTTCAATCGCGAGTTCGGCACCCACCTGCCCGATGACGATTTCGATACGGTGGGCGGCTGGCTGGCGGCCGAGCTCGGTCACATTCCGCGACGCGGCGATCACATCATCCACGAAGGCATGCACGTCACCGTGGTCGGCGCAGATGCGCGGCGCGCCCTGTGGCTGCACATCCATCCGGCCAGCGAAGCGGAGCAGCAGGCGGGTGAAGAACGTCACTAGCAGCGGCCGCTTCCTGCACATGTCGGCCCTGCCGCTGGTGCTGGGCGCCATACACGCGCTGGCCTTTGCCCCCCGGCCCCTGCCCGCCTGGTCGCTGCCTTTCGTGCAGGTCTTCGTGCTGGCCGCCCTGCTGTTCCGGCTGCAGACGGCGGTACGCCATCGCGATGCAGCCGCCATGGCCCTGGCCTTCGGCCTGGGGCACTTCGGGCTGGGCCTGTACTGGCTGTACAACAGCATGCATGTCCATGGCGGGCTGGCGCCACCGCCGGCGGCACTGGGCGTGCTGGCCCTGGCCGCCTATCTGTCGCTATACCCCGTGCTGGCCACCCTGCTGGCCCGCCGGCTGACCCCCGCAGGCCCGGCGGTGCAAACGCCGGAAACGGCCGAACGTCACTGGGCGCGCCAGCTGGGCGACACCGCCGTCTGGGCCTCGGCCTGGACGCTGGGCGAATGGCTGCGCGGCACCCTGCTCACGGGCTTTCCCTGGCTGAACATCGCCTACGCCCATGTGGAAGGCGTGCTCGCCCCCTGGGCCCCGCTGGTGGGCGCCTACGGCCTGGCCTGGCTGGCCGCCTTTGCCGCCGCCGCCATTGCCGCGCTGGCGCGCCACAAGGACAGCCGCAACGACGCGCGGTCCGCCGTGGGGGTTGGCGTGGCCATCGTCATCGGCCTCGCCGGCATCGGCCTGGGCCATGTGCGCTGGACCCAGCCCCTGGGCGATCCCCTTATCATCCGCCTGGTCCAGGGCAATGTCCCCCAGGCGCAGAAGTTCGACCCCGCGCTCTTCGAGCAGGGGCTGAATCAATACCTGATGCTGGCCGACCTGCCCGCCAAGGCCGATGACGCCCGTCCGGCGCTGATCGCATTGCCCGAAACCGTCATACCCGTGTTCCAGAGCCAGGTGCCGGACGGCCTCTGGGAGGCCTGGCGCGCGGTGGCGGCACGCCACGAGGCCACCATACTCATGGGCGTCCCCCTGGCGGGCCCCGAGCCGGGGCGGTACACCAACAGCGCCATCACCCTGGACGCAAACACCCCCATAGATCAACTGGTACGGGCAACAACGAACGCACGCTACGACAAGCACCATCTGGTGCCGTTTGGTGAATTCATCCCGCCCGGCTTCGCCTGGTTCGTGAATGCCATGCGCATCCCCCTGGGCAACTTCAGCGCCGGCCCCGTGCGTCAGGCGCTGTTTCCGCTGGAAACGCAGCGCATCGCACCCGATATCTGCTATGAAGACGTGTTTGGCGAGGAAATCCTTCGCAGCGTGCGCGACAGCGCCGCCCACGGGCCGGGGGCCAGCATACTGATCAACCTGAGCAATCTGGCCTGGTTCGGCGATACCTGGGCCCAGCGCCAGCATCTGCAGATTGCGCGCATGCGCGCCCTGGAGACTGGGCGCCCCATGCTGCGCGCCACCAATACCGGCATGACGGCTGCGATTGCGCCCGATGGCCGCGTGGGTGCCGTGCTCCAGCCCTGGCAGGCCGGCGTGCTGGACGTGGAAGTGCAGGGCATGCAGGGCCTGACGCCTTATGTGAAAACGGGCAATGCGCCGGTGCTGGGACTTTGTCTGGCGCTGCTGGCGCTGGCGGGCCATGCACGGTGGCGTGGCCGCAGCCACGAACGCAGCCCCAAGTGCAAACCCGGCGTCAAGCTTTGAAAATCCGTCCGATTCCTGCGAGAATTGAATCATCCCCCAGCAACATCCCAAAAGAAGCCGGAGACCCGTCATGAGCCAAGAAAGCCTGTCCGCCACGGTGCGCCAATACGTCCTGCTGGAGCGCGAAACCCTGCGCGAAGCCGGTCAGGCGGTCAGCGTGCCGTCGCGCCACGTCATTGCCGGCGCCGTGCTGGAAAACCCCTTTGCCGGCCAGGGCGCGGCCTCGGCCACCCAGCTGGCCCGGCTGGCCGAACTTTCGGTTGACCTGGGTGCCGAGCTCAGCCGGCGTGCCCTGGCCCGGCTTGAAGACGCCGGCGGCGCACGCGCCTATGGCAAGGCCGTCATCGTGGGCAGCAACGGCGACCCCGAGCATGGCGCGGCCATGATCCACTGCCGCGTGGGACTGAGCATGCGCCGGGCCACCGGCGGCGGGCCGGCCCTGATTCCCGGCAACGGCAAGCGGGGCGGCCCGGGCACGGCCATCGACATTATCTTCGGCGGCATCGAAGATGCCTGGGACTACGACGCCATGGACAGCATGACGGCCAGCATTCCCGACGCCCCCGGCCCCGACGAAATCGTGCTGTTCATCGGCTTTGCCACGGTGCGCGCCAACGCCCGCATCGAAGGCGCCAGCGCTGCACAGGTCGCGGAACTGGTTGCCCGCATGAAAAGCAGCACCTGAACCCCCAACCACAACCCCAGGACAAGGACGCTCTGATGAATCCGCAACCCGGTACAGGCCTGCGCGTCGACGGCGCACGCCTCTGGAACAGTCTGATGGAACATGGCCGCATCGGCGCCACCGACAAGGGCGGGGTGCGCCGGCTGGCCCTGAGCGCACTCGATGGCGAAGGACGCGCGCTGTTCACGCAATGGGCACGCGAGGCGGGCTGCGAAATACGCGTGGACGCCATCGGCAATATCTTTGCCCGGCGCCCGGGCAGCGACAACAGTCTGGCGCCGGTGATGGCGGGCAGCCATCTGGACACCCAGCCCACCGGCGGCAGGTTCGACGGTATCTACGGCGTGCTGGCGGCGCTGGAAGTGGTGCGTACGCTCAACGATCACGCCGTGCAGACGCGTGCACCCGTCGAGGTGGTGGTATGGACGAATGAGGAAGGCTCGCGCTTCGTGCCCGTGATGATGGGCTCAGGCGTGGCGGCCGGCGCCTTCGGGCTCGACTATGCCTTGCAGCAGAAAGACAGCGACGGCATTTCGGTGGGCGAAGCCCTGCAGGCCATCGGCTATGCCGGCAGCGAAGCACCCGTGCTGGGCAGCGTCAAGTCCTACTTTGAAGCCCATATCGAGCAGGGCCCCCTGCTCGAAGCGCGTGAAATCACCATCGGCGCCGTGACGGGCGCCCTGGGCCAGCGCTGGTACAACATCGCCATCATCGGCGACGAGGCCCATGCCGGCCCCACGCCCATGGACATGCGCAAGGACGCCCTGCTGCCGGCCAGCCATGTGGTCCAGCTGGTGAATGCCCTGGCGCTGGAACAGGGCCCGCAGGCAAGGGGCACCGTGGGCAGCCTGAACGTTCATCCCGATTCGCGCAACGTCATCCCCGGCCGGGTTGACCTGACGGTGGATTTCCGTGCGCCCACAGACGGCATGCTCAACGCCATGGCCGAACAGCTGCAGGAACGCTGCGCCACACTGGCCGCGGACCACGGCATGACGATCCACATCGAGCCCACCGTGTATTTTCCGCCCCAACCTTTCGATGCACGCCTGATCGACAGCGTGCGCGACAGTGCGCATGCACTGGGCCTGAGCTGCATGGACATTGTCAGCGGCGCCGGACACGACGCCGTCTACATGGCACGTCTGACCCCCACGGCGATGATCTTCATCCCCTGCAAGGACGGCATCAGCCACAACGAGCGTGAGGACGCCCTCCCGGAACACGTGGAAGCGGGCGCCAATGTGCTGCTGCAGGCGGTGCTGGCGGAGGCGGAGGTGGTGTAGCGAACCAGACGCGAGTGGAACTCAGCCATCCGCACCGGCCAGCAGGATGCTGTTCACACTACCCATGCAAACATCTCCCGTCATGGGTAAGCCCTGAACCGGGTCCCAGCCATCAGGATCCTGACCGAATACTGCCCGGTGCCACACCTGGGTCAATACCAGTGCGACTTCATGTGGATTCTGTGCCAGTTGCACCAGGTTGGGACTCTGGTAGACGTAGATTTCGCGCAGAAACTCATCCGCCATTGACAAGACGGCACGAATGGCCAACTCGGCCTGAGGCAGCCGAAGACGCTCCATCGAAACATCGCAACGCCGATGCAGGTCCTTGAGTACAAGACGTGCCCAGTAGGTATTGATAGCGTCGCGGCGAACAACCAGCTCGGGGCAATCGCGCATCAATGACTCCCGCCCGGCAAGCAGCCGGCTGTTGCGGGAATAGCTCAGGCTGTAGAACAGGTTGATCCGGTAGATTGACTGCACTGCAGAAAGCCGTGCGCCGCCCCGCGGGCGATGCTTGCGCATCATGGCTGCAAACGCGCGCATGACCTCTATGGCCGCGATCGAACGATCGCTGAAATACAGATAAAACGTCCCCCGCGCCACTCGCGCATGGCGGACAATGGCATCGACTGTAAGCCCCTCATACCCCGCCTGCTCCATCACTGCAGCAGAAGCGGCCAGCAGACGACGACGCGTGCGCACGCGTTTCTGCTTGTGCTCGCAGCGGTCTGCCCAGGATTGCAGCAGGCTTGGCAGATGTATTCCGTGGATTTCTTCTTCAATCATCGTGTGGCAGTGTACTTTCGCCCAACCGAACCGGACAGCGTATCGGGACGTACTATGGAAATCCCCTATAGGTTGATCCAGTATACATAAATGACAATGATGCCAGTGTCATTTATTGTTCAGGAAAAAAAGGATGGTTTCAGACCACGCCCGTCCAGCAAGCGGCGCCGGCATCGTCTTCGACGGATTGACCAAGCGTTACGGTGCCACGGCAGCACTGGATAATTTCTCTCTGGAAATACACGCGGGCGAGTTCATGACGCTATTGGGCCCCAGCGGCTCCGGCAAGACGACTGCACTCAACGCGCTTGCCGGCTTCGTTCCGCCCGATAGCGGCCGCATCCTGGTCGGCCGGCAATCCATCCTCGAGCTGCCACCGGAACAGCGTCAGCTCGGCATGGTGTTTCAAAGCTATACCCTGTTTCCGCATATGAATGTCTACGACAACGTCGCCTTCCCGCTGCGCTTGCGCAAGACACCTGCCAGCGAGACAAAGCGCAAGGTCGAAGAAGTTCTGGGCATGGTGCAGCTTTCCGATCTCGCAGGCCGCATGCCCAGGGAATTATCGGGCGGACAGCAGCAGCGCGTGGCCTTCGCCCGCGCAGTGGTATTTGAGCCGCCCGTCCTGCTGATGGACGAACCGCTCAGCGCTCTGGACCTGAAGCTGCGCCAGGCCATGCAGCTGGAGATCAGGCAATATCACGCCGCCCTGGGATGCACCATCATTTTTGTCACGCATGATCAGGAAGAAGCTCTGGTGCTCTCCGATCGTGTGGCGGTCATGAACAACGGCAGAATCTGCCAGGTCGACACGCCCGACCGGATCTATGACCATCCAAACTCCCGCTATGTCGCTGAATTCATCGGCAAGACCAATATTTTCCAGATTGAAACCGGAACGAACGGCCAGGCACACATTCGGGAGACCGGCAGCGCTGTGCCCACTATCGCAGCCAGCTCTACCGACGCCCGCTGGCTGAGTGTACGACCTGAAAAAATCTCACGCACACAGGGCAATACGGACGATGCCGTCGCATTTTCCGGCACCGTCTGTGAAGTGCTGTTCCTGGGCAATCTCATCCAGTACGGGGTACGTACTCCCGGCGGGACGGTGGTGCTCGTCCAGGAGCATCGGGCGTCGAATGTGGCGCCCCCGGCCATGCACGATCAGATTGATTTGCAGTTCAGATTCTCGGATGCACTTGCTGTCCGGGATTGACAAACCCCTACCAATGGAGGGATCACCATGAAAACATTTGCGCCCGTTCGCAGCCTGCTCACCGCGACAACCATCGCACTTGGGCTCATGACAGCGACACCTGCAGCGCTGGCAAACACGCTGACCATCGCCTGGTCAGGCGGTTCCGTCGCAGACGCCGAGAAGCAGACTTTCATTGCGGCATTCGAAAAAGCCACCGGCGCCAAGGTTGAACTCAAAGCCAGTGAACTCGCCCTGTTGGCCCAGCTTGAATCCATGGTCAAGATCGGCAACACCAGTTGGGATGTTGCCGAGCTTTCCGGCGGCAAGCTGCCTCTTGCAGTCGATAAGGGCTTGCTCGAACCACTCGATTATTCCGTGATTGATCCGGAAAACCAGCTACCTGAAATTGCACGCGCGGAGTACGGCGTGGTCTGGGGCACCTACTCCACGGTGCTGGTCCAGAATACGGCCAAGAACCCCGAAGGCAAGAAGATGACGTCCTGGAAAGACTTCTGGGATGTGGAAACCTTCCCCGGACCGCGATCATTGCGCGCACGTCCGCAGGAGAACCTCGAATACGCGCTACTGGCGGATGGGGTCGGGAAAGACGATATCTACAAGGTTCTGGCCACCAGTGAGGGAGTTGACCGCGCCTTCAGCAAGCTGGATGAAATCAAATCGCACATCCCTGTGTGGTGGGAAAACGGCGCACAATCCGTCCAGCTGCTTGCAGACGGCGAGGTGGATTACACCACCACATTCAACGGTCGGGTAGCCAAGCTGGTCAATGATGGTGTGCCTGCCGAAATCGTCTGGAATGGCGGCGCACTGATGCTGGGCTACATGGGCATCCCCAAGGGTGCGAAGAACAAGGCGCTCGCAGAGCAATATATCCGGCTGCGCATCCTGGATGCGGATCTGGAAAGACAGTATGTCGATCTGATCCCGTATCCCAACTTCGCCCCCGGGCTGATGGACAAGCTCCCGGCCGAAATGGCATCGTCGCTGCCAGCCTCGCCCCAGAACGTCGAAGTGCAATTCGTGTCGGACGATGAATTCTGGCGAAAGCACCTGGATGACATCCAGGAACGCTGGAATGAGTGGATGCTGAACTGACCCGCGAGGATATCCGAGAATGCCTTTCAAGCGTCATTCCGGCTTCCGGGGCAATGCCTTGCTGCTTGCCCCGGCCATGCTTCTGCTGATCGTCTTCTTCCTGCTGCCAAACCTGGATGTCATTCGTGTCAGCTTCTTCGACCCGGATTTCACGCTGCAGCATGTGAGCAAGGCCACGTCGGCACCGGCCTATGTACGAGTATTCATCAATACCGTACAGATTTCGCTGGTCGTGGCATTGCTGGGCACCTTCATCGGATATCCCGTCGCCTATTACATCAACAGCCGTCCAAAATCCATCCAGATAAAACTGCTCCTGCTCATCCTGGTGCCACTCTGGATGAGCGTGCTTATCCGCTCCTATGCGTGGATGGTCCTGCTGGGGCGTGACGGCATCGTCAATTCCCTCCTCATGGGTGTGGCACTGGTGGACTCGCCGCTACGCCTGCTATACACCTCTGGTGCCGTCTATGTGGCGATGGTCCAGATTCTGCTTCCCGTACAAATCATTGCCAGCTATTCCGCAATGACCGAGATCGACATGGGACTGGTCAAGGCCGCACGCATCTGCGGAGCCTCCCGCTTTCAGGCGCTGCGACGCATTTTCCTGCCACTGAGCCTGGACGGCACGATTACCGGCACGGCACTGGTCTTCATGCTGTCGATGGGATTCTTCATCACTCCGGCTCTGGTTGGCGGGCGCAGGGATTTGATGCTGGGCAATCTGATCATGCAACATGTCCAGCAGTTGAACTGGGGTCTTGCGGCCGCGATTGCCGTGGTCATGCTTGCAGCCACCCTGCTGATTGTGACCGTGATCAAAGGGCTGGGACGCGCCCTTGCACACTGGATGAGCTAGACGCCATGAATACCACCCCGCGCTATCTGAGAAAACAGTTTGTCCTGCCTCTTTACTTCTGGCTTGCGATTCTCTTTCTGCTGCTGCCGATATTCGTGGTGCTGCCCATCTCGCTCACCGCAGGTGAATTGCTGCAATTTCCCCCGAAAGAATGGGGGCTGCGTTGGTACCGGGCTTTTTTCGCCAGTGATGCCTGGCTCAATGCAACTCAGCTGTCACTGAAGATTTCCATCATCGCCTGTATCCTGGCGACCTTTGCCGGCACGCTCGCCGCTGTGGCTCTGGAGCGCGGCGTCTGGCGGGGTAAATCCGCCCTCTTCTACTTTATCAGCTCACCCCTCATCATCCCGCATATTTTTCTGGCGGTGGGCGTGTTCGTCCTGGCCGTGAAAACAGGCTTTGCCGACAATGAATACATTGTCGCAGGCGCGCATGCCGCCGTGACCATGCCTTTCATCGTCCTCATTGTGGGCGCCGCCCTGAAGAAAGTGGATTTAAACATCGAACGGGCCGCGCGCGTGCTTGGCGCCGGACCGGTGCGCGCCTTCGTCTCGGCGACGCTGCCCAGCCTGCTTCCCGCCATCATGGCCGGCGCCACGCTATGCTTTTTCGTGTCTTTCGATGAACTGATCATCGCGGAGTTTCTGCTTTCCAGCAAGGAAACCCTGCCCATGAAGATCTGGGCCGATGTCCGGCTGGACCTCGAACCCACAGTCGCCGCCGTGTCCAGCCTGCTCATCATTGCATCCAGCGTCGCCATCGCAGCGGCAGAACTGCTGCGCCGACGCCTGAACACCGGCCCTTCCCGATGACTGCTTCCATTCTTCCTTTCTTTCACCAGGAGCCTCCATGGCTGTTCACTATGAGCGGCACGGCAGCATCGCCGTGTTCACCATTGACAACCCGAAAGTCAATGCCTTCACTCCCACGATGCACAAGGAGTTTCATGACCACCTGCAATCCTTTCTGGCCGATTCAAGCGTTCATGTCGGCATTCTGACCGGAAAGGGTGAGGCGGCGTTCTGTGCAGGCGATGACATCAAGCACCCCTGGGGTAGAGGCTCGCTGCAGGCCGATCTGGAAACGCATTTCGTGCCGTCCCGGGCACTGCAGGACGATCGCCGCCCGGGCTGGGAGCGTGAAACCGCACTGATGGATCGCTACAAACCCATTGTGGCGGCAGTCAACGGTCCTGCCATGGGCATGGGGCTGTTCTATCTGCTCACGCACACGGACATCCGCATCGCGGTGGCCTCGGCCCGTTTCGGCTTTCCTGAAATTGCCTACGGCATGGGCGGTGCCGGCGGGTTGGCACAGGTCGGCCGGCATCTGCCCAGGGTGGTCGCCATGTCCATGCTGCTGACCGGTGAACCCCTGGATGCACAGACCGCCCTGAAGCACGACCTGATCAATGAAATTGTCGAAGACCAGGGCCAGCTCATGGAGCGCGCCTTCGAGATCGCAGGCCTGATTGCCCGCCACCCGCCGCTTGCGGTCCGGGTAGAGATGGAGGCCTTCCAGAAAGGGCTGGAGATGAGCCGGCGCGAAGCGACAGCCTGGACAACACACCTGTATCGCCTGCAGCGTGCCACCTATCTGCTCGATCCCGACAACAAACCACTTCCTCTGGCGAACTGAGGGCGCTCCCATGCCGACAAGCTCCGCTTCCGCTGATGCACAAGCCAGACAGGCCATGCACCAGCTTCTCGAACAGGTGGAACAGGCAGACATTCCCGCCACACTGGGTGCGTTCATCCGTCAGGCCGCCGAGCGCTACGGGACACAGACAGCCGGCGTCTGGTTTGAGGAGGACGTCAGCCTGAGCTACGCGCAGCTTGATGAGCAGGCTGACCGCCTTGCCTCCAGCCTGGTCCGCAAGGGCGTACGCAAAGGCACCCACGTGGCAGTCATGCTGGGCAATACTCCGGCCTACATGGTGACTTGGGTGGCACTGGCGCGCATCGGCGCCGTCATCGTGCCGGTCAACACCGCCTATCGTCTCAATGACCTGCATTTTGTACTCGAGGATTCTGACGCACAGTTCTTCATCGTGGCGCAAGCGCACCTGGCCGTCTTTCGCGAAATCGAGGAAAAGCTCAGCCTGCTTGCGCCTCACAATGTCATTGTCCAGGGCGGCGATCCAGCCTGCGGACAGCACTGGGAAGCACTGCTGCGCGACGGGGAAATCTCTTTCGTTCCACCTTCCGCCGTAGGCCGCGATGACCTGCTGAACATTCAGTACACCTCAGGTACCACAGGTTTTCCCAAGGGCTGTATGCTCAGCCACGACTACTGGCTGTGGCTCACCGAGTTTGCGGCCGTGTCCCATCTCGCGCCGGGTACCGTCCGCAACGTACTGGTCTGGCAGCCATTTTTCTATATGGACGGGATGTGGCTATTCCTGCTTGCGCTGCGGCTGGGCGGATGCGCCTATATCGCACAGAAGATGCACCTGAGCGCATTCTACGACTGGATAGAACGCTACCAGATCCATCATTGCATTTTCCCGGAAGCTGCCCTGAAGGCCCGGGCACCGTCGGCACAGGATGCCCGATTGCCCTTGCAATACGCCAGCATCTACGGCTGGAGCCACGCTTCACGCCAGGCGTTCAGGCAA
Source organism: Castellaniella sp. (assembly GCA_041655275.1). GTDB lineage: Bacteria > Pseudomonadota > Gammaproteobacteria > Burkholderiales > Burkholderiaceae_B > JAJYRX01. The sequence goes on along the minus strand of JBBAFU010000007.1, from coordinate 89,169 downwards.
AGATTCACCGCACTGGCGCGCGAAGGTTACGGCATGACGGAAATCGGGCTTGCCCTGCTCGTGCCGAATGCGGCCGAAACACATGCCATGGACAAGACCTGTGGCCTGCCCGGACCCGGGCGCCAGTTTCGCATCGTCACTGAAGATCAGCGCGAGGCCCGGGATGGTGAAACCGGCGAGCTGCTCGTATCGGGCCGCGCCCTGCTCTGGGGCTACTACAAGCGCCCGGACGAAAATGCACACTTGTTCGACGGCGGCTGGTTTCGTACCGGCGACATCTTCTATCGCAGCAGCGAGGGTTTCTATTACCTTGTGGGGCGCTCCAAGGACATGATCAAGCGTTCGGGTGAAAACATCGCCGCAAGAGAAGTGGAAGCAACGCTGTGCCAGATGGACGGCATTGCAGAAGCCGCCGTGCTGGGGGTTCCCGACGCCCGGCGTGGCGAGGAAGTCAAAGCCTATATTCTTCTGTGTGACGGTGTCACGCCGGAGGAATGCCCGCCCGACGCCATTGTTGCGCACTGCGCCCGGCTGCTCGCCGCTTTCAAGGTTCCCCGCTATATCAGCTATGTGAGCGAATTCCCGCGTACACCCAGCCGCAAGATCCGCAAGCCCGAGCTGCGCGAGCAGGAGGCCGAGCACCCGCTGCCGACCTATGACCGGCTGCAAGTACCTGCCCAAGGATGATTCCCATGTCACGCACCAGACCCATTACCGGACATCCCGATGCATCGTCTCTCTGGAAGGCAGACGCCATCAACACACCGGGCCATCCGCCGCTGACGGAATCCAGACAGACCGATGTGCTCATCGTCGGCGCCGGCTTTACCGGTCTGTCGACCGCCCTGCATCTTGCCGAACAGGGTGTACAGAGCTGCGTGCTCGAAGCGCATACCGCAGGCTGGGGCGCGTCTGGTCGCAACGGCGGACAGGTCAATCCCAGCCTGCGTCATGACCCTGATGTAGTGAAGAAAATGCTGGGCACACGGGCCGAGCCGCTGCTTCATGCCATCGGACAATCGGCAGACCTCGTCTTCAGACTGATCGACCAGCACGCCATTGCCTGTCAGCCTGTCCGGCAGGGCTGGATACAGGCCAGCTATGCAGCGCGCCAGGTATCTGTTCTGCACAAACGCGCACGGCAATGGGAAGCACTGGGTTATCCGGTGGAGCTGCTGGATGCCGCAGCCATACGCGACCAGACAGGCTCGCGACGATTCCACGGCGGCTGGCGCGATCTGCGTGCAGGCGGCCTGCAGCCGCTGTCCTACGCCCGTGGCCTGGCGCAGGCTGCGACTGCTGCAGGAGCACGGGTTCACGAACAAACGCCGGTCATCGCACTGGAGCGCCAGGGATCGCACTGGATCGCGAAAACAGCCACAGGTGCTCAGGTCAGCGCCTCCCGCGTTGTACTGGCCACCAATGCCTATAGTGACAGCCTGTGGCCCGGGCTTGCCCAGACGGTACTGGCCGCCAACAGCTTCATCGTGGCCACGGCCCCCATGGGCGATGCCGTTAGCTACATCCTGCCCCGGGGACAGACCCTTTCCACCGCCCAGCGGCTCATGGTCTATCTGCGCCGCAATGCCGAAGGACGGCTCATTCTTGGCGGACGCGGACTATTCCATGATCCGGAGAAGGCGGACGACTTTTCACACATCGTGCAGGCCCTGCACCATCTGTATCCGGAGCTTGCACCCCTCACGATCGAATACCGCTGGGCCGGACGCATCGCCATCACCCACGATGCCCTGCCCCATGTGCACCGGCCGGCGCCCGGCCTGACGATTGCCCTGGGCTACAACGGGCGCGGCGTTGCCGCGGCCACGGCCATGGGCAAGCATCTGGCCACGCTGCTCCTCACGGAATCGGATGACGACTTTCCCTTCCCCATCACGGCTCCTGGCCGCATCCCCCTGCACGGGCTGCAACGCCTGTATCTGTCTGCCGGCATTGCCTGGTACGGGCTGCTTGACCGTCTGGCCCGTTGACGACGAAAGAGGGCAACACGTCAAGCGCCCGTTTGCCGTCATTGACATTGATTGTTATAATTTTTTGCTGTGCTTAGACGTGCCATGCCGTGCGATTGTCAACGCAAGGTCTGCTGACGATCAATTATGACAATCCGCCCGATAACCGTTGTAAACAGGGCACAAAATCCTGTAGACAGAATGGTGAAAAGGTGAGAAATGACAGAATTTATCTGTTTTTAACCCGAAATTGACGTTTCATGTTGAATTTCATGCCACTAGCACAAGCTGAGCGGCTAGAATGAGTTCACCCAGGTGGTGTAGATACCTGCTGGCTGACTTGATGTATCAACATCTTATTTTTCAGGAAGCAATATTATGCGTAATTTCTTGCAAACTCTTGCGCGCGACGAGCGCGGTGTCACGGCCGTTGAGTACGGTATTTTGGCAGCGATTGTTGTTGGTGCTCTCCTTGTAGGCGCCCTCACCTTCAAAGAGCAGCTTGAAGGTCTTTGGACCACCGTGACTGAAGGTATGGCCACACTTACTGGCGACAGCTAATCTCCTAACCGCCTTTGATGCCCGATCTGCCCGCCGCCCTGGCGCTTCTGGCCAAGCTTGCGGCAGCGTGGATGCTGTTCGGGCTGATCCGCATGGATCTGACGCGGCGGCGTCTGCCCAACGTGCTGGTGGGCAGTTACGCCGCCCTTTTCCTGCCCTGGGCCCTGGGCTCGGGCATGGGCTGGAGCCAGTTCGGCGTCCATGGGGCGCTGGCGCTGGCGGTCGGGGCTCTCATGGCCGTACTGTTTGCCTTGCGCAAGGTGGGCGGCGGTGATGTGAAGCTGTGGGCCGCCCTCATGCTGTGGGCCGGCCCGTCGGGCGCCTTGCCGACCGTGCTCATCGCCACGCTGACGGGCGGCATCATCGGCCTGCTGGGACTGGGCGCCCGCGCCATCTTGCGGCACAATCGCCGCGCGCGCGGGCGCGCGCTGTGGCTGATGCTCACGGCCGATCGGGGCATTCCCTATGGCGTGGGCTTGGCACTCGCCGGGCTGGTCAACCTGCTGGCCACCGGTGTCGGATGACACCCACCCGCCTTTGGCGGGCTTTTTCTTGAGGAAGGTCGCCCAATGCCGACCGTTGTGAAGTTTGTGCTGCTTGTCATCGGCGCCGCCCTGCTGGCGCTGACGGCGCGTGCGCTGCTGGCCAGCAAGATGCGTCCCAAGACGCCGGACGAAGAACCCAAAGTCACCATCATGCTGGCCGCGGCCGACCTGCCGGCCGGCCTGCTGCTGCGCGCCGAAGACATCGACTGGGAATCCCGGCCCAAGTCCCAGGTGCCCGACGGCGCGGTGAAGCAGAATGCGCCCGAGGCCGACACGCTGTCCGGCGTGCTGCTGCGCCGCGATGTGCGCGCGGGCGAGGCCATCTTGGCGCGCAATGTGATCCGCCACGATGCCCCCGGCTTTCTGGCCGCCGCCCTGCAGCCCGGCATGCGCGCCGTCTCCGTGCCGGTGGACAATGTCTCGGGCAATGCCGGCCTCATCCAGCCCGGCGACTTTGTCGACATGATTTTGGTGCAGCAGTCGCGCAGCAGCGAACTGATCGACGAAAGCCGCGCGCGCTCGGTGGTGGGCGAGACCGTGATCGAGAACGTGCGCGTGATTGCCGTGGGCTCGGTCTTCCAGGAGGAAAGCCAATCCATGTTCGGCGGCAGTACGGCGACGTCGCGCCAGCCCGTGCGCACGGTGACGCTGGAAGTGATGCCGCGCGCCGCCGAAGCCGTGACCGTGGCCGCGCGCCTGGGCTCGCTGACCCTGGCCCTGCGCAGCTTTGCCGTCACCGACCCCGGCGCGCGCCAGCATGAGCGCACCGGCGCCATCGTCGCCTGGGAAGCCGACAGCGAGCGCCACCAGCCCGTGTGGGCCAGCGACGTCTCGCGCGCCATCGATCCGCCGCCCCCGCCCGTTGCGCCGGCGCCCGAAACCGGCGACGATGCTGATACCGCCGGCGCGCAGCGTGCCGCGCTCAGGGCGGCGCTGAAAGCCGACGCCGAAGCAGAGTCTCCGGGGCGTATCATTACCGTCATGCGCGGCAGCGAAAGCAGCGCGCTGACATTGAAGCGTCTGGAGCCTGCCGACTGACCGACGCCGGCCTGCGGCGCTCCTGACATTTTTGCGAGATTCATAGACCCGAACCGGCACCAGCACAAGGATATCCACATGGCGGCCACGCTTGCATCTCCCCCCCGGCAACCGGCCCTGCAGCACAGCGGGCCGGCGTTGCCGATCCCGGCGCGGGCGCCGGTGCCGCTGATCGCCCTGCTGGTTACTCTGTTGGTCGCCCTGCTGGCAGCCGTGCTGCCGGCCACGGTACTGGCCGAGACCCTGGCCATCGGCGAAGGCCGCCTGCTGCGCTTCAAGGGCGAGGCCCAGACCATCTTTGTGGCCGACCCCGCCATCGCCGACATTCAGGTGCCGTCCGAAGGTACGGTGCTGGTCATGGGCAAGAAGGCCGGCCAGACCACGCTCTATGTGCTGGGTGAAGAAGGCAAGACCCTGCTGCAGCAGACGCTCAGCGTACGCCACAACACCACCGAGCTGGCCCAGGTACTGCGCCAGCGCTTCCCCGGCCTGCGCCTGGGCCTGGAATCCGCCCCCGGCTCGCTCATGATCACGGGCAGCGCGCCCGACAGTGACACCGTGGAAGCCATCCGCCATACGGTGCAGGCCTGGCTGGGTGAAAGCGACCAGCTCATCAACCGCATCCAGCTGAGCAGCCCCACCCAGGTCTATCTGCGCGTGCGCGTCACCGAAGTATCGCGCGCCGTAACCCAGCAGCTGGGCATCAACTGGTCGGCCATTACCGCGCCGGGCAACTTCTTCGCCGGCATCATCAGCGGACGGCCTTTCCAGAACATCACGCTCAACCTGGGCGGCAGCGACGGCTCATCGCGCGAGCGCGGCCGCAACGCCATGGGCAGCGGCTCCGCCGACTGGCAGGTGCGTAACGAGAACGGCCTGCTGGGCTACAGCCTGGGGGCGGCCGGCGCGGGCGCGCTGGGCAGCACTTTTGGCAGCAGCGACAGCCGCACGCGCAACCAGGGCTTCAGCTACAACAGCAGCTTCACCGGGGCAGGCGACGGCAGCTACTCTTTCCTGGGCGGCTATACCCGCGGCGACCATTCCATACAGGCCATGCTGGACGTCCTGGACCGCGAAGGCATGATCAGTATTCTGGCCGAGCCCAACCTGACGGCCATCTCGGGTGAAACCGCCAGCTTTCTGGCGGGCGGTGAATTTCCCGTGCCCGTCAAGCAGGACCAGAGCAGCATGAGCGTGGAATTCAAGCCTTTTGGCGTGGCGCTGGACTTCACGCCCACCGTGCTGTCCGATGACCGCATCAGCATCAAGGTACGCCCGGAAATCAGTGAAATTGATCCCAGTAGCAGCCTCATCATGGAAGGCCTGCTCATTCCCGGCCTGTCGGTGCGGCGCGTGGAAACCACGGTGGAAATGGCCAGCGGCCAGAGCTTTGCCATCGGCGGCCTGCTGCAGAACAATATCCGCGACCTGGCGTCGCAGATTCCCGGCCTGGGCCAGATTCCCGTGCTGGGCAAGCTGTTCTCGTCCACCGACTACCAGAACAACAAAAGCGAGCTGGTGGTCATCGTGACGCCGTATCTGGTGAAGCCCACGGACGGCAGCCAACTGAGCAGCCCGCTGGACAGCCTGCGCCCCAGCACCGACATCGAATTCGTGCTGCAGAACAAGATTGGCCTGGACCCGCTGTCGGGCGATACGCCCCGGCTCACGGGCGCGGCCGGCTTTGCCTACTAGAGACCCATGTCAGGAGCCGCCATGCCACTGCCCGCCCCCGCCAGCCCCCGGACGCCTGCCGACCGGCGCCGGCTGCTGCCCGCCCTGGCCCTGGGCCTGTCCCTGACATCCGTGCTCGCGGGCTGCAGCTTTCCCAACCGGGATTACACATCCCTGCCCGACCCCGCCATCATCCGCGTGGTGCAGACCGAAGACGGGCCGCGCGCCGTGGCACCCGATTGCCTGCCCATGCTGCAGCCATCGCACCTGAACAAATACGACGATCCGCGCCCGGCCATCGCTTTTGGCTGCGCCACCTACGGCAATCTGGCCGGACAGCTGGCGCGCCCGGAAGACCTGGTGCAGCCGCGCGGCTGGGGCGGGCCTTCGGCCACCACATCGGCCGCCGCGGTGGAGCGCTACAACCAGGGCCAGGTAACGCCCCTGCGTGAAACCGGCACCACAACGGTAGGAAGATAAACCGCAACAGGAGGACAAGCCACCCATGGCCATCGCCAGTGCACATTCCCGCTCCGGTCGCGGCAGCGACCTGACCGCCAATCTAGTGGCTTTCGTGATCGACGAGGCCACACGCGGTGAGCTGGCCGGCTTCTGCGACCAGCTGGGCATCAGCGGCACGCATATCGCCCGCGGCGGCCTGGATGCCGTCATCGAATACCTGGGCCGTGCCACGCGCCCGCCCGAGCGCCTGATCGTCGATATTTCCGGGCTCGCGCAACCGCTGGCCGAGCTCGACCAGCTGGCCCAGGCCTGCGACCCGTCGGTGCTCGTCTATGTGCTGGGCGAAAAGAATGATGTGACCCTGTACCGGGCGCTGCTGCAGATGGGTGTGCGCGACTATCGCTACAAGCCGGTTACCCTGGATGCCTTTCGCAGCTGGCTGGAAGACGATGTGTCGCAACCGGTGCGGCGTGCACGCACGGGCAAGATCATTGCCGTGACCGGCACGCGCGGCGGCGTGGGCGTGACCACACTGGCGGTCAACCTGGCACGCCAGCTGACGCTGGGCCGCGGACAGCGGCGCGTTATCCTGCTCGACGGCGATTTCTACGGCGGCACGGCCGCCACGCTGCTGGGCATGAACCCCAACCATGCACTAACCGAGCTGCTGCTCAATATCGAGCGCCTGGAGCCCCAGGTACTGGAGCGCACACTGACGACGGAAGACAACCGCCTTTTCCTGTTGGGTGCCCAGCAGAACCATGCCGAAGCCTTCGCCCTGGACAACGGCATGATGCGCAGTCTGCTGGAAGCCCTGTCCCAGCACTACCATTATGTGGTGGTCGATCTGGCGCGCGCCGGCGGCACCATGGGCAACGACGTCTTCAGCGTGGCCAGCACGGCCTGTCTGATCACTGACAGAAGTATTTTTTCCGTGCGCCAGATTGCGCGCATTGCCATGCATATCGAGGCGCGCTCGCGCGCGCCGTCGCTGCAGGTTGTGCTCAATGCCAGCCGGCCCCATGTGCGCGGCCAGCTCGAGGCACGCGAATTCCAGCAGGCTATCCCCAAACCGCTCGCCATGGAAATCACCTACGACGGCAAGCATGTGCCCATGGCCGAGGATCTGGGCGAACCGCTGCCGGCTTCTTGCGAGATGGCACAGGCAACGGTACGCCTTGCCGCCATGATTACCGGTGAGGATGCGGGCAAGACCGTATCGCGCCGCAAGGGCGGCTGGTTTCGCAGGAGCGCCTGATGTTCGGCCGTAAGCCCGCCACTCCCCCTCCCGTCGCCCCGGTGCCTGCCGGCACCGAGCCCGACACCACAGCGATGAGCCCGGTCGCAACGCCGGCGATACCCGCGACGCAGAAGGCTAGCGCGCCGGAAACCGCGCCGGTCACGCCAGAGACAGGCACCACACTTGCGCCGGAGGCACCCCTGGCGCAGCGCCGGCACTTCGGCGCTGCGCCGGTACAAGCGCCGCCGGTCCCGCCTTCCGGCGCTGCCCCGGATGCAAGCACTGTGACGTCGGCTGTGGAGCCGGCCATGGAAGCGCCGCCAAGCGTGCCGCATACTCTGCCCACACCTGCCACACGCCCTGCGCGACGCCGCCGCGAGCAGCCGGAAACGATTGTGCGCTCGCCCCATTACAACAAGGCACGCCAGTATGTGTTCGCCACCCTGAGCACAGCCGCCGTGATGACGCGCACGCGCGAGCAGGTGCGCGGCGACATCGAAATGCTGGTGGCCGAGCTGGTGCAGCGTGACCGCCTGCCCATCAGCCTGCCCGAGCAGCACCAGATCACCAGCGAAATCCTGAACGACATGTTCGGCGTGGGGCCCATCGAGCCCCTGCTGCAGGACGAGAGCATCAGCGACATCATGGTCAACGGCCCCGACCAGGTCTATGTGGAGCGGCGCGGCCGGCTGGAGCTCACACCGCTGAAATTCCGCGACAACGACCACCTGACGAATGTGGTCCAGCGCATTGCCGCCTCGATAGGCCGGCGTGTCGATGAAAGCAGCCCCATGGTGGACGCCCGCCTGGCGGACGGCAGCCGGGTGAACGTCATCATGCCGCCGCTGGCGCTGGACGGCGTCATGCTGTCCATACGGAAGTTCTCGCGCAGCAACCTCAGCCTGCCCAGCCTGGCGGGCAAGGGCAGCCTGTCGCTGGGCATGTCGCGCCTGCTGCAGATTGCCGCCACGAGCCGGCTAAACATCATCATTTCCGGCGGTACGGGTTCGGGCAAGACGACGCTGCTGAACGCCCTGTCGCAATACATCGATGCGGGCGAGCGCATCGTCACCATCGAAGATTCGGCCGAACTGCAGTTGCAGCAACCCCACGTGGTTCGTCTGGAAACGCGACCGCCCAGTATAGAAGGCACGAATGCCGTCAACCAGGGTGACCTGGTGCGCAACGCCCTGCGCATGCGCCCCGACCGCATCATCCTGGGCGAGACGCGCGGTGCCGAAGCCTTTGATGTGCTGCAGGCCATGAATACGGGTCACGACGGCTCCATGACCACGCTGCACGCCAACTCACCGCGCGATGCCCTTATCCGCCTGGAAAGCATGGTGATGATGGCCAATGCCAACCTGCCCCTGTATTCCATACGCCGCCAGGTGGCCAGCGCCATCCATATGATTGTGCAGGTGGAACGCATGCGCGACGGCGGGCGGCGCGTGACCAACATCGTCGAGATTGCCGGCATGGAAGGCGATGTCATCGTCACCCAGGAGCTGTTCCGCTTCAACTACAGCGCCAGCGCCTATGGCGCCAGCATCCAGGGGAGCTTCGACAGCACGGGGCTGCGGCCCATCTTCAGCGAACGCGCGCGCAATTTCGGGCTGGAAACCCAGCTGCTGGAGGCCTGCCGCCTATGAGCCTGGCTGACGTCATCGGCATTCTCGCCTTTCTCGCCTTCGTGTTGCTGGGGCTGTTTGCGATGACGGTCCAGGATGCGCTGCGCAAACGGCCGCGGGGCCGGGTGCGCAGCCGGCTGGATCATGTTATGCTGCAAAACCGCAACCCCGGCCAGGACGAGATGAAGAAGGCGCTGGAGCGTATGCAGCGAGCCGCACGCCGGCGCCAGCGACGCCAGGCCATGGGCCTCATCGGCGACATCCTCATCCGTATAGAGACCGTGAGCGGGCAGCGCGGTACTTTCCTGCTGGGCCTGGCCGCCACCCTGGGCGCCGTAGGCGCCGCCGTTGCCGGCTTTATCCTGCCCATCAGCCTGTGGGTGTGGCTGCTGGCCATCCCCGTCGTCAGCCTGCTTGCGGGCACTGTCACCTACCGCTATCTGGTGGAGCGTTTTCGCGTGCGCTTCCTGGCACAGTTCCCGGATGTCATTGACATGATCATTCGCGGCATCCAGGCCGGCGTGCCCGTGACCCAGACGCTGAGCAATGTCGGCCAGGAATTTGACTGGCCCGCCGGCCCCGAGTTCACGCGCATGGGTGAAAGCCTGCAACTGGGCAATGATATGGAAGCGGTGTTGGACGAAGCCGAGCAACGCGTGGGCATCCCCGACTTCTCCTTTCTGTCGGTGACGCTGCAGCTGCAGCGGGAAACTGGCGGCTCGCTGAGCGAGACCCTGGACAACCTGGCCACCGTGGTGCGCGCGCGACGCGACCTGCGTCTGAAGGCCAGGGCGCTGACGGCCGAAGGCCGGCTGTCGGGCAATATCATCGCCGCCATTCCCTTTTTCATCCTTGGTTTTCTGTCCTTCGTCAACCCCGACTATATCGGTACGCTGTTCAACACCGAGGCGGGACGGCGCCTGCTGATCGTGGCGGCCATCATGCTGGTGCTGGGCATTGCGCTCATCCGCAAGCTTTCGCGGCTGGAGGTCTGACATGGATGCGCTGAACCTGGACCTTGTCATCCTGCTGGGCCTGCTGCTGGTGATTGCCATGGGCGGCTGGATACTGTCCCTGGGCAACAGCCGGCGCGCGCGCCTGGACCAGCGCCTGCAGCAGGCCACGCTGGCCGCGCGCAAGACCCTGCAGACGCAGCAGGAAACATCGCCCAGAAGCGGGCTAACGCACGCGATCATTCGCGGCCTGCAAGGCGCCGGACGGCGCCTGCCCCTGTTCGACCGCAGCCAGCGCCGGGAAATGGGCGGCAAGCTGGCCTCGGCCGGCTTTCGTAACAATACAGCGCTGGCCCTGCTGATTGGCCTGTCGGGCGCCAGTGCGCTGGTGGCCATCTTCGCCATCGTCACCCTGGCCTGGCCGCTGATGCGCGATGTGAACGCCGGTTTCCGCTTTCTGGCACTGATTACCGGCGGCTATATCGGCATGCTGGTGCCGCGCATCGTGCTCGATCGGCTGGTAGTACGGCGCCAGCAGGCCATACAACGCCACTTTCCCGATGCACTCGACTTGCTGGTGGTGTGCACCAACGCCGGCCTGGGGCTGAATGCCGCCCTGCAACGCGTGGCAAGCGAGCTGGAACACCTGGCACCCGCCCTGGCGGACGAGCTGACGCTGACCTCGCAACAGCTGGAACTCAGCGGCGACATGCCCGGGGTGCTGCGCCAGATGGCCGACCGCATCAACCTGAACTCCATTCGCAGCCTGGTGGCCACGCTCATCCAGTCGCGCCGCTTCGGCACGCCCATAGGCCATGCCTTGCGCGTGCTGTCGCAGACCGAGCGCACGGCCCGCCTGCTGCGCACGGAAGAGGCGGCGGCCAAGCTGGCCACCAAGATCACGATTCCCATGATGCTGTTCATACTGCCCACGGTACTGATGGTGGGCGGCGGACCGGCCATACTGCAGCTCATGGAAATCTTCGCCAACCAATAGGAAGGGACCACGACATGCGATTGCTCCTGCTTCTGCTGATGGCCATGTTGGTGACGGCCTGCAGCCCCATGCGCGAAGTCAAGGTGGAACCCGCCACCACGGCCATGGACGAGGCCGCGCTGCAGGCGGGCGAGCTGCGCATTGCCACCAGCGCCCTGGCCAGCGGCGATCTGAACGTGGCCGAGTCGCTGTACCGGCGCATCACCCGCCAGTACCCTGAAGTGACGGCCGGCTGGCTGGGGCTGGGCGATACGCTTTACCTGTCCGGCGATATTGCCGCCGCCCGGCGCGCCTATGAGACCGCCCTGGTGCATACGCCCGACCACCCGGACGCCGTCCTGGGCCTGGCGCGCATGGATGTACGCCAGCGCCGCTTCGATGATGCGCGCGCACGCTACGAGTCTTTTCTGGCCGGCCATCCCGACCACCCGCTGGCGCTCGCCGGCCTGGGCGTGGTGCATGACCTGAGCGGGCACCCCGAAGAAGCCCAGGCGCTCTACCGCCGCGGCCTGGAAGCCCACCCCGATGATCCCGCCCTGCGCACCAACCTGGGCCTGTCGCTGTCGCTTAGCGGCAAGCCGCGCGAGGCCGTGAACGTGCTGCTGGATGTGATGGGCGTGCCTGCCGCCCTGCCGCAGGGGCGCCAGAACCTGGCCCTGGCCTACGGCCTGCTGGGACGCGAGGATGCGGCCGAAAGCATATTGCTGAGCGATATGTCGCGGGCCAGCGTCCAGGACAATCTTGACTTCTATCGCGAAGTGCGCCGGCGCATGCAGCTCGGGAAAAATCCATGAGGAAGGCCCTGAAAACCGCCGGCAACGCCACAGCCGCCCGCGCCCGCCGCCTGCTGGAACGGGGTGTGACGGCGCTGGAATTCGCCATTGTGGCGCCGCTCGTCATCCTGCTGCTCTTCTTCTCGCTGGAAATGGGCCTGGCCATGTGGGCCGATGCCACGCTGGAAGTAGCGGCCATGCGCATATCGCGCATTGCCCAGCTGGGCGTGCCCGAAGGCACGAGCTGCACCCAGGCGGTGCGCAATGTGCTGGAGCGCCACGTGGGCTTCTGGGTGCGCGACAGGGGCACGCTGCGCGCCGACATGACCATCTACACGCCCGGCATCGACCCTTCCCTGCCCGACTTCGACGATGATGAATACGAGCCGGTCTGCGATGCGGGCGGGCGCGGCGACATGATCATCTTCCGTCTGGGCTTCGACCGCCCGGCCTTCACCGGCATCATGGGCATGTTCGGCGTGGACATCATGCGCTACGAACGCACGGCCATCATACAGAACGAGCCATGACACTGCTTCGCCTGCTTTCCCGTCACCGGCAATGGTACCGGCGCTATCGAGACCGCGGTGTCTCGGGCATTGAGGCGGCCATACTGCTGCCGCTGGGCGTTTTCATGATCTTCGGCTTCATCGAGCTGTACCAGTATCACCGCGCCTCGGCCCTGGTTGACCGCCTTTCCTTCACCATTGCCAACGGCGTGGCCATGCAGGCCGATCTGCACGATCGCGGCCGGTGCACGAATGCGGACGACATCTGCGTCTACGGCGCCATTGCACCCACCCTGTTTCAGCCGCTGGATTACAATAGCAATGGCAAGATCATCATCAGCGCCTACGGGACGACAACGCCGTCGCGCAACCAGCCCGTGGCCTGGAAAGGCACGCCGGAATGGCAGAAGGCCTTTCGCGGCAGCAGCCCCGGAAACGCCGCAGTCAGCTCGCGGCTGAGCAACAAGGCGGCGTTTCCGCCGCCGCGCGTGGGCGATGTACTGGTGATTGCCGAAGTATTCTACGATTACGAGCCCTTTGTCATCAGTGCGCGCTTCTGGAGCGCGCTGGGTGGCAAGAGAGTGCTTTACAGCCGGTTCTTCTTCCGGCCCCGCTTCAGTGACCTGAGAGTGCTGCAATAGGCCGCCTGCCAGGAGATCAATATGCGTAAAACCGGATTCCTTGCCCGTCTTGCCCGCAACCAGCGGGGAGCCGTGGCACCGCTGTTCATCGGCACCCTGGGCATTGTGGTGGCCACCTCGCTGGGCGGCATCGACCTGGCGCGCTACAGCATCGCCCAGAACCGCCTGCAGAATGCGCTCGACAGCGCCACCCTGTCCGCCGGGCGCAACCTGGCCGACCTGTCGTCCGTGCCCACCGTGCCCGAGCTGGGCACCTGGCAGGAAGACGCCTATGCCTTCTTCCGCGCCAATATGCCCGACGGCTATCTGGGCAGCACCATTGCCCCGGAAGACCTGCATATCGAGTACGAAGAAGAGCTGAGCCACGGCTATACCATCGGCCAGATCATCCGCATGGATGCCAGCGGCACGCTGCCGCTCATCAGCACCGGCTACCTGAGCGTTGCCTCGATGGGCCTGGCGGCCAATAACGAGGCCATACGGCGCACGCGCTCCGACCTGGAAGTGGTGATGGCGCTGGACAACACGGGCTCCATGGACGCCGAAGGCCGCATGACCACGCTCAAGAGCGCGGCGCGCGACCTCACGGAAACCGTGCTGGGCGCCTCGCGCGCCTCGGGCGTGGAAGGCCGGGTCTTTGTGGGCCTGGTGCCGTTTGCAGAAACCGTGAACGTGGGTGTGAATCCCAATACACGCGCATGGCTGCAGCGATGGGCGAGCGGGCGCAGCGATCGCCAGCATTTCGTCAACAATCTGTGGAAAGGCTGCATCAGCGAGCCATACTGGGTACCGAACGCCAAAGGCAAGCTGCCCGCCGTGCCCTGGTCACCCACGGCAGCTTTCCAGCCGCTGGCCCTGGTGCCCCAGACCGCCATTACGCGCAGCGACCTGGGCCTGGCCACTTCGGGCAGTACCTATGAACGGCCCATCGCGTCAACCGGCAACCAGCCGCAGCCGGTCAGCATCACCACGCCGCACCGCGAAATCAAGGCCATCAGCGCGCCGCGCAATACCAATAGCACCAGCCGTACCGGCACGCTGGAGTATTACACGCTCTACTCCTGGGCAAACCCGGATCACTGCCGCACGGAACGCGCCTCGCTTTTCCTGACGGATAACGAGGCCGCGCTCAACAGTGCCATCAACAGCATGTATTCCGACGGCGGCACCATCATCCCCACCGGCCTGCTGTGGGCCTGGCGCATGCTGCGCCCCGACTGGCGCGGCACACCCGGCTGGGGTGATCCCGACAAGCCGCGCGAGCCGGAACCCAAGGTGCTGAGCAAGGTGATCGTGCTGCTCACCGACGGTGACAACGATGCCTCCAAGCCGCCCAACTACGGCTCCAATGTGCCGCACCAGACCGAGCGCAGGCTGTCCAACTTTTCCATCGTCTACGATGCCCAGCGCTGCACCAACAGCAGCTTCAACAAGAACTGCAGCACGGTACGCAAGACGGCCAATATATCGAACAAGGCGGTGAATTCATCGGCGCAAAGCTACCAGCACCCGGTCAACTCGCTGCGCGTGCGCGATACAGACGACACCTCGACCACCACGCAGCTGAGTACCATTGGCTACAACCAGAACCAGATCGAGCCCGTCGCGATGGACGGCTATCTTTCGGACCTGTGCACGGCCATCAAGGATGACGGCAACGGCATCAAGATCTATACCGTCACGCTGGGCCGAAGCGTGTCCGCGGCAACGAAACGGCTGATGGAAAACTGCTCCAGCGGCATCAACTACGCCTACATCTCGGACAGCGTGAACGACCTGCCCATGGTGTTCAAGTCGATTGCCGGGGCGCTGACCGAGCTGCGCCTGATCAAGTAGCCGTGGCGGCTGCGGCGCCCACCCAGGCGTCGCGCCGGGCCAGCCGCCAGGCCACCCAGCCCAGGCTGAGCGCACGCCAGGCCATGAAGGCCAGCAGGGCCATCCACAGGCCGTGGTTGCCCAGGCCCTGCCACCACCAGGCCAGCGGCAGCGTGAGCAGCAGGCTCACCAGCATGGCATCACGCATCTCGCGCGCCCGCGTGGCGCCGATGAACAGACCGTCGAGCAGATAACTCCATACCGCCACCACCGGCAGCAGCGCCAGCCAGGGCAGATAATCGGCCGCGGCGGCGCGCACAGCCGGCAAATCGGTCTGCAAGTCGATGAAATTCTGCCCCAGGGCCAGAAAGACGAGAGAAAACACCAGGCTGATCATGAGCGACCAGCCGCCGGCCACCACCAGCACCGCCAGCAGGGCCTGCCGGTCGCCCCGCCCTATGGCGCGTCCGCACAGCGCCTCGACGGCATGCGCCAGGCCGTCCAGAGCATGCGAGGCAAACCGCAGGCCGTTCAGCAACAGGGCATTGGCCGCCACCACGGCGTCACCCAGCTGCGCGCCCCGCATGGCCACGCCCAGAAAGACGATTTCCAGCGCCAGGGTGCGCAGGAAGATGTCGCGGTTGATGGCCAGCAGCGGGTGCCAGTGCTGCCAGGCCAGGAAGCCGGCGCGGTCGAGCGTGCTGCGGGCATCGCCCGCCAGCCAGCGCCGGGCGCGCCACAGGCCCATGGCGGCACCCAGGTATTCCGCCGCAATGCCCGCCACGGCCGCACCCGCGATGCCCATGTCCATCCCCAGGACGAGTGCGGGTGTGAGGACGATGTTGATGCCGTTGGTGAACCACATGATGGCCAGCGGCGTGCGCGCATCCTGGCGTCCCAGAAACCAGCCCACAAGCACGAACTGCACAAGCATGCCGGGCAGGCCCCACAGGCGCAGCCCCAGGAAGGACTGCGCCGCGACATGGAGCGCGTCCGAGATGTGCATGTGCGCGAAGGCCAGCTGCGCCAGGGGCCAGGCCGCGCCGGCGAGCACGCCCGAGAGCAGGGCGGCAAGCGTGAGACTTTGCAGCAGGATGCGCCGCAGCGCGCGGGCGTCATCGCGCCCGGCGGCCTGCGCCGCCAGCCCCGTCGTGCCCATGCGCAGGAAGCCGCTGACCGACACCACCAGGGTGTAGAAGCTCAGAGCCAGGGCGACGGCGCCCAGCTGCCAGGCGTGCGGCAGGTGGCCGACCACGGTACTGCCCACGAGCGCCACCAGCGGAACCGTGAGGTTGGACAGGATCATGGGCAGAGCCAGCGCCCATACCTGTGCATGGGTGTTGCGCCGCCGCCATGCCCCCGGCAGGGCCTCAAGCATGGAAGAGTCTTTTCAGCATCTGCGGTATTCTAATGCAGCTTCCGGCCTGCACCACTCTCGCATCATTCCCGCACCACACGCGCCATGTTGATGAAACGCATCCTCTTCTTTGACAACTCCCCCAGCCTGAGCGCGACGCTGCGCTTCTTTCTGAACGTGCCGCTGTTTCTGGTGCTGGCCGCCGTGCTGCTGGCGACAAGCGGTCCCCAGGCCCTGGCCTCGCGCTGGACGCCGGCGGCGCTGGCGCTGACCCACCTGGTGACGCTGGGCGTCATGGCCAGTGCCATGATCGGCGCGCTGCTGCAGATACTGCCCGTGACCACCAGCATCCGCGTGTGGCGCACCCGCCTCACCGGCATTGTGGTGCACGCCGCACTCACTGCGGGCACCCTGGCGCTGGCGACCGCCTTCCTCTGGCAAAGCCAGTGGGCGGCGCGGCTGGCGTGGGTACTGCTCGGCCTGGCCTTTGCCTGGATACTGTTTGCCGTGGCCCTGGGCATGTGGCTGGATCGTGAACGGCGCACCCAGGGCTCGGAAGCCCTGCTCTCGCACGTGCAGCTGGCTCTGGTGTCGCTGGTGCTGACGGTGCTCATGGGGCTGGCCATGCTGGGAGTGCGCGCCTGGGGCAGCCGCCTGGGCATTCCGGCGCTGACCGACATCCACGGCGCCTGGGGCCTGCTCGGCTGGCTGGGGCTGCTGCTGGCCGGCGTCACTTTCAAGGTGATTCCCGTCTTCCAGGGCACGGAGCTCTATCCCAAACGTGTGATGCAATGGCTGGGCGGCATTGTCTTCAGCCTGCTGGCACTGTGGACCATAGTGCGTGTGCTGGATCTGCCCGGTACCGCCCTGCTGGCCGATGCCGCCGGCATGCTGCTGGGCGCCGCCTGGGCCGGCTACGCCGTGGCCTCCATGCGCCTGCTGAGCCGGCGCAAGCGCACGGCGGCGGATACGACGACCCGCTTCTGGTGGGCGGCCATGACGTGCTTTGCCCTGTGCCTGCCGGTGTGGCTGTGGTACCGGATCAGCCTGGATGGCCGTGTCGCCGTGCTGCTGGGCCTGCTGCCGACCATGGGTGTGGCGGTATCGGCCATCAACGGCATGCTGTACAAGATCCTGCCCGTGCTGCTGTGGAATCACACGCAGATGCCGCTGCAGGAACCCCTGCCCCAGGTGCCCAAGCTCAAGACCATACTGCCGGATCATCTGGGTACGGGCCAGTTCCATGCCCATCTGGTCGCGCTGATCGTCCTTGCCCTGGCCTGCCTGTGGCCCGCCCTGCGCCTGCCGGCCGCCGGCCTGACGCTGGTGTCTGCGCTCTGGCTGACGCGCAATATCGCATATGCCCTGGGGATATACCGCCGTGCGCAGCGCGAAATTGCCGTGGCGCTGGCGGAGCAGGCGGCAATTGATTCGACGGCTGCCAAGCCTTGATCCATGCTATTCTACAGAAGGGTGACACTATAGGTGGTGTCACATGAGTCTAGTAGAGACAATAATCAACGATCTCAGATTGAGGCCGTCATCTTATCGGTGCCGTGAACTGGTCAGAGCTTTGGAAAACTTGGGGTATAGCGTCAGATCCGGCAAAGCTGCTAACCATAAGATCTACGTCCACAAAGGCACGCGCAATTTCTCCGGTGGAAATTTCAACTGTGGCCATGGGAGAAATCCTTTTGTGCAATCAACTTATGCAAACAACGTCGCTTCGGAGCTTGAGCGGGCACAAGATGATTTGAGAAAGTTTTTAGGTAGCCAACCATGAGCAAGTTTGATCCATCACGCTACACGGTCGAAATCAAAAGAATAAGTACACCGGAAGATGAAGTCTACGAAGCGAAAGTCAAGGAGATTCCCGGAGTTTCTGCCTATGCCAAATCTCCAGCAAATGCGTTTGACGAAGCTCGGGATGCTCTCGAAGCGCTTCATGAGTTGTCGCAAGAGCAGGGGCTGGATTTCCCGAAGCCCCTACCGGCCATCAATCCTCGTCATAGTGGAAGGGTAACGCTTCGGATGAGTAGAACGCTGCACTACCAGGCAGCCTTGATCGCTGAGTACGAAGGCGTCAGTCTTAACGCGCTGATTACAGAAGCGCTCTTCGAGCGCGTCTTTGGCAATCGCACAAACGACGGCACGCCCATCACCTTATCCGCAAAGGCTCTCGTACACGAGCGAAGTCGACTTCAAAAGTACCGCGGGTGCAAAGACAACGTAAGTTGCGGCTAGGAAGAAATCCATAACGGAGCTTCCCTAACCCTGGTACTCCATGAGCTTTTCCATGTCGAGCACGGTAATGTCGCGCCCCTGGACGCGAATGAGCTCCTGCTCGGACAGTTCGCGCAGGATGCGCGAGAAGTGCTCGGGGGTAAGGTTGAGGCGCGACGCAATCACCGCCTTGCTGGTCGGCAGGCGAAAACGCCCTGTACCCACCGCCTCATATCCCTTGAGCAGGTAGCCGATGACGCGCTGCGCACCGCTGCGCAGGGAGTAGGCTTCCACATCCGCCATCAGGCTGTGCAGGCGCTTGCTGAGCGAAGCCAGCATTTTGCGCGCAAGCACGGGGCGGCGATCCAGCTCGGCAAACAGGGCATCCTTGGCAATATGCAGTAACATAGTGTCTTCCAGCGCCTGGGAAGATACGATGTAAGGCTTTTCGAGGAACATGAGCGCTTCACCGAAGCTGCCGCCCGGACCGATGATACGGACGACTTTTTCGCCACCGAGCGGCGAGGTCAGCATCAGTTTGATGCGGCCATACATGACGATGTGGAAGCCGACGCAGGGATCGCCCTGCTGGAAGATCAGTTCGCCGCGGGCGACGCGCACCTGGGTGGTGGCACGGGCCAGCTCATCGAGTTCGGTAGTGCTCAGGCCCTGAAACAGCGGTACCCGGGAAAGAAAATCCTGCAGCGGAATCTTGTCTGTCGCCATGCTGATACTATAGTTGAAAAGTCTTGCAACTTCATATATTCGCAAGAAAAGCTTTATAGCGTGATTCGTATTGTATTCATAATCGCCGGCAGCCTGTCACTGGTGATCGGCATCATCGGCATCTTCCTGCCGATACTGCCAACGACGCCCTTTCTGCTGCTGGCATCGGCCTGTTATATGCGCGGCTCACAGCGCATGGCGGACTGGATGCTGGCGAATCGCTGGTTCGGACCCACACTGCGTGACTTCCATGCCGGACGCGGTATTCCGGTCAGAACCAAGATATGGGCCATCAGCATGCTCTGGATCTCCCTGGCGACCAGCGCGTGGTTCATGCCTGTGGCCTGGGCCCGCCCCCTGCTGCTGATTCCCGGTGTGGGCGTCAGCGTCTACCTGTGGCGTTATCGCACACGCCGCCCGGATGCCGATGCGGCGTCATCGCCCTGAATAACCGTCGATTGAACAAAGGCGCGCCGATAACGCCAGAGCAAAGCCAGGCAGATACCCGCCGGCAGGATGAGGCCGGCGTAGGCCAGGCCATAACCGGCCCCCAGCCCCGCCACCAGACCAAACAGCGGCGGCCCCACCACCACGCCCAGGAAAGTCATGGCCAGCGTACCGCCCGTGGCCACACTGGCCATGCCCGGCGGCGCCTGGCGCGCGACCTCGGCCAGGTAGACGCCGTTCCAGCCGATGGCGCTGGCGCCGAACAGCAGCAACACCACCACCATGACGCTGGTGGTATCCACCCAGGCCATGAGCGGCATGGCGAGCGCGCACACGATGATGATGGCGGACAGCACCGCCAGCATGGATGCCGCACCCAGGAAGCGGTCCGCCACATAGCCCCACAGCAGGCGACCGCCCACGCCGGCACCCTGGGCCACCGAGAGCAGGACACCCGCCTGGATGAGGCTGACCGCAAGGTCTTCATGCAGGAAGCTGACCAGATAGGTCATGAGCGAGAGCTGGGCGATGGAGAACAGGAAGGAGACCGCCGCCAGTACGGTCAGTGCCCGATGCGTGAACACCATGCGCAGGGGGCCGGCCAGACCCTGGCCCAGGGTGAGGCGCTGCTGCGGGTCGCGGTCGGCATCCAGGCCGGCGCACAAGGGCTGTATGGCCAGGGCGCAGGCCAGGTTGGCCACAGCGATGGTGGCAAAGGCCGCCTGCCAGCCGATGACGGTGGCCAGCCCCGGGACGATGAGGCCGGCCAGCAGGCCGCCCAGCGGCACGCCGGTCTGCTTGAGCGAGAAGACGAGCGACATGCGATGGGCGGGTGTGGTGCGCGCCAGCAGATGCGAGCTGGACGGGGTGATGGGGCCGTAACCCAGGCCCAGCAGCACCGCGCCCGCCGCCATGGTGACAAGACTGGGCAGCGTGCACAGCAGCAGGCCGGCGGCGCACAGGACCATGCCCACCTGGCTCAGCCGTATGGCACCGAAGCGGCGCACGGCCGCACCGGCACCCAGGCTGGCGAGCATGGCCCCGGCATAGGTGATCGCGACGTACAGGCCGGCATAGGCCGAGGCAATACCCATGGATGCAGCCACCATGGGCGCGACCACCGGCAGCGTGAGCAAGGCCAGTGCAACGAGCGACTGGACCGTCAGCGTTGCCGCAAGCACCAGGGCGTTGGACTCATGCGCAGGTGATGCCACGCCCGCCTCCCCATTGCCGGATTGTCTTCAGAGGCCTATATTGACGATATGGAACACAGGTGATCGTTGCCGCTCTTTTCTGGAGGACACCGATATGACATTCACCTCCCTGAAATTCACGCTGGACCTGAATCACGACGGCGCCATCAGCGCCTGGGAAGTCTGGCAGGCCCTTGTATGGCTGTACCGGCTTCCGGGCAATCTGGTGCTGGAAGCGCTGGGCCAGCTGCCCTGGCTGCCGGGCGTATTGGGGCTCAAGGCGTCGGCCGCCACAGGCTATGGCAGCCTGGATGGCGCCGTGTCGGTGGCGGTATCCCTGGTGTTCTGGGTCATCGTCTTCATGGCGGTGTGCAAGTTCACATCGCGCCGGCGGCCCGCTCGCGGCGATACCGGAACGCCCCTGCTCTGCTGGCAGGACAGGCGCCGGCTTCAGGGTCCGACGCGCAAGCATTCCAGCCCGCCCATGTAGGGACGCAGAGCGGGCGGCAGGCGGACGCTGCCATCGGCCTGCTGCCCGTTCTCGAGCACGGCCACCAGGGTACGGCCCACGGCCAGGCCCGACCCGTTCAGAGTATGCACATAATCGGGACGGCCCTTGCCGGCGCGGAAACGCGCCTGCAGGCGCCGCGCCTGGAAAGCCTCGCAGTTGGACACGGACGAGATCTCGCGCCAGGTGTCCTGCGCCGGCAGCCAGACTTCTAGGTCATATGTTCTGGCCGCAGAAAAGCCCATGTCGCCGGCACACAGCTGCACGACCCGGTACGGCAGCTCGAGCCGCTGCAGAATCGTCTCGGCATGCCCCACCATGGCCTCCAGCGCCGCATAGGATTCATCCGGATGCACAATCTGTACCAGCTCGACCTTGTCGAACTGATGCTGGCGGATGAGGCCGCGCACATCACGCCCGCCGCTGCCCGCCTCGGAGCGGAAGCAGGGTGTATGCGCCGTGAGCCGGATCGGTAGTTCGTCCTGTGCCAGAATACTGTCGCGCACCGAGCCCGTCAGCGTGATTTCCGAGGTGGAGATCAGATACATCTCCTCGTGACCGTCCTCGTCCCCGCCGCGCGTGACCCAGAACATGTCGTCCCTGAACTTGGGCAGCTGGCCCGTGCCGAACAGCGTGGGCGCATTGACGATATACGGTGTATAGCATTCCTCGTAGCCGTGCTCGTTCGTCTGCACGTCCAGCATGAACTGCGCCAGCGCGCGGTGCAGCCGCGCCAGCGGACCGCGCAGCATCATGAAGCGCGCGCCGGACAGGCGCCGGGCCGCCTCGAAATCCAGCCCCAGGGCCTCGCCCAGCTCGACGTGATCGCGCGGCGTGAACGCCGGCGGCGCGGGTGCACCATCGGGACCGGCCGCGCCCGGCAGCCAGCGGCGCACTTCCACATTGTCATCGCTGTCGACACCCGGCGGCACACTGGCATGCGGCAGGTTGGGCAGGCCCGCAAGCCACGCGTGCAGTTCCTCCTGGATGGCCGCCAGATCCTGCTCCAGCGCCTGCAGGCGTGCCGGAATATCCCTGGACTCGGCCATCTCGGCCGTGGCGTCCTCACCCCTGGCACGGCGCCGGCCAATCAGGCGCGACAGCGCATTGCGCCGCGCCTGCAGGGTTTCGGTCTCGACCTGCACGGCCTTGCGCCGCGCCTCGAGCGCGTGGAAACGATCAACATCAAAGGAGAGGCCGCGCAGCGCCAGGCCATCGACGACGGCGGGCAGATCCCTGCGCAGGAGATTCAGGTCAAGCATGGGGAAACATGAGGGATGGGAGACAAGAAGGCATTGTAGCCAAAAGCGGTTCGACCCTATAGACTGCGCAGTATGACTCTGTTCGATGCGCTTGGATTCCAATGGGACAGGTCGGCGGTACCGACTTGCGTTCCGTCCCACTCGCTCGAGCGGGTCTGTTTCCGCGTCCACAAGATGCTGCCGGAATTTGTCTGGGACGCATCAGTGCTGGAAGGCAATCCGTTCACCTATCCCGAAGTGAAGACCTTGCTGGATGGCGTGACCGTTGGTGGACGGAAACTTTCCGATCAGGAGCAAATCCTCAACCTTGCGGAAAGCGCCAAGCGGCTGCTGGCGATGGTCAGAAGCGGGCGGTTTGAAGTCTCCAAATCGGTATTCACAGAATTGAATGCTATTGTTGCCAGGAGAGAGGCTCTGGAATGGGGCGTGTTCCTCCGCGCTCCAGAACTGAACCGGGTGTTCAGTGACGGCATCGCCGCGCTGCAAGCGTGCAAACCATTCGAGCGGGCCACCGAGATGATGGCTTTCCTTGCCAAGTGCCACCCGGATGCGGATCAGATGACCCGCAGATAATTACGGATACACTATTAGCCTTGAAGACTCCTGAGAGAGACCCATCAATGGCTGTGCCAACGTACGATCAATTTATTGAGCCCGTCCTGCGGTTTCTGGCAACTATCGAGGCTGCTGATAGCGTCAAAGCCAGGTTTGAAACGCGCTGGACTGTCAGAAAGCGCGAAACGGGCATTTTTATGACGACCTCCGGGTTTACGGCGCATACCGTGGATTTTGCCAAATCCGTCGAAGGTATTGTGCTGATTGATGGATCGCGCCTGGTCAATCTGATGATGGATTACGGAGTCGGCGTGTCTTCCAAAGCGGTGCGAATTCCGAAGATTGATACGGATTACTTCGATGAATAAAGCCACTCGACTCCCACCAGCCCCCTCGTCCCACTGCTTCAACTGAGCCAGTTTCTCCCCTATCTTGATTTCCAGTCGTCTGGGTACCGGGGCATACCAGCCCGGTTCGGACGCACCTGCATCTCGATAAAACTTGCATGATCTCTATCAATCACGCACAATACATACGCATCAACAACATTGATTGATAAAGGAGCGCACCATGCAGAGCATGACATTGGAGCAACTGCGCGCTACGGTCAACGCCGGTGGTGTAACTGGGGTAACCCTTAAGGGGCAAGGCGGCGGTTTTTTCATCAAAATTGCAACCCGTAGCGGCCACGACGCTGTTTTGTCGAAGGCAAGAACAACTGAGCCTCGCCGCTTTGGCAATCCGACTTCGGCAATGAATGTTTTGCGCAATATGGGCATTGCAATCGCCCAACTCGACACTACCGATTGGAATCCCAACGAAAAAGACATGAGCAGGAGTAGGGAAAGCCGCGCCGAGGCCATGCGCGAAGCGCATGAAGCTGCCGCCTACAACCAGTGGCTGGCTGCTGAGATTCAGAAATCCATCGACGACCCCCGCCCAAGTATCCCTCACGATGAAGTCATGGCGCGGATGGATGCCCGTATTGCTCGCCACAAGGCGGCTGCTGCAAAGCAGACATGACCACGAAGGCAACTTGACGCATGTCGAGGCCAAAACCCCATTACGACATTGTCTGGCGACCGATAGCCGAGGCTGATCTAGACAATATCATTGACTGCATCGCGCAGGACAAGCCTATCAGCGCCGAGAAGTTCGGCGATGAGCTACGCAACAAGGTGCTGCTGCTCGCGCAGTATCCGAAACTTGGCCGTACCGGCAGACCCGGCTTACCGCCGTTTCTGCGCGAGCTGGTCGTGCATCGGAACTACATTATTTTTTACCGCGTACTGGACGAGACCCGCACTATTGAGATTTTTAATGTAAAACACACGGCACAACAAACACCATGATTGCCTGCACGCACATCAACGCCCACCAGCCTCCTCATCCCACTGCTTGAGCTGGGCCAGCTTCTCCCCTATCCTGATTTCCAGCCCTCTGGGCACGGGGGCATACCAGCCCGGTTCGGCCATGCCGTCGGGCAGATAGCTTTCACCGGCGGCGTAGGCATTGGGCTCGTCATGCGCGTAGCGGTATTCGTGGCCGTGGCCCAGCTCCTTCATGAGCTGGGTGGGCGCGTTGCGCAGATGGGGCGGCACGTCCCGGCTTCTGTCGCGCTTCACGAAGGCCTTTGCCTGGTTATAGGCCTTGTAGCCGGCGTTGCTCTTGGGCGCAATGGCGAGATAGAGCACGGCCTGGGCGAGCGCCAGCTCGCCTTCGGGGCTGCCCAGACGCTCGTAGGTGAGTGCGGCGTCGTTGGCCAGCTGCATGGCGCGCGGATCGGCAAGGCCGATGTCCTCCCAGGCCATGCGGATGATGCGACGCGACAGGTAGCGCGCGTCCGCCCCGCCATCGAGCATGCGCGTGAGCCAGTACAGTGCCGCATCGGGGTGCGAGCCGCGCACGGATTTGTGCAGGGCCGAGATCTGGTCGTAGAACTGGTCGCCCCCCTTGTCGAAACGTCTTGCGTTCACGCTCAGGGCGTTCTGGACGAAGTCGGCGTCGACCGCCTGGACTCCGGCGGCACCGGCGGCCGTCTGGCACTGCTCCAGCAGGTTGAGCAGGCGGCGCGCATCGCCGTCGGCCAGGCCGATGATGATGTTGCGGGCCGCATCGTCGAACGCCAGACCGGCAAGCGCTGATTCCTGTGCGCGGATGAACAGCCGGCCCAGCTCCTCGTCGCTGAGCGGCTTGAGCACATAGACCTGGGCACGCGACAGCAGGGCCGAGTTCACCTCGAAGGACGGGTTTTCAGTGGTGGCGCCGATGAAGGTGACGAGGCCGCTTTCGGCATAGGGCAGCAAGGCGTCCTGCTGCGCCTTGTTGAAACGATGGATCTCGTCGACGAACAGCAGGGTGTGCCGGCCCACGGCACGGTTCCGGCGTGCCTGTTCTATAGCGGCGCGAATATCCTTCACGCCCGAGAACACGGCGGACAGGGCGATGAATTCACAATCGAAGGCGTTTGCCATGAGCCGTGCCAGCGTGGTCTTGCCCACGCCCGGCGGCCCCCAGAAGATCATGGAATGCGGCTTGCCCGACTCGAAGGCGAGGCGCAGCGGCCGGCCCTTGCCCAGCAGATGGCTCTGGCCGATGACGGCATCCAGCGTTGCGGGGCGCAAGGCCTCCGCCAGCGGCATGACGGATTCGGTGGCAAACAGGTCGGACATGATAAGAGTGCCAAAAAGAAGGGCTACATGTGTACGATGTCGGCCCCCTCGGGTGCCTGGAAGTCGAACAGCGCCGGCGGCAGGGCGGGATTGAGCTCGGTCTGGCTGAAGTCGATGCGCGAGGTCTGGCCGAAGGCGTCAAGCAGGCGCAGGCGCCGGGGTATGTTGTCCTGGAAGCCCAGGTCGGCGTGCACGAAACCAGCATCCGGCGTGCGCGGGGTGACACGCACCCAGCGCAGGCCCTCGGCATCGGGGCGGGCGCTGAGCTCGAAGGCCTCGCCCAGTTCGCCCGTGCCAAACAGGATGGCGGCCGGCGACGCGCCCAGGGCGGTATCGGCATCGCGCTCTATGACCTGGGCCAGATCGGGATCGTACTGATAGAGCTGCCGTCCGTCCGAAACAATGAGCTGCTCGAAAGGCAGCTCCACCGCCCAGCGGAACTTGCCCGGACGCTCGAAGGCGAACTGCCCGCTTTGCCGGCTGTCGGCAACCGGTGCGCCCTCGAGCTCGCGCATCTGCTCGAAATGCCCTTGCGCCGACTGCACCTGGGCCACAAAACCGGCCAGCGGATCGGCGGCGGGAGCGGCTGAAGCCGACAGCGGCACGGCGAACGATGCCGCAAGCAACAGACCGAAAAAGCATCGGCGGAAGATACGCGCAGGCATGGCATGCTCCTTCAAAAAGAACCTGCCTGCTATGACCCCGGCGCCCGGCTGCAGTTCAATCGGCATCAGCATCGGCATTGCCCGCGGGCACCAGGATCTCGCGATTGCCATTGGACTGCATGGCCGAGACGACACCGGCGCTTTCCATCTGATCGAGCAGGCGGGCGGCGCGGTTGTAACCGATGCGCAGGTGGCGCTGCACGGACGAGATGGAGGCGCGCCGGTTCTTGAGCACGATCTGCACGGCCTGGTCGTAGAGCGGATCGGCCTCGGCATCGGCGAAGCCCGTGACCGTGCCCACACCGTCGCCGGTTTCGCCCTCGGCGCCGCCTTCGAGCACGCCATCGACGTAATCGGCCTCGCCCTGCTCCTTGAGAGCATCAACCACGCGGTGCACCTCGTCATCATGCACGAAGGCGCCGTGCACGCGCTCGGGCAGGGCCGTCCCGGGCGGCATGTAGAGCATGTCGCCCATGCCGAGCAGGGTTTCCGCCCCCATCTGGTCAAGAATGGTGCGCGAATCGATGCGCGACGACACCTGAAAAGCGATGCGCGTGGGGATATTGGCCTTGATGAGGCCGGTGATCACGTCGACGCTGGGGCGCTGGGTGGCCAGGATGAGGTGAATGCCCGCAGCGCGCGCCTTCTGGGCCAGGCGCGCGATGAGCTCCTCGACCTTCTTGCCCACCACCATCATCAGGTCGGCCAGCTCGTCGATGACGACCACAATGAAAGGCAGGTGGGTGAGCGGTTCGGGCGCCTCCGGCGTGAGCGAGAACGGATTGGGAATGGACTCGCCGGCCTTCCCGGCCTCCTTGATGCGGGCGTTGTAGCCGGCCAGGTTGCGCACCCCCAGCTTGCTCATGAGCCGGTAGCGTTTTTCCATTTCACCCACACACCAGTTGAGGGCGTTGCCCGCATGACGCATGTCGGTGACGACCGGGGCGAGCAGGTGCGGAATGCCTTCGTACACCGACATTTCCAGCATCTTGGGGTCGATGAGGATGAGGCGCAGCTCATCCGGGCGCGCCTTGTACAGCAGCGAGAGCAGCATGGCGTTGATGCCCACGGACTTGCCCGAGCCCGTGGTGCCGGCAACCAGCAGGTGCGGCATGCGCGCCAGATCGGCCACGACCGGGTTGCCGGCAATGTCCTTGCCCAGCGCCATGGTCAGCAGCGACTTGCTCGCATCGTAGGTCTGCGAGCCGATGATCTCGGACAGGTTCACCATCTGGCGCTTGGGGTTGGGCAGCTCCAGCCCCATCAGGTTCTTGCCGGGGATGGTCTCGACCACACGGATGTTGACCAGGCTGAGCGCGCGCGCCAGATCCTTGGCCAGATTGACGATCTGGCTGCCCTTGACGCCGGTGGCGGGCTCGATCTCGTAACGCGTGATGACCGGGCCGGCCTGCGCCGCCACCACGACCACGCGCACACCGAAATCCGACAGTTTCTTCTCGATGAGGCGCGAGGTGAACTCTATGGTCTCGGGCGCCACGGCCTCTGGGCGCGCATCGGGCATGTCGAGCAGGCTGATGGCAGGCAGGTCACCCTCGCCCTTGTCGCGCGGCAACGGCAGCTTCTGCTGCTTTTCGGTTTCGACACGCGCGGAAACGGGAATGGCAGACAGGGCCGGCTCTATGCGCACCGGCTGCTCGTGCACCAGATCGACCTGGCGCGCGTCGACCTTGGAGGCACGCTCGGCCTTCCTGGCTTCGCCCACCTTGCGATCCCGCCGGGCATCACGGCGTGCCAGGAGCGCGAGCACGCCTTTTTCAAGCGCCGTCCCGATGCGCTCGGCCACGGACAGCCAGGAAAAGCCCAGGAAGAGGCTGGCGCCGGCGATCACCATGGCCAGCAGCAACAAGGTACAGCCGGTCATGCCCAGGCTGTAGTGCAGCACCGCCGCCAGGAGCTGGCCGATCTCGCCACCGGCGTGGGCAGGCAGCGCTGCGCCCATGGAACGCATGCGCAGGGCCTCTATGCCCATGGCGCCCACAAACAGCAGCGCAAAGCCAATGCCCACTTCCCAGCGCACGCGCGGCAGGACGTCACTGTCCCGGGCCGGGGTGCCGGCCAGGCGGTAGAACCCCAGGCCCACGCGCTGCAGCAGCAACACCACCCACAACCAGGAGGAATAGCCGAACAGGTAGAGCAGGAAATCGGCGATGTGTGCACCCAGGGTGCCCCCGCGGTTGTGAACAACGGAAGACTGCACGGAGTGTGACCAGCCCGGGTCAAGGGGATGCCAGGTGGCCAGCACCAGCGCCAGCCAGGCCGCCAGGCCCGCGAACAGAATCCAGCGGGCCTCGCGCAGCAGACCCGAGACGCGCAGCTGCAGGGGCGACGGCCCGTTGCGCACGTTTCGGGTCGAACGCGAGGAAGCTGCAGGTAATTTAGCCATGACTCATTATAATTGGGTGTTTATCTATTTTTCCGGATGCCTAGCGATGACCACACCCAAGCACGCCAAAGTCCTGATTCTGGGATCGGGGCCGGCGGGTTACAGCGCCGCCGTCTATGCCGCCCGCGCCAACCTGAAGCCCGTCCTCATCACGGGTCTGGAACAAGGCGGCCAGCTCATGACCACAACCGATGTGGACAACTGGCCGGCCGACCCGAAAGGGGTACAGGGGCCTGAACTCATGCAGCGCTTCCAGCAGCATGCCGAGCGCTTCGAGACCGAACTCGTGTTCGATCATATCGCCAGTGCCGACCTGTCTCAACGCCCTTTCCGCCTCGCCGGCGACTCGGGCGCCGAGTACACCTGTGATGCACTCATCATTGCCACGGGCGCCTCGGCCATGTATCTGGGCCTGCCGTCCGAGCAGGCCTTCATGGGCAAGGGCGTGTCGGGCTGCGCCACCTGCGACGGCTTCTTCTACCGCGATCAGGATGTCATCGTCGTCGGCGGAGGCAATACCGCCGTCGAGGAAGCGCTCTACCTGTCCAACATCTGTCGCACCGTCACCGTCGTGCATCGCCGCGACGGCTTCCGCTCCGAGCCCATACTCACCGATCGCATGATGGACCGGGTGAAGAACGGCAACATGCGCCTCAAGCTATTCTACGAACTCGAGGAAGTGCTGGGCGATGACACCGGTGTGACCGGTGCGCGGCTGCGCAACAATCAGACGAACGAAACCGAGGACATGGACGTAAGCGGGGTCTTCATTGCCATCGGTCACAAGCCCAATACGGATCTGTTCGTCGACCAGCTCGACATGAAGAACGGCTACATCATCACGCGCAGCGGACTGGAAGGCATGGCCACCATGACATCGGTGCCCGGCGTGTTTGCCGCAGGCGATGTGCAGGATCACGTCTACCGTCAGGCCATCACCAGTGCCGGCACGGGCTGCATGGCCGCGCTGGATGCGCAGCGCTGGCTAGAGGATGCCCAGGCCTGAGCGCCGCCGGCGCGCCCTCACCGCTGGCAGCCTGGACGAACTGCGTGCGCTGCAGAAGCAGGCGCGACGGCTGAAGCCGCCGGCACCGGCGGAGACGCCTGCCACTGCCGGGGGCGATGCCGCGCCGGCGCGCAGCCTGGGGCCGGAAGACCGCGCCTTGTTCCGCCGGGTGATGCAGGGCGTGCACCCGCTGTCGAAACGGCCGAATCGTGCGTTGATACCTCCGGCACCTGTGGCCACTCCGGACCAGCTCGAGGAGCGCCGGCGCTACGCGGCGGGTCAGCCTGCGCTGCCGGCACCCCGGGTCTCGGATGAATTCACGGCGGCGCCCCAGCAGTACGACAATACCGCCTTTGTGCAGGCGGGCCATGGCCCGCAGCTGCTGAAGAAGCTGCGACAGCGCAAATGGCCCGTGGGCGCAAGCCTGGATCTGCACGGTGCCACGCTTGACGAGGCGCGCCAGCGCCTGGATCGTTTCGTGCAGAGCTGCCGCGAGCACGACATGCGCTGCGTGCGTGTGGTTCACGGCAAGGGCCATGGCTCGGCGGGCAATGCCCCTGTGCTCAAGGATACGGTGCGGCGCTGGCTCAGCCAGCTGGAAGCCGTACAGGCCTGGGCGGAGTGCGAGGAGCGCGACGGCGGCGCGGGTGCCGTGCTGGTGCTGCTCGACATCAGGGACACCGGAGCATCTGCATGAAGCGGAACGAACTAGTGGATACCCTAGGTGCCGATGGCCGGGGTTTCGTCCATAATGCAAGTCATGCAGGTGAGGAGACAGGCATGGTCACCCAGGTGACCCGGGGCAGTGCTCAACGGCAGTGTCCAACAATAAATCGGCAGCGTTCACAAGAAGACCAAAGCACAAAGGCCAGCGAATATCGCTGGCCTTTGTCATTCACGCCCCCTGTGCGGATCAGTGCTGCCAATCGCACGAGCAGCTCCAGTAGTCATGATTGCGAGCTTCGGCAAGCGCAGCCAGGTAACCCTGAGCGCTGCGATCGATGCGCTGCAATACGCGCCGCACACTGTTCATGACACCGTGCCCGCGCCGTCCATGAGACTGAGAACCACTGGCGCCAACCGGCACCGAACCCGCCGCAGCGAGCTTTCTTGAAACGTTGATCATATCGGCATCCCCATGCGTTAGTTTGTCCATGGGTTTTATTATAGGGTAAACCCTAGGCAATGTCTAGGGGTAAACCCTAGATCGAAAGAGAGCCCCCGGGCACCCCTCGATGGCCGTCGCCGGTCTGGCCTGTCTGCTGTCCATGGCGCCGGCCGGCTATGCCAAGGACACCGTCAAGCTCACCTTCATCGGCCCGCTGACCGGGGGCTCCTCGACCATCGGACCGGGTGGACGCAACTCGGCCGACCTGGCCCTGAAGACGCGCAACGCCGATCCCAAGATGCTCCTCATCGATGAGCCGTCACTGGGCCTGTCGCCACTGTTCGTCAAGGAAAACTTTCGCGTGACCCAGGACATCAACGCGCGCGGCATCACCATTTTGCTCGTCGAACAGAATGCCCGCCAGACGCTGGCCATCTCGGACTACGGCTATGTGCTGTCGCAGGGCCGCATGGTGGCGCAGGGGCCGGCGGCGGAGTTGAGCGAGAACGTGGAAGTGCAGGCGGCCTATTTCGGTTAGACTCGGGGCTTTGAATCTTGCCCGAATCCTGCTTCCTTTCCATTATTGCGGACTGCACTTATGAATACGCCTGCCCAACCCCTGACCGATGCACAACGCCGGCAGCTCGCCGCACGCATTGCCGAGCGCAAGGAACTGCTCCTGGGAGAAATCCGCCAGGTGTCGCACCGCTCGCAACACGATCTGGATGTTGACCAGATCAGCCGCAGCGGCCAGATCGGCCATGCCGCAGCCATTGCGCTGCGCCAGGGCATCGCCGAGGCCGAGATCCTGCGTGATATCGAGGAAGTGCGCGATATTGTGGCGGCCGAGCAGCGCCTGGAAAGCAGCCAGTACGGCGAGTGCATCGACTGCGGCCGCAACATCCGCTTCGCGCGTCTGGATGCCTACCCCACGGCCAAGCGCTGTTACCAGTGCCAGGTGGAGCACGAGCAGCGACGCGTCGCCTGAAGCGGAATCGCCGCGCCGCCGGCCCTCACTTCTCGGAACGGTCGGCAACGGCCATGATGGTCTGCTGCAGCACGGCGCACAGCTTGTGCTCGCCCTGACAGACGTTGAAGACTTCGGCACGGGTGACGATGATGGTGCGCCCGGGTCGCAGCACCGTGCCGCGCGCAATCAGCATGTCGCCATCCGCCGGTGAAAGCAGGTTGAGCTTGAACTCCACAGTGAGCACCGAGGTGCCCGGCGGCGCAACGCTCATGGCGGCATAGCCGGCGGCCGAATCCGCAATCATGGCAATCACGCCGCCATGCACATAACCGTGTTGCTGCTCTACGCCATCCCAGTGCGGCAGATGGATTTCCACCATGCCATGCTCGACCACCGGCAGGTCGGCACGAATCAGCTTCATGGCACCCTGGCGCTCGAAACTGCTGCGAACCTCAGTGGCGAAGTCGGGGTTGGCAATCGCTGCCATGTTGCGCCTCCGTATTAAAATTTCGGCAGCACTGATCATACACGCACCTGACCGGCACCTCACTTACCTGCCGCGCAAATGACGCATTCGCACACCCCCCGCCCTCCCCGCACCCCGACGCCCGGCCTGCCCATGGACCTGCCCATGGACCTGATCAGACAGCGCATGGACCTGCGCGGAAAGTCCGTGCTCGACATCGGCTTTGGCCGCGGGCATCATCTGCTGGAATTCCTGCGCCATGGTGCACGCGTCAGCGGCGTGGAACCTTCGGCGGCGATGCAGGCGCACGCGCGGCAGGCGCTGCATGACAGCGGCCTGCCCTATGTCGGGGAAGCACTGCTGCAGTCGCGCTGGGAAGACGTGGATCTTCACGAATATGGCTGGGAAGGCGCCTTCGATCTGGTATTCGTCCACATGAGTCCGGCGCTGGCCGACGCGGCCCTGCTGTACAAGGCGCTGCAGGCCGGGCGGCATATCGTCTGCATCAGCCAGTACGCCCTGCGCGAGGACAGCCTGCTGCAGGCGCTGGCAACGGGCTTCGGGCTGATGTCGCCGGCCGCAGACATCCGCACGGCCGACCCGCTCCACGCCCAGTTCAATCTGCTCTACTCCCGGGGGTACTTCCCGCAGATACAGTTCGAGGAGCGCATCCACAGCACCCGGCACGCGCCCGGCGAGATCGCTGCGGCCTACGCCCGCCGGCTATGGCGCGGTGATGCCTGCACCCCGCTGAGGCTCAAGGCGCTGGAAGACACGCTGCAGCATTGGGCGGTTCAGGACATAATCGAGGCAGACCACCGTGACGTCATCGGACACATGCTGGTCGATATTACAGCGACAAGCGCAAGGACAACTGAAACAAAGGAGACACCGTGCCCGTCACGATGACTGTAAATCGCATCAACATCACGCCTGTCAAGGGCACGGCCCTGCAGCACCCGCCCGCCGTGCAGCTGGACGCCGGCGGTGTATTCGCCAACCGCCGCTTCTACCTCATCGATGATGACGGCCGGCTGCGCAACGGCAAGCAGCTGGGCAAGCTGGTACAGCTGCGCTCGGCGCTCGATACGGCTGATACAGCAGACGCAATCAACCATACGCTGTCCATCACTCTTCCCGACGGGCAGTGCGTTCGCGCTGCGGCACGGGCCGACGGCGAGAGCGTCACGACGAACTTCTACGGCCGGCCGGTCCGCGGCCGGCTGGTGAGCGGCCCCTGGAACGAAGCCATCAGCCGCCATGCCGGACAGGCGCTTCGGCTGGTGCAGGCGGCCGACGACGAGGTCGCCTGTGATGTGCATCCGGTGACGCTGGTCTCGCAGGCCACCATGGCGCTGTTGCGCACCCGCGCCCGGGGGCCGGAAGCGCACTGGGCCGAGCGCTTCCGCATGCTGTTCGAGCTCGAAGGCCCTGCCGCCTTCGAGGAAGATGGCTGGACAGACCGCCGGCTGGCCATTGGCGATGCCATCATACGCATCATCGGGCCCGTGCCGCGCTGCCCGGTCACCGGTCAGGACCCCGCCACCGGCGAGCGCGATTTCGGCACGCTGCAGGCCCTGCACGCCATCCGTGATCCCGGCAACCCCGACGCCGAACCGGCCGCGGGCAGGTACCCGGCCACCGTCGGCATGCGGCTCATGCTGGGTATGTATGCCCGGGTGGAGCGCACCGGGGAAGTGCGCGCCGGCAGCCCCGTCACCCTTCTGGATTGAGGTTGAACGTGAAGACTCGTCTGTTTGGCAATACCGGGCGCTCCGTCACCCTGCTGGGACAGGGCAGCTGGTATCTGGATGCGGCGCACCGGCCCCGGGCCGTCGCCGCGCTGCAGGCCGGCATCGACGCCGGCATGAACCATATCGACACGGCAGAAATGTATGGCGCCGGCGCGGCCGAAACGCTGGTGGGCGAAGCCATACGCGGACGCCGTGAACACGTCTTTCTGGTCTCCAAGGTGCTGCCCTCGAATGCCTCGCGACGCGGCGCCGTGGCCGCCTGCGAACGCTCGCTGAAGGCTTTGGGCACGGACTATCTGGACACCTATCTGCTGCACTGGCGCGGCGGCATCCCGCTGGAGGAGACCTTTCGCGCCTTCGAGGACTTGCAGGCCGCCGGCAAGATTCGCGCCTTTGGCGTGAGCAACTTCGATGTGGACGACCTGGAGGAAGCGCTGGCAATCCTGGGCCCGGGAAAACTGGCCTGCAACCAGGTGCTGTACCACCTGAAGGAGCGCGCCATCGAGCACGGCGTCATCCCCTGGTGCCGGACGCATGATGTGGCCGTAGTGGCCTACAGCCCTTTCGGGCATGATGACTTCCCGGAACCCGACAGCACCGGCGGGCGGGTGCTGGCGCGCATCGCGCACTCGCATGACGCCACACCCAGACAGGTGGCACTCGCCTTCCTGCTGCGCGAAGACGGCCTGTTCACCATCCCCAAGGCGGCTCGCGCAGCGCATGTGCAGGAAAACGCCGGCGCCGACCGCCTGACACTGACGCCACAGGACCTGGCAGCGCTCGACGACGCCTTTCCCCGTGGACCCGAGCCGGGCTACCTGCCGATGATATGATGACAAAAAGGTGATCATGATGCCCCGTACCGACCCACTTGAGATCGATATTCTGTCGGACTATGAATCCGGCGAATTGAACAGACTGCAAACGGAGGCTTGAGTGAAACAGACGCCGTCCAAACATCCGCATGCGGATGAGAGCTGCTCCGTTCCTGATCACCAGCATCTTACCGAGCGTGTTGTCGAGCTGGAGAACCGGGCCACCGTCGATGCGCTGACCGGACTCGGGAACCGTGCGCATTTCGACAACATCATCGGCAAGGAGCGATCGCGCAGCCTGCGTTACAAGCAGCCGCTGTCGATGATCCTGTTCGATATCGACCATTTCAAGCGCATCAATGACACACTGGGGCATCAGGCAGGGGACGCCGTGCTGCGCGAACTTGCGCAAGTCTGCCAGAATAGCCTCCGGCCGTCAGACATCACGTTTCGCTGGGGAGGCGAGGAGTTCATCGTACTTGCTCCCTCCACGGGCTATCGCGGTGCGGATCGGCTTGCTGAAACGCTGCGACAGGCCGTGGCCGGCCACGTTTTCCCGGAGGCAGGCAAGGTCACCATCAGTCTGGGCGTTGCGGAGCACCAGTCCGAGGAAACAATAGCTGCATGGTTCGAACGTGCGGACAAGATGCTGTACGCGGCCAAGGAAGAAGGGCGCAATTGCGTGCGGGTGGACACGAACGGCAATTCAGACGTATGGGCCGGCGCGGAAGGGCTCGCAGCCCTGAACCTTGTCTGGCAGGAAGCCTACGAATGCGGCGAACCCTCTATCGATGAAGAACACCGCGAGCTGTTCCGGCTGGCCAATGTGCTTATTCATACCCACACTTCGGCATCCAGCGGGCGCGATACCGTCATCCAGGCCTACGACGAGCTGCTCGAACACATCAGGGTGCATTTCAGGCACGAGGAAGAATTGCTGACCAGGCATGGCTACCCGAAAGCGGAGGCACACAAACGCATCCATGACAACCTGCTGACACGGGCCCAGGAATTGCGCAACGTCATGCTCACGGGTGGCGCCGGCCTTGGCGGCATCATCGAATTCCTGGCGGTTGATGTCGTGGCGCGTCACCTGTTCAAGGCTGATCGCGATTTCTTTCCGCTTTTCACGAAACGCTGACACTGCAGCGCCCGGCGGCCCTGGACCGATTTCAAATCACTGAAGAAACTGGGTATACCAGGGCATGGCCACCTCCAGCCCCTGGACGATGTCGTGCAGCGGCTCATAGCCCAGCAGGCGGCGTGCCTTGCTGATATCCGCCTGCGAATGACGCACATCGCCCGGCCGGAACTCGCCGTGAATCGGCGCGCGGTCGTACACAATGCCATGGCTTGCCAGGGCCCGGGACAGATAGTCGAACAGCTCGTTCAGGCTGGTGCGCGCATTGCAAGCCACGTTATAGACCTGATCCACCCCTTCGGGCTGAGCCATGGCCGCGAGGATATTGGCCTGCAGCACGTTGTCGATATGGCAGAAATCGCGGCTGGTCAGCCCGTCGCCATTGATGACCACATCTTCACCACGGATCATGGCCGCCACCCAGCGCGGAATGACGGCCGCATAGGCGCCCTCAGGGTCCTGGCGCTTGCCGAAGACATTGAAGTAGCGCAGGCCTATGCTGCCGAAACCATAGTTGCGCGCAAACACCTCGGCATACAGCTCGTTGACGTACTTGGTGACGGCATAGGGTGACAGCGGCCGGCCTATCCTGCCCTCGACCTTGGGCAGATCGGGCACATCCCCATAGGTGGCGCTGGATGCCGCGTACACAAAGGAGCGGACACCGGCATCGCGCGCCGCCACCAGCATATTGAGAAAACCGTCCACATTCACAGCATTCGTCGTGACGGGGTCTTTCAGCGAGCGCGGCACCGAACCCAGCGCCGCCTGGTGCAGCACGTGGTCCACACCCTGCATGACGTCGCGGCAGGTGGCAAGCTCGCGGATGTCGCCTTCGTGAAACTGGAAGCGGGCCCAGCGTTCGGCCCCCACGCTGTCACGCACCTCATCCAGGTTGCGCCGGTAGCCGGTGGAAAAATTGTCCAGCCCCACCACCTGCTGGTCCATGAGCAGCAGGGCTTCCACCAGATTCGATCCGATGAAGCCGGCACACCCGGTGACGAGCCAGCACTGCGGCTGCCGGCGCAGCCTGTCCAGGGCCTGCTGATATCGATTGCTCATTATCCGCTCCTTTCATTCCTAGAGCCGCAGATCCGCCTGTCCGGGCTCCAGGACATACTTGAGATCATAGAGAACGTGCTGCGGCTTGCCGAGGCGGCGCAGACGATCCGCGCCCATCTTTACGAACTGCTCATGGCCCACGGCCAGGACGATGGCATCATACGTGCCGGGCGAAAGCTGCCCGATCAGAGTGATGCCGTATTCCGATTGGGCATCGCCGGCATCCACCCAGGGGTCATGCACATCGACATCCACACCGTAATCGTCCAGTTCGCGCACGATATCGACCACACGCGTATTGCGCAGGTCCGGGCAATTCTCCTTGAACGACAGGCCCATGATGAGCACACGTGCATGCTGCAGGACAATGCCGGCGCGCGCCATGGCCTTGACGAGCTGCGAGACCACATGCTCGCCCATGCGATCGTTCAGGCGCCGCCCCGCGAGGATGATTTCGGGGTGATAACCCACGGACTGGGCCTTGTGCGTCAGGTAATACGGATCGACGCCGATGCAGTGCCCCCCCACCAGCCCCGGGCGAAACGGCAGGAAGTTCCACTTGGTGCCGGCGGCCTCGAGCACGGCCTGGGTATCGATACCCATGCGATTGAACAGTATGGCCAGCTCGTTGATGAGCGCAATATTGACGTCGCGCTGGGTGTTCTCTATCACTTTTGCCGCTTCGGCCACACGTATCGACGGTGCCCTGTGTGTGCCCGCCGTGACGACCTGCCCGTAGAGGCGGTCGATCAGGTCGGCCACTTCGGGCGTGGAGCCCGAAGTCACCTTGCAGATGGCCTCGAAGGTATGCACGCGGTCGCCCGGATTGATGCGCTCCGGGCTGTAGCCCGCGTAGAAATCGTGGTTGAAACGCAGCCCGGACACCGCTTCGAGAACCGGCACACAGTCATCTTCCGTCGCACCCGGATAGACGGTGGACTCGTAGATGACGATATCGCCCCGGGCAAGCACGGCGCCAATGGTCTGGCTGGCGCGCAACAGCGGCCCCATATCGGGCTGCTTGTAGGCATCTATGGGCGTGGGCACGGTGACAATATAGACATTGGCGTCGGCCAGGTCAGCGGGCGTGCTCGTGAAGCGCAAGCCCTTTGCCGCCGCCAGCGACGGTGCATCCACGCCCAGCGTGCGATCGCGCCCGGCCTGCAGCTCGGCAATGCGCTGCGGATTGATATCAAAGCCCGTTACGGGGCGCTGCTTGCCGAATGCAACGGCGAGCGGCAGGCCCACATAGCCCAGGCCGATGACCGCCAGTTTCACCTCATCCAGATCCAATGCCATGCTCCTGCCGATATTGTGCTGATACGCCCAGTGTAACGCCGTCGCGCCGCCTTGGAGATGTCCGGGAAGCACCAAAAAAAAAGCCCGGAATCAAGAGATTCCGGGCCAAATCCACCAAAGGAGGAGGGTGGAGGAGACAACCGTGGCATGTCTGGCAAATTCGGCCTTTCAGGATGGCTTTCCCGGGCCGCTGCCTGAGGGTTGCGTTGACTTGTTCTGCATCCCTTTCGACATCCGATGACTGAAGTATAACCCGCTTTTTTGTGCAATGCAAGATGTTGTTTTCCTGCCCACACAACCTTGTTTTTCACTGCTTTGAACAAGGCCTGAAGCCGGATAAGCGCCCCAGTCAGATACTAGTATAAACCCTAGGTTACGGCCTTGTCAAAACCGGTAGGCCGTCGTCGTCATCACACGTGACATGGCGCGCATGGCGAGACGAACCGGCAGTGGAAGCGAGACGGCGCCATGATCTTCCGCCGTGTTTCTGTGGCCGATCTCATCCTCGCGCATCTGCGCGACGATGGTCCGCGAACGCACGTCCTGTGCGGGCAAGCGTTGCAGATGGCCATCCAGATGCTCCTCGACCTGACTCTCGGTTTCCGCCATGAAGCCCAGGTTGTATCCGACACCGGCACGCCCGGCCAGCAGGCCCAGCGAAAATGAGCCTGCATACCACAGGGGGTTCAGCAGGCTGGGACGACTGGACAACTCGTCAAGACGGTCGCGGCACCAGGAAAGATGATCGACTTCCTCGGTGGCCGCCTCCAGCAGGACATCCTGAATTGCTGCATCGCGACATAAAATGGCCTGACCGCGATACAAGGCCTGGGCGCAGATTTCACCCACGTGGTTGACGCGCATCAGGCCGGCGGCATGCGTCTGCTCCTCACTGCTGAGCGCGGGCGGCGCATTTTCAGCGCCGGCGGGCGGCATGGGACCGGCCGGATTCGGGCGGCCGGCCTGGACGGAACCGTCGAGCACCTGCAGGGCATGGCCGATTTCCGTCAGGATCTGATCAACAAAGCCGGGGCGCCGCAAGGGTGCCCGGGAGACGGATGCGGAAGTGTTCATGAGGACTCCTGGGAACGATAGTGCACCGGGGTTGCCGCGCCTGCCTGTTTCCCGGTACCGGTCTGCGTACGATGATGCAGGAACTCGGCCACGAGCCAGGCCAGCGGCAAAATCACCGCAAGTATAACCAGCCCGCGTCCGGCCCACGCCTGATCGTCCAGCAGATAGAAATTGCACAGACGCGCCGTGCTCTCCTGGTAAAGCATGCCCACGATGGCGCTCACCCAGCAGAAACCACCGACAAAGAACAGGCGGATCACGCGATGGGCGCGCCGCCAGGCGGGTACCAGCCAGATGCCGGCCAGCACCACACTGATGAATTTTGCCAGGGCCACCCAGGGTGACAACAGCACATCATCCAGCGCCTTGGGAATCATCCAGAACATGCCGGTGAGCGACGCATAGAGCAGCCCGCTTGCGCCGTGGGCGTCATAGCCCTGCAGGCGGCGCGCCCATTGCGCCGGCCCGCCCCGGGGGTGTGCCGCCGCATGCTGCGACAGGGCCAGGCCTGCAAGCACACCGGCAAGCGCCAGCAGCGGGATATGCACCAGCATATGGGCCGTCATGCTCGACTCGAGCGGCGTGCGCAGGACCAGCGCCGGCACGAGGAGGAGTGCGCCGCCCGAAGCGAAGGCCATGCGCTTCATGGCTGTCCTCCGTTGCCGGCGTCACCGGCGCCGGCCAATGCATAATGCAGGGCGGCATCACCCTCTTCCAGATCGATGATGCGCGTGAGCTGCCCGTCGGGCGTCACGATGTGATAGGCGGCATTGTGCTCGAACTGGCCCAGCGGCGCCGGGATGACGATGATGCCGAAGGTATCGAGCAGGCGGCGGCGCTCGTCGTCATTACGTGCAAGCACGATCTGCCAGATATCGGGATCGACATTCATGCGCTTCTCGTACGCCGCCAGCCAGCGCGGCGTGTCGCGCGGATCGAAGCTGACGCTGAGCAGGCGCACGCAGTCCTGCAGGCCGCGCTCGAGAATGCGCGCCTGCAGGCGCTGGAACTCGTCGCCCATGCTCAGACACACGGTGGCACAGCGTGTGAAGATGAAGTTGACAATGGTCACGCGGCCGTCGTCGGACAGCCAGGTACGCAATCCGGTGCTGTGCCCGTCGGCCAGCTGCAATTCGGTGGCCGGCACCGGCAACGGCGATGCGAGAATCGCCTGGCGGCGCGCGGCTTCGGTGGTCAGCACGCTGAAACCATCGGTCTGCGCCCAGGTGGCTACGCCGCCCAGGCCCAGAATCAGCACAATGGCCAGCAACGACTTCATGGCCCGCCCTCTGTCATCACACTATTCCAGCTTCGACAGGTCGGCATCGCCCTGCCAGGGGCTGTCGCGATCGACGGCGGTGCGCTGCGCGGCAACCAGATCGGCCTCGACCGCGTCGCCCTCATTGCCGAAGCTGGTGCGCAGGTGGGTGGCCACTGCCGCCATCTCGGCATCGTTGAGCTTGTCGCCGAAGGCCGGCATGTCACCCGAATAGGTCACGCCATTGACGGTGAGCTCGCCATGAACGCCGTGCAGCAGGATCTGCACCAGCACTGCGGGGCTGCCCAGCACCCATTCGGACGCCGCCAGCGGCGGAAAGACACCGGGAAGGCCGGCACCCGTGGCCTGGTGACAGGCGACGCAATGGTTGGCATACAGGCGGGCGCCGTCAACCACACCGCCATCATCACCCGCAGCCGCCTGCTGAAAATCCAGGGCCGTACGCTGGTCACCATACTCGGGTGCCAGCGGCTGCGTGGTCATCCAGATATAGCCGATGGCCCACAGAAACAGGCCCGCGACCACGGTGATCACGTACCAGGGAATGGGCCGTGTGCCCTCCCAGGGCTCGGGATTCTCGCGTTTCTGTGCATCGGTTCGCTTGGACAGTTCTGACATCATCAACTCCAGTAGCCTGCTGACTTCAGGGGCGCGCGGGCGGCGGCTCTATCGGGTAGGTACGGTCCAGGCCCAGCAGGTATTCGACCAGATCCACCGCTTCGGGACGGGCAACCACAACCTTGCCCGCCGGCGCGTGGCCCGGCGGCAGGTTCACAACGCGATCACCCTTCTGCGCCTCGTCCTTGACCTCGAACAGATAGGGGTAGGACGGCATGATGCTGTCTTCAACATAGGCGCGCGGCTGGTACAGGTGTCCCAGCTGCCAGTCGGCACTGGGCTGGCGTGCACCGATATTGAGCAGGTCGGGACCGGTGCGCATGGTGCCCATCAGGTGGGGCTTGTCATAGAAATAATCGCCGGCCACGGGTGCCCGTCCCCAGCCGCGCTCGGCATCGGGTGCCTGCGCCCGTGCGCGTGGCTGCTGCGTGTGGCAGTACACACAGCCGTTCGAGATGTATTGTGCGCGTCCGCGCTTCTCCACCGAGGTGTAATCCTTCAGGCCCGCCGGAGGCTGGATGTCGGAGAGCTGGATGTAGGGCAGCACCACCAGTGCCGAGATGGCCAGGGCCAGCGTGACCATGGCGCCGCCAAGCAGCTTGTATTCGCTTTGCATGAATCAGGACTCCGTAGAAGCAGTCGAGGTGGCCAGCGTTTGCTCATGCAGCAATGCCGCGCCATGACGACGGCGCCCGCGACGCACCGCCATGGCCACGAAGTGGCCGGCAAAGATCAGGTGACCCAGGGTCATCAGCAGCCCGCCCACCGTACGCGATTCGAGGTAGGGAATGGTCAGCCGCACGCTGTCCATGAACGGCACGGATGCATCCAGCATTGCCAGGCCCTGGAACCAGCCGCCGATGGTGAGCCCGGTGAAGTAGATGCCGAAGCCAATGACCACCAGCCAGAAATGCAGGGAAATCAGGCGCGGATAGGGCCACTCCCATGACATCACGCGGGGCATGACGAAATACATGCCGCCGAACATCACGAGCGAAAAGAAACCGTAGAGACCCAGATGGGCGTGTGCCACGGTGAAATGCGTGAAGTGGGTGATGGTATTGATGCTGCGCAGGGCCTCGAAGGAACCCTGGACCGAGCTCAGCGTATACATCATGCCGCCCAGCACGATGAAGCGCAGCGTGGGCGAATGAATGAGCGTGCCGAAATGATGGCGCATGGTGAGGTGCTGGTTCACCGAAAAGGCGATCACCGGAACAATCATCATCATGCTCTGGACGATGGACAGGGTGACCAGCCAGCCGGGCACCGGCCCGCCCACCAGGTGGTGACCGCCGACCTGGCCGTAGAAGAAGGCCAGCGCCCAGAATCCCAGCAACGACAGGTTGTAGGACTGGATGGGCCGGCCGATGATCTTGGGCAGGAAGTAGTACACCGTTGCCAGCGCCACCGGTGTGTAGAACAGGCCCAGCACGTTGTGGCCGAACCACCAGTTCATGGTTGCCTGCTCGGCGCCGAAGTGCACGCCCGGCAGGTTGCCCACCAGAAAGAGTACGGGAAACCAGAACAGCGCCGCCCCCATGTACCAGACGGAAACATAAAGGTGCTCCACCTTGCGGTTCTGCAGCGTGAACACCAGCGGCAGGCCGATGAGGGCACCGCCCACGACAAACAGGATGTCAATCTGCCAGGGGATCTCCAGCCATTCCAGGCCGTCCGAGAAGCCGGCGGCGACGGCGCCCAGGCCGGCGATCAGTGCGGCGTTCCACAGCATGGCGCCCAGCAGGGCGAAGCGCCCGCCGTGCAGCGGCGTCTTGAGCAGACGCGGCAGGGTCCACATGGCAATGCCGAAGGCCGCCATGGGTGCCCACCCATAGGCCACGGCATTCAGGTGCAGTGTGCGTATGCGCCCGAACGTGAGCCAGGCGTATTCGGTCAGGAAATCCGGCTGATGCAGCTTGTAGGAGCTGATCAGGCCCGCCAGCGACGCCAGCACCAGCCAGACCACCGAACAGGACAGGAAGACGAAAGTGACGTAGGCGCTGGATTTGTCGGCCTCGACACGCGCCTTCAGCTCTATGGCCTGGCGCTCCCTGCTGAAGGCCTCGTCGACCTCCGCCTCGGTTTCGTCCATGGTGCGCTGCAGGGCGGTCTTCTGGGCCGCCGTGGCGGCCGGCTCCTCGATGGTGCCGATCTCGCCTTCGGAAAAGATGACCTTGGCCGCCGCCGGGTCTTCATCAAAAAGCTTGTGGCGCAAGGACCAGATGAAGACGAACAGCCCGGTGACGGACAGGGTAAATGCCAGGAGCAGGACGGTAACGTTGTTCACGATATCTCCGGGAAATCATTGCAAAATCGGTCCTCGCGGATGGGCTGTCCGCAAGGGAAGCTCTGAACAAGTCCCCGCGCCGCATGCATCTGCGGAACCAGGCGGTCTGCCGTGTTGCAAATCCTCGCGATAGCGATGCTATCACTGCGGTTTGCGCCTTGCATCCCATCCTGCTCCGCAGCGCCTGCTTACCGCTCGACTTGTTCAGAGCTTCCCCAGACCACGTAAAATGTTAAAGCCTTAAGCAACCGGAGTCAGGGTTGACCCTAGGTGCTGCATGGTCTTGATGCGCATTTCGGACGGGCGCGCACCACGGCAGGCACGGGGAGATGACGCGCCCTTTCGACGGGTTACACTGAAATCCGAACGACAGGAGAACAGAATGGAATGCACGGTCCGCTGGGCCGGGCCCGAAGGCATGCTTTTCGTGGCAAGCACGGGCAGCGGTCATGTCACCGCCATGGATGGCGCGCCCGACGGGGGTGGCAACAATCTGGCGCCCCGCCCCATGGAAATGCTGCTTGCCGGCGCAGGCGGCTGCGCCGCCTACGATGTCGTGCTTATCCTGAAGCGCGGCCGGCACGCGGTGACCGGCTGCGAAGTACGTCTGAGCGCCGGGCGCGCAGACACCGACCCCAAGGTCTTCACGCACATTCACTTCGAGTTCATCGTCAGCGGCCATGATCTGCCCGAGGCTGCGGTGCAGCGCGCCGTGAAGCTGTCCCACGACAAGTACTGCTCGGCCTCGGCAATGCTCGGCAAGACTGCCGACA
The DNA here is from genome assembly GCA_041655275.1 of Castellaniella sp. Classification (GTDB taxonomy): domain Bacteria; phylum Pseudomonadota; class Gammaproteobacteria; order Burkholderiales; family Burkholderiaceae_B; genus JAJYRX01. The sequence goes on along the minus strand of JBBAFU010000007.1, from coordinate 44,693 downwards.
TCACCCACAGCATCACGCTGGCCGGCGGACGGACGGGGCCGTCATGAACGAATATGAAACACTGATGCGCCATGTCTACGAACATGGGCAGGATCGCGACGACCGCACCGGCACGGGCACGCGCTCGGTTTTCGGCTACCAGATGCGCTTCAACCTGCGTGAAGGCTTCCCGCTGATCACCACCAAGCGGCTGCATACGCGCAGCATTTTCGTCGAGCTGCTGTGGTTTCTGCGCGGCGATGCCAACGTCGCCTGGCTGCACGAGCACGGTGTCACCATCTGGGATGAATGGGCGGATGCCCGGGGCGACCTGGGGCCCGTCTACGGGGTGCAATGGCGCTCCTGGCCCACGCCCGACGGCGGCCACATCGACCAGATCAGCCGGCTGCTGGAACAGATCCGCAGCCAGCCGGACTCGCGCAGGCTCATTGTTTCCGCCTGGAATGTGGCCGATATTCCGCGCATGGCGCTGCCGCCCTGTCACGCCTTCTTCCAGTTCCATGTGTCGCAGGGGCGCTTGTCCTGCCAGCTCTACCAGCGCAGTGCCGACATCTTTCTGGGTGTGCCCTTCAATATTGCCAGCTACGCCCTGCTTACCCATCTGGTGGCCCAGCAGTGCGATCTGGAGGTGGGCGACTTCATCTGGACGGGGGGCGACTGCCACCTGTACCGCAACCACTTCAGCCAGGTGGCGCTGCAACTCTCGCGCGAACCCCATCCCTACCCCCGGCTGCGCATACTGCGCCGGCCGCCCACGCTGTTCGACTATGCCTACGAGGATTTCGAGATCGTCGACTACCAGGCCCATCCCCACATCAAGGCGCCCGTCGCAGTCTGAATGGCACGAAAATTCCGATGAAACAACGTCCTTTCCTGCGCCTCGTCGTCGCCTACAGCCGCAATCGCGTCATCGGCGTCCGGGGCCGGATGCCCTGGCACCTGCCGTCCGACCTGGCCCACTTCAAACGCACCACAATGGGCCGGCCCATCATCATGGGACGCAAGACCTGGGAGTCACTGGGGCGCGCCCTGCCCGGCCGCCTCAACCTGGTCATCAGCCGCCAGGCCGGCCTGAACGCCGAAGGGGCGCAAGTCTGTGCCGATCTCGATGCTGCGCTGCACGCCTGCCTGGAAGCCGGCCACGAGCAGGCCGACATCATTGGCGGCGAGCAGATCTACCGGCTGGCGCTGGCGCTGGCCGACGAGATCGTGGCCACGGAAATCCACGCGGACATTGACGGTGACGCCTGGTTTCCGGAGGTGGCGCCCGGGCAGTGGCAGGAAGTGGAACGCCTGCCCCAGCCGGCGGAAAATGGGCTGGACTTCGACTTTGTCACCTACCGGCGTACTCGCGCATGAATCGCCACAGCCCGGGATGGGCTGAATAGGCCACATTGAAGCGGAACCAGCCGCGCTCATCATCAGGAAGGCCCCGCGGCTGCGGGCCGTCCGCCGGGGCCACGTGCATGCGGGTGAAGAAGTAATCCCCGGGCGCCAGCCAGATCCCGTGCCCCAGGGCCTGACGCGCCAGCGCAAGCCCGTCCGGATAATGGTCCTGATGATCCTGGTGACCCCTGCGCGGGCGCGCCCACAGGAACAGGCCGGCGCGCGGCCGCGCAAACACCTCGAAATCGTGCTGGACCATGATGTCGGTGAGCACATCGTGCGCCGTGCGCAAACGGTCGCGCACGCGCTGGAGCTGGCGCTGGTGATCGCCATGGCGCAGGATCTGGTACACGGTACGCTCCATGGCTTCGGGCGTGGTGAGCCCGCTTGCCATCTTCCTGCGCGCCAGTGCTGCAATCTGGCCGCGGCCTGCGGCGATATAGCCCACGCGCATGGACGGCGTAATGCTCTTCGAGAAGCCCGAGACATAGAGCACGCGCTCGCTGCCGGCCATGGCGGCCAGCATGGGTCCGGCCCCGGGCATCAGGTCGCGCGAGACGTCATCCTCGATCACCATGAAATCGTGGCGCTCGGCCAGCTGCAGCAGGCGAAAGGCATTGCCCATGCCCAGGCTGGTACCCGTGGGATTGTGCAGCGCCGTGTTCACGAACAGGGCCTTGATGCGCTGCCGGCGTGCCAGCTGTTCCAGGCTGTCCAGGCACAAGCCGTCATGCCGGCGCGCCACGGTCTGCATGCGCACGCCTGCGCCTGCCAGCGCATGCAGCAGATTGGCATAGCCCGGACGCTCGACAACGACGACGTCGCCCGGCACGAGCAGGGTGCGTACCAGGATGTCCAGCGCCTGTGTGGCACCCTGGGTGAGCAGGAGTTCCGCCGGCGAGACGGCGAGTCCCTGCTCACCCAGCCGGGCGGCAATCGCCTCGCGCAACGGATAATAGCCATAGGGATGGCCGTAGCCACCGAGCTGGTTCAGGGGCATGCGCGCCAGCCGGCGCAGGGCCTGGCGCAGGCCGGGCTCGTTCATCCACTCGGCCGGCAGCCAGCCGCAGCCCGACTTGATGGGAATGGAATGGTCGGCAAAGACATCGGCCAGCAGCCAGGACGGGCCCACTTCGGGCGGCGTCCAGCGCGCCGGCGGCACCAGCGGAAGCTGTGCCGGGCGCGGCGCCACGCGATAGCCCGCGCCGGGGCGCGACACCAGCAGCCCCTGCGCCGCCAGCCGGCTGTAGGCGGCGGCCACGGTAAAGGTGCTGACGCCATGCGCCTGGGCGAAGCGGCGCAGCGACGGCACTGCCATGCCGGGGCGCAGGGCCTGCGCCTGCATGGCGGCCTCGAAAGCCTGGACAATCTGGTCGACCAGGGGTGGTGCACGGCGACGATCGCGCTGCAATTCGATTCGGAACATGGCGTACTGTACAGTTATAGTTATCGCAGCAGTACAGTATGCCCGATATCAAGCGACTGTATATGTCAAAAAACATCCACTCCAAGCAGAATGGAGGCAGATACTGTCAGTTTTTCTGCAGACCCCCTGTTTATTGAACGAGGTACCCCATGAGCAGCCAAGCCAATCGTCCAGACCTGTCCAATCTCTGGATGCCTTTCACGGCGAATCGCCAGTTCAAGTCCCACCCGCGCCTGCTGGCCAAGGCCAAGGGCATGTATTACACCAGCGTCGAGGGCAAGCAGATTCTGGACGGCACATCGGGCCTGTGGTGTGTGAACGCCGGCCATGGCCGCCAGGAAATCATCGACGCCATCACGCGCCAGACGACCGAGATGGATTATGCGCCCAGCTTCCAGATCGGCCACGAGGATTCCTTCCGTGCCGCTACGGCGGTGGCGCGCTGCATGCCCGAAGGCATGGACCGCATCTTCTTCACGAACTCGGGTTCCGAATCCGCAGACACGGCGCTGAAGATCGCACTCGCCTACCACCGCGCCCGCGGTGAAGGCCATCGCACCCGCTTCATCGGGCGCGAGCGCGGCTATCACGGCGTGGGCTTCGGCGGTATTTCTGTGGGCGGCATCTCTCCCAACCGGCGCACCTTCTCGCCGGTGCTGCTGCCCGGCGTGGATCACCTGCCACACACGCATGATGTGAGCAAGAACGCATTCACGCGCGGCCTGCCGGAATGGGGTGCCCACCTTGCCGACGAGCTGGAGCGCATCGTCGCCCTGCATGATCCCTCCACCATCGCCGCCGTCATGGTCGAGCCGCTGGCGGGCTCGGCCGGTGTGCTGGTACCGCCCAAGGGCTATCTGGAGCGCCTGCGCGCCATCACCGAGAAGTACGGCATCCTGCTGATCTTCGACGAGGTCATCACCGGCTTCGGGCGTCTGGGTGCGGCCACGGCCAGTGAGCTGTTCGGCATCAAGCCCGACCTGATCACCCTGGCCAAGGGCATCAGCAATGCCGCCGTGCCGGCCGGTGCCGTCGCGGTGAGTCGCGAGATCCACGATGCCATTCTGGAAGCCTCGTCCACCGGCATCGAGTTCTTCCACGGCTATACCTATTCGGCCCACCCGCTGGCCACCGCCGCCATGATGGCCACCATCGACATCTACGAGCGTGAGAAGCTGTTCGCGCGGGCCGCCACCATGGCCAAGCCGCTTGAGGACGCGGTGCACGCCCTCAAGGACAGCCCCCATGTGATCGACATCCGCAACCTGGGCCTGGTTGCCGGCATCGAGCTCGCACCGCGTCCCGGCGCACCGGGTGCACGGGCAACCGAAGTCTTCCAGAAATGCTTCGACAAGGGCCTGATGGTGCGCTTCACGGGTGACACCATCGCGATGTCGCCCCCCCTCATCATCGAAGACAAGCACATCGACCAGATTGCCACCACGCTGGCCGAAGTGCTCAAGACGATAGACTGAGAAGCGTCACCGCGAAAGCCCGCGATATGCGGCCGGCGACGTCAGTCGCCGGCACTGCGGGCATAGGCCTCGGCATCCATGAGGCCGGCCAGATCATCGGCATCATCGGCCTCCATGCGAAATATCCAGGTGCCGAAGGCATCATCATTGATGGCATCGGGCGCGGCCGACAGCGCCGTGTTGAATGCCGTGATGCGCCCGGCAACGGGCGCATGGATTTCCGAAGCCGCCTTGACGGACTCGACGATGCCGGCCACATCATTGGCCTGGCGATGCTCGCCCACCGGCACATCACCCACAAACACCAGATCTCCCAGCGCCTGCTGGGCGGTCTCGGTGATGCCCACCTCGACTTCGCCATCCCGCAGCCGGGCCCATTCATGTGTGGCCGCATAGCGGCGATCTTCCGGCAATGCCATTGCCTTCCCCCTGAGAACGAAACCTTCAGCCCGGCGCCAGGGCGCGGCCGCAGGCCACCCCCGAAGCCCAGGCCCACTGGAAATTGTAACCGCCCAGCCAACCGGTGACATCCAGCGCCTCGCCCACGATATACAGCCCGGGCACCCGGCGCACCTGCATGGTCTTCTGATCGATTTCCCGGGTATCGACCCCCCCGCGCATGACTTCCGCCTTGCGCCAGCCCGCGGTTCCCACAGGACGGCAGGACCAGGCCTGCAGCCCCGCCGCCAGCGCGCGCAGCGTTTTGTCAGGCAGCTCGGCCAGCGCAGTCTGGGCCAATTCGGCACCCCGCCCTTCCTGCGCCAGCCAGTGCTGCGCCAGCCGGCGCGGCAGGATTTCCGCCAGGGCGCCGAGCAGACGCTGACGCCCCTGCCGCTTGGCCTGGAGCAGATAGTGCGCCAAATCCCGACCGGGCGCAAGGTCGAGCACGACATCTTCGCCCGGCTCCCAGTAGCTGGATATCTGCAGAATTCCCGGTCCCGAAAGGCCCCGGTGGGTGATGAGCACATCCTCGAGGAAGTGTGCCCGCTGCGGGACGCCCACGCCGATGCCGGCTTCCAGACTGACACCGGACAGGGATGCAAACCCCGTCCAGGCGGCTGCCTCGAAGCGCAGGGGCACCAGGGCGGGCCGGGGCTCGATCACGCGCAGGCCGAACTGGCGTGCCACCTTGAGCGCATAATCCGTGGCGCCGAGCTGGGGAATCGCCATGCCGCCGGTGGCCAGCACGACCCGGGCCGCCCGTACCCCGCCCTGCGTGGTCGCTAGCTCGAAACCGTCCGCCGCCTGCGCGATGGACTCCACGCTGCAGGGCATGCGCCATTGCACGCCGCCGCGATCGCACTCGCGCCTGAGCATGGTGATGACAGCCTCGCTGCTGTCATTGCAGAACAGCTGGCCCCGGTGTTTCTCATGCCAGGCGACGCCGTGACATGCCAGCAGATCCAGAAAATCGCGCGGGCTGTAGGCCGACAGCGCCGAACGGCAGAAATGCGGGTTGCGCGACAGGAATTGCGCCGGACTTGTACCCAGATTGGTGAAATTGCAGCGCCCGCCGCCCGAGATGCGGATCTTCTCGCCCAGCCGCCGGGCGTGATCGATGAGCACCACCCGCAACCCGCGCCGGCCCGCCACCGATGCCGCCATCATGCCCGCTGCGCCGGCACCGATAATGGCAACATCTACGGCAACGTCTGCGCGCAGGCCCACGCGCCTCAGGCCTCGCGGATGCAGTCGACGTAATAATGTGCGCGTCCGTTGTCGCCCTCTTCCTGGGCCAGGCCGTGCACATCGGTGCCGAAACCCGGAAACCGGGCGTTGAAATCGCGCACGAACTGCAGATAGCGCACAATGCTGCGATTGACCCGCTCACCGGGAATGAGCAGGGGAATGCCCGGCGGATACGGCGTGAGCAGCACCCCCGTCACCCGGCCTTCGAGCGCATCGATGGGCACGCGCTCGGTCTCGCGATGCGCCATGCGCGCAAACGCGTCGGACGGCTTCATGGCGGCTTCCATGTCGCTCAGATAGACCTCGGTCGTCAGGCGGGCCAGGTCCACGGCCTGGTAGGCTTCGTGGATCTGCTGGCACAGATCGCGCAGGCCCATGCTCTCGTAGCGGCGATGCTCCTTGCAGAACTCCGGCAGGATGCGCCACATGGGCTGGTTGCGATCGTAATCATCCTTGAACTGCTGCAGAGCCGTCACCAGGGTGTTCCAGCGGCCCTTGGTGATGCCGATGGTGAACAGGATGAAGAAGGAGTACAGGCCCGTCTTCTCGATGACGATGCCATGTTCGGTCAGATAGCGCGAGACCAGGGCCGCCGGGATGCCGGTTTCGGCAAACGTGCCCGAAATGTCCAGCCCCGGCGTGACCACCGTGGCCTTGATGGGGTCCAGCATGTTGAAGCCGTCGGCCAGATCACCGAAACCATGCCATTCAGCCCCCGATTCGAGCAGCCAGTCGTCGCGGTGACCAATGCCTTCGGCGGGCAGGTGGCGCGGCCCCCAGACCTTGAACCACCAGTCGTTGCGGCCGTATTCGGACTCCACCTTGCGCATGGCGCGACGAAAATCCATGGCTTCGGAAATGCTCTCTTCCACCATGGCCGTGCCCCCGGGGGGCTCCATCATCGCCGCCGCCACGTCGCAGGACGCAATAATGGCGTACTGCGGCGAGGTGGACGTGTGCATCAGATAGGCTTCGTTGAAGACGTTGCGGTCCAGACGGCGCCGGGCGGCATCCTGCACCGTGATCTGCGAGGCCTGGGACAGGCCGGCCAGCAGCTTGTGCGTGGAATGCGTGACGAACACGATGGTGTCCTCGCAGCGCTCGCGCCCTTCGCCGATGGCGTGCATGTCGCGATAGAACGAGTGAAAGGGCGCATGCGGAAGCCAGGCTTCGTCGAAGTGCAGGGTATCGATCTCGGAGCCCAGCTGCTGCTTGAGCATCTCGGTGTTGTAGATGACTCCGTCATAGGTGCTCTGCGTGAGCGTGAGTATGCGCGGACGCCGGCTGGCGGCCGCACGCGCAAACGGGTTGGCCTCGATCCGGCGCCGTATGCTGTCGGGATGGAATTCCTCCAGCGGAATAGGCCCGATGATGCCCAGGTGATTGCGCGTGGGACGCAGGAACACGGGAATGGCGCCCGTCATGGTGATGGCGTGCAGTATGGACTTGTGGCAGTTGCGATCCACCACCACGATGTCATCGGCCGCCACATTGGCATGCCAGACGATCTTGTTGGAGGTGGATGTGCCGTTGGTGACGAAGAAACAGTGGTCCGCATAGAAGATGCGGGCGGCGTTGCGCTCGGACTCCGCCACCGGGCCTGTGTGATCCAGCAGCTGGCCAAGCTCGTCCACGGCATTGCAGACGTCGGCACGCAACATGTTTTCACCGAAGAACTGGTGGAACATCTGCCCGACCGGGCTTTTCAGGAAAGCCACGCCCCCGGAATGCCCCGGGCAATGCCAGGAGTAGGAGCCTTCGGACGCGTAATCCACCAGGGCGCGGAAGAACGGCGGTGCCAGGCTGTCGAGATAGGCCCGGGCTTCGCGGATGATGTGGCGTGCGACGAACTCGGGCGTATCCTCGAACATGTGGATGAAGCCGTGCAGCTCGCGCAGGATGTCATTGGGAATATGCTGGGAGGTGCGTGTTTCGCCATAGAGGTAGATGGGAATTTCCTCGTTGCGAAAGCGCAGCTCGACGATGAAGGCGCGCAGCTTCTTGATGGCCTGGACCACGTCCTCGGGCGAGTCGACGTCGAACTCCTCGTCGTCGATGGACACGATGAAGGCGCTCGCCCGGCTCTGCTGCTGGGCAAACGAGCTCAGGTCGCCATAGCTGGTCACGCCCAGCACTTCAACCCCTTCGGCCACCAGGGCATCGGCCAGGGCGCGAATGCCCAGGCCGGAAGCATTATCCGAGCGGTAATCCTCGTCAATAATGACGATGGGAAAACGAAACTTCATGGTGATGCTCCTAGGCGCGGGGCAGAGTGACGCCTTGCTGGCCCTGATATTTGCCGTCGCGATCCCGGTACGAGACTTCGCAGACTTCGTCACTCTCGAAGAACAGCATCTGCGCACAGCCTTCGCCGGCGTAGATCTTTGCCGGCAGGGGTGTGGTATTGGAAAACTCCAGGGTGACATGCCCTTCCCATTCGGGCTCCAGGGGTGTCACATTCACGATGATGCCGCAGCGGGCGTAGGTGCTCTTGCCCAGACACACGGTCAGGACGGTCCGCGGTATGCGGAAGTATTCGACCGTGCGCGCCAGGGCGAAGGAGTTGGGCGGGATGATGCACACATCGCCCTCGAAATCCACAAAGGACTTCTCGTCGAACGCCTTGGGATCGACAATGGTGGAATTGATATTGGTGAAAATCTTGAATTCGCCCGCACAGCGCACATCGTAGCCATAGCTGCTGGTGCCATAGCTGACGATGGGCCGGCCGTCGCGCGTGCGCACCTGGCCCGGCTCAAAGGGTTCTATCATGCCTGCTTGCGCCTGCTCGCGGATCCAGCGATCATTCTTGATGCTCATGGCCTCCACCACTTCAGTATCGTCCGCCATTTTATCGCATGGGCCGGCCGCGTGCTTCAATCCCGCGAGAACCAGCGCCAGACCAGTGCCAGACCGTTTACCGAGCCCACGCTGAGCTCGGCCGTGAGGTTGCGCGCCAGGCGATAGCTGACCCGGCCCACGGTGCCGGCATCCGAGAGGGCCTGGCGCAGGCTGAGCGTAAAGCCCCGGCTCACACCCTTGCTCACCAGGATGAACTGGCGCTCCAGGTCGTTGGCGCCGCTGTTCAGGCCGCTGACCACGCTTTCCACCGGCAGTATGCTGCCCGCGCTGCCCAGCTCGCCCGAACGCAGCCCCACCTCGTCAATGCCGAACTTGCGATAGAAAGGCTCGCCATCGCCCAGGAAGGATGTTCCCACCGACAGCAGCAGGGCCATATCACCCCGCGAGTCGTCCGGCCCGTGGCCGAACAGCAGCCAGGAGAGCTTCTCGATCTCGCTGACTTCCGGATAGGAGATGAGATCGATGCGCGGCCGCTTGCCCGTGCCCGCCACTTTCACGCCCGCCTCTACGGACAGGCCCTTGCGCACCGCCTCGATGGCAAGCACCGGATTGCCGATGTCGCCCTGGAAGGTCACGGTGCCGCGGCTGAGCTCCAGGCGCTGGCCATAGGCCTCGACAACGCCGCCCCGCGTCTCCAGGGCACCCACGGCGGTGAGCCGGTTCTTGATCATGGAGACGTGGAGCTTGCCGGTCAGGCCGGAATCCACGCCATAGCCGGTCAGATAGAAGCGCCGGCCCATGTCGACATCCAGCGCCATGCTGATATCCATGGGGACGTCGACTTCCTCGACCGTGTCGCCGTGGTGCACGATCACCACATCGCCGTCGAGCGTGGGCACATTGCCCAGCATGTCCAGATCGGCCCAGCCGGCATCCATGCGCACCCCGCCCGTGATGGCCAGGGCGGGCAAGCGGACCGCGACCGCGATATCGCCGGAACCCATGATGAAGCGGTCGGTGCGCTGCAGGACGGGGTAGCGATCCAGGGCCACCTTGATGTCACCGGCCATGTCGTCCAGCCGCCAGTCACCGCTCACGCGCAGCGCGCCGCCGGCCGCCTCGGGTGTTTCCAGCCACTGGGCAACGCGCCGGTCCTTCGGCATGACGCGCAGCTTTGCGGGGAATTCCAGCTTTTCCAGGAGAAGCCGGTCCTGCTCCAGCCGCGCCTCCAGGCTGCCATCGAGCAGGCGCAGGCCATCGTCGACGCGCACCACCTTGAGCTCGCTGCCGTGGATTTCTCCCGTCCCGTCCCAGCTGCCGTCCATGCGCACCCGCGCGGCGAGCCTGGCATCGAGCTTGCCGCCGAACTCCATCGCATCGCCGGTGAACAGGCTCACCCAGGCGAGATTCTCCACGGCCGCATCGACGTTCAGGGCCACACCCTCATCCGAAACCGCGGGCGCACCCCCGGGCGGAAACAGCAGCAGGCTGCGGGCGCCCGCCTTGATATGGCCCATGCGCCGGCTGGTCAGCTCAAGCTGTGCGTCGATGCGGCTGCCGCCCTCCTGGGCCCGGGCTGTGACCTCGAGCGCCAGATCCTGCAGGCCCAGCCGGAACGGCGGATCGGCCGGCACCATGATGTCGCCATCCAGACGGCGCAGCTGCAGCCGGCCCGCCAGCGCCGCGCCATATTCCAGATCCCAGTCGAGGCCCATGGTGATCTTCACGTCACGACGCCAGTTGCGCCCCGTCGTCTTGACGCCGCCACGGGCCGGATCGGCCTTGTTCAGGCCGGGACTGTCCACGCCCGCCAGTGCCATGAGCTTCTGTATATCATCCACCAGGGCGGCACCCACGACCAGTTGCTCCACCCTGCCCTGCGTGCCCATCCGGCCGTCGGCCAGGCCGTATGACGCTTCGTGACGCACATCGAGTATGGGTTTGTCGTCCAGCGCCAGGTGCAGGCCGGCCGGGCCCACCTGCCATTGCGGTGCATCATCCCGGGGCTCGGGCGCAAAGGACAGGGCAGGCCTACCATCGACGGACAGGCGCAGGCCGGCATGGTGCACCGTCAGGCCCTGCAGCCGGCCCGTCCAGCCGGCGGCGGCGTCCCAGTCTCCCTCGAGGCCGAGCGCCACATGCGCGGGTGCCTGCCCGAGACGGTCATCGCGCGCCTCCGGCGGTATATAGCGGGCGTCCAGCGCCAGCGCATGCTGTGCAAGGCCGCCCTGTATATCGGCCGCCAGCCTCAGGCCACCCGGCAGGCCCGGCCAGAAGCCCGCCAGCCGGTCGGCCTCCACCTGCAATGCCAGCGCATCGCCGTCGCCGCCCAGGCTGCCGTCGGCGCGCACCTGGTTGCCGCCCAGCTGCAGGTCCACATCCAGCGCCTGCAGGCGCACGCCGGCAAGGTCGATTCCAGCATCGTCACCGGGCGGTGACGGCAGGCCCAGCGCCGCCCGCAGATGACCCGACAGGGGTGCGTCGTTCCAGACGGAATCCGGCGCGAAGGCCAGATCGATCCGCACCGCCTCGGGCCGGCTGCGATCGACCAGCCACAACTCGAACTCCGCTTCGGTGCTGAGCACGGCGGAGGGCAGCGCCCCTCCCAGAAGGCCCGCCAGATCGAGGCGCTCGGACTGCAGCCGGCCATGGATACGATCGCGCGCCATCGCCTCGGCGGCGTCCTCGTCCGCGTCCCAGCCGATGCGCGCACGCAGGGACGACGCATCGGCCAGCACCAGATCCAGCGTCGCCTTCTCGAGCGGGAAGCCGGCCCCGGGCCTCAGATCGGCGACGGCATCCAGCTGCATGCCCTGACCACTGCCCCGGGTGACGACGGTGATCTGCTCGAGCGAGCCGCCGGCCGTGGTGTGGATGTCCAGTGTGCAATGGTCATCGTCACCGGAGGCTTCGGAAGCCGCCGGCAGCGACGGCAGATAATGCCGGGCACAGAGCTGGGGATCATCGGCCTGCGCCTGCACACCGGCGTGCAGGCTGGCCTCGAACGGCCAGGGATGGGCCAGGGCGGCCAGGCTGACCCGGCCGCTCAGATCGAGCAGGGCTGCGGCATGATCGACGCGCAGGCGCTCGAGCACCAGCTCCGCACCTTCGCGGGACGCCTTCGCGCGCACTTCCAGCGAAGACAGGACGACCGGCAGGGGCTCGCCGGCCTGTTCGAAGGAAAACCGGCCCAGTGCAAGCCGGTCCACCTGCACGCGCAGGGGCAACTCGGGCACGGCGGGTGCTTCATCCTCATCGTCATCGGCAGCCGGCGCCGCCGCCAGGGCGACATCCAGGCGCTCGGCCGCCACTTCCTCGATCTGCAGCAGGCCCTGGCGCAGCGACGGCCAGGCGACACGCAGGCGCAGGCCTTCCGCATCGACCCGCAGATCATCATTGTCAAAGCGGAAGCGCTCCAGCGCCACGCCGTGCCATACCGAACCCGACACGCCATCCACCTCGCCCCCGACGATGGACGTCGTCGTGAACAGGGCCCAGCGCAGGCCCGCCGTGGTCGCCAGAAGCCACCCGGTGAAGCCGGCAACCAGCAGCACAACGATGGTGAACAGCGGCCCCGTCCAGATCAGGACGCGACGCAACCAGCCCGAGCGTCGACTCAAAATGCAATACCCAGCGAGAAGTGCAGGCGCAGCCGCCGGTCATACTGACCGTAGGCCAGATCAACTGAAAATGGTCCGGCCGGTGTGCGTACGGACAAACCGACACCATAGCCCAGATGCCAGCTGAGCTGGCGGAACGAAGGTGCGGCATCACCGGCGTCGACAAAGACATTCATACCGAGTTCCGGAGTGAAGTAGTGCGTATATTCCACACCAAGCGCCACCAGCGCCTGTGCTGCGACGATGGCATCACCACGCTCCACGCCCAGGCTGTTGAAGCGATAGCCCCGAATGGAGCGGGCACCCCCCGTACGGTAGCCGAAATCTTCCGGCAGGCGATCGGTTCTTGACCAAACTTTACCCACTTCGCCCCTGAGCGTCACAACATCGTGATCGCCGACCGGCCACCATTTCTGGGCGCGCACGGAAGTACGGCCGAAGGGCTCGCCGCGGTCCAGCGTCAGACCCGCGCCCAGTCCGAACTCGACCAGGTGGCCTTCGCGCGGATCGTAGATATCATCCACATCACGGCGAAGCCACTGCCAGGTTGCCGTCAGCGTGGGCACCTTGTACTTGTCTGCACCGCGATTGCGCGTCCAGTCGTGGGCAAGCACAATGCCGGTGCGTACCTGATAGTCCACCCGGCTGTCACCCGCAGCCTTGCGCTCCTGCAGCCGCTTCCAGCCCAGACCGAAGCGCCGTGTGCGCACGCCTTCGATGTCGGTATTGCTGGCGAGCACGCCGACGGCATCGTTATAGCCGTCCCTGTCGGGCGGCAGATGGATGTCCAGAAAGGCGCGCTGGCGCCGGTAGTCCACGCCCGCCCCCGTCTCCATCCACACGGGCTGGCCGAAGACCACGTTCTGCCGGTACAGGCCCTCGACGCGCAGGCCGTGATCGCTGTCTGCACCCACAGAGGCCGAAAAGCGGCGCGCCAGCGCCTCGGTGACACGCACCTGCAGCGGCAGCTCCACCGAATCGTCTTCGAGCACGCGCCGGTATTCCTCGTCCTCCTGCAGCGTCACGAAGGCGCCGCGAAAGAAGCTGGTTTCGTTCAGCGCCTGCTGCCAGTCATCGAGCCGCTGCTGGTCATACGGCTCGCCGCGCTCATAATCCACAGTGCGCCTGACCAGCTTGAGCGGCACGCGGCGCAGGCCCAGAACCTTGAGCTCGCCCAGACGCACCTGGGGCCCGCTGTCGACACTGATCGCCAGATCGGCCCTGGCCTGTTCGGCAATGACCGTCGCCCGCGTATGGTCGTAGCGGGCGAAATAGAAATCCTTGCGGCTGATGTCCTCGAGCAGGGCATCCTTGGCATCACTCCAGTCCGCATTGATGAAGGTCTGCCCGGATGTGAGCGACCACTCTCCCTTGAGTTTTTCCAGACGCGGTGCATATTCGGGTCGCAGGATCTGGCCGCGGAACTGCAGGTCCACCGCCCCCACCTGCGTGCGCTCGCCCGGCTCGATGATGATGTCCCAGGTCTCGCCGCCCACGTCGCGCCCCACCTCGAGCGTGACCACCGGCGAGAAATAGCCCTGCGTCTGCAGGGCCGAGAGCGTGGCCGCATGGGCGCGCCGGCGCAGGCGCCAGACCTCGCCGCCATCCTGGTCCTCGGTCAGCCGGGTGATCGCGTCGACCGCATCGTGTATGGCCTTGATGGCGGCCGGCGGCACGCCTCCGGGATCGATGACGACATCGGGCGCTGTTGCGGCGCCCGCCTGGAAGCCCGCCAGAGTGGTCAACAGCAGAAATACCCGGGAGGCGCGCATGGGCTCAGACTTTCCGCGCGACGACGGAAGGCGTGAAGGCCGAGACATCATCGGGCAGGGTGGCGATATGGGCCGCCACCTGCAGGGCGATGCTGCGGTAGAGTGCGGCCGCTTCGCCTCCGGGCTCGGCGACGACGGTCGGATTGCCCGAATCGGTCTGCGTGCGTATGCTCATCTGCAGCGGCAGCGCACCCAGCCAGGGCTGGTTGTATTCCGCCGCCATGTCGCGCCCGCCATGCTCGCCGAAGATAGGCTCCACGTGACCGCAGTTCGAGCATACATGGGTGGACATGTTCTCGACGATGCCCAGGATGGGCACATCGACCTTCTGGAACATGCGCAGGCCCCGGCGCGCATCGGCGAGCGCCAGATCCTGGGGCGTGGTCACGATGACGGCACCCACCAGCGGCACCCGCTGTGCCATGGTGAGGGCGATGTCGCCCGTGCCCGGCGGCATGTCGACGACCAGATAATCCAGATCGCTCCAGTTGGTCTGCGTCATGAGCTGCGTGAGCGCCTGCGTGACCATGGGGCCGCGCCAGATGGTGGGCGCATCCTGATCGAGCAGGAATCCGATGGAATTGGCCTGCAGGCCATGGCCTTGCAGGGGCTCCATGGTCTTGCCGTCATGGCTCTTGGGCCGGCCATCGACACCCAGCATGATGGGCACGCTGGGGCCGTAGATATCGGCATCGAGCAGACCCACGCTGGCGCCCAGATCGCGCAGTGCCAGGGCCAGGTTGACGGCCGTGGTGCTCTTGCCCACGCCGCCCTTGCCCGAGGCCACCGCGAAGATATTGCGCACTGCCGGAACGGGACGCAGGCCTTTTTGCACGGCATGGGCGATAATGTCTGTCCTGACCGTGAGTTGTGCAAGGCTCAGGCCCAGTGGGGCAAGGGCTTCCTCCAGCCGCCGGCGCAGTGGCGCCCGGGCATTGTGCGAGGGATAGCCAAGGGTTATGGTGAGGTTGACGGCCGACCCGTCCAGCGCAATGGCGTGGTTGTCGTCCGTCAGGGGCAACTTCCTGAGTGTGTTGGGGTCTATCACTGCAGAGAGTGCACTGCGGATGGTTTCAATACTAGAGGTCATCACTAAGGCCTTGCAAGTCCGATTACGTATGATGAATACACTGACACAGATTTTACGTCTATTCCTTTTTCTGGGACTGGGGCTGGCCGGCATGGTCATGGCCATGATCTTCATGGTGTCCACGGCCATCGCCATAGGCGTGCTTTATGTGGTGGCCCGTGCCAGGGGTCGCCCGTTCGGCGCACGCGCCTACTGGGCGCAGCGCCAGACGGGTTTTCGAACCCGGGCCGGCGCTCCCCCGCGGGAGCCCGAGGTCATCGACGTGGAAGCACGCGAAATCTCCTGATCCACCCCGCGCGGTAGCCCGGGGCGGGGTGCGCAGCCACAGTCCCATCCCTGCATGGTAGCCGCAGATTCCGGCCAGCCCGCGCATGTCCCTGCACCGCAGAAGGCTGCTTCGGCAGGCCGGAGTCGTCAGGCTAAAATCCCCTTTTCCCATTTCTCTCCCGGAACGCCACGCTCCATGTCCCGCACGCTCTTCGTCACCACCGCCCTCCCCTACGCCAACGGCTCCTTTCATATCGGCCACATCATGGAATACATCCAGGCCGACATCTGGGTGCGCACCATGCGTATGGCCGGTCACACCGTGCACTTCGTCGGGGCCGACGACGCCCACGGCGCGCCCATCATGCTCAAGGCCGAAGCGGAAGGCGTCAGTCCGGAGGCGCTGGTGGCCCGTTACGCGGCCGAACGCCCGCTCTACCTGAACGGCTTCCATATCCGCTTCGATCACTGGCACTCCACCGCCTCGCCGGAAAACATCGCACTCTCCCAGGACATCTACCGTGGCCTGAAGGCCGAAGGCCTCATCTACACCGAGACCATCGAACAATTCTACGATCCGGTCAAGGGCATGTTCCTGCCCGATCGCTATATCAAGGGCGAATGCCCGCACTGCCACGCACCCGACCAGTACGGCGATGCCTGTGAGTCCTGCAGCGCCGTCTACCGCCCTACCGAGCTCATCAACCCGTATTCGACGCTCACGGGCGCAACGCCGGTGCTGAAGCAGTCGGAGCACTATTTCTTCCGGCTGTCGGATCCGCGCTGCCTGCAATTCCTGCGCGACTGGACCTCGGGCAGCAATACGCGCGGCCTGCCCCACCTGCAGCCCGAAGTCATGGCCAAGACGCGCGAATGGCTGGGCGATGACGGCGGCGAGGCCAGCCTGAACGATTGGGACATCTCGCGTGATGAACCCTATTACGGCATCCCCATCCCCGATGCGCCCGGCAAGTACTTCTACGTATGGCTGGACGCCCCCATCGGCTATCTGGCCTCGCTGCAGGCCTATTGTGCCCTGAAGGGGCTGGATTACGACGCCCTGGTCGACCCCGAAGGCGACACCGAGCAGGTCCACTTCATCGGCAAGGACATCGTCTACTTCCATGCACTGTTCTGGCCCGCCGTGCTGCGCTTCTCGGGACGCAAGACGCCCGACAACCTGCATGTGCACGGCTTCATTACCGTGAGCGGCGAGAAGATGTCCAAGAGCCGGGGCACGGGCATATCGCCGCTGCGCTATCTGGAACTGGGCATGGATGCCGAATGGATGCGCTACTACATCGCGGCCAAGCTCAATGCGCGGGTCGAGGACCTGGACTTCAATCCGGATGACTTCATTGCCCGCGTCAACAGCGACCTTATCGGCAAGTACGTCAATATTGCCAGCCGCGCCGCCAGCTTCATCAGCCGTCACTTCGACGGCGCGCTTGCCTACGCCGGTGATACCGGGCGCCTGCTGGCAGCCCAGCGCGCCGTGGCCGAAGACGTCCGCGCCGCCTTCGAGGCCCGCGAATACGGGCGCGCGATACGCCTTGCCATGGCGCACGCCGACACCATCAACCAGGCTTTCGATGCCGCCAAACCCTGGATTCTTGCCAAGGGCATCAGCCAGGCCGGCGACGAGGACAAGCAGCGCCTGCAGGATATCTGCTCGCGCGCCCTGGCCGGCTTCCGGGCGCTCAGCGTGATGCTGGCACCGGTGCTGCCCGCGCTCAGCCACCGCGTCGCGCACGAGCTCTTCGGCGAAGGCCGTGACTACCTGTGGGAAGATGCAGCCACCCTGCCCGAACGCATTGCACCGTTCAAGCATCTGATGCAGCGCGTGGATGCCGCCATGCTGGACGCCCTGTTCGATGTGCCCGAGGATGAGGCGCCCGAAGAGACCGCGCCCCGGCCCGGCGGCGAGGCCCTCGCGCCCGAGATCGGCATTCAGGATTTCGCGAAGGTTGACCTGCGCATCGCGCGCATCGTGGACTGCCAGCCCGTCGAGGGCTCGAACAAGCTGCTGCGTCTGGTCGTGGATGCAGGCGAAGGCCGCCATCGCCAGATCTTCTCGGGCATACGCGCCGCCTATGAGCCTGACGAACTGGTGGGCAAGCTGACGGTGGTCGTGGCCAATCTGGCGCCGCGCAAGATGCGCTTCGGCGTCTCGGAAGGCATGGTGCTGGCAGCCAGCCACGCCAGCCCGGAAGTGGATGACGGCCTGTACATCCTTGAGCCCTGGGCGGGAGCACAGCCGGGCATGCGCATCACCTGAGCCGGCCATGACGGACCACTTCGATCTCCAGCGCCAGCAGGAAGGCCATCGCAGCACCCTGGTCAGCGTGGCGGTCAATATCACGCTGAGCGCATTGCAGCTGATCGTCGGTCTGTTTGCCCAATCCGCCGCCCTGGTGGCCGATGCCGTCCACTCCCTGTCCGACCTGGTCTCGGACGGCGTCGTGCTGGTCGTGAACCGCCACAGCCAGAGCCCGGCCGATGCCGAGCACCCCTACGGCCACCACCGCTTCGAGACAGCCGCCTCGATGTTCATCGGCGCACTGCTGCTGTCCGTGGCCATCGGCATGCTGTGGGCCAGCTTCTCGCGCATGCAGGATCCCGACACCATTCCGAAGGTGCATGTGCTTGCCCTGTATATCGCGCTGCTGGCCATTGTTTCCAAGGAATTGCTGTTCCACTACCTGTTGCGCGTGGCGCGACGGGTGAAATCGACCATGCTTGCCGCCAATGCCTGGCATGCGCGTTCCGACGCCGCATCATCGGTGGTGGTCGCCATCGGCATCCTGGCCAATCTGGCCGGCTTCCCGCTGGCCGACCCGCTGGCGGCGCTGATCGTGGGCCTCATCATCCTGCGCATGGGCTGGAAGTTCTTCAGCGATGCGCTGCACGACCTGGTGGACCGGGCCGCCGATGACGAGACCGAGACCCGCATCCGTGACCTGCTGCTGGACACCCCGGGCGTGCTGGGCGTGCATGATCTGAAGACGCGCAAGCTGGGCGACATGCTCTGGGTGGAGGTGGACCTGGAGATGGACGGCCGGCTCACCATTGTCCAGGGCCATGCCATCGCCCTGGAAGCGCGCGCGCGCGTGATGGCATGCGAACCCGTCCTGGATGTGATGACCCACTTCGACCCCGTGCTGGCACCGGAAATACAGAATGCCGTGGCCCGGCCGCGAGCAGGGCTTGACACCCCAGCCGACATGACCACAGACACCACCACCAACCCCGCCCCCGACCGCCCATGAAGCAAGCCGCCCGCGCGCCCGCGCCCCGCCAGGAACATATCCGCAGCTTTGTCCACCGGCGTGCCCATATCACGCCCGGCCAGCAGGAGGCGCTGGAGCGCCTGGGCCCGCGCTGGGTGCTGCCCTATACGCCCGCGGTGCTGGACTATGAAGCGGCCTTCGGCCGGACCGGCGACACCATCCTGGAAATCGGCTTCGGCATGGGCGAGACGACCGCAAAGATTGCGCACGCCCGTCCGGGCGACAATTTCCTTGGCGTGGAAGTCTTCAATGCCGGTGTGGGGGCCCTGCTCAAGCGCATCGAAGCGGAAGGCCTGGAGAACATCCGCATCATCCAGCACGATGCCGTCGAAGTCGTGCGCGACATGATTGCACCGTCCTCGCTGGCAGGCGTACACATCTTCTTTCCCGATCCCTGGCCCAAGAAGCGGCACCACAAGCGACGCCTGATCCAGCCGGAATTTGTTGCGCTGCTGGCCGGCCGGCTGGCGCCGGGTGCCCTGCTGCACTGCGCCACGGACTGGGAAGACTATGCACACCAGATGCAGGCCGTGCTCGACGGCGAGCCCCTGCTCGAGAACACCAGCGCCGGCTTTGCGCCGCGCCCCGATTACCGCCCGCTCACCAAGTTCGAGGCCCGCGGCCTGCGCCTGGGCCATGGTGTGTGGGACCTGATCTACAGGAGAGTTTCTTGAACATCTTCTTGAATGGCGAGGAGCGCCATATTACAGACAAGGCCAGCGTGCACGACCTGCTCGTTGAGCTGGGTTATGCCGGCAAGCGTCTGGCGGTGGAGCTCAACGGCGACATCGTGCCGCGCAGCGCCCACCCGGACACGCCATTGAAGGAAGGCGACCGCCTGGAAATCGTGATTGCCGTCGGCGGCGGCTGACATCAGCGGCGGAAGCCGCCGCCCATGCCGCCCAGTCCTTTCAATCCACCCATGGCGCGCATCATCTTCGCCATGCCGCCCTTCTTCATCTGCTTCATCATGCCCTGCATCTGGTTGAACTGCGACAGTACACGGTTCACTTCCTGCACGGACACGCCGGCACCTGCGGCGATGCGACGCTTGCGCGACGCCTTGAGGATCTCGGGTCGGGCGCGCTCGGCCGGCGTCATGGAATTCAGTATGCCTTCGGTACGGCGCAGCTGGCGCTCGGCCTGGTCGCCCTGGATCTGGCCGGCTGCCTGGGCAAACTGGGCCGGCAGCTTCTCGAGCAGCGACCCCATATCGCCCATCTTGCGCACCTGCTGCAACTGATCGCGGAAATCGTTCAGGTCGAAGCGCTGGCCGGACTTGATTTTGGCCGCCATCTGGCGCGCTTCGGCGGCATCGATGGTGCGCTGGGCCTGCTCGACCAGCGCAACAATGTCGCCCATGCCCAGCACGCGCTGGGCCATGCGCTCGGCATCGAAAGGCTCCAGCCCGTCGAGCTTCTCGGACATGCCGACAAACTTCAGCGGCTTGCCCGTGACATGACGCACCGACAGCGCGGCACCACCGCGCGAATCACCGTCCAGCTTGGTGAGCACCACGCCGGTAAGCGGCAGGGCATCGGCAAAGGCACGTGCCACGTTGACCGCATCCTGGCCCTGCATGGCATCGACCACGAACAGCGTCTCGACTGGATTGAGCCGCGCATGCAGGGCGCTGATTTCCTGCATCATGGCCTCGTCGATGCCCAGACGCCCGGCCGTGTCGACGATGAGCACGTCATAGTGATAGCGACGCGCATGGTCCAGGGCCGAATCGGCAATCTGCGCCGGCGTGCTCTGTACATCCGAAGGATGGAAGTCCACTCCAGCCTGGCCGGCCACCGTCTCGAGCTGCTCTATCGCCGCCGGGCGGTAGACGTCGGCACTGACCACCAGTACTTTCTTGCGCCCGGACTTGCGGCCCCCCTGGGTGTGCTCGCCCTGGGCGAGCCAGCGCCCGAGCTTGCCCACAGTGGTCGTCTTGCCCGCGCCCTGCAGGCCCGCCATGAGGATCACGGCCGGCGGCTGCGTGGCCAGCGAAAGCTCGTGCGCAGCCGCCCCGTCGTCACCGCCCATCAGGCGTGTAAGCTCCTTGTGCACCAGGCCGACCAGGGCCTGGCCCGGGTTCAGGCTGCCGACCACTTCCTGGCCCAGCGCCTGCTCGCGCACCCGCGCCAGGAACTCGCGCACCACGGGCAGGGAGACATCCGCCTCAAGCAGGGCGAGCCGCACTTCGCGCAGCATTTCCTGAGTGTTGGATTCGGTCAGGCGCGCCTGACCGCGCATGGTCTTGACCACACGACTGAGACGCTGGGTAAGATTGTCAAGCATGAATATGACGCTTCGCTAGCGGTTAAACTGGTTGATCGACGGCCGGCCAATTAAAATGACCGGATCGGGCATCTGCCCCTTTTCTGTACAACACGCAAGGACGCATGTCTGCAAGCATTGTATTTCACTTGCTGGCGGCACTGGGTTACGGTCTGCTGGGTGCATGGTTCTGGTTGCGCCTCGCGCGCAGCCATACACCCCTGCCTCCGCTCATGATCGCACAGGTCTGCCTGCTGGTACCCATTGTCCTCCACGGTCTGGCGCTCTTCAACAGCGTGGTGCCGGATCACACCCTGTTCCTGGGCTGGGCGCTGGCGCTGTCGGCCGCCATCTGGCTGGGACTGATGGTCTTCTGGCTGCAGAACCTGGTCCTGCGCGTACAGGGCCTGCTGCTCATACTGCTGCCGGCGGCAGTGCTTGCCAGCCTGCTGGCCGCCGCTTTTCCGCAAGGTCATGTGGTCCCGCACGCCAACAGCGAATGGCTGCGCATCCACCTGCTGATCTCGCTCACTGCCTACGGGCTCATCTCCATCGCCGCCCTGAATGCCGTGTTCATGGCAGCGCTCGATCGCCAGCTGCACCGCCCCATAGAGTCTGTGGAACAGCGCACGCTGCTGGAAAAGGCAGTGGATTGCATGCCGCCCCTGCTGATGCAGGAGCGCCTGCTTTTCCAGCTCATTGCCATCGCCTTCGCCGTGCTCTCGCTCACCGTGGCCACCGGCATCGTGGTCTCGCTGCGACTGTCGTCACAGGTACTGCCTTTCGATCACAAGACCGTCTTCACCCTGCTGTCGTGGCTGACTTTCGGCGGCCTGCTGTGGGGCCGGCACACCCAGGGCTGGCGTGGACGTCTGGCACTGCGCTGGACGCTCACCGGTTTTGCCTTCGTACTGCTGGCCTACACCGGAAGTCGCTTCGTCATGGATGTCCTCTTGTAATGCCAACCAGGAATCACTGTGGGTAAATTCATATTCTGGGCCGTCCTGATCGTGGGCGGCCTGCTGGTGGGGCGCGTACTGGCGCAGCACAAGGCGGCGGTGCAGCGACGCACGCCGCCGCGTGTGCGCAAGCCGGAACAGCCGGCCACGCGCGAGACCGAGGCCATGGTGCGCTGCGCGCATTGCGGCATTCATCTGCCCCGCTCCGAGGCCGTGCTCAGCCAGGGCAAGACATGGTGCTCCACGGAACATGCCCGTCTGGGGCCGGCAACGCGCCCGCACGACTAGCCCATGGCGGCGAACAACCGAACGACGCCGGGGCTCGACCGGCATGGCTGGCTGCCCGCGCATACCGGCTGCCGCCATGCGCCGTCACCCAACCATGATCTGCGCCCGCCCGGCACCGAAGTTCACCTGCTGGTGATTCATAACATCAGCCTGCCCCCGGGGGAATTCGGCGGCGAGGACATCATCGCCCTGTTCCAGAACCGCCTGGACACGGACAGCCACCCCTGGTTTGCACGTCTGGACGGACTACGCGTTTCGGCCCATTTCCTGATCCGGCGCGACGGCGCCATCGTCCAGTTCGTCAGCACCGACCGGCGCGCCTGGCACGCCGGCGTGTCGCAGTTCAACGGTGTGACGGCCTGCAATGATTTTTCCATCGGCATCGAGCTCGAGGGCACGGACCATCTGCCTTACGAGGACGTGCAGTATGACAGCCTGCGACAGCTGACGGCGGCACTGCGCGCGCGTCATCCCCTGCGCGCCGTGCGCGGCCACGCGCACATTGCGCCCGGACGCAAGACCGATCCCGGCCCGGCTTTCGACTGGGTGCGCATGGGGCGCGAGGGCAACTGGCGGCAGGACCAGCTGCCCTGAGCGCGATTTCAGGCGTTATTTATTTGGATGTAACCGGCTCGGGCATGGCCTTGGCCAGCTCGTGACGCGACTGATCCCAGCCGGTGCGCGGAATCTGCATGCCCGCCACGTCCTGGATCTCGGCCAGACGCGCGCACAGGCTGAGCGCCGGGTCTTCATCGTCGGCCAGATGAATACCTTCCGTCATGGTGATGTAGGCGCATTCAAAACTGCCGCCACCGGCAAGCAGGATGAGACCGCTGGGCGCCTCTTCGTTCACCAGGGCCAGCAGGCCCTTGCTGACGCGCCCGGGCGTCAGAATCTGCTCGGCCTCTTCGGGCAGCAGGCCCTGCGTCATCTGCGTCCAGGCCGTGGGCGCGAGGCAATTGACGCGGATGTTGTACTTGGCGCCTTCTTCCTGCAGCGTCTGCATCAGGCCCACCACGGCCATCTTCGCCGCCCCGTAGTTGGACTGGCCGAAGTTGCCGTAGAGACCCGAGGAGGATGTCGTGAAAACAACACGGCCAAAGCCCTGTTGCTGCATGTGCGGCCAGACGGCACGCGTGGCATGCACCGAGCCCATCAGATGCACATCGAGCACCTGGCGCCACTCGTCGAGCGACATCTTGGCAAAGCTGCGGTCGCGCAGGATGCCGGCATTGTTGACGAGGATGTCGACGCGGCCCCAGGCCTGCATCGCCTGGTCCACCATCGCCTGCATGTCTTCGAAACAGGCCACATTCCCTTGCACGGCAAGGGCTTGTCCGCCCGCGTCACGCACCTCCTGTGCCACTGCCTGCGCCGCGTCGCCCAGATCGTTCACGACCACGGCTGCGCCCAGGCGTGCCAGTTCCAATACATGGGTGCGTCCGAGGCCGGCCCCGGCTCCGGTGACAATGGCCACCCGGTTCTTCAAGTGTTCCAAGATGATTTCTCCCTTTGTCATGCTGCAAGTGCGAACTGCGTAATGGTAGCGCAGATCGAGCCGGGTTTCACGTGCGGGCGGTTACACTCTTGCCCTGGTATCCGTGCAAGCGACAAGAGACAGCAATGAATGAAACATTGAAGGATGCAATACAGTTTTCCATCGATCACGAATCCACCTGGGATCGCGAGGTCACCGACAACTGGGGCGTGCACCGCAACGACCCGGCACCGTGGAACCGGTTGCTGGGCCCCGTCCATGCACGCGGCCCCGTGTCCGGCGCCATTGCGGTCGACGGGCAGACCATTGCCACCTGGGGCGAACCGCAGCGTGCCGACCTGACGTTCAGCATTGCCAAGACCTACCTGGCGCTGCTTGCCGGCGTGGCTTACGATCGCGGCCTGATGCCTGATGTGAACGAGCCCGTGCACCTGCGTGTGCCCGGCATCGGCTTCGATGACGAGCGCAACCGCAAGGTAACCTGGGAGCAGCTGCTCCATCAGACCAGCGAATGGCAGGGCGAATGCTTCGGCATGCCGGATCAGGCCGATCACTACCGCGCGGTCACGTTTGCTGCACCGCCACAAGGCAAGAAGAGTGAGCTGCGCCCGCTGCAGGCACCCGGCAGCTACTGGGAATACAACGATGTGCGCATCAATCAGCTGGCGCTGGCGCTGCTGTGGCTGTTCCGCCGCCCGCTGCCCGAGATCTTTGCCGAAGCCATCATGCAGCCCGTGGGCGCGAGCGACGACTGGCAATGGGTGGGCTATGACAATGCCTGGGTGGAGATTGACGGCAAGCGGATGCAGTCCGTCACCGGCGGCACACACTGGGGCGGCGGCATGTCGATCAGCGCCGGGGACCAGCTGCGCATCGGCCAGATGCTGCTGGACAACGGCCGCTACGAAGGTCGCCAGGTGCTGTCGGCCGACTGGCTTGCGCGCATGCGCCGGCCCTGCGATCTGGCACCCTACTACGGCTACCTGATCTGGCTGAACACCGGGCGCAAGGTCTTCCCCAGTCTGCCCGAATCGAGCTACTTCGGTATTGGTGCAGGCAGCAATTTCTGCTGGATAGAGCCCGAGCGCCGCCTGGTGGCCATTGTGCGCTGGCTCAACCCCGTGCACGCAGACGCCCTGTTTGCGCGCATCCTGCGCGCCGTCGATGAGGAAGCCTGACACTGCATTTGTATCAAGAAATGCCTGTTGTTTTTGCCAATGGCAAACCTTTGTAGCATAATCAAAGACTATCAATAGGCATTTCTACGGATGAAAGACACCGGGACACCCACCTATCAGACACGGCTGGAAACAGTCAGTATCCAAAATGTCGGCAGCCTTACGCTGAACATGCTCAAGGATCGCCGGCAGTACAGCGATCCCGACGGCATCACCGGGCGCCTGGGCATCAGCCCGGCACTATGGCCGCTGTCGGGACTGCTCTGGCCTTCGTCCTTCTATCTTGCAACAGCGCTTGCACAGCGTCCCGTGAATCCACACGAGCGCATACTGGAGCTCGGCTGCGGGCTGGCGCTGCCCAGCCTCATCAGCCATCGCCGGGGCGCGGACATCACTGCGAGCGACCATCATCCGCTCGCCCTGCACTTCCTGGAAGACAATCTGGCGCGCAATCAACTCTCGCCCGAGCTGCCTTTTCGCTATGGGCACTGGGGCGAGCAGGATGGCCCTGTACGGCCTGATACGCTGCCCGACTTCCTGCGCGACCGGGTGCTGCGCAAGCGCTATCACCTCATCATCGGCAGTGATCTTCTCTATGAACGGTGTTCGGCGTCGCACCTGGCCGCCTTCATCCATCGGCACGCACACACAAACGCACAAGCCTGGATCGTTGACGCAAACCGGGGCCATGCGGGCCGCTTCAAGCGCCATATGGCCAGCCACGGTTTCGAGGTGAAGGCCGTGGAACACCTGAACCGCCGGCCCTGCCTGAGCGGCGCGGCCGGCTACAAGGGCCGACTGCTCAAGTTCCGCCGCCACTGAAGTCTGCGCACCCGCCGGCGTGCGCCGTCCGGCGCTTGGCTCTATACTGATTGCCAGTACTGCCACAATACCCCGGCGCGGCGGCGCGCCCATCAAGATTGCAAAGGATGCGCATGAGCTCCGCACGATACACCAGCTTCTGGCTGATGCTGGGCGCTTCACTGGTTCTGTTTCTGTCGCTGGGCGCGCGTCACGGCTTCGGCCTGTTCCTGACGCCCATGAGCATGGAGTTCGGCTGGGGACGCGAAGTCTTCGCGTTTGCAATGGCGCTGCAGAACCTGGTCTGGGGAATCACACAGCCTTTCGCCGGCGCTGCGGCCGACCGCTTCGGCGCGCGCACCACCATCATCGCGGGCGGTCTGCTCTACGCTGTCGGCCTGGTGCTGATGGGCTATGCGGATTCGCTGCTGTCGCTGTCCATGAGCGCGGGACTGCTCATCGGCACCGGCCTTTCGGGCACCTCTTTTGCCGTCATCCTGGGCGTTGTGGGCCGTGCCGTGCCGGCGCATCAGCGCAGCATGGCCATGGGCATTGCAGCGGCGGCAGGCTCGTTCGGGCAGTTTGCCATGCTGCCCGGCTCGCTGGCGCTCATCGAATGGCTGGGCTGGTCGGCCGCCCTGGTGGCGCTGGGCCTGCTGGCCATGCTCATCGTGCCCCTGGCGGCGATGATTGACGACAAGCCGCAGCAGGCAGGCCGCGAAGCCGAACTGTCACTGGGGGAGGTACTGCGCGAAGCCTTCGGCCACCCGGGCTTTCGTCTGCTGTCGCTGGGATTCTTCGTATGCGGCTTCCAGGTCGTGTTCATCGGTGTGCACCTGCCCGCCTATCTGGTTGACCGGCATCTGCCCATCATGGTGGGCACCACCGTGCTTGCGCTGGTGGGGCTGTTCAATGTCTTCGGCACCTGGTTCACGGGCTGGCTGGGCGGGCATCGATCCAAGCCCCGGCTGCTCAGTGCGCTCTACCTGGCGCGCGGCGTGGTGATTGCGCTGTTCATTACCGTGCCGCTGAGCACCACCACGGCCTATGCCTTCGGCATTGCCATGGGCCTGCTGTGGCTGTCCACCGTACCGCTCACGAATGGGACGGTGGCGTCCATCTTCGGCGTGCGCAACCTGTCCATGCTGGGCGGCATTGTCTTCTTCATGCACCAGGTGGGGGCCTTCCTGGGGGGCTGGCTGGGCGGTTTTCTCTATGATCGCACCGGCAGCTACGACCTGGTCTGGTATCTCTCGATTGCATTGAGCGTCGTGGCCGCCGCGCTGAACTGGCCCATACAGGAGCGGCCGGTGGCACGCCTTCAAGGGGTGGCGGCATGATGCGCACCGGACTGAAATGGCTGGCAGGCATTGCCGGTGCGCTGCTGCTGTTGCTCATCTTCCAGGCCTGGCGCAGCGGCGCCGGCCTGCTGGAGCTGGCGCTGAGCTGGTGCTAGAATGAAGGGTTGAATTTCTTCATGGGTTCCCTCACCCCATGCATCAAAAAAAGGTCTTCCATGACAGTACCCCGCAGTCCCGCGCAGGCGGCTTCCCACATATCCCTGCTTGTCAGGCTTCTGGTTGCCTTCCACATCATCATCATCATCGCCAGCAATTATCTGGTGCAGATACCGATCGACCTGTTCGGCTTTCACAGCACCTGGGGCGCGTTCAGTTTTCCCTTCATCTTCCTGGCCACTGACCTGACCGTACGCCTTATCGGCAAACACGAAGCGCGCGCCGTGATCCGCCGGGTGATGATTCCGGCGCTGGTGGCATCCTACGTTGTTTCGGTGCTGTTCGATGACGGCCGCTTCAACGGCCTGGGCGCGCTGACAAGTTTCAACGGTCTGGTGTTCCGCATCGCCTTCGCAAGCTTCGCCGCCTACGCACTGGGGCAGCTGCTGGACATCCAGGTCTTTGACCGGCTGCGTCGCCGGCAGATGCAGTGGTGGGTGGCACCGGCCGCATCCTCGATTGCCGGGCAGGCCCTGGATACGGCGGTCTTCTTCAGCGTCGCCTTCTGGCACAGCAGCAACGCCTATCTGGCCCAGCACTGGGTCGAGATCGGCATTGTGGATTACGTGATCAAGCTGGCCGTGAGCATGCTGCTCTTCATCCCCCTGTACGGCATGATGCTGGGCACCATCGTGGGATTCATGCGCCGCCGGGAGAATGCTGCGCTGCAGACCTGAGGCCGGCTGGCTGCGTTTGCTACAGCAGCCAGCGCCCCGTCCGGCGCAGATAGGCGATATAGTCGGGGCCGAAGCGCTGGGTCAGAAACCGCTCTTCGGGAACAATCTGAAAGCGGGTGATCCAGGCCACGAATGCCGTGGGCCCCGCGATGAGGCCCGGCCAGCTGTCGAGATAGAATGCCCAGGCCAACAGCACCAGGAGCAGGCCCAGATACATGGGGTTGCGGCTGACGCGATACACGCCTGTGGTCACAAGCGTGGTTGCCTGATCGGGACGGTGCGGATCCAGCGTGGTGCGTGCACGCCGAAAGGCAATTGCACCCACTGCACCCACGCCCAGACCGATCAGGGCAAGCGCACCAGCCGCCGCCGTGTTGCCTGCTCCGATAAAAGAAGCACCGGGAAACAGCCACGCCAGCAGCCCGGTAACGCCGGCAGCCGCCAGCATGACGAGCGGTGGCGAAATGCGGGTTTCCAATCGCTGCGTGCGCACAGCGTATCAGGCTGCCGTATAGCCGCCGTCAACCACAAGGGCGCTGCCGGTCATGAAGCTGCTGCCTTCCGAAAGCAGGAAAGCCGTGGCGTGCGCAATCTCGTCGGGATGCCCGAGCCGGCCGATGGCGTGGCGCCCGACCAGCCCGGCCCGCGTGGCGTCATCCAGTACATCGAGAATAGGCGTTTCCACATAGCCGGGATGTATCGAATTCACCCGTATGCCCTGCGCAGAATAGGCGAGCGCCGCCGAACGCGTCAGGCCGGTGACGCCATGCTTGGCCGCTACATAGGCCGGTGCATCGGGATTGCCCACCAGGCCGAGGATGGACGACATGTTGACGATGCTGCCGCCCCCGGAGGCCAGCATCGCCGGAATCTGCGCCTGCATGGCGTACTGCACGGCATTCAGGTTGACATCGATGACGCGACGCCAGTCCTCGGCGGACAGCTCTGCCGACGGCGCAAGCCGGCCGCCGATGCCGGCATTGTTGAATGCCATGTGCAGGCCGCCGAAATGCGCCTGCGCGCAGGCAACGGCCGACTGCGAGGTTTCCGGCAGGCTGATATCGCCGACATGGACCACGGCGCGGCCGCCGGCAGCGGTAATCTCGCCGACCACCTTTTCCACCGTGTCGGCGTGCAGGTCGGACGCCACCACGCAGACACCATTGGCCGCCAGCAGGTGAGCCGTTGCGGCGCCGATGCCGGAGCCGGCGCCACTGATGATGGCGACGTTCCCCTTGAACTGGTATTTCATGTTTTCTCCTGTCACTGTCATCCTGCGCTTCAGTACATGTGCTGGCCGCCATTCATGGCCACATTGCTGCCGGTCATGAACCCGGCCGCGTCGCCGGCGATAAAGGCCACCAGGGCGGCGACCTCGGCGGGATCGCCCAGACGCTTCACAGGGATATTGTCGATGATTTTCTGGCGAACGTCCTCGCGCACCGCCATCACCATGTCGGTTGCCAGATAACCCGGCGACACGGTGTTGACCGTGACACCCTTGCGCGCCACCTCGAGCGCCAGGGCCTTGGTGAAACCGTGCACGCCCGCCTTGGCGGCGGAATAGTTGGTCTGGCCGTATTGCCCCTTGCTGCCGTTGATGGAGGAAATATTGATGATGCGCCCCCACTCCTGCGCCAGCATGGGCTCCAGGAAGGGTTTGGTCATGTTGAACATCGAATCCAGGTTCGTGCGCAAGACCTTGTCCCAGCCCTCCCAGTCGAGCTTGCGCAAGGTCGCGTCGCGCGTGATACCGGCATTGTTCACCAGAATATCGACTTGCAGGCCATCCGCCCGGATGCGCCGCGCCAGATCGGCCGCCGATTCATGATCCGACACATCGACGCCGTAGGCCGTGAAGGTATAGCCTGCGGCCGCGCGCTCCTTCAGCCAATCCGCCACTTTTGTATTGCCGGGCGTATGGGCCACGATCACCCGGTGGCCCTGATCGTGCAAGGCGTGCGCAATGGCGGCACCCAGACCCCGGTTGCCGCCGGTCACCAGTGCAGTGCGTTGAGTTTGACTCATGATTGACTCCTCGTTGTGACGCATGGATAACTATCAGCTTAGCAGGCAAGCCTTTGCTCGAACACCGCTGCCTCCGCCTGCAGCCAGTCGACAAAGACTGCCAGCCTTGGCAAACCCGTGCACTCGGGCCGGTAGACGACGTAATACGACATGGGGGACGTGAAGCAGACATCGGGAAACAGCCGCAGCAAGCGACCGCTTTCGAGGTCGTCACGGGCCATGACACTGCGGGCCAGTGCCACACCCCGCCCTTCAATCGCCGCCTGCAGCACGGCAGCGGAATTGTTGATCTGCAGACTGTGCGCAGGCCGGAAATCCGTGACGCCCACGCTTTCCAGCCAGAGCTTCCAGGTTGGAAACTTCGGGTCGCCGTCCATGGACAAATCGTGGATCAGGGTGGCCTGCGCGAGCCGATCCAGCGTACATTCACCCTGATAATCACCCAGCCACGCCGGCGAGCATACCGGATAGACTTCCTCATCCATGAGCTTGTCCGCCGCGAGACCCGGCCAGTGTCCCACACCGTAACGCACACCGGCATCGATGCCCTGCGCGATGAAATCCGGGAAATGATGGTTGATGTCGAGGCGCACCGTCATGTCCGGGCACAGGGCCTGAAAGCGGTCGATGCGGGGCAGCAGCCATTTGGCGGTAAACGACGGACTTGCCGTCACGGTGAGCGCGCCGCTGGCCGAGCCCTCTCGCAAGCGCTCCATACCCAGGACGAGCTGGTCGAAACCTGCGCGGATTTCCGGCAGGGCCTTCAGGGCGACCGCCGTGGGCACCAGCCGTTTACGGCCACTGGTAGCGCGCAGGAACAGGGGCGTACCCAGCCAATCCTCCAGCGATCGCACAAGCTGGCCGACTGCCGCTGCGGTCACATTCAGCTCCCTTGCTGCCAGGGAGAAACTCTGGTGACGGGCGCTGGCCTCGAAGGCGCGCAAGGCGTTCAGATGAGTGGGAGCCTTCATGGCGACAAAGTTTTTCTTGCTCATGAAGATACTTTAATTCATTTGTGGTGCGACAGCCCGGGAAGTAGGATGTGTTCATGAAAGCAACCTATCTTGCCCAGCAGATCACCCGTCCCGGCGTCCTTGAACTGGTGGAGCGCCGGACAGCCGCTCCCGACACAGGCGAAGTCCTGATCGCCGTTGAGGCCTGCGGCATCTGCGGCGCCGACATTGCCGACATTGAGAGCGCCGATCCGGCGCTGCAACCGCCACGTGTGCCGGGCCACGAAGTGGTCGGACGCATTGTGGCGCTCGGTGCGCATACGCCATCCCTGTGGACACTGGGCCAGCGCGTCGGCGTGGGCCGTCTGGGCGGATCCTGCGGTGAATGCGTGCAGTGCCGCCGGGGGCGTTTCGACCTGTGCCAGAACCAGCCCTTCGTGGGCGCCAGTCGCGACGGCGGCTATGCCGAGATGATGCTGGCGCGTGCCTCGGGCCTGATCTCGATTCCGCAGGCGCTGAGTGCCGAAGAGGCAGCCCCCATCCTGTGTGCGGGCATCGCCACCTTCAATGCACTGAAGAAAAGTGGCGCCCAGGCTGGAGATACCGTGGCCATCCTGGGCATTGGCGGCCTGGGGCATATGGCATTGCAATATGCACGTCGCATGGGTTTCCGCGTGATCGCCGTGGGACGCGGCAGCGATATTGCCCAGGACGCACTGGCCCTGGGCGCGCATGACTACATTGACGCCGATGCTGAAGACGCTGCGGACGCGCTGCAGCGGCTGGGCGGTGTGCAGGCCATAGTGGCCACCATCGCCCATCCCGCCCTTGTTTCTGCACTGATGACGGCCCTGACGCCGCAAGGTCGACTGATGGTGCTGGGCGCCGGCAAAACACCGTTGCCGGTGTCGCTGGGCGCCATGGTCGTGGGCGAGCGCAGCGTCATGGGCTCGATCACCGGCACACCCCATGAGAGCGAAAAAGCCCTGGCCTTCAGCGTGCTGGTCGATGCCCGCCCCCGGATCGAGACCATGCCGCTGGAGAAGGCGCAGGAAGCCTACCTGCGCATGAAGTCCGGAGATGTGAAGTTTCGCATGGTGCTGACCATGGGCGGCGACGGGGAATAGCGCCAGCTGATAAGCTATGCCCTTTGTCTGCAGCAACGACACATGCCTGATCTCTGGGATGTCCTTCTACTGGCCGCTGCCGCCTTCGGCGCCGGCATGCTCAATTCCGCAGCCGGCGGCGGCAGCTTCCTGACCCTGCCGGCGCTGGTCTTTGTCGGCCTGCCCCCGGCCATGGCGAATGCCACCGGTACGCTGGCCCTGCTGCCGGGCTACTTCTCGGGTGCATGGGCGTTCCGGCGCGATCTGGTGATACTGCCCCGCTCACGCCTGCTCAATGTCTGTATCCTGGGCATGGTGGGCGGCATTGCCGGCGCGGCCCTGCTGCTGGTCACGCCGGCAGAGGTCTTTCGCGGGATAGTGCCCTGGCTGCTGCTGGTGGCCACCGTCATCTTCATGCTGGGACCGCTGCTCGTCAAGAAACGGGCCGCAACACCCGCCGCTGACCAGCGCCAGAGCGTGGGCCTGCTGGCGGTGAGCATCTACGGCGGCTATTTCAACGGCGGCATCGGCATCATGCTGCTCGCGCTGTTCGGGCTTGCCGGCACCTACACCCTGAACACCATGAACGGCCTGAAGAACCTGGCCTCCGGGGTGCTGACCATCGTTGCCGTCGTCATCTACATTGCCGGCGGCCTGATTGCCTGGCGCGAAACGGGAATCATGATGCTATTCGCCACGCTGGGCGGCTATATCGGCGGACGACTGGCATCACGGATTTCGACGACCATCCTGCGTATTCTGGTGGTGTCTGTCGGGCTCATCATGACGGGGCTGATGTTTGTGTTTGGGTGATGCTCGACTCGGATTGGCGTCGATCTGCATATGGCATAACCACATATGCGACATGCATGAGGCGGCTGTACGTTAGCATCAGCATGGCGAGCATTGAGCGCCCGGCACTGAAATACCAAATGAACCTCACCCTTGGGTAATTCCAAATATCCAACTACAGCGTCAACCAAAACTCCGTAAAACAGATTCTTGCGGCTATCTACGATGACCGCATTGCCATTCCAGAACTGCAGCGACCTTTTGTCTGGAAATCCTCCCAGGTACGTGATCTGATGGATTCACTCTACAAAGGCTATCCGGTAGGCTATCTGATTACGTGGCAATCGGTGGGTGCCAAGCTCAAAGGCGGTGAAGTCGCCGCTCATCAGCAGATTCTGATTGATGGCCAGCAGCGGGTAACCGCCTTGCGTGCCGCGATTGCCGGGCTGCCAGTGATCGGCTCACGCTACGAAAAGAAAAACATCGCTATCGCTTTCAACCCCATGACAGAAGAGTTTGCCACCCTGACCCCTGCCATTCGGAAAAGTAGCCAATGGATTCACGACATCAGCATTTTCTTCACCGGTTCCAAGCTGACCTTCATCGGTGAATACTGCCGAAACAATCCGGATGAGGATCCTGCCAGGGTTGAAGCGTCGCTGGAAAAGTTGGCGGCCATTGAAAACGCCCAGATTGGCGTAATTTCACTGGACGATAAGCTGCCAGTGGAAGTGGTGGCGGAAATCTTCGTACGCATCAATGCCAAGGGCATACCCCTGTCAAGTGCAGACTTTGTCATGAGCAAAATTGCCACCTATGGTGACGAAGGCCGCAACATGCGCAAACTGATCGACTACTTCTGCCACCTCTCTGCCGTCGGCCATGCCTATGAGGACATCCGTGAAAACGACAAGGAATTTGTCGAGTCCGGCTTGCTGGACAAAATCAGCTGGCTCCGCAAGTTCGATGACCAAGTGTTTCAACCAGCTTATTCGGATATCATTCGCATTGCCGGGTTGGTGGGCTTCAACCGCGGCAAAGCCGGCAGTATCGTCAGCGAGCTGTCTGGCCTCAACCCCGAAACCCGCAAGATCGACGAATCCCTGATTCCGGCCGCCTACGAAAAACTGGGCGCTGCGCTGATGAATATTGTTCGGCAGACTCATTTCGAGCGCTTCTTGCTGATGATCCAGTCCATCGGCTTTGTTACTGCGGACATGATTGGCTCCAAAAACGCGCTGAACTTCACCTACGCCCTGTATCTGAAGCTGCGCCAGCTCAACCAGATGACGGAGCCCGAGCGATTGCGAGCGGTAAAGCGGTGGTTTGTCATGACACTGTTGACCGGACGAGCCGTGGGCAGCTTTGAATCCACTTGGGAAACAGACTTGCGCCGCATGGAAGAAGAGGGTGTGATAAACCATCTACGGAACATCGAGGAAGGCGAGATGGGGGAAGATTTCTGGCGAGTTGCCCTGCCCCAGCAACTGATGACACCCAGCAAGCGTAGTCCGTCATTCCAGGTATATACCGCTGCTTTGATCAACAACGGCGCCCGCGGCTTCTTGAGCAAGGAAACCAAGGTAAGCCAGATGTTCACCAGCCAGTCCGACATGCATCACATTGTTCCGAAGAACCATCTGATCAAGAACGGCATCAACAAACCCAACGAATACAACCAGGTTGCCAACCTGACCCTTACGGAAACCCATATCAATCTGAACATTTCCAGCAAGCCGCCCATGGAGTACATGGAAATAGTGCGACAGCAAGCTGAGACCGGAAAGCTGGTCATCGGTGAAATTTGCGATCATGAAGACTTGGCCGCCAACCTTTCGGAAAATGCCATCCCGGACTTTATCTTTAACGTGACAGCAGAAAACTATCCGGAATTCCTGGCTGAACGGCGCAAGAAGATGGCGTTGATCATCCGAGATTACTATCACGCGCTGTAGACGTTTATGGCAGATTTTTGATTACGTGAGGGAATACCTGCCCGTCATTTACCACTGAGGTTCAGAAACCGACGCTGGGATCGGGGACTCCGCACCTTGCCGTAACACAAGCTCCACGCAACGAATCCGCAGTAGCTGCAACAGCCTGGGTCAGCCCCGCCTCCTTGCGGAAAGCTCGCAACAAGATCGGGAGTTGCCAGACCTTATGGTCATTCCGGGAGTTTCAGGTACATTGCTGCATATGGATACATTCCGGTTTTCACGGCAAGGCCTGGCCTGCACTGGGGAAGAACCGACGCAACGGACTATCAACATCATTCACGCAGGAACAAGGAACACACACATGACGAGCAGCCAGCAACGTGCAGAGCTTCATCGGAAAATCTGGGCCATCGCCAACGAGGTACGGGGCTCGGTGGATGGCTGGGATTTCAAGCAATACGTGCTGGGTGCCCTGTTCTACCGCTTCATCAGCGAAAATTTCACGCGCTACATCGAGGCCGGTGATGCAAGCGTCAACTATGCGAGCCTGTGCGACACCGTCATCACGCGGGAGATCCGCATCGATGCCATCAAGACCAAGGGCTATTTCATCTACCCCAGCCAGCTGTTTGCCAATGTGGTGGCCAGGGCCTTCCGGAACGACAGCCTGAACACCGATCTGGCGCGGATTTTCGTTGACATCGAAGGCTCTGCGGCCGGCTATCCATCCGAGCCCGACATCAGGGGTCTGTTTGCGGATTTCGACACCACCAGCAATCGCCTGGGCAATACCGTGGCGGACAAGAACAAGCGCCTGACCGCCGTGCTGCAGGGCGTGGCCGAGCTGGATTTCGGAAACTTCGAAGACAACCACATCGACCTCTTTGGCGATGCCTACGAGTTCCTGATCTCCAACTACGCTGCCAATGCCGGCAAATCCGGCGGCGAGTTCTTTACCCCGCAGCATGTATCCAGGCTGATTGCGCAGCTGGCCATGCACAAGCAGACGAGCGTGAACAAGATATATGACCCGGCCTGCGGCTCCGGCTCCCTGCTGCTGCAGGCCAAGAAGCATTTTGATTCGCACACCATCCAGGACGGGTTCTACGGACAGGAAATCAACCACACCACCTACAACCTGGCCCGCATGAACATGTTCCTGCACAACATCAACTACGACAAGTTCAATATCGCACTCGGCGATACATTGACTCAACCGAAGTTTGGTGATGAAAAACCCTTTGATGCGATTGTGTCCAACCCGCCCTACTCCGTGCGCTGGATCGGCAGTGATGATCCCACCTTGATCAATGACGAGCGCTTTGCGCCCGCCGGCGTGCTGGCGCCCAAGTCCAAGGCTGACTTTGCCTTTGTGTTGCACTCACTGCACTACCTGTCTGCCAGGGGACGGGCGGCAATCGTGTGCTTTCCCGGCATCTTCTACCGCGGCGGTGCGGAAAAACGGATCCGCCAGTACCTGATCGATAACAACTACGTGGAAACCGTGATCGCACTGGCGCCCAACCTCTTCTTCGGCACCACGATTGCGGTCAACATCCTGGTGCTGTCAAAGAGCAAACTGGATACCCGCACTCAGTTCATCGATGCCAGTGGCCTGTTCAAGAAAGAAACGAACACGAATACGCTGACCGACGCACATATCAAAAAGATCATGGACGCGTTCGACAACAAGGCGGGTGTGGACCACTTCGCCCAGTCGATTGAATACGAGCAGATCAAGGACAACGACTACAACCTGTCCGTGAGCAGCTATGTGGAAGCCGAGGATACGCGCGAGGTGATCGACATCGTGAAGCTGAACGCGGACATCAAGACAACCGTGGCGAACATCGACCGGCTGCGACGCGAGATTGATGAGATTGTTGCGAAGATTGAGGGGGGTGGAGGGTGAGGGCCGGCTTTCATGGGACAGGCCTGTCAGAAACTCGACCAAAGGCAGGATTTGCTACGGGGCGGGTAGGGAATTCGAGCCTGACGATTGAACCGTCTGTGAAAGGCAGCGCGAACCTGCCACGAAAATATTAGACCTCGGCAAAAGCGAGAGCAGAAATGGATGAAACAAAATGAGCAAGCCGAAGATTTTGGATTTGATCAAGAATGCGCCGGTGGAGTGGCTAACCTTAGGCGAACTTGGAACAATCACCAGAGGGAATGGGCTGCAAAAAAAGGATTTCAAAAAAAGTGGTTTTCCAGCGATACATTACGGACAAATTTACACACACTACAATCTTGATGCAAAAGACACTATCGCTTTTGTATCTGAAGATCTAGCAAAAAGACTAAGAACCGCTAGAAAAAATGATCTTTTATTTGCGACAACATCAGAGACCGACGAAGATGTTGTAAAGCCTCTCGCGTGGCTAGGTGATGACGTGGCCATTTCCGGTGACATGATGTTTTTGCGTCACGAGCAAAATGTTAAATATCTCGCCTATTATTTTCAAACCAACGCCTTTTATAACCAAAAAAGAAAGCACATTACCGGAACGAAGGTAAGAAGAATTTCTAGAGATAATTTGGGAAAAATCCATATACCCATTCCATCTCTTGATATTCAAAAGGAAATTGTTCGCATTTTAGACACAATGACAGCCCTTAACAGCGAGCTTAGCAGTGAACTCAACAGCGAGCTTACTAGAAGGCAGACGCAGTATGATCATTATCGCGAATTATTACTCACATTTACTCCTAATCAAACAATATGGAAAAGTCTAAACGAAGTTGCAATCATCGGCACAGGTAATCGCAATACAAATGAGGCTATTGCAGGTGGAAAATATCCATTTTATGTAAGATCACAAATGATTCGTCAAATAAACAATTATGAATTTGACGAAGAAGCAATTATTACAGCGGGCGATGGAGTTGGAGTCGGGAAAATATTTCATTACGCTACCGGCAAATACAATCTTCATCAAAGAGCATACAGAATCGTGGTTGCCGATACTCAAATATTAAGTTCAAAATTCCTATATTATTTTTTTGCTAGCAATTTCTATCAATACATAGCCAAAACATCAGTTCACGCATCGGTGACGTCTTTGCGCAAACCAATGTTCGAAAACTACCAGATCCCCCTCCCATCGCTCGAAGAACAAACCCGTATCGTCGCCATCCTCGACAAATTCGATGCCCTGACAACCTCCATCCGTGAAGATCTGTCGCGAGAAATTGAGCTCCGCCGTAAGCAATACGAGTACTACCGTGAATTGCTGCTGGATTTTCCCCGACCTGAACAGCAGAGCCTTTCCTCATGAAAGAAATCAGCCTGCAAGACCAGACCACTGAGTTCTGGATCTACAACGCGCCGAATGGTCGGGTGAAAGTCGAAGTCCTGCTCAACAACGAAACCATCTGGCTGACACAGGAGCGCATGGCTGAACTTTTCGGGGTCCAAAGACCTGCCATCAGCAAGCATCTGAAGAACATTTTTGACAGCGGAGAGCTGGAGCGGCAGGCAACTATTTCCATTTTGGAAACAATTCAAAAGAAAGGCGACCGTCATGTAAAACGCAGGCTGGAATACTACAACCTGGATACCATCATCTCCGTCGGCTACCGGGCCAACTCCGCACAGACCACTCAATTCCGTATCTGGGCCACACAACTGATCAAGGAGTACCGGATAGGATACTGGATGGCTATGGCACAGTGCCGCGCAAAGACGCCGACACCAAAGCCTTCAGCGAGTACGATAAGTTCAACTGGCAACAAAAGATTGAATCGGACTTTGACCGGGAAGTGAAAAAGCTTCTCAAGGGCAAGAGCAGTCAATCATGACCACCTACACCACACCCATTGCCGAATCCAATAACTTCATCGTTCTGGACAAGTACGAAAAGATCAGCGGTGTCGGCGACGCCTACCAATCAGAATACCAGCTTGAAACCGAGCTGATCGACGACCTGTGCGCACAAGGCTATGAGTATCTGCCGGAAATCCGTTCGCCGGGACAACTGCTGTCAGTCGTGCGCCAGCAACTGCAAATGCTCAACAAAGTGCAGTTCAACGACGCGGAATGGCAACGCTTTCTTGATGAATACCTGGACAAGCCGAGTGACGGCATCATCGAGAAAACTCGCAAGATCCACGATGATCATGTGCATGACTTCGTATTCGATGACGGGCGCATCCAGAACATCCACCTGCTCGACAAGAAGAACCTGGCGCGCAACCGGGTGCAGGTTATCCGCCAGTTTGAACAGGCCGGCACCAATGTCAACCGCTACGACGTGACCATTCTGGTCAACGGCCTGCCCCTGGTGCAGATAGAACTGAAGCGGCGTGGTGTGGCTATTCGGGAGGCATTCAACCAGATTCATCGCTACAGCAAGGAGAGCTTCAATGTCGAAAGCTCCCTGTACCGCTTCCTGCAGATCTTCGTGATCTCCAACGGCACGGATACGCGCTACTTCTCGAATACAACCGTGCGCAGCAAGAACAGCTTCGACTTCACGATGAACTGGGCGCGCGCGGACAACCAGTTGATCAAGGACCTCAAGGACTTCACGGCTACATTCCTGCAGAAGAACACCCTGCTGGAAGTGCTGACCCGCTACTCGGTATTCGACACCAGTGATACGCTGCTGATCATGCGCCCCTATCAGATTGCGGCCACGGAGCGCATCCTGTGGAAGATCAACAGCGCCTGGCAAGCCAGGGAATGGAGCAACACCAATAGCGGCGGCTACGTCTGGCATACGACCGGATCGGGCAAGACCCTGACAAGCTTCAAGGCGGCACGCCTGGCCACTGCGCTGGAATTCATCGGCAAGGTGTTCTTCGTCGTGGATCGCAAGGACCTGGATTACCAGACCATGAAGGAGTACCAGCGCTTTTCCCCCGATAGTGTCAACGGCTCGGACAGTACGGCGGGACTCAAGCGCAATCTGGAGAAGCAGGATAACAAGATCATTGTCACCACCATCCAGAAGCTGAACAACCTGATCAAGAGCGAAAGCAGTCTGCCCGTCTACAACCAGCAGGTGGTGTTCATCTTCGATGAATGCCACCGCAGCCAGTTCGGCGAGGCGCAGAGGAACCTGAAACGCAAATTCAAGAAGTACTACCAATTTGGTTTCACCGGCACGCCGATTTTTCCGGAGAACGCACTGGGCGCAGATACCACGGCCAGTGTGTTTGGCCGCGAGCTGCATTCATACGTAATTACCGATGCCATCCGCGACGAGAAAGTTCTCAAATTCAAGGTGGACTACAACGATGTGCGGGTCACGTTCAAGGATATTGAAAACGAGCTGGACGAGACGAAACTGACTGCGGCCGAGAACCGCCAGGCACTGCAGCACCCGGAACGGATTCGCGAGATCACCCAGTACATCCTGAACAACTTCCGCCAGAAGACCCACCGGCTGCACGCAGGTGCCAGGGGTTTCAACGCCATGTTTGCCGTGAGCAACGTGGATGCCGCCAAACTGTATTACGAAAGCTTCCAGCAGCTGCAAAAGGACAGTGAATCGCCTTTGAAGGTGGCAACCATCTTTTCCTTTGCGGCCAATGAGGAGCAGGACGCCATCGGCGATATTGCGGATGAAAGCTTTGAAGTGACGGCACTGAAAAGCAGCGCCAAGGAATTCCTGAGTGCGGCAATGGACGACTACAACCGCATGTTCAAGAGCAGCTTCCGCCTGGACAGCAAAGGCTTTCAGGACTACTACCGTGACCTTGCCAACCGCGTAAGAAACCAGGAGGTAGACCTGCTGATCGTCGTTGGCATGTTTCTGACCGGATTCGACGCGCCCACGCTCAACACTCTGTTCGTCGACAAGAACCTGCGCTACCACGGACTGCTGCAGGCCTACTCCCGCACCAACCGTATCTACGACGCCACCAAGACCTTCGGCAATATCGTCACCTTCCGCAACCTGGAAAAGGCAACCATAGACGCCATTACCCTCTTTGGCGACAAGAACACCAAGAACGTGGTGCTGGAAAAGAGCTTCAGGGAGTATATGGAGGGCTTTTCCGACCTGATTTCCGGCAGGGAAAGCCGTGGCTATCTTGCTGTCGTCGCCGAGCTGAAGCAGCTATTCCCCGAGCCTGATGACATCGAGACCGAGGCGGACAAGAAAGCCTTCGCCAAGCTGTTTGGTGAGTATCTGCGCGTCGAGAATATCCTGCAAAACTACGATGAATTTGCCAGCCTGCAGGCGCTGCAGCAACTGGATCGCAATGACCCTGATGCGGTCGATGCGTTCAAGGCAAAACATTATCTGGATGATGCCCGGCTCGCCGAGCTGAGCACCATTCCCGTATTGCCGCCACGCATAGTGCAGGACTATCGCTCGACCTATAACGACATCCGTGACTGGCTGCGGCGTCAGCGCGCGGGAGAGGAGCAGACCGAATCGGATATAGACTGGAACGACGTGGTCTTCGAAGTAGATCTGCTCAAGTCCCAGGAAATCAATCTTGATTACATCCTGGGGCTGATCTTCGAGAAGAACAGAAAAACCAGGGACAAGGCGGCCCTGGTCGAAGAAGTCCGCCGCCTGATCCGCTCCAGCCTGGGCAATCGTGCGAAGGAAAGCCTGCTGGTGGACTTCATCAATCAGGCTGACCTGGACAGCATCCCTGACAAGCCAGGCATCATCGAGGCATTCTTCACCTACGCCCAGGCCGAGCAGAAACGGGAGGCCGAAGCACTGATCTCCAGCGAAACGCTCAACGAAGATGCTGCCAAGCGCTACCTGCTCACGTCCCTGAAGCGTGAATACGCCAGTGAGCACGGAACGGAACTGAA
Organism: Castellaniella sp.; assembly: GCA_041655275.1. Taxonomy (GTDB): domain Bacteria; phylum Pseudomonadota; class Gammaproteobacteria; order Burkholderiales; family Burkholderiaceae_B; genus JAJYRX01. Next base: position 3,093 of record JBBAFU010000007.1, on the reverse strand, counting down.
CGATGCATTGCCGAAAATGAGTCCGCTGAACCCGCAATACCTGACGAAGAAGCAGACAGTGTTCGAGAAGATCTCGGCGTTTGTGGAAAAGTTCAAGGGGGTGGGGGGTGTTTTTTAGAGTCGTAGGAACACCGGCGCCATGGACACTCTTCTGATCACTTTCGTTGCAGGGCTGCTCGGCGGCGCCATCAACGCCATCGCGGGTGGCGGGTCTTTCATCACATTCCCGGCGCTGATACTGGCCGGCCTGCCGCCCGTGTCAGCCAATCAGACGGGCGCCATTGCCCTGTTGCCGGGAAGCCTGTCCAGCGCGGTGGCGTATCGCAAGGAAATCAACGCATTCAAGCTCGGCAAGTTACCGGTGCTCCTGGCAGCGACATTGCTGGGAGGCGGCGCCGGAGCAGTGCTGCTGCTTGTCACACCGACAAAAATCTTCGACCTGGTGATCCCCTGGCTCGTTCTGCTCGGCGCACTGACATTTACGTTCGGGAAAGCAATTCAGGCACGCATGACTTCAGCAGACGCCCCGATCCGGCCTGTGGCGATCATCACCTTTCAATTCGTATTGGGTGCCTATGGCGGCTATTTCGGTGGCGCCGTAGGAATCATGATGATGGCCGGCTGGGTTGTCTTCGGCCTGGGCGAAGTACGCACATTGAACGGCCTGAAGAACCTTATGGTGGCTGCGGCCAGGTTCAGCGCAATCTTTATTTTTGCCGTCTGGGGTGATGTCTATTGGGAGATAGGCCTGTATATGATGGTGGCCACCGTAGTCGGCGGCTATCTTGGGGCCTGGGTGACGCACTTCCTGAGCGCGGGGACGCTGCGAAACATCATCGCGTTCGTCTTTTTCCTGGTTACGGCGGCGTTTTTCTATAGGGGGTATGCGTAGCCTATCGCGTCGTCCAGCACCTGACTGGCTTGCTTGGGCGCGGCCAGCTCGGCCGCTTGATGACTGACGTTACCCCTTCATGACGGAGCCCTCGGGCACTGGCGGCCGAGGCAGATCAGCTTGTTGTGCGTTCGGAAAATGGCCGGCGCCCGCGACGCCCCGATAATCCTGCCCGAAACCGTCTCCCCCGCAGGTCTGCAACTTTCGCTCAGGGTGGACTTCTGACAAGTACTACTGTGCTTGACTAGACGTACGTAAAAACGGACGATATAAGTGTATTTAGGAGATATATCATGTCCACAACAATGACTGCGACCGAGGCACGTGCCAACCTCTACCGCCTGATCGACCAAACAGCCGAGTCTCACCAGCCGATTCGGATTGCCGGCAAGCGTGCGAGCGCGGTGCTTATCTCCGAAGCAGATTGGGATGCCATCCAGGAAACCCTGTATCTGGCTTCCATACCGGGCATGCGCGACTCCATCAGGAAAGGGATGGCGGAACCCCTGGGAAGCAGTGCCAAGGAGCTTGATTGGTGACTTGGCAGGTCGTCTACGCAAATACAGCGCTCAAGGATGCGAAAAAGCTTGCTGCGGCTGGCTTCAAGACCAAAGTGCAAGCACTGATTGAAATACTGGAGGCTGACCCATTACAGAACCCGCCGCCTTACGAAAAGCTGGTCGGTGATCTCTCTGGCGCGTATTCCCGCAGAATCAATATCCAGCATCGACTGGTCTATGAGGTGTTCGTCCAGGAACGTACCGTCCGTGTTTTGAGAATGTGGACGTATTACGAGTAGCCGCTCTGACAGGCGGGCTCTACATCATTAAAGAGTCGGACCGGATTTATTCAATTCCGGCGGTTTCGGCTGTCTGACAGGGCATCAGGCCGCTGCTGCGCGCGCCCGTAAATACCCAGGCGTTCATTTGTTCCACGCCGAGCAGCTTGCGAAACTTCATCAGCGTCGTGGCATCGCATGGCTGGCGATCTTCGTAATAGGCCTGGCCGCTGAAGAATTGCCAGCGAGGCGTCTCGGCGCATCGGGCCACGCCGGCTTCGATCTCCTGCCAAGGTTAGGCGCGTTGCGGCAGCCACAAACGGGTCAGCGCTTCAAGCGTGAGTCAGCACAAGGCGGCCGACCGGTTCCGGTGTTTTCCGCATGCGGATTTCTATGTCGTAACCCAGCCGGTTCAGGCAATCCATTAGCTTACGCTCGGAGAAGTTCGAGAATTCGCCACGCAGCAGGCTCGATACCTTGGGTTGGGTCAGACCCATGCGTTGTGCTGCCTCTGCCTGGGTGAACCCTCGCTCACGAATGGCCTTGGCAATCTCGACGGTCAGCCCTGATTTGATCTGAAGCTTTTCGGCGTCGGGCAGACCCAGGTCGGCAAACACATTGCCGGTGCTGGCCTCGACTTCTATGCCCTCAATGATGCGTTTATTCATTTCTCAACTCCTGCGCAACGATTTCAGCCGCCTTTAAACGCTGATGGATGATGTCCATGTCCGGTTTGGGCGTTTCAATGCCCCGTTTGCTTTTCTTCTGGAAGACATGCAATACAAAGACGGCCTCGGCGAAGCGTACGGTGTAAACGGTTCGGTAAGTGCCGCCGGTGTCGTCTTCAACAATTTCCAGTACGCCGGCACTACCAAAGCCCTTCAGCACTTTCGCCGCTTCATGCTGTTCGCCCCGCTGGGCGAAATCAAGCGCATGGCCGAAAGACTTTCGTACAGCGACGGGAAGGGCCAACAGGTCTTTCTTGCTGCTGCCAAGCCAGAAGAGCGGCTTTGTGGTGGAAGACTTCATGTAAATATATCATTTCTGGGATGATGGGACTACAGATTGCAAGCGAAGGCGGGCCCACGCCTGCTTGAGCCAGAGGACGTTTTCTGCAAGCTTGGGCATCTTGCTGGCTCCCAGTTCTTCCTTCGACACGTGCGCCAGGCGGCATTCGATGACGTCCGATTCCCAGCCAAGATACTCGCGGATCATGGTGCGTGCAGTGGCACGAAAACCATGGCCCGTGATCTGCTCCTTGGTGTCGTACCCCATCGTGCGCATGTGGCGCTTCTCGGCTCTTCATCGTTAAAGGGGGACAGCGGCAATCATTAAACTTGTTTTTTCGACGAAACAGGTTCAATGGAGGTTATGCCGATGTCCCCGCTCGATTCTATCGTAGGCATCCATGGTTTGGTGATCG